>CAVZEU010000008.1:0-195730 GCA_963774415.1 uncultured Gammaproteobacteria bacterium | reverse complement strand
TTTCACTATCCAGGCAAATGCTTTGCACACCCATTTTGCGACCCAGTACCAAGCCTTACATACCCATTTGGCAACCCAGTACCACGCCTTACAAACCCATTTTGAAACCCAGTAATACGCCGAGCAAAACCACCCGGCGATACAATTCCACGGGCTGTACCAATGACAGTGTTTCTCTGTCCAGGAACTGCATTCATTTGAGCCTTCATCGGCCCACTGCGAACACTGGTTTGAGCCTTCATCAGCCCACTGTGAGCATTGGCTTGACCCTTCGTCCGCCCAGGTTGTGCATTCGTAATCAACTTTCTCAGACCAGTTCTTGCACGTGATAACGATTTGATCGACCCATTTAGTGCATGTTGACATGAACCACCTCCTTTTCATGAGCAACTAACGTTCGATATAAAAGCAATAGCCTGAACCAGGCGGTCATTAGCCCCAATACTTTTCCCAAAATTCCAAATGCGAAACTCAACAACAAGCCGAAAAAAACCATTTTGAATGATATAGATGAGTACCAAAACAACACATAAAAACTAATACCAATCAGAGCCGCCGTAAAAAAAATCCCCGCTAAGGTACAGCCACATTCATTATTCAATTTCTTCGCACGAGAATAGTATTGCGCAGTATTTAAACCGCGCGATTGTTTTAGTCTGGACAATCTGTATTCCACCTTAGACATGAGCATGTTCATCTCTTCGTAACCACCCGTAGCAGATTCGTCAGGATCAATATTGCATTTTTCAGATTGTCAGGATTGCAAATTCAACAATATGCCCGTCCCCACCGAACAGGAAGGAACGGGCTTGGCGTTTACCCCGCATCAATATTGGAATGTACTGGCTCGCGGCCTGGACCAATCAAGTCTATATTTATGTAACACGCTTCTGAGGCAAAAAAGCACTTCATGAATCCTCTCCATCTCCTTGGGGACAACACCTGTATTCCTGACTTTGCTCCAACAATTCGATTTGCCTTTGAAGTAGCTGGTTCTTAAGCTCCCGATGCTCGAGGTCAAGTTCCATCGCCTTCTGTCGTTCGCGTTCGCATACGTTGCATTCATCCAGGCAACCCTTGATAACGAGGGCCTGTGTCGACAAGCAGGTGTTTTTTTCGAAACTCAGTTCGTCCTTGAGTCGCTGCGTAAGTTCTCCCCCCACGCGATCTATGACGTCAGCGTCAACGAGCGCCTGATCGACTGATTCGAGAGCTTTCTTTCGCTCTTCTGGAGTAATTGGTTTCTGGTACTGTGGCGCCGTGGCGCCGTAGGTGGACAGACGCAAATCGGAGAGCGGCGTCGTAAAGCCTGCTCCACCTACATTTTGTAGGACGTTGGCCTTGCTGAGTTCGGCTGCGGTGCGAGCGCTGGTTTCCGTTTCTATCCTGGCCTTGGACGTCGCAAGGATGCCGTTTGGAATCACTGCTAAGTTGCTGCTGGGGCGTAAGGGTCGAGCCTCGACGGATGTATCTGCAGCAGGATCAATTAATCGCCGATTCACGGACTTGATCCGAAAACGAACCGTCTGGGTCTTTACAAGTTGGTAGGCAAAGTACGTGACCGCATGGCACTCATTTGGATTGTCAATTGTTCGTGTGGCCGCCTCGAAGGTGCTCTCGGACTCACCTTCTGCATGACTTCGTGACTGAACCTCTCCAATCGAAATTGAATTTGCCGCTCGGGTGCCTGACACGGATCGTTCGTGAGAGGACTCTGCCTGTCGATAAAGTTCGCTCATGAAATCAAATGTGCTGTTCGCCGAGAACGATCCACCCGCCCTGACATTGGGTCGGCCGAAAATGGCGTCGGTCCAGTTGGAGACGCTACCCTCACTATCGAACTGGCTTTCGCTCTCGGCGCTGCCGTGGCGGGTTTCCGATACCCTGAGGTCCGACATGAACCGGTCCATCGAAGACATGTAATAGGTCTCTTCTGAAGCTTGCTCATGACGATAGGTGACTTTGGACTCGGAATCGAACGTAAATCGGTTGCTTCTGCTCGAGGTATAAAGGTGAACCTTTTCCCCGGGCAGGAGGGTCGTGGAATAGACGACATCGCCCAGCCCCAGAGGGCCCGGGCAGCGTTCGAGTTCCGCGATAATTACGATCTCAACTGGAATTTTCGCCTCGCGGTTTTCCAGGCGATAGACAAATTGGAGTCGCTCGCAACACGCTTCCTTGGTGATTTCAGGGCAGCAAGGCAGCTCGTTGGTGCTGATCAATTGCGGGTTGTTCATTCTAACCACCTCCATGTGGTTAAATCTGTGAGCAGGTTACAGCGGTGAATCGAGTATTACTTCGCCTGACTTCCGGTCGAGAATCACAATGCGACGCGCATTTATTTTCTCATCGCCCCGATACAACGGTACTACAAGGGTCCAATTCACCGTGCCATCTTGGGGGACATAGGTGTAAGGGTTCGGGCTTCCTGCTTCTGTTTCCGCCTCCAAATAGGCGGGGCTGTTGACAAAGAATCGGGTTTGCTCGCTGCCATTGATTCGGACTTCCCAGTCACCACCCTGACGAAGAAACACCTTGGGAGCGACGGAGGCAATGCGGCGGGTTTTAGTCACACGCGCTTGGCGCAACTTGCCCTTGTCGAACTCAAGTTGCAAGTCCACAAGAGCCACCTGCTTCCCATCGGTGGGCGGCTTGACCGGAACGGGCGGTGTCTGCAGCTCAATGCGGGGTGCTTGCTCCCGCGGACCAACCTGGACGTTGTCCTGCGCGATGACAAGGCCGGGGAAGGTGATCGCCAAGGCAAAGGCCAGGACTCTCGACATTGCCGTTAAATATTGCTGATTGATTCGCATAACAGTCCTCCTCACGGCGTGGGCCGGTTCCAATTGTCCGGTGCAATGACATTAGGATCGCCCGTACACGACGCGCCACAACTGGAGAGCGCCTGATAGGCGTTGTCCATCACCACCCAGTCGGCAGGACCAAACTCCCATACCGTGTTGCCGGCCGCTATCATCAGGGCGCGGTCTGTTATATCTCCTTCCGAACGCCACCAGGTCGCACCTGTTCGCGAAGACGTCAACGATGTGCAATTTCGCCAAGCGGAATTAGCGGGGTCATTGATGCAACTATTCCTTGAAGAATACATCACGGGTTGAAGGGAGAAATAACCTCCATCGCAGCAATACTCATCAGGTAGGGAAAACACGGCATGCGCGGTCTCGTGGGCGGCCGTGCGGAAACTGGTGGGTTCCGTGGTTGCCCGCCCACTGGAAGGATTCGCGCAATCGCGCAGCGAATTTCCATGAATAAGCAGAACCGCATCCGCGAAAGCAGCATCGGTATTGACCTGCGAAGGCCAAGTCACCGTCGGACATTGAAAATTGCCAGCGGCATCCGGTGGGTTGGCCGTAACTGAACCCGCAACATTCATGTAGTAGTAATTGAAATATGCGAGGTTGAAATAGTACCCCTGATTCTGCCAATAAGAGTTTTCGATAAGGTTTGTCAAGTCATCGACAAAGGCCTGCCGATTGGCGAGCACTGAAAGGTCACCGTAGGACACGTCAGGTACGAACACAATGTTGAAAGCCCGGTTCTGATTCCGTTGGATGACAAATAATCCGAAGACGGTATTACCGGATACCGGGGTATCGTTTTCATCAACAACCACGTTGAGGTGGCACCCCGCGAGCAGCAGGAAGGCTGCCGCCACGAGCGTACGCTTGAATATCAGAGGCATGGTTCACTCCTTTGATTGACGAGAACTTCGAGTCCATTCGAAGCATGGCTGGCGATTGGCAAACCAGCTGAAAAAATCGCCGATCCTTTTCATCAGTATAGTCCACGGCAGAATTTTTGCAGGCCGCAACATTGGCTGACCGCGCCAAGCCAGCTTTGTGCCTCAAGTGAAGGGTAGTTTTTGGCCGTTAGCAGTCCCTGAAAATGATCAGAAACCCGCCTGGCAGATAGCCGCTTGGGGGCTAAGAGCCGTCATTCAGAAACTCATGGTATTGAACTGCATTGTGCCAAAATTATGTACTACGACCTGCTATTTACCGGCATTTACTGGCATTTACTGGTTAATTCCTCGAAATCGACACCTGGCGAATGTCCGCTTGGTGTCTATTAGCCGTCACCCAGAAAAACCTGTGGACGTATGTCGTACTGTGTTAAATATGTGCCATGCCACCCGATATTTACCGGCATTTACTGGCGTTTACTGACACAATCGTATCGGACAAACACCGCAAGTAGCTGATTTAATTAATAATAAGAACTAATCGAAGCTTCTGAAAATCCGCGTATCGGTGGTTAGATAGTTCGTGCACCTCCCTGTGCACGACCCTGCGGGCGCACCGCGTGCGACCAACATTCAATTAAGATCTCTCACTCTGACCCCAAATCTTATTTAGCCATTGAGGGATTGCCGGGGATGGTTCCAACCGATTACCGTGCCTAGGGTAAATTCTGCATACCACCTATAACAGGCATATTGGCGAGCATGCTTTCACCAATGCTTTTCCCAACTGAAATAGTTGGAATAAGATTACTGCCGAAAATGGCAATTAAAGAATCCTGATCACTGTTGTAAATAATTGCCGCGACCGCGCCGGCGATAGCAGCATTATCTGCTTTATTGAGAGAAGACGTATTGAATCCATCACTGGAGATCAGCACAATTTTTCCGGTCAAATCGTTGACTAAAGGTGTATCGGCATTGAGAGGATTGGCAGGCACAATTTCCAACCCTGAGAGATTGAACGGCGACTGGCTGCCTGTATTCGTTCCCTTGCTGGCGTTGTAAGTACCGGCAATTACAATCGGCGATGAAATTGACAACTCGGCGGTCGCTATGAAACAGACCTTGTTATCACAAAAAGCATTCGCATTGCCTGTTTGCAGCACACAGTCGTAATTTTCGGCATTCGGGTCATCCATGACGCCATCGCAGTTATTATCTGCAATATCATCCTCGCATATAGGTTCAGTCACTTCCCAATCCCCGTGCGAAAGGTGATCAGCGAGTGCACCACCCTTGGAACCGACCTGGATGAGCTGCGTGTTATCGGGTGTATCCGCCGGGACGTGGCATACGTCGATCTTGCCGGGTTGTCCAGCGTAGGCATTCGCCGCAAACAACAGAAAAACGCTCGTTACTGCTAAAGTAAAGTAGCCCTTGATCATTATTGATTTCATTGCATTTCCCTCGTTTATCATTCTGGGTGTTGTGGTTGGCAAATGACGACGCCAAGGTCAGGCGTCCGTCACCAAGAATGTAAATCACGATGCCTTCTGTGGTAGTCGCTTGCCTATTTCTTAACGACGCTTCTGGTCAGTATAGACGGTTCCGGGCCGCCATTCTTGTCAGTGCTCCCTCCAGCACTATGATCAAATGCTCGTCCAGAATCGAAGGAATCGGGAAAAGCCACAAAAAAGCCAGTAAAGGCAAAAAGTCAGGACACTCATAAGTTAGCATTGAGATACATGGGTGTCCGCGCTTTTTGGGTGTCCGCGCTTTTTTATCCGAAAAAATGAATGGCTAGTGCCGTCTTTTGTCGCGGGTATCTTTCAAAGCCCGCTTCCACATGCGTTCTTCATGCTTCTTGTGCAGCTGAACTCCGATCACGAATATCACAGCGAAGAATGGCAGCAGCAGCAAGCTCAAAAACCTTGGATTCAGATGTCCGAGCGACCGCATGAAATCGCTGAAACTGACGGCGTCCCTGATCAGGATGACAACCAATCCAACGACAAAGATCACGAAAAAAGCACCCATGACCATGTACTTCTTCATGTGTGAATTATAACGGTGTCACCTACCAGGTGTATCGCGGCGTACGGCTGATTAGCGGCCCCTTGACCCTCGGTATGGGCTTGTATAGCCGAAAGCGGCCAATTCCGTTGAAAGACCAGATGCCGATGCGAGTGATTCTTCGGCCAGGAAAATTCGACTTTAAGAGTAAGCGTTATCGCGGTTGAACTGCCGCACAAAAACGGCTGAATCCGTGGAGAAGTTCAGTCTTTTTGTTAGACTTGTGCAGTCGCGGCCTGGCCAATGACCAGTAAGCCCAATAAGAGAGCAACGCTATGGACCTCCAGGAATTGTTTCATGATTGGGAAGACGTCGTGGAATACCCCGCGAAAACCGTCATATTTGCCGAACGGGATTCTGCCGATTTCATGTACGTCGTCCTGTCTGGCGACGTCGATCTTTCATTATTGGGAGAGCCGTTGGGCATGGAGAGCGAGGGCGGCATTTTCGGTGAAATGGCAATGATCCGTCCGACCGGCACCCGCAGCGCCACTGCAAAAACGCTCACCAAGGTAAAACTGGCCAGACTGAATCGTGATCAGTTCAGAAAGCTCGTCGATGAAAACACCGATTTTGCGTTTCACATTATGGGAGTGCTCGCCAACCGGCTCGTTGTTGCCAACACGTATATTACCCGGCACATGTCTTGACCCAAGGACGATCGAACACGACTCACACGCGACACCGGCCAGTAGTCTATCGTGACCGCTGCCGCTTTCTCTGATTGGACAACCAGGCCAGCCACCCAAACCACCGAACGGCATAATAGATCGCGTAGCGCTCCCAGGCCGGTACGTCCAGTACACCCATTGCCTCGAGGAGGATATCGTCCGATTCCGCTCGCGTCCGGCTTTGAGCCCAGTACAGCCAGTCGTGCACGACGGCCGCGTGCCCGTACTTGCCCCAGCGCGGCAGGATGGCCCAAAACAGCCTGGGGATCGAGGCGAAGTCGGTATAGGTTCCGATGGGGACATTGATGACATCACCGCTGCCCTCGTCCCCGACCTCATAGCCGAAGTCGCTCAGGATGATCCAGGTCTTGCCATCCGACAATGGCGTTACAACGAGGGATTCTGTAAATCTACTCATCTGCGGATCTCCTTCTTCACCGGGAAGCCGCTGAGCCATGTGACGCCAGCAGTTTCGAAATTCGGGCAATCGCGGACATATTACCAACCGATACTGGGAGCGCCGGCTGTCTCCAGGCAGGACAACGGAGTGAACCTGGTGCTCGCAGACAGTTTCCCGGGACTCTACTCGGTCGACGGCAAGCCGCGGCCTCACCATCGTTACTTAGGGTGCCTGACAGCCGTGGCGATATCCATCTCATACAATAACCCGCGGCCTTGGCGGACGCCCGGTTCCGCCCGGCGCCCGGAGAGCTTAACCTGCTGGATCCGCGTACGCTTCGATGAAATTACGCGCGTCCTCGAATTCCACCGGCGAGAGCGTCACGATGAGCAGATCGCCCGGCCGACACGCGCCGAAGGCCTGTTCCCAGACCTCCCTGCCCCTTGTTCCCAGCAGCACTTTTCCCTGCTCGATGCCGCAAGCCAGCAATTCCTCACGCAGAATCGGAGCATAGTGATCGGGCTTCGCATCGCCCTTGGGCGTTCGATCGTTACAGAAATACAGGTCAAAATGACCGGCAACAGCTTGCGACATTTGCCGGTAAATACTCTCCGACCTGCCGTTCGGCGCGGCGAAGGAAATCACCTTGCGCCCAGCCGGCGATTGGCGATCGACGAACTTCATCAGCTGCTTGAGGCCGTCGGGGTTGTGCGCGTTGTCCAGGATTACGCGGAAAGGCAGCTGATCATAGACGTTCAGGCGGCCGGGGGTCTGCTCCCAACCGGCGTGGAAGTCACTGAGCGCGGACCGGATGACGTCGATGGGCACACCCACTTCGAGGGCGGCGGCGGCTGCATGCATGGCATTGCTGATGTTGAAGCGGGCAGCACCTTCGAACGTGGCGGGTATGTCCCGGCTCTGCATCAGCGGTAGCCGCTCTTCGCGATCGTACAATACCAGCCACTCCCGCCCGTCGATGTTTTCCAGCACGGAGAAACTCGCCGCGACCTCGCCCGCCAATGCACGCAAGCCCGTGACGTCGGACTCCAGTGAAACCAGCCAGAGCCTGTCGGCATTGACGTGCTCCCGCATTCCCAGTGACCCCGGGTTGTCCGCGAACAGGATCTGCCGCCCGGCGCGCGCGCTCGATGAGAGATTGCTTGATCTCCACCAATTCGTCCAGGGACTCGATGCCTCCGCGGTCCAGATGGTCCTCGGTGACATTCAGGCAGATGGCGACGTCACAGTCGTAGAAGGCAAATCCACGCAAATAGATACCACGATGGTGCGTTTCCAGCACCGCGGACTCGATGTCATCTCTTACCAGCAAGGTGGCGTGGCCGACCGCGGTACCGGCATCCCCTGCCGAGAGCATTTCGCCGTCAACGAAAATTCCCGTCGTGCAGATCAGGCCAGGTTTCAGCCCGGCATGTTTGAAGATATGACCGGTCATGCGGCTGGTGGTGGTCTTGCCGTTGGTCCCGGTGATCGCGACGATTGGGATGCGCGCCCGATCCGGCTCGGGAAACAGGTGACTGACGAGGCCGTCTGCAACCTTGTCGAGCATGCCCGGAGGGCAGCCATTCGCTTCCGCAAAGAGTTCGCCCAGGTCCGGCGCCAGCTGAAAATCCAGGACCTCGATCGACTCCGGCGCCCAGCGGCCGGTCCAATCCTTCACCTGCCAGCATCAGATCGATCGTCTGGCTCCCAGCCTCCCTGTAGACCCGCAAGGCCAGTTCAGACACGCTTTTGTCGATATTCGCGACCGCCCGGGCCCGCCGCTCGCCCAGTTCCTCCGCTGCAAAGACGTGTCCACCCACGACCACGACATGAAACCTGTGCGCTCCAGCTGGCGGCACTGCCGCCGGCGGTATGTCCAGCGATTGCAGCAAACGGCGGCGAGCCTCCGCACTGCCCAGCCAGGCCTTTACCGATTCGCTCACCTCCCGGGGCAAAATCGACCCTTCCAGCACGCGGCCGCGAGCGCCATGCCCCAGGCGGAGCGCGCCGTTTTTTCTGATGCGGCCGAACCGATCCTCTTTGTACTCCAGGGGATATTGCTCGAGCTGAGCGCAGGGCACACCATGCCTGCGCGCCGCGGCGATGATCGCCTTCGTCTCGAGCGGCAAGATGCGTTCACGCGCGAAGTCGCGAAATTCCCGGAACGGTTGTGCCAGCTGCGACCGCTTTCCATGCACCAACTCCACGGCCAGCTTCATGGCGGTCATGCCGACATCGCAGTGCTCGTGTTCCACCAGGACGATGCAGCGGCGGCGTTCGGGCTCGCAGGTGACCTGGTAAAAATCGACGTCATGGCCGGCCTTTCTCTGCAACAATAGCGCGGTCTGCGCCAAAAGCGAGGCGAAGCCGCGCATGTACAGGTCCGGAAACGGGTCGGGCGGGAAAACCTCGCCCGGGGTCAGTACACCCCCCGCTGCAAGTAATTGCCGGATGTAATCGGCAAATCCCTCGAGCCCTTCTTCACTCGCCTGCTGCGTCGTGAATTCCACACGAGCCTCGACCAGGCGCAAGTCGGATCGCCGGTTGGGGCCCAGATAGGGAAAATAGACGATTTGGGGCATCGCTAAGCAGCCTGTTCATAGTTAGCCTGCCGGGCTGGAAATCCGACCCTTTGGTCTGCAGGATACTCATTCCACTCAATGTGGAATCATTATATGGTTTAGGGTTGCAATTCAAAACAAGCCAACTTGTCGTCAACGGAGAACAATCGATGATCATCGCGGTACCGGGAGCGACCGCTATCCGACCGACTTAACGTGGATGACCCTGAGTAGGTCACTACCCGTCAAATCCCGCAAGGGGCGTCGGCATGCCCCATTGCGCAGCAAGATATACACTACTGTTTAAACGAATTCCCGGGGGAAGCGGCAACCCCCGGTGTGTATGTCGTTGGGCATGGGAACCGCCGGATAAATGCGTGGATGTCCGTGGCCTCTACCAATGATACGATTCAATAACTGCATGGAACGGGTGTCAGGGCCTGTTGAGACAACAGAGGATCAAAGTTGAAAAAAGTTATCAAACTGATGGACACCTCTTTTCGCGATGGATTTCAATCCGTGTACGGAGCCAGGGTGCTGACAAGCGATTTCCTCCCTGCCGTGGAGGCCAGCGTAGAGGCAGGGATCACGCACTTCGAGGCAGGCGGCGGCGCCCGTTTCCAGAGCCTGTTCCTGTATTGCAACGAATCCGCCTTCGACATGATGGACGCCTTCCGCGAAAAGGCCGGCCCGGACGCCAACCTGCAGACCCTGGCGAGGGGTATCAACGTTGTGGCGCTCAGACAACAGCCGAGGGATATCATTGATCTGCATGCCGCGATGTTCAAGCAACACGGCATAACGACCATCAGAAACTTCGACGCGCTGAATGACATCCGGAATCTCGAGTACTCGGCAGAGCGAATCACTCACCACGGACTAAAACACGAACTGGCCATTACGATCATGGACCTGCCTCCCGGTTGCGAGGGCGCGCATACCCCGGAATTTTATCTGGACCGCCTGCGTGAGGTACTGGACCGGGATGTTCCCTTCGATTCCATCTGCTTCAAGGATTCGACCGGAACCGCCAATCCCCGCAAGATATACGAAACAATCAAGGGCGCCCGGAAAATGTTACCGGAATCCACCCACATCCAATTGCACACCCACGACACGGTGGGCTGTGGCATCTCGCAGTACCTTGCAGGTATCGAGGCGGGTGTGGACGGCATCGACCTGGCGAAAAGCCCGGTGTCCGGGGGCACCGCCCAACCGGATATATTGAGCATGTGGCACGCATTGAAGGGCACCGACTACACGCTGGACCTCGATCATGAAAAAGTGATGACCGCTGTCGAAGTGTTCGAGGATTGCATGCAAGATTATTTTGTACCGCCGGAGGCAAAACAGGTGTCTCCGATAATCTCCATCGCGCCCATGCCGGGAGGTGCGTTGACCGCCAATACCATGATGATGAGAGACATCAACACACTGCATCTTTTCCCGAAGGTTATCAAGGAGATGACCGAGGTGGTGAGGAAGGGCGGTTTCGGCACATCGGTCACACCGGTGTCGCAATTCTACTTCCAACAGGCCTATATGAATGCGGCGATGGGACGCTGGAAACGAATCACACCGGATTATGGCGATATGGTGTTGGGATATTTCGGTCAGACCCCGGTAAAACCCGACCCGGAAATCATCGAACTGGCGGAGAAACAACGCAAGAAGCCCGTATTTACCGGCATTCCGCTGGACCGCATCGAACCTGGCATCCCCAAGGCGACCGAGATACTCGAGGAACACGAGTTACCGGTAACGGATGAAAATATCTTCATCGTGGCAACTTGCGAAGACAAAGGGCTCGACTTTCTGCTGGGCAAATCAACGGTCAATGTACGCAAGAAAGTGGCCTAGCCAAGTCGCTTTTTCTGCTGTCAGAAGAGGAAAGAAAGGGAAAAAGAAAGACAGGACACCTATCTCTCAAATCATTGGAGACGATGGGTGTCCTGGCTCCAGCTGCGTTGGGCCTGGGTTTCCTGGCCTGAGCCCCGAGCATGGCGCCAGTATAAGGATAGTACGCTCCATTGCTGAACAATACAGGCCTTAACCGCTTGGCACGAACCCTTGATGGCGTTGTCCATCGTGAGTCCTGTGCGCCGTTCCGGTAATGGCATGTAAACTCGTGCACCCCGTTCACCAGATCTGGCGCAGACGTGCAATCTGCATGTTCCCGCCGTCGGGGATTCCTGCTTCCGATATATGTTGGAGCAGTACTTATCCGTCTCCAAATTGGGCGAACGTCTGGGTCCCAATTTATCGCGACGGAAATTTCATCGGTTAAATCCGCCAGTGCTAGCCAATATTACACCGTGGCCGCTGCATGCGGACGCCGATGGGGTTACACGATGTTGACATCTTCGGTGTTTGTCGAGCGCAAGCTGTATTGCGGCCAAGAACAAGCCGTCGCTGGCCTTGCATATCTGGCTCCACCTGACATACCCCCAGCGTTCCGGGCGTCAAGTTTTTGAGAGGAACACAAACTTAGGCCGCGTGCATGGGATTTCAACACTCGGCGAGGTGCCGCAAGTGATGACTGCGGTACCTTGCACGGCCACTGAGTGATAGCACACCCTAAGCCAGCCGGCCCCTGTGGTCCTTCCGGTCCCTGCGGCCCCTGTGGCCCCTCGGCCCTTCCGGCCCCTGCGGCCCCTGCGGGCCAACGGCCCCGATCGTCAGGTCGTACTGATCACCCTGGCTTTGTCCACCCTCGCGGTATACCGTAAGCTGGTAATCTCCGGCAGGAAGATTGGGTATTTCAACTTCGATCTCAGTTGCTGAATCACTGAGTATATTGAGATCGCCTACCTCGCCGAGGGACACAACAAGCGACCCGTCACCAAAGTCAAAGTCCTTGCCTGTAATCAATAAGGTATCCGGGTCACCTTCAATATAGAAGACTTCATTGATGCTTAAGTGCCCCTCTGGTTGCGAACCTTTCTTGGCAGCATCGGCTGATTGGGTATTCAACATGCTGACGAGCAACAGGCTGAACAAGGCTATAACCAGACGTTTCATATTCTTCTCTCCTCGCTTTGAATTTTGATGCTTTTCAGCCAAATACGATTAACTGATACGCACAGAATCAGTGATTTAAAGAAACACAATGACTGGCTCACGGCTACCAGACGCTTCAATCCTGCTTTGTCTGGAAACGCATGAGTTCAAACGTTCCTCGCACGCCAACGGTGGATTGGGGCGATCGAACGAAACTCATCGTAATTGGACGCTGGAGCCGAATCCTGACGCTCACATGATTTTTTTATGATGGACCTCAGGTTGCTGTGCTAGCCTATTGAGGAATGGAAGATTCCGGCAACAACGCAGCGAACGCTCGCACACCCTTCTACATGAATGGTGCGCTCATCGAGCCCGACGCCTTGCGAATCAGCGGCAAGAAGTCCGCCTGCCGGCTCGAGCCGAAGGTCATGGCGCTGCTCGTTGCCCTGTCAGAGCGGCCCGGTCAACTGTGGACACGCGATGAACTGGTGGCGCGCCTCTGGGCCGGCGCATCTGCCAGCGACGAGAGCCTGACGCGAATCGTCTACCTGCTGCGCAAGGGGCTGAAGGGCGTCGCCGTGGCCGCTGGCGCAGTCCGGACCGTTCCGAAGCTCGGTTACCGGCTGGATGCGGAGGTCTGGGCTGCCGCTGAGGAAACGCAGGCGGCGCCTTCGAAGAGCGCTCGCTTTCCCCCGTTTTCAGTCGCAGTGTTGCCCGTGGTGGATGCGTCCCCAGGCGGCGACGGACAGTTTCTCGCGGACGGCCTGACCCGCGACCTGACCATGCTGCTGGCGTGGACGCCACGATTCAGGGTGACGCCATGCAGCTCCGCCGCGCGAATTTCCGCCGAGCTATCGGATATGGCCGCGGTGGGCGAGGCATTGCACGCACGCTTTGTCGTCTCGGCAACGCTCGTGCGGTCAGGTGAAACGGTCAGGATTCGCGCCGACCTGGGCGATGCCGCCGAGGGTGTATTGCTGTGGGCGGAAAAATACGATACGGCCGTCGACCGTTTCTTCGAGGTTCAGGAAGAAGTTGTCTGCAGCATTACCACCGCGATCACCGCCAAGGTGAATGCCACTCAACCGGTCCGCGTACGCCGCACCGGTCGCTTCAACCTCTCGGCCTATGAGCGGGTCCAGGCGGCAGAGGCGCTGCGACTGACCTACGGGATGGAAAGGGCAAAACAGATCGTCGCCATGCTGCAAGAGGCGCTCGAGATCGAGCCCGACGATCCGGTTACCCGCGCGGCCCTCGCAGTGCAACTGAGCCAGAACGTCGTCAGCCAGTGGGCTGAAAATCCTGCAGCGACAATCTCGCAGGCCGATGCGCTGATTGCAGAAGCCCTGGCTGCCGCGCCCAGTGACCCCGAGGTGCTCGCATCGGCGGGAATCGTGGCCGCGATGTTCCACCGACCGGACGAGGCGATCCGGCACCTGGAGGTCGCGACCGCGCGGAACCCGAATGATGCGCACGCGCTGGCCGTGCTCGGCTGGCAGCACTGCCTGCGCCATTCCGACCCCGGCGGCATCGGCCTGATCGAGACTGCCGAGGCCCGCGCACCGCATCATCCGCGTTTCGGCCTGTGGGCGACCTACCGCGCCACGAGCCACTTGTTCATGCTGGACTACGCCCGGGGCTTGCGCGGTGGCCAGCAGGCCGTCGAGCGCACGCCCAATTACTATCAACCCCACCTGACCTGCGCCTGGGCGCATACCGGGCTCGGTGACCAGGCGTCGGCGAAGCGGGAAATTCTGCTCGCTCAAAGGCTCGAATCAGAGGACATACTTGAAAAATTCGTCGATGAAATGCGCAAATGGTCGCAGAACTCGCCGAATAAAACGCAGTGTTGGGAGGTGTTGGAGACACTCCGTTCGTTATAGATTCCTGGTCCAAAACCAAGCCGCCAGGGTAAAGCGGGCAGGTTAAACCGGTAGCCAGGCAGACAGCCGCAACCTGGTCCGGCCCCGCGAACGAGGCAGGCGCCGTTGCAAAATCCCTATTGGCAGGCCAGGCCGCAGACCGAGGCGACCTTGTCGACGCAGGACTGGTTCCACGCCGTACCGCAGCAGGCAGGGTCAATATCGCAAATCTGCACGACGCAGGAATGGCAGCCCTGCGGCATCGGGCTGCTGCTGGACGCGCACAGGCTTTGTCCGCAGACGTCGGCGTTGATGCTGGCCCCGCTTTGCACGACGAACCCCGGTATGAACAGGATATCCAACCCGCTGGACAGGAATACCGATGCACCCGTGCCGGCGGTGAAATCCGGACCCATGATGAGCGTGTCGCAGGCCTCGTAGGTGCCGTTGCCGCTCTCGATGACGCCCGACACCTGGTTCGTATTGCAGAAAGCCGCATCGATGGTGAAATCGGCGGCGGATTGGCCCTGGATATCGGGCGCGCTCGAATCGATGACGCGGACCCTGTAATCGGTCCCGGTCGTCTGATCCGAGGGGATAATCCACGAATAGGACGTGTTGCTGGTCGCCGCGGCGATGGTCAGGTTGAACACGCCGCCCTTGTATAGTTCGATGCTGACCGTTGCCGCGCAGCCGTCGCCCGCCCCGCTCCAGTTGATGGCCCGGGTCTCGCCCTGCCTCCAGGTTTCACCGCCGGCGGGTTGGCTCACCGTATAGGTGCAGTTGACCACGTTGGTGGTATCCGTGGCGGAATTGTTACCGCCGACGGAATCGTTGGCGCTGGAACCAATCGTCACCGTATTACTCAGCACACCGCTGGCACCGCCGGCAACGTCGCAATTCGCGGTATAGGTTGCGGCGGCGCCCGCGGGCAATGTCAGTGTATCGTCGATATTGCCCGAGCCGCTCGCGGTGTTGCCGCTGACGCCGGCGTCCGCGGTGCTGGTGTAGGTACAGCTGAGGCCGGCGGGGAAGTTGTCCGTGACGGCGGCATCGGCGACGTCGTCGGGCCCGTTGTTGCTGGCGACGATGGTATAGCTGGTGGAACCGCCCGGGGCGACCGAGTCGAGATTGTCGGTCTTGCTGACCGCGAGGTCGGCGGAAGCCGCGCCCGAGGTCACCGTCGCGGAGTCCTGGTTGGAATCGATGCCGTCGACCGTGGCGGTGGCGTGGTTGACGATGGCACCGGCGTTGATGTCGGCCTGGACGATCGTGTGCGAGGCGGTGCATTGCACGCTCTCGGCCGGATCGAGGTTGCCGTCGTGGTTGCCGACCGTGGTCAGCGCCGGGCAACTGACCGTCTCCTTATCGTCCGCGACCGTGACCGGCCCGGCCAGGATCGTACCGCCGGCGTTGCCGACATCGTAGGTGTACGAAATCACCTGCCCGACGGTGTCGTAGGTAGCAGGCGCTGCGCCCTTGGCCAGGGTGACGTCGCTGGCCTGGACGTTGTCGTAACAGACCGTGACGTCGTTCAGCGTCGGCGTGGCGGCGCTGTCGGTCGTACTCAAAAAGGCCTTGTACTTGAGATACCGGTTGCCGTCGAACTGGCCCAGCGAGCCCCCGCTCGAGGTGTAATAGGTGCCGGCGCTGCCGTCGGGCCCGACGAAATCGAACGGGCCAGACGGGGAATTCGAAGCTGCCGCCTGGAAACGCAACGTGGTGTTGGCCGGCGTCGATGCGTTCCACGACAGGGTCGACCATTGGGGCGTATAGCCTGCGGCGGGGTTGCTGTCTTTCAGTGACGAGACCAGGTTGCCTGCGGCGACGTAGCCCGAGCGGACATACACGTGAAAACCGAGGTCGTAGTTATGGCCGCTCCAGGTGTTGCCGCTGTCAGCGGATGTGACGCCCTCTCCGTCTGAGTAGGCGTTGGCATTATTGCTAACGCGGTACGCATAGGTGCCCGCGGAAGGGTTCGAGTCCGTCCGCAATACGATGGCGTACTGGCTGCCCGCGCTGATGCCGACCGGCGCATCAAGGGTCACCTTGAAATAGCTGCCGGAACCGCTGGAGAAACCGGGGATGGAGCCGCTGGCGAGATCGGGGCCGGTCGGCAGGCCGCCGGAGACGGCGCGGATCGACACGGTGATATCCGGCGTGGTGCCGGTGCAGCTTGGAGCAGAACAGGGCCACATCGACCGCGGTCATCTGGCCGCTGAGACCGGCGGTAAAGGTCTGCCCACCCAAGAAGTTGAATTAAATCCATAGCCACTTCTTGCTGAAAGATTGGTGTTTTGTTGATCGACACCCTCGAAGGCCTCCAGCTTGACAGCGCCGGGACTGGTCGTGAGGTCCACGCCGTCCGGCACGCCGGTCTGGAAATCGGCCTGGCTGGTGTCGAGGGGGCAGGCACTGGCCGGCACGGTGTCCAGCGAGAAGTCCAGGGTCGTCGTACCGCCGTCCGCGACCACCACCGGGCTCGAAGAATCCGGGTAATATCCCGTGGCGCTGACCTCGATCTGCGGATAGGTGCCGGCCGGTATCGACGCGAACTGGTAGAAGCCGCTGCCGTCGGTGGCCGTTACGCGGCTGCCGAGCGCCACGGTGGCGCCGTCGATGGGGGCGCCGCCGGCCGTCGCCGTGACCGTGCCCTCGACCGTACCGCTGGAAACGGTCGTGCAACCCGGCAGCGCGAACGAGCCGATGCGGGTCTGCCAGTTGGTACTGGTGGTGACGTAATACTCGTTGGTGTACCAGAACGTGCAGCCGTCCGGGTCCAGCGACATCGCGGAATAGTCCCCCCAGCGGCCGTAGGTCGTCTGCGAGCCCGTCCCCTCGACCAGCGATTGCTCGGTTTGCGGCAGCGTGTCGGCCGTGTCCGTCGCCAGGCGCCCGGCATAGCGGATGGCCGGGTACAGCGTGGACGAGGAGGCGCTGTAGCCGATCGCCATGTCGCCGTCCCGGTTTACCGCCAGGCTGGGCATGAAGCGGTTGACCGTCGTGTCCGGCGTGCTGGTCGCCGCCTGCGTGGTGTTGGCGGCGACGGAATCCCCCGTCACTTCGACCTGGTACCAGCGCGGGGCCGCCGTACCCGCCGCGCCGCCGAGCACCGTGTGCGTATTCCACAGCGATTCCACGCCGCCGGTATTGCTGTACTGGTTCTGCATCATCAGCCGGGGGGTCAGCGTGTCGATATTATGCCCGCCCTGTGCCGGCACCGTGTCGGGCGCGACGCTCCAGCTCGCCGGCGCGATGCTGGTGAATGGGCCGGTGAAAGTCGACAACGAAATGTTGTCCCAATCGGCGTGGAACTTGTAAACGGAGATTGCGTTGCTGTAATTCCAAACCACGGCGAAATAATTGGGCGCGCCGGCAGGCGGCGTGCCCGTCTGCAGGCGGGCGTTGGCCGGCAGGAGCGTGAATTCGCTCGGCCGGGGCGTCGAACTGGACGACCTGGACACTGGCGTCGCCGGCGTACATCTGCTGTTTGTTCAGCGCCCAGACCCGGCTGTTCTGGAAGCTGCCGCTGGCGGCGAAGTCGAACATGTTGGCGGCCATGTAGATGCCGTCCGGCCAGATGCCCAGCTTGGGGTAGTCGTTGAGCCCGTCGGTGAAATTCAGGTAATAGAAGTTCCAGCCGCCCGCGACCGGATCGCCCGATTTGGAAACGGCGATGCACTCGAAGGCGCCGGGCGGGTTGACCACATTCTGCTGATTATCCAGCTGGAAGGCGAAATCGCTGATCACCCAGCGGTCCTCGAAGCTGTCGTAGAGGACGACCGGGTCGCCGAAATTATCGGTATCGCACAGGTTGCCGTAGCTGCCGAGGGAAAAAAACGAGTCCAGCAGGAACGCGGCAAGACGCGTGCCGGTCGACTTGTCATAGATGCCGACCGAGCTGTTGACCATCTGGATGTAATGAGTCGGCCCGACGTCGCCCACCGTGTCGGGCGGCCAGCCCGAGCCCCAGTCGGCGAAGTCGAGCCCGGCAAAATTGTCCATGGGAGCCGGCGCGGGGGCGGACGGACCGGTCACCGCGGCCGTGCGCGGCGCCGGGGCGGGCCCGCTGTACCCCGGCAGTTCAACGGGATGGACCGGCGGCGGCTCCCGCTCCGGGCGCATGCGTATCCGCGGTTTTTGCCGGGGGATGTTGCGCAAATCCAGCGACGTGCTGCCCGCGCTCTGCAACGCTCTTTCTGTCGGTTTGCCCACCTGGGCCGGTGGCCTTGGCCCGGCCGTGGGGCTCACCAGGTCCTGCGCGGCGGCATTTTCAATACCCGCGAACAGCACAAACACGAGTACCGCGAAGAGGCCGCGCAGCGCCCCCGGCACGCACCGTTCAACGCCGGCGTGCCGGCGGTTCATCGCCTCGCGCTTGAATTTAGACGTATTCAATATTGGGTCAGATTGCTTGTCACGAAGAACGTCCCTGTGGATGACAACAACGATTTCCCCTTTACATCCGCGTAATGATATTACGTTATTTCGCCATGTGAATACATGCTATATGATTTTTATGTCCAGGGTTAGGCTTGCAGTTCATCTGTCCATGGGGCGGCGGAGCGTGCCTTCAGCCCGACTGCCCCTGGGAGGCACAACCGCCGGGGCGGTTGCATCCAACCCCCTCCCGGCGGGTACGCTGGACCTGCCCGAAGGCGGCCATGCGAGCACGAACGGGGACCAGCAACGGCATTTCGCGGGCCTGGTCAAGCTTTTGCAGGACATCGATGGGGGCGATTCAAGTGGCCAAACTGAATGTGAATTGTCTGTTAGAATTCCCCGGCCCTGCATTCATTCAGCCAGCCACCAAGGGAATGGCATGAACTTACCAACTATCAGGAAAGGAAGAGGAATCATGCAATTACGGGTTTTCAGCGGCGCAAGGACTGTTGCAGCCATTGCGGCATTGAGTTTGGCGTTCTCGAGCGCAAGCGCGCTCGCCGCTCCCAAGGTCCTGTACGACTGGAACGACGGCACGCTCCAGGGCTGGGGCAGTTCCAGTCCCGCCAGCAACAACGCCAACCGACTCCAGGCCAATAATTCCGGCAACGGCTCGTTGCAAATCTTCGGCCCGCTCTCCAACTATTCTCTCAACGAGACGGACGTCATCTCCTTTGAACTCCAAATTGTTTCCTACTCCACCGTGGCCTCCCCGGCTGACCTGAACGGCATATTTTCATTCACGGGACCGTTCCCGGGAACCGAATCGCTCAACTTCAACCTCGACCTGAGCGGGCTCGCATTCGGGGAGACCAGGACATTCACGCTCCCCGTTTCCGCGGGAACCTACACGGGAAACATTTCCCGCGCGGCGTTCCTGGCGGACCCCGGCACTCCGAACTTTTATTTTGCCGACAGTAACAACGATGCCAACCAATCGGTCGCATTGCTGGACAATTTCAGGGTGGAGCCCATACAGACCGCTCCTATACCGGGTCTTGGCATAGCGGGGAAGGCGCTTCTGGCGCTGCTCGTTCTGCTGCTCGTTCCCGGATCCCTGCGTCGCATAAGTCAAACCTATCCGTGGTCTTGAGCGCCGCCGGCCCCGTATGGCCTCGGCCGACGGCAATAGAATAAGGAACGCATATGGAAAGCAAAATCACCGAACTCGGACAACTCGCGATAACCGTCGAAAACGTGGAAGACGCACTGGGCTTCTACCGGGACATACTGGGCCTGGAATTCCTCTTTTCGCCCTCCGAAGAGCTGGCATTTTTACAGTGCGGCGCGACCCGGATCATGCTGAGCACGCCGCAGGGCGCCGGCGAGGCCGGCAAGAACTCGATACCTTATTTTAAAACGACCGGTATCGAAGCCTTCTATGAAAAGGCGGTTTTCGACGGCGCCAAACCCGAGCGCGAACCGCAAATGACGGCGAAGATGTCCGATCACGAACTTTGGATCGGGTTCCTCAGGGATCCTGAAGACAACCTGGTCGGGATCATGGAAGAAAAGCGCCTGGAAGAAAAGCAGTGAACGTTGGCGCCGGCTCGACTGCAGCCCGGTTGTCCATGTCACCCGCGCCCGTTAGCGTGAACGGTAGCGGGACGAGACTCGCTGCAATTGCCTGCCGACACCGCAAGGCCGCATTGACCTCCTCGTAACGACAGGTGGCCGTGAGCCGCATTGGCGCGCGGTCGCCTGCGTTTGCCGGCCTTTATTTACCGCACGTCACTTTCAAAAAAGCCGCTTACCGCGGGCCAGGAGCCGGCGCCGAAAGTACACTGCGTAGCGCATTGGCCCAGCCTTGACGGACTTATAAAGCCTTCCATATAATAAGTATTACTTACTTTTTTGCGTCAACGTCAATGGATCTCAAGAAGGACAACATCGGCTTTCTGCTGGCGGATGTCTCCCGCCTTATGCGGCGGGCCTTTCGACGGCACCTGGACGGCAGTTCGCTGACGCTGGCCCAGGCGCGTGCGCTGATCTACCTGGCCCGCAACGAGGGTGTGCACCAGGTCGAACTGGCGGAACTGCTGGAACTGAAACCCATCACCGTGGCTCGCCTGATTGACAAGCTGGCGGCTTCCGGGCTGGTCGAGCGCCGTCACGACCCCGACGACCGGCGCGCCTACCGCGTCTTTCTGACCCCCGCCGCCGATACCCACATCAAGGCCATCGAGAAGGTCGGGGGCCAGATTCGCACGCAGGCCATGCAGGGCCTGGACACGCAGCAGGCCCGGCTGGTTTCGGACGCGTTGCGGCGGATGCGTCACAACCTGTCCTGCCAATGACACCTGGGTAAAACTCCCCTCGACCATCGGTTCATGAACGACGACGCCCAATCCCCCGAAACCACATCCGCGCCCGTGGCCCGGCGCAGGGCCAACCGCGCCAGGCGCGTGCAGTTGATGATCGTGGTCCCGCTCATCGCCGCCCTGGCCGTGGGTTTGGTATACCTGCACGGCGGCCGCTATGTCGAAACCGATAACGCCTACGTCAAGGCGGACGAGGTGCCGATCAGTACCGAGGTGCCCGGAAAGATCGAACAAGTGCTGGTGGCGGAAAACCAGGCCGTCAAGGCGGGACAGGTGTTGTTCCGCATCGACCCGGCGCCATTCGAGGTCGCGGTAGCGAGGGCCGAGGCCGACCTCGCCCAGGTTCGCACCGATCTGGCCGCCACCCGGGCGTCCTTCCGTGAAAAGCAGGCGGAGATCAAACTGGCCCGGACCCGCTACGACTTCGCCCTGAAAAACCAGCATCGCCAGGCGGACCTGATCGCGAAAAAATTTATTTCCGCGTCGGGCTTCGATGACGCCGAGCAGAATACGGAGTTGGCACGCCAGCAGATCGAGGCGCTGGAGCAGGCCCTCAGGCAGATCGCGGTGACGCTGGGCGGCAGCATCGATACCCCGGTGGAAGGGCACCCACGCTTTCTCGCCGCCAAGGCCCGGCTCGACCAGGCCAGGCTGGATCTGGAGCGGACCGAGGTCCGGGCCCCGCAAGCGGGCACAGTGAGCAAGGTCCCGAAGCCGGGCCAATACCTGAAAGCCGGCTCCACGGCCCTGGTCCTGGTTGGCGACCGGCATCTTTGGATCGAGGCGAACTTCACCGAAACGGATCTGACCTACGTGCGACCAGGCCAGCGCGTCACGATCCGTATCGACACCTATCCGCACACGCAATGGACCGGCAGCGTGCAAAGCCTGAGTCCCGCCACCGGGGCCGAATTCTCGATAATCCCGGCCCAGAATGCGACCGGCAACTGGGTCAAGATCATCCAGCGCGTGCCGGTTCGGATCAGCTTCGACGCGGCCAGCGGCAAACCGCCGTTGCGAGCCGGTCTGAGCGCGGTCGTGGAAATCGATACCGGGCACAAGCGCAAGCTATTCGGCTTAACGCTGTAAGTCAGCGCAATGACTCCACCCGGCGCCAACCCGTCCGCCACGGAGCATCGCGGCCTGATCACCGTGTCGGTGATGCTGACCACGATCATGCAGGCGCTGGATACGACCATCGCCAACGTGGCGCTGCCGCACATGCAGGGCTCGATGAACGCGACCCAGGACCAGATCGCCTGGGTGCTGACGTCCTATATCGTGGCGGCAGCCATTGCCACGCCAATGACCGGCTTCATCACGGCGCGCCTGGGGCGCAAACGCGTCTTCATCTTCTCGGTGATCGGCTTCACCGTGGCCTCCATGCTCTGCGGCGCGGCGCAGAACCTGAACGAGATCGTCGTCTTTCGCCTGTTCCAGGGTATTTTCGGCGCCGCCCTGGTGCCGCTTTCCCAGGCCGTGCTGCTCGACACGTATCCGCGCGAGCGCCACGGCGCCGCGATGGCGATGTGGGGCGTCGGTGTCATGGTCGGGCCGATCCTCGGGCCGTCGCTCGGCGGTTGGCTGACCGAGTATTACAGCTGGCGCTGGGTGTTCTACATCAACCTGCCTTTCGGCCTGCTGGCCTGGGCGGGGCTGGCCATTTATGTGCGCGAAACGGCGACCGACCTGTCGCGGCGCTTCGACTGGCTGGGTTTCGCGCTGCTGAGTATCGCCCTCGGGGCCCTGCAACTGATGCTGGACCGGGGCGGGAGCCTCAACTGGTTTACGAATCCGGAAATCGTATCCGAGGCAATCGTGGCAGCACTGGCCTTCTACCTGTTCGGCGTTCACATGTTCACGCACCCGCGCCCGTTCGTCGAACCGGGGCTGTTCACCGACCGGAATTTCGTCGTCGGCCTGTTTTTCATTTTTATCGTTGGCCTGATTTTGTACTCCACCCTGGCCTTGCTGCCGCCGTTCATGCAGAACCTGATGGGTTACCCCGTGGTCGACATCGGCTTCGTGCTGGCTCCGCGCGGGCTCGGCACCATGGTCGTGATGTACACGGTGGGCAAACTTTCCGGCAAGGTCGACACGCGCTACATGGTCCTGGTGGGCCTGCTGACGTCGAGCTTCGCCATGTGGGAAATGACACAGTTCACGATGGAGGTCAGCGGCTGGGACGTCATGCGAACCGGAATCGTCCAGGGCGTGGGTCTGGGCTTTTTATTCGTGCCGCTTTCAACCATCACATTCTCCACGCTGGCGCCCCACTACCGCAACGAGGGCGCAGCGCTGTTCAGCCTGCTGCGCAACATCGGCGGCAGTATCGGCATATCGGCAATGATCGCCTACCTCCTGCACAACACCCAGGCCAACCACGCCGCTTTCGCCGGCTTCATCACACCGTTCAACCTGGCGCTGCAACACGCCAACGAGAGCGGCAGCCTGGACACGAACACGCTGCCGGGGCTGGCGACGATCAACCTCGAGGTGACCCGGCAAGCGGCCACGCTGGCGTACCTGCAGGTTTTCCGGTTCATCATGTGGATCACCCTCGCCGCCGTGCCGCTGATCTTCCTGTTTCGCCCGGCGGCGAAACAACCGCCGCCCGCTGAATTGCGGGCGACACTGGAGTGATCGGCGGCAAGGACGATCGTGATCGTTGGCGGCGCGGCATAGCCCGGTTGCAGAGCTGTATTCAGCGGATGGTTTTTACACCGGTCAGGCAACCAGAGACGCAACACCGGGTCACGGCGATCGAATCAGCAGCACCCCCCCTTTCCAGTCCGTCGGGATTTCAACCGCTGCACGCTGCTTTTGAACCACCTCGAGCCCGGTGTTCGTAAGCGAACGCGCCAGCACGGACAGGGCCTGGTCGTAATGACGAGCACCGACGGGCACCGTCAACACCACGATATGCCCGGGTTTTTGCAACGCCGCGCTGCCGAGCCACAGCGGCAAACCAGCCGGGTCGAGGCTGACGCCGCTCTTCCACAGACGCAGAACGACCTGCCGCGGCCCCCCCTGACGCGCCGATAACGGGTAGGTCATCTGCAATACTTCGTCTCTGCCGTCGTGGACTTGCGGCAGCAGCGGCAGGTCCTTCAGCGCCGCGGCCGGCGACAGCCAGTGCAAGGCGGTGCCCGGACTGAGCGCGACGGGCTCGCGCCAGCCCCGGGCGCGCAGGGTCTTGCGTACCTCGTCGAGGCCGCCCGCCCATTGCAGGTTGAGCGGTTGTTCGAAATCGCCATCGAGGTCCACGCGATAGACCGGCAATTGCCGCCAGGCCTCTTGCCACCATGATTGCGCCATGTTGCGCACGGTCTCCTTGCGCGGTTCGTAGCGCTTCAAATCGACCGCATAATGCGTGGAAACGTGCACGGCGGCGGCCAGCACGAACACGGTCAGGGCCACGCCGCGCAGCCCGCGGACCGGCGAGCGGGCCCGCGGGTGGCGAAAGTAGGCGATCGCCAGCAGGCAGATCCATGTCAGCCCGAGGCTCAAGCCGCCGATGACGTCGGACAGCCAGTGCGCACCCAGGTACAGGCGCGAGGCCGCGATGGCGCTGATCAGGATCGCCGCTGCCGCATACACCATCCATCGCCGCTGCCTGGCCACCTGGCTGGCAATCAGGGCCGCGAGGAAGCCGTAAGCAACCATGCTCATGGTGGCATGGCCGCTGGGGAAGGCATAGGTGGACAATCCGCCGTAGAGTTCCCCGATCGGCCGCGGCCGTTGCAGGGCCAGCTTGATCGCCTTGGCCGCTATTTCGCCGAAGCCGATGGCCGCAGCCCAGTAACCCGCGGTGCGCCATTTCTTATGCCAGCAGAACCACGCCAGCATGGCAACGGCAACGACGGAGATCGTCACGCCGTCACCCAACTCCGTGATGAGAACCATGGCCCGGTCGCCCCAGGGGGTGCGCAACCCCTGCAGGAACTGGAAAAGGCTCTGGTCCAGGCGCACCAATGGATCACCGGTGACGACACCTTCAAGCACGGCAAGGAAGAGCCAGGCGGCGCCGATCAACAAGACACCGAGCAGCAGCAGCGTCTTCGATTCGGGGCGGGCCGGGTCGAGCACACCGCCGAATAGCGCGCGCAGTTTCGGGTGGCTATTGCCCCACGCCAGAACGGCTTCCGCGGCGCGGACCGCCCGCGGCGAGAGCGCGAGGTAACTCCGGCGCACCAGCCACGCAAGCGCCCACGCCGAAGCGGCCGAAACCAGCAACAGCACGGCCAGCCTGGCGGCAACGGCGCCGGCCAGCGCCAGCGATGCCCCAAAGGCCACGCCGGGCAGCAGGTAGGCGGGCCCCCAGGCGAGGGCCGATAACACGTTCATACCAAGAAATACCGCCGGGCGCAGCCCGAGCATCCCGGCCACGGCCGGAATGATCGGACGTACCGGGCCGATGAAGCGGCCGAAAAGTATGCTCTTGCCGCCGTGGCGCTGAAAAAAGTCTTCGCCGCGGGAAAGCCATTGCGGGTGGCTCCGAAATGGCCAGAAGGTGCGCAGCCGCTCGCGATAGTGGTGGCCCAGCCAGAAGCTGATGCCGTCGCCGGTTATCGCGCCGGCAACCGCAACGAGCAGCGTCGGCCAGAAGTCGAGCGGACCCAGGGCGATCAGTGAGCCGGCGGCGATCATGACGGCGGCGCCCGGCACGAGGAGCCCCACCACGGCCAGCGATTCGAAGGCGGCGACCAGGAACAGGCCTGACAGCGCCAGCTGGTTGTGCTGTGCAACCCAGTCCAGGATCGACCGGAATTCAGCGGATTGAAAATCGAAGGTCATCGTTTCCCTCGACACGTACTGGAAGCCAGGCAAGCAGCAGCGTCGTGACAATATAAACCAATCCCAAAAGCCTGGCCGCAAAATGTCATTCCTTCGCGCGGCGACACGGCAGCGGCAGTCCTGGCGGCTGCGGGGGGCGGCGGAACGGGTGCTGAAAAAGCCGCCCCAGCCATTCTATAATGCGGTTACGCTAGCACAAACGATGTTTCAACGCCGCAGCGACATGCGCTGGGCGCTGACGTCGCACCGTTGAAGACCGTAACCACCGTGAAATCATGTCGCACGTGTCTGCAAAGAAGATTGACAGAAGAGCCCACTGGCAAAAGATCTACGCATGTAAATTGCCGAGCCAGGCAGGTTGGTTCCAGGCAGAGCCAACCCTTTCCCAGCAACTCATCGAGGGCAGCAGCCTCGCGGACCCGATAATCGCCGTCGGCGGCCCCGAGCTAAGGAGCCGCCTGCCGGTGGTCCAAACCGATACGCAAAAACTGCCGGCTGGACTCGGCCCCGGTTTCCGGCTGCGCGGGGGAAGAACCGGAGACCGGATAACCCGCGCCGGCCGTGTGCGGAAATTCACCTGTTCCCGCCTGCTCGGAACCGGGTAGCGGCGCTCCGATGCAGCCAACAGAACTGGTCCTGGCCTGGGTGGATGCCTTCAACCGCGCCGACGCCGAAGCACTGGCCGCTTTTTATGCCGAGGACGCGGTCAATCACCAGGTCGCCGAGACGCCTGTTCGCGGCCGCGGCGCCATCCGGGACATGTTCGCCGCGGAATTCGCGGCCGCGGACATGGTCTGTATCGTCGAGCAAATTTTCGAGGACGGTGAATGGGCGATCCTGGAGTGGCGCGACCCCAATGGTTTGCGCGGCTGCGGTTTCTTTCACGTGGTCGACGACCGCATCGTGTTCCAGCGCGGCTATTGGGACAAGCTCAGCTTTCTCAGGCTGCACGGCTTGCCGCTGCCGGAATAAGGCTCCTTGCGACATGAACACGCTCAACTATTTTGCCTATGGCTCCAACATGTCGTCGAAGCGGTTACGGGCGCGCCTTCCGTCCGCCAGCCTCACCGGCGTCGGCGTCCTGGCCGGTCACCGCCTGTTGTTTCACAAGGTGAGCAACCACGACGGCTCCGGTAAATGCGGCATCGTCGAATCAGCACGTGACCAGGTACTGGGCGTGCTGTACGAGATCGACGCCGATGAAAAACCCGTCCTCGACCGCATCGAGGGCGCCGGCTATGAGGAGAAGCGCATCGAAATCGGCTTGCCGTCCGGCACTAGCCGGCTCGCCTTTACCTACTACGCAACCAATATCGACCCGCGTCTGAAGCCCTACACCTGGTACCTGCGCCACGTACTCGAGGGCGCGCGGGAAGCCGGTCTGCCGCCCGACTACATCGCGGCCCTGGAAAAGACCGCCGCGATCGAGGACCCGGAGACACAGCGAGAAGCCGCGGAACTCCAGATATACTTTCGTCATGGCACAACGACCCGATAAGCCGTTACCGATGATTCTGCTGTCCGTGAACGTCTCGTTGCCGGTCGAGATACTCCACGGCAACAAGCGGGTCACGACCGGCATTTTCAAGCGGCCCGTGCCCGGCCCGGTGCGGGTCAACCGTTTCAACCTGGACGGCGACGGCCAGGCCGACCTTAAAAACCACGGCGGCGAGGACAAGGCCGTCTATGCCTACTCCTTCGATCATTACGCTTTCTGGCGCGAAGTGCTGGACGGCAGACGTCTGCCCTACGGTCAGTTCGGAGAGAACCTGACCGTGTCCGGGCTGGACGAAACGGAAGCCTGCATCGGCGATCGGCTCGAAGTGGGCAACGCGCTGTTGACCATCACCCAACCCCGTGTGCCCTGCTTCAAGCTCGGCCTGCGCGCGGGTGAACCGAAACTGCCGCGAATGTTTTCCGAATCGGGCCGCACGGGCTTTTACCTGCGGGTGCTGCGCGAAGGCGTTGTCGAGGCCGGCGACGAAGTCAGGATGCTTACGCGCGGACAAGGCGGCGTCGCGGTGAAAACGCTGTTCCAAGCCTGGCTGCAGCCGGCGGCCAAGGGCGCCGCGCGGGTCTTGACCCGGGCGCTCGAGGTACCGGAACTGTCGGCGGCCTGGCGCGGGCAAATAGAAAAAAAGCTGGGCGGTAATGGCTCGGAGAGGCCCAACAATGGATGACGAGAAGATCATGCGGGGAGGCTGCCTTTGCGGGGCGGTCAGGTACGAGATTTCAGGCGAACCATTGCTGGCGGAATTCTGTCACTGCCGCATGTGCCAGAAAGTCGCGGGCGCCGCGGCTGCCACCTGGATGGACCTGCGCCTGGAGCAGCTTGCCTGGAGCGCCGGCAGACCCCTGGAGTTCGAATCCTCGGCGACCGGGCGGCGCGGTTTCTGCGCGCGCTGCGGCTCGACGCTCAGCTTTCGCGACAGCGGGCACCCCGAATTCATTTCCCTGTCCATCGTTTCGCTGGACGACCCGAACCGGGTCAGGCCCACGCGCCACATCTATACGGAAAGCCAGGTCGAATGGCTCACCATCGACGACGACTGCGAACGGTATCGGCAAGGCCCGGGCAGTTCGCCCGGCTGAGCTGGCGCCGGACGTTGCGGCCAAATATACTTCGCCGCTTCGGGTGACAAAAGCCGCCCGACCAGGAGAGGGCACAGGCATGACCAAAACGATAACGGGGCCCGACGGCCGGGCTCGCTGCCACTGGTGCGGCGCCGCACCCGAATACATGGACTATCACGACACCGAGTGGGGCTTTCCGGTGGGCGACGACCGGCGGTTGTTCGAGAAACTGAGCCTGGAGGGATTTCAGTCCGGCCTGAGTTGGCGCACGATCCTCGCCAAGCGCGAGAACTTCCGTGCCGCGTTCCATCATTTCGATTTCGACCGGGTCGCCCGCTTCGGCCCGGCGGATATCCAGCGTTTGCTGAAGGACGAAGGCATTGTCCGCCACCGCGGCAAAATCGAAGCGGTCATCAACAACGCCCGGCGGGCGCAGGAGCTGGTCGGGCAGGTCGGCTCGCTGGCCGCGTTCATCTGGCGCTACGAACCCCCGCAGCAGCCCGACGACCCGCAAGCGGTTTCGACTTCGCCGGAATCGGTCGCCCTGTCGCAAGACCTGAAGAAGCTGGGCTGGAAGTTCATCGGCCCCACCACCGTCTACGCCTTCATGCAGGCGATGGGCCTGGTCAACGACCACGTCCCTGAGTGCGTGATCAGGACAGAGGTCGATAGCGCGCGCCGGGATTTCAAGCGACCGGGGCGCTAGCCGGCGCTGCAACCGGCAGTGCCGAAGCCAACCTCGCGAGAATCATTGCCGATGGTGCCGGCGGGTGCGTTCTCGTCCGTTTTGTAGCACACTTGGCCCAAGCGCCAACAATCGTCAACCAACAGGTAACTTCGATGAACCAAAAGTTATTTCTCATTGCCGCTCTGACCATTACCGCATGTCTCGCCCCGTACCAATCCGCCCGCTCGGACCAGACGGACTTTTCCGCGATCAAGGCGGAGATCGCCAGGCAACACGACGAGGGCGTCAAGCGCCTGCAGGACTGGATCAGGCTGCCGTCGATCGCGGCGGAAAACCGCGGCTACCCCGAGGGCGCCGAACACATGGCCGCGCTGCTGAAGGAGGCGGGCTTCCAGCAGGCGAAGATCATCGCGACGGACGGCAAGCCGGGAGTTTTCGCCACCCTCGATGCCGGTGCGCCGAAAACGGTTGGCCTGTATTTCATGTACGACGTCAAGCAATTCGACCCGTCGGAATGGTCGTCACCGCCGCTGGATGCGAAGATCGTGGATAAGCCCGGCCTCGGCCGGGCCGTCGTCGGCCGCGGCGCCGTTAACCAGAAAGGCCCGGAATCGGCCCTGATCGCGGCGCTGCATGCGATCCGCGGCGCGGGGGCACAGATGCCGGTCAACCTGGTGCTGGTCGCGGAAGGCGAGGAAGAAATCGGCTCGCCCCACATCGGCCAGATCGTGCACAAGCCGGAAGTTGAGACCGCGCTGGCCGGCACCGTCGGTGTTTTTATGCCAACGGCCATGCAGGACCCGGACGGCCTGGTGACGGTCAGTCTCGGCGCCAAGGGCGTGATCGAGGTACAGTTGACCGCGAGCGGCGAAAAATGGGGCCGCGGCCCGGGCAAGGACGTACATTCTTCGCTCAAGGCCATGATCGACAGCCCGGTCTGGCACCTGGTGCACGCGCTGGACACGCTGGTTTCCGCCGACGGCAATACCATCACGATCGACAACTACCCACAACCGGGGCCGCTCACCGCCGCGGAGAAGGCGATGATCGCCGAGGCGGCCCAACGCGGCAGCGAAGCACAGATGAAAAAGCGGCTGAGCACGCAGCACTGGATCGACGATTTACCTTTCGAGCAGGCGCTCGAGCGGCTGGAGTCGCAACCGACCGTCAATATCGAAGGCCTGGTCGGCGGTTACACCGGTCCCGGCGGCAAGACCGTGCTGCCGCATTGGGCCCAGGCGAAGCTCGATCTGCGGCTGGTGCCTCCGATGACGGCGCAGGCGGCGCTCGATGCGCTCAAGGCGCACCTCGCCAACCATGGCTTCGGTGACATCGACGTCAATATGAGCGGCGGCTACGACCCAACCGCGACACCCGCCGACTCGGCCCTGATCCGGGCGCAGTTCTCCGTACTCAGGCAGGCCGGCCTGGACCCGATCCTGTGGCCGCGCAACGCGGGCTCCTACCCGGGTTACGTCTTTACCAACAAGCCATTGAAGCTCGCCTCGGGCCATTTCGGTCTCGGTCACGGCAGCGGCGCGCACGCCCCGGACGAATATTTCGTGGTCGAATCCGACAACCCCAATGTCGCTGGCTGGGACGCGGCGGTGCTGTCCTACGTCGAGTACTTCTATGAACTGGGCAAGTGACGAGGCGGCAAGCACCGCTTTAAAAGCCGCGCGCACCGAGCGCCCGCGGCCCTTGAGCCGGAATTCCGGCAACCACGAAAAGCAGGCGTGTTGCGTCTGCCTTGTCCACTTCCCGCGAAATTACAAATGACGCCAACCGGGATTTTGGGTTACCCTGAGCGCCAATTTTTCCCTGGGAGATTCATCATGCGCGTATTCCTCCATGCCCTATTGCTGGCCATCGTCTTGCCGCTGGCCGCCGGCGCCGACGACAAACCCGCCGGCGACGATACGGCCAAACCGGCGCCCGAGGCCCACGTCTACACCAGCGAGCACCAGATCAGGCTGGACGGCAAGACCGTCAAGTACACCGCCAATGCGGGAACGATGCTGATGAAAAACGACGACGGCGAGCCGATCGCCTTGATCGGTTTCACCGCTTACGTCAACGACGAGACCGACCCGCGCACGCACCCGATCATCTTCGCCTACAACGGCGGCCCGGGATCGGCCTCGCTGTGGCTGCACATGGGCGTGCTCGGCCCGCAGCGTGTCGCCATCAAGGACGCGAGCTTCACCGACAACGGCCCCTTCAAACGCGTCAGCAACGACTATTCGATCCTCGACAAGGCGGACCTGGTCATGATCGACCCGGTCGGCACCGGTTTTGCAAAGGCCGTCGGCAAGGCCAAGGGCGAGGACTTCTGGGGGGTCGACCAGGACATCCAATCCGTCGGCGATTTCATCGCCCAGTACGTGACCGAGAACGAGCGCTGGGCCTCGCCCAAGTACATACTCGGCGAGAGCTACGGCGGCATGCGTTCGGCCGGCGTGAGCTATTACCTGCTGAACCACCACAGCCTGGCGCTGAATGGCCTGGTGCTGGTTTCCCCATTCCTGGATTTCGCCACCGGCTTCGATTTCGGCGGCGTCGACCTGCCGCATGTCCTGTTCCTGCCGACCTTCGCCGCGACCGCGTATTACCACCACGCCCTGCCGGAACAGCCGGCCGACCGGGACGCCTTCCTGCAAGAGGTCGAGGACTTCGCGGTCGGTGAATACGCCAGCGCCCTGATGCAGGGCGCCGCGCTGGACGAGGCGACGCGCAAGGACGTCATCGACAAGCTCCACCGTTACACCGGTATTTCAAAGGACTACTGGGACCGCGCCAACCTCAGGGTCGGCCACCAGCAATTCACCAAGGAACTGCTGCGCGACCGCGGCGAGACCGTCGGGCGCATCGACTCCCGCTACACCGGCGGCAGTATCGGCCTGAACCGCGACACGATGGTCTACGACCCGATGACGACCGCGATCGGCCCCAGCTTCCTGGCCGCCTTCATGGACTACTACTCGCATGATCTGGAGGTGCCCACCGACCAGACCTACAACACGCTTGCTGACGAAGTGTTCATGAAATGGGACTGGTCACACAAGCAACCCGGATTCAACTTGATCAAGTTGCCGACACCCAACACCATCCCCGACCTGTCGTACGCGATGACGCAGAACCCGCACATGCGGGTGTTGTTCCTGGCGGGTTACTACGACCTGGCGACGCCGTTTTTCACGACCGAGTACCTGGTCCGGCACCTGGACATTTCCAAGAAACTACGCTCGAATGTCCAGGAGGTATACTTCGACGCCGGTCACATGATGTATGTGAACCCGGACAGCCTGGCGAAATTCAAAAAGGTCGTGGCCGGCTTTATCCAGTAAGAACCGCAGGTCCGCTGACGGCGCGGCGCTACGCCGTCAGCGTGCCGTTGCGATAGTCGGCCTGTGCCTGGACGATTTCCTCGCGGGTGTTCATGACGAACGGCCCGTACTGGACCACCGGCTCGGCCAGCGGCCGGCCAGCTACCAGCAACAACCGCAGCGCATCGTCACCGGCTCCGATATCGGCGTAGTCGCCGTCACCGAGGATACCCGCCTGCCGCGGCGGCAAGACCTGGCCACCGATCAGGGCACTGCCCTCGTAAGCATAGACAAAGGCGTTGTGGCCGCGCGGCACCGCCAGGCGATACGAGGCGCCCGGCGGCAGCGCCAGATCGACCAGCAGCGGATCGGTGGCCATGCCGCCGGGCGCGCCATTGACCGGCCCGGCGATCACACCCGCCGCGCCCGGTACGCGGCCCGCAATCACTTTCAGGCGGCCGCCGCCGGCCAGTTCCGCGACCGGCAATTCAGCGGCCGGGATGTCGCGGTAAGCGGCGGGCTTCATCTTCTCCCTGGCCGGCAGGTTGATCCATAACTGGAAGCCGCGCATGCGGCCGCTTTGCTGCTGCGGCATTTCCGAGTGGATCACGCCGCGGCCGGCCGTCATCCACTGCACGCCGCCGCTTTTGAGCTCGCCAACGTTGCCGAGGTGGTCCTCGTGGCGCATGTGGCCGTCGATCATGTAGGTGACGGTTTCGAATCCGCGGTGCGGATGCGGCGGGAACCCGGCGATATAATCGTCGGGGTTCTCGGTACCGAATTCGTCCAGCATCAGGAACGGGTCCAGGCGCAGGTCCTGGCGCGCGCCGATGCTGCGGCGCAGCCTGACGCCGGCGCCATCGGACGTCTCCAGTCCCGGGATCGTACGAACCAGTTTCCTGGCCTGATCAGACACAGCGTTCACCGGCGCCTTCAAGCGCGCCCACGGCGCTGGTCGAGGCTGAACCTGCCCGCGCCGTTCGCGGCCAGAAACAGGAAACCACCAGCGATACCCAGGTTCTTTATGAACATCAGCTGTTGCATGTGGTCCGGCGAGCCGGCGTGAAACAGGACACCTGCGAGGATGCTGAATCCCGCCAGCGCGATGGCCGCGTAGCGTGTGAACAGACCGAAAACGATCAGCAGGCCGCCACCCAACTCGGTCACGATCACCAGCGGCAGCAACGCGCCCGGCACGCCCATCGAGGCCATGTAGGCCTGCGTGCCCTCGTAACCGCCGATCTTGCCGAAGCCGGATGTGACGAACAGCCAGGCGATCAGGATGCGCCCGGCCACGTCGAGCCACGGGCTCAGTTTTTCAAATAATGCGTTCATAACGGTTCCTCCTCTGTGGCTATTGAATAATCTGTGTTGAATAAAAAGCAGGTCCAGCCGAAGGCTGGTATTGATCTGCGGCGCGGATATCAGCTTGTCGCTCCTTGCATGTCATGCGACATCGAGTCCATACTACACATCTCATTAATAGATTAATAACGCAATTTTTGCGATTTTTAAATCGACTGATTCGATATGTTGCATACCCGGATATCGCTGGAGCAGTGGCGCGCCTTTACGGCCGTGGTCGAGGCCGGCTCATTCGCGGGCGCGGCTGAACGGGTCCACAAGTCGCAGTCGTCGGTCAGTTACGCGGTGCAGAAGATCGAACAAATGCTGGGCGTCGAAGTATTCGTGAAGCAGGGCCGCAAAGCGGTGCTGACCGCGGCCGGCAAGGTCCTTTACCGGCGCTCGAAAAATCTGCTCGAGCGCGCCGCAGCGCTGGAGCGCGGCGCTGCCGGCCTCGGTCCCGACTGGGAGCCGGAGCTGCGGCTGGCGGTCGAGATCATCTATCCCACCTGGGCGCTGTTGCGCTCGCTTGAAAGGTTCGGTGAAGAACAACCTCAGACGCGCGTGCAACTCTATGAAACCGTGCTGGGCGGCACCGACGAAGCCCTCAACCAACGCAACGTGGACCTCGCCATCAACACGCATATCCCGCCGGGCTTCAGCGGCGACCCGCTGCTGCGCATACGCTTCATCGCGGCGGCCCACCCGCACCACCCGCTGTTCCGGGTCGGGCGGGCGCTGACCCTGGATGACCTGCGCGAGCACCGCCACCTGCTGATCCGCGACAGCGCTCAGCAGCAGACCCGCGACAGCGGCGGCTGGACCGGCGCGGAGCAACGCTGGACGTTCTCCAACAAGGCGACGCAGATCGCGGCGGCCTGCATGGGGTTGGGATTCGCCTGGTTTCCGCAAGACGCCATCCGCCGGGAACTGCGTTCGGGTGCGCTCAAGCCGCTGCCGATGCGCGAAGGCGCCGAACGTTACCGCGAGCTCTACCTGATTTTCGCCGATCCGGATTCGCCCGGCCGCGGCACGCTAAGAATGGCGGAGATACTGCGCCAGGACGTGGCTGAATTGTGTCCGCGGCTCGGCCCGGACAGCGGCTGATCGAGGCTGTCCGCCGGTGGCGCAGCGGCTATACTGGGGGCACGGTGCATGGCGCGGCGAGGCGGCGCAGACGTTGCCAGGCCTCCCCCAACTCGGTCATGGGCTGCGCGCGGGCGACCGCGATGGCCGGCGCCTGCCACGTTGTCGGGCTCGTCCGCTTCGCAGAAGGAAGGGTCAGCCGCCGCGCGGCCCGGTTCAGGACTTTGGTGATTACAAATGGGTGAATACATAAAATCGGCGGCGCTGTTGCTGGTGCTGCTCAATCCTTTCCTGCTGGTCATCTACCTGACCGACATCGTACGCAAACTGGACCAGCGAACGTTTAACCAGGTCCTGGCGCGAGCCAGTCTTATTGCCATCGTGGTGTTTTGCTTTTTCGCCATACTCGGCGACGCGGTTTTCGTTCGCTACATGCAGGTGGAATTCGCCTCGTTTCAAATATTCGGCGGCATCGTTTTTCTGCTCATCGGGCTGCAGTTTGTCTTTCGCGGGCCCACCGCCATCGAAATACTGCATGGCGAATCCAAGCATATCGCCGGCGCCATCGCCATGCCCGTTTTTATCGGACCGGGCACAATCAGCGCGAGCATCATCATCGGCAAGAAACATGATCCGCTGGCGGCCTCTCTTTTGATTGCCGGCACGGTCCTGGCGTGTGCCGTGATCCTGGTTCTGCTGAAAAAACTGCACGATGTGGTCGCCTCGCGGCGCGAGGCGATCGTCGAGCGGTATATCGAAATTGCCGGCCGGGTCACGGCATTGATCGTCGGCACGATCGCAATTGAAATGGTGATGCGCGGCATCAAGGCCTGGATAGGGAAATTCTGAACACCGCCGGGCAAGCCGGTTTTTTTGCTCGCATGATTGTCTTTGCAAAGACGCTGACCTATAAATAGGGAAATGGAGGAACCGCCATGCCGCACGCACACCCCAAGATATTCGCCCATGTCGTTTACCGCACCCGCCGCTTCGAGGAGATGCTCGACTGGTACCGGAAAGTCTTCGATGCCGAGATTCAACACCAGAACCCTCTCATCGCCTTTCTGACGTACGACGACGAACACCACCGCTTCGCATTCATCAACCTGGCCGCCGTGCAACCGCAGGCCACGGAAACGGAAAAGCAAGGGCTGGTCGGGGTCGACCACGTCGCCTATACCTATGCCTCGCTTGAGGACTTGTTCGAGACCTACACAAAGCTCAAGCCTGAAGGCATCCTGCCGTACTGGTGTATCCACCACGGCCTGGCGGTGTCCATGTACTATGCCGACCCCGACGGCAACCAGATGGAGTTCCAGGTCAACGCCTTCGGCAGCAGCGATGAATGCAACGATTTCATCCGCGGCCCGGACTTCGCCGCCAACCCGATCGGAGTGGAGTTCGAGCCCGAAGACTGGCTTGCCAAGGTCGAGGCGGGCGCATCTTTCTCGGACTTCCTGGTCCTCCGGGTGCACGAACCGGTCTCGCCGATCCGGGGCGCGCTGGGCCCGGGCTGACGGCAACCACCCGGATTGAGAAAATCGCCGCGCTGACGCCGGCGGCAAGCGGAAGCCCCGGGAACCGGCCCTCTGTTTTCGTCGATAACCCCGAGGGAGCAGTCACAACGCGCGGCAAGGTAAATTGAATGGCCTCGGACCTTGAATTCGTCCAATTCGTCACCGACCAGATGGCGGGGAGCGGTGTCGTTTCTTACCGAAAAATGTTCGGTGAATACGCGCTCTACTGCAACGGCAAGGTGGTGGCGCTCATCTGTGACAACCAGTTGTTCGTCAAGCCGACGAACCCCGGGAAAGCCTTCATCGGCGACGCCGTCGAGGCGCCGCCTTATCCGGGCGCAAGACCCTCATTTCTCATCGGGGACGAGATCGAGGACGCGGACTGGCTCAGCACGCTGGTGAGGCTGACCGCAAGGGATTTGCCGGCGCCCAGGCCGAAAAAAAAGAAATCGAAACGAAAAAGCGGAAGGAAGAAATAGCAAGGCATGCTCGTAGATGCCGCCGAAACCAATACGCCATGCAGCCGCACAACCGGCAATGCGCCAGGCCGGAAACAGGGGGCGGCCGCAACCAGGGGCCCGGCGACGGGTCACACGACACCAACGAAAGGAGAGCATCATGCGTAGATCAGTCTTCATCACGGCATTACTCGCGACAGTGTGCCTGGCCCCGGGATACGCCCCGGCCGCGCTCGCGGCCCAGGCTCCGGATGCGCCCAATGTCGGCTTCGTCCTTTACACCAAGAGCTACGCGCCGGGAACGCTGAACGCTCGCTGGATATACGCTGGAAAGCACCACGGGCCCGGCCTGGCGACAGGGGGGCCGAGAGAGGGCTTCACCGGGCATTACCACGTCCGCTACTTCTATGACAACGGGGCGTTCTCGGACGAATACGACCTCGTCATCGAGCAGAACGGCGATGTCTACAAGGTTTCATGGATCAGCAACGGCAAGATCAGCGCCGTTGGCGTCGGCATGGAACTCGAGGGCGGCCTCGCGGTCGGCTGGCGCAGAGTCGCCGATTGAGCTTCGAACAATTACACTGAATCCCGGAACCGGTAATTTACGGGAGCAATGAACACCGCGAATTCAATTTTCAGGGTTAAACAGATCGATCATATCGTGCTGCGGGTGAGCGACCTCCGCGCGATGATGGATTTCTACATGGGCGTGCTGGGCTGCGAACTGGAAAAGGTGCAGGCGAAGGCCGGCCTGTATCAGTTGCGGGCGGGTCGTTCCCTGATCGACCTGGTGCCGGTGGACGGCCATCTGGGGCGGAAGGGCGGCGCGGCGCCCGGCGAGGAGGGCAGGAACCTGGACCACCTGTGCCTGGGTGTGGAACCCTTCGACGGCGACGCCATTATCGACTACCTGCGCGCAAAGGGCTGTGAGCCCGGACCGGTCGAGAACCGCTACGGTGCTGAAGGCGAGGGCCCGTCCATTTACGTCAATGACCCGGAAGGCAACGTGGTCGAGTTGAAAGGGTCGCTAACGAAGGCGAAGGGGTGACAGCGCCAGTGACTCCGTCAGAACTCACCGAATTCGCATTCCGCTACGGCGAGGCCTGGAGCAGCCAGGACCCGGAACAGCTGGCGTCTTTTTACGCCGAGGACGGGTCCCTGGCCGTCAATTCCGGTGAGCCCGCCGTCGGCCGTGTTGCCATTGCCGTCATGGCCGGGGCCTTCATGGAGGCGTTTCCCGACATGGTCGTAAGGCCGGACCGGGTCGAACAGGCGGGCAGCCGCGTGACTTTCCACTGGATATGGACTGGAACCAATACGGGCCCCGGCGGCACGGGGATGTCGGTTCGCATCAAGGGCTGCGAAGTATGGACCTTGAACGCCGACGGCCTGATCCAGGCGTCCGAGGGGCATTACGACGAAGCCGAATTCCAACGCCAGGTGAGCGGCGAGGCCGGCGGCAGAACCAGGCGTTAACCGCCAGCAATGAATATGGACCTTGCGGGAATCATGGTTCTGGTCGCGATTCTGGCCGTTGCGCTTACCGCCGCCCTGGTCATCAACGGATCCAAAGACAAAACGCGCAAGCGTGTTCCCAACTACAAGGCGCTGTTTATTATCGGCTTCAGCTGGATACCGGTCGGGATCGCAACGCATAACCCGGCATTCTGGGGTATAGGAGCGATTTTCCTGTTGACGGGCCTGGCGAACAAGGACAAATGGAAGCAGGGAACCAGGTGGTCGGATCTGCCGCGGCGCACGCGGACGCTGAAAATTGCATTTGCTGTCGGCATCGCCATGTTGTTACTGCTGATAATAGCGTTCAACCTGGCCACGTCCCGAACCGGCCAATAACAAGCGGGACAGGGCAGTACGGCGGATTCCAGTTGTGCCATCGAATGTGCTATGTTGGCTTGAGTTTTCCGAACCTGGAATTTGACCGGTGGATCTGCAAACGCTCTCCAACCTGGCCGAGATATTCGGTACGCTGCTGGTCATCAGCGGTGTCTTCTTTGGCCTGGCGGAAATCCGTCACTACCGCCAACAACGGCAGGAAGCGGCCTCGATGGAGATCATCCGCGCCTTTCAGAGCCAGGCCTTCACCCGCGCCCTGCGGCTGATCATGGATTACGAACTGGAGTGCCGGAAGTGCAGGGAAGATGCGCTGTCGCTGGAGTTGCAGGAAGCGGCCATGCTGGTCAGCACCACGCTGGAGGCAGTGGGCCTGATGGTCTATCACCGCATCGCGCCGTTCCGGCTGGTGCAGCAACTGATGGGCGGCACCATCCAGGCGAGTTGGCGCGTGCTCGGGCCGCACTCCAATTGGCTGCGGGAAAAACACCAACGCCCCTCGATCCACGAGTGGTTCCAGTGGTTGGCGGAACGCCTCGACGAGTACCCGGAATACTGTGACGAGGAAGGCGCCTACTCCAAATTCTCGCGCTGGAAACCGGAACCGGCGCGGCGCCGCAATGGTGGCGCCTGATCGGCCCGCGCCGGTGCTGCTGCGGCGCAGGCCTTTTTCGGCGGCTGACTTCCACACCGCATTAATGGATCATTAACACGGGTGTAGGGACAGACGACTACAATAGCCTGTTACATTTTGCAGGATCAAGTGAGCGCATAATCGTGAAGACGTCATACTTCCTGCCGTTGTTGCTTCTGACCTGCGCCTGCAGCGGCGCGCGGCAACGACCGGAGCCTTCGGACTACCTGGCGACCAAAATCGACAGCGACGGCACCAAGGAGTTCTATTACACGATCACGCTGGCCAAGCCGCCGCGGCCGGAGCCCCCGCCTCCCCGGCCTGTCAGCGGCGGTGCGCAGGTCACCGGCGGCAGCAGCGGCCACCTTTACGGCGGTATCGGTATCAGTGTCGCTGCCCCGGTGGGCCGGCAGCGCCGCGGCAGCGGCTACGTCGATGAAGCCTTCATCCGCGAACACCTGGAAAAGAAATTGCAGGCCACGGGCTACTGCCGCGAGGGCTGGCTGGAGCGCGACCGCAATGTGCAGCCGCCCGATCTTTCGATCCACGGCGTATGCAAGGAAACCGCCACCGCCAGGGACCGCCAGCAGTTTCCCAACAACACGGAGCGCGGCGGCTGATACGACGGCGGTACCGGGGCCGTTCCCCCGCTCATCCGCCGATGAGCAGACGCAGCGCGAACAGCACGATCATCGCGGTGACCACGCCTCGCACCCATTTTTGGCCCTTGAGCACCTGCAGACGGACGCCCGCCAGGCCGCCGGCAAAGTTGCCCGCCGCCAGCGCCAGACCCATGGCCCAGTCCACCTTGCCGTTCAGTGCAAACAGGATCAGTGAGAGCGAGGTAAAGGTAAGCACCACGGTCACTTTCAGGGCATTGCCCCGGATCAGGTCGAGGCCTGCCGCCGAAATCGCCGCCAGGATCAAAAAGCCTATGCCCGCCTGGATAAAGCCGCCGTACACACCGATCAGAAAATACGCCCCGACGAAACCCCAGCGGCGCATCCCGGCCGGCAGGGCGGCATCGCCTTCCACGGTCGGGCGCTGGGGGCGCCACAGCATCCAGGCGGCGGCCGCCACCAGGACCACCGCGAGGATTCGCTGGAATGCCAGTTCCCCGATCCGGACCGCAGCGAGCGTGCCGATCACGGCACCCACCAGGGCCGGCGGGACCGCCAGCACGAGCCAGCGTGTGGGCAGCAAGCCGCGGCGATGGAAACTCCACGAGGCGCCGATGTTCTGGATCAGGATGGCCACGCGGTTGGTGCCGTTGGCGACCGTCGGCGGCAGACCAAGGAAGATCATCACCGGCAGAGTCAGCAGCGAGCCGCCGCCGGCGATCACGTTCAGTGTGCCGGCGACGAGGCCGACCAGGAACAGCAGCAGGGAAGTCGTGAGTACTTCAGGCATGTTCTCGTTATGGCCCTGGCTGGATTCAGGGCACACATGTTGGCACGGGGCCAGAGCCGAGTCCAGCGCGCGGCAAATTGGCCCCGGCGGTCATGGCGCCGCAACAGCCCGCTTCCGTTGCGTTACACTTGCATGGTCAAAAGCTACCGCGGAGACGATAAATGCGTGCAATCTGGAACAACGAAGTCATCGCCGAGAGCGACGACACGATTGTCGTCGAAGGCAACCATTACTTCCCGCCTGAAGCGGTCAGGACAAAATTCCTGCGCCCCAGCGAGACCCGCACCTATTGCCCCTGGAAGGGCGGCGAGGCCAGCTACTACAGTATCGAAGCCGGCGGCAGCACCAATCCGGACGCCGCCTGGTACTACCCGCGGACCGCGGAGGCCGCCGATCACATCAAAGGTCGAATCGCCTTCTGGAAAGGCGTGGAGATCGTCGACTGAGCGCAAGCCGTTGAACGCTCCGTCTACCAGCGGAAATCGTCGTCCTCTTCGGTGTCATCGATCGAACGGTCATACTCGTTGGGCGTGCCGTAAAAGATCTCGAGCCGCAAATGGATGCCCGGGTTGGCTTTGAACTCGTAACGATCCTCCCAGGCGATTTCGGGGACGATCTCGTAATACAGCCAGTCACGGGCCGTTTGCCGGCGGAATCTGAGCGCCAAGGTATAGCGGTCGACGTGGTTGTGCGGCCGCTGGTGCAGGATGGTGGTGAACTCGTACTGCAAACCGGCACGCTCATCCAGGCGGTGCGTCAGGAAACTGCTGACCCGCGTGCGGTAGCCTTCCTTGTTGCGTCTTTCCTCGCGCCAGAGCCCGTCAACGGTTTGCCTGAACAGGTAGTCGTCGTTGAAAATGTGGTTGAAATCCAGCCGCGAGCGAATGTGCCAGTTGTTATCGGTCTGCCACAGCAGTTCCTGGGTAAAGCGGTAGGAATCCTTCTCGGTTAGATCATTGGTGTAACGCAGCCGCGGACCGCTGAAAAAGGCGGCGCTGTTGAATTTGAGGCCGGCCGTAAAGCTGAAATGCCAGTTCTTCAGCTCCTTGCCGAAGAACTGCAGCCCGATGACCGATTTCTCTTTGGTGTCATCGGTGCCTTCATCGCGGTCGTCCTCGCGCGGCCCGTTACCGGCAAACAGGCTGACGCGGTGGCCGAGGTTCGGCAGGCTCAGCTTGACCGAAGCCCGCAAACGCGGCTTGAGATGCTGCTCTTTGCGGTAATACAGTTCCGGCCGGATACGGATCTGGGTGGTCGCGACCTCGGCCTCATAATCCGGGTCGTTGAAGAAGGAATCGACCCATTGGGACGCCCTTTGCACGCGGGAGTCGACCGCTTCCTTGTGCCGGTCCAGCAGCGTTTCATCTTCGCCGCCAGCATCTTCACCGCCCACGGACCCGCCTGCCTGCGGCGCCGGGGCGTCCGCCGCCTGCGCGGGTGTGTCCGGCGCCTTCGCAGGTGTGTCCGTTGCCTCCGCCGCTGTGTCCGTTGCCTTCGCTGGAGGTGTTTGCTCCGCCGCTGCTGTCGGCTCGGTGTCGGCCAGGCACAGCGCCGCCGAAACCAGTAGCGGTATGGCTACTGCGAACTTCAACACGATGTCATCGAGCTTGATTGCCCTCGCTCCCGATCAACCCCTTGCAACAGGCCCCAGCCCACCAGCCGGCCGTCTTCCGTGACGTTGTTCGCGGCCGATTTATGAAGCTGTATTGTTACCTATGATCGCAGCGGCGGCAACGGCAATCCTGAAAATGGCGTGCCGCTGGCGGCAGCGCCCGCCGCGGGGCGCGCAAGCAACGTCAGCAACGCAGCTTTTCGACGCCCGCCCGCATCTCGTACCAATCGCGTGAGCGGTTGACCAGGCGCACCGCAAACAGCATCACGGGCACCTCGATCAGCACGCCGACCACGGTCGCCAGCGCCGCACCGGACTCGAAACCGAACAGGGCTATGGCGGTGGCGACGGCGAGCTCGAAAAAATTGCTGGCCCCGATCAGCGCCGAAGGCCCGGCCACGCAGTGCGGCATGCGCGCCTGCCGATTCAGGAAGTAGGCCAGCGCCGAGTTGAACAGCACCTGGATCAGGATCGGCACCGCCAGCAGGGCAATGATCAGCGGCTGCGCCAGGATCTGTTCCCCCTGGAAGCCGAACAACAGCACCAGTGTCGCCAGCAGCGCAGCCAACGATACCGGTCCGACCCTGTCGATCGCCTGCTCGAGGCGCGCGCGCCCGTTGGCGCCCTCGAGCAGGCGTCCACGCCAGGCGTGCGCGATGAGGAGGGGTACGGCGATGTATAACAGCACCGACAGCAGCAACGTGTCCCACGGCACGCTGATGCTGGAAAGCCCCAGCAGCAGAGCGACCACCGGCGCGAATGCGAACACCATGATCACGTCATTGAGCGCCACCTGCGAGAGCGTGAAATGCGGCTCGCCCCGCATCAGGTGACTCCAGACAAAAACCATGGCCGTGCACGGCGCCGCCGCGAGGATGATCAGGCCGGCGATATAGGACTCGATCTGTGCCTGCGGCAGCCACGGGCGGAACAGGTGTCCGATGAACAGCCAGGCCAGCAGGGCCATTGAAAACGGCTTGATGCCCCAGTTGACGAGCAGCGTGACGCCGACACCGCGCATATAGCGGCGTACGTTTTTCAATGCCCTGAGGTCGATCTTCAGCAGCATCGGGATGATCATCAACCAGATCAGCACGGCGACCGGCAAATTGATACGCGCGACTTCGATACCGCCCATCAGTTGAAACCAGCGCGGCAACAAGTGGCCAAGCGTGATACCGGCGATGATGCAGAGCGCGACCCACAAGGTCAGGAAGCGCTCGAACAGACCCATTTCGGATGTGTTTGCCTGGTCAGGCTCCAAGTTGTTCTCCTGCACGATTCACTTTTCCCCGATCCGCCGGAGCAGCGTCTCGACACGGTTATGGATGTCATCACGGCTGGCCCTGAAAACGGCCATGACGTCGGCATCGGAACCCTCGGCCCTGGCCGGGTCCGCCAACGGCCAGTGTTGCTTGCGCGTGTCGGCCGGGAGCACCGGGCAATGCTCGTCGGCATGCCCACAGACCGTCACGACCAGGTCGGCCCAATCGAGCATCTCCGGCGTCAGGGGCGTCGACCGCTGCTGCGAGATGTCGACCCCCGCCTCGCGCATGACATCGATCGCGCGCGCGTTTTGCCCGTGTGCCTCGATACCGGCAGATCGGACACCGATGGCGTCGCCCCCGAGCACGCGCGCCCAGCCTTCAGCCATCTGCGAGCGGCAGGCGTTGCCGCTGCACAAAAACAACAGGTTCATATCGGCTGCACCCACCTCGCAAGACCGCACGGGCGTTTTTGCGCACCACCGAACTTCCGGTAGACTGCAATCAGCCCGTTACCCTGCGCGATGACATGCGCAGGCCCGGTAAGGATAATAGCGGATAAATATGACCGAAACATTTCGTTCCCTGAAGCCGCGCCTGGAAACAGGCGATTTCGTGTTCTGCACGCTGGAAACATCCCGCTACGGCGATTATGCGGATTGCGAACCCATCGCCTGTGTCGCCGAAGCCGAGGGTCTCACGCTGGTGCTGCAGCAGCAAGCGGCGGAAAGGGCCGGCCTGGACTACAGCGGCCGCTTCAGGTGCATTACGCTCGACCTCGACACGAACCTGCATGCGACGGGACTGACTGCCAGGATCGCGGCCGCACTGGCCGCCCGCGACATACCCGCCAACGTAATGGCCGGCTACTTTCACGACCACATTTTCGTCCCGGCCGAACATGCGGCGGAGGCAGTTGGTATATTATCCGGGCTGAGTGTGTGAAAGATCATGCTGCCATGACCATGCAGGCGAAGCCGGCGCCGCGGCGCCCCCTTGCCGAGGAGACGCACAGATGCAGGGCCTGATGCAGGATTACCCATTGACCGTGCCGTCGATGCTGGACCACGCGGCCGTCAATCACGGCGAGCGCATGATGGTCACGCGCTCGGTCGAAGGCCCGCTGCGGCGCTACACCTACCGGGACCTGAGGCGGCGCGCCCTGCGTGTAGCCAGCACCCTCAAGCAGGAGGGCGTCGGCAGCGGTGACCGCGTTGCCACGATGGCCTGGAACACCGACCGCCACCTGGAGGCCTGGTACGGCATCATGGGCATCGGCGCCGTCTGCCACACCGTCAACCCGCGGCTCTTCACCGAGCAACTGGTCTATATCATCAACCACGCGCGGGACCGCCTGCTGTTCGTCGATCTGACCTTCGTGCCCCTGGCCGAGGCCATCGCGGAGCGGCTGCCGACCGTCAGAAAGTTCATCATCCTGACCGAAGACGCCCACATGCCCGAAACCAGCCTGCCCGGCGCGGTGGCCTACGAATCCTGGCTGGGCGACAGCGACCCCGGTTTCAAATGGGAACATTTCGATGAGAACACGGCCGCGGGGCTGTGCTACACCTCCGGCACCACGGGCAAGCCCAAGGGCGTGCTCTATTCGCACCGCTCGAACGTATTGCACAGCATCATGTGCACGCAGCCGGACGTGCTCGGATTCAGCTCGACGGATAACTTCCTGGCCGTGGTGCCGATGTTCCACGCCAATGCCTGGGGCACGGTCTTTTCGGTGCCCATGGTCGGCGGCAGCCTGGTCCTGCCCGGCGCGGGCATGGACGGCAAGAGCCTCTACGAGCTGCTGGAAAATGAAAAGGTCACCTCATCGGCCGCGGTGCCGACCGTGTGGCTCGGGCTGTTGCAGTACATGGAAGAGAACGGCCTCGGTCTGAATCACCTCAAACGCGTCATGATCGGCGGCGCGGCGCTGCCGCGGATGATGATCGAAAAGCTGGAAAACGAATACGCCGTCGAGGTCTTTCACGGCTGGGGCATGACCGAGATGTCGCCGATCGGCACCACCGGGGCGTTGAAACACGCCACCATGGGACTCGAGGGCGAGGAGCGCATCCAGCTCATGCTCAAGCAGGGGCGGCCGCCGTACATGGTCGAGATGAAGGTGGTCGACGATAACGGCAAGGAACTGCCGCGTGACGGCAACTCGTCCGGTCACCTGCTGGTCCGCGGACCGGGTATCGCCCGCGCCTACTACCGGGCCGACGAGGCCGCAGTGGACGAGGACAACTGGTTCGACACCGGCGACATCGCCAACATCGATGAACTCGGTTACATGCAGATCACCGACCGCGACAAGGACGTCATCAAGTCGGGCGGCGAGTGGATCTCCTCGATCGGGGTGGAAAACACGGCGCTCGGCTGCGACGGCGTCGCCGAGGCGGCCGTCATCGGCATCGCGCATCCGAAGTGGGGTGAGCGGCCGTTGTTGGTCATCGTGCGCAAACCGGGCGCAAACTTAGGCGCCGACGCGGTGCTGGCCTACCTCGAGGGCAAAATCGCGGACTGGTGGATGCCGGACGCCGTCGAGTTCGTCGATGAAATTCCGCACACGGCAACCGGCAAAATCAAGAAAACGGCGCTGCGCGAGCAGTTCGCCGACTTCGAGTTCCCGCCGGGCGATTGACAAAGCCACGCTGATCCAGCAATCTAACCGCGAGTCTGCAGGTGTCCCTCCGACCGCCCGGTCGTGGGATTAAACGGGAAGACGGTGCGTCATTTCTTGGCAATCCCGTCGCTGCCCCCGCAACGGTAGACGAAGGCACGGGTCATAGCAGCCACTGTGCGCCAGCACGGGAAGGCGACCCGTCATCGGCGGTCCTTGACCGCCCTTCGTGAGCCCGGAGACCGGCCAGCAGGAATTTTCACAAGCACGTTCGCGGCGGGCGAAGGTCTGTGAGAGCTGCGGCGTCCGGCACCACCGACCTGCGCTCCCGGCTTCCCCCTCCGCGATCTGCACGAACCAAGGCGTTCGGGTGAGAGCGCCGTGGAGAAAGTCGATGACCGGAAGCCATCCCAACCCCCCCCGTATACCGCTCTGTCGGTCGGTTGGTCCGAGCGCCGGCAGGCGCACGCAGAAGCCTGCGCTGGTGTCGAATGCCGTTCCCCGGTCCTTGCGCGGCATTGTTGCGTTGCTGGTGCTGATCTCGAGCCAGCCCTGCCTGGCGCTCGATGCCGTCGAACTCGACAGGCTCGTGGTGACGGCAGGCCTGCAGCCGCTGTCGCTGAGCGATGTGGCCAGTTCCGTGACGGTCATTACGCGCGAGGAAATCGAGCAGAAACAAGCCAGGTACCTTGCCGACCTGCTGCGCGACGTCCCGGGTTTCGCGGTCAGCCAGGCCGGCGGCCCGGGCACGCAGACCCAGGTCCGGGTGCGCGGCGCGGAGGCCAATCATCTGCTGGTTCTCATCGACGGCGTGCGCGCCAACGATCCAGCGCTTTCCGGCGAGTTCCAGTACCAGTTCGCACTGACCGGCGATATCGAGCGCATCGAAATCATTCGCGGCCCGCAGAGCGCGACCTGGGGCAGTGACGCGATCGCCGGCGTCGTCAACATCATCCGCAGAAAGGGCGCGGCCGGACGCTATGCCGCCGGCAGCATCGAAGGCGGTTCCTTTGCGACGCTGGGCGTCAACCTCGAGGGCGGCTGGAGCGGTGAAGCGCTGGCGCTCAGCGCCGGCCTCTCACGGCTTGACAGCAACGGCATCAACATCTCCCGCCAGGGCCATGAAAAAGACGGCACGCGCAACACCACCGGCGATATTTCGCTCGACTACGATGCCAGCGACAGCGTCAGGCTGCGCTTCTCGGGCCAGGTGGTGGACGCGGCCAGCGACTACGACGATATCGATTATGTTTCCAGCGGCCTGCCGGTTGACGGCGACCTCGTGTCGAAATCGAGACAATCGTACCTGCGCGGGGAAATTCGTATCGATCCAGCCGGAAAGCGCTGGACGGGTGAGCTGAGCTTGAACCGGATGACATCCGACAACGACAATTTCAGCACTGGCCTGTGGACCGGGTCGACCGGCGCCGACACCACGGAGCTGCGCTTCAAAGGCGGCCTGAACTTCGGTGCGCGCGGCACCGGCGACCAGCACCTGGGTTTCGCGCTGGAACGGGAGGAACTGGACTTTTCCCAGCGCGGCGAGGCCTCTGCTTTTGGCGACCCCAACCAGAACCAGGCGTACTCGGTCAACGGCGTGGCGCTCGAATACGTGGGCCAACCGCTCGACGGCCTGACCTGGACGCTGAGCGGGCGGCTGGACGAGTACAGTGCGTTCAGGAACGCCAGGACCTGGCAGGCGGCCGCGTCCTACCGTGTCTCGCCTTCCTTGCGCTTGCGGGCCGCGGCCGGCACGGGTTCGAAAACGCCGACATTCACCGAACGCTTCGGCTACTATCCCGACCTTTTCATCGGCAACCCCGATCTCAAACCCGAATCGTCGCGCGGCTGGGAAATCGGCCTGGACAGTGACTGGGCAGGTGGCCGTTACGGCCTACAACTGGCCTGGTATCAGCAGAACCTCGAGGACGAGATCGACAGCTTCGTCTTCGATCCGGTCAGCTTTTTGTACACGGCGGAAAACAAGACGACCGGCAGCCGGCGCCGTGGTCTGGAAGCCGTGATCGCAGCCCATTGCGGCGAATCCCTGACGATGACCGCGTCGTACACTTACACCGATGCCACCGAGCGGGACGCGCAGGGCGCCCGTTTGCGCGAGGTCCGGCGGCCCAAACACCTGGCGAGCGTCTCCGCCAACTACCGCTTCGCCGGCGGCCGCGGCAACCTTAACCTCGACCTGAACTACAGCGGCCCGCAGTTGGATGCGCGTTACTCACCGGCGACCTTCACGCTGGACCGGGTCAGGGTCGGCGCCTACAGCGTCCTCGGCCTGGCCGCATCCTGGCGACTCAACCGGTCACTGCAACTAACCGCCCGAGTCAGCAATTTGCTGGATGAGCGATACGAGGAAATCGTCGGTTTCAGACGACCCGGCCGGGCGTTTTATGCCGGCCTGCGGGGACGTTTCAACCTCTAGCCCGGATATTGCAATATCCGGGCAGCTAGCCCGCCGGTGGCGCCCGTTGCCCTGCCTTGGCCGGCTCTTTGGCACCTCTACCCATGAAGGGCCGGCGGGCGGGCGGAAACCCTTGCCAACGGCGCCAATGGCATCTACAGCTAAGCGGTTGATTCCTTCCCTGTCACGCAATCGCTCAGTTCGCTCAGCAGCCCGCTTTCGATGTTGTAAATCCAGCCGTGGACGGAGAGTTCCTGTCCCCGCCGCCAGGCAGCTTGCACGATGGTGGTGTCACAGACGTTTTTTACCTGTTCGATGACATTGAGTTCACACAGCCGCTCGGCCTTGTGCCGCGGTGCCAGCCCCTCCAGTTCCTGCGCGTTGAAACGGTAAACGTCGCGGATATGGCACAGCCAGTTGTCGATCAGGCCGTGCTGCGTTTCCTCCAGGGCAGCGTTGATGCCGCCGCAGCCGTAGTGGCCGCAGACGACGATGTGCCCGACTTTCAGGACCTCGACGGCGAACTGTATGACCGACAGGCAGTTCAAGTCGGAGTGCACCACGACATTCGCCACGTTGCGGTGCACGAATACCTCGCCGGGTGGCAGGTCGACGATCTGGTTGGCCGGAACACGACTGTCGGAGCAGCCGATCCACAGGTATTCGGGATTCTGTTGCCGCGAAAGGGCCGGAAAAAAATCAGGGTCATCGGCCCTGATGGCCGCCGCCCAGTCGCGGTTCCTGTCAAACAGGTGCTGTAAAGTTTTCAAGCTGCGTTTTGACTCCTGCAATGGCGTTGCCGGCCCGGGCCAAGCTGCCGCGGCGCGCGCCTGGAATTGCAATCGTGGGTCGCGCCGTTGAACGAATTCAGCGGCGGGCGCCGCGCGCGGTTGGGGCCGAAGCTCAGCCGGCCCACTCTTCCGGCATGCTGACGATGATGAACACGAGCGCGCAGGCCATGACGAACTCGAAGGCGTCATCCATCGAGGCCTGACCCGCGGTGGTCTGCCACATCTGGAAGTAGGCCCCGCCGATCACGTTGAAAAAACCCAGCCACACGATGATGCCGACACCGCAACCGATCAGGGCGAATTTCTTGGCCCGGCGAAAGTCCTCCACCGGCCCCATCCGCGCCGACCACATGGCGAATGCGCCCCGGCCCGCCAGCAACCCGGCCGCCAGTTCACCGCCGATTACGAACACCAGGGCCAGCCAGGTCAGCACGGGGCTGCTGACGGCGGGCCCGAAAGACTCCGCATAAGCCTTGTGATCCGCATTGCTCATCACGTAAACAAACGCCGCGTGACAGGCTTGCAGGTTGACGATGTTCTGCAGCGCGTAGACCAGGGCCAGCAATGAGATCAGGATGACGAAAACGGATTTCAAATTGCGTATGTACATGACGCTTCCCTCTCTTTTGCGAATCGAAATCAGCCGCAAGTATATACACGTTAATAGCCGAGTTTAAAATCGACACGGTAGTTCAGGTCTTCACCCCGGCGGAAGCGACGGTAGTTCTCAGCGAAAATCCTGACCACGTCCGCGGGGAAGCTGACGCCGGCGGTGTGCGGCGTAATCAGGGTGTTGGGAGCGCGCCAGAGCGGGCTGTCCGCGGGCAAAGGCTCCTCCTCGAAGACATCGAGCACGGCGCCGCCAATGTCACCCCGCTGCAACGCGATGACCAGGTCCCGCTGATCGAGCGCCTGGCCGCGACCCACATTGATCAGCACGGCCGACGGTTGCATCAGGCGAAAAACCCGTGCGTTCACAAGGTGCCGGGTTTGCGCGGTTGCCGGCAGGGTAACCACGAGGTAGTCGAGCCCGGCCAGGAAATCGGCCAGTTTGTCCGCGGTGTAAACGTCCCTGACCTCGGGCACGGACCGGCCGCTGCGGTTCAAGCCTTTCAGCCGCAGGCCAAAGGCGCCGGCCATGCGCGCCAGGTGCCGGCCGATCGTGCCCAGACCCATGATGCCCATGCAGATGTCTGCGGCCGGCCGGTAGGGCAATTGCCGCCAGCGCTGCGCCCGCTGATTGTCGCGCATCTCGAACAGCCGCCGTTCCAGCGCGAACAGGTAGGTCATCACGTATTCGGACACCTGTGGGCCGAAGACGCCGCGCGCGGCCGTCAAGGCGTAATCACGCCGCATTCCCTCGGCGCAGAGGCTGTCAATCCCGGCCCAGGTCGACTGCACCCAGCGCAGGGATGCCGCCAGCGGCAAAGCCGCGGCCACCAGCGGGGGGTCACCCAAAATGATGTTGCTGTCGGCAAGGCTGTCCGCCGCTTCGCCCACGGCTGCGGCGGCCGCGCCGATCGCAAGCTCATCGAGACCGGCGGCGCCCACCAGGTCGGCGTACTGCTGCGCATCCTTCGACAGGATTGACAGCTGGTTCATAGAAGATGGGGCTTGGACTTTTCCCGGTTGGCGATCTTCTGGATTTCCTCGATATCCAGGATGGCCACTTTTTTCCGGTTGACGCTGATGAGACCGGCATTCTGGAAGCGCGCCAACACGCGGCTGATGGTCTCCGTCGCCAGGCGCAGGTGGCTGGCCATGTCACGGCGCGACATGTTGAGATTGAACTCGGTCGCGGAATACCCGCGCTTGGCGAAACGCGACGACAGGGACAGCAGCAAGCGGGCGATTCTCTCGTCGGCGCTCAGGTCGGCGGCGTTCGCCTGCATTTCGGATATCTGCAGGCTCATCACGCGGAACAGTTCTTCCTGCAATACGGGCAGTTGGCGCGCCATCTCGGTAATCGATTCGAATTTCAGGCCGCAGACCGAACTGGTGTCGAGCGCGACCACGTTAGCCGTATGCACCTTCTCGTGGATCGCGTCGAAGCCGATGATTTCACCGGGCAGGTAAAAACCCAGAACCTGTTCCTCGCCGTTCTGGTCGATGACGAAGCTTTTGAAACAACCCGAACGCACCGCGGCGACGGAGCGGAACGGCTCCCCGGCCCGGAAGATGTATTCACCCGGCTGGATCGGCCTGGATTTGAGGACGATGCGCTCGAACAACTCGGTGTCGCTGGCATCCAGCCCCCGGGGAAGGCACAGGTTGCTGAGAGCACACTGGCTGCAGGCCACCTGTTTACGTCCACTGAATTGAGGCTTTTGCTGTCGTTCCGTCGCCATTAATCTCAAACCACCGCCCAACGGGTATGGCAGCAGATTATAGCGTAATGACGGGACTCAAATAACTTTTGAGTAGGATTTTCCGGCGTCGTCCTTGATCAGGTACTCGTCGAATTTCATGGCAATGGCCCGCAACAGCAACAGACCGGTCGGGGTAACCTTGATGCTCTGTTCGCTCATCTCGATCAGCCCGTCTTCTTCCAGCGGCTTCAGTGTTTCCAGTTCGTAAGCAAAATAATCATTGAAATCAATATCATATGCTTGCTCGAACTCGCTGAAGCGAACCAGGCCCTGGCACATGACGGCGGCAATGACCTCGCGTCTCAGGCGGTCCTCGCCACTCAGGGCGATTCCGCGCCAGGTGGGCAACTCGCCTGCTTCGATCGCCGACTGCCAGGTCCTGATATCTTTGTGGTTTTGCGCGAAACTGTTGCCGATCTTGCCGATCGCACTCACGCCCATACCCACCAGGTCGGTCTCGCGGCAGGTCGAATACCCCTGGAAATTACGCTGCAGCGTGCCCTCCCGCATGGCGACGGACAACTCGTCTTCCGGCAAGGCGAAGTGATCCATGCCGATGTAGACGTAGCCCGCGCTTGTCATGCGCTCGGTGGTCGAGGCAAGCAATTCCAACCGCACTTCAGGGGGCGGCACTTCATCCGTGTTGATCATGCGCTGGGCGCGGAACAGGTGCGGCAGGTGAGCGTAGTTATAGACGGACACACGGTCCGGGCGCGCCGCCAATACGGAGTCGATGGTCTTTTCGAAGGACTTGGCCGTTTGCAACGGCAGGCCGTAGATCAGGTCGACCGAAACCGAAACGAAGCCGTTTTCCCGCGCGGCCTCGATCAGCCGCAGCGTTTGCTCCTGGTCCTGGATCCGGTTGACGGCTTTCTGCACCGCCGGGTCAAAATCCTGGATGCCCATGCTGAGACGATTGAAACCGATCCGGGCGAGGTTGGCCACCCGCTTTTCATCGACCGTGCGCGGGTCGATCTCGATCGAAAACTCGCGGCTGTCTTCTTTGGAGAGATTGAAGTGCCGCGACAGGTTCTGCATCAGTTCCCGCAGCTGCGCATCGCTGTGGTAGGTCGGCGTACCGCCACCGAAATGCAGCTGGATGACCTGCCGGTCACGGTCGAACAGCGCACCCTGCATTTCGATTTCACGGTAAAGGTGCAAGAGGTAGTCGTCCGCGCGGGACGTATTGCGGGTCACCTTCTTGTTGCAGGCACAGTAGTAACACAGCGATTTGCAGAAAGGCAGGTGCAAATAAAGCGACAGCGGCAGTGGAATCAGGTAGTCATTGCTGCGCTGGACATGACGGCGGTAGGCCTCGGCGTCGAAACCCTCGTGGAACTGCAGGGCGGTCGGATACGACGTGTAACGCGGCCCCGCCAAACCATATTTGACGATCAGCTCCGCCGGAAAGGACATCTTCGATCCCATGCGAATCAATCGCCGAGCGGACTCGGGCACGCGTCAAGTAGCCGCGACCGGCGCGCATTTTGAATGATTGTCTCACGCATGTTCTGTACTGTCCGCTTTCTCTCTGAGATGAATAACTGATTGGTTTAGCAAGCCTATCGTGCGGTGCACCTTAACACCTGTCCCCAAAAATGCAATTGACGCAAGTCAAGAATGATCTATTTGCACAACGGCCGGCGGCGATCCACGTTATTGCACCAGGTCCGGTGAGCGCGAATTTGCGGATTCGTGCGACAGCGTCGCATCGCTCTCGCCCGGGCCGGCCGGACCGCGTCGATGATCAGGAAGATTTCGAGTCCAGCGAACTTAACTTATGCGGCGCAAACCGATATAATAGACTTCAAAGTACATTGAGTTTGCGTTGCCGGGGTCCACCGCCATCGATCCGGCAGGGACCATGACCTTCAGTCCGAAAAGAGAACCCTGAAAAATGAGAGCCCTTATTCTCGCGCCCGCTCTTCTCCTGCTGCTCGGCCACCCGCTGAGCGCCGCCGCGTCCGCTACCAGTGACCCCTCCGGTTGGGGTAAATTCGGCCTCAGCTTTCGCTGGCGGCTGGAAACCGTCGATCAGGATCCGCTGCCGCATGACGCAACCGACGCACCGCTGCGCGTGCGGATCAATTACACCACGGCCGAGTTGAGCGGTTTCTCGGGCAAGGTCGAATTCGACCATGTCTCCGACTTCGGCATGGACCATTACAATGCCGGCGGCGGCAACTTCCCGCACCCCCCGGGTTACCCGGTGATCGCCGACCCGACCGGACCCGACTGGAACCAGGCCTACCTGCAATACAAGACGTCCTCCGGCAGCCTGTTCCGCGCTGGCCGCCAGCGCATCATTTACGACAACGCCCGCTTCGTCGGCAATGTCGGCTGGCGCCAGAACGAACAAACCTACGACGCTCTGACTTTTGCCCGCCAAGTCGCCGATGGCCTGAGCCTGCAGTACGCTTATGTCGACAGGGTCAACCGCATCTTCGGTGACAAGGTGGCGGCGGGTAACCATTCGCAGAATACGCATCTTGTCAACCTCTCCTACCCGCTGCGGGGTCTCGGCCAGGTAACCGGCTATTTTTACGACATCGACAACGAAGACGCGGCCGCGCTGTCCAGCAAGACCTGGGGACTGCGCTTCAACGGTTCGCTAACAGCCGGCGAGGCTGCAAAGATCGGTTACGGCCTCGAGTTCGCGCGGCAAAAGGACAACGCCGACAATCCGTCCGACTACGAGGCCGACTATTGGCGCGCCGACCTCAATGCCGGCTTTACCGCTGCAACGCTCTACGCCGGCTACGAGTCCCTCGGCGGCAACCGCTATCTCAGCGGCCGGGCTTTCCAGACGCCGCTGGCGACACTGCACGCTTTCAACGGCTGGGCCGACCTGTTCCTGACCACCCCGGCCGCCGGGCTGAACGATGCGTTCATCGGTATCAAGGGCAAGGCGGGGCAATGGAACTGGAACGCGCTCTACCACGACTTCTCGGCGCAGTCGGGCCCGGCGGATTTCGGCACCGAGTTCGATGCATCCCTCGGCCGCAAGTTCATGCGTCATTACAGCATCCTGTTCAAGGCCGCGGCCTTCAACACCGATTCACCCGCTTACGGCGACACGACCAAGCTATGGATCATGCTGAGCGCAGATTTTTGACGAGAATCCGCAAGCCGGCGCTCGACCATGCCGGAGCGGTCGCGGGAGGCGGCCGCGCGGTCAAAAAAGCGGATTGGCGCAACAGGTTCCCGCGGGCTGGGAAAATGCATTGCTGTTGACGAGGAAATGCACCGCGATGCTGGCGATATAACCCAGCACCACCGCCCAGGTCCATTTCAGGTGCGCGAGGAACGTATAGACGCCGCGGGCCTGCCCCATCACCGCCACGCCGGCAGCGGAGCCGACCGAAAGCATCGAACCGCCCACCCCGGCCGTCAGCGTCACCAGCAGCCAGTGGCCGTGACTCATGTCGGGATTCATGGCGAGCACCGCGAACATGACCGGGATGTTGTCCACCAAGGCCGAGAAGACGCCCACCAGTATGTTCGAAACCGTCGGCCCGATATTGGTGTACATCAACTCGGAACCGAGCGCCAGGTAACCGAAGGCGCCGAGGCCGCCGACGCACAGGATCACGCCATAGAAGAACATCAGCGTGTCCCACTCGGCTTTTTGCAGGTTGCCGTAGATATCATAGATATCCTTGCCAAAATCCACGTTGGCGCCACGCGTGGCTGTAGTCCCGAAACCGGCGGAAGACTCGACGTCGACGCCGTTGGCGAGAAGGATGGCCACGTCGCGGCGCTGCAGGTAATAGCCAAACAGCTTGAGGAAACCCAGACCGGTCATCATCCCGATAACGGGCGGCATATGCAGGAAATTGTGCATCGAGACCGCCAGCGAAATCGTCACGGCGAACAGGCCCAGCACGACCCATGCGCCATGCTTCAACTTGGCGCGCTCCTCCAGCGGTTCCGGCTGACCGCGGGGCAAGGCGAATGACAATATCGACGCGGTAACGAGCCAGTTCACCACCGAGGGCAGAAATAAGGCAAAAAACTCGTTGAACTGCACAAGCCCTTTTTGCCATACCATTAACGTGGTGATGTCGCCGAACGGGCTGAAGGCGCCGCCGGCATTGGCAGCCACGACGATATTGATGCAAGCCAGGGTAACGAACTTCGTGTTGTTCCCGCCTACCGATATCGCCACGGTCGCCATCAGCAAAGCGGTGGCCAGATTATCGGCCAGCGGCGACATGCAAAAAGCGATGGCGCCGGTGACCCAAAAAACCTGGCGCAGGCTGAATCCCCGGCTGACCAGCCAGGCGTGCAGAACGTCGAACACGCCGCGCTCCTCCATCGTGTTGATAAAGGTCATTGCCGCCAGCAGGAACAGGAATAATTCCGCGAATTCCAGCAGGTTGTGACGCACCAGTTCCGCCGCCGCATGCGTATCGCCGTTACTCATATAGGCCAAGGCGACCAGCATCCAGATGAAGCCGGCGGCAACGATGACGGGCTTGGACTTGCGCAGGTGGATGTTCTCTTCGAGTATGACCAGGCTGTAGGCGGCGACGAAGATTACCAGCGCCAGCAACCCGGTCCAGTGTGTCGTTAGCCCGGACATATCAGCGATGATCCGCGAATTGCGGTGTGGTTGCCAATGCGGTTTGACGGATCGTTCGAGGCCGCATGGCCGCAGCTGTGCTGCGAGAAAGATCGGCCGGGATGTGCAGCCAGTGACGGTGCAAACCGGTCAGGACAGGCCGTGACCGGCGGGAACGGACGGAAATACGAATGTTCACTTGATTCACCAATATAGCTTTCAGTTCAGGTTCCGCCTTGGCGGAATGTTCGGGTTAGTTCCAGCTCGCCTATTGCAGCGGTATCCGGATACAGGCTAAATGCATTCAAAATCGCTGGGGCCGGTGGGCCGGCAACGGTCCGGCCAACCGTACTTTTTCCAGAATTCGACATAACCGAGTTGCCGCACCCAGTCCTTGAAGCGCGGGTCGCGCCTTAAGTCGACGGACCAGAGATTCCAGAATTCAATCAATATCTGCTTGTTGCCGATATCCTTGTCGATATCAATGCCGAGGTCGTAGACACGGGGCGACCCCATCGTCAGCAGGGCTTCAAAGCTCACCAGCTTGTCCAGTTCGCCGCTTTTCTCGGCGGCTACGATCCGCTCGGCGGCGGACTTGGCCCTGGCCGGGTCGGCGATGCCGTCGATCACCAGATCGGCATAAACCGCCGGCAGGGTGCCGGAGCGCAAACGGGCGCCGCGCAGCAGCGCCCGGGCCCGCCGGAAGTCCTTGAGCGCGATCGCGGTAAGCGCCAGCGAATATTTGCGATAGCGGTAATACCCCAGCGGTTTGAGTACGTCGGCTGCCTCCTGCGGTTTGCCCGCAAGTATCAGGTCGGTCGCCAGGGACCAACCGATGCGCTGATTCAGCGGGTCGTAGCGGTACGCGGATTTCAGGCCGTCCAGCAAGCTGTCGAAATAACCCAGTCGCATCATCATCAGGGACCGCCAGTGGATGTAATCCGAATCCCGGCTGCCGAGGTTTTCAATCTGCTCGAATATGGCTGCCGCTTGCAGCAGGTTGCCGCGAGAGGACTGGATATACGCCATCACTTCAAGCGCATCGGTCGAAGCGGGATCGATTTCCAGCGCCAGCGCTGCATCTTCCATGGCCTTGCCGAAATGACTGCCCCGCTCCAACTGCGGATCATAGGACGGCAACAGCGCCTGGGCCGCCGCCGCACCGGCATAGGGGCGGGCGAATTTCGGCGCTTCCGCGATGGCCTGCTTGAAGTACCCGAGTGCTTCCTGCAAACCTTCCGCGCGCAGCGCGATGCGCTCGTTCAGCAGGCTGCGGCCTTTCAGGTACAGCGCGAAGGCTTCCGCGTTGTCGGTGGTGTTCTTCTTTGAATCCGGTCTGGCATTTTCGTCCAGGCTGACCTGCAGGGCCTGCACGATATTCACGGCAATATCGTCCTGCACCGAAAACACCTCGTTGAACGGCCGGTCATAATCCTGCGACCAGATGTGGTAACCGGTCCGTGTGTCGATCAGCTGGGCGGTGACCCGCAGGTCGTTTCCGGAGCGCCTGACACTGCCTTCGAGCACGGCGGCGACATTGAGCTCGGCGCCGATTTCCTGCACCGTCTTCTTGCTGTTCCGGAACGTGAACGATGAGGTCCTGGCGGCAACCTGCATGCCGCGCATGTTGGTAAGCAGGTTGATGATTTCTTCCGCGATCCCATCGCCGAGATATTGACTGGTCTGATCGTCGCTCATGTCGACAAACGGCAAGACCGCGACGGAATGTCTGTCCGGCCCGCTCACCGCAGCGGCGGGGACGGGGCCTTCGGCGCTGTTCCTGAAGCCCTGGAACAGCGCCACCACGGCCACGATACCCAGCAACCAGTACGAAATGTTGCGGGCGACCACAGCGCCCTTGTGATAGCGCCGGGCCCAGTTGCCGGTATTTTCGGCGGCCTCGTCATCCGGATCCTGAAGACGCTCCACCGGTGCCACCAAGCGGTAGCCGGAGCCCCTTACGACGGCGATATACGGTTCGTCCTGTTCCTCCTCCTGCAGAGATTTTCTTAACAGCAGAACGCGCTTGTTGACGGTGCCGCGGTCCACCACCAGCCCGGTCCAGACCTCCTTTTCCAGTTGTTGCGTGGAAACGACATTGGGTGCGTGGCGCGCGAGCGTCAACAACAGCTTGAAAGATAACCGCGGGATCGAAAGGACGGCACCGTTCCGGCTGACCTCCTGCGTGCCGGCATCCAATAAAAGGTCACCAATCCGATAGCATTCAAAACTCATCGAAGCCCGTCCAGCCTATCAAGTTCGCAGCAAACCAAGGGATAAGAGTAACCCATCTCGAAACGTTCCGTGAATCTTCCGTCAACCTTCACCGGAAATATTTTTCTTCACAGCCCAGGTGGAATACACTCCTCCCGGAGTGGTCGCACTTCGTTGCAGGCTGCCTGAAAGTTTGAATAAAATTAAAAATCGTGGCCCTTAGCTTGTCAGGAAATGTCCAGGTGGTCGAGTTCCTGACCACGGGCGCCACTATTGCACAACACACCGAGTGTTACCCCCGGTTCCCATTTTCCGGTTTTTTATCTTCCCCCCCAACTAAACTGGCAAGGTCGGGAACCGGGGGTTTTTCCTGCGCCTGGTCCGCATAAGATGCCGTAACCGTTTATAATCGTCGGCCCTGATAGCCGAAAGCCTGTTGACAGACTGACAGACCCATGCGATTTGAAGCGGTAAACCTCGCTCCTGCCTGCCTCGCCGTTGCCCTGCTGGTGACGGGCTGTGCCACCGTTTTCAATTCCGCGACCAACGACCTGGCGAACAACCTGAGCGCGGCCATCCTCAACCAGGATGACCCGCAGACCGTGCGCGACGGCGCCCCGGCCTACCTGCTGATGCTCGACAGCTTTGCCTCCGGCTCTCCCGGTGATGCCGGCATACTGGATGCCGCGGCCGAATTGTACGCGGCCTACGCGGTCCTGTTTGTCGAGGATAAGGCGCGTGCGGCGCGGCTGACGATACGGTCCAGGGAGTATGCCGCGCGCGCGCTGTGCGTTCGCGCCGCCGCAGCCTGCGGCCTCGACAAGGCGGGCTACGACCAATACATGCAAATACTGAAGCAACTGAACAAAAAGGCGGTCCCCGAGTTGTACACCTATGCCATGGCCTCTCTCGCCTACGTCAAGGCCAACTCCGGGGAACCCTCGGCACTGACGGACCTGCCGCGCGTCAAGGCGGCCCTCGACAGGATGCAGGCACTGGACAATACTTACCAACCGGTCAACCGGGAGCACTACCTGGCGGTTCTCGATACCCTCAGACCGCCGGCGATGGGCGGCGATTTCAAAGCCGGGCTGCAACATTTCGAAAATGCCATGAAGCTGTCACAGGGCCGTGACCTCACGATCAATGTCGACTTTGCCGACTACTACGCGCGCACGCTCTATGACAGGGAGTTGCACGATCGCCTGTTGCGGGCGGTTATCCGCGCAAACCCCGAAGCCGAGGGCCATACCCTTTTTAACACGATCGCACAGAAACGGGCCCGGGCCCTGCTCGCTTCCGCCGACGATTATTTTTGAGTGACCATGTTTGCGACAATGAAACCGTTTCTTTCGCATGCCCTGGCCGCATGCCTGGCGCTCGCCTTGACGGCCGCGGATGCCTGCGCCCAGACGACCACCATCAAGCTGGCGACCATCATTCCCGAGCAATCCTCCTGGGTGAAGCAAATGCGGGCCGCGACCAGCGAGATACAGCAACGCACGGACAACCGCGTCAGGTTCAAGCTATACACCGGCGGTGTCATGGGCACGCAGACCCAGGTGCGGCGGAAAATGCGCATCGGCCAATTGCACGGCGGCGCCTTTACCGGCACCGAACTCGCCGCTTTTCAGCGTGACGCGCAACTTTGGGGCCTGCCGATGCTGTTCGAGAACATGCAGGAAGCCGCCTATGTTCGCAAGTACATGGACCCCGAACTGAGGCAGCGCCTCGAAGAGGCCGGCTACGTCAATTTTGGCTATGCCGGCGGCGGCTTTGCCTACCTGATGTCGAACCAGCCGGTCAGGTCTCTCGAAGACCTGAAGCAGCTCAAGGTCTGGATACCGGAGGGGGACCGCTCCGCCTATGCCGCCAGCAAGGCGCTCGGCCTTCCGTCTGTCACGCTGCCGATGACCGACGTGCTGACCGGATTGCAAACCGGCCTGATCGACACGCTGATGAGCCCGCCGATCGGCGCCATCGTCATGCAATGGAACACCGCGGTCAAATACATCACCGACCTGCCGATCGCCTACGTGAACGCCATGCTGATCATCGACGCGCGTATCTTCAACCGCATCGCCAAGCCCGACCAGGCGATTGTGCGTGAAGTGATGGAGCGCCTCTACCGCAAGTACGACCAGGAAGGCGCCGCGAATGACAAGAAGGCCATGCAGGCGCTGATCGACGACGGCATACAATTGATCGAGCCCGAGCGGGGCCAGGTTCCGAAATGGTCCGCCCTGGTGCGTGCCTCCAACCGCAAGCTGGCCAGGGACGGGCTGCTGGACGAAAAACTGCTGGATCAGGTCGATTGCTACCTGGCGGCGTTCCGTGCGCAGCAGGAACCCGCCAACTGCGGCCCATGAGGAGCCCTTCATGGCTGCAACGGCTGGAAAAGCTCGGCGCCCTGCTGGAGGATATTTTGCTGGTGGCCATCCTGAGCGCGATGATTCTCATCGCCGGCAGCCAGATCGTATTGCGCGACGTATTCGACCACGGCCTTATCTGGGGAGACGGGTTGTTGCGCATCATGGTCCTGTGGATCGCCGTCGCCGGCGGCCTCGCCGCCAGCCGTGCCGAGAAACACCTGAGCATCGGAGTGCTCGGGCACCTGCTTTCCGCGAAATGGAAATTGCGCTCCGGTATCGTCACTAACCTCTTCACGGCCGTTGTCTGCGCCCTTCTTTGCTGGTACAGCATTCAGTTCGTGCGCTCGACCCGGTCGTTCGGGGACGTCGTGCTGAACCAGGTGCCGGCCTGGTATCTGCAGCTCGTTCTGCCGGTCGGTTTCGGCCTGATCGCCTGGCGCTACCTGGTGCACGCGATGCGCAAACTGTCGGCGCTGCAGCAGGGGCCGGAGGCGGGATGAATCTGCTGGTCGTCATCGCGGTCGTGTTGCTCGCCATTCTGGGCGCGCCGCTGTTCGCGATCATCGGCGCGAGCGCCCTGTGGAACTTCCACCGGGCCGGCATCGACCCACAGGCGGTGGTCATCAATTTCTGGGGGCTGGCCGAATTGCCGGTTTTGCTGGCAATCCCGCTTTTTACCTTCGCCGGTTACATATTGAGTGAAAGCGGAGCACCCGGCAGGCTGGTGAGGCTGACGCGCGAGGCACTGGGCTGGATGCCCGCGGGTCTGGCCATCGTCGCCTTGCTGACCTGCGCTTTTTTTACCGCTTTTACAGGCGGCTCCGGCGTCACCATCATCGCCGTCGGCGCCCTTTTGTTCCCGGCTCTCAAGCAAGCCGGCTACGCGGAAAAATTCAGCCTCGGCCTGATTACCTCGGCTGGCAGCCTCGGCTTGCTGTTTGCGCCGTCGTTGCCGCTGATCCTTTACGGCGTGGTCGCCGAGGTGCCCATCCACGACATGTTTCTGGCCGGAATCCTTCCCGGTTTCGTGATGCTGACGGGCGTGTGCGCTTACGCCGTGTGGAAAAACAACGCCATCAAGGTGCCCCTGGGGGAATTTTCCTGGCACCGCTGGAAGGCGAGCATCAAGGAATCGATCTGGGAACTGCCGTTGCCGTTTATCGTGCTCGGCGGCATCTACAGCGGCTATTTCGCGATCTCCGAGGCGGCCGCGGTCACGGCCCTCTACGTCATCGTGGTCAATGTCCTGGTGCTGCGGGAAATCCCGTTGCGCGAATTGCCCCGCATCATGCGCGAGTCGATGACCCTCGTCGGCGGCATCCTGTTGATACTCGGCGTTTCGCTGGCATCCACCAACTACATGATCGACGCCGGCGTGCCGCAAAAGCTGCTCGCGGCCATAACCGCCTACGTCTCGGGCCGGATCAGCTTCCTGTTGTTGTTACTGGCGTTCCTGCTCGTGCTCGGCGCGATACTCGACATATTCTCGGCGCTGGCGCTGGTGGTTCCGCTGATACTGCCGGTCGCCATCAGCTTTGGAATTCACCCGGTACACCTGGGCATCATTTTCCTGGCGACGATGGAACTGGGTTACCTGACGCCGCCGGTGGGACTGAACCTGTTCATTTCCAGTTACCGCTTCGAGCGGTCGATCATGCAGGTCTACGTATCGACCCTGCCGTTTTTTGCCGTCTTGCTGCTCGCGGTGATGCTCATCACCTTCTGGCCGAAGTTGTCGCTGCTGCTGCTTTGACCACAGCCCGGGCCAGCAGTCAGTCCGGGCAAGCTTCGGTTTGCGCCCGCACACTCTGCGTTAGCGCTGACCAGTCCGCGTAACAGCGCTGCAACACTTTGTAGTCTTCTTCCTCGTCGACATCGAGGCTGAGACCACCGAACGGCGTCAACACGATCCTGACCGGACCGCCCAGTATTTCGCTCATGCATTTCTCCACCCGCGCCAGCGTGTTGCCGGCCTTCAGGTAGCGGTAGAGGCGGCCCTTGCCTGTCGACAACATCAGCGTGAGCTGGATTCGCATCGTCAGCCAGGCCGATTGCCAGCCGTGCGGCCGTCGGAAAAAGCTCCAGGCCAGGCACACCACGTTGCGCCAATCCCTGGCCTTGCGGTACGAAAACCCGGTTTGCAGAAACTCCTGGTGGGCCAGTTTCCGCGGGCGCCCCACGTAGATATTGGCCAGTCGCAAGCGTCCGCAAGCCAGCTCGACAAATGGCCGTTTGATCCCCGGCTTGCCGCCAGCCGGGTGAAAGGGCGCGACACCCGGCTCGTCAACGACGCCGACCAGCATCGCGGCCGGTGATTCGGACTCCCTGTCCAGCCTGGCGCAGCGGCTGACAAAATCATCGACCGCGTGACCGGTCACCAGCGGCAGGTCACAGGAGATGACCAGCAACGGCCGTTCGGCAACCGGCAGGTCTGGCTGGTCCCGGTGGCGGGCTTCCGCTGCCCGGATGCCCGCCCATGAATTGGTCAGCATCTTGCCGCGCTGTTCGATCAACTCGACAGCGGACGCCGCCTCGCCGAGCGCCGCGCGGATCTGCTCCACCGGCCCGACCACGAAAATCCTGCCGATAGTCCGGGCCTCCCCGAGGGCGTCGACCACGTGGCGGACAAGACTCTTACCGGCCACTTCCAGCAACGCCTTGTTGCGGCCAGCAATCAACCGATTCGGGTTGCGGTGCGTGCCGGCGAGCACGATCGCATCAAGAAGATGGGGATAAGCCTCCTCTATCGATGCACCCTCCCGCCTGGCGGTGTTTTTTTTAACGGTTTGCGCCATGCTATTATTTTATCGGCATGCGCCCCAAGTTGGAACTGCGAAGCCATTGGTTTTGGCGGTTTATTTCCGCATCGGCGCAACTTCGGTTACCCTGTAACGGCTGGGGCACCATCGCCTCATGCATATCACAATAAACCATGAGGGAGGAATCAACCGTGGATCTTGCACTCTTTAGCTCGGGCTCACTGGCCTTCGTATTGCGCTGGGTACACCTGCTTGCCGGTATTACCTGGATTGGTCTGCTCTACTACTTCAATTTCGTCCAGGGGGAATATTTCAAGGAAGCCGGCGGCGACGCCAAGTCGGACGCAGTCCAGAAACTGGTGCCGCGCGCCCTTTGGTGGTTCCGCTGGGGCGCGATGTTCACGTTCCTCAGCGGCGCCGCGATGATTTATGTCCAGCACCTCAGAGGAATGGGGATCATGCTGGGCGCCACCATGGGTACGATCATGTTCCTCAACGTGTGGCTGATCATTTGGCCCAACCAGAAAATCGTCATCGCATCCGCCGGGCAGGTCGCCGGCGGCGGCGAGCCCTTACCCGAAGCGGCGACGGCGGCGGCCAAGGCGGGCCTGGCGTCGCGGACCAACACGCTGTTTTCGATTCCGCTGCTGTTCTTCATGGCCTCGTCCCCCCACCTGCCGCAAATCCAGACGCCCATCGCGAGCATGGACTTGAGCTCGATCGGCCTGTCCTTCGGACTGATCCTGTTCCTGGCGATCAACGGCGTCATCGGCAAGACCGGGCCGTTCACCTCCATCAAGGGCGTCATCAGCAGCGGTTTTATCCTGACCCTGGTTCTGTACCTGCTGGTCGAGATGACCTGACGTCAGGCTCGCAACCGTCACGAAAAACCCGGGGCATTGACCCCGGGTTTTTTATCTCATATTCCCCTGGTGGACAGAACTGGGCCATTTTTGATCAATTTAATTCGCTTTGTCGCAAACCGAAAAATGCGGCTTGGCAACTCTCTTTTTTTTATTCAGGCACATGGGTTTTTCTTCTCACATTCGTGATGAATAAGGTGACCTAAAGTGTCATCATTTTGCTTTGACAAGGTCGTGGCCGAGGAGTAGTTTAAAACTCCCGTTAGACGAAGCCCACTGGTCGCGAGACCGGGGTCGCAGGAAGAACGGAGAAGGCCGAAAGGCCGGCTTTGGACCGAATGCGAATCTGCTGAAAGGCTGACCCGCCATGAAGCAGGTAGGGCGGAAGAGAACGGGTAGCGCCCAGGTGGTACAGGGCGCGTCACCCAGGCCGGGTTCTGCCAAGCAAAGCGGCCGTACCATTCGGGTGACTCGATAGGAATACGCGATTCCTTGAGATAGACGCGAAACACGTCGATAAATAAAAGCGGTCGGAAGGCCCGCGTCCAGAAACCGAAGGGCGGAACAGATCGGAACTGGACGAAGTTGGAAAGGCCAAGGTGGTTCTGCAGTCCACCCTAAGCGGAGTTCCTACACTTCTACGACGAGGGAGGCTTTGGCCTCCCTCGTTTTTTTTTGCGCCGGGGATTTTTCGACCGGCTTATCGGTCTTAGCCAAACGAAACTATTTCCCAACCCAAACTTTACTCTCTACAATTATGCCGCTTCGCGCTGTATTTATCGCTTGCACGTTACGACCGCCAGACAGCGTGGCCGCTCACTTATTAAGCCAGCAGGAATTGCCAATTGCCAGAACCGATCATCAAACTCAGTCACGTGCTGTTCAAACGCGGCGACAAGGTCATCCTGGACGACGTCAGCATGCAGATCAACCGCGGCAGCATCGTTGCCATCATGGGTCCGAGCGGTGTCGGCAAAACGACGATACTGCGCCTGATCACCGGGCAACTCCGGCCGCAGCAGGGCAGCGTCGAGGTCAATGGCAAGTTGATCTCCGGGATGTCGCGGCGCGAGTTGTATGAATGCAGGAAAGACATCGGTGTGCTGTTGCAGGACGGGGCGCTGTTCACGGACCTGACGGTATTCGAGAACATCGCCACGCCGCTGCGGGAACACACTGCCCTGAGCGAGGCGGAAATCGAGGAACGCGTATTGCAAAAGCTCGAGTCGGTCGGTTTGGCCGGCAGCCAGGACCTGATGCCCCACAGTCTTTCCGGCGGTATGGCGAGGCGCGTTGCTCTGGCGCGGGCGGTGATCATGAACCCGAAGATCGTGCTGTTCGATGAGCCGCTCACCGGTCTCGACCCGATCGCGATGTCGACCATCGGGCGCCTGATACGCGAGACCAACGACCAATTGGGTTTGACCAGTGTGATCGTTACGCATAATGTTGCCGAGATGAAAAAACTGGCCGACCATTGTTTTATCCTCGGAATCGGAAAACTGATCGCCGAGGGGCCTCCGGCGGAACTCGAGCACTCCGGCAACCAGGCGGTCGAGCAGTTCATGACCGGGCGCGTCGAGGGCCCGCTGTCGTTCCGTAACCAATTCGCGGCAGGTGAAACGGCGTGAAGACATTCACGCCCATCGCCCAGACCGGGCATTGCGGTATCTTCCTGGTACGGATGCTCGGTACGATCCGCCCCGAACGGGAACTGCTCCTCAATACGCTGCAACAGACTTACCTGATCGGTGCCCGCTCGCTGGTCATCATCATGATCTGCGGGTTCTTTGTCGGCATGGTGCTGTCGCTCCAGTCCATCAATGCGCTGCAACAGTTCGGGGCCTCCGACCAGGTCAGCCTGCTGGTGGGCAAATCACTGTTCCGGGAATTGGGCCCGGTTCTCACGGCATTGCTGTTTGCCGGCCGCGCCGGCACGTCGGTCTCCGCCGAGATCGGGCTGATGAACGCCACCAGCCAGATCGAGGCCATGAAACTGATGGCCATCGACCCGGTACGGCGGATCGCTCTGCCGCGCTTTCTGGCCGGACTGTTGTCATTGCCGCTGCTGACGGCCATGTTCAATGCCTTTGCGATCCTGGGCGCCGTCATTTTTTCCATCGGCGTCCAGGGCCTGGACCCCGGGATATTCTGGAGCAAACTGCAACACGGTGTGTATTTCGGCCAGGACTTCATCGGCGGTGTCTGGAAGAGCCTCGTATTCGGCGGACTGGTCAGCCTGGTGGCGGTGTATTTCGGTTATTACGCCAAGCCCACCGGCGAAGGCGTCGGCACCGCCACCACGCGCACGGTGGTTTTGAGTTCCGTGCTGGTGTTGGTTTTTGATTTCATAATGACCTCGTTTCTTATCTGAGCAGCGATTGCTTGCCCGGTAACAACAGGATTTATCATGCGTGCAAATTACAAAGTTGAGTTGAGTTCCGGATTGTTTCTGTTGATGGGAATCGCCGCCCTGCTGTGGCTGGCAACCTCGGCGACCGATTACGGCATGAAGGTGGGTAAGGACACATACGCCGTCAGCGCCCATTTCGCCAACGTCGGCGACCTGAAGCCGCGGGCCCCGGTCAAGGTCGGCGGCGTGCCGGTCGGGCTGGTTGAAAAGATCAGCCTCGATCCGGTCAATTTCGAAGCGGTCGTCACGATGCAGATAGACCGCCGGTTTTCGGACATACCTAGCGACACCAGTGCTTCCATCCTGACCAGCGGTGTGCTCGGCGACCGCTACGTCGGGCTCGAACCGGGCGGCGCCATGGATTCTCTCAAGGACGGCGACCAGATACTTGTCACCCAATCGGCGGTTGTGCTTGAATCACTGATCAGCAAGTACCTGTTCAACGCAGGCAATAAGGAAGACGACAAGAAATGATACGCAAAATGATGCTCGGGTTTTTGCTTGGCTGTCTCGCCCAAACAACCGCGCTGGCGGACGTGGGCGGTGACGACCCGGTCACGCTGGTCAAGGAAACCACCAGGGAGATCTTCACCAAGGTCAACGACTGCGTCGACGAATACACGGCAAATCCCAAGCTGCTGGAGAAACTCGTCAAAACGGACCTGATGCCGCTGATCGACATCGACTACGCCGCCCGCCTGATACTCGGGCGCGCCGGCCGCGGCGTGCCGGAGGAGAAGATCGACGAATTCGCCAGGGTCATGAGCGACCAGCTTGTCGGCCGCTACGCCAAGGGGCTGCTGGAGTACCGCAGCCAGGAGCAACTCGAAGTGCTGCCGCAAAGAGGCGAACTGAACGACCGCCTGACCCGGGTGCGCACCCGGGTGCAGCTCCCCCAGGGCGGATTTACGCCGGTGGACTATATATTCCACAAGACCGCCGGCGGCTGGAAGGCTTTCGACGTGATCGTCGAAGGCATTTCCTATGTGACCACCTACCGCAACCAGATCATGCCCGAGGTGCAGGCCAATGGCATCGACAGCGTCATACAGCGCCTGGGCAGCGGGGACCTGGTGCTGAGCGAGTAAATCAATTGAACCGTTCAGCTGGGAAAATCGGCGCAGCGCTCCTCTGCCTGACCCTGGCGGCGTGCGCCGGTACACAGAACCGCCATACCGACCCGGTCAACGATCCCTGGGAAGGCTTTAACCGCAAGGTCTATGTATTCAACGACCACCTCGACAAGGCTTTGCTGCGGCCGGTGGCGAAAGCCTACGACAAGGTCATGCCCGACCCGGTGCAGCGCGGCGTCGGTAATTTCTTCAAGAACCTGGATGCGCCGGTTACTGTCGTCAACGAGATACTGCAGGGCAAACTGAAGGAAAGCGGCGTCAGTTTCGGCCGTTTCCTGATCAATTCGACCATTGGCCTGCTCGGTTTTTTCGACGTGGCCACGAAGATGGGTATCCCTTTCTATGAGGAGGACCTGGGCCAGACGCTGGCGAAATGGGGCTATGAGAAAAGCCGCTACCTGGTGCTGCCCATTTTCGGCCCGTCCACGGTCAGGGACGGCGTCACCCGGTATGCGGACACCTATTACCACCCCCTCTACATTTATGTGCGCAAAGAAAACGAGTATTGGCCGCTCATCGTGCGCGGCGTGGATCAACGGGCACAACTCCTTTCCAGGGACAAGGAACTCGAGCAAGCCTACGATCCGTATGTGCTGCTAAGGGATGCCTGGCTGCAGAACCGCCGCTACCGTATCTACGACGGCAATCCGCCGGTGACGGACTACGACAGCTACCTGGACGACGAGCCGACCCCACCCCAGCCCGACTCGCCGCAGTAAGGCAGCGCGCCACCCGATATTGGCAGATAACGCCCGCCTGGGATAAGCTTTGGCATTCGAGCCGGTGGGAAGAATGCTGAAAAAACTCCAAGGTGCGGCGCTGCTGGCACTAATTTTCCTCGCGGGCTGCGGCCAGGCGCCGGACCCGGGCGGCAAGGCGCCGGTAAAAGTTTACCGTCATGCTCTGGACGGGGCGCCCGCTTCGCTCGACCCCGCGCAGGCGGCATCCATCTACGCCAACTTCATCGTCGTCAACCTGTACGACACGCTCTATCGCTACAAGTACCTGGCCCGGCCATACCGTTTGCAGCCGAACCTGGCCGCGGCCATGCCGCAGGTCTCGAAAGATGGCCTGACGGTGACCATCAGGCTCAAGCAAGGCGTTCATTTTATCGACGATCCGGCGTTCGCGGGCGGCAAGGGGCGTGAAGTCGAGGCCAGTGACTTCGTCTATTCCATCGAACGCCAGTTCGACCCCAAAACCCGCGCACAGGGCGCATGGCTCTGGCATAACCGAATCGTCGGCCTGGATGACTGGAAGGCGCGGGGCTGCAACTACGACGAGGAGATTCCGGGCTTGCGGGCGCTGGATGATTACACCGTCCAGATCCGACTGACACGGCCTTTCCCGCAACTGGCCCACACCCTGGCTCAGGGTTTCTCTGCGCTGGTCCCAAGGGAGGCCGTGGAAAAGTATGGTCTGCAACTCGCCAGCCACCCGGTCGGCTCGGGGCCATTCAAACTGCTCCACCGCGACGGTTCGCGCGCCGTCCTGGTCAAAAACCCGGATTTCCGCAAGGAGCCGTTCGACCTTGCCGATGAAGGCTATGACCCGGCCGCGCAGGGACATCTCGGCCTGTCGGTGCTGCAGGGCCGCTCGCCGCCATTTGTCGACCGCCTTGAAATCGAGTTCATCACCGAGGACGCGGCGCGATGGAACGCCTTCGTCGCCGGTGAGTTGCATTTCATCAAGGTGCCGGTAAGCCAGTTCGACGAAGTCCTCAGCCAGCGCAACCCGCCGCAATTGAGCCCCCAATACCGGGGCCTGTACCATTTCGAGGCCTCGCAGGAAGCGGGGCTGATCTACACCAACTTCAACATGGCCGACGACCGCATCGGCTACAACGACGACCCGGTACGCAATCGCCGCAACCGCGCTTTACGCTGTGCGATGGTCAAGGCCTTCGACTGGAAAAAGAGAAACGAAATCTTCTTCTACGGACTCGGCCGGGTGTTTCCGGGTATCATCCCGCCCGCCGTGCCGGAATTCGACCCCGGCGAGGACGACAGCTACATCCGGCGCGACCTCACCACAGCCAGGGCGCTGCTGCGTGACAACCACTGGACCGCGGACAACCTGCCGATCTTGGATTACGGTTTTCCCAACAGTGTCACCGAGCGTCAAATTTTCGAGCAATTTCGCAACTTCATGGCACAGATCGGCTACCCCGCGGAAAAAATCCGGCCGATGATTTTTGCGACTTACGGCGACTACCAGCGGGCCTACTCACAGGGCAAGGTCACGCTGATCAACAGCAGTTGGACCATGGACTACCCGGACGCGGAAAATATCATGCAGTTGTATTACGGCCCGAACGCCGCGCCAGGATCCAACTCCGCCAGCTACGACAACCCGGAGTACAACCGACTCTTCGACCGCGCCGCCTCGATGCGGGAATCGCCCGCGCGCACACGGCTGTACCGCCGCATGAACCGGCTGGTGATGCAGGACTGCGCCACCATCAGCGGGCTCTCCCGAACCCTGCTTCTGCTCTGGGACAAAGACGTCATTATGCAACCCGACCGTTCCTTCGTCGGCGGCTATTTCCTGCGTTTTGTCGATATTGGCGACGGCAACGGGCGCACCCCCTGAGAGACATGCCCTACCTGGTCCGCAGATTGTTGCACGCTGTCGCCTTGTTGCTCGGCGTAACCTTCGTCAGCTTTTTGCTGATGGTGTATTTCGGGCCTGACAGGACCTTCGAACTCGTCGGCAAGAACCCGACCGCGCAGCAGATCAGCGAAGTCCGTCACGCACTGGGCTACGACCGGCCGTTCCTGGCGCGTTACGCCGATTATCTCGGTCAACTGCTGACACTCGACCTGGGACTTTCGGACTCCAGCGGCGAACCGGTCGCGGCCATGCTCGAGCGCAGCGCGCCGGTGTCGCTGGCGCTGGTGCTGCCGGGGTTCGTGCTGGGCAATTTGCTGGGGCTGGCGCTCGCCATGCTCGCCGCCTGGTACCGGGGCCGCTGGCTGGACAAGCTGATCATGTCGGCGTCGGTCGTCGGCATGAGCATTTCATTCCTGATCATCATCATCGCCCTGCAGGTGCTGTTGTGCACACCCTACGGGCTCAATCTGTTCCCGGTGCGCGGCTGGAAGGTGCACGGCCTGGCGTCCTACCTCTATTATGTCACCGTGCCCACGCTGGCGCTGGTGCTGGTCACGCTGGGCTACAACACGCGCTATTACCGCGCCATCGTCGTTACCGAAGCCGAACGCGACCACGTGCGCACGCTGCGGGCTTTCGGCGCCTCAGGCGTGGAGATCATGTTCAGGCACGTGCTCAAGAACAGCCTCATTCCGATCCTGACCCGGGTCGTGTTTTCGATTCCGCTGGTACTCATCTCCGGCAGCCTGCTGCTCGAAAGCTATTTCGGAATACCCGGCATCGGCCAGATTACCTTCGCCGCCATCACCAGTGACGATCAACCCGTCCTCAAAGCCGTCGTCGGGCTGACCGGTGTGCTGTTCGCGCTGGCGTTGTCCTTCAATGACCTGCTGTATACGCGGGTCGACCCAAGGCTGGCCGAACGGTGACGTCCGCGGCCTGGCAACGCCTGCGCTCAGACCGTTACGGCATGACCGGTCTTGGCATCGTGCTTTTGTTCAGCATCGGCGCCGTATGCGCCTGGAGCGGTTTACTGGGGCAAGACTGGTCCCAGGTGACTGGCGGGCGCTGGGAGACCAGCAGCGCCGAACACTGGTTCGGCACCAACCTGCTGGGCCAGGATATCCTGGCACGCACGCTGCAAGGGGCGGCCAGCGCCATCGAGACCGGTCTGGTCGTAACGTTCTTCTCCATCCTGCTCGGCGCTGTGCTGGGCTCCGTATCCGGCTGGTTCAGCCGCGGCTGGCCCGATGAACTGATTTTGTGGGCCGCAGGCGTGCTCGACTCCATCCCGTTCTATCTGTTTGCGGCGGCCGTCGCCTTCGCCCTCAGGGGCCACGCATGGTCGATGCACCTGGCCATGATCGTGACCTTCTGGACCACGACGGCCCGCATCGTCCGCGGGGAAGTCATGCGCATCAAGTCCCGTGAGTTTGTAGAAGCCGCCCGCGCAATGGGTCTCAACGGCTTTACCATCGTCTCCCGTCACGTCATCCCCAACACCCTGCATATCCTGCTGATCCAGGCGACGATCACCTTCGTCGCGGCGATCAAGACGGAGGTCATACTGAGCTTTCTGGGCCTGGGTGTGAAGGACGGTGTCAGCTGGGGCCTGATGCTCGCGGAGAGCTCACAGGAAGTGCTGGCAGGCCATTTCGAAAATTTCCTGGCAGCCAGCATTTCCCTGTTCACTTTGCTGATGGGGTTCAACCTGCTGGCGGATGCGCTGCAGGACGCGCTGGAGCCCGGTCGGGTGATCCGATGAATACCCCAGCGCTCGAAGTCAGGCGGTTGTGCGTCTGGGCCAACGGCGATGGCGAACGCCATTGCCTGGTCGATAACGTCAGCTTCGGCATCGGCCCGGGCCAGGCTGCCGGGCTGGCAGGGGAGTCAGGCTGCGGCAAGACCATGACCGCGCTCGCCGTCATGGGTCTTTTGCCGGCACCCGCGTTCACGGTGACGGCGGACGCCATCGAGTTGAACGGCCGGGAAATCGGCCGCCTCGACGACAAGCAACGCCGCCACCTGCTCGGCCGCGAAATCGCCATGGTTTTCCAGCAGCCCGGCACGGCGCTCGACCCCGTGTTCACGCTGGGGCAGCAAATCACCCAGGTGGTTCGGCGCCACCGCAAGGAGAGCAAAGAGCGGGCCTGGCAAACCGCGCTGCGGGCGCTGGAGCAGGTCGGTTTCGCCGACGCGGAAGCGTTTGCGGCCGCCTACCCACATGAACTTTCAGGCGGCATGCGGCAGTTGGCCCTGATTGCAATGGCGACGGTCTGCCGGCCGGCGGTGGTGCTGGCCGACGAGCCGACGACAGCGCTCGACCCGGGCGCCACGGCGCTGATACTGCGGCAGCTCAGGCGCTTGCAGGCGGACCACGGCACCGCCGTTTTGCTGATCAGCCATGACCTGGCCGTGATCAAAAAGAACTGCCGGGAGGCGATGATCATGTACTGCGGGCGCGTGCTCGAGCGGAACGACTGCGCTGCGCTGTTTGCAAATCCGCAGCACCCCTACACGGCGGGCTTACTGGCATGCATGCCGCAAATCAGTGACCGGCGGCCAGCCGTCGTCACTGCCATCGCCGGGCAGGTGCCCGCGATGACGGCTTTGCCACGGGGCTGTCATTTCGCGCCAAGGTGTGACCGGGCCGTCTCCGCCTGCCGGCAAGCGGCACCGGCGCTGGAGATACGCCACGGGGGCGCCGTCGCCTGTTACAGGCCATTGTAGGGCGGGTATGGCGATCCGGCACGAGTACTCCGACAGCCCGCCGCTACTGGCGGTGCGGGATCTGTCGCTGAGCTTTCGCGACTCGCCGGTCGCGGTCGACCGCGTCAGCTTCACCCTCCGGGCCGGCACGACCCTGGGCCTGGTCGGCGCCTCGGGCGCTGGGAAAAGCAGTGTCGCGCGGGCCATCATGCGTCTGGTGCCGACGGTCCGCGGCCAGATCCTGTTCAAGGGCCGGGACATCATCGGCATGCAGGCGCGCGAACTGATGGCCGTCAGGCGGCGCATGCAGATCGTTTTCCAGGACCCTGCCGCGTCGCTGAGCCCGCGCCGCACCATCGCGCAAACGCTGCAGGAACCGCTCAAACACTTCACCCGGGCAAACGCCGCGGAGCGCACGGCAAAAATGGCCGCGACGCTGGCGAAAGTCGGTCTCCAAACCGACGTGCTGCCGCGTTACCCGCAGCAGTTCTCGAGCGGCCAGAAACAGCGAATTGCCATTGCCAGGGCACTGATCAGCGACCCGGAACTGCTGATCGCCGACGAGGCAGTCGCGTCACTCGACGTTTCCGTGCAAGCGCAGATTTTGCAACTGCTGCTGCGCCTGCACGATGAGCTGGGGATCGCCCTGCTGTTCATTTCACACGACCTCGCGGTTATCCGCCAGATCGCGGACGAAGTGGCCGTCATGTACCAGGGCCAACTGGTCGAACATGCGCCGGCGGACGAGTTTTTCAGCCGGCCCGCCCATCCATACAGCAAGACCTTGCTGGAATTGGCCGATTTGCGGGTGGATTTGCCGCTGCAGGCGGAGCCGTCCGGGCTGCGCCGCTACCGGGAGGCTGGCAACATGGCGGGCGCTTGTGTCTACGCGGGGCAATGCCGCGAACGTCTGCCCCTATGCACGCAGGCCGAGCCGCCGTTATGCAGGCTTGCGGGCGGCAAACAACACAAAGACACGTTTTATTGCGTAAAATGTCACCTGTATGGCTTGTGAGCGGAGTTTGTTATGACCCTTAAGAACTGCCTCGCAGCAGGGCTCGTGTTGCTGTACCTGACCCTGTGCGCCGCCTGCGCCACCACGATCGTGCGCGGCCAGGCGCCGTTGGTGCGGATGAGTGAACTCAGTCACGCCGATGCACGCGTCAACCTGCAACTCAACATCCGCAACCTCAATGGCGAGCCGATGCAGGTAGAAGCCATTGAATTCCGGCTGCAAGTCGATGACCAGGACCTGATCGACTACCAGGGAACCGATACGACGACGATAGCCGCAAACGGTGTCGAGGCGCGCACGATCAGTGCGGCGGAAGCGGCGGCCGGTAAACGCTTGCTGGACGAACTCGAGGCCGGCAAGTTCAAGAGCCTGCCGTACTCGCTGGAGGGCAAGGTCTTCACCAAGAAGGACGGCAGCCTCAGATTCAGCAACGAGGGCCACCTATACACGATGCCCGGCAAGCCGGGGTATTTCCGCTGATAATGCCGCTGTTGCTCAGTCTCAATCTTAGCGATTCGGACCTGGGACGTTTCCGGGACATCTTGCAACGAGCCTGCGAGCGGGCCGACGGCCTGCCGCGCGAGGAGGTCATCGCCGGAGCCAGGCAGAGGCTGGAGGAGGTCAGGCAATCCGACGCGCCGGACTTCGTCCGGCGGCCGATGGAAAGGATCGGGCCACTGCTTGACATGCTGTCGGATGCCGACTGGGACCTGGCCGAGGAGGATTCTGACCGCGTACTGTCGGCACTGGCCTATTTTTCCGATGCCGGGGACCTGATCCCCGACAGCACGCCGATAATGGGGTTCCTCGACGACGCCATCATGGTCGAAATCGTCTGCGCTGCGCTGGAACACGAAATCCGCGCCTACCAGGATTTCGTCGAGTTTCGTGCCAACGGCGAGCAGGCGCACGGCCGGACCCCCACTCAACGCGCCGACTGGCTGGAAGTGCGGCGCCAGCAGCTGCACGCACGCATGCGCCGTCTGCGTGACGGCAAACCGGGCAAAAAAACGAAGTCGCCGTTTTCGCTGTTTTGACGTGGTCAGGGGGCAACGCAAGCGCGTTTTCGCTACCTGCGCATCGGCAGGTGGGCGATGCCGTCTTCGAGGTACTCCTCCCCGCAAACGCTGAATCCGAGGGACTGGTAAAACTTCCGCAGGTAGGACTGTGCGGCAAGACCGATGACGGCGGCAGGGTATTGCTGCCGCGCCCTGGCAATCGCCATCCGCATCATCTGGCGCGCCAAACCACGCCTGCGGTAAGCGGCCGCCACGGCAACGCGCCCGATCCTGACAGCCGCACTGTCACTGCCGGGCGGCAGCAACCGCAGACAGGCCACCGGTTCGCTCCCCTCGATACCGACGAGATGCTGTGCGAGGAGGTCCAGGCCATCCAGTTCCTGGTATACGCAGCCCTGCTCCACCACGAAGATCGCCTCCCGCAAGGCCAGCACGCCGTACAGGAGCTCGGGGGTCATGCCGCTGAGGCTGAACCAGCGCCAATCCGGCGTGTATCGCGATCGTTTCATACTTGCATTATCACTTACAATGCAGGGCCTGGCACGTCCGCACCGTGCCGCTGCCGCGATGAAAGGAGAGCTTGACACCGTGACGACGATCGGGCACCGCTACATCCTGGTCGCCATCGAAAGCGAGCGGGGCCGCAATGCGCCCGCCGGAGGCAATCGGCCGCTCCTGCTGGAGCGCTCTGCGGCGGAACAGGCGCTGACGCTGGTCGCCGCGGAGCTGGCGCGCATCCTGCCCGGCGTCGGCCGCTTCGCGCTGAGCATGGCCGCCGCCCTTTACGAGCAAACGCAGATACTGCGGCCCGGCATGCCGGTCTTTGCCGCATTGCAGGACCTGCAGGCAAGCGCCAGCCCGGGCGAGGGATTCGCGCCCAGGCTGCTCAGCATCGGCGCCAGCCAGGGGCGCATGCCGTACCGGGCGCTGCAGCCCGAAACGGACGCGCCGCCAAGCGCGTTGTCCGTCCTGCCGCTTCTCGTCAGCGGCCCGGCAGACGCGATGGACGGCCTGTCGGCGGCCATGGAAGAGCGGTTCCTGGAACGCGGCGACATCGGGGCGGATGCCCGTGCCCGGCTGGATTCCCTGTTTGGCCTCGAGAGCGCGCACGCGCGCTTCATGACTCTGGCCGACCTCAATGCCCTTCTGCGCCTGCAGTTGGAGCTGTTCGGTTTTCTGCCGCTGTGGGAGTTGCTGGACGCGGCCGTCAATCCGCGCCAGGGAGGGCTGAATGTCAGCACCGACAGGGGCCTGGAATTCGCCTGCAAGGACGGCGTCGTGCACAGCTACTTCGAGACCTTCGACTGGTGGGCGGCCGCCGGCGCCGGCAAAAACACGCCGGCGGATGAGCCAGAGCTGCAGAACTCCTATGCCGACTGGACGCGCGAGTACCGCCGCTACGTCACGATGCTGGAGGCCCACGGCGTCACCGTCGAGCAACACCCCGGTTCGCGGCGGGACACGGTGCTGACGGAGAGCTTTTTGCTGGAGCGCTCGGCCAGGAAGCCGGGCGAGGAAGACGCGCCGGTGACCGAACACGGCCTGGACGACCTTGGCACGGTCGCCGTCACCGTCGTCAGCGGCGGACGGCAGATGAATTTTTACCCGCTCAGGGCCGATGGCATCGGTCGCCTGCACGATCACATGCGCGCCCAGGGCTACACCGGTGACACGGCCTTCCCCGGCCGCCTGTGCGTGGATGCCGCATCGCGCCGGCTGCGCGCCGATACGCTGTAGCACGCGCATGTCCGGCACCGGCGCCAATGCCCTCGTTTACGTCGATGCCTCCCGCATCCACGGGCGCGGCCTGTTCGCGCGCCAGGCCATCCCGGCAGGTACGCTGATCGGACATTACGAGGGCAAGGCCACGCAGCGCAACGGCCGCTACGTTTTGTGGATGGAGGGTCCGGCTGACGGCGAGTGGCAGGGCATTGACGGCAGCAACGACCTGCGCTTCATGAATCACAGCGACCGGCCCAATTGCGAAATGGACGGAACGGACCTTTACGCCGCACGCGATATCGGCGCCGGTGAGGAAATCACCATTGACTACGGCGACGAATTCAGCGCCGGCTTGCAGGACCTGTCAGCAAGCCCCTCTTGATTGCAATTGGAATGCACCCCATGTAATGGCGTACCCTGAAACGAACCGGATTGCCGAAATATGAGCCTGAACGACAGCACCCGAGAGAAAATCGAAGAAATCCTGAAAGCGGACCGTGTGGTCCTTTTCATGAAAGGCACGCCGCAAGCGCCCATGTGCGGGTTTTCCTCGAAGACCGCCGGGCTGCTGGATTCCATGCTCGAAACCTACAGCAGCGTCGACGTGCTGGCAGACGAGGAAATCCGTGAAGGCATCAAGGCCTTCGGCAATTGGCCGACGATTCCACAACTTTATATCGACCAGGAACTGGTGGGCGGCTGCGACATCGTCTCGGACATGTTCAACAGCGGTGAACTGCACGAGATGCTGGGACTGCCCCGCCCGGACCGCACTCCGCCGGAAGTGACGGTCACGGACAAGGCGGCGGAAAAAATCCTGGCGGCAATGGCCGGCCACGACGACGTCGCGTTGCATTTCAGCGTCGACGCCGGCTGGCAATCCCAATTCAACCTGGCGCCTGCCCAGGGCCACGAAATCAAGGTCGAGAGCAACGGGGTATCGCTGTTGTTCGACCTGGCATCGGCGCAACGCGCGCGCGGCGCCGTCATCGACTGGGTCGAAAGCATGCAGGGCGAGGGCCTGGCCATTACGCTGCCCGAGGCGCCGCAGCCCGTGCGGCAAATGAGCGTTGCCGAACTCAAAGATCGTCTCGACAATGGCAGCGTGATCCTGATCGACGTGCGCGGCAAGGATGAACGCGATTTGGCGTCTGTCGATGGCGCCCGCAGCATGGATGAAGAGACGATGCGGGAGATCGAGTCGCTGCCGAAAGACACCGCGCTGGCTTTCCTCTGTCACACCGGTAACCGCAGCCGCGTTGCCGCCGAGCATTTCCGCAAACTGGGTTTCACCGACGTCAGCAATGTCGTCGGCGGCATCGATGCCTGGTCACTCGAAATCGACAGCTCGGTACCACGGTACAAAACCGGCAATTAGGCAGCGTCAACAGTCGAACTGCGCGAGCACCGGCGTGTGGTCCGATGGCCGTTCCTGGCGGCGTGGTTCCTTGTCGATCCAGGCCGCACGGCATCTCGCCGCCAACGCCCTGGAGGCCAGGATCAGGTCGATCCTCAGACCCATGTCGCGCCGGAACGCGGCCCGGCGGTAATCCCACCAACTCCAGCTGCCCTGCGGCTGCTCGAACAGACGAAACGTGTCCACCAGGCCCAGATCGAGTATTTTCCTGAGCGCCGCCCGCTCCGGTTCACTGCAAAGCACCCGGTCGCGCCAGGCTTCGGGATCATGGACATCCTCGTCGGCCGGAGCGATGTTGAAATCGCCCAGCACCACGACGTTTTCGAAGCGGTCGAGTTCCGACTGCAACCAACGCCTGACCTGCCGCAGCCACTCGAGCTTGTAGTCGTACTTGTCCGAACCGACCTCCTTGCCGTTGACCACGTAGAGGTTGACGATACGGACGCCGGCGATGGTCGCCGCCAGGATACGCCGTTGCGGGTCGTCCAGCCCTTCGATATCGGTGACGGGGTCAGCGGCGGCCTCACGACTGAGAATCGCAACGCCGTTATAGGTCTTCTGACCCGAATACAGGCTCTCGAAGCCCGCCTCCCGCAGCGCCGCCGCCGGGAAGCGGTCGTCGGGTAACTTGGTTTCCTGCAACGCCAGGATATCCGGGCGGGCATCCTCGCACCACGCCAGCACGTGCGGCAGGCGAACGTTGAGTGAATTGACGTTCCAGGTCGCAATTTTAAGCAAGATGGCCTCCGACTTTCGGGGGCTGAAACGACCCCCGATTGTTGTTGCTGTCCAGCTTGCGCATAATAGCACCTGAGGAGAGCAACCCGAATCTGGTCGAACAAACAATGAAACAGGAGCACAACGGTGCAAGCAGGCTCCGGCAAGCGACGCGGAACTCGTTCAGGGGGATACGGGATTGCTGGCAGCTGGAGGAGGCTTTCAGATACGACGTCACGATATTCGTTGTGCTGTTGCCCAATTCATTCTGGCTGGCGCGGTCTTTCACCGAATGGCTGTTGCTGCTGTTCCCGTTGTTCCTGCTGCTCATCGTCGAACTGCTCAACAGCGCGGTTGAAAACACCGTGGACAGGATCGGCGAGGAGCGCCATACGCTTTCCGGCAGGGCCAAGGACATGGGTTCCTCGGCCGTCATGTTCAGCCTGATATTGCTTGCCATCGTCTGGCTGGGCATGGCCTGGGCAAGATTTCATGTCTGAAAGGTGGCGCTGGGCATTGGCGGGGCTCGGCGTGCTGTTGCTCGCAGCCTGCGCCGAACCCGACCGGCCGGCCGCGGTTACCGCCTGCAGGATCAAGCCAACGAACGACATCGCCTGCCCGATGCAGTACGATCCCGTTTGTGGCTGTGACGGCAAAACCTACCCCTCGGGCTGCATGGCGCGTGCCGCCGGAATTACGCGCACCACGCCGGGCGCCTGTGAGACGAAGGATCCGAACGAATGACCAACATCAAAATTGCGCTGCGTTGCCTGCTGCCCGTCTTCATGGCGGCCCTCCTCGCGGGTTGTCCCCAAAGCAGAAAGGCACAGGGACTGACCGACGTACTCAAACGTTACGAAATTACGGTGCGCTGGGCACAGTGGGACACGGCCGTCGATTTCATCGCGCCTGAATACCTGGAGCAACACCCGATCAGCCGTTTGGAAATGGACCGGCTGCGTTTGTTCCAGGTCACCCAGTACACGCCGCGCTCGTCCCTGCCGGTCGATAACGGCAAGGGCCTGCGGCAAGTAGTGGAAATCCGCATGTTCAACAAGAACCAGGCCCGCGAGCGCACGATCATCGACAAGCAGTACTGGAAATACGACGATAAACGTCATACCTGGTTGTTGTATTCGGGCTTGCCGGACCCGACGCAAAAAGACTACTGAATATCACACAGGCAGCGCGCCGCGACCGTGAAGCTGCCCTCGTTGCTGGCGATATAGCGCAAATCCCGGAGCATGTTCTGCAGCCAACCGGACGGCACGCGCGCCGGCTGGCCCATCGAGATATCGAACCTCGAAACCACCTTGGCGACGAAGTCGGAGAAGAACTGATCCAGCGCCGAGCGTTCCGGTTCGACCCAGTCGAGCTGATAGGTGTTGCCCAGCCCGGCAATACGGGCCGCGGCCTTGATCGCGTCCTGGAAGGTGCCGGTCTTGTCGACCAGCCTGCGGTCGGCGGCCTGCTGGCCGCTCCAGACGCGCCCCTGAGCGACGGCTTCGACTTCGGCCAGCGTGTCGATGCCGCGGGCTCTTTTGACCATCGCCACGAATTGCCGGTAGACCCGCTCGGTGGCGGCCTGCAGGACACGCGCCATGGACGGGTCCAGCGGCCTGTCCAGCCTGATCTTGCCGGCGATGTCGGTGGTCCCGAAACCGTCGGTGTGTACGCCGATCTTGGCCAGCGTGCCGGAAAAGGTCGGCAACATGCCAAAGACACCGATCGAACCGGTGATGGTTGCCGGGCTGGCCCAAACCTCATCGGCCGCCATCGCGATCATGTAGCCGCCGGACGCGGCGACATTGCCCATCGACACAACGACCTTCTTGCCGGCGTCACGGACCTGCTGGATCTCCTGGCGGATGGCCTGCGCGGCGTAGGCATCGCCGCCGGGGCTGTTGATGCGCAGGACCAGCGCCGCGACCTTGTCGTCGCGGGCCACTCGCCGCAGTTGCTCGGCGGTCGAAATCGTGCCGATGCGCCCGGGCGGCTGGCGCCCGTTGACGATATCGCCCTCGGCGATGATGACCGCGATGTGCTTGGCCGAACTGCCCGCCGTGCGCGCTTTTGTCAGGTTCAGGTAATCCTGCATGTCGACGGCGCGGTAACTGTCACCCGCCTGGTCGGGCGTACCGCTTTGGGCCAGCGCCTGGCGCGCCTGGGGCGCTGTCATCAGGCGATCGACGAGGCCCAGCTTGAGTGCGTATTGGGCGAAATCCCCGTGCGCGGCTTCGATCTGGTCGGGAAGGTCATTGATGGCCGCCTGCAGTGACTCGACCAGGATGCCGCGGTGCTTCGACACACCTTCCAGGTATTGTTGCCAGAGACTGCCAAGCCAGGACTTGCCGGCCTCCCGTGCCGCCGGCGACATGTCGTCACGAATGAAAGGCTCCATCGCGGATTTGTATTTACCGACCCTGAACAGGTTGATTTCGACCGCGAGCTTGTCCAGCCCCTCGCGGTAAAAATGGCGGTAATTCGAGTAGCCGTCGATGAAAACGACGCCGTTGGGATTGAGCCAGACCTCGTCCGCCAGCGACGCCAGGTAGTACTGATTTTGCGTCAGGTTGCCGGCCAGAGCGATCACCGGCTTGCCCGTGGAGCGGAAAGCGTCCACGGCATTTTCGATATCTTTCAAAGCCGCCAGCCCGATCCCCCACATGTAATTCGGGTCGATGACCAGTTGCACGATGTCTTTGTCGCCGGCGGCCCGGTGTATTGCTTCCAGGATATCCCGCAAACGCGTTTCGCTCTGGTCCTGGCCAGCCGCCTGTTGCAGGGCGCGGTCCAGGGGCGTGGTCGTGTATTGTTCCACCACGTTGCCGTAAGGACGAATTACCAGTGTCGTCTTCGGCTTCAGTCTGAACAGTTCCGGTGGTTGCAGAAAAGTAACGTACAACACGTAAACGAGCACCAGGAACAGGACGTTGAGGAAAATAACCCGGCTGGTGTTGATGACGCGCCAGGTGCGAAGCAAGACCCTGGCGAGAAAGGAACGCGCTTTGTCCATTGTGCCGCCCGTGGAAGATAACTGCGGTTATTGTATGGACAGTGACTGCCCAGCACAATCGGCCGAAGGTCACAGTGACCAAGAGTTTGCCAATCGGACCATCCCCCGAGACCATACCTGGCCTCGATAAAACACAACAACTTGTTTCTTATATGCTTTTCAATCTGGCACGAATTCTGCATCTACACGGCCAGAGCAACCGCACAAAGGAACGAATTACCATGGGTACAATTTCACGCTTGCGTTACGTCATCGCCGCCAACGTCAATACACTGCTGGAAAAAGCCGAGGACCCGGAAAAGCTGCTGCGGGCCCTGATCCGTGAAATGGAGGACGCTGCCGACGACGCGCGCCTCGCCAGCGCCGACCTGCTGGCCGAGCAGGCCCACCTGGAACGCTTGCAGCAGCGCCTGCAACAGGAAATAGGGGAATGGACCGAGCGGGCCGAGAAGGCCGTGGCCACGCAACGGGACGAACTGGCCCGTACGGCGCTAAGAACCCGCGCCGAAGTCGAGCAGGCACTGCATTCGGCCCAACAGGAGGCGGCTGCGCTGGAAGAGCGCATCACGCAACTGGGCTTCGATATGGCCACGCTGAAAAGCAAGCTTAAAGACGCCAAGGCCCGGCTCAGGGACATCGGCTCACGGCACGCAAACGGCGCCGCGGGCGGTGCTGCGGCAAAGGCGAGGTCCGCCTCCCCGGGGGAACGCAAAGTGCGGCGCGCCATGGGCCGCTTCGACCGCCTGCAGTCGCAGGTCGAGCGTCTCGAGGCCCGTGTACGGTCCTATGATTTTGGTCGTTCCGAAAGCCCGGTCAGGCAAGATACGGCAGCCCCGCCGGACCCTGCCATCGAAGCCGAACTGGAACAGATGAAGCGCCGCATTGCAGCGTCATGATCGAACCGTTGCCGTACGGACCAGGCGGGCGCTCTTGATCAGAAAACGGCTGAAGAGCAGGACCGCACCGCACGAGAGCCCGAAGATCATACCGACCCACATGCCGGCCGGCCCCAGCAGCCGGTAAAACGTGAGGTAATAACCCACGCTCAGACCGATCAGCATGTACGAGACGATATTGATGAACATCGGCACCAGCGTGTCCTTGTAACCGCGCAGCGCACCCGCGGAACAGACCTGGAGGCCGTCGGCGTATTGAAAAATGGCGGCGTACAGGAACAGGCTGACCGCGATGGAGGTGATGGCGGCATCGTCGGTGTACATACTGACGATATACCCTGGCAAAAACAGCATTGAACACGCGCTGAGTGTCTGCGTGACCAGCAGGATGGAAAAACCGATCAAAGCCGCGTAACGCGCCGCTACCGGGTCCCCCCGGCCCAGGGCATTGCCCACACGCGTGGTCATGGCGCTGGCCAGGCCCAGCGGCACCATGAACATCAGCGCGGCGTAGTTGATCGCGATCAGGTGGGCCGACGTCGGCAGGGGCCCCAGCCGCGCGATCAGCAATGCCGCAGCTACGAAAAGGCCGCTCTCGACGAATATTCCCATTCCAATGGGCAGGCCTATGTTGACAAGCTTCACGATCGCAACCCGCTGCGGCCAGTCCCAGCGCTCGAACAGGTTGAACTCCGTGAAATGCGGGTGCCAGCGGATCACTGAAAGCATGAACAGCAGCTGTACCCAGATCACGATGGCCGTGGCATAACCGATGCCGCGGGCGCCGAGCGCCGGCAGGCCCAGCTTGCCGAACATCAGCACGTAGTTGAGCGGTACATTCAGCGTGACGCCGAGCAAGCCGATATACATGGTCGGACGCGTGTAACCGCTGCCCTCGCTGACGAATCGAGCCAGGAAGACGAAGCACATCGCCGGCGCGCCCCAGGCCAGCGCATGCAGGTACTGCCGCGCGGTCGGGATGATCGTGGCATCGACTGCAATCCAGCGCATCACGTGGTCGCCAAAGAGCAGCAGGCACTCGAAAGGAACCGCCACCAGCAATGCGATCCAGATTCCCTGGCGCACCGCTTCGCCGGCCTGGCCGCGTGCGTTGGCGCCGTCGAGCTGGGCGACGACCGGCTGCACGGCCATCGTCAGTCCGATGACGAACATCAGCGCCGCCGACCAGAGGGCGCCGCCCGTCGCTATCGCCGCCAGCGCGATTTCCTTCTGTGGCAGCCTTCCGGCCATCAGCGTATCGACGAAATTCATGCTGAAGCCGGCGACGAGGCCGATGATGACCGGCGCCGCCAACTGCAGCGTGCGGAGGATTTCGGCGAAGTGATTTTTGTGTATGCTTGTTTTTTTCATGGGCGGCGATCACTGGCGAACGGGCATTGTAGTACATGAGGGCAGGCAAAAGATGAGCGAAGATACGGACCGGCCGGAGGCGGCTGATCGAACTGACGCAGGCCCGTTGCCGGCGACAGACCCGAAACTGTCGCTGGCCAGGAAGAAACTCGCGGGTTCGGCTAATTGCCTGAATTGCGGGACACCGCTGATGGGGCCTTATTGCTACTTCTGCGGTCAGCCGGACCGCAACTTCGTGCGTTTTTTCCCGGCCCTGGTGCGGGACCTGATGGAGGATTTCCTCGACCTGGACTCGCGTTTCATCCGTACCTTCAAACCGCTGCTGTTTCACCCAGGCCGCCTGACCCGCGACTTTCTCTCCGGTCGCCGTTACCGTTACACGCCGCCGTTGCGTTTGTACATGTTCCTGAGCATCGCCTTTTTCCTGCTCGCGGCGCTGTTCTCCACCGACGCGCTCACGATCGACGGCGAGGGCGGCACACGGTCCGCGGGGAGGGGCTTCCACATCACGATGGGCAACAAGGACAAGGCGCCGCCCGAGGTCAAGCAGGCCGAGAGCGGCGCGGCCCCGCCCGGCGACGCGACGACACCGCGGACGGAGGACGACAAGAAAGGCGAGCAGGTGTTCTTCGATACCAAAGCGTTCCAGTTCAACGGCAAGCCGTGGGACCGGGAGACCAACCCGGTGGCCATTTCCTGGCTGCCGCGCTGGATCAACGACCGCATCAACGACGAGATCGAACACTCACCGGAGAAAGCCGAGGAGATCAACAAGAACCCGGACCTGATCATCGACAAGGTCTTCGATATCCTGCCCGTGAGCATGTTCATCCTGCTGCCGGTGGTCGCGCTGATCTTCGAGTTCTGGTACCTCTTTTCGAGGCGCTACTACGTCGAACACCTGATCTTCGCGCTGCACAACCACGCCTTTCTGTTCGTCTGCCTGATACTGATCCTGCTGCTCGACGGCAGTGCTGACCTGCTGAGCGCCGCCGGCCATCACGGCGCGACGGCGGCGGCCGTCTGGCTGATCGCGGCCATTGCCGTGTGGATACCGGTCTACCTGCTGGCTTCGCTGCGTACCGTTTACCGGCAGGGATGGATGCTGACGCTGGGAAAATTCTTTGCGATCGGGATCAGTTACCTGGTGTTGCTGTCGTTTTTCACGATCGGTGTGACGATCGCGAGTTTCGTGCTGCTGTAAGTGCTGACGCAATCCATGGGACCGGACCGCGCCGCGGCCATGGAGAGGTTGCGCCCTGGTCAGCGGCTGTAACGCTCGCAAAGATAGCGGTAGGCCGCCCGCAGCCCCTGCGCATCCCCGCCCACCGGCCGGCCCGGACGCGCCGTCTGGTTCCACGCCCAGGTGTCGATGTGCACCCAGTCGATATCCGGCTCGACGAAGTGCTCAAGAAACAGCGCCGCGGTAATACAGCCGCCGTAGGGACTGCTGCCGATGTTACTGAGATCGGCGATATTGCTCTTCAGCAACTCCCGGTACGGCGCGTAAAGCGGCATGGCCCAGAGCGGATCCTCCTCGCACTCGCCGGCGGCGACCAGGCGGCGGGCGATTTCGATGTCATTGCTGAAAACGGGCGGCATGTCGGTGCCGAGCGCAACCCGCGCCGCGCCGGTCAGGGTCGCGAAGTCAATCACCAGGTCCGGTCGCCTTTCACAGGCGCTGGCCAAGGCGTCGGCGAGCACCAGGCGGCCCTCGGCGTCGGTGTTGCCGATTTCGACAGCCAGGCCCTTGCGCGTTGGAATCACATCACCCGGGCGGTAGGCGTTGCCTGAGACCGAGTTTTCGACCGCGGGCACGAGCACGCTCAGCCGCACCGGCAACCGCGCCTGCATGACGAGGCTCGCCAGCGCCAGCACGTGCGCGGCACCGCCCATGTCCTTCTTCATCAGGCTCATGCCGGTGCCGGTCTTCAGGTTCAGGCCGCCGGTGTCGAAACACACGCCCTTGCCGCAAAGCACCAGCAGCGGGTCGTCGTCGCCGCCCCATTCGAGTTGCAGCAGGCGCGGCGCGCGCGCCGACGCCCTGCCGACCGCATGGATCGCGGGATAGTTTTCCGTCAGCAGGTCATCACCCCGAATCACCGAGACGCGGGCATCGAACCGATCTGCCTGCGCCTGCATGGCGTCGCCAAGCTGGGCCGGCCCCATGTCTTCGGTCGGCGTATTGACCAGGTCGCGAACCAGTTCGTGGGCCGCCAACAGCGCCCCGGCTTGCTCCCCGATAGCCCCTTCCAGGCACAGCGACGGCATGACCTTGCCGGCCTTTTTGTAGGTATCGAACTGGTAACAGCCCAGGCCCCAGCCCAAGGCGCTGCGCAAGCGTTGCTCCTGGTCCCAGTCGGCGGCTACGACGTAGTCACCGGCAGGCAGCCGGGCCGGCAGGTCGGACAACTGGTAGAGCCAGCCGGTCGCCTGCATCCCGAACAGGTAACCCTGCAAGCCGCCCGCCTCGTCCGGCAGGCTGCAGACCTCGCCGGGCTGGGCCGTAAAGGCCGACGACTCCACCCATTTGCGCTGCCGGGCAGGGGCCTCCGCCAGCCACTTTTCATAGCCCTGGGCACTGACGGGATAAAGCGGAATCCCATCTCCAGCCGTGGTGAACGCCATCACTCGATCCTCGCCACGTAGGTACGCTGGCCGCGCACGATCTGCAGGTAAATCGTACCCCTCAGATTCTCCAGCGAGGCCTTGAAATCATTCAGGTTGCGAATCCGCTGCCGGTTGACGCCGGTGATGATGTCACCCTTGGCGAGACCCTGGTAGGCCAGCCGGCTTTTCGGGTCGAGTTGATCGAGCAACACGCCGGAATAATCTTCCTGCTTCAGGTTCGCGCCCAGTTCGCTGAAGCGCGCGCCCTTGAAACGCGCGTCGAGATCCTCACCCTTGAGCGTGGGTATGGGCTTGATGACCAGGGTGACGTTACGGGATTGGCCTTCGCGCACGTAATCCACGCGCAAGGACTGGCCCAGCGCAAGCTGGCCTTCAGAGTTGTAGAAATCGCGGGCGTTTTTGACCGGGTGCCCGGCGATGCTGACCACGACGTCACCGGGTTTGAGCCCGGCCTTTTCGGCGGCGGAACCGGCGGCCACTTGAGCCACCAGCGCGCCGCTGCCCGAGTCCATTGAAAAGGCCCCCGCGAGGTCCGGGGTCAGGTCCTGCACCGTCAGACCGAGCGTGCCCCGGCGTACCTCGCCGTAGCGGATCAACTGCTCCATGACGTAGAGGGCCATTTTTGACGGAATGGCGAAGCCGATTCCGACGTTGCCGCCGCTGGGCGTGAATATCGCGCTGTTGATGCCGACGAGTTCGCCCCGCAGGTTGATCAGCGCCCCACCCGAGTTGCCGGGGTTGATCGACGCATCGGTCTGAATGAAATTCTGGTATTGCAGTCCGCGCAGGCCGGTGCGCCCCAACGCGCTGACGATACCGGAGGTCACGGTCTGGCCAAGTCCGAACGGATTGCCGACCGCCACCACGAAATCGCCGACCTGCAGGCGGTCGGAATCCGCCAGCGGCAGCGCCTCGAGGTTGTTCGCCTTGATCTGGATGACCGCGATGTCCGTGTCCGGGTCCGTGCCGATCAGTTTGGCTTCGAAATTACGGCCGTCCTTGAGGCCCACGGCGATCTCGTCAGCGTGCGCGATGACGTGGTTGTTGGTCAGGATGTAGCCTTTCTCGGCGTTGACGATGACGCCCGAGCCGAGCGATTGGGAAACCCTTTCCCGGGGTACGTCCGGCACGTTGAAAAAGCGCCGGAATATCGGGTCGTCGAGCAACGGGCTGCTCACGCGAACGCGCGTTTGCGTGTAGACGTTGACCACCGATGGCGTGACCTGTTTCAGAACCGGGGCCAGCGACGGCAACGGCTTGCCGCCCACCGCTACCGGCAAGGCCGCGTACGCAAACCCTGTTATCAGCAACAGGGCGATCATGGTGGATATTCGACGAACTGGGTTTTTCACTGCTGACTCCGACGTAAATTCATGGGCTTGTGACAACGCCCTTCCCTTGGAGGTTCAGGCCCGTTACCGCCGCCAGTGTAGCGAATATGCCGGCGCGGGTGAAAAATTCACTTGCGAATATATTCAAAACAAGATATACAGCAAAAATACGATGATAAAGCACAATATCTTGTGCCATTGATCACAAAAAAGCGGTTGACGAGGTGGTGGATTTACAACAGAGAGTATTGCGCACGGACGTGTCCGGCATGCCCCTCGAGTGGATCGGGTACCAGGATGCGGTCAAGCTGATCACGCTGGAGCAGGTCAGTTACGCCCTCGGCGGGATCCTTTACAAGATTCACGGCGGCATCAACGCCATCAGCGGCGCCCGCAGCATGGTCCCGGTCAACGCCATCATCGCCACGGCCGGTCAGCACCCGCACAAACACCTGTTTGCCGACAACTACATTCCCCCGCTGTGCAACAAGGCGTTATTCCGCCGCGATCAGAACCTGTGCCTGTACTGCGGCGAGAGATTTCCCAATTACATGCTTTCCCGCGATCACGTCAAACCGCTGAGCCACGGCGGGCGTGATCGCTGGGTCAACGTCGTCACGGCCTGCAAGCGATGCAACAACCACAAGGCCGGCCGGACGCCTGAACAGGCGGGCATGCAACTGCTGGCGATACCGTTCACGCCGACGCACGCCGAATATATCTACCTGCAGGGCCGCCAGATCCTCAGCGACCAGATGGATTTCCTGCTGGCGCATTTTCCGCGCAACAGCGTGCTGCGCAAGCGCGTCGAACAGGGTCAAGCATTGCTGGTGTAAGATAGCGTTCTGTCATCACGCCGGTAGCCGTATGAGCCTGGACCCCGTATATCTCGTTGACGCGAGTATTTATATTTTCCGCGCGTGGTTCTCGGTGCCCGACGAGTTTGCCAATGCGAACGGCGAGCCGACCAACGCCGTCTACGGTTTTGCCGGCTTCCTCTGCAGCCTGATAGAGCAGACCAATGCGCGCCATATCGGGATTGCGTTCGACGAGTCATTGACCAGCAGTTACCGCAACGAAATCTACCCGCCGTACAAGGCCAACCGGGAGCCGGCGCCGGAGGAATTGAAACGCCAGTTCAAATGGGCCCGCGGCGTGGCCGAGTCGCTGGGTCTGAGTTGTTTCGCCGACGACCGCTACGAGGCGGACGATCTGATCGGAACGCTGGCGTGCCACTGGCGCCAGCGCGGTCACCCCGTGTGTGTCGTCACCAGCGACAAGGACCTGGCGCAACTGATCGAGCACGACGACACCTGGTGGGATTTCAGCCGCAAGCGGAAACTCGGTCGCGCAAAGATCAGGGACACCTTCGGTGTCTACCCGGAGCAGATCGCGGACTACCTGGCGCTGACGGGCGACCCGGTGGACAACATTCCGGGCGTTCCCGGCGTGGGCCCGAAGTCGGCAGCGGCGCTGCTGCAGCATTTCAACGACCTGGACTCGCTGTTGCGGCGGTTGCACGAGGTGCCTTTCCTGCGGATCCGCGGCGCCAAGTCGCTGCACCGCAAACTGAACGACAACCGCGAGGCCGCCGAACTGGCGCGGCGCCTGACGGCGATCGAAACCGCCGTGCCGTCGGCGCTGGAAAATCCCGCCATCGAGCGGGGCCAGGTTGACGCAGCCCGTCTGAACCGCCTGTTCGACGAAATGGAACTCGGCCAGATGCTGCGCAAGCGCTGCCTGCAGACGGGTTAAGACCCGTCCGCCTGGTGCGGCGGCGAATGTTTGCCGCCGGCCTCTTTTTCAAGCCCTTCCGGCAGCGGTTTTCCTGCCTTTTTCATGTCCTCGAGGAATTTCTTCATTTCAGGCGCCATCAGGTCCTGACAGCAGTCCAGGTCCGTTTGCAATATCCTGACGGGCTTGTACACCTTCTCGCCGCCAGACCAGTGGCTGTTGCCAAAGTAGTACAGCGTCTTGCCGACGACCGTGCCGAAACTGGGGTAGTCGAAGTACGGCTGCGCCACGGCCAGCGGCCTGACCGCCGTCACCTTGGTGCCGGTGCTGTCCAGTTGCAGGCGCATGACCCGCTGCGGCTTGATCCCGTTCTGGATGATGATGAGCTTGTTCTGCCACAGGTACATGCCATCGATGCCGCCGACATTCAGGTTTGCCGGCACGGCGAGCTTACCTGACCTGCCGCTGGCGACGTCGATGACGAGAATGCCCAGTTCGCGGTCCGCCACGTACATGATGCGCCCGTCCGGTTGCATGGCCATACCGCGCAGGCTGATCATCTCCCGCGTCGCCAGCACCGGTTTCAACTTGTCTTCATCGGCCGCCTTTTTGAACACGAAGGGCAGCACGCGGTCGGCGATGTAAATGTCCCCGGCAGGGCTGGGCACCATGCTGCCGAGTATGTGGGGGCGCCCGTCCACCGGTACCGGGTAGCGGTGCAACAGCTTGAGCGTTTTCAGATCGAATTCGAGCAGCGCGGAACGGCCCTTGTCGCTCGGGTCATAGCCGGTAAACTCGGTCGTGGCCGCGGTGGTGACCCACAACCGGTTGCGCTCCTTGTCGACCAGCAGGCCGAATACGCCCCACATGCGGTTGTCACCGTTTGCCTTGATCAGTTGCTCCACCTCGCCGTCCCTGGCGGCCGCCAGAACGCTGCCGTCTCTGACCGTGCCGACCAGGAACTTTTGCCGGCCATCGTCCCAGGCCAGGGCCTCGGGCATCAGCACTTTTTGCGGCAGCGTCAGCACCGGCTTCGACTCACCCACCGGTTGAGCGGCCATCTTCAGCAGGTCGTTGACATAGTCGAAGACCTCGGTGCCACGAATATTCAGCGTGCTTTCCGACTGGCTGAAATCGTAGGCCAGACCCTGCTGCTGCATTTTTATCATCAGGTCGTACGCGGCCGACTTTTCGTTCAAAAGGGCGTGTGCGTTGACCAGTTGGTACATGTAATCGCTGTTGTACGGCCGCATCTCGTGCAGGCGTTCCATGACCCGGCGGAAGGTCAGGTAGTCCTTGGCGCCAAAGGCGGAATTGGCCTTGACCAGCAATGCCGGCACGTTGTCCGGAAGTGGTTCGGGTTGCTTGTCCTGCGCCCAGGCGGACAGGTTGGCGGCCGCGACCGCGATCGAAAGTACAAATAGGGTCTTTTTCAACATACACATCCTCTGCAGCCCGTCTCTTTGATTGGCCCGGGCCGATTTGGTTCTGCGGACTTTTCCGGTTGCTCGCGCCGGCCGGCAAATCCGACGTGGCTGCTGGCCGGAACATCACCTTGGGGGATACAATCGCCCTAGTTTATCAGAGCGTTCATCAGAGCTGTGTCAAAACAGGAAATTGTCCACTACCGCGGCCGCTTCCTGGGCATCATGGAAAGAGATGGCTGGGAATACGTCTACCGCACCAATGCGACCGGCGTGGTCGTCATGGTCGCCGTGACCGACTCGCATGAGCTGTTGCTGGTCGAGCAATACCGGGAGCCGATCCGCAGCCGCGTGATCGAGTTGCCAGCCGGCCTGGTGGGCGACACCGGCGATGCGGCGGAGACCGCCGAGGCGGCCGCACACAGGGAATTGCTGGAAGAGACCGGATACCGGGCCCAGAGCATGGTCGAATTGCTGACCTGCCCGAGCACACCCGGCATGTCCAGCGAAGTCATTACGATATATTACGCGGCGGGCCTGGTGCGCGAGGGTGACGGCGGCGGCGACAAGTCGGAAGACATCACCGTGCACGAGGTACCGCTTGCGACTGCGGCCCGCTGGCTATCGGCACGCGCGTCGGCCGGAATCATGCTGGACCCTAAAATCTATGCCGGGCTCTATTGGGCGCAGGCCCGGTCCTGAACACGACTCAACGCAGGAATTCCAATGCATGAACACATGGTTAGCCTCAAATGCCTTTTCATCACCGCGGGGCTGCTCTTGATGAGCCATGCCTCGGCCGACGCAGCGGTCGCCATCGCGATCCACGGGGGCGCCGGCACCATTACCCGTGCGAACCTGACAGCCGACAAGGAAGCAGCGATCCGCGCGGCACTGGAAACGGCGGTCAAGGCTGGCTACGAAGCGCTGAAAAACGGCGCCGACGGCGCCGACGCGGTCACCGCGGCCATCAACATCATGGAGGACTCGCCGCTTTTCAATGCCGGCAAGGGCGCGGTCTTCGACGCCGCCGGGAAAAATGAAATGGACGCTTCGATCATGCAGGGGGCGGACCTGAACGCCGGGGCGGTCGCGGCGGTGACACACATCAGGAACCCGATCAACCTGGCGCTGGAAGTCATGCGGCACTCCAAGCACGTCATGCTGATCGGCGCCGGGGCCGAAGCGTTCGCCCGCGAGCGCGGCTTCGAAATGATGGACCCGTCCTACTTCTACACCGATTTTCGCTGGCGGCAATTGCAGCGAATCAAGGCCAAAGAGAAGGCGGAGGACAGGGATAAGCTGTTCTCGACCGTCGGCGCCGTGGTACTCGACGGCCGGGGCAACCTGGCCGCGGGAACCTCCACGGGCGGCATTGCCAACAAGCGCTGGGGCCGCGTGGGCGATTCTCCGATCATTGGCGCGGGCACCTACGCCAATAACCGCAGCTGCGCCGTCAGCGCCACCGGCCACGGCGAGTACTTCATCCGCTACGTGGTCGCCTACGACATCTGTAACCGCGTCGCAGCGGGGACGCCGCTGGCGGCCGCGGCCGATACCGTGATCAACCACGTCCTCGTCGAGGCCGGCGCCGAAGGCGGCGTCATCGCCATCGACCGCGCCGGCCATATCACCACGACCTTCAACACCGAGGGCATGTACCGCGCCAGCATCGACGTCGACGGCAAGCTGACGGTCAATATCTACCGCGACGACGAGGACAGCGGCAAGGTGCTCGGCGGCAAAGTGGAGCACTGAACAAGACCGCGGTCGGTATCACAAACGTACCCTGAGCACGTACCAAGCGTGCAGGCCCGGGCGCAAAGGCTCGCCGTTCTTGTTATTTATCACCCCTTTGAAGGCGCCGAGGTATGGCACAGCAGCCATCCGGCCGGGGTGCGATTTCCTTTGTAACTTCAGAAGCTACCAATTGAAACGGGTTTCGTTTCCGGGCAGCGGGCCGCTGCCCTTTCCGTCACCGGCGCGCCCCTCTCTTGCTCTTGCTCTTGCTCTTGCTCTTGCTCTTGCTCTTGCTCTTGCTCTTGCTCTTGCTCTTGCTCTTGCTCTTGCTCTTGCTCTTGCTCTTCAAGCCCGATTGGGAGATGCCGAAAGCGACCACAGCGACCGGCAGGAATGAACAGGGATGTTCATTCCAGCGAGGCCCGGCCCCGGACGGGGCGTGCCGAGCGGTGCCGCAAAGCCAGGGAGCTTGAGGGAAGCCACGTAGTGGCCATCGGACACGGGCGCCCTTTCTTTTGGTTACTTTTCTTTGGGCGCGCAAAGAAAAGTCACTCGCCGACAGGCGAAACGCATTGCCCACGCAAAGAAAAGTCACTCGCCGACAGGCGAAACGCTTTGCCCACGCAAAGAAAAGTCACTCGCCGACAGGCGAAACGCTTTGCCCACGCAAAGAATAGTCACTCGCCGACAGGCGAAACCAGGCGTGAATAGGTGAAACTTTTCTGAGAAACGCGTCACCGCGACAATAAGCGTGCGGTGGCCGACCTCAAAGATGGTTGAGCCGCTGCCACAACCGCATGGTCGCGTTGGCCCGGTTCAGCGTATAGATGTGCAGCCCCGGCGCCCCGCCGAGCAGCAGGCGCTCGCACAACTTGGTTACGACGTCCAGGCCGAATTCCCGGATGGATGCGCCGTCGTCGCCGAAGGCCTCGAGGCGCCGGCGTATCCATTGGGGTATTTCCGCACCGCACTGGGCCGAAAACCGGTCCAGGCTCTTGTAGTTGGTGATCGGCATGATGCCGGGCGTGATCGGGATATCGATGCCGTACCTGGCGCAATCGTCCAGGAACTGGAAATAGCAGTCGGTGTTGTAAAAATACTGCGTCGTTGCGCCGTCCGCGCCGGCCTCCACCTTTTCCCTGAAATAGCGGAACTCGCTCTCCGGAGACACGGATTCAGGATGAAATTCCGGATAGCAGGCCACTTCGATGTGGAAGACACCGGGGAAGGACTGGTTTACGAACCGCACCAGGTCACTGGCATACTGGAACGGGCCGGGCACGGCGACGCCTTCGGGCCGGTCACCCCGCAACAGGACCACCCGCTTGACGCCGGCTTCACGGTACGACTGCAGCAAATCGATCAGCATGTCCCGGTGCCTGGCCATGCAGGAAATGTGCGGCGCCACCGGCACCCCGGAACGTTCCAACAAATCGCGAACGGTCTCCAGCGTCGCGTCCAGCGAAGACCCGCCGGCGCCGAACGTGACCGACAGGTACCGCGGATTAAGGCGCGACAGCTTCTGCCAGGTCGATTCCAGCACGAGTTTCTGCTCGTCGGTGCGCGGCGGGAAAAACTCGAAAGATATCGGAACTTGCTTCTGGCCGTGCATTTATTCAGTGACCGGCGGGCTTCAGTAGCGGTAATGCTCCGGCTTGTACGGGCCGTCCACATCCACGTTGATATAGCGCGCCTGCTCGTCGTTCAGCCGTGTCAGCCTGGCGCCGATACGATCGAGGTGCAGGCGCGCAACCTTTTCGTCCAGGTGTTTCGGCAAGACGAAGACCTCGTTACCGTAGTCCTCCGCGCGCTGCCAGAGTTCGATCTGGGCCAGCACCTGGTTGGTGAACGAATTCGACATGACGAAACTGGGATGGCCGGTGGCGCAGCCGAGGTTCACGAGTCGTCCCTGCGCCAGCAGTATGATGCGCTTGCCGTCGGGGAAGATCACGTGATCCACCTGCGGCTTGATGTTTTCCCACTGGTATTGCTTGAGACTGGCGACGTCGATTTCGTTATCGAAATGCCCGATGTTGCAGACAATCGCCTCATTCTTCATGGCCAGCATGTTCTCGTGGCTCAGCACGTGGTAGTTGCCGGTGGCCGTGACCACGATGTCGGCCTTGTCGACGGCCTCGTCCATGCGCACGACACGGTAGCCTTCCATGGACGCCTGCAGGGCGCAGATCGGATCGATCTCCGTCACCCAGACGGTCGCGCCGAGGCCCCGCAACGACTGGCAACAGCCTTTGCCCACGTCACCGTAGCCGGCGACGATCGCGGTCTTGCCGGCGATCATGACGTCGGTGGCGCGCTTGATGCCGTCCACCAGGGATTCGCGGCAGCCGTACAGGTTGTCGAACTTGGATTTTGTCACCGAGTCGTTCACGTTGATGGCCGGGAACGGCAGCGTACCCTCGCGGGCCATCTGGTAAAGACGCTTGACCCCGGTGGTGGTCTCCTCGGTCACGCCGCGGATATGCGCCAGTGCCTTGCCGTACCAGCCCGGCATCGACTGCAATCGCTTGCTGATGGCGCCGAACAGCGCCACCTGCTCCTCGCTTTCGGGCTTGTCGAGCACCGACGAGTCCTGCTCCGCCTGCGCGCCCAGGTACAGGAGCAGCGTCGCGTCGCCGCCGTCGTCGAGGATCATGTTGGCAAAATCCTCATCGCGCCCGCCGTCGCCCCAGTTGAATATCTGGTGCGTGAATTCCCAGTATTCATCGAGGCTTTCGCCCTTGTAGGCAAACACCGGCGTGGCGCCGGCCGCGATCGCCGCCGCCGCGTGGTCCTGGGTCGAATAGATGTTACAGGACGCCCAGCGCACTTCGGCGCCCAGCGCCTTCAGCGTTTCGATCAGCACGGCCGTCTGGATCGTCATGTGCAGGCTGCCGGCGATACGCGCGCCTTTGAGCGGTTGTTGCTCGCGGTATTCCTCGCGCACGGCCATCAGGCCTGGCATTTCGGTCTCCGCGATAGCGATTTCCCGGCGGCCAAAGTCAGCCAATTCAATGTCTTTGACGTAGTAGTCCCGCTCAGCGGCGGATTCAATCACAGCATTCACTGGTTTCACTCCTGATGTTCAAAGGCCGGCTGCAGCGCGCAGCTCGTCCGCTTTATCCGTTTTCTCCCAACTGACGTCCAGGTCTTCCCTGCCGAGGTGCCCGTATGCGGCCAGCGGCAGGTAGATCGGTTTGATCAAATCGAGGCGGGTGATGATCCCATAAGGGGTCAGGTCGAAATGCTCCCTCACCAGCGCTTCGATACGCTCCACCGCAACGTGCTCGGTGCCGAAGGTCTCGACGCTGATCGATGTGGGCTCGGCAACGCCAATGGCGTAGGAAACCTGGATCTCCACGCGCTCCGCCAGCCCCGCGCTGACGAGGTTCTTGGCCACGTAACGCGCGGCGTAGGCGGCGGAACGGTCCACCTTGGACGGGTCCTTGCCTGAGAAGGCGCCACCGCCGTGACGCGCCATACCGCCATAGGTGTCAACGATGATTTTGCGGCCGGTCAGCCCGGCGTCGCCCACCGGTCCGCCGATTTCAAAGCGGCCGGTCGGGTTGATGTGGTACTGGGTGCCCGTGTCCAGCCAGTTGGCGGGCAGCACCGGTTTGATGATTTCCTCCATCACCAGTTCGCGGATGTCCGCGTACTGCGAATCGGCCGTGTGCTGGGTCGAGAGCACGACCGATTCGATACCCACCGGCACGCCGTCCTCGTAGCGAAATGTCACCTGGCTCTTGGCGTCCGGGCGCAGATGACGCCGCCCGCCGCTGGACTCACGGCGCACTTGCGCCTGCTTTTTGACCAATTCGTGGGCATAGTAAATCGGCGCGGGCATCAATACGTCGGTTTCGCTGGTGGCGTAACCGAACATCAGGCCCTGGTCGCCGGCGCCCTGCTGTTCCGGTTCGGCCCTGCTGACGCCCCGATTGATGTCGCGGGACTGCTTACCGATGATGTTGATCACACCGCAGGTATGGCCGTCAAAGCCGACCTCCGAGGAATCGTATCCGATATCGACAATGACCTTGCGGATGATCTGTTCCAGGTCGACCCATGCATCGGTGGTAATTTCACCGCCGACGATAGCCACACCGGTTTTGACGAAAGTCTCACAGGCGACGTGCGACGGATGCTCCGTACCCGACTTGATGTCCTCTTCTATGATCGCATCGAGCACCGCGTCCGAAATCTGGTCGGCAACCTTGTCCGGATGTCCTTCGGAAACGGATTCCGATGTAAACAGGTAGTTACTCATATCTGCATTAACTCCAAGACTATATATCTCTTTATTCGGATTAAGAGATATAGTTTACGCGAAGCCGTTGCGGATTGCACCCGCCGGCCGCAACGAAACGCTTTGGCCCTGAGTTGGCCTTCAATTGTGAACATTGCGCGGTTCGGTGCATAATACGCCCTTACTTTTTCTCCTCTGTAAAATCACGACACCCGGAGATAACGCACGATGACAGAACTGCTTGTCATGAACGATTCGATGATGGTGTCAGGCATTATCCTGGCCCTGACCTTCCTCGGGATCTTCACTGAATCGCTGCACGGCTTCCATCGGGCCAAGTTTGCCATGATGGGCGCCATCCTGATGATTATCGCCGGGCAGTATTACGGTTTTTACAACTCCGAACTGGCCGTCAAAGCCATCGACTGGAACGTCGTGTTTCTGCTCGGCTGCATGATGGCGATCGTGTCGATCATGATTCCGACCGGCGGCTTCGAGGCGCTGGCGGTCTACATGGCCCGCAAGAGCAAGGGCCGGCAGTTCATGTTGCTGGTGCTGCTCGGCACCTCCGTGACGGTGCTGTCGCTGCTGCTCGACAACGTCACCACGGTCGTGATCTTCGGCCCGCTGATCATCCTGATCTCGCGCTCGATGAAGGTCTCGCCGATCCCGTTCCTGCTGGCCGCGGCCCTGCTCTCCGATACCGGTGGCGTCGCCACGCTGGTCGGTGATCCACCCAACCTGATGATCGGTTCCGCCAAGGGCATCGACTTCAACACCTTCCTCGACCACATGTTCGAAATGACGTTTGCGGCTTGGATCGCCGTGCTGGTCATGTTGCGCATATTGTTCCGCAAGCAATTGAGCGAGCGGCCCGACCACGAGTTCGCCGACGAAGTCGAATTCACCGACCGCAAACTCTGGAACCAGTCGTTGCTGGTGCTCGGTATCATGGTGGTCCTGTTCACGACCCACCACCTGATCGGCTGGGAACCCTGGATGGTGTCGGCCGCCGGCCTGACGCTGCTGCTGTTCATTGCCAGGAAAGTCGAAATGGATCACGCCATGGAAGACGTCGAGATTCCGCTGCTGATCTTTTTCATCTCGCTGTTCATCGTCGTCGGCGGGGTCGAACACAGCCATTTTCTGCGTTACCTGGGGCAGTTCATCATCCCCTTCGTGCAAAAGGACCTGCTCACCGCCACGATCGTGCTGCTGTGGGTGGCGGCCTTCCTGTCCGCGATGATCGACAACATCCCGTTCACCGCGGCGATGATACCGATCCTGCTCGGCATGGAGGCCCAGGGGATCAACGTCACGCCGTTATGGTGGGCGCTGGCCGCCGGCGTGGGCATGGGCGGCAACGGCACCCACATCGGCTCCACGGCCAACGTGTATATCGTGACCATCTCGGAACGCCTGGCCAAGAAGGAGAACGACCCCTCACTGCAGATTACGCCGTGGGTCTGGTTCCGCTACGGCACCCCGGCGATGCTGGCCACGCTGGTGATGTGTACCTTGCTCTTCTACTTCTTCTTCCACTGGTACAATGACGTGGATACGATCACTACCGTCGCGAAGCACGTACCAGCATACTGAGCAAAACCGAAAACAGCCTCCAACGTCGCCCCGTGCGCAGCTTCGTGCTGCGCCAGGGGCGCCTGACCGACGCGCAAAAACGCGCACTGGACGAACTTCTGCCGCGCTACGGCGTGGCCCCCGGGACCGGCCCCATTGATTTTGCAGCGCTGTTCGGGCGCAACTCGGAAGTCATCCTGGAAATCGGCTTCGGCAATGGCGCATCCTTGCGGCAGATGGCGCAAAACGAACCGCAGCGGGATTTTATCGGTGTGGAGGTGCACCCCCCCGGTATCGGCCACCTGCTGCTGGCGCTCGAGGAGCATGCAATTGAAAATGTCCGCATCGCCGCCAGCGACGCGGTTCCTTTCCTGCAAGAGCGCATAGCCGCAGCAAGCCTGGCCGCCGTGCGAATCTATTTTCCCGACCCGTGGCCAAAGAAGCGTCATCACAAGCGGCGCCTGATCCAGCCCCCGTTCGTCCGCCTGCTGGCGCGCTGCATCAGACCGGGCGGCGTTCTGCACCTGGCGACCGACTGGCAGCCCTACGCCGATCACATGCTGGAAGTGCTTGGGGCAAGCCCTGATTTCACCAACCTTTCAGTGCAGGGCGATTATTGCATGCGGCCGGATTGGCGGCCCGAGACCAAGTACGAGAGACGCGCCGGACGTTTAGGACACAAGATACGCGACCTGTTGTTCGAGCGCAGCACGGCTCCGCCCTGACTCAGCCCTGGTCTTCCAGGACCTCGGTCAGCGCGGATATCTGGTGACGCACGCCAATGGCGTCTTCGACGTCGAGTTGGAAACAGATACCGGTGCCGGGTGTCTCGTCGAACTCGCCGATTGCTGCGATCGCCTCCATGATCTTGCGGCTCAGATGCTCTTCCACCAGCATCATGATGACGTCTACCTGCGCATTGATGCTCAAACCCAGAAAGGTTTTCGGCGGCATGACGCCCTCACCGCGGGCCTGGTTCAGCACCGTCGCGCCGGTTGCGCCCGCTTCTCTCGCGGCGCTCAGAACGTCCTGGGTTTTGGTGTCCTCGACCATGACGATGATCAATTTGAAATGCATCAGATCTCCTCCTTGCAAGCGGGGCCTTTATCCAGGGCCCCGGTATCATTCTAGGGCCTGTCCCGACCATTGTCGCTGCGCGCCCGCCAGGCACTGAGCTGGGCGTAGGCCATGACGCTGACGATGGGAAAGAGACTGGCGAACGCGATCAGGCCAAAACCGTCGAGCAACGGGCTGCGCCCGGGTATGGTTTCGGACAAACCCAGGCCCAGTGCGGCGATCAACGGCACGGTCACGGTCGATGTCGTCACGCCGCCGGAGTCAAAGGCCAGCGGCACGATGTTTTTGGGCGTGAACAATGCCTGCACGATCACCACCAGGTAGCCGGCGATGATAAACCAGTGCAACGGTGTCCCGGTGACGATTCGCAGCGACCCCAGGGCAACGCCGGCCGCCACGCCCAGCGCCACCGCGATGCGCAGCCCGTTGACGTGCACGATGCCGCCCGATACCTGGTTGGCCTTGATCGCCACGGCGATCAGTGACGGCTCCGCGATCGTCGTCGCAAAGCCCACGGTGGCGGCAAACAGGTAGACCCAGTAGTAGTCATGCCAGTCGGCCTGCACCGGCGCCAAGGCGGCGTCAGCGTGAACGAAAGCCGGCGCGGTCAATTGTTGCGCCATCAGTTTGCCGAGCGGGAACAGGGCCAGATCGAGACCGCGGAGAAACAGGGCCAGCCCGATCACCGTCATCACCAGCCCGACGATGACCTGTCGCGGCTTGCGCACCCGTTCGCGCAAAACAAATACCTGGAAGCCGAACAGGATCAGTATGATCGGCAGCACGTCGCGCAACAAGGAAAGCAGGGTCATACCAAAGCCGCTGACCGCGTCCATCAGACGATCATCCCGTAGGCCATCACGAAAATCATCGGCGTCAATGACGCCAGCGCGATCAGACCGAAGCCATCCAGCATCGGGTCGCGGCCGCGAATGCTGCTGGCCAGGCCGACGCCGAGCGCGGCGACCAGCGGCACCGTTACCGTGGACGTGGTCACGCCGCCGGAATCATAGGCAATGCCGATGATCTCACGCGGCGCAAAATAGGTCATGACCATGACGCCGACATAGCCGCCGATGATCAGGTACTGCAGCGGCCAGCCCTTCAGAATCCTGAGCACGCCGATCACGAGCGCGACGCCGACGGCCACGGCCACGCTCAGGCGCAACCCCATCGCATACTGCTGCATGGCTTTCCCGGTGGCTCCGATGACACCGCCGTCGGCTGCGACGGCGGCGGCCTCGTTACAGATCGCGATCAATGCGGGTTCGGCCACCGTGGTGCCAAAACCCAGTGTGAAGGCAAACAAAAACAACCATGAAAGCCGCCCCGCGCGCACGAAATTAAACGCCAGGTCCTCCCCCAGGGGAAACAGCGCCAGTTTCAATCCGTTGACGAAGAATGCGAGCCCCAGCAGCACCATGACGGCGCCGCCGAGCAACTTCCCCGGTCCCGGCAGAGGTTGTTGCAGCACCGCGAACTGGAAAAACATCACCACCGCCACGATGGGAACCAGGTCCAGGAAACTGTCGCGCAGGGAACGCCACGACTGTCTCAGGACTTCGAACATAGTTGACTCTCCGCCCCATGGGCCCAATATACTCAGAACCGCCAGCCAGAATATGACCGTTCCTTCATGCCATATTACATCAGTCCGCCGCCGCAAAACCCGTTAACGCGCATCCTGGCCACCATTTTCGTGGCCCTGGCGCTGACCGGCGCTTTCATGCTCGGAATGGCGGCCTTGATTGTCGTTGCCGGCCTCGGCCTGGTCGCTGCCCTGGTGCTGTGGGCCAGGATCGCCTGGATCAGGCGCGCACTGAAGAAACAGGGCATCGACCCGGCGACGGGCCGGCGTGCCGGCGCAACCGCGGCGCGAGACGATGCCATCGACGCGGAATACACCGTCATTTCCAAGCGCAGGGACTGACCGCCAACATCCGCATTGAAATTTCGCCGGTGTCGACTAGACTAAGTGAGAAGGGTTTGATTCGGGCTTGTTCTCATGATCACAATTTCCAAGATTCTCGATCAAAAGGGGGGGATGGTCCTTTCGGTCGACGTCAACGACACGGTTTTCGACGCCATCAGCCTGATGGCCGAAGTCAATATCGGCGCCGTGCTGGTGCAGCATGACGACGCCATCACGGGCATATTCACCGAGCGTGATTACCTACAGAAAATTGCGTTGAAATCGCTGTCATCCCGGAAGACGAAGGTCGGCGACGTCATGACCTCACCGGTGATCACCGCCGATCCGTCCGATTCCGTGCAGCAGTGCATGGAGACCATGACCACCTGTCACTGTCGCCACCTGCCAGTGGTCAAGGACAACGAACTGCTCGGTATCATTTCGATCGGCGACCTGGTCAAGCGCCTGCTGGAAGAAAAGGAATCCGAGATCAAGCAGCTCAACGAGTACATTACCGGTACGTACTGATCCGCAATGCCCGGGCGGGTCGTCATTACCACGGGCGTTGGACATTTCCGCTGGGCCCGACGGGGCGCGAACGCCGACTGAACCGTGGAGCGGCAGGTGCTGAAGAAACCGGGTTGACGACCCTGCCGGAAATCACGGCTGGCCGTCCGGGCCGGCAGCGCCGTCGGCGTCTTTTCCGGCACCGCGGTATTTGTTTTTCAGCCGCTGCTCGAGCGTCGCCACCACCGTGTCCATCGAGCCGGAACCGCCGCCATCGCCAGCCGCGTCCGCTTCGTGTTGACCAAACAGGTCGATCCAGCGCTCGGAACGCAGCCCCAACCCGATGACCATGCGAAACTCCCGTTGCGGGTCTTCACCGCCCCGGAGCAAGCCGACGAGGCCGGCGAGGAACGCCATCGGCACCAGCACGACGTCGCGCAGGCCGTCCACCATCAACTTCAGTTGAAATACAATTACGCGCCGAACCAGTCCGGCGCGCGTCGATGCCGATAACTTCTGCTCTGCCATAGCACCGCCTCCGCTGCTCTTCAGCCCGTCCATTATATTATGTTAGCGTAACGCCCATGGCACGAATCCACGGCTTTCCCCCTCTGTGCGGCCCCCATGCGAGCCGCTTGATTCTCGGCTCCATACCGAGCGTGGCGTCGCTCGAGGCCGGCCAATACTACGCGTTTCCGCGTAACGCGTTCTGGCGCATCATGGGCGACCTCGTCGGTGCCGGGCCTGAACTGGCCTACGCGGAGCGCGTCGACCGGCTGAACGCCGCCGGCATCGCCCTGTGGGACGTGATCGCCAGCTGCCGCCGCCCGGGCAGTCTCGATTCCGCCATCGAGACCGAGGGCCTGAAGAACAACGACTTTCAACGGTTTTTCAAAGAGCAGCCGGGCATCGGGCGTGTCTACTTTAATGGCCAGAAGGCCGCCAGCCTGTTCAGGCAACGTGTTCTGCCCGGTCTCGACGCCGAGTTGCTCTTGCACACGCTGCCATCGACCAGCCCCGCCAATGCCGCCCTGGACTACGCCGCCAAGCTCGAAGCCTGGGCGACCGTTACTTCCCCGTAGGACCGCTTACCGGCGGTGGTCCAGCCAGAATTCGAGTCCCTGGGTGTTGAGCACGACATCGGTCCGCAACAGCTCGGCACACTTTTCATCGCTCAGGCTGACGCCGTGTCCGCGCAGGTCCTGCATCAGCCAGTCATGGATTTCGGCCTCGATCTTCTGGCTGCGGTCGGGGACGTGCTCGCAGGCCTCCGCGATGGCCACCAGTTTGTCCACACCCGCCAGCATCTGCGCATGCAGCCTGTCGAGGTCTCCCACCCGGCCGTAATGGGTCAGGTACATCCAATCCGGCTTGACGTCCAACAACTTCTGCAGCGACGCCCGCAAGGCATCCGGGTCGAATTGCACCGGCGTTGTCGTCGGAAAGACGAACGGGCCTTGCGCGGTGTCGAACTCGCGGTAGGACAGGCCGAAGGTGTCGCCGCTGAACCAGCCATTGGTGAGGCTGTCGTGAACACAGAAATGGTGGCGCGCGTGTCCCGGGGTATCCACGAACCGCAACGTGCGGTTGCCGAGCCGGGCCTCGCTGCCATCGTCCATGGTGCGCACCCGTTCGGCCGGAACCGGCACCAGCGCGCCGTAAATCTCATCGAAAAGTTCGTCGCCGTAGACCGAACGGGCGCTGGCCTCCAGCCTGGCCGGGTCAATCATGTGGCGCGCACCGTACGGGTGCACCAAGAATTCCGCGTTCGGCAGCCGTTGCATCAGGCTGCCGGCGCCACCGGCATGATCCAGGTGCACATGGGTGACGATCACGTAACGCACATCCTGCGGCCGCCAGCCCCGGTTCTCCAGGACCTGCATCAGCCGCGGCGTGCTGGCGTTGGTGCCCACCTCCAAAAATGCCGCCTCGCTCTGCGCCTCCAGCAGATAACAGGCCGCCATGTATTCGCGCACGAAACCGGCGTCGATCGCCAGCACGCCCCCGCCGTATTCGTTGACGCTGATGCATTCGTTTCGGGGCATATTCCCGCTTCCGTATTGGTTCCCGGTCGGGCAACATAACACAATGCCGCCTCGACAGGCCAACAGCACAGACCGGGTCTACATCCTCGACATCGACGGCACGCTGATACCCAGCGCCCGCATCGACAACCGCTGCTACTGGCAGGCGGTCTTCGCCTGTTTCGGCAAGCGCGGTCAGGCGCCGGATTTGCATACTTTCACCCACGTCACCGACAGCGGCATCCTGCAGGAATGGTGCCTCAGCCGGCTGGGCCGGCCGCCCAGCGCAGAGGAGACCCGTTTCATCAAACAGGAATTCCTGCGCCTGACCAAATCCGCCTACCAGGAAGACCCCGCATGCTTTCGGCCGCTGCCGGGTGTCGAAGACTGGCTGCAAGGCGTCCGCGCCAGCCCGCGGGAATGGGCCGGGATCGCCACCGGCGGCTGGGGCCACACGGCGCGCCTGAAGCTGCGTTTGGCGGGGCTTGACCGCTTCGGCCTGCCGCTGGCCAGCGCCGACGACTCCAGCGACCGCGTATCGATCATGCGGATCGCGGCCAGGCGGATCAGCGGCCCGCAAGCGCACCCAGGCCCGGCATATGTTTACTTCGGCGACGGTTGTTGGGACTACCGTGCCAGCCAGGAACTGGGCTGGCGGTTCGTCGGCATTGCAACCGGTACGGCGGCACGCCGCCTGCTCGAGGCCGGGGCAAGCGACGTCCGCCCCGATTTCAAATCCGGCCCAGTGGGCGAGCCGGCGTGAAACGCGACGGACATGCCGCTAAGCCGGATGAATCGAAGCGCCGCCGCCAGGTTTTCGGTTTAACATCTTCGAGATGGATTTTATACCGGCCCTGACCGTGTAATACCGCGGATATCGCGGCTAAAGGAATTTCTTCCTCGCGCATGTGACTAAATTATCAACCATGTAATTCATAACCCGCTCGCAGGAGGATCCGACATGCATCACCGACATCACCGCAATACCTTTCTTTGTACCGTCCTGGCCCTGCTGGCCTTCTGCTTTGCCGAAGCGGTCCTGGCCGGCGGCGGCGACCCGGCGGTGGCGGCGAAGGCCTGGCCGCTGATCGACAACGGCGCCCTTCTGATCGACGTGCGCACAGCCGAGGAGTTTGCCGACGGCCACATCGACGGCGCGATCAACATTCCCTACCAGCAGACCGACGCACTGGAATCGGCCATCGGCGCGGATAAACAGCGCCAGGTGGTGGTCTACTGCCGCAGCGGCCACCGCGCCGGGATCGCCAAGGACGCGCTGGAACAAGCGGGTTACACCAATGTCTTTAACGCCAGCGGCTACGAGGCGTTGAAAGAAACCAAACCATGACGCCGCGCCGCCGCGCCGCGGCCGGGATGGCGCTGCTGCTCGGCCTGCTGTCCTCGATAGCGGCGGCTGCGCCTGGCGCCTCGGCCGAAAACTGGCGGCGGGCGGAAGCGCTGGCGGCGGCGCAATCCGTGGACACCGCGGCCGCGGCCGAGGACATTTTTCGCGACACGCTCCCGGGTAACGGTGCAGCCGTACTGCAAAAGCTGGCTGCGCTGGAAAGCCGCAGCGACTGGCCCGTGCCCGCGCGCGAAGCAGCGCTATACCGCTACACGCGCCAGCTGGCGCAGTTGCCGCGCGCAGACGTCGCGGCAGCGGTACTGAAACACCTGCGGTCCTACCAGGCCCGCACCCTGGTACCGCACGAAGACTACGCCGGGGCCTCGGTGCCCCTGTACAACATTTCCGCGGCGGCCGCCGGCGTGGAGAACACCTGGCTCAGGCGTGAGGCTGCGGACGAGGCCGCGGAACTGCTGCAGAATGATCCCGCGGCCATGGTCGACCGGTACCTGTCCAGCAACGCCACTGCGCAGCGCTCCGGCTACCTGGAGGCACTCGGACAAGCCGACCCGGCGGTGCTCGACGCAGTGCGGCAGACAGCGCAGAAGCGGCTCGCCAATGCGCCTGAATTAACGCCACTGCTCGGTGCGACGCTCGCGATCGATGCCGATGGCGAGGCGCTCAGGCAACTGCTGATCGACGGCCGCGGCGCCGGACTCGCAAAGGCCTTGCGCCGGGCCGCAAACGGCCTTCCGGTCGAAGAACTCACTTCCCTGCTGCGCCTGGCCATCGAACAAGCGCCAAGCGGCAACGCCGCACTGGCGATCGCCGCGTGGTGGCCCGCACTCAGGCACGAGACCGCGGCGCAACGACTGTTGCTGGACCACCTGGCCGACCCGGTCCTCGGGGAGGCCGCGGCGCTGGCCCTGGCGCAGGCGCCGGATGCCGCGACCATCCGGGCACTGCAAAATTTGGCGGCGGGCGAATCAGCGGCGGCCGTACGGGCCCGGCTGGCGCTCGACGTCAACCGTAACACCATCGCCACGGAGACACCGCGGTGAGGCTTGTGACCCGGCTAACCGCCCTGCTGCCGCTGCTGATCGCAACGTTCGCCCACGCGCAGATATTGAGCGAGTGGGTGGAAAGCCATACAAACAACGACTTTGCCAATATCGCCCTCGGCTACCCGGTGCCGATACCGGTGGATACACCGTTGCCTTTTGACGGCTTCCGCACCTACGCCGGGCTGCACATGCGGAACCAGGACCTGGCGGTCACCACCCCGTGGGTCCATCCGCAGACCGTCGGCCTCACTTATGCCGGCCGCACCATCTGGGCCTACCGGCTCGGGGACGACGACCTGCTTACGACGGAAGGCCTGCCGGAACCGGCAATGCTGACCAACGGTGGCATCCACGCACGTGAGTGGCAGACACCGGAAATCGTGACGGGCATTCTCGAACTGCTCGCCACGCACGCCAGCGACCATGGTCTGTACGATTACCTGCGCGACAACGTCAACGTGATCGTGGTGCCGGTGCTGAACATCGACGGCTTCCTGCAAACGCAGCGCACCCCGGCGCTCGACTACCTTGGCGTCGATCCCGACGACCCGCAGGGCGCGCCCCGCGACGGGCGTATGCGGCGCAAGAACATGCGCGGCGCGGACGAGGATCTTTACACCACTTTTGACCTGCTCAACGGCGTCGACCTGAACCGCAACAACCAGCCTTACTGGGCCCGCAGCACGTTGCAGTCGTCATCCAACCCGGCCTCGCTGGTATATCACGGCAGCGCCCCGCAATCGGAGAGCGAAGTACACGCCCTCGACGATGCGGCGGCGCTGGGGCCAGCGGAGCGTTTGCGCCTCTATACCGATGTCCATTCCTTCAGTCAGAAGCACTTCTGGGTGCGCAACGGCAACAGCCGCCTGGCCCGGCAAACCGAGTTGGTGCTGCAGACCTTCAGCAGCCACCAGGCCGCCTTCCCCGCGCACAAGTTCTATACCTTTGCCAACCGTTTCTCGGCACCGCTCAACAGCGGCATCGGCACGACCGACGAGTACTTTACGAACTTCTACCAGGTCCCGTCGTGGACACTGGAGACCGAGCCAAGGAATGGCGGCGTGGACTACGGCGGTGTCGGCGAGAACGGGCACGATGGCTTTATCCTGCCGGACGCGCAGATCCGGCGGGTCAGGGAGCAGATGGCGCAATCGTTTGCCGCGATCTATTACCGCCAGGCGGGACCGCCGGCGTTGCGATCGGTGCGGGTCATCGACAACGCCACCGGAGCACTGGTGTTCGAGGCCGGTTGGGACGCGGCCGACGACGAAAACCGCACGCTGTTCAGCCAGCAACTGCGTCCGCTCGAAACCGGCCACAGCTATGATGTCTGGCTGGCCTTCAACAAGCCGATGCGCTGGCGCGAAAACGGCGCGGTGGTGCCGTTTCCAGGGCAGTCCGACAACACGCTCGATGTCAGCCTCGACCTGCCCCTGGGCGGCGATTTCCTGACCACGGACATGGGGCAGGTGACCTGGCTCGACGCACCGGGTAACGCGCCGGCAGGTTACATGGACTACCGCGACGACGCCTTCAGGGTCAGGCTCAGCCTGCCCGCCAATGAACACAACGCGGGTCTCATCACCGGCACCGTGAACGCGGCGCTGAGGCTGCGCACGACGGACATGACCGGTATGCAAACCGACGCCCTGCCGGCCACCGTGGCCGATTGGCGAGGCGGCGCCTGGCTGCACTACGAAGACAGCAGCGGTCAGTCTTCCGATACCGGCGGGTACGACAGCAGCATTTCGCTGCAAGTCAGCGACCAGCCGCAGCCGCCACCGTTTCTGCTGGAACCGGGTATCAGTTCGGCCTGGTTCGATCCGGATCACGACGGTGAGGGCTTTCTGCTGGAGATGCTGCCCGCCAATGCGGCCGTGATTTACTGGTTCACCTACGACGGCGCGGGCCGGCAGGATTGGTATGTCGGCAGCGGCGATGTCAGGGGCAACCGGATCGAATTCACCGCTCTCTACCGCGTATCGGGCGGCGAGTTCGGCCCCGGCTTCGACCCGGAAAAAATAAGGCGGGAACGCGTGGGTTACGCCAGCTTCGTCTTCTCGGGCTGTGACACGGGAACCATGAGTTACCACATCGGCCCGCAGCACGGGCGCATGCAACTGAGCAGGCTGACCGCGCTGATGGGTCTCGACTGCGGCCAGCCGCCCCTGCCGCCAGAACTCCCGGAAGGGCGCCTCAGCGGTTCCTGGTATGACCCCGCCCACGACGGCGAGGGTTACAACGTCGAGGTGCTGGCAAACGGCCAGGCGGTCGTGTACTGGTTCAGCTACGACCCCGAGGGTCAGCGCCGCTGGTTCTTCGGGCTCGGCGAAATTCGCGACGGCAAGCTGGTCTTCGATAATATAAAAACCTCGAGCGGCGGTATCTTCGGCCCGGATTTCGACCCGCTCACGGTTACATTCACGCCCTGGGGCAGTCTCGAACTCGATCTCGACTGCAACGGCGGTACGGCCACCTACTCCAGCACCGAACCCGGTTTCGGTTCCGGCGTGCTCAACCTCGAGCGCCTGACCCGCATCGATACGCTCAACTGCGAGTAGCTGAAATAGCCGCCACCGCACACGGCCACCCGGCGGTGCGGGATCATGGCGGCCAGCGGGCGGGGCTGCGAGCCGTGGCGGCGAGCGGGCTCACCGCGGCCGCAAAGATCACAATTTCTTCTGGAAGCGCTTTCTTGCCGTCGGCCGGTAGGGCGCCGCCGGATAGCCGCGGCCGGGACCGTGCATCCGTCGGGAACGGATGCCGCGCGCCCATGGACGGCGTGAGCATGTCCCGAACGCGGCTGCCCGGCGGCGCGGAACCATGGCGGCCAACGGACGGGGAGCTGCGAGCCGTGGCGGCGAGCGGGCTCACCGCGGCCGCAAAGATCACAATTTCTTCTGGAAGCGCTTTCTTGCCGTCGGCCGGTAAAGCGCTGCCGGATAGCCGCGGCCGGGACCGTGCATCCGTCGGGAACGGATGCCGCGCGCCCATGGATGGCGTGAGCATGTCCCGAACGCGGCTGCCCGGCGGCGCGGAACCATGCCGGCCAACGGACGGGGAGCTGCGAGCCGTGGCGGCTTCGTTCTGGCCCTGCCCTCTCGGCAACCTTTATAATGGATTTTTGACCAGACCGGAGAGCGCCCGCCGATGAGCGAAAAGGACAAGCACAACCAATGCACGGAGAAATTCATCGAGCTGGCCAACCAGCTCAAGGACGAGGGCAACGACCCGCAACTGGTATCCGCGGCCCTGATGGCGGCTTCCGGCATCTACGCCACCTTTGTCGCCGCCGGCAACCGCGGTGGGCTGGAACCCTCCGGGGTCGACAAGGTGGTGATGATGTACCGGCGCAACCTCGAATTCATCCAGGAACGCAAGAAGGCCCAATTCGCCCAGAAAGACGAATAGCCGGCACTTTGCTACGGTTGCCGCGCCAAGTACAATTGCAGCCCCGCACCGAACGGGCCCTTAGCTCAGCTGGTTAGAGCAGTCGACTCATAATCGATTGGTCGTAGGTTCAAGTCCTACAGGGCCCACCATTTTTTAAAGCTCTGATTATTCACCGCTCATCGTTACGGGCCGCGTGTGGACTTGAACCTGCGGTTCCCCGGCTGCGCTCCCGGCCTCCTGCCTCCGCTTGCCGGTCCTGCCTCCGCCGTCCGCGGCTACGGCGCTCAGCCGGACCAAGCAGTGCTTGGTCTGGCTCGGCTTCGCCCTACAGGGCCCACCATTTTTTAAAGCTCTGATTATTCACCGCTCATCGTTACGGGCCGCGTGTGGACTTGAACCTACGGTTCCCCGGCTGCGCTCCCGGCGTCCTGCCTCCGCTTGCCGGTCCTGCCTCCGCCGTCCGCGGCTACGGCGCTCAGCCGGACCAAGCAGTGCTTGGTCTGGCTCGGCTTCGCCCTACAGGGCCCACCATTTTCTGAAAGTCTGATGATCGCTTGTCATCAATAGAAGCCGCATGCGGACTTGAACCTGCGGTTCCCCCGCTGCGCCCTACAGGGCTCGTCACCAGATAAAAGAAACCCCGCCGATCGGCGGGGTTTCCTTCAACCCACGGGTTGGTGGCGACAATCAGTTGTGAATCACGTCGATCAGTTCGGACCATTCGGTCGGGCCGCCGGAAACGGCTTCCACCTGCACCAGCGCGCCAAGCCCGCTGTCGGCGCCCGGGCAGTAGTACTTGTGCTCGATCGCGCCGTGCTCCAGCGGACTCCACTCCTTGGTCTCGAGGCAACCCACGTAATCCCCGGCATAATCCCCGGCCGGGACGAAATTGAGCACCTTGCCCCAGTCCTCGGCGTTGTCCTCGTCGAATTCCTGCTGGTAGAAATCCCCGTGCGAAGGATTGGACATCATGACGATGCCGGGCTGCGCGTCGTTCTCACCGGCGATGAAGGAACCGTCCAGGCAACCCGACAGGCCCGGGAAGATCGGGTCGTTACCCGTATCGACCCAGCTCTCGCATTCCTCCTTATCGACGGTGGTGTCGACCGTGTGCTCGCCCATGTACCAGATGTTTTTGTCATCGTCCTGGGCGAAATAGTCCTGGGTCGATTCGGTCAGATCTCCATAAGGAAAGCCGTTGGGATAGTTGTCCAGCTGGTCAGCGCAGTCCTCGGACTCGTCCAGCCAGACCCGGTCCACGGAGATTCTGGCGTCGATACCGTCGATGCTCCTGCTCTGGTCGGTGACATCGACCTCGTCCCACTCGCAGCCATCCCCGGTCTGCGTGAAGTAGACATACGTGGTTCCGGCCTGCATCGGCCAGTACGGGTTGTCGATGGTCAACGGGGTGCTAAAGTTGCCGGCATCGAACTCCGGCGCGAACAGCCCACCGGCCATCGCATTGGCGCTGGCAAAAATCGTCAGCACGAGCGCCGCCCTGAATGCGGTCTTGAAGCGCAATCTATTCATGCTGTAACTCCTTGTTTTTTATCAGGTAGAAAGAAAACCAACCGGCATCGCAACCGGCCAACTCCACGAACACTGTGACCGATATTACGCCGGTTGGTTTAATAAAACGTGAAATTCAGGGGTGAATTCCGTTAACACTCACCCCGGGTGCGGCCTTAAGCGGCCAGCAGGGAGCGCGCCGTTTTCTCGGCGTTGACCACGCAATCGTTGAGGCTGACGCCCCTGAATGCATTACCGGTCAGCACCAGTCCAGGGTGTTTTTGCAGGATTCCGTCGATCACTTCCAGCCTGGCGGCATGACCGACCACGTATTGGGGGATGGCCCGCCGGTGCCGGAAGATGCGAATGAAATCGGGTTCCGCGTTCAGACCCAGGATGTCGCGCAAGTCACCCCTGACACGGTCGATGATCCGCTCGTCCGGCAATTTCGCCAGGGCTGGCGAGCGCGCACCGCCGAGCATCGAGCGCAACAGCACGCTGTCCTCGGGCGCGCGGCCCGGGAATACGTTGGAGTCGATAATGGTGCCGAGCACGGCGCGTTTCTCCTTTGACGGCACCAGGTAACCGAAGCCGTCGAGAACCTCGCCCACGACTGCCTTGCGGTAACCGAAACAACAAACCGACAGCGGCGGGTAAGGTATCTCGGTGAGCAATTTCGCCAACGCCGGCGAGTAGCCCTCGAGCATGCGGGCCTGGGCATGGGCGGGGGCGGCCAGGACCAGGCGGTCGCATTGCTCCTTGCGGCCGTCTTCCAGGGTGACGCTGAAGTAGTTACCTTGGCGCTCCACGGCCTGCACCGGCGTGGCCGTCTTGACGCGCGCGCCCAGTTGCGCCGCCAACGCCTCGGTCAATACCGACATGCCGCCCTCGAACGAGGTCAGCGTGCCGCCGGGACCCGGCCCCGGCTTGTTGCGGCTGCCCTCGCGGCGTGCCTTTGCCTGCAGCTTGATCAGGCCCCGAATCAGGCTGTGGTACTCGCTCTCGATCTCGTTGATGCGCGGAAAGCAGCTTTTCAGGCTGAGCCGGGTCGCATCGCCGGCGAAAACCCCGGAAGCCATCGGGTCGATCAGGCGCTCGAACGCCTGCCGGCCCAGACGACGCACGCCAAACTCCGCCAGCGTTTCGTCGTCCTTGACGGTCGGCCCGGCGAACAGTTCGCCGATAACCCGCAGGCGGCCGGGCACGCTCAGCAGGCGCGAGACCAGGAATTCCTGCGGCTTTTCCGGCAGCTTGTGCAATTCTCCGCGGCTGAAAACATAGCGCTTCTGCGCTGCAAGGTTGGCGCGCACGGGTTCGACGCCCGTCTCCTCGCACAACTGCAGTGTGCGCGGAATTTTGTCCAGGAAACCATTGACGCCGCCCTCGCACAGATAGCCGTCTTCGCTGAGTTCGGTCCAGACCTTGCCGCCTATGCGGCTGTCGGCCTCGAGTACGACGACTTCGGCATCGGCTTTGCGCTTAAGGATCGACTGGGCGGTCGCCAGGCCAGAAATGCCCGCGCCCACGATGATGATCTTCATGGTTCCAGTTTACTGTGTCTGCACCGGCAGGACCACACGGACCTGTGCTAAACTGTGTGCACATTTCCACGGACCGCCGCACCGGTGTTCCAGGGAAATGCCTGAGGGGCGGCCGCTGGCCTGAGATGCACCCTTTGAACCTGATCCGGATAATGCCGGCGTAGGGATAGGGCACGCGCATACGGTTCCATCTCTCCACCTTTCCGGATCTCTTTGACACGCTTTGGTTAAGGAGGTCTTTGACATGAACCATGCCGACCGCGGCAAAAAACACCGCTCGAAAACGGCGCTTCCCGGCAGGGTTGGCGCCTTGCTTTTCGTTCTCGCCCCCGGGCTCGCGCTGGCCCAGCAACCGCCAGCCGATGAAATCGAGGAAGTGATCGTCACGGCCCAGTTCCGCGACACCAGCCTGCTCCAGAGCAGCGGCAGCATCTCGGTCGTCAGCGAGACCACGCTGAGCGACCGCGGCGCCGAGCACCTGGAGGAAACGCTCAACGTTCTGCCGAACGTCAATTTCTCGTCGGGCGCCTCGCGGGCCCGGTTCATTCAGGTGCGCGGTATCGGCGACCTCGAACAGTTCGTCGACCCGAAATACTTTCCTTCGGTGGGCGTGACCATCGACGACGTCGACATGAACGGCCTGGCGACCGCGGCCGTGATGCTGGACACGCGGCAGGTGGAGGTCCTGCGGGGGCCGCAGGGCACGCGCTACGGCACCAACGCGCTGGCCGGCATGGTGAACATCAAATCCAACGACCCGACCGATACATTCACCGGTTACGCCAGGGCGGGCTTCGGCAATTACAACAGCTGGAACACGGCGGCCGCGCTCAGCGGACCCCTGGGCGGACGCCTGCTGGGCCGCATCGCGGCCGGGGAGAACCGCAGCGACGGCTTCATCAAGAACGACTACCTCCGGCGCGATGACACCAACAACCGCGACGAGCGCAGCATGCGCGCCAAGCTGCGCTGGCTCGGTGACGACGACAACCAGACCGAACTGACGGCTTTCTACGTCGATATCGACAACGGCTACGACGCCTTTTCACTCGACAACACGCGTCACACGCTGTCGGACGAGCCCGGCCACGACAAGCAGCAGGCGTTCGCCGCCGCACTCAAGAACGACTGGCATATCACCGATGGCGCGGCCGCACAAACCATCGTCAGCTACCAGGACTCCGACACCTTCTACAGCTACGACGAAGACTGGACCAACCCTGATATTTGTATCGGAATCGCGGATTGCTATCCCTACGCCAACACCGACCGGCAGAAGCGCGAGCGCAAAAGCGTCAGCCTCGACAGCCACCTGCTGTCCGTCGACGCAGGGCGGCTGGGCTGGGTCGCCGGCGTTTACGCGCAGGATCGCAACGAGGACTTCTCCCGCCAGTACTACGGCCCGTTCGACAGCCATTACCAAACGCGCCGTTACGCCGTCTATGGCCAGTTGGACTACGCGCCGGCGGAGCGCTGGAAACTCACAACCGGCCTGCGCCTGGAGAAGTTCTCCGACGACTACCGCGACAGCAATGCGCTCATAACCTCCAGTGACGACCATTACGCCAGCGGCGAAATCACGCTGCAGCACGACCTCGAGGACGGCACGCTGCTCTATGCGACGATCGCCCGCGGCGTCAAGCCGGGCGGTGTCAACACGGAAGCCAGTTCCGTCTACGCCCTGATGGCGCCGAAATTCCGTGCCTTCATGCAGGACCGCCTGCGCTTCGGCAAAGAAAGCCTGCTGAACAAGGAAATCGGTATCAAGGGCAGGTACCTGCAGGACAGGCTGAGCGTGCGCGCCGACGTGTTTCACATGGACCGGCGCGACGCCCAGCTCGAGTCATGGATCTGGGACGACATCAATTACCTGTGGGTCGGCTACCTGGACAGCGTCGCGAAAGGAACGAACTACGGCGCCGAACTGGAGTTCAATTACCACCCCGCCCGCGCACTCGAAATTTTTGCCGGCCTCGGCTGGCTCAGGACCGACGTCGATGCCATCACCGTGGTCGATTTGGGTGAGCCGGATCAATATACGCAATCCACGATCAAACTCAAGAAAGGCCGCGATCAGACCAAGGCGCCGGAATGGCAGTACAACCTCGGGGCCGAACTGGCGCTGACGGCCCGGCTGAGCGCCAGGGTGGAATTCGAAGGCCGCAGCGACAGCTACTACGGGTACTACCACGACCAGAAGATCCCGGCGTACGGTTTGTTCAACGCAAGCGTCAGTTACAGCCGGGAGGCGCTCACCGTGCGCGCCTGGGGCCGCAACCTCGGCAACCGCGACTACGCCGTGCACGGGCTCTATTTTGGCAATGACCCGCGCAAGGGTTACATCAACGAATCCTATCTGCAGTACGGCGAGCCGCGGGTTTACGGCATCGACGTTGAGTACCGGTTCCACTGATGCCGGGCGCCTGGCAAACACTGCTGCAACTGGCCCGGGGCCTGTCGCCCTGGGAGTTGACCGCGGTCGTCTTTGCCATCGCTTACCTGCTGCTGGCGGTCAAGGAGAACGTCTGGTGCTGGTTTTTCGCCTTCACCAGCACCGCGATCTACACGGTGCTCTTCTGGGGCGTCAACCTGCTGATGGATTCGGTGCTGAATTTTTACTATATGCTGATGGCCTTCTACGGCTGGTACGAGTGGACACGGGGAGGGAACGGCAGCGAACCGCGGCCGCTTGCGATCAGGTCGATGACGGCGCGGCAACAGGGCGCGGTGATCGCGGCGACCCTGTCGTTGAGCGCGGTGTCCGGCGTGCTGCTGCAACGATACACCACCGAGGCCTGGCCCTACGTCGATTCCTTTACCACCTGGGCCAGCGTCATCACGACGTACCTTGTCGCGCGCAAGTACCTGCAGAACTGGATCTACTGGATCGTCATCGACGCGGTGTCCGCCTATCTTTACGTCGAGCGCGGCCTGACCCTGACGGCGCTGCTGTTCGCCGCCTACGTGATTATCGCCATTGCCGGTTATTACAGCTGGCGCCGGCACTATCTCGGCGACGCGCAAGCAGCGGCGGTTTGAAATGACGGGGCCGCAAACAGCGATCGACAACTGGCGCCAATGGGGCCTCGGGCTGCGCACCAGGCCCCGCGTCGTCAGGCCACTGGCGGGCGGGCGCAGCAACCGCAACTACCTGCTCGAGGCCGATGGCCGCCCGCTGGTGCTGCGGCTCAATGCCGGCGGCGACCTGTTGCCGGGCGGGGGGCGCGACGCCGAAGTCGTGGCCTGGCGCAGCGCAAGCGATAGCGGCATCGCACCGCCCCTGCTGTTCGCGGATACTGAAAACGGGATCTTGCTCAGCGAATTTATCGATGGCGAGCTGCCCGCCCGCCCGCAGGACGACCCGCTACTCGGCGCGCGCGCCCTCGATTTGCTGCAGCGCTGCCACCGAATGGAAGCCAGGCTGCCGGCCATCGATTATCGCGCGCACGTGAAAACCTACTGGCAGATGATCCTGGGCGCGGGCATGCCGGTCCCAGCCCCGGCGCGGCAGCGCCGGGAAATGCAGAGGGTGCTCGAGACCTTGCTAACGAGCGACCTCGGCTGGGGCCCGTGTCACCACGATCCGGTGGTGGCCAATTTCGTCGGCAGCCGCGAGCGCCTGTATCTCGTGGACTGGGAATACGCCGCCCGCGGTCTGCAATTGATGGATTACGCCGCGCTGAACGTGGAATGGGGCCTGGACGTGGATGAGCCCGCGGCCGCGGCGGGTGCCGATGCCCGGCTGCTGGCCATGGCCACGAGGTTTTACCGCTATCTGTGCGCCCTGTGGGAAACGCTCGGCGAGCAGGGCCGCATTTCCTCCTGAATGATGTCAGCCCGGGGCCGCGAATAGCGGAACCCGGGACTTCCATGCTCACGGTGCACGCGCTCCGCAAGGCCCGGGAGGCTCGCGCGGGACGGCCCGGCGCCGCTCAGTCGAGGTCGAGGAAGCTGCGCAGTTGTTCGGAGCGGGTCGGATGACGCAGTTTGCGCAGCGCCTTGGCTTCGATCTGCCGGATGCGCTCGCGCGTCACGTCGAACTGCTTGCCCACCTCTTCCAGCGTGTGATCGGTATTCATATCGATACCGAAACGCATGCGCAGAACCTTGGCCTCGCGCGGCGTCAAGCCGGAAAGTACACCCTGTACGGTACCGGTCAGGCCGGTGCCGGTGGCGGACTCCACCGGGGACGCGATGTTCGCGTCCTCGATAAAATCACCCAGGTGTGAATCCTCGTCATCGCCGATGGGCGTTTCCATCGAGATCGGCTCCTTCGCGATCTTCAGCACCTTGCGGACCTTGTCCTCGGGCATTTCCATGCGTATCGAGAGCTCTTCCGGCGTCGGTTCGCGCCCTTTTTCCTGCAGCATCTGGCGCGAGATGCGATTAAGCTTGTTGATCGTCTCGATCATGTGCACCGGGATCCGGATCGTGCGCGCCTGGTCCGCGATCGAACGCGTGATGGCCTGGCGAATCCACCAGGTGGCGTAGGTCGAAAACTTGTAGCCGCGGCGGTACTCGAATTTGTCCACCGCCTTCATCAGCCCGATGTTGCCCTCCTGGATGAGATCGAGGAACTGCAAGCCGCGATTGGTGTATTTCTTCGCGATCGATATCACCAGCCTCAGGTTCGCCTCGACCATCTCCTTTTTCGCACGCCGGGCCTTGGCTTCACCAATCGACATGCTGCGGTTGATGTCCTTGAGCTCCGCGATACTGATGCGGTTGGCGACTTCGCTGCGGCCCAGCCTGACCTGTATCTCGCGCACCTCGTCCTGGTAGTCTGCGAGCTGAGCGGTCCACTTCTGCTTGCCCTTGAGCAGTGAGGGCAGCCACTCCAGATCGGCCTCGTTGTCATTGAAGCTCTTGATGAATACGGTCTTCGGCATTTTTGCCTGCCGCACGACCAATTGCATGATCGCACGCTCGTGTTCCCGCACCTGCGAAACGGCGAAGCGCAAACGGTCGACCAGGTAATCGACCATCTTGGCCGGCAGCTTGAGCCGGCTGAACATCTCGGCCATCTCGTCCAGGTGTTCCTGGGCCTTGGCGTGTCCGGGACCGTGCTTGTCCGTCAGCTTGATAAAGCTGGCGTGCAGCTTGCCGAGACGGTCAAAATGCGCGTGGACTTCCTCAGGGTCGGGGCCGAGGGTAGCCTGTTCATCCTCTTCGGCGTCGTCGTCATCCTCGTCCTCGTCATCTTCGTCCTCGTCATCCTCGTCGGTGTCGGTGTCTTCCTCGTCGGCGGGCTCTTCCTTCTTTTGCACGTCGGCGGGCTTTTTCGCCACCGGAATCGGCTCTTCCGGCGCGTTGGGGTCGATGAAATCCAGCATCAGCTCGGCCAGACGCTGTTTGCCTTCCTGGTAGAGGACGTACGCTTCCAGCAGGGTGGCATGGGTGGCGGGGAACCGCGCCAGGGCCTTGTGCACCTGCCGCAGCCCGGACTCGATGCGCTTGGCGATGACGATCTCGCCCTCGCGGGTCAGCAATTCGACCGTACCCATTTCGCGCATATACATGCGCACCGGGTCGGTGGTGCGCCCGATCTCCGTCTCCACCGCCGCCAGGGCCGCGGCCGCCTCTTCGGCCGCCGTGTCGTCATCGGTGTCGGTCGTCGCATCGTCGTTCAACAGCAGCGAGTCCGCGTCCGGCGCCTTTTCGTGCACGGATATGCCCATATCGTTGATCATGTTGATGATGTCTTCGATCTGGTCCGGATCGACGATATCGTCGGGCAGATGATCGTTAACCTGGGCATAGGTCAGGAACCCCTGGTCCTTGCCCTTGGTGATCAAGTCCTTCAATTGCGATTGTTGATTTTGATTCATAAATATTTGCTTCGGGTTAACTAACTATAGTCCATCAAAATCACTCCGGCGACCCTGGATGCGGAGTCTGGCCCAGAACCGGGATCAGCTGCTTTCAAGCTGCGTTTTCAAGTCCTGACGGCGGCTTTGCAACGCCCTGTATTCATCCTGCTGGGCGATGACGTTCGTCACCCGCGACAGCTTGATGTCGACGCATTGCAGGCGAATACGGTTGACGGCATCGACGAACTCCTGAACCTGCTGTTCCTCTTCTCCGGGCAAGAGCCAGACAGCCAATTTCTGCAAATGTTCAACGGCAGGGTGCCCGTGCCAGAGCTCCAGCAACTGCGCGGTTGTGATATTAGGGCGCCGGCGGCAGAAATCAACGATCTCGACAAAGATTTCCAGCCCGCCCAGGTCATCGTTGCCGAGACCGTCCAGGTCTTCGACGGCGGCGACATTTTTCACCAGGGAGGGGTCCTGCACCAGGTAGGCCAGCGCCGTGCGGATGGGGGTTCGCTGGTGGAGCGGCTTGCCCCGCTGGCCGGCCCTGGCCGCGGCCGGAGCGGCAACGGGGCCCTGCAGGCGGTGCTGCGCGATTGTTTCGAGCTTTTCCCGCAGCATGTCCCGGAACACGCCCGCGGGAACTTTCTCGATGTAGGGCAAGGCCTGCTCGACCAGCTTCGCCCGCCCGTCGAGGCTGCTCGTGTCCGCTTTGAAATGCTCGAAAAAAAACTCGGACAAACCGCTGGCCGCGGCCACTCGCCGCTCAAATTCATCGCGTCCGTGCTTGCGCACCATGCTGTCCGGGTCCTCGCCCTCGGGCAGGAACAGGAACCTCGCCTGGTAACCCTCCCGCAGCTTCGGCAGCGTCGCTTCGAGGGCGCGCCAGGCAGCCTTGCGCCCGGCCTCGTCACCGTCGAAACAGAACACCACGGTGTCGCTGGCGCGAAACAGCATTTCGACCTGCATCGGCGTGGTGGCCGTGCCCGAGGTGGCGACGGCATTGCGCAAGCCGAACTGGGCCAGTGCGACCACGTCCATGTAGCCTTCGACGACGATGATCTGGTCCAACCGCCCCTTGCGCTGCCGTGCAAGGTACAGGCCGTACAATTCGCGGCCCTTGTGGTACAACTCGGTTTCGGGTGAGTTCAGGTACTTGGGTCCGTCGTCCGCCAGGGCGCGGCCGCCAAACGCAATGACGCGGCCGCGGCGGTCATGGATCGGGAACATGATGCGGTGACGGAACTTGTCGTAGCTGCCCTTTTTGCCGCTGCTGAGCATTCCGGCCCGCTGCAACAGGTCCAGCTTGCGGCGCTCGCCGCCGAAGTGCCGGATCAGCGCATCCCACGCATCCGGCGCGTAGCCGATACTGAAGTCCCTGATGACCTCGTCGGAGAGGCCGCGGCCTTCGAGGTAGCTGCGCGCGGTGGCGTTGTGGGCCAGTTGTTCGCAGTAATAGCGGCTGCAGGCATCCAGCAACTCGTAGCAACCGGTATCGGGGCGTTTCTGCGGCTGGCCCGATTGCGGCACCTGCAACCCTGCCGAGTGCGCCAGTTCGGCCACGGCGTCCTGAAACTCCAGGCCTTCGTATTGCATCAGGAACCCGATCGCCGAGCCATGCGCGCCGCAGCCGAAGCAGTGATAGAACTGTTTCTTCGGACTGACCGTGAACGACGGTGTTTTCTCGCTGTGGAACGGGCAACAGGCCTGGAATTCGCTGCCCGCGCGCTTGAGCGGCACCCGCCGCTCAATGCATTCAACGATGTCAGAACGTGCCAGCAACTCCTCGATGAAGGAATCGGGTATGCGGCCGCTCATGGTATCTGCGTGGCCCCGGCGGGCGTCGACTGCTTGTGGTCCGGCCGTTTAGCCGCGGACATGTCAGGCGCCAAGTCGAGCCTTGACGGCGCTGCTGACGGCTTTCATATCAGCACGGCCCTGCACATCCCCTCTGAGCCGGTTCATGACGGCGCCCATGTCGCGCATGCTCTCGGCGCCCGTTTCCGCGATGGCCTGCTCGATCAGCCTGGCCACTTCGGCCTCGCTCAGCGCCTCGGGCAAATAGCCGCTGATCAATTCCAGTTCGAATCTTTCCTGCGCGGCCAGGTCTTCGCGGCCGGCGTCCTCGTATTGCTGCAGGGACTCGCGCCGTTGCTTGGCCATCTTGTCGAGTACGGTCAATACCGCCGAGTCATCCAGTTCGACACGCTTGTCGACTTCGATTTGCTTGATCGCAGCGGTTATCAGGCGCAGTGTGCCGAGACGTTTTTGCGCTCGTTCGCGCATGGCGGATTTGACGTCGTCCTGAATTTGCTGCTTGAGTGACATGGACGCATTCCGGCCCCGTTGCGGGGCCTTGTATGTTCAGTAAAGGCGGGTACGGCGAACATTTTCCCTCGCCAGGCGGCGCAGATTGCGCTTGACCGCCGCGGCAGCCTTGCGTTTACGCTCCTGGGTCGGTTTTTCGTAATATTCCCGGCGACGGGTTTCCGCCAATACGCCGGCCTTCTCGCACGAGCGCTTAAAGCGCCGCAGTGCATATTCAAATGGTTCGTTCTCGCGAACTTTTACGCTGGGCATTGTGCCTCCGTGTTTTCAAATTTACTGATATGGACGTAGCCAGATATTTTAACCTTTTACGCCGGGGGCTTGCAAAAAGTATTTGCCCGTTTTGCCGGGGAGGGCAGTCAGCCCCGAGCTAGTTGCAACACCCGGTCCGGCGCCTTGCAGGGCCCTGGCAGGCGCTATTCAGCCAACGGCGGTCGCGGTGGCGCCGCCGCGGCGCGGGTCGCCGGCAGCGCGGAACTCGCCGTTGGCGAGGCGTTCGACCGCGTGTACGCCGCCAAAGAACAGGTTGGCATCCGGCCATTGCTGCAGCCCGGGCCAGGCACTCTCCAGCGCGCCCAGCGCAGCCGCGGAGTAGCCGCTTTCGATACTCAGTTGAGCGCCTTCGAGGTGCAGACGCGGCGCGGCAACGGCCTGCCCCAGGTCCATGCCGTAATCCAGCATGTTCACCAGCACCTGCAGGATGGCGCTCCGAATCCGGTTGGAGCCGCCGGAGCCGAGCGCCAATTGCGCACCGTCGGCGAAGGTGACCACCGCGGGCGTCATCATCGAGGCCAGCCGCTCGCCGGCCGGCACGCGGTGAAAGCCCGCCGGGTTGAGGTCTTCTTCCCCGAGCATGTTGTTCAACATGATCCCGCTTTGGGGCAATACGTAGGCCGAGCCTTCGCCATTGGACAGCGTCAGGCTGGCCAGGTTGCCTGCGGCATCCGCCACGCTCAGGTGGGTCGTACCACGCGTCGCCATGCCGCCCCGGGCCAGTGTCCGCCGCCAGGCGTCGAGGTTCTCGGCGCTCAGGATCTGCGCGGCGCCCGACGCGCTCAGGCCGCTGGCGAAACCACGGCCCTCGCGCACCAGGCTGGACGCCTGGATGACACGCGCCAGGGCCATCGCGTGCCGGCGGCTGCCCCACGGAAACGAACCTGCGCCGAGGCGGTCGAGCAGTGACAGCGCGAAAGCGATCAAGGTGCCACCGGGCGACGGCGGGCTGTTGCAGGCGATGCTCGCGCCATGCGAGCTGACCGTGACGGGATTCCGCAGCTTGACGCGGTAATTGACCAGGTCTGCGGCGGTAATCAGGCCGCCTCCGCGGCGGCAGTCCCTGACCAGTTGCTGGCCCGGTTCGCCGGCATAGAACCAATCCGGGCCGTGGCAGGCCAGCGCTTCGAACGTGTCCGCCAGTGCCGGATTGCTGATGCGCTCACCCACCCTGGCAAGCCGTTCCGGGCCGCCGGCGGGCGAGGACAATGCCAGCGCCGAAGGCCGCGCCTCGATGATCGGCCGCAGGATCTCGCTGATGTACCTTTGCAGGGCATTGACCTCGACGCCCTCGCGAGCGAGCGCTATCGCCGGTTTGAATATTTCCGCCAGCGGCAGCCGGCAATGGGTCGAATGGACGGCGAACAGGCCGGCAACCACGCCCGGCACCGCGATCGATGCCATGCCGATGTGAAATTCCTGGGTGGCCGTGCCGAAGTCGGCCTGGATCGGGTAAAAATCCATAGCGGCCGTTGCCGCCGAGGGCGCCTGTACGAAAAAATCGAATACGCGGGCGGCCTGCCCATTTTTCTGGGCCAGCAAAAAGCCGCCCCCGCCAAGACTCGCCAGCATCGGTTCGCACACGCAAGCCGCGCACATGGCGCCCAGCGCAGCATCGAAAGCATTGCCGCCCGCCTCCAGCAGCGCCTGTGCCGCCCTGGAGGTCTCGATGTGTCCCGATGCAACGATACCCAGCGAACTCACGGTCTCTCCCCGAGGAAATCTGCATACCATGTTACCCCAGACGCGGCCGTACGCGACCACCGGCGCCCGCGGGCGCTGCCGCGGGCGCTTGCGGCAGATTGGGCCGGCATGATTTACAATCGCCATTCAAACCGGAGCGGCGGACCCGAACCATGATCGTGCTCGGCATCGAAACATCCTGCGACGAAACCGGCGTGGCGCTGTATGACAACCATGCCGGCTTACTGGCGCACGCGCTGTTCAGCCAGGTTGAAATTCATGCCGAATACGGCGGTGTGGTGCCGGAAATCGCATCCCGCGACCACGTCCGCAAACTGCTGCCGCTGATCAACCAGTGCCTGGCAACGGCCGGGCTGGAGCGGGAGGCGATCGGCGCGGTCGCCTATACGGCGGGTCCCGGCCTGATCGGCGCCCTCCTGGTCGGCACCGCGACCGGGCGCAGCATCGCCATGGCCCTGGGCAAGCCGGCCATTGCAGTGCATCACATGGAAGGACATTTGCTCGCCCCCATGCTCGAAGCGGAACCGCCGGAATACCCGTTCGTGGCGCTGCTGGTCTCCGGCGGCCATACGATGCTGGTCGAAGTCCGCGCGATCGGCCACTACCGCATCCTTGGGGAGACACTGGATGACGCCGCTGGCGAGGCTTTTGACAAAACCGCCAAGCTGATGGGCCTGGCTTATCCCGGCGGCCCGGCGCTGGCGGCGTTGGCCGAAAAGGGCGATCCGGGACGGTTTTCTTTCCCCCGGCCCATGACCGATCGCCCCGGGCTCGACTTCAGCTTCAGCGGTCTGAAAACCCACACCCGCAGGCTCTGGTCCGAAAGCGACCAGGGGGATGCCACGCGCGCCGACATCGCCGCGGGCTTCCAGCAAGCCGTCGTCGACACGCTGGCGCTCAAGTGCCGGCGCGCGATGCAGCAGACGCGGGCCCGGCAACTGGTGGTGGCCGGCGGTGTCGGGGCCAACCTGTCATTGCGCGAAACCCTGAAAAGAGCCGGTCGCAAACACGGCTGGAAGGTGGCCTACCCGCGTCTCGAGTTCTGTACCGACAACGGCGCGATGATCGCCTTCGCCGGCTGCCAGCGATTACTGGCCGGCCAATCCAGCGGCCCCGGCCTGGAGGCTCGCGCGCGCTGGCCCCTGGACCAGTTACCCCCACTAGAGGCCCCGACCGCATGACGCCGCACTCCAATGCGCCAGACATGGTGTTTATCGAGGACCTTCGTATCCAGACCGTTATCGGCGTTTTCGACTGGGAACGGGAAATCACCCAGACGGTCAGCCTCGATCTGCAAATGGCGTACTCGACCGAGCGCGCGGCCGCCACCGACGCGATCGCCGACACGCTCGACTACAAAGCCGTCTCCAAGCGCCTGATACAGTTCGTCGAAGCCAGCGATTACCAATTGGTCGAAGCCCTGGCCGAACACTGCGCCCGCATTGTACTGGACGAGTTCCCGGTCCGCTGGCTCCGGCTCAAGCTCAGCAAGCCCGGCGCCGTGCGGGGTTCCAGCGCCGTCGGCGTCATCATCGAGCGCGGGAAACTGGAGCCGTGAGCAGGGCCTGGCTCGGTCTGGGGTCTAACCTCAACGCGGAAGAGAATATCCGCAGCGCGATCGACTGCCTGCGCAGCGATTTCGCCGGCGTGCGCCTGTCCCCGGTTTACGCCAGTACGGCGGTCGGCTTCGACGGCGCGGATTTCATCAACCTGGTGGCGTGCGTCGAAACCGGCATGACCCCGCTGCAACTGCGCGTCTACCTGCGCAAGCTGGAAGACCGCTACGAGCGCCGCCGCGATGTCCCCAAGTTCTCGGACCGGACGCTCGACATCGACATCCTTCTCTACGACGACCTCGTACTGCATTCACCGCTGCTCGAGATTCCACGTGCGGAGATCCTGAAGTTCGCACACGTGCTCAAGCCGCTGGCCGACCTCGACCCCGAACTGGCGCACCCCACGGAAAAAAAAACGATGGCCGAAATCTGGCAAGCCTCGGGCCTCGACGAGGCCTGCCTGCGGCTACTGCCTGAATTTCAATAAGCAAGCCGCAGGCGGGAGCGTGCATCCGCCGGCGAGGGATGCCGCGCCCAGGAAGGGCTCGAACAGGTCCCGAACGCGGTCTGCCGGCGGCGCCGTGGCGGTGGCGCCGGAAGCTGCAGGCGGGACCGTGCATCCGTCGGGAACGGATGCCGCGCGCCCAGGGAAGGCTCGAGCATGTCCCGAATGCGGTCTACCGGCGGCGCCGTGGCGGTGGCGCCGGAAGCTGCAGGCGGGACCGTGCATCCGTCGGGAACGGATGCCGCGCGCCCAGGGAAGGCTCGAGCATGTCCCGAATGCGGTCTACCGGCGGCGCCGTGGAAGTTGCGGTCAAATGTTCAGGCTGCGGCCGCCGTCGACGGCCAGCACCTGGCCGGTGACGTATGGTGCCTCGAGCCCGAGATAGACGATGGCCGAGGCGATGTCGGCGGGCTCACCGATGCGCTCGAGTACCGTATTGCCGAGGATCTTCTCCTGCGCCGCCGCTGAATAGCCCTGCTCCGGCCAGAGTATCGCGCCGGGGGCGACGCCGTTGACCCTTATGTGCGGCCCCAGGTCCCTGGCCAGCGCCAGCGTCATCATCTGCAGCCCCGCCTTGGCGATGCAATAGACCGCGTGCCCGCGCAGCGGCCGGCTCGCGTGCACGTCCAGCAGGTTGATCACGCAGCCCCGCGCGTTGCTCAGTTCGGCCAGCAAGGCCTGGGTCAGGAAGTACGGGCCGCGCAGATTGCTGGCCATCAGGTCGAGCCACTGCTGCGGTGTCGTTTCACCGACAACGGTCGGAAAAAACCGCGAAGCGTTATTGACCAGCAGGTCCAGGTGCGCGGTTTGCCGTTTGACCGTCTCCGCGAGCCGCCGCACGGCATCGCCGTCGCGCAGGTCGGCCGCGACGATGCTGGCGCTGTCCGCCCGCGCGGCGTTCAGGCCTGCCTGCAATTCGAGCACCGCGTCCCTGCTCTGGCAGTAATGCAGGATCACGTCGCAACCGCGCGCGTGCAGTGTTTGCGCTATACAGGCGCCGATGCGGTGTGCAGCCCCCGTGATCAAGGCAACCCTAGTGCGCATGCGGCGACGTCCCGGTGCTTCTGGACATTATGGTTTCACTCGATAAAACTAGCATTCATGTGCCCCGCTGATTCCCGTGCCATCCTGCCCCAACCCAGCCAGGAGCTCAAGTCCGTCAGCGCCGGTCTGAGCGCCCTGATCGAGGCAAGGATCCAACGCGAAGGCCCCCTGCCGTTTTCGGAATACATGGAGATGGCGCTGTATGAGCCGGCCCACGGTTATTACAGCGCGGGGCTGAAAAAATTCGGCGCAGGCGGTGATTTCGTCACCGCGCCGCAACTGGGTAACGTCTTCGCCCGTTGCCTGGCCTGCCAGGTGGCCGAAATCGGCGGCATGCTCGGCGCCTATGAAATCGTCGAGGCGGGCGCCGGCAGCGGCGTGCTGGCCGCCGACCTGCTGCAAGCGCTGGACCCGCAACACCCGCCGCTCAGGTACAGCATCCTCGAACGCAGCGCCTACCTGCGGCAGGTACAAAAAGAGACGCTGGCCGCGGCGGTGCCGGCGTGGATGGAAAGAATCCGCTGGCTGGACACCCCGCCCGCCCGGGGCTGGCGGGGGGTGTTCCTGGCCAACGAGGTGATCGACGCACTGACGTTTGAACGCTTCCACATCGAGGAAAACGGCGTCACCCAACTGCTGGTCGGATTTGGCGAGGACGGGTTCCACTGGCAAAAGCGGCCATTTCCGGCGCCGCTCAAGGACCGGGTGGAAGACGTGCTCGGTGCTTTCAGGCCCTCACTGCCGAACGGTTATCGATCTGAAATCAACCTGTACCTGCCGGAGTGGCTGCAGGCGGTCAGCGGCCAGCTGGAGCGCGGCGCCGCGCTGTTCATCGATTACGGCTATCCGCGCCGCGAGTACTACCTGCCGCGGCGCCGTGACGGTACGCTGATTTGTCATTATCGGCACCGTGCCCACGGCGACCCGTTTCAATGGCCGGGGCTGACCGATATCAGCGCCTCGGTCGACTTCACCGCACTGGCGCAAGCCGCCGACAAGTGCGCACTCGATGTCAGCGGTTACACCACGCAGACAATGTTCCTGCTGGGTTGCGGGCTGGAGCAGGTCATCGCCGATTTCCAGGCGCTGGAACCCGCGGAGCGGCTGTCGAGAAACAACGAAGTTCGCCGCCTGACCCTGCCCGCGGAGATGGGTGAGCGTTTCCAGGTGATGGCGCTGAGCCGCGGCCTGGCGGGGGCGCTTCGCGGGTTCTCCCTGTCGGACCTGCGGCACCGGCTTTAGCCCGCCTGGCGCGGGTCAAAGCGCCGCGATCGCCCGGATCCGCGCCTGCCGCAGGCGCGCCCCAACCTCCGGCCCGCGGGCGCCTTCGAGGTCGAGGTCCCGGCTTTTTACGGCCATGGCCGCGCGGCCGGCATCCAGCAGAAATTTCGCCTGTGGATACGGTCGCTGCCGATGACCCTTGCGCCCGCGCCAATCGGCTTCGCAAGCCGTCACGAAATCCGCCAGCACGCTGCTGTCGCGGAACACGTCCAGGCTTTCCAGCAAACGCATCACGGTGGCCGGCCTGGCCTCCATGATACGGTGGCACTTCAGGTGTGAGCGGCACACGCTGCGCGCCAGCCTCGATACGGCTTTCGGCACCCTGAAGCGCTCACAAATCCGGTCGACGAGCGGCAAACCGGCCGCTTCGTGACCGACGTGGGCCGGCAGTGCCGCGGCTGCGGTCAAGCCCTTGCCCAGGTCGTGCAGGAGCACGGCGAAAACGACCGCGGCCGAGCCGCGCGCGAGTTCGGCCGCCACGTCCAGCGCCAGCAGCAGGTGCTCGCCGGTATCGATCTCCGGGTGATATTTTTGCTGCTGCGGAACGCCGAACAACGCATCCACTTCCGGCAGCAATTCGGCGAGCGCATCGCATTCGCGCAGCACGCTGACGAACGCCGACGGGGTATCCGTGCCCATGGCTCGCTCGATTTCACGCCAGCAGCGCTCCGGGGCAAGGTGCCGCAACTCGCCCGACCGCGTGATCTCCCGCATCAGGGCAAGCGTCGAAGGGTGCACGCTGAAGCCCAGGTGCGCGAAGCGGGCCGCGAAACGGGCCACGCGCAGGACTCTCAGCGGGTCTTCCACGAAGGCGGGCGAGACATGCCGCAACAGCCTGTTTTCAATATCGGCTTGGCCGCCGAACGGGTCGATCAGGCTGCCGTCTTCCGCCCGGGCCACGGCGTTGATGGTCAGGTCGCGCCGTTCCAGGTCCTCTTCCAGCGTCACCCCCGGATGAAAATCCACCTTGAAACCGTGATAACCATGGCCCTGCTTTTTCTCGGTCCGGGCCAGTGCGTACTCGTCGCCGTTTTCCGGGTGCAGGAACACCGGAAAGTTGGCGCCGACCTGCTTGTAGCCGGCGGCCTGCATCTCCTCCGGTGAACTGCCCACCACCACCCAATCGCGCTCGGGCGCTTCGACACCCAGCAGGGCGTCCCGCACCGCGCCTCCGACCAGGTAGGTTTTCATAACACCCGCCAACCGGCCCGGGCGGGATCAGCGCCGCGCCTGGCGGCGCAGGGACTGCAAGCGGCGCTGGCGCAAAGAACCCCGCAGGTATTCCGGGACCACGGCATCGATGCCCCGCGGCTGTATCCCGAAATAGGCAAAACCGTTCTCGCGGACCGTATTGTCGGTTTGCAGGGACTTGTAATTGTCGATGGAAAAGGGCTTGCCCGGAACCCACTCCATGACAAACGCCTGCATGGCGGACAGCCAGTCGGGTAAACCGACGACGAGGCAGCGCTGATCGGTGACCCGCGCCGTCCATTGCACCAGTTCTTTCAGGGTGTAGCAAAGCGGGCCGCCCAGTTCGAATCGTTTACCCCAGGTGTCGGGGTCCTCCAGGGCCGCCGTCATCGCGGCCGCGATATCACCGGCGTATACCGGCTGCAGGCGGGCGTCAGGACAGGCCAACGGCAACAGCGGCAGGAGTTTCACCATGGCGGCAAACCGGGTGAAGAAATCGTCGCCCCTGGCGAAAATGACCGACGGCCGGAATATGCTGACGTGAAGGTCCGCGGCGGCTCCGAGCAGCGCTTCGGCCTCACCCTTGGTTTTGAGGTAGTGGCTTTCGCCTTGCCCTGCCCCGAGCGCACTGACGTGAAGCACGCGCTGCACGCCGGTCTCGCGGCAGGCCGCGATCACCGCTTCGGTAATGCCGACGTGAACCTTGTGAAAGCCCGCACCGTCATGACCGGCTTCGTTCAAAATGCCCGCCATATTCACGACTGCGTCGGCCCCGCGAACCTGCGCCGCCAGCGGCACCGGGTCGTGCACGTCCGCCTGGACCAGTTCCACCCCCGGCAACAGCCGCGCCTGGCTGCGGCGCTGCGGCGCGCGGGTCAGCACCACGCAACGGTGTCCTTCACCCGTCAGCGCGTACAGCAGGTAGCGGCCCAGAAAGCCGCTGGCACCTACGAGTACGATTCGCATGTTGTTTCCTCATCCACGGCCGTTTTCGTCCCGGCAGACCACGCTGGCCCTGCCACTGACTCGTATCTTACCGGAATCGATACCCGGCATTCTGGCGGAAATCCGCTTGATGTCGCCACCGAGACGCCAGTCGTAAAGGGTCGTGAACGCCAGCACGCGGGGAATGTAGTCGCGGGTTTCAAAGTAGGGCAGGGTTTCGATCCAGATAGCCGCTTCACCCTGCGGGCGTTCCTTGAGCCAGCGGTCCACCGCGCGGGGGCCGGCATTGTAGGCGCCGGACACCAGCACCGGGTTGCGCTGGTAGTCGCGCAACAACTCGCCCATGAAGGCCGCCCCGACCGACAGGTTACCCTCGACCGTCTTCAATTGTTTGCTGCCATGCCAGCTGAGGCCGTATTTCTTCGACACCCGGCGACCGGTGCCCGGCGTCACCTGCATCAGCCCGAGCGCGTTGGCCGCCGAGCGCGCCGTGGCGAGCATCGCGCTCTCGGAGCGAATCGTGCCGTAAACCCACGCCGGGTCAAGCTGGTTGAGGGCTGCGTAGTGGGTGATTTCATGCTGCCACAACAAGGGGAAACGCCATGCGTAGAAGCGCTGATCGCCGCTGTTGCCCAACGCATGGATGACCCGGTCGACCCAGCCCTCACGCTGCGCCAGCGCGGCCGCCGTTTTGAGTTCCGGGGACGGCAGCCGCCGAACCGCCATCTCCCACTCCCGCACGGCCCAGTTCTCCAGCCCGGCCTTCCTCAGTTCGAGCGCGCGGGCGAAATCCTCGCGCCGCGCCAGCGCCTCGACGCCGGCGGCGTCCACTTCCGGTGTCAGCGGGCAGATGTTGTACGGCTGATCGAGTTCGTCCGCTGCCAGGAAACCGTAATAGTTGGCCTCCCTGGCCAACGCTGCCAGACCGGCTGCCTTCGGACCGGCCCGGCCGCTGCGGATTTCTGCCTGTGCCAGCCAATAGCGCCAGCGCTCATCGCCGCGCGTGTCGTCCGGCATCGAGCGGATCACGGCCGCCACCTGCGTCCAGTCTTCTTTTCCCAGCAAAAACCGGGCCCACCATTCGAGCAGGGTCGAATCGCGGTCCTCGACCGGCACACGCTGCATGTAATCGCTCGTGTGGTCTCCCAGGTCGACGGCGGAATGCAGGGCGATGCCCCGCAACAGTGCCGAGCGCCGCCGCTTGTCCCAGTGAAAATGGGCATCCAGCCGCGCGAACTCCCGCGCGGCGCGGTCAGCGTCGCGGCGCGCGAGCCGCTCCAAGGCAACGGCGCTGATCATGCGGGTCACGGCATTGTCCTGCCAGCTGTCGAGCTGGTCCATCAACGCGAATTCCCTGTGCCTGAGCCTGAGCCAGCCATTGAGCCAGTGCCGCTGGCCCTCGGGTATGAAGCGCTCGAGATATTTCACCAGAGAGGCGTTGCCGGCCAGCATGGCCAGGCGAATGCGCTCCCACGCCAGGTTGGCCGATATGCCGCCCTGGTCGATCAGCCAGCTAAATACCGGATCGCAGTCCCTGGGCTGCGATTTGCCCGCCAGCCACAGCGCCTGGGCTTCGTCCAGCAGGCCGTCGGTCTGCCCGGTGATGATCCGGCCGCGGGCGCGCTGGCACCGCAGCGTCGTGTCGCGCATACCCTCGGAGTTCGCGACCAGGTCGCGCCAACGGCCTGTTGCCGCCAGTGACCTCAGCCAGGCGGCGCGCAGCCCCCGGGTGAAGGCCCAGTCGCGGTGGTCATGCAGAAATGCCGTCATCTCGTCCACCGGCACGCGGGCCCGGCGTTCGCGATAATCCTCGTATTGCAGGTAGGGGTAGAGAATGTAACCGCGCAAGCCGGGTTTGAGCCGCCGGAATTCTTCGCGGTCGCCGCGCCGGGCCGATTCCCAGGCGAGCCTGAAGCTCTCGAGCGGTTTTTCAGCCGGCTTCCCCGCGACGCTTGCCTGCGTGTAAAAGGCACAGCTCAGTCCCAGCAAAATGCTAAGCTGCACCACGGCTCTGTACGCGAACTGCATCATCGATAGTGCTAATTTATTCAAATGCGGACGGGGCGGCAAGCCGAATCGGTAATTAGTAACAGGCTGCGACGCACATGATATGGATGGAATACGCCCTGACGGGTCTCGCCAGCGGTTTCCTCGCCGGCTACCTGGGCATCGGCGGCGGCATCGTACTCGTCCCGGTACTGAGTTTGCTGTTCAGCCGCGACCCGCAAACCGCTGCGGTCGCGGTGCACATGGCGGTGGCGACGTCCCTGGCCAGCATGCTCTTTTCCTCGTTGAGTTCCATACTCTCGCATCACCGCCGCCGCGCCATTGACTGGCCGCTGGTTCGGCGACTGCTTCCCGGGCTGCTGGCCGGAGCGGTGGCCGGCGCCATCATCGCCGATCACCTGGACAGCAGCACGCTCGGCCGGGTTTTCGGCGGCTTTGCCGTGCTGATCGGCCTGCGTCTGCTGCGTGGCTCCGCAGGCGTGAGCGACCGGCCGTTACCCGGTCCGGTGGCGACCGGCGGCATCGGCTTCGGCATCGGCATGGTCTCGAGCCTGCTGGGCATAGGCGGCGGCAGTATGACGGTCCCCTGGCAGTTGTGGCACGGTCTGAAAGCCCGCAACGCCATCGCAACGGCGGCGGCCTGCGGCTATCCGATCGCCGTGGCCGGCACGTTCGGCTTTGTCCTGCTGGGAAATGCCGCCGGCGGTGTTCCGACGCTGGGTTACGTGCACCTGCAGGCCCTGGCCGGCGTTGCCCTGTTCAGCGTGCTCGGGGCTCCGCTGGGCGTTGCCGCCATCCACCGCAGCCGCTCGCAGACGGCCAGGCGGGTTTTTGCGGCTTTCCTGCTGGTCGTAGGCATAAAGATGCTGGTGCAGTGATCAATTACAGCGGCAGCCTGACCGTGGTGCGGGCGCCGCCCTCCGCAGGATTGTCGATGCTGATGCGGCCGTCATGATCCACTGCGATCTTGCGGCAGATCGCCAAACCCAGGCCGCTGCCGCCGCGCTTGAACGTCACGTAGGGTTCAAATGGCTTGGCAAGCACGGCCTCCGGGTAACCCGGTCCCCGGTCGCGGACTTCCATTTGCAGCCACCGGCGCCCGCCCTGCTCCAGTACGCGGGTTTGGATTCGCACCTGGGCCGGCACGCCTTCCCCCGCTGCTTCGCTGGCATTGCGAATCAGGTTGTGCAGCAACTGCCGGATCTGCCCGGCATCCGCGCTGAAGCCCTCGGGTCCCGGCAGCAGGTCCAGTTGAAATTGCACCCTTTGATCGCCCTGTTGGTAGAGCGAAACGACATCCCGGATGAGTTCGTCGAGCCGCAACGGCTTGCGCTCCAGTCTCGGCTCGCTCGCATAATCGCCAAAGGCGTCGACCAGCGAACGCAAGGCGTCGACCTGTGAAATGATGGTTCCGGTCGCACCCGCCAGGACCTCGGCGTCCTTGCCCTGCAGCTTGTCCATCAGCTTCAGGTGCAAGCGCTCGGCCGCCAGACGGATCGGCGTCAACGGGTTCTTGACCTCGTGCGCGAGGCGCTGAGCCACTTCCGCCCAGGCTGCCTGGCGCTGAGCCTGGTTGAGTATGGTCACGTCGTCGAATACGACAACCGAGCCGCCGTGCTGCGAAAGCGCCTCCCCCAGGTTGGAACCGCGGACCAGCAATACCAGGTTGCCCCCGCTCACGTGTTCGCCCGGTTGCAGCTGTATCTCCCGTTGCCACTCGCTGGGTCCGCGGTCCTTGAAGTGGCCGATCAGGTCGGCCAGAGGCGCCAGGAAGGGCGCGGTTTCAACCAGTTCCGCCATCGTGTGTCCGGCGAGAAACTGCGCCGGCAAACCCAGTATCTGCTCGGCAGCGGCATTGGCGGTCACGATCCTTTGCGCGTTGTCCAGCGTCAGCACACCCGCCGTCAGGCTGCCCAGCACGGTTTGCAGGTACTCGCTTTGCGACTGCAACTGCGCCCGGCTGCGCTCCGCCGCGTCGCTGGCCTCGTTCAGCGCCGCTGTCATGTCGTTAAACGACTGCACCAGAAATCCCAGTTCGTCCCGGGTCCCGCCCTCGACTGCTTGCGAAAGGTCGCCGGCCGCGACTTCCCGCGTCGCCAGGGCCAGGTTGGATATCGGTGTCACGAGCCTGCGCGCCGCCTTGAGTGCGGCCAGAATGGCCATCAGCACGGTCAGCAACAGCACCAGGGAAAGAATCAGGATGAAGCTCTTCTTCAGTGCACTGCGCAAATAGCTGATATTTTGATAATGATGGTATTCGCCTTCGATTTCTCCGGCGAGCGTCGTGATGTCCTCCGGCAACGGATAAATCGCCTGCAACAGGTAGCCCTCCGAGCCGGGCGCAACGGAAGGCAGGCGCTCGATCACGCGAATGCGCAAGACGCCGTTGGAAACCGGTTCGGCCGCCGCGTACTCACCCTGCTCGACGGCCTGCAGCAGGGCGTAGTCACTGGGCCGCTGCGGCAAATCGGCGAGCAGGTTGATGTTGGCGCTGGCGATCAGGCTGCCATCGGTCCTGAAGATTGAGAGTTCCAATGGTCCGGAGGCGCTGACCTGCTGCAGCAACGTGCGGCGAAGCTGGTCGGTGTCGTCGCCGGGATTGCCGATTTCACGACCCATCCTGCGTACCTGGTTGCGCACTTCCAGGGTACGGTTCTCGAGAAACTGCTGGCCAAGCTGTAACGAGTCCGCCAGCGCATTTTCGACGCCGACGTCGAACCAGCTGTCGACCGTATGGGTCAGGAAATAAGCCGAGAAACCGTAGACGATCAACGCCGGCGGCAGCGACAGGACCAGAAAATACGCCACCCACCGGGCCGACAACAGGGCGCCCGGCGATTGCGCGCGGACCTTCCGCGCCAGCGTAACGACGCTGTGGCCGATCGCCACCAGCAACACCAGCAGCGCCGAGATGGTCAGTACCAGCACCCACACGTATTGCCGGCTGATGTCATTGCCGTCCTGCTGCACGTTGCTGACCAGTACCAGCGATACCAGCAACACGGCCAGCGCCGTCAGCGCCGGCAGCACTTTCAGCAGGAGCCCCCTTAAGCGTCTACGGTGAAGGGCCATACCGACCACCCCGAATCATGACGCCATTGTGCGGAAAACCAGGCCGGCAACTGCATCGGCGCCGGCAAACGACTCTGATCGAGCCTGATGCGCGCGCGCAATTCGTAGTCTCCCGGCGGCAGCGGCCCGCTCGGAAACTTCACATCCAGCGTGTCGAGTTGCGCCACCGCGTAGCGCAGGCGCGAATAAGTTTTCAATGTCGGCGGGACCCCGGATACCAACTGGTAGCGCTGGCTCAGCGGCAGGTACCGGAGTTGAAACAGCCTGCCGACACGTTTGATCGCAATCAGGTTCTTGCCGCTGTGCAATTCCAACTCCAGCTTGAACGTCAAGGTAACGCCATTTCGCAGTGCCTCGCGCGCCTTCTGGCTCAGCTCCAGTTGCTCGGCCAAGCGCACGTCCAGGGCACGGTAGCCCTGGTGGATGGCAATTTGCATGATCCTGATCCCATGACCAACGGCTTCCTGGCGGCAGCCCGCCAGCAGCGCCAGCACGACGGCAATGCTGATGGCGCCGTGCCTAAGGACTGCCGATCTTGCGCAAAACCGCATAAAAAAAACCATCCATCCGCGCTTCGTCCGGCATGATCTGGCGCCCAACCGGCAGCGCTTGGCCCCAAGCAGCCTTGATTGTCCCGGGGCTCGCATCGGTATGGGCTTCGCAAAAGCGCCGAATCTGCGTGCCGTTTTCCCGCTTCAATATAGAACAGGTTGCATACACAAGCACACCGTTTGTGCGCAACAACGGCCACAAGGCGCGCAGCAGCTTCGCCTGCAGCTGCGTCACGGCGTCGACCTGGCCGGGCGTTCGCAGCCATTTGATCTCCGGGTGCCGGCGGATAACGCCGCTGGCGCTGCAGGGCGCATCGAGCAGGATTTTGTCGAATTTCTCACCGTTCCACCAACTGCCGGGCTCTGCCGCGTCTGCAACCACGGTTCTGGCCTCGAGACCCAGGCGCTCCATATTCTGCTGCACCTGTTGCAGCCGTAGCGGTTGCCTGTCCAACATGGTCAGCTCGATCCGCGGGCAGCTTTCCAGCAAATGCGCCGCCTTGCCCCCGGGCGCCGCGCAGGCGTCCAGGATTTTTTCGCCGGGCTGCGGATTGACGATGTCACGCGCCAATTGCGCGGCCGGGTCCTGCACCGCAAACCAGCCCTGGGCGAAACCCGGGATCTTTTCAACCGCGACCGCCGGCGTAATGCTGACGGCATCGGCGGCGAACGCGTGAACAGCAACCTGGAACCCCGCCTCCGTGAGCACCGCGGCGAAGGCCTCGCGATCGGTGCGCCGGCGGTTGACCCGCAACCACAAGGGTGCCTGCCGGTTATTGGCGCTGACGATGTCCTGCCATTCCCCGGGCCAATCCTCGCGCAGTTCCTGCAGCAACCAGCGCGGATGGGCAAAACGCGCCTCCTCGTGCTGCAGTCTTTCCAGCAGAACGGTCTCCTCGCGCTGAAAACGCCGCAACACGGCATTGAGCAAAGGCACCGCCCAGGATTTTCCCAGCAAGCGCGCGCATTCAGCGGTTTCATTGACGGCTGCGTGGCTGGCCGTCCGGTCGTGCCAGAGTTGCTGCAATCCCACCAGCAGCAAGTAACCGATATCGCGGTCGCGCTTTTTCAGCGGTTTCAGCAGAAGCTCGGCAGCCAGCCATTGCAGGGCCGTCAGCCAGCGCAGCACTTCGTAAGCGAGGTGCCGAGCCAGCGCCGCGTCGCGGCTGCTACCGACTTGCGCAAGTGAGCGGGAATCGGCCAGGCTGGCGCCGGCGTCGAGTACCTCCGAGACCGCCCTGGCGGCGGCGATTCTCGGATTCTCCGGCGACCTTGCAGCCACCGGGCTCAACCCGGGCCGGCGTCACGTGCGCGCAGGAATTCCTCCACCGGCATGCGTCTGCCGCCCGCCCGTTGCAGTTCCCGGATCTCCAGGACCCCGTCCGCGGTCCCCACGCTCAGCCTGCCGCTGCCGGTGATCACCTGCCCGGGCCTGCAATCGACGCCGGAACTGTCCACGGCCGCCTGCCAGATGCGCAAACGCTGGCCGTCGAGTTCGCACCAGGCCACCGGCCACGGATTGAACGCACGGACTTGCCGTTCAAGCACCCGCGCCGGCCGCGAAAAATCGAGCCGCGCTTCATCCTTGCTGAGCTTGGGTGCGTAAACCGCTTCGGCATCGTTCTGCGGCCGCGGCTCGCCCAACCGGCCGGCGGCCGCACGGCGCAGGCAAAACCGAAGCGCTCGCGCCCCCAGCGCCGCGAGCCGGTCGTGCAGCGTCGCAGCGGTATCCTGCGGACCGATTGGAGTCTTCAGGCAATGCAAGAGCGGACCGGTATCCAGGCTCGCTTCCATCCGCATGACACACACGCCCGTCTCACGGTCACCCGCCTCGATGGCGCGCTGGATCGGCGCCGCGCCGCGCCAGCGCGGCAGCAGCGAAGCATGGATGTTCCAGCAGCCCAGCCGCGGTATCGACAGTACCTCCGCCGGGATCATCAGGCCGTAGGCCACCACGACCATGAGGTCCGGTTCGAGGCCGGTGATTTCGTCCGTCAGGGCGCCGCCCCGGAGCGTTTGCGGCTGAAACACGGCCAGTCCCCGCTCCAGCGCCAGCCGTTTGACCGGGCTTGGCTTGAGTTGCCTGCCGCGGCCCGCCGGGCGGTCGGGCTGTGTCAGGACGCCAATGACGTCGCACGCCTCGTCCAGCAGGCCCTGGAGCGGCGGCAGCGCGAATTCCGGAGTGCCTGCAAACAGCACACGCAATGGCGGGTCAGCCCGCATATTGCATCAGTATCCCGGATCCTGGCACCGGCCGGACGCGTCTGCACGCCGGGCTGGACCGAAGACCGTGGCGTTAGCAGGCCCCATCGCTCAGATCACCACGTGACCGGCAGTTTCCTGCTGCGATGTGCGCCGCTGTTTTTCCAGCTTTTTCAGTACCATATTGCGCTTTAGCGGTGACAGGTAATCGACGAACAGGCGCCCCACCAGGTGATCCATCTCGTGTTGCAGACACACGGCGTGCAAGCCGTCGAGTCGCTCTTCAAAAACATTTCCCTCGCTATCCCGGGCCCGGACCGTGACCTGTTCCGCGCGCTTGACGTTGGCATAAATACCCGGCACCGACAGGCAGCCTTCCTCGCAGGTCTCGCTGCCCGTTTCCTCGATGATCTCGGGATTGACGTATACCCGCGGCTGATTCTGCTCTTCGCTGACATCCAGAACCAGCAGCCGTTGGTGGACGTCCACCTGGGTCGCGGCCAGCCCGATGCCGCGGGCCGCGTACATCGTTTCCAACATATCGGCGACCAGTTTTCCGAGCGCAGGGTCATAATCTTCAACCGCTTGCGCCACCTTTCTGAGACGCGGGTCAGGAAATTCCAAAATGTTCAGTTTTGCCATATGCTTTCGTGTCTGATAAATAATTTAGGTGAACTTTTTCACCGCAGGAATTATGATAGCCAATGACGAACCGTGTTCGCCACTAAAGAATAATGGCCGAACGGGTCATGAGGGCTGGATGCCAACTACATGGGGAAAGGAACGTGATTAAGAAAATTATTCACTTGATCCTGGTGACAATTATCGCAGGAGCCGCCATCGCACAGGACGTGTCCGTGCGGCCCGATCACCCAGACGAATATGTCGTCGTGAAGGGAGATACGCTGTGGGATATCTCCGGGAAATTTCTGGAGAAACCGTGGCAATGGCCCGCCATATGGCAGGCAAATCCGCAAATCAAGAACCCGCACCTGATCTACCCCGGGGATCGACTTTCCCTGGTTTACATCAACGGCAAACCACAGCTGCAGGTGAACCGGCAAGCCGAGCGTTTGTCGCCGCAGGTCCGTCGACAGCCCAAAGAAGCGGTCCCGCCCATCGAATGGGATGCAATCAAGAATTTCGTCAACAACGTGCGCGTCTTTTTGCCCGGGCAGGTCAAAGACCTGCCGTACGTGGTCGCCAATGAGAGCAACCGCATGATGTCGACCCGCGAAGACCTGACCTACGTACGCGGGCTGGACGGACAGGTCGGCGACGAGTTTGAAGTGGTGCGCCTGAAGCACATCTACTATGACGACAACGGTGTCATGAAGCGGGCCCTGAACCACAAGTACGGCGAGCACCTCGCCGACGATCTCGAGTATCCGGACACGATTTGGAATGGACCGCTTTCCTGGCGCCGCATGAACCCGCCGGTGCTGGGTTACGAATACTGGGACGTCGCCAAGGCCAGGCTCGTGAAGACCGGAGATCCGGCGACGCTGCAAATAAGGGGCGGCCGCACCGAAATCAAGCAAGGCGATTTCGTGCTGCCTGTGGATACGCACCAATATCCGCCGCAAATGATACCGCACGCGATGGAGCGGATTCCGGACGGGCTGGAGGTCATTGCCCTGACCCAGAGCACCTACGGCGCCGGACACTACCAGATCGTCGCCATCAATGCCGGCCGCAACCAGCAGATGGAAGCCGGTCTCGTGTTTTCGGCATTCCGGCCGGGCGCTACCGTGCGTGACAATGTCAAGTACCCCAAGGGCAGCTTCCGGGATCAAAAAACGTGGAATGGCGACAAGGTCAAACTGCCCGACGAATACAGCGCTCACATCATCGTCTTCCGTGTATTTGACGAGGTCAGCTACGCGATGGTCATGGACGGCAAACGCCCCGTGCGTGAGCATGATGTGCTGAAGCACCCTGACGATACGATCTAGAACCACTCGCCGACAAGCGAGGGCCTCTGGCCCAAAGGGGAAACATGGGACCAGCTGCCGTTAAGCAGCGCGACTGGTTAGTCATCATGCAGGCACTCCCGGCCGGGGGTGCATCCATCATCGGCGCCATCGAGGCGCTGGGCAGCGCCGCGGCCGTTGCCGCGGCCGACAGCGGCCGCCTGGCGCGGGCGGGGCTTCCCGCTGCCGTGGCCAAGGCCATTTCCCATCCGGACGAAGCGCTTGTCGAATCCGGCCTGAACTGGCTCGCTGACCCGGCGCATCACCTGGTCTGCTGGGACGACGACGCTTACCCGGCGCTGCTGCGGCGTATCGACAACCCGCCGGCTGCGCTGTTCGTGGACGGCGACCCCGGCTGCCTGTGGCAACCGCAGATCGCCGTCATCGGCAGCCGCAATCCAACCGCGGGCGGCTTGGACCATGCACGCGATTTCGCCGCCACGCTGAGCCGGCAGGGCATGACCATTACCAGCGGCATGGCGAGCGGTATCGACGCTGCCGCGCAGGCGGCGGCACTGGATGCCGGCGGCAACACGATCGCCGTGACCGGCACCGGCCTGGATATTGTCTATCCGGCCAGCAGCCGGCAATTGGCGGGGCGTATACCCGGGCACGGTGCCGTCGTCTCCGAGTTCCCTCTTGGCACGCCGCCAAGGCGGCATCATTTTCCGCTGCGCAACCGCATCATTTCGGGTCTGAGCCTGGCGGTGCTGGTGGTCGAGGCCGGTCTCAACAGCGGCACCCTGATCACGGCCCGCAAGGCGGCCGAGCAGGGCCGGGAAGTGTTTGCGCTGCCGGGCTCATTGCATAACCCGATGGTCAAGGGTTGCCACCGCCTGATCCGCGAAGGCGCACGCCTGGTTGAAACGACGGCGGACATCATGCAGGAACTGGGGCCGCTGGCGGCACAACTGAAGCTCGAGATCAGCCAGCAACTCGAACCGGCGCCGGTGGCAAGAACGGATCCCGACCGCGGAAGCGGGGTGTTGCTGGATGACCCTGACTACCGGGCCGTCTGGGACGTACTCGGTTATGATCCGAAGCCGATCGATGAAATTATTGAACATTCCGGCCACAGCGCGGCCGAAGTGTCATCCATGCTGCTGATGCTGGAACTACGGGGGCTGGTGCACAAGCAGGGCCACGGAAGGTACCTCCGCACCCGAATGTGAACAGCGCAGGAAATATGCCGACTTTTTTGCCCACCATGCATTGACGCTGGCGCCCGTCTCGGCCATGCTGTGCCCGAGAGAACGGGGAGGAAACCGACCGGCAACGCCCGTTTCCCGGCTGGCGGTCACTAGTCACAGAGGCTGAATGATGAAAGAAAACGTGCTCGACGTACTGATGTTTCTTTTTGAGAACTACTTTTACGACGAACCCGAAGAAGCCCCTGACCGGGGATCATTGGAAGAGAACCTCCATCAGGCCGGTTTCACCAACGGTGAAATCGAAAAAGCGTTCAACTGGCTGGACGGTTTGGCCGAGCAGCGGCACCAGCCCGAACTGGTCCTGCACAGCGACCAGCCGATCCGGGTTTATGTCGATTCCGAACTGGCCAGGCTGGACACCGAATGCCGGGATTTCCTGATGTACCTGGAAAACATCGGTATCGTCGACGCGCAAATGCGCGAACTCGCCCTTGATCGCCTCACCGCCCTGGACACCGACGAAGTGACGCTCGACGACATGAAATGGGTGGTATTGATGGTGTTGTTCAATCAACCCGGCCAGGAAGCCAATTTCGCCTGGATGGAAGATTTGATGTTTGACACCGCGCAAGAGTATCGGCACTAATAATAATAGTGCAGTTGGGAGCCGGGAACATTCCACAACACCAAGACTGAGCCAGAGGCCTGGACTCATATGCCCAGCCGCCCGGGAGGCGGCGTGGCATTGCTGAACACTTGATATGGCAAAAGACCTTCTGATCGTAGAATCGCCCGCCAAGGCGAAAACCATCAACAAGTACCTCGGGGATAACTTCGAGGTATTGGCTTCCTATGGCCATATCCGCGACCTCCCGTCGCGCGACGGTGCGGTCGACACCGAAAACGGTTTTGCGATGCATTACGAACTGAACGAAGGCAGCAGGAAACACGTGGATAAGATCCTGAAGGCTGCCCGTGATGCCGATGCGATCTACCTGGCAACCGACCTCGACCGCGAGGGCGAGGCCATTTCGTGGCATATCTATGAACTTTTGAAAGAGAAAAAGCTGACCGGGGACAAGCCATTTTACCGGGTCGAGTTTTCTGAAATCACACCGAGCGCCATTCGGCACGCGGTAGCCAATCCTCGCGGGCTGTCGATGCCGCTGGTCAACGCGCAACAGGCACGGCGCGCATTGGACCACCTGGTCGGATTCAATCTGTCGCCGCTTTTGTGGAAGAAGATCAAGCCGGGCCTCTCGGCCGGGCGCGTGCAAAGCCCCGCCCTGCGCATGATCGTCGAACGCGAGCGTGAGATCGAGGCGTTCGAAGCGCAGGAATACTGGACCATCGAGGCCGACCTGGAAAAAGACGGCGAGTCCTTCACGGCTGGCCTGGTCCGCTTGGAAGGTGAAAAATTCCGCCAGTTCGACATCCAGGATGAGGCCCGCGCGACCCAGGTACGCGACCGCTTGCTGGCGCTCGCGGACGGCCGCCTGAAAGCCGATCGGGTGACGCGCAAGGAACGGAAGCGGCGCCCGGCGCCGCCGTTCATCACATCCACGCTGCAGCAGGACGCAAACCGTAAGCTCAGGTTCTCGGCACAACGGACCATGCGCACCGCGCAAACGCTTTACGAAGGTATTGAAATCAACGGCGTAACGCAGGGCCTGATCACCTACATGCGCACCGATTCGCTGACATTGGCCAATGACGCGCTGACCGATATCCGACGCCAGATCGGCAACCGCTTCGGGCCGGATTATGTGCCTGAGAAACCGAATTATTACAAGACCAAGTCGAAAAATGCCCAGGAAGCCCACGAGGCCATCCGCCCGACCTCGGCGCAGCTGGCGCCGGACAAAATCAAGTCCGCCCTGACCGACGACCAGTTCCGGCTCTACGATCTGATCTGGAAACGTACGCTCGCCAGCCAGATGACACCCGCGCGGCTGGATACCGTCGCCGTCGAGTTCGACTGCGGCCCGGACGCCACTTTCCGGGCCAATGGCTCCGTCGTGACCTTTCCCGGGTTCCTGACGGTTTACGAAGTCTCGCGTGCGGGCAACGAAAAGAACGGCGAGAATCGTCTGCCCGCCATGCAGGAAGGCGATACGCTCGCGCTCGAAAGGATCCGCTCGGAACAGCACTTCACCGAACCGCCGCCGCGATACTCCGAGGCCAGCCTGGTCAAGGCGATGGAAGAATACGGTATCGGCCGGCCGTCGACCTACGCCAGCATCATGTCGACACTGGCCAGGCGGCAATACGTTGAAATTGAAAACAGGCGGTTCATTCCCACCGACATCGGCCGCGTGGTCGAAAGGTTCCTCGAAAATCATTTCAACCGCTATATCGAGTATGAGTTCACGGCCCGCATGGAGGATGCGCTGGACGCAATCAGCCGCGGCGAAGAAGAATGGATCCCGCTGCTGGACTCCTTCTGGCAGCCCTTCCATGAAAGGGTGATGCAAAAACTCGAGAGCGTCGACCCCGGTGAAGCCAAGGGCACACGCATCCTGGGATCCGACCCCAAGTCAGGCAAGCCGGTATCGGTGCGCGTTGGCCGCTTCGGACCCTATGCCCAGATCGGTACGCGCGAGGACGAGGACAAGCCGAGGTTCGCCGGCCTTCTCCCCGGGCAGAGCGTCGAGACCGTGACGCTGGAAGAGGCGCTGGACCTGTTCAAACTGCCGCGCGAACTGGGAACGACCAACGAGGGCGAGAAGGTGTCGGCGGCCATCGGCCGTTTTGGCCCTTACATCCGTTACGGCGACAAGTTCGTCTCGCTCAAGGACGCCGATCCGCTCGAGGTCACACTGGAACACGCGCTGAGACTCATCGCGGACAAGAAAGAGTTCGACGCCAACCGCATCATCAAGACCTTTACAGACAGCGACATACAAATCCTGCGAGGCCGCTACGGGCCCTATCTCACCGACGGCAAAAAAAATGCGCGCCTGCCGAAGGACCGCGAACCGGAGAGCCTGACCCGGGAAGAGTGCGAAGCACTGATCGCGGCCGCGCCCGACCGCAAGCGCGGCAAGAAAGCCGGCAGAAAAAAAACGGGCAAAAAGAAAACCCGGAAAAAGACCTCCCGGAAAAAGACCTCCCGGAAAAAGACCGGCAAAAAGAAACCCGGCTCCGGCAACCGCAGCAGCAATTGAAACATGGCGACCCGATCGCTGCTCGACATCACCGGGGCCGTCACGCAACTGCGTAACGGCGAGGTCATCGCCTACCCGACCGAGGCGGTCTATGGCCTCGGTTGCGATCCCCGCAATGACGCGGCCATCGGCAAACTGCTGACGCTGAAAGGGCGACCGGCAAGCGCCGGTTTTGTCCTCATCGCGAGCGGCTATCGTCAACTGGAGCCTTGGCTTGGCGATGTCGATGCGGCTGCCCGCGCCAAAGCCATGCGGACCTGGCCCGGCCCGGTAACCTGGCTGTTTCCCCGCGGCCCGGGCGTTTCCGACCTGGTCGCGGGCGAGCACGACACGGTGGCGGTGCGGATCACCGCCCACGAGACCTGCCGGGCCCTGTGCGAAGCCTTCGGCTCGGCGCTGATATCCACCAGTGCGAACCACCGCGCAGCCGCCCCCGCGCGCAGCGTCGGCGAAGTCGAGGATTACTTCGGCGATTGCCTGGGCGGCATCCTGGCCGGGGCGCTGGGCGGCGGGCGCAAGCCCAGCGAAATTCGGGACCTGGCCAGCGGCGACATCGTCAGGCCCGGCTGAGATGTCAGCACCGACCCAACGCGTTCGCGACTACTTGTCGGCCCTGCAGGACGATCTTTGCGGCGCCCTCGAGCAGGAGGACGGCGAGGCCCTTTTCCGCGAGGATTCGTGGTCGCGTGAAGCGGGCGGCGGTGGGCGCACACGGGTGCTCGAAGGCGGCGCCGTTTTTGAACAGGCCGGCGTCAATTTCTCGCACGTTAAGGGTGAACACCTGCCGCCCTCGGCCACGGCGGCGCGGCCCGAACTCGCCGGACTGGGATTCCAGGCGCTGGGCATCTCCGTCGTGATCCACCCGCTCAACCCCCATGTGCCGACTGCACACGCCAACGTGCGTTTTTTCACGACCGAGCGCCGCGGATCGGAGCCGCTGTGGTGGTTTGGCGGCGGCTATGACCTGACACCGTATTACCCGTACCTGGAAGACGTCATCCACTGGCACGAAGCGGCCAGTTCTGCCTGCGAACCCTTTGGCGATGACGTCTATCCGCGTTTCAAACGCTGGTGTGACGAGTATTTTTACATCAAGCACCGCGGCGAAGCGCGTGGCGTCGGCGGTTTGTTCTTCGACGACTTGAACGAGTGGGGCTTCGAACGCTGTTTCGAGTTCATGCGGGCGATCGGTGACAGCTACATCGATGCCTACCTGCCGATCGTGCAACGCCGCCGGCACACCCCCTGGGGTGAACGCGAACGAGCATTCCAGCTTTACCGGCGCGGCCGCTACGTCGAATTCAACCTGGTGTACGACCGCGGCACGTTGTTTGGACTGCAATCCGGCGGCCGCACGGAATCGATCCTGATGTCGCTGCCGCCGGTCGTTAACTGGCGTTACAACTTCCAGCCGGAGCCGGGCTCGGCCGAAGCCGCGCTCGCTGAATTCCTGCGGGCCAGGGATTGGCTCGACGAGCCGTAACGCCCTGCAGGCGTCCATTGGCGGCTTGCGCGCAGGCTTTCCCGAGGCGTCTGAACGGTCCGCGCCCCGGCCCGCAATAAGACGGGTTTGTTCCGAGGTCTCAATGAACCAACACCGCCGCAAGCGGTCTTATGTTACAGGTTGTTCATTACACAGCCTGCCTGTTTTCACAAAACAGGCACGGGTTCGGTTCTCCCCCCCAAGCCGAAACCCTTGATTGACCCCGCGGACTGGGTCCGCGGGGTTCTTTTTTTGCAGGCAACCGGGTTCAGTGCGCGGTATCCCAATCCGGCCCCGCGCCGGCGTCGACCACGAGCGGAACATCGAGATCGGCGGCGGCCGACATGCGCTCCACGACCCCTTCGCGAACAGCCTCCACCTGGTCCTCGGCGACTTCCAGAACCAGTTCGTCGTGCACCTGCATGATCAGCCGCGCGCCCGGTTTGGCCGATTGCAGCCATTGATCCACGCTGATCATCGCGAACTTGATAATATCCGCCGCCGTCCCCTGCATCGGCGCATTGATCGCGGCCCGCTCCGCCCCCTGCCGTCGCTGCATGTTGCCCGCGTTGATATCCGGCAGGTAGAGGCGGCGGCCGAACAGCGTTTCGATGTAACCTTGCTCCCGCGCCAGCTCGCGGGTTTTCTGCATAAAATCCCTGACGCCGGGGTACCGGGCGAAATAGGTTTCCATGTAATCCTGGGCCTGCGACCGGCTGATATCCAATTGGCGTGCGAGCCCAAAGGCCGACATGCCGTACATCAGGCCGAAATTGATGGCTTTGGCGGCACGCCGCTGCGCCGCTGTCACCTCGTCGTAGTCCGCTCCGAACACTTCGCCCGCGGTTGCCCTGTGTACGTCGATGCCGTCGTGGAAGGCCTTGAGCAGGCCTTCGTCAGCGGACAAATGCGCCATGATCCGCAGCTCGATCTGGGAGTAGTCCGCGGCCAGCAGCAGGTGACCTGGCGGGGCCACGAAGGCCTGGCGAATCTTGCGCCCCTGCGGCGTGCGGATCGGGATGTTCTGCAGATTGGGGTCGGAAGAGGACAGCCTCCCAGTGGCCGCTACCGCCTGGTGGTAAGACGTATGCACCCGGCCGGTATCCGGGTTGATTCGTTGCGGCAGCCGGTCGGTATAGGTGGACTTGAGCTTGGCGATGGAGCGGTGCTCGAGGATCACCTTCGGCAGTTCGTATTTCCCGGCCAATTCGTTCAGTACGTCTTCCGCGGTGGACGGCTGACCCTTGGGTGTCTTGCGCACGACCGGCAATTCCAGCTTTTCGAACAGGATCTGCTGCAATTGTTTGGGCGAGCCCAGGTTGAACGACTCGCCGGCCGCAGCGTACGCTTCCTGTTCCAGTTCCGACATTCTTGTTGCCAGTTCCTCGCCCTGCCGCTGCAGCAAGTCGCCGTCGATCAGAACGCCGGCCTGCTCCATGCGCGCCAGGACCGGTATCAGCGGAATTTCCAATTCGCGGTAGATACGCGCCAACGAGGGCTCGGCTTCCAGCCTCGGCCACAGGTGCTGGTGCAGCCGCAACGTGATGTCCGCGTCTTCGGCCGCGTAGTGGCCGGCGTCTTCGATGGCAACCTGGTCAAACGTGATCTGCCTGGCACCCTTGCCGGCGACGTCTTCGTAATGGGTGGTCTTGCGGCCCAGGTACTTCAGCGCCAGCGAATCCATGTCATGACGGCTGCCGGTGCTGTTGAGGACATAGGATTCCAGCATCGTATCGAAGGCCACGCCACGGACGTTGACGCCGTAACGCGAGAGCACGTTCATGTCGTATTTGATGTGCTGGCCCACCTTGCGGGGCTTGTTCGCGGTCAGCAGCGGCCTCAGGGCCTCCAGCACCGCCTCCAGGTCGAGCTGTTCCTCCGCTCCCGGGTAATCGTGCCCCAGCGGAATATAGATGGCTTCGTTCGCCTCGACCGCGAAACTCATGCCCACCAGCCGGGCCTGCATCGCATCGAGGCTGGTGGTCTCGGTGTCGAAAGCGATCAGCTCCGCCTCCCCGAGCTTCTGCAGCCATGTTTCGAAGAGCCCCCTATCGAGCACGGTGGTGTAATCCGGGTCAGGCGTTGCCGCCGCATCGGCGGTGTCTTCGAGGTTCTGCAGCCAGCTGTTGAATTCGTTGCGCCTGAGAAAGTCCCTCAGGGCGTCGGTTTCGACCTCCTCCTGCTTCAGGTCGTCGACGGCAACCGGCAAGTCCAGGCGCGTATCGATGGTGGCCAGCGCCTTTGACAGCGGCAGGACGTCCAGCGCCGCGCGAAGGTTCTCGCCGATTTTGCCCTTGACCTCGTCCGCATGCTCCATCACGCCTTCGAGGTCGTTCCACTGGTTCAGCCACTTGGCGGCCGTTTTCGGACCGCATTTCTCGACGCCCGGAATGTTGTCCGACTTGTCGCCGGTCAGGGCGAGAAAATCCACGATCTGGCCGGGCTCGACGCCGAACTTCTCTTTCACCCCCTCCGTGTCCATGTGCGTGTCTTTCATCGTGTCGACCAGCGTGACGTGGTCATTCACGAGTTGCGCCAGGTCCTTGTCGCCGGTGGAGATCACGCAATCGGTGCCGGCTTTCGCGGCCTGCGCGGCGAGCGTGCCGATCACGTCGTCAGCCTCCACGCCGGGGACCTCGATCAGGGGCAGGCCAAGCAACCTGACGATATCGTGGATCGGTTCGATCTGCTGCCGCAGTTCGGCCGGCATGGGGGGCCGGTTGGCCTTGTAGTCGGCGTACATCTCGTGGCGAAACGTCGGTCCCTTGGCATCGAAAACGACCGCGATATTGCGGGACTGGGCGGTGTTGACGAGGCGCCGCAGCATGTTGGCCACTCCCAGCAGCGCACCGGTGGGCTCGCCGTGCGAATTGGTCAGGTTGGGTAGTGCGTGGTAGGCACGGTAAAGGTAAGATGAACCATCGACGAGATACAGCGTTTTTGCGGTGTTCATTTGAGCAGGTTCCGGTCGGGCGACGAATGATTATCTTACATCCTGAATGCCCGGGAGACCTCCCCCGATCCTTTGCAATTTACCTTGGACGGACCGGTTCTGCTATGCTGAAGCATGGAAAATCCGGTGTTCCGACCACATGTATTGTCTTGATGAAGCAAGGCGTGGGTCATCGACGGAAAAGGAGTCGTGCCGATGAATAACAAGTGGAAAATACTGGCTGTTGCCGGGCTGCTGCTGTGCGGTGTGGTCGCGTTCGCGCAAAAGGACGCAGCCAAGAGCGCGGATCCGGCGGATACACCGAAAAGCGCGAATCCGGCGGATGCACCGAAAAGCGCGGATCCGGCGGCGCCCCCACCGATACCTCCGATTCCGCCCAAGGTCCCCAACGAGGAGCCGGCGCCGACCGTTACGATCACGGAAAAGCAAGGCGAACGCATCGAAGAATATAAGCAGAACGGCCGCATTTACATGGTTAAAATCACGCCGGCAAAAGGCCCGCCCTACTACTACCTGGATACCGACGGCGACGGTCAGCTCGAGTTACGCGAACAGGACAGGAAGCTGAACCCGGTCCAGCCGATATACTGGAAAGTGAAAAAGTGGTGACATCGTCCCCGTCCAGGGACGATGACTTTTTACCCGGCCTGGGCCGTTTCGTGGCTTTCTGCGGCCGTACGGTGGCCTGGCTGACGCTGGCCATGGTGTTTCTGACCACGGTTATCGTGGTGCTGCGTTATGGCTTCAACCTGGGCTGGATCTGGCTGCAGGAATCGCTGACCTATTTGCACGTTTTCGTGTTTTCCATCGCCGCGGCCTGGACGCTTCAGGAAGAGGGCCACGTGCGCGTGGATATTTTCTACACGCGTATGACGGTGCGCAAAAAAGCGCTGGTGGACCTTGTCGGCACACTGGTATTTTTGATCCCCTTTTGCCTCTTCTTCATCGTCATGGGCTGGCCCTATGTCGCCAGCGCCTGGCACAGCTTCGAAGGCTCCCGTGAAGCCGGCGGGCTGCCGCTGGTCTACCTGCTCAAATCCTTGATTCTCGTGTTGCCCGCGCTGTTGCTTTGCCAGGCTATCATCAATGTGGGCAGCAACTGGAAATCCCTGCGCCGGTCGAGCACTGATCCAAGCGATGACGCCTGAGCGCGTCGCGCGACTGGACGCCGTCCTGGCCCGGCGCCAGCCGGACCTGACGGTGTTCGCGGAGAATTTGCACAAACCGAGAAACTTCTCGGCCATCGTGCGCACCTGCGATGCGGTCGGTGTCAACGAGATCCACGTCGCACCGGGTGGAAATGACCTGCGCACCCACTGGAAAACGTCGCAGGGCGCGGAAAAATGGATCAGCGTCAGCAGCCACGAAAACGCGGGCGCGGCGCGCGAGCATCTGCGGGCGAGAGGCTTCCAGTTGCTGGCCGCGCATCTCGACGCGGCGGCCGCGGATTACCGTGAAGTGGATTACACGCGCCCAACCGCGCTCGTTTTGGGCACGGAGCTGTTCGGTGTCAGTGACGAGACCCTGGCGGCGGCCGATCGGCAGATCATGATTCCAATGATGGGGGTAACCCAATCCCTCAATGTCTCGGTCGCCTGCGCGCTGGTGCTCTACGAGGCTCAGAGACAACGGCAGGCCGCCGGTATGTACGACCATTGCCGGCTCGACGAGACCACGCTCGCGCACCAGCGGTTCCGGTGGCTGCACCCGGTGCTGGCCGATTATTGTGACCGCCACGGTCTCAACTATCCGCCGCTGGACGCGGAAGGCCAGTTGGCCGAGCCGCTGCCGCGTGTTGATGCTTAGCCCGCATATCGCACCAGCCAGCCACCGACCTCGCAATATACCGGCTTTCCCCGCGAAAGCGAGGACCTGAATTCACAGGACCTTGTAAGAATTCCGTAATGCGCGTCCGCTTGTCGGGGCACGGGCATTGCACCCGGGACACGTTCTGGCCATCCATGGTCGCTCGGCATCCGTTCCCGACGGATGTACGGTCCCAGTTGCCAATGCCCGCCGCCCTTCCGTTGCCGCCGGACGCACGGGCGGGCTACTCGCGCTGCCGCAGCATCCCCCGTATTTCCGGGATGACGGGGCCGGTATCCGGCCTTTTGCCCGTCCACAGGTAAAAGCTCTCCGCGGCCTGTTCCACCAGCATGCCGATCCCGTCGGCGTAGGCCTGGCCGAGCCGCTCACACAGTTGCCGTAACGGTTCGGCCGCGCGCAGGTAATTCAGGTCATAACACAGCGATTCGGCCGCGAAGGAGGCCGCGCCCAGGCCCGGCGCCTTGCCCGCATGGCCCAGGGACGTGGCATTGATCACCAGGTCGAAGCCGCCCTGCGCCGGCATCTGCTCCCAGGTGCTCACGCTTACCGCGCCGGCAGCGGCGAAGCGCGCCGCCAGCTCGCGGGCTCGTCCGAGGTTGCGATTGACCAGCGTGACGCCGGCCGCCCCGCCGCTGAGCAAACTGCCTAGGATGCCCGCGGCGGCACCGCCCGCGCCCAGCACCAGCACCCGTTGCCCGGAAAGGTTCACGCCATAACCGTTGCGCAGATCCACCACCAGACCGATGCCATCGGTGTTGTGCGCCGCCCAGCCGCCGCCTCGCCGGCGAACCAGGGTGTTGGCGGCTTGCGCGCGTTCAGCCTCCTCCGAAGCCGCCTCCGCGATCCGCCAGGCTTCACCTTTCAGGGGCACGGTTATATTGCACCCCTCGCCCCCTTGCCGGTGAAAGTCCAGCAATGCCCGCCGCAGACCGCCGGCCGCCGTTTCGATGAGCCGGTAGTCGATTTCAAGACCGAACTGCCGGGCGAAGGACCGGTGTACGAAGGGTGACGGCGAAGCGGCCACCGGCCGTCCGAACAATGCCAGCCTGGTCAGCCCGGACATGGGACCGGCGCTTGCGAGCAACCGCGCGGCGGCCGCCCACGTTTCAAGCGGCCGGGCCTTCTTCCCCGAGCCATGCGGCTGCCTGCAATGCAAAATAGGTCAGGATGCCGTCCGCCCCGGCCCGCTTGATGCTGGTAAGGGCCTCCAGCACGACGGCTCTTTCATCCAGCCAGCCATTGATCCCGGCCGCCCTGAGCATGGCGTACTCGCCGGAAACCTGGTAGACGAACGTCGGCATGCCGAAGGTATCTTTCACGCGGCGCACGATATCGAGGTACGGCAAGCCGGGTTTGACCATGACCATGTCCGCGCCCTCGTCGATATCCAGCGCCACCTCCCGAATTGCCTCGTCGGAGTTGGCCGGGTCCATCTGGTAGGTGTACTTGTTGCCGCCGCCCAGGGCGCCGGCCGAACCGACCGCGTCGCGAAACGGCCCGTAAAAGGACGAGGCATACTTGGCCGAATAGGCAAGTATCCTCGTATTCGTGTGTCCCACGGCTTCGAGCGCCTCCCGGATGGCGCCGACACGCCCATCCATCATGTCGGACGGCGCCACGATATCGCTGCCGGCTTCGGCATGGGAAACCGCCTGTTTGACCAGGGCCGCCACCGTGCGGTCGTTGGTGACGTATCCGTGCTCGTCCAGCAGGCCATCCTGGCCGTGGCTGGTAAACGGGTCGAGCGCGACGTCGGTGACCACGCCGAGCCCGGGATGGGCCTTTTTCAGCGCGCGTACCGCCCTCTGCGCCAGGCCATCGGGATTCCAGGCCTCTTCGGCTTCTTCGCTCTTGGCTTCGGGCGGCGTGACCGGGAACAGGGCGATGGCAGGCACACCCAGCCTGACGCATTCGCCGGCCTGCCCGACCAGGCGATCTATCGTCAGGCGTTCCACGCCGGGCATCGAAGCGACCGGCTCACTGTGGTCCTCGCCCTCGATGACAAAGACGGGCCAGATAAAATCGTCAGCGGTCAAAACGGTTTCGCGCATCATGCGGCGGGAAAAGTCGTCTGCGCGCATCCGGCGCATGCGGGTAGAAGGAAAACTCATGTTATCGATCCTGTTGAGATGGGTATCGGCCAAGGTTCAATTTTAACGCGCTTTGTCATCGTACTCATACCAATCGCGCAACTTGGCCACCAGTTCGTCAAGGCCGGTCCCGCGCGCGGCGGAAAAAACCTGGGCGCTGCAATTGTCCGGCAAGGCACGCTGAACCTTCAGCAGCGCCGACTGCGCCGGACCGCGGTTGAGCTTGTCCGCTTTGCTCAGTAAAACGTGGCACGGTATCCGCGCCGCCTCGCACCAGGTGAGCATTTGCGTGTCGAACTCGCGCATGGGATGTCGGATGTCCATGACCAACACGACCGCGCGCAGTGATTTGCGCCTTTGGAAATATTGGGTCATGACATGACGCCAATGGGCCTTGAGCTTTAACGGCACTTTGGCATAGCCATAACCCGGCAGGTCGGCGATGCGGCGGTCGCCGTCGAGCGCGAAAATGACGATTTGTTGGGTGCGGCCGGGTGTTTTGCTGGTACGCGCCAACGCTTTCTGCCCGGTCAGCGTGTTGATCGCGCTGGACTTGCCCGCATTGGAGCGACCTGCGAACGCAACCTCGATGCCGTTGTCGGCGGGCAGTTGCTTCAGGTTATGGGCCCCCAGAACATAACTGGCGGTGCGAAACGGGTTGGCTTTCATCGAAGATTCTCATTTTTTTCCGGCGTTATCACTGGCACGCCCGGTGTGAAAACAGGATAATAACAGGTTGGCAGCCTGTCGAACTTGCCGGCCGCGGCGGTGGCAAGCCAGTTTGAACCAGGTTATCCGTTCCCCGGGATTTGCATGGCAGCGTCCGGGCGGATGACCAGGACAAATGCGGTTTTCAGCCCGGGCCAATCCAAGTCCAGCAGGCTGCGAATGTGTTGATTGACCGGAAATTATCGTGGAGAACACGAAATGAAGTTCTTTTTGCAAATTGCCCTGGGTCTGTCATTGCTGATCTCATTGCCGGCGTTCGCCGCGGGCGACGCTGCCGCCGGCCAGACCAAGGCAGCCGTGTGCGCGGCCTGCCACGGCGCGGACGGGAACAGCGCTGCGCCCAACTTCCCCAAGCTTTCCGGCCAGCATGTCGGTTACCTGGAAAAGCAGATCAAGCTGATCAGGAGCGGCGCCAGGAAGGTGCCCGAAATGGCCGGTATCGCCACGGGTCTCAGTGATCAGGATATCGCCGACCTGGCAGCTTATTTTTCCAGCCAGAAACGCAAACGCGGGGTCGCCGACAAGGCCCTGCTGGAAGCCGGTCAACGGCTGTTTCGGACCGGCAATGCGAAAACCAACGTGCCGGCCTGCATGGCCTGCCATGGTCCCGGTGGCGACGGCATCCCACTGGCCGGTTTCCCGCTGCTCGCGGGGCAGCACGCCACCTACACCGCGAGCATGCTGACCCGCTTCAAGGACGGCCAGAACTGGGGTGCCAACGACAGCGGCAGCCAGATCATGGACGCTGTTACGTTGCGGATGACCGCAGACGAAATCAAGGCTGTTGCCAGTTATATCGAGGGTTTGCACGATATCGCCCCCTCCTCTGAATGAACCGGCGGGAACAAGCCCGCCGTAACAGGGTCTTTAAACTGTACTGGACATAGTGACAAGCAGGAACGCGAGAATGATGAAAAAACTGTTTATTACCCTGGGGCTGCTTATTTTCAGCCTGGCCGCGTGTGCACAAACCGATCAGGGCGGCAAATACAAGGAAGGCGTGCATTATTTCAGGATCGAGCAGGCGAGCGCACCGGCCGATTCCGATACGGTGGAGGTTACCGAGGTGTTCAGTTACGCCTGCCCGCACTGCGATAATTTCGAGCCCTACATGCAAAACTGGAAAAAAACCAAGCCCGCGTGGGTCAAGCTCGACCGCGTTCCGGTGGCTTTCGGTCATCGCAGCTGGGCCCTGCTGGCGCGCGCGTATGTTACCGCCGAGATGATGGGCATCGCCGAGATGAGCCACGTGCCGATGATGGACGCCATCTGGAGACAGCACAAGCAATTCCACAGCCTCGATGACCTGGCCGACTTCTACAGCACGTTTGGGGTCGACAAGAAGGAATTCATCGCCGACTTCAATTCCTTCGCCGTCGATGCCGAGGTGCGAAGGGATCAGCGCGACGTGCAGGAATGGGGCGTCAAGGGTACCCCGACGCTGATCGTGAACCGCAAGTACCGGATCGAAGCCAGCAAGGACGTGCCGACACTCGACGCCATGATCGACATCTTGCGTTTCCTGACCGAGAAAGAACACAACCAAGCCGCGAGTAAAGCCGGCGCATAACAGGCCTGACCGCGGTCCCGCCCGGGGCCGCGGCGCGAAAACACACCGTGGGTGTTGACTCGAACGCCGGTTGGGGTATTCTGTTGCTTCCTTACCACAGCCGCCCTTGTCTCTGATGTCGCAAGCGCAGATTCTGGTCGTTGACGACGAGCCCGATATTCGACAACTCGTTCAGGAAATCCTGGAAGACGAGGGTTACAGCGTGGCCGTGGCGGGTGACGGCGAAAGCGCGCGCCTGGCGCACACGCAACTCAAGCCCGACCTCGTCCTGCTGGACATCTGGATGCCGGACATCGACGGCATTTCGCTGTTGAAGGAGTGGGCCGCCATTCCGGGGCGCGCCTCGCAGGTCGTTATCATGTCCGGCCACGGCACGTTGGAAACGGCGGTCGAGGCGACGCGCCTCGGTGCTTTCGATTTCGTGCAGAAGCCGTTGTCACTGGCCAAGTTGCTGGCGACGGTCAGCAAGGCCCTGGCAACCAAGCCGCAAACCCGCGACCCGGCTGCCGAGACAAGCCTTGACGAGGCGCTCGAACCATTGGGCGGCAGCCCGGCGATGCAGCTGTTGCGCAACCGTGCAAAGCAGGCAGCCAACCACCGACTGCCGGTGCTCATCAGCGGTGAGCCGGGCACCGACCGCGAAATGCTGGCGCGATACATCCACCGCCTGTCCCGGGCCGCGGAAGACTTTTTCATACTGGACCACGGCCGCCTGGCGGACGACGATGCATCCACTTATCTTTTCGGCAAAGCGAATGCCGATTCGCCCGTCAGTGGGGTGTTGCAGCGCGCCGCGGGAGGGACGCTGTTCATTCCCGAATTGCAGAAAATAGCGGAGCGAACCCAGCAACTGCTCGCGGACGTGCTGGCGGCGGGGCATTTCACACCTGCCGGTGACACGAACCCCCGGCCCCTCGAGTGCCGCATCATCAGCAGCGCCGCCGACAACGTTGAGCAACTGGTGAGCGCGGGCCGGATTCTGGACGCCCTTTATCTCCGTCTCAACGTGCTGCCGCTGAGGATTGCCCCTTTGCGCGAGAGACCCGAGGACATCCCGGACCTCGTCAGGTTTTATTGTGACTGGTTTCCGAACCAGCAAAACCTGCCGTACCGGTCATTCCCGGTTGCCGTGCAAAACCGGATGCGCAACCACGATTGGCCCGGTAACGTGCGCGAACTGCGTAACCTGGTTCAGCACCTGCTGGTGCTCGGCGGTGAAGGCGATGTTTCAGTGCAGGAAGTCGAGCAGGCCATGCGCAGCAGCGGGGTCGCGCCAGGGCCATCGGGTGAAAACCGCCAGGGCCTGTTCGACAAGCCCTTGCGCGAGGCGCGCGAGCAGTTCGAGCGTGACTACCTCATCTACCAATTGAAAAAGGCCGGCGGCAGCGTCGGTAAGCTGTCCGAGTCCGTCGGCATGGAAAGAACCCATCTTTACCGCAAACTGCGGTCGCTCGGCATCAATCCCCGAACCGTTACACGCACCGAGGATAAATAGTGAAAATCGTCATACTAGGGGCCGGCCAGGTGGGTTCCACCGTTGCCAATTCACTGGCGCATGAAGATAACGACATCACTATTGTCGATATCGACGAGATGCGGTTGAAGGAGTTGCAGGACCAGATGGACATACGCGGGGTCGTCGGGCACGCCTCGCATCCCAGGGTCATGGAGAGAGCGGGCATCGAGGACGCCGACCTCATCGTCGCCCTGACCAGTTCCGACGAAGTCAATATGGTCGCGTGCCAGATCGCCTATTCGCTGTACAACGTGCCGACCCGCGTGGCGCGTGTCCGGTCCTCCGAATACACGGGGCACCCCGAACTGTTCCAGCGCGAACATTCGCCGATCGACCTGCTGATCAGCCCGGAGTTGCTGCTGACCGAATACATCGCTTACCTGATCGAGTACCCCGGTGCGCTCGAGGTCATGAATTTTGCCGACGACAAAGCCCAACTGGTGGCGACCAGGGCCGAGGCCGGCGGTCTTTTGGTCGGGCAGAAACTGGCGACGCTGCGCGAGCACCTGCCGGCGCAGGCGGACACGCGCGTGACCGCCATATATCGGCAGGGCAAACTGAAGATTCCGGACGGCAGCACCGTCATCGAGGAAAACGACCTGGTCTATTTCCTCGCCGCCCAGCGGCATATCCTCTCCGTCATGAAAGAACTGCGGCCGCTGGCCAACCCGGTGCGGCGCGTGATACTGGCCGGTGGCGGCAACATCGGCAAGAACCTGGCGCAGCGGCTGGAGCGCGAGCACCACGTGAAAATCATCGAACGCGACCCGCACCGGGCCGAGACGATCGCCGAGGAACTCACCAAGACCATCGTGCTGGTCGGCGATTGCGCCGATGAAAACCTGCTGCGGGAAGAAGCGATCGAGAACACGGACGTCTACTGCGTGCTGACCAACGACGACGAAGCCAATATCCTGTCGTCCCTGCAGGCCAAACGCATGGGGGCGAAAAAAGTCATCACGATCATCAACCGGCCTTCCTACGTCGACCTGATGGAGTCGGGCGCGATCGACATTGCCGTGTCGCCGAAACAGGTCACGATCGGTGCGCTGCTGGCCCATATCCGCAAAGGCAGCATCGTGCGCGTGCATTCGCTGCGGCGGGGCGTGGCCGAGGCGATCGAAGCCATCGCGCTGGGCGACCGGCGCAGTTCCAAGGTCGTCGGCCGTGCGGTAGAGGACCTGGACCTGCCGGAAGACACGACCATCAGCGCCATCGTGCGCGGCGAGGACGTCATCATCGCACACCACGACACGGTCATCGAAGAAAACGACCACGTCCTGCTGTTCGTTCCGGACAAGAAGAAGATCCATATCGTTGAGCGCCTGTTCCAGGTCAGCGCAACCTTCGTCTGACGGAGCGGACATGAGAACGGCAACGGTGCAGAAAGTCCTGGGCTTCATCATGGCGGGAGCCAGCCTGATGATGATACCGCCCGCCCTGGTTTCGCTGTGGTATCAAGAGCATACGCTCAAGATATTCGTCATCAGCGCATTGATTCTGGTTGTCGCGGGCATGGTCATTTACCTGCCGGTGCGCAAGGTGCGGGCAGAGTTGCGCTTGCGGGACGGTTTCGTCATCACAGCGGCGTGCTGGTGTTTCGTGACCATGGTCGGCGCGCTGCCGTTCGTGTTGCTGAAAGCCCCGCAGATTTCCTACGTGGACGCCGTGTTTGAAACCATGTCGGGTCTGACCACCACCGGCGCGACGATCCTGACCAATATCGAAAGCCTGCCGCGGGGCGTGCTGTTCTACCGCCAGCAGCTGCAGTGGCTGGGGGGCCTCGGTATCGTCATTCTGGCGGTCGCCATCCTGCCGATGCTGCGTATCGGCGGCATGCAGTTGTACCGGGCGGAAACGCCGGGACCGTTCAAGGACAGCAAGCTGACCCCGCGGATCACGGAAACCGCCAAGTCCCTGTACCTGGTCTATACCGGCATCACGGTGTTATGCGCGCTGTCCTACTGGCTGGGCGGCATGTCGTTGTTCGACGCGGTCGGGCATGCATTCAGCACGCTGGCCACCGGCGGCTACTCAACCCACGACGCCGGTTTTGGCTGGTTCCACAGTCCGACGCTCGAAGCCATCGCCACCGTATTCATGATGGCGGCGGGTGTCAATTTCGCGATTCACTTCCTGGCCTGGCGGCAGGCCAGCGCACAACCCTACCTGCTCGATACCGAGGTCAAGGCCTACGTGTCCATATTGCTGGGCATATCGACGCTGGTCGCGATCGCCCTGTACCTGCATGGCACGTATTCGAGCATCGCGGAGTCTTTCCGGCACGCCGCCTTTCACGTCGTCTCGATGATGACGACGACCGGCTTCACCACGGAGAACTTCGCCGCCTGGTCCGGCTTCATGCCGATCCTGATGATTTGCGTTGGCTTTATCGGCGGTTGCGGCGGCAGCACCGCCGGCGGCATCAAGGTCATGCGAGTGATCCTGTTGTACCGCCAGGCGATCCGCGAAGTCCTGCGACTGATTCATCCGCACGCCGTCTTTCCGGTCAAGGTTGGCGGCCGCAAGACATCGACGACCGTCATCGATGCGGTGTGGGGATTCTTCTTTTTGTATGTCTCGGTATTCGTCCTGATCACCATTGCACTGAACGGCTTCGGCGTGGAACCCATCACGGCGTTCTCGGCAGCCGCCTCCTGTATCACCAACACGGGCCCGGGTCTCGGCGACGTGACCTCGAACTACGCCAGCCTGAATGCGCCGGCGAAACTGATCCTGACTTTCGCGATGCTGATCGGCCGCCTGGAAATCTTCACGCTGCTGGTGCTGTTCACGCCCGCGTTCTGGCGCGACTAGCCCCGCGGCGGCGCCGGGTAAGCCGCATACGGGACCGTGCATCTGTCGGGAACGGATGCCGAGCGCGCAGGGACGCCCTGAGCGTGTCCCGGATGCGACTATCCGGCGGCGCTGCGAATGGACCAGCGGATATTGTGATCCCTACCTACGTGGGTTTGCATTGAAACTCACGGACGCTGCTTATCGCGGTGCCTAAACGAGCGGTAAAAGGGCGGCTCCCCCGGCGGCCGCGTCCGGAAGCGCTTGTACGCCCAGAGGTACTGGCGCGTGTCCACCTCGATGCAGCGCTCCATGTCCCGGTTCATGGCCGTCAGTGCGGTGCGAAGGTCCGTGTCGCGAAGATCCGTCGAGGCCGGGAACAGGCGCACGCGATAGCGGCCCTTCGGCAGCCGTTCACAAACGGCCCAGACGACCGCCGCACCGGTTTTTTGCGCCAGTCTCGGCAACAGCACGCTGCTCAGGGTCTCGATGCCGTAAAACGGGGCGAAACGGCCGGCGCCGAGACTGGGCTCCTGGTCAGGCAACAGCATGACAGCCCCGTCCGCCTGCAACAGCCTGTACAGCTGCCGCAGTCCCGCAGGCGTGGCCGGCACCATGACGCCGCCCTCGCCTGCCCGCTTTTCCAGCAACAGAGACTCGATCTCCGGCTGCCTGCCGGGCTTGTACAACGCGGCCGAGACCTGCAACCGCCGCAGGTACTGACCGAGCAATTCCCAGGCGCCGAAGTGCGGCGCCGCGATGATGAGTCCCTTGCCGCGGCGGCGGGCCGTCTGCAGCACCTCCAGGCCCACGGCTTCATCAAAGCAACGGAGCAGCCTGTCCGGCCGCCAGTGCCACACCATGCCGGTTTCCAGCACGCCGCGAACGTAATGCACGATGCTGGCACGCGCTATCCGACCCACTTGGCGCCTGTCCATATGCGGGTAGGCGGACTCGAGGTTGGTCCGGGTTACATGCCGCTTGCGGGCGGACAGCAACCACAGCGGCACGGCCAAAAGCGGTGCGATCACCGCAGCCGCCCGCGGACCGATCCAGCTGAATACGCGCATCAAGCCGCGAACCAACAGTACTTTCACTGCCGACCCTCCGGCGAAATCATGCCCGCTTCAACCCCATCGGGCTTCTCTCCAGCCATGGCTACGGCCATGGCTCTCGGTCCCGCCCGGCGCCCAGCCGCACCGGTTCTTAACCAGCTTCCGGGATACTGGTGCAACAGGCGGGTTAAACTGTGCGGTATCTTTCACGGTTTCGAGTTCGCTTGGAAATGATCGCATTGATACAAAGGGTATCGGAAGCCAGTGTCGTTGTTAACGAAAATTCTTCTGGCGAGGCCGTTGTCGGTGCTATCGGGGCGGGTATCATGGCCCTGGTGGCGGTCGAGAAGGGCGACACAGAAACCCAGGCGGAACGTCTGCTGGAACGCGTCCTGGCGTACAGGATATTTCCCGATGCGGCGGGGCGCATGAACCTCGACCTGAGGCAGGCGGGTGGTGAGCTGATGCTGGTATCGCAGTTCACGCTGGCCGCTGATACCAATAAGGGCAACCGGCCAAGCTTTGCGCACGCGGCCGAGCCGGCGGCGGCGCGGCGCCTGTTCGATTACCTGCTGGAACGGGCGCGGGAGGTGCTCCCGGGGGTCCAGAGCGGCCGCTTCGGCGCCCACATGCGGCTCAGCCTGGTAAACGACGGGCCGGTGACATTCCGGCTGCGGGTACCGCCGGCCTGACCGCCGCGACGCCGCCGGATTCTCAGCTTTCTTCGAATTCCTTCAGTTTTCGGGTCAGCGTGTTGCGCCCCAAACCGAGCAAACGGGCCGCCTCGACGCGCTTGCCGCCGGTATAGTTCAGCGCGCAGTCGAAGATCGTACGCTCCAATTGTCCACGGGCCTCACCCAGCAGTTCCTGCTGGCCCCGTGACAGTGCCAAATTGGCCCAGCGACGCAGGCCTTCCGTCCAGTCCTCGCCGATTTCGCCGGCCACTTCTTCCCTCAGGCCGGGCGGCAGGTCCTCCGGCAGGATCATCTCGCCCGGCGCCATGACGCAGAGCTGTTGGCAAAGATTCTGCAACTGCCGGATGTTGCCGGGCCAGGGCGATTGCTGCATCAGTTCGATGGTCTCGGGCACCAGGTGTTTTTCTTCCAGGTCCATTTCGGCGGCAGCGAGACGCAGAAAGTGGCGCGCCAACATCGGAATATCCTCCACGCGTTCGCGCAACGGCGGCAACCGGATGCCGATGACGTTCAGCCGATGATAGAGGTCTTCGCGAAAATGGCCCTGTGCGATTCTCCGCTGCAAGTCCTGGTGGGTTGCGGCGATGATGCGAACGTCCGCGCGGAGCAGGTCCTTGCCGCCGACGCGGTAGTAGTCGCCCTCCGCCAGCACGCGCAACAAGCGGGTCTGCAACGGCAGCGGCATGTCGCCGATTTCATCCAGGAACAGCGTGCCGCCGGCCGCCTCCTCGAAACGGCCCGGGCGCTGCGCGTGCGCGCCGGTAAAGGAACCCCGCTCGTGACCGAACAGTTCCGATTCCAGTAACTCGGCGGGCACGGCCGCGGTATTGATGGCGACGAACGGACCGCGAGAGCGTGGACTGTGCTGGTGCAGGGCCCGGGCGACCAGTTCTTTGCCGGTGCCGGTCTCTCCCGTCAAGAGAACGCTGATGCTCGAACGCGACAGGCGGCCTATCGACCTGAATACCTCCTGCATTTTCGGTGAATCGCCGATCAACCGGCTCGAGTCCAGCGACGCTTCCCCGACCGGCTTTTTGACCGTCACCGCCGAAGCGCGCGCCACCACGGCCATGACCTGGTCGAGGTCGAACGGTTTGGGCAGGTAGTCGAAGACGCCCGACTGGAACGCCGAGACCGCCTGGTCAAGATCCGAAAACGCCGTCATGGCGATGACCGGAACTTCGATATCCGCCTCCCGCAATACCTGCAACACGTTCAACCCGTCCGCGTCCGGCAGCCGGATATCGGTGATGATGACGGCTGGCTTGGCGCCCCTCAGCGCCGCGCTGACGGCGCCCACGGTGGTAAAACAACGCGTTTCGTAGCCGGCGCGATTGAGGGCCCGCTCGAGCACGAAGCGAATGGCTTCGTCATCGTCGACGATCCAGACCTCGACGGCGTTATCAGTCACCGGCGGGCTCCAGCGGCAATTTGAGCGTGAAGCGGCTGCCCCGCGGCAACGGTGAGTAGGTCAGCAATCCACTGTGGGCGGCTGCGGCCTGTTGCGCCAGCGCCAGGCCCAGACCGGTGCCGTCCCTGCGGCCGGTCACCAGCGGCAGAAAAAGCAGGTCGCGCAATGACTCGGGCACCCCGTCGCCATTGTCCTCCACGTCCAGCCTGACCACGCTGGTGACGCCTTCCTTGAGCAAACCGACACCGTGCTCCACCCGGCTGCGCAATGTGATTTCGGTCGCATGGGCCTGGTGTGCATTGCGCACCAGGTTGATGAACAATTGCCGCAGGGCCGAAGCATCACCGTTGATGGGCGGAATGCTGGGGTCGAAGTCCTGCGTGATGCCGACGCTGTCTTCGGCCTCGAGTCGCAGCAACTCCGCCGCCTCGGCGATGACACGGTGCAAGTCGACACGGCGCATCTCCAACTCGGGCTGCCCGAACCTGGCCAGCAATTCATCGATACGGTCGACCTCACGCATGATCAGCTCGGCCAGCGTGCCGAGCTCATCACCACCGAGTTCCGCAGCCATCATCTGGGCCGCACCGCGTATACCGCCCAAGGGGTTGCGAATTTCGTGTCCCAGGTTGCGCCGCAGCAGATCCATCATGCCGGTCTGCACCGCGCGCTGCTGCAGCTTGGATTGTTCCTGTTGCCAGGTGAGATCATAGAATTCGAGCAGAACATGGCGCCCGGGCAAAAGCTGGATGTTGCAGTCATACAGGCCGCCGGCCATCCTGCATTCGCGCAGCTGGCGGCTGCGTTCGTCGGCGGCCGTTGCAGCAATCGCAGCATTGAGTTCGGCGGGCACGGCATCGAGCTCGCTGAACGCACTGCCGCAAACACGGGTCCTGGCCGTGGCGAGACAATGCTCGGCTGCCGTGTTCATCCGTTGCACACAACCTTGCCGGTCGAGCTCTACGACCGCTGTGGCAAGGGCTTCAAGCATCGTTGCGCCGGCACGTATTCTTCTTACCCCCCGCCGTTCGACTGTCGAGCCCGGGCGGGGCTGAAAATGCTGGGCCGGTGAACGTAGAAAGTGACCGTCGGGGTGCTGGCGATTTGCCGTTGCTTGGCATCGGTCAATACCGCCTGCAGGTGGTGTTCGCCCCGGTCCAGCTTTCCCAGCGGTATGATCTGGGCCGTGGTCGGTGCCTGTTTCTGGCCATCCAGGATCATCGTGACCTGCATACCGGGCTGTAGTTGGTAATGCGTCTTCCAGGCGGCCGTGATCGGGCCTTGCGGGTGCCAGATGGATTCGTCCTGTTCCGGCGCAATGATTGCAAAATCCTTGTAATTTTGCTGCAGCGACCGCAGCGAAAACCCGCTGTCCCCGGCCGCCTTTTCGTTGCTCGGCTCTGCGTCTTTCTTTTCGTATTCCGGTGCCTCCACGATACTGATGGGGCGTAATTTGGCCGGTTTGGCGCCCTTCGTCGGCGGCGTATCGCTGTAGATGACCGTGCCATTTTCGTCGACGGATTTGTACACCTGCGCGCTGACAGGACCGGTTGCCACCAGTGCCACGAGCAGCAGGCACGCGGATAGGATTGTCTTCATCTCGAACAGTTTCATCGCCAGGCTCCATTGTCCTACCGGCTTCGATGACCCCGACGGGGGCGACCCCGCCGGGCGGCAGGGTCGGCCGGTTTCCCTGGAACTGCCCGATGACAGTTCCTTTAAACAGAATAATACATATCAAACTCGACCGGATGCGTCGACATGCGCAGACGCGTCACCTCGTTCATCTTGAGCTTGATATACGAGTCGATCAAATCATCGTCGAAAACCCCGCCCGCCTTCAGGAATTCCCGGTCGGCGTCCAATTCCTCCAGCGCCTGCACGAGGCTCGAGCAGACCGTCGGGATGTCCTTCAGTTCCTCCGGCGGCAGGTCGTAGAGGTCTTTGTCCATCGCGGGGCCCGGGTCGACCTTGTTGATAATACCGTCGATGCCGGCCATCAACATGGCCGCGAAGGTCAGGTAGCCGTTGCCGGACGGGTCCGGGAAACGCACCTCGATGCGGCGCGCCTTGGGGCTGCTGACGTGCGGGATGCGGATGGACGCCGAACGGTTGCGAGCCGAATAGGCCAGCAATACCGGCGCTTCAAAGCCCGGGACCAGGCGCTTGTAGCTGTTGGTCGAAGCATTGGCGAAGGCGTTGATCGCCCTGGCGTGCTTGAAAATACCGCCGATGTAATGCAGCGCTGTCGTCGAAAGTCCGCCGTATTCGTTACCGGCAAAGATATTCTCGCCATTCTTGGCGAGCGACTGGTGGACGTGCATGCCGGAACCGTTATCACCCACCAGCGGCTTGGGCATGAAGGTGGCGGTGCGGTCATTGCCGTGAGCCACGTTGTGCGTGGCGTACTTGAGTATCAGCAACTCGTCAGCCTTGCGCGTCAGCGTATTGAATTTCGTGCCGATTTCACATTGCCCGGCCGTACCCACCTCGTGGTGGTGGACTTCGACGGCCACACCCATGTTCTTCAAGACGTCACAGATGCTGGCGCGCATGTCGCTGAGGCTGTCGACCGGCGGCACCGGGAAGTAGCCGCCCTTGACCCGCGGCCGGTGGCCGATATTGCCTTCCTCGTAGTCCGCCCCGGTATTCCAGGCGCCTTCTTCGGAGTCGATGTAGTAAAACGTCGACTGCATATCATTGCCGAAGCGAACGCTGTCGAAAATGAAAAACTCGGGTTCGGGTCCGAAATAGGCGGTGTCGGCGATGCCGCTGGACTTGAGATAAGCCTCGGCGCGCTTCGCCAGTGAACGCGGGCAACGGTTGTAGCCCTCCATCGTGTCAGGCTCCAGCACGTCGCAACGCAAATTGAGGGTCCTGTGCTCCGTGAACGGATCCATGACCGCGGTGGACGGATCCGGCATCAACACCATGTCGGATTCGTTGATCCCTTTCCAGCCGGAAATGGAAGAGCCGTCGAACATTTTCCCTTCCTCGAAAAAGTCGTCGTCAACCAGATCGGCCGGCAAAGCCACGTGTTGCTCCTTGCCGGCGGTATCGCAAAAACGCAAGTCGACGAATTCAACTTTCTGCTCGCGGATCATTTTCTGGACTTTATCTGCACTCATGTCGTTTTCCTGTTGATTGCTGTCAGTTGGTTCCAAATCGGGTCATATTTATCATGCAGTAATCATGCCACCGGATGCCCGTATTGGAGAACGCGGATGCAATCCATAAGGTTTTGATATTTTTGGCAACATTTTTTGTCGGTTCCGGAACGGCCACACCGTCGCTCAATGTCATTTCGATCACGCCTGCACTATTTTAGTTCAAATTATTGATGGAATGCACCAATTTAGTGCGTCATTTAAGTTCTAGCCAAAGGCCACCCACAACAGCGTGACCGCCAAAGCCAGTCGGTAGAGCACGAACGGCACCAGGCCGACACGCTGCAACAGGGCCAGGAACGCGGCAATGCAGAGCCAGCCGGCAAGCGCCGCCAGGGCGACGGCGAGCGTGAATTGGTGCCAGTTGATGACCGCCTCGTCGAGGATCATCCGCAATATGCCGTAGCTCCCGGCAGCCGCGATGACCGGTATCGACAACAGGAACGAAAAGCGCGCCGAGGCCTCCGCGTCGAAACCCAGCATGCGCCCCACCGTGATCGTAATACCCGAGCGTGAAGTGCCCGGCACCAGCGCCAGCGTCTGCGCCAGTCCGATGAGGACACCTGCTTTCATGTTCATCGCATGTATCGTCTTGTTGCGCCGGCAACGCGCATCCGCCCACCAAAGCAGAAGACCGAAGACGAGGGTGCTGAAGGCGATGACGCGAATATTACGCAGTGAAGACTCGACCAGGCTGTGCAAAAGACCGCCCGCGGCGATCGCCGGTACGCTGGCGACCACCAGGATCAGGCCGAGCCGGCGCGAGGCCTTATCGCCCCTGTCTTTTGCCAGCCAGGGCAGCAGCATCTGCCAAAGCTCCCTGCGAAAATAGACCAGCACCGCCAGCAGGGTGCCCAGGTGCGCAGCCACGTCGAAGACGAGACCCTGGTCGGGCCAGTCGAACAGCTTGCCGCCGAGGATCAGGTGGGCGGAGCTGGAAACTGGCAGGAACTCGGTCAGGCCCTGCACCAGGGCCAGCACGATAATCTGGACCAGCGTCATCGGCGGTAGCTGATCCGGTAAATCACACCGGCCTTGTCGTCCGAGACCAGCAGCGCGCCGTCGGGCATGACCAGCACGTCGTTGGGGCGCCCCCACGCTTGCTCGCCCTGGAGCCAGCCGGAAGCGAACACCTTCTGGTCGCGCACCGTTCCGTCCGGCTTCACGTCGAGCACCAGCACCCGGTAGCCGATCTTCTCGCTGCGGTTCCAGGAACCGTGCTGGGCGATGAAGAGGCGGTTCTTGTAGGCCGGCGGAAACATGTCGCCGGTGTAAAACGCCAGCCCCAGTGCGGCTCCGTGTGCATCGAGCCTGGCCGCCGGCGGCGTGTAATCGCCGCAGTCCTTCCCTTTGCCGAACTCCGGGTCCGGCAATTCGCCCTGGTGACAATAGGGGATACCGAAATGCATGCCCGCGCGCGGTGCATAATTGAGTTCATCCGCCGGGATATCGTCGCCGAGCCGATCGCGGCCGTTATCCGTGAACCACAAAACGCCGTTCCGCGGATCGAAAGCCAGGCCGACGCTGTTGCGCACACCGCGGGCGAACACCTCCATGTGCCCATTGGTGACGTCAAGGCGGCGGATCTGGCCGAAGCCCCGGCGGTCACAGATATTGCAGGGGATGCCGACCGGGACGTAGAGTCCGCCGTCCGGCCCGAAACGCAGGTACTTCAAGCCGTGCCAGCTTTTATCGGGCAGCGCGTCGGTCACGACCACCGGCGCCGGCGGCCGTTCCAGCCTGTCTTCGATATCGTCGTAGCGCAGGATGCGATTGACGGCGCCGACATAGAGCGCGCCGTTGTGAAAGGCCACACCGGTGGGCAGCGTCAGGTTCCTGTCGACGACCCTGACCCGGTCCGCCCGCTGATCGCCGTTCGTGTCATCGACCGCCCAGACGGTTCCTGAATCCCGGCTGCCGACGAACACCGTGCCCCTGTCCCCGAGCGCCATCTGGCGCGCGCCTGCAACATTTTTCGCATATATGTCTATACTGAATCCATCAGGCAGATTAATCTGCTCGAGGCGGGTCCTGGCGTGGGCAGGCTGAACCAGCAACAAACCGAGCAACAGAGCCAACGAATGGGTGTGTTTCATGGAGCGCAATAGTAGCAGCAGAGGTCCCCGGCCAGGTAGGGATCCGAACATATTTGTCGTCCTTCGCCGCCCGGCGGAAACAGCGGCAGCGACAATTTAACGATGTTTTGTGTAAGATTGAACGATGGTGAGTGATTCTCGTTCATAGGAACTCAGGAATCCAATGTCATTTAGGGGCGAGGCAAGAACGAATTTAAATTAACAAAAACATGCAGGTTATCTGATCTGTATTCAGCATGACGGAACGACCTGCCTGTCGTTTACCGCGGGGGTAACAACGACGTGTCGCTGCTTGGAGAAACCGACCGGGGCCAGTCTATGGCTGCCGGACGGGTTAGACCCTTTGCCATCAGGCCAATCACCCGGTGCGCAAACCGATTGCCACTCACTGGCATCGCCGCGCCGTGGGTGGGGCAATGAGCTTCATCCAGGAACTCAAACGCAGAAATGTCTTCAAGGTGGGCATCGCCTACGCGGTCACCACGTGGATTTTGCTGCAACTGACCGACGTCCTGTCGGAAATGCTCACGCTGCCGGCCTGGGCGCCCAAGCTGATCCTCGTGATCCTGGTGGTGGGCTTTGTCCCGGCGCTGATCTTTGCCTGGGCCTTCGAGCTGACCCCGGAGGGAGTCAAGCGTGAAAGGGACGTCGACCGCAGCCAGTCGATCGTCTCGACCACCGGCAAAAAGCTCAACCGGGTCATATTTGTCCTGATGGCGCTGGCGATCGCCTACCTTCTGTATGACAAGTTTGCCACGAAAGAACCGCTCGCGGTTGCTGCGCCGGCCGCCCCGGCGGTGGCTGATGTCGCGGCACGGAAGGCGACAAGCCCGCCCGCCGAACCTTCGCAGCAGCAGCTTTCCATTGCCGTGCTGCCGTTCGTCAACCGCAGCCCCAAACCGGAAGACGCCTACTTTACCGATGGCATCCACGATGACCTGCTGACGCAACTGGCGAAGATCAAGGCCTTCAGCGTGATCTCGCGCACCTCGGTCATGGAATATCGCAACACGGTCAAGAACCTGAAGCAGATTGGCCGCGAACTGGGGGTCTCCGACATCATGGAAGGTTCGGTGCAGCGCGCCGGTGACCGGGTGCGCATCAACGTGCAACTGATCAACGCGGACAGCGACAAGCACCTGTGGGCCGAGATTTACGACCGTCAACTGACCACCGACAACCTCTTCGACATCCAGTCGGAAATCGCCCGCGCCATTGCCCAGACCCTGCACGCCAAGCTGACCGACGACGAGGCCGCCAGCGTCGCCCAGGCACCGACGGCCAATGTCAATGCCTACGAACTCTATTTGCAGGCGCGGCGATTTACACTCGGCGAAACTCGCATTTCCTATCAGACGGCCATCGATTTGTACAAGGAGGCGCTGGCCCTCGACCCCGGCTTCAAGCTGGCCTGGATTGGTCTGGCCAAGGCGCACATCACCAACTACTGGAGTTATGGCGGCGACCCCGGCGACCGTGAACTGGCGCGCCAGGCCATCGACAAGGCCAGGGCCATCGACCCGGATTTTCCCGAACTCTACATGGCCGAGGGTTTTTACCATTACTGGGGCCGGCTCGATTACGCCAAGGCCATCGAATACCTGGACAAGGCCATCGCGCTGATGCCCGGCAATGCGGAGGCCTGGATGTGGAAAGGCTGGGCCACGCGGCGCGCCGGCCGCTGGGAGGACGCCATCGCCGCCATGCGGGAGGCCCTGCGTCTGGACCCGCGGGTCCTGTTAAATTGGACGGAGCTCAGTACGACCTATCTCTACCTGCACGATTACGAGAATGCAAGTATTGCGAACGCACGGGCCGGCGCCATCGATGCCGATGACTTCTGGTACAAGACGGTCCAAGCCAAACTGGAACTCATGGAACACGGTGACACCGAGCGCGCGATGACCCTGACACTCGGCGCGCAACATACCAGTGAAATCGACTTCTACGACCCCTACATCTACGTCCGCACTCTGGCGGAACGCTACCGCGAAGCGCTGGAGGTCGCCACCGCCGACTGGCCGCAGGAGCGGGAAATCCGCAGGCAGTCGATCGTGCTGGGTGAGGATTTGCAGGCACAGCTGTATCGTTTCATGGGTGATCAAAGAACCGCCCGGGAGGCAGCCGTCACGGCCCTGGAGCGTCTCAAGACGCTTGCAGCCCAACTCGGCGACGACTACCGTCTCTACCTGCCCCGGGCACGGATGTACGCGATCCTCGGCGAACCCGGGCAGGTCCGGGCAATGATAAAGCGATCGATCGAAGCCAGCCCGCGGGATGCGGTGGAGGAAATGTCCAGACGCCAAGAGTATGCGCGCTGCTATGCCCTGGCCGGTCTCGCCGGTGACGCCGTCGCGATGCTGGAGCCCTTGCTGTCCCCGCCCAGTGACACCTCCTTGGCAGAGGTCCGGCTCGACCCCGCCTTCGAGGGCATCCGCGAATCCGCTGAGTTCAAGGCCATGCTGGAGCGCCACCCGTGAGCCTTTTCAACGAACTCAAACGCCGCAACGTATTCAAGGTCGCCGCCGCCTACCTCATCGTCGCCTGGCTGATCATGCAGGCGGGTGACACGCTGGCGCCGGCGCTGCACCTGCCCGATTGGATCAACTCGGCGCTGGCCTTTTTCCTGATCCTGGGATTCCCGCTCGCCGTGATCTTCGCCTGGGCCTTCGAACTGACACCCGAGGGCATCAAGCGCGAGCGGGAGGTCGACCGCAACCGCTCCATTACGCACCAGACCGGCCAGAAACTCAATTACACGATTATCGCGTTACTCGTCGTCGCGCTCGGCTACATGACCTGGGACAAGTTCACCAAGCCGGCGCCGAAACCGGCGGGCGGCGGCGCCCAGAACGTTGCGGCGCAGAACGGCACGACGGGCGCGCCTTCCATCGCCGTGCTGCCGTTCATCAATATGAGCGAGGACGCCAGCAACGGATATTTCTCGGACGGGCTTACCGAGGAACTGCTCAACGTCCTGGCCAAGATCAAGGAACTGCAGGTCGCCGGGCGCACGTCGTCTTTCGCCTTCAAGGGCAAAAACGAGGACCTGCGCGCGATCGGTGAAAAACTGAACGTCAAATCCATCCTCGAGGGCAGCGTGCGCAAGGACGAGCTGCGCAACCGGGTGCGTATCACGGCCCAGCTGATCAATGCCAGCAACGGCTATCACCTGTGGTCCGAAACCTACGACCGCGACCTCGACGATATCTTCGCCATCCAGGAAGAAATCGCCCGCAAGGTCGCCAGCGCGCTCAAGGTCACGCTGCTGGGTGAAGACGAGGCGCGGATCAGCGCGCAGACAACGACAGGCCAGGGTGCCTATGACCTCTACCTGCGCGGTCTGCAGCAGCTCAACACGACTACCTTCGCTTCGCTCAAGCAGGCCGCAAAATCCTTCGAAGCCGCCCTCGGGCAGGACCCCGGCTATACCCCGGCCAGGCTGAAACTGGCGCAGACCTGGCTCGACATGGCCTTCACCGGCGCTGTGCCGAACGCCGAGGCGAAGGCGAAGGCGCGGCCCCTGCTGCAACAGGTGCTCGAACGCGAACCGGACAACAGCGACGCGCACGTGCTCGAAGCCAGGGTACTCTCCAACGTATTTGACACGGACACCGACGCCGGCCGGCGAGAATTCGACCTGGCGCTCAGAAGCAACCCCCGCAACGTCGAAGCCCTGCGCGGCATGGGCCGGCTGCTTTTCTACGGCAGTGAGCTGCAAAAGGGCCTCGACTACCTGCACGAAGCCGAGCGCATCGACCCCTATTCCGTCGCTGTGCTCTGGGACCTGTGTGCGGCCAACGCTTTCATGCTCCAGACCCAGGCCGTAGAAGCCTATGCCAAACGCATCGGGGAAATCCAGCCGGCCAACCCCAACCGCTACTGGGCCCTGGGCATGGCTAACCAGGTGTCGGGCAACCTGGCAAAGGCCCTGGACTACCAACTGAAAGCCAACCAGTTCGATCCCAATGACTACGAACTCAAGGCCGGTATCGCTTCCCTCTGGATATCCCTGGGCGACCCGGAAAAGGCCGAGCAGTGGGCGCAGAAGGCCGATGCTACCGGGGCCGACCAGCCGACCCCGATCGTCACGCGCGTCGAGCTCTACCAGTACCGCGAGCAATACGGCCTGGCGGCCGACCTGGCACAGCGCGCGTTGGAGCGTAAACTGGATAACCGCATGAGCAGCGACGTCGTACTGCGGCACGCATATGTTTCCTACCTCGTCAGCCGGGGCGAAGTCAAAAGGGCCATCGATTTTTATCGCCGGCAGTTCCCGGTTGCGTTCCTGTCACCGCCGGACCTGGACCCCGGTTCGCCGCGGAAACTGTTCCTCTCGATCGATATCGCCGCGCTGCTGAAACTGCAGGACCCGACATCCGCCGAGGCAAAAGAGCTGCTCGATATCGCCGAGCGGAAACTCCAGGCGTGGGATCCCCGATTCTTGCCCGCCCAGCGGGCATTGGCCCAGGCCGCGATCGCCGCCCTGCGCGGTGACCGGCAGGGCGCGCTCGGGCAGCTCGATGAGGCCTATGCAAAGGGCTTGCGTTTCCGCTGGCGCACCACGCTTGCCAGCAACATCGCTTTCAACGGCCTCAGGAGCGATCCCGCCTACAAGCGTCTCGTTGCCCGCCTGGAAGAAGACATGCAGCGCCAGCGCGAAGAGGCGTATCGGTTACCGGGGGTCGGGCCATGAGCTTCTTCGAAGAACTCAAACGCCGCAACGTGATCCGCGTCGGCATCGCCTACGTGGTCGTCGCCTGGCTGATCATGCAATTCGCCGACGTGGTGCTGAACAATATCGAAGCGCCCCACTGGATCTTCCAGGTGATCATGCTGTTGCTCGCCATCGGCTTCCCGCTGGTACTGGTTTTTGCCTGGGCCTTCGAAATGACCCCGGAAGGGTTGAAAAAGGAAAAGGACGTCGACCGTACACAATCCATCACCCACATCACCGGTCAAAAACTGAATTACACGATCATCGCCCTGCTGACGGTCGCGCTGGCTTATTTCGTGTGGGAGTCCCGGTTCAGCGGGCCTGTAGCCGGCCCAAGCCAGGCTGGAGTCTCTCCCGCAACGGCCGCAGGCGGCCTCGCCGCGTCAACTTCGGTCGCAACGGCCGAGACCGAAAACTCCATCGCGGTGCTGCCTTTCGTCAACATGAGCGATGACGCCGGCAACGAGTACTTTTCCGAGGGCCTGTCCGAGGAACTGCTGAACCTGCTGGCCAAGATTCCCAACCTCAAGGTCGCCGCGCGCACTTCGTCGTTCCAGTTCAAGGGCAAGAGCGGTGATATCGAGTCCATCGCCCGGCAATTGCGTGTCAACCACGTGCTCGAAGGCAGCGTGCGCAAAGCCGGAGACCAGGTGCGCATCACGGCCCAGTTGATCAAGGCCGATGACGGTTATCACCTGTGGTCCGAAACCTATGACCGCAAACTCGAAAATATCTTCACGGTGCAGGACGAGATCGCTGCCGCCGTGGTGGCGGCGCTCAAGGTCAAGCTGCTGGGTGCAGCGCCGCCGGTGGCAACGGTCGCCGATCCGGCCGCATACGCCCAGTACCTGCAGGGAAAGTACCTGATCAACCAGACCAGCCGGGAGAATGTCGCGAAATCCGCGGCTGCGTTCCAGCGCGCCATCGACATCGACCGGGGCTACGCCCCGGCATGGGCGGGTCTGTCACGCGCGCTGCTGTTCCAGGCGGGCCAAGGCTGGGTGAAGCTCGAAGACGGCCTGGCCACGGCCCGCACGGCGGCGGAGCGGTCGGTATCACTCGATCCCGGGCTCGCGTCGGGCTGGGTCGTCCTGAGCCGGATCCAGGGCCCCTATGACTGGCGCTGGAACGACGCCAGCGACTCCATGCAAAAAGCGTTGCAATTCGAGCCCCAGTCCAGCGTCGTGCTTTCGGGGGCCGCCAACCTGGCGGCGAGCCTCGGTCAGTTGGACCGGGCGATCGATTACTTCCGCCAGGCCAGCGCGCTCGACCCGCTGAACCAGAACATCATGAACGTGTTCAGTGGCGTGCTTGAGAGCGCCGGCCAGTTGCCCGAGGCGCTCGAACTCACACGCCGCCTGCACGTGCTCAACCCGGACTACTTTGCCATTCATGCCACACTGGGCTGGCTGCAGCTGCGCCAGGGACATCCCGACCAGGCGCTGGCCGAACTCGATTCCGGACCGATGGAATTCTGGGCTCACTGGTTGAAAATCAATGCCTTGTATTCACTCGGGAAGCGGCAGGACTCGGATGCCGAGCTGGCTGCCTTCATCGCAGAGAACCACGAATACGGCGCCTACCAGATTGCCGAGGCTTATGGCTGGCGCGGACAACCGGAACGGGCTTTCGAGTGGCTGCAAAAGGCCTACGAACAGCGCGACCCCGGTATCGGATCCTTGCTCGGGGACTATACTTTACGTGGTTTGCACGATGACCCACGCTGGCCAGAACTGCTCCAAAACGTCGGTCTGCTCGATGCCTGGAACGCCATGCCGGACAAGTACAAGGGAGTGACCTCGTGAGCTTTTTCAACGAACTGAAACGCAGAAACGTCATCCGCGTGGCCATCGCCTACAGCGTGGCGGCCTGGTTCCTGCTGCAACTGGCGGACCTGGTGATGGAACACATCGCCGCCCCCGCCTGGGTCATGCAGGTCATCATGCTACTGCTCGCGCTCGGTCTGCCGATGGCGGTGATCTTCGCCTGGGCGTTTGAAATGACGCCCGAGGGCCTCAAGCGCGAAAAGGACGTCGACCGCAACCAGTCCATCACGACACAGACCGGGCGCAAGCTCGACCGCCTGATCATCGTCGTCCTCGGCCTCGCCGTCGCCTACCTGCTGCTGGACAAATTCGTGCTGGAGAAACAAGCGCCGCCCCCGGTTCAAACCGCCGCGGAGCAGGCAGCTGCGGTTAAACCCGAAGTTGCCGCACAAGCCGCAGCCAAGGCCGCGGCCGAGAAAGTACCCTCCGTCGCGGTGCTGCCGTTCATCAACATGAGCCAGGACAAGAACAACGAGTACTTCTCCGACGGCCTGACCGAAACGCTGCTGCACATGCTGGCGCAGTTGCCGGACCTGCACGTCGCCGCCCGGACCTCGTCGTTCGCCTTCAAGGGCAAGAACGAGAGCATCACCACGATCGCCAAGGCGCTCGGTGTCGCCCACGTGCTCGAAGGCAGCGTGCAAAAGGCCGGCGACAAGGTGCGTATCACGGCGCAGCTGATCCGCGCCGACGACGGCTTCCACGTCTGGTCGCAGCACTACGACCGCAAGCTGGACGATATCTTCGCCATCCAGGACGAGATCGCGACCGACGTGGCCGAGGCGCTCGGCGCCTCCTTGCTTGGCAATCAGGCGGCGAACCTGCACGCCGTGGCCACCAATGACCTGGGCGCTTACGACGATTACCTGAAGGGGCTGGAACAGCAGGCCATTTTTTCCTACGGCAGCCTGGAAATGGCCGAAAACCAATTCAAACAGGCGCTGGCCCATGACCCGGATTTTACCGACGCGCGCCTGGCGCTGGCCCGCAACTACCTGCTGAAACACCGTACCGGATTGATCGGGACGCAGGAAATGTCTGCCCGGATCCAGCCGCTGCTCGCCCAGGTACGTGAACAGCACCCGGACAATCACTTGGCGCGCGCCCTCGAACTGTTGTCCGAATTACCGACACTGCAGCCTGGCGCGGGCGCCGGGGGCTTTCAGGCGCACATCGACGAATTGCGTGATCTGCTACCCTCGATACCCACCGAAACGTACATCAGGGGGGCGGTCGCGCAACTGCTGAATTTTTTCAGCAAACAACCCCGGCAGGCCATCGAGGTGCTGCAGGCGGGCCTGCTGGTCGATCCGCTGGCAGCAAACCTCTATTCGCAACTCGGCATGCTCTATCTCGACCAAAAAGAGTTGGATCAGGCCAGCCAGTCTTTACAGCATGCGCTCGAGCTCGCTCCGAAAAATCCGAACATTTACAACTACATGTCTGAACTCGAAAAGGACCGCGACAATCTGCCTGCGGCGCTCAGCTGGGAACGCAAAGCCACGGAGGTCGATCCGCAGGACCACGAACTCGCCACGGATATCGCCGAGGACCTTTACCAACTCGACCTGCCGGAAGAGGGCGACCGCTGGTATGCCCGCGTCCGTGCGCTGGCGCCCGATTCGCCGCTGCAGCACAAACTGGAAATTGAACGCGCCGTGGCCAGGAAGGAATACGCCGAGGCCATCACCATGGCGCAGGCCGTTATCCGCGGGCAGCAGCCGGACCGGCGAGATTCGTTCAACTATCCGCTATTCACCTACAGCTATTTGATGCTGAATGCCGGCCGGGGCAGGGAGGCCTATGACTTCCTCGTCTCGGTGCGACCGGAAATCGCGGATTACGCCACCCTGCCCGGGGACTTCGAGGGGCTCGCCATGCAAATAGCCAGCATCGAGCTGATGACCGGATTTGCCGATTTTACAACCCGCAAGAAGAGCTGGCTGCAAGTGACCGCCAACATGGACGCCAACCACCTGCCCTGGCGTGATCCCGAAAAGACCAGCTTTATCGACGACCTGCTGATTAAAGGCGAAACGCAAAAGGCGATCGATCACTACCTCGAGGTCCGGCTGCAGCGGCCGCTGGCCAGAAACCTCGGGTTGCACCGGCGTCATTTGTACAAGTCGTTTTACGGCCCGATCTACGACGATCCGCGCGTGGCCGCAAAGCTGGCGCAACTGGACAAGGAATTCGTTCAGCTTCGAAAAGACGTGGCTGAAGAGCTGCAAAAGCCCGAGTGGAACCAATGAGCTTTTTCCAGGAACTCAAACGCAGGAACGTCTTCCGCGTCGGCATCGGTTACGTGGTGACCGCGTGGCTGCTGCTCCAGGTAAGCGATATCGTTTTCCCCCGCATCGGCTTACCGGATTGGGCAGTCACGCTGGTCATCGCTTTGCTGGCGATCGGCTTTGTACCGGCGTTGATTTTCGCCTGGGCTTTCGAACTGACACCCGAAGGCATCAAGCGCGAAAAAGAAGTCGACCCCGACCAGTCCATCACGCCGCAGACCGGCCGCAAGCTGGACCGATTCATCATCGTCGCCCTGTCGCTGGTGATCGTGTGGTTTCTGATCGACGATTTCTACCTGCGCCCGCAGGCACCCGCGGCAACGGCCGGGGCTGATACTGCACCTGCGAAGACGGCGGCGGCGCAGGCCGACGACGCTACATCCATCGCGGTGCTGCCGTTCGTCAACATGAGCGCTGACAAGGACAACGAGTATTTCGCCGACGGTATCACCGAGGAACTGCTCAACGTGCTGGTCAAGGTCAGCGCCCTGCGCGTGACCTCGCGCACCACGGCCTTCGCCTACAAGGGCAAGGACCTGCCCGTCGGCGAGATCGCAAAGGAGCTGAAGGTCGCCAATATCGTCGAGGGCAGCGTGCGCAAGGCCGGCGACCGCGTACGCATCACGGCGCAACTGATCAACGCGAAAACGGACCAGCATGTCTGGTCGGAAACCTACGAACGCAAACTGGACGACATTTTCGAAATCCAGGAGGAGATTTCCGACAATATCGTCAACGCACTCAAGATCGCGCTCAATGTCGATGAAAAGAAGGCTCTGGATCACGCGGGCCAGCCGACCCACAATACCCAGGCCTACGAGTACTACCTGCAGGGGCGCTACGCCTGGCGGCAGCGGCACGAAGACAATATCCGCAACGCGATCCGCCTGTTCGAAAAAGCCATCAAACTGGACCCGAACTTCGCCCGCGCCTACGAAGGGCTAGCGTCGGCCTGGGGCGTGCTGCCTGCCTGGTCACACGTCAGCCGGGCGGAAACCATGCCGCGTGAAAAAGCCGCCGCGAAACGGGCCCTCGAACTGGACCCGACCCTGTCCGAAGCGCGCGCGATCATGGCGGAAGTCGCCAGCTTTGAACATCGCTGGGCCGACGCAATCGGCGCCTACGAGCGCGCCGTCCACGACGACCCGCGCGATCCCACGCTACACCAATGGTATGGCGAGCTGCTCGCCTACATGGGTTTCAATGCCAGGGCGCTGGACCAGATGCGGATCGCCTACGACCTCGACCCGGCCTCTCCCGTCATCAACCAAAGCATGGCCTGGATCGCCATCGCCAACCGTAAACCCGACCTCGCGTTGAAACACGCCGATATCTCCAAGGGACTGGGGATGGTGGAACGAGGAATTTACTATAAGACCGAAGCCCTGGCGCAAAAGGGAGAATGGGATGCCGGCCTCAAAGCGCTGAAAACGCTTGGCAATTTGCCCGCGTATGCGAAGAGTTGCTACCGGGCCCGCCGCGATCCGTCGTTGAACGCCAAGCTGCGCAAGGAACTCGACCGGCTCCTGGAAGACTCACCGGGCGCGACACGTGATGCAGGCCTTGTGCTGTGTCTGGCCGACGCCGGGGAAGCGGACCGTGCAGCAAGGTTAGTCTCCGCGGACGTCGCCAACGACTGGTCTGCCGCCCAGGTCTTTTTCCGCAACAGCGAAGCGGGAACGGCCTTGCGCCGGACCACGGCCTTCCGCCAGACCCTGCAGGATTTGGGCCTGCTGGATTACTACCGCGCCAACGGCTGGCCCGACCTGTGCCATGCCAAGGGCGAGGACGATTTCGAATGCGATTGACCGGAGGCACTGACACGCCGTGAGTTTGTTCGAGGAACTCAAACGCAGAAACGTCTTCCGGGTCGCCGTCGCCTACGTGGTGGTGGGGTGGCTGCTGGCGCAGGTCGCCGACCTGATGCTCGAGACCTTCGGCGCGCCCGGCTGGGTGATGAAAACGTTCCTCGGTTTCCTTGCCATCGGTTTCCCACTGGCGCTGTTCTTCGCCTGGGCGTACGAGATGACGCCGGAAGGGATCAAGAAGGAGGAAAACGTTGACCGCAGCCGCTCGATCACGCATGAGACCGGACGCAAGCTGGACCGGATGATCATCGTCATCCTGGCAGTGGCTGTCGTTTTCCTTTTGGCCGAGCGCGTCACCACGGCGCCGGAACCGGAGAAGGCGGCAGCAACGCCAGGCGCGGCCGCGCCCAAGGCAGGTGCAAAGCTCCCGGGCCCGGAACCCGCCGATGCCGAACAATCCATCGCCGTGCTGCCGTTCGTCAACATGTCCTCGGACCCCGAGCAGGAGTATTTCTCGGACGGCCTGGCGGAAGAATTGCTCAACCGGCTGGCGCAGAATTCTGAACTGCGCGTCGCAGCGCGCACTTCGGCCTTCCAATTCAAGGGCAAGAATGTCGACATCTCCGAGATCGGACGGGAGCTCAAAGTCGCCAACGTGCTCGAAGGCAGTGTGCGCAAGTCCGGCAACCGTGTCAGGATCACCGCGCAGCTAATCCGGGTCGATAACGGTTTTCACCTGTGGTCAGAAACTTTCGAGCGCGAAATGACCGATATTTTCGCTATCCAGGATGACATATCGACCGCGATCGCCAAGGCGCTCGAAGTTCAACTGGGTGCAACCACCCGGCCCGACCATTCCAAGCCGACTGAAAACCTCGAGGCCTACAATGTCTACCTGCAGGCCCGCTACTACCTCGCCAGGCGCGGCGAGAAAAATATGCGCAAGGCGGATGCACTGTTTGCCAGGGCGGTGGACCTCGATCCGGGATTCTCACTCGCGTGGTCCGGCAAGGCCTTCAACAGTACGCTGTTGTGGGGGTACAGCCTCGACATGCCGCTGAGCGAAAGTTATGAAAAGACCATGTTCGCCGCCAACAAGGCCATCGAACTCGATCCCGCCAACGCCGAGGCCTATGCGGCCATGGGCAGAACCGAGGCCGATGCCTACAACTGGCAGAGAGCGCGTGAGAGTTTCGAGCGCGCCTACCGGTTGCAGCCCAACAGCGTAAACGTCCTGAACCTCTACAGTGATTTTGAAACGACGGTCGGCGATTTTGACGAGGCCATTCGCATCAAGGAACAAGCCGTCCGTCTCGATCCGTTGTCCGCGGTGCTGATCTCCGATCTCGCGGAATGGATGCTCCTGGTCAATCGGAACGACGAAGCCCTGGCCAGCGCGCGCAAGGCCGTCAGCCTGGCCCCCTACTCCTACGCCCGCAAGAATGTCTTGCTCATGGCCTTGGTCAAGACCGGCGCATTCGACGAGGCCAGGGCACTGATCGATCGGTCGGCGGCGAGTTCGACCACGGACCCGCGTGAAAAAGCCTACATCGTCGAGTGGCGGGCACTTTATTTTCATCAAAATAATGACGCCGACGCCCTGAGTAAACTGCTCGCTGAACATGCCCGCATCAAGGACAACGAACCGGAATCGAAAACGCTGGATGCCGGCGAAGTCGCGTTCTACACGCTATGGCTGGACGGCGTCGATGCGGCCTTGCCGTACCTGCAGGAAGCCTACAAGGAAAAAGCAGGCACCTTGATCAACCCGGAGTATTTTTACCTGCCGGAACGGATGTCAGACGACACCGCCTGGCTCCAATTCTGGAGCCAACCCGGACTCAGCGAGTTACTGGAGACGCGCAGAGTGCACCCTTACACAAACGTCAGCTTCTGGAAAGAGCGCCCGGCATCGTGAGTGTTTTCAGCACACTTCTGATCCCGCTTCCGGTTAGGCGCCGGTTTAGGACCAGGCCACCATCAATACTGAGGCAACGAACTCCATGAGATTATTTGCAGAACTCAAACGCAGAAACGTCTTTCGGGTCGCCATCGCCTACGTGGTCGTCGCCTGGCTGCTGGCGCAGGTGGCCGACCTGATGCTCGATACCTTCGGCGCGCCCGGCTGGGTCATGAAAACGTTCCTGGGCTTCCTGGTGATTGGTTTCCCGCTCGCGCTGTTCTTCGCCTGGGCGTTCGAACTGACGCCGGAGGGGATCAAGAAGGAAAAGGAGGTCGATCCCGCCCGCTCCGTCACCCGCCAGACCGCACGCAAGCTCGACCGCGCGATCATCGTCGTGCTGCTGATTGCGCTGGCGTGGTTCGCCTGGGACAAGTTCGGGACCGGACGGCCGAATCCCGAAGCGGGAGCCAGCGCAGCGGCGCCGATGACGGCGAAGCATGCCAATGGCGATAACCCATCCGGACCGTCTGCAAATTCCGTCGCCGTGCTGCCGTTCCTGGCGCTCTCGAGCGGCAAGGACGACGACTACTTCGCCGATGGGCTGACCGAGGAGATCCTCAACTCGCTGGCCCAGCTGCCGGAGTTGCTGGTCACCGCCCGCACCTCGGCCTTCCACTTCAAGGGCAAGGACGTGCCGATACCGGAAATCGCCAAGACGCTCGGCGTCAGGAACATCGTCGAGGGCTCGGTGCGCCGGTCGGGTGACCGGCTGCGCGTCACCGCGCAACTGGTCCGCGCCGACGACGGTTTCCACCTCTGGTCCGAGGACTACGACAGCACCGCGAAGGATTCGATCGCGGTGCAGGAAGACATCGCCGAGAAAATCGCCCGGGCGCTGGATATCGTCATGAACGACGACAAGCGCGAGGCCATGCGCCGCGCCGGCCTGCGCGACGTCGAGGCTTTCATCGCCTTCCAGAAGGGCCTGGACCTGTACGCGCGGGCGCACGACGACAACGACCAGGTTCCCAAGCTGCGCGAGGCCAACCGGTATTTCGAAACGGTGATCCAGCGGGTCCCGGGGTATGCGCCCGCCTACCTCGCGCATTCCGATCTATACATACACCAAGTCTTCAACCATGCCTCCGGATCACCGTCCTCCAAGATCACTGAGCAGGAAGCGCAAGCGGCGCTGCAGCATGCAATTGCCGATTACAAGGCGGCCGTCGCAAATGCCGCGACCGACGAACAGCGCGCCGCCGCCCAACTCGACCTGGCATTTGTCAGCGGCAACTGGCGCGCGCTGCCGCGCGTGGTCGACCAATTGCTCGACGCCGGGGGTTGCGAGAGTCATTCCAACTGGGTCTCCATCATCGCACCGATATTCGGTTATGCCGACAGGTTCCTGGCCAAGGCGCACCAGCAGCGGGTTTGCGACCCCCTGGGTTCGATTTTCTGGTTCGCCGAAGCGCGCGCCACCCTGTGGTCGGGGGACGCGGACAAGGCCCTGGCGATTGCCCTGCAGGGCAGTGACAAGGCGCCCGGCACGTGGCTGGACCTGACGGTGGTATGGAGCGCGGCCGCCAAGAGCGACTTCGCCACGGCCGAGGCAGAAGCGAAAAGACGCGTACACGCCGGCTCGGTATTGGACCCTTATGTCCAGGCCATGATATCTGCGGCCCGCGGTGAAGCCAAACAGGCGGCCGTATGGCGCGACACCTATCGGCAGCACCCGGACGCCGAGCCGTTCAATTCACTACAGGTCGCCGCGTGGACCGGCGACCGGCAGCGGGCCGATGCGCTGGCGGCAAAAATCGACCAAAGACCGTCGGGACCCAATGCCCTGTTGGTGGTCGCCATCTGGTGCGCTTGCGGTTCGCCGTGGGATTTGTCGGCGACGCCCGTGTTCGCGGAAAAAATAGCACAGTCAGGTCTGCCCTGGCCGCCGCCTTCGCCGATCAGGTTTCCGCTCAAGGACTGGTAGACGGACACGGTGAACTTTACGGGTACGACCGCTTTGATGGTTGAAATGCGGCTCGTTTGCCGCCATTGCTAAGAGGGTTGATCCAGGTCATGGTCCCTGCTGTCGAAAATGGTCAAAATCGCCCATGACCAAAGGCACTGCCAACGGCGTCTGCGCCGGCCGATAATGGGCCGTTGGAATGAACAAAATGGCGGCGCCGCAGGTGCGGCCGGACATCGTGGCCCCGGAACCTGGGACGGGTTCCGGAGGTCTCAGTATATAATCAGGTTAAGAACGGTCTACGCAAATACAGATGCGAGTTTTTGACATATATCAGCACCCGAGATACGGCTTCGCCGCTGTACGGCGCGGCTTTTCGTGGCTGGCGTTTTTGGCCCCGTCCGTGTGGGCGGTGCGCCGCGGTTTGGGCTACGTCACGCTGCTGCTGGTGGTGACCACCACGCTGATGTTCGACATCGCGCAACTGGCCAGCACCTACGTGCCGCACCCGGCGGCCCAGTTGGCAATATTACTGGCGCTGATCGCCGCCTTCGGTTTCAAGCCCGGTTTCAACGGTTACCGCTGGCACGCGCGCGTGCTCGAAGAAGAGCACTATCATTTCAAATGCACGGTCGCCGCCGAAAGCCGCCGCCAGGCGCTGAAGGCCGCCAACGACGACCGCTACCTGACGGATATCAAGATCGCCGCCGCCTAGGACGGTTACACGAGTCCACCCCGCAGCGCTGAAACGATTGCTCGTCTCATGGGGACGGCGGTTACCGGTGGTCGGGACATGCTCCAGCCATCCATGGTCGCTCGGGCATCCGTTCCCGACGGATGCACGGTCCCGACCACCGGTAACCGCCATCCCCTCCAACGCATACGCGAAATTCATCGCCTAACCGCTGGAAGCACCCGTTGGCAGTTCATTTCGGGTGACCTGGGAGCGCCACGCAGGCGTACCGTTCAGGGGTGTCATGGGCGGGATGCCCATGACAGGCCGCCCAGGGCAGGACGCCCTGTGAGGCCGGCCCCGTCGGAGCGGGGCGCCTGTGCGGGCAGCCCGCAGGGCCGCTAGACCGCCTCTTTGAACTGTTCCTCCTCGGTCGAGCCCGAAAGGGCCGACAGCGACGAGGTGCCGTGGCTGATGGCCTGCGTCAGCGCGTCGAAATAGGACGTGCCGACTTCGCGCTGGTGCTTGGTCGCAGTGTAGCCGTGGCTCTCGGCCGCGAATTCGGCTTCCTGCAACCTCACGTACGCGCTCATCTGCTCGGCCTGGTAGCCCTTGGCCAGTTCGAACATGCTGTAGTTCAGCGCGTGGAACCCAGCCAGCGTGATGAATTGGAACTTGTAGCCCATCGCACCGAGTTCCCGCTGGAATTTCGCGATGGTCGCGTCATCCAGGTTCTGTTTCCAATTGAACGACGGCGAACAGTTGTAGGCCAGGAGCTTATCCGGGAACTGAGCATGGATGGCGTCGGCAAAGGCGCGCGCCTGCTCGAGGTCCGGCTTGCTGGTTTCGCACCACAGGAGGTCGGCATAGGGGGCGTAAGCCAGACCGCGTGAGATGGCCTGCCCGATGCCGGGCCTGGTCACGAAGAAGCCTTCGACGGTGCGCTCGCCGGTGACGAAATCGTGGTCGTAGTCATCGATGTCGGACGTCAGCAGCCCGGCCGCCATCGCGTCGGTGCGCGCGACCAGCACGGTCGGCACATCGAGGATGTCCGCGGCCAGCCGCGCGGCCGTCAGCTTGGAGACCGCCTCGGATGTCGGCACCAGCACCTTGCCGCCCATGTGCCCGCACTTTTTGGCGGAGGCCAGCTGGTCCTCGAAATGCACGCCGGCGGCCCCGGCTTCGATCATCGCCTTCATCAGCTCGAAGGCGTTCAGCACACCGCCAAATCCGGCCTCGGCGTCAGCGACGATCGGCGCCATCCAGTCGACCGAATCATCGCCCTCGGCGTGGTGCACCTGATCGGCGCGCAGCAGGGCGTTGTTGATCCGTTTCACGACATTCGGCACCGAGTCGGCCGGGTACAGCGACTGGTCGGGATACATCTGGCCGGCGAGGTTGGCGTCAGCGGCGACCTGCCAGCCGGACAGGTAGATGGCCTTGAGGCCCGCCTTGACCTGCTGCATCGCCTGGTTGCCGGTCAGGGCGCCGAGCGCGTTGACGAACGGTTGCTCCTGCATCAGGCGCCAGAGCTTTTCCGCGCCCTGCCTGGCGAGTGAATATTCCACCCGTACCGTGCCGCGCAGGCGTTCCACGTCCGCGGGGCCGTAATCCCGGCGGACGCCTTTCCAGCGTGGTTCGGACTGCCACTGGTGGCGCAGATCGGTTGCTTCGGTCATTGCATTTCTCCTCGGTGCGGGTTCGATTCAGTTTTCCAGTAATTCGTAGGCGGGCAGGGTCAGGAACTCCGCCATTTCCGTTTTCTCTGTCATCTCTTGCAACAGCCGGCTGGCACGTTCGATGGCTCCGCGTTCGGCGGCCGTTGCATTCAACTGCAGGGCTTCACGCTCCCCGGTGAAAATACCGGCCAGCCACTCACGGCTGACCACGCGGCCGTCGTCGAGGCTGGCGCCATGCTCGGCCCACTGCCACAGCTGGGCGCGGCTGATCTCGGCGGTGGCGGCGTCTTCCATCAGGTGGTCGATCGGCACGCAGCCGTTGCCCATCAGCCAGGCCGCCATGTACTGGGTGCCGACGCGGACGTTCTTGCGTACCCCGGCTTCCGTAATTTCGCCGGCGCATGGTGCGGTCAGTTCCGCGGCGCTGGTGTCGAAGTTCTCGAGCAGCCTGTCGAGTTGGTTGGGCCCAGCAAGGACCCGGTCGAACTCGGCGCGTGCAACCGCTTCCAGGCCCGGGTGCGCGACCCAGGTGCCGTCGTGCCCGTTGGCGGCCTCGAGTTCCTTGTCCGCCCGTACCTTCGCCAGCGCCGCCTCGTTTTCAGCCTCGTTGCCGCGGATCGGGATCTGCGCCGCCATCCCGCCCATGGCGAAGGCGCCGCGCCGGTGGCAGGTCTGGATCAACAACTTCGAATAGGCGGCAAGGAAAGGCACCGTCATGCCGACCTGGTCGCGGTCCGGCAGGATCTTGTCCGGATGATTCCTGAAGGTTTTGATGTAGCTGAATATGTAATCCCAGCGGCCGCAGTTCAGACCCAGTATCCTGTCCTTCAGGGCGTGCAGGATTTCGTGCATCTGGAACACCGCCGGCAGGGTCTCGATCAGGACCGTGACGCGTGCGGTGCCGTGTTCCAGGCCGAGGAACTGCTCGGACCAGGCGATCACGTCTTCCCACCAGGCCGCCTCGGTGTGGTGCTGCAGCTTGGGCAGGTAAAAATAGGGCCGGCTGCCGCCGCGGGCGAGCGCCGCGTGGTTGTGAAACAGGTAAAGGCCGAAATCCACCAGCGCAGCGGGCAACGCCTTGCCCGCCAGCCGCAGGTGACGCTCCGGCAGGTGCAGGCCGCGGGGACGGACCATCAGTACCGCGGTCTTCTGGTTCAGGCGGTACACCTTGCCCTCGTCGCTGCGAAAGTCGATCTGCCTGCGCACGGCATCACACAAATTCACCTGGCCGTCGAGAATATTGGCCCAGGTCGGCGCGGTGGAATCCTCGAAATCCGCCATGTATACCTGGGCGCCGGAATTGAGCGCGTTGATGATCATCTTGCGGCTGACCGGGCCGGTGATTTCGGTGCGTCGGTCATTGACCTCGGCCGGGATAGGCGCAACCTTCCAATCGCCCTCGCGCACCGTCTTGCCGGCAGGGTCGAAGTCCGGCATGGCGCCGCGGTCGAATTCCGCCTGGCGGCGTGCGCGTGCATCCAGCAGCGACTCCAGCGCCGGCGCGAAGCGGTCCGCCAGGTGAGCCAGGAAATCCAGCGCCTCGGCGCTCAGAATCCTGTCGTGTCCGGCAGCCAACGGCTGCCTCAGTTCAAGCTCCGGATGAGGTCCGCGTGTCGCAGGCAAAGTCATCAGCAAGTAATCCCAGGTCGATTGAGTAACGGTTCCAGCATAGCCACTCGCCTTTATCTTTGACAATATAAATGTTTCAATACCAATTATTAAAAATGTTAAATATATAAGTTGTTGAAATGATTGAGCATACCCACAGGTACTACTACAAAGGCAATATCCTGAAACAACTGAAGGCGTTCTGCGCCGTCGCCCGCACCGGCAAAATGACGGATGCGGCCGACGAACTTTTTCTCAGCCAGTCGGCCGTCAGCCTGCAGGTCAAAGCGCTGGAGGAAGAACTCGACGCGGTCCTTTTCGAGCGCCGCGGGCCGCGTATCCAACTGACCCCTCACGGCCGCAAATTTTTGGACATGGCACGACCCCTGGTCGAGGGCGTCGATGGGCTGGCACAGCGCTTCGAGACGGAAATCAAGGGCAACGTCGAAGCCGGCGAGGTGGTGATCGCGGCCGGTGAGTCGACCATTATCTATATCCTGCCCAAACTGGTCTCGGCCTTTCGCGAACGCTGCCCCAATATCCACGTGCAGCTGCGCAACGTTGCCGGCCGCGACGGCCTGGCGATGATCCGTGAGGACGAAGTCGACTTTGCGGTTGGCTCCATGCTCGACGTTCCCAGCGACATCAGCTACACGCCGATCTATTCTTTCGACCCGGCCCTGATCATGCCGCTCGGTCACCCGCTGGCGGAGAAACAGGACATCCACCTCGAGGACATTACGCCTTACGGCCTGATCCTGCCGCCGCGCAGGCTGACGACCTGGCGCATGGTCGATCGCATTTTTCAACAGCACGGCATACCGTTCAGCGTGGTCCTCGAAGTTGGCGGCTGGGAAGTCATCAAGCGTTACGTCGAGCTGGATTTCGGCATTTCGATCGTCACCAGCATCTGCCTGCGCGAGGAAGACCCGCTGGTCGTCCGGGATATGAGCCGGTTCTTCCCAAAACGCTCCTATGGGGTCGTCAGCCGCCGCGGCAAGCATCTGACGCTAGCCGCGCGGAGATTTCTCGAAGGCATCAAGGACGTACCGATGCCGGATTCGCCCTGGCGTTCGGGCCACTCCAGCCGCTAAGCCGGCCGCCCGGACAAGCGGGTCCTGCGGCTGCTCCGTGCAGGCATTGAGCGGGCCGGGTCCCGGACTCGCGACACCTAAAAAAAAGCGGCGGACCTCGCGGTCCGCCGTCACTTCCTGCAGGTTTGCAGGATTGGAGCAAGACGTCACTATGCTCAGCGCAGGTTGTAACCCTGTTCGTCGTGCAGGACCAGGTCCAGGCCCATTTCTTCCTCTTCATCGGTCACGCGCAGACCGACCAACGCGTCAATGAGCTTGAGGATGATGAAGCTGACCACGCCGCAATAGACGATGGTGGCCCCGGCGCCGAGGAGCTGCGTCATGACCTGGCCGCCGATGCTGACCCCGTCGGCAAGCCCCGAGCCGCCAAAGCCGGCGTCGACGAACACGCCGGTCAGGATGGCGCCGACAAAGCCGCCCACGCCATGCACGCCGAAGGCGTCCAAAGAGTCGTCGTAACCCAATACGCGCTTCAACTTGACCACCATCAGGTAACAGACCACGCCGACCGCGAAGCCGATGCCAATCGCACCGATCGGCCCGACGAAGCCGGAAGCCGGCGTGATCGCGACCAGTCCCGCCACCGCGCCCGAGGCCATGCCCAAGGCGCTGGGTTTGCCGTGGTTGATCCATTCGAGGAACATCCAGGTCAGCGCCGCCACGGCGGTCGCGATCTGAGTGACGGCCATGGCCATGCCGGCGGTTCCGTCGGCCGCCAGTTCACTGCCGGCGTTGAAACCGAACCAGCCGACCCAGAGCATGCCGGCGCCGACCATGGTCAAAACCATGTTGTTCGGTTGCATGAGCTGCTGCGGGTAGCCGCGGCGCTTGCCCATCACCAGTGCGGCCACGAGGCCGGCGACGCCCGCGTTGATGTGCACCACCGTGCCGCCGGCAAAGTCGAGTACGCCCTTCTCGCTCAACCAGCCGCCGCCCCAGACCCAATGCGCGACCGGCGCGTAGACCAGCGTCACCCACAGGCCCATGAACAGCAGCATGGCCGAGAACTTCATGCGCTCGGCGAATGCGCCCACGATAAGCGCGGGCGTGATGATGGCGAAGGTGAGCTGGAACATGGAAAACACCGTTTCCGGGATCGAGCCCGAGAGCGTATCCACGCCGACCCCGGCGAGAAACGCTTTGCCGAGGCCGCCGACGAATCCGCCGATATCGTCACCGAAGGCCATGCTGTAGAGATACACCGTCCACAGCAACGTGACCAGGCAGGTGATGGCGAAACACTGCATCATGACGGACAGGGCGTTCTTGGCGCGGACCATGCCCGCGTAGAACAATGACAGGCCCGGAATGGTCATGAACAGCACCAGGGCGGTGGATGTCAGCATCCATGCCGTATCGCCGGAACTGAGTTGGTCCTGGGCGAATACCAGGCCCGGCATGCCGGCGCCAAGGAGTGCAAGTCCAGGGATGGTGACTCGTTTGCTGGGTTTCATGGCAGTTGGCCCTCCTCGCCGTCAGATTGCGTTGGCACCGGTCTCGCCGGTGCGGATGCGGATGACCTCTTCGAGGTTCTGCACGAAAATCTTGCCGTCGCCGACCTTGCCGGTCGCGGCCGCCTGCACGATCGCCTCGACGACCTGTTCGGCGAGCTCCCGGCTGACGGCCGTCTCGATTCGGATCTTGGGCAGAAAATCGACACTGTACTCGGCGCCCCGGTAAAGTTCGGTATGGCCTTTTTGCCGGCCGAAGCCCTTGACTTCGGTCACGGTCAGGCCACTGACCCCGACTTTCGACAGCGCTTCGCGCACGTCGTCGAGCTTGAAGGGCTTGATGATGGCTGTGATCAATTGCATGGTCCGTTCCTCGCAGATGCACGTTTCCCTTAATGTGGTCCCGTTTGGATATGCAGGAATCAGGCCAAGCCTGGAATTCAGCGGCCCGCGGGCTCGCCAGCGGGGTCCGGCCGCGGCTGCGATACGGTTCGCTGCCACAACATGCACTAATTTGGTGCACTGACCCCCGCGCTGGCACACCGAACGCGCGTCAAACCACCCAGCCGGGGCTGCCCACAGCGCGGAAACTTGTCATCGATGCGGCGACTTTCGGGTACAATTTGCGCTTCCGAAAAACCATCGATGAACGCGAATCCCGCACCGGTAAGTACCGTGAAAGCACTCTTCTTTCTGCGTCACTACAACGACATCGACCACATCACGCCGGTGATCGATCAATGGGTCCGCAAGGGCCACGAATGTGACGTGGTCCTGATCGGGGAGGGGCATTTTCGCGACGATTACCGCATCGCCTATCTCGCCTCGCTCGAGCGCGTCCGGCTCGCGCACCTGGATGAAATCCTGGGCCGCGGGGACCTGGCGCGGATGCGGGTGCAGAAAATCATGCTCAACCGCTATTTCCGGGCCGCGGTACCTGGCCTCGTGACGCGTGCCCTGGAGCGCGTGCTCGACCCCGACGAGCGCACAGGATTCTGGCAGCGGGTCGCCGACACATTGCTGCAGCGCACATTTGCCGAGGGCGAGGCCGGCGTCGTCTGTTTCGACTGGATCAGCAGCAATTCGGTGCTGCCTTTCGAATTCGTCGAACAGGCCGTGTCACGGGCGCGCGAGCGCGGCCTCGGCAGCGTGTCGCTGCCCCACGGCGACAGCCCGCACGCCAATTTCCTGGTGCGGGAAGATGAACTCAAGATCGAGCCGCGGCAGAAGTTCGCCGCCGCCAGGATTTTCGACCGGGTGGTCGTGCCCAACGAACTGTGTGCGTCGCGCTACCGCCCATTTCTGGAACCCGAAAAAATCGCCGTGCTGGGTTCGCCGCGTTACTGTGATGAATGGATGGAGCGGCTGGCAGGGCTATTGCCGGCCAACCCGCTCACACCCGACCCGGACCGGTTCAAGCTGGTCCTGTTCCTGCGCAAGCGCGATTTCTCGATTTTCTGGGACGAGGTCCAGCGGGTGATCCGGATGCTGGCCGCTTTCCCCGGGCTCGAATTGATCGTCAAGGCGCACACGCGCGGCGGCTGGCGCCAGCCGTTGTCACGCAACCCGGCGCTGAGACACCTCGGGAACGTGCGCTTTGTCGGCTCGAAGATCCATTCCTCGCACCTGCTCGAGTGGGCCGATGCCGTGATGGACATCGCCACCTCGGTCTCGTTCGAGTCGGTCAAGAAAAGACAGCCTGTGCTGGCCGCCGACTACCTGCACGCGGGGCTATCGACCGTCGGCGCCTATTGCCCGGAATGCGTGCTCGACTGCCGCGACGACGCCTATACCAAGGTGGAGCGCCTGATCAGCGATGGGTGTGACGGCTTCTACGTGGAGGCCCACCGGCAAAAATTCCTCGATGAAATCACCGATGTCCCGGACGCCGACGTGTTGCCGCGTTTCGTCGGGTTGCTGGAAACGCTGGCTGCGGCGGAAGTGTAGGCAAAAAAAAAGGCGGACCCGGTAGGGCCCGCCCTTTTTCTAATCATTCGATCAGACCGCGAAACCGGCCGGCGCCGTCACCGACACGAACCGGTTTTCAATCCCTGATCAGATAGCAACGATATTTTCGGCCTGCGGGCCTTTCTGGCCCTGCGTAATCGTGAATTCGACTTTCTGGCCTTCGGTAAGGGCTTTGAAGCCGTCACCCTGGATCGCGCTGAAGTGGGCAAAAACGTCGGGGCCCGACTCTTGTTCGATGAACCCGAAGCCTTTGGCGCCGTTGAACCATTTAACGGTTCCTGTGGTAGTAGTCATAATATTTATCCTAATTAATCGATCTGTAAATGCGGTCTTGTAAGGACAAGACCACCTGGCCGGAAGTGTTTCTAAGAATTATGAAATCAGGACGAGGTGCTACAAGAGGAACTTCGAAATGGTGTGCATAAATGCTAGACGTACTTTCAAGCTGCGCGCAGTATACCCCACTTTTGCCGTTCGTCAACATAAATCAACAATTTAACTGCGCCGGTGCCAGGGCCTCCTCAACCTGTTCGCACCCGACAAAGCGTTAACTGTGTGTCCGGAATAAGGTGTAAACCATGTGACCGGATTACACCTTTTCTATTTTGGCGCGCCCGACAGGATTATTCGCCCCGTCCCTGGGGCTCACCGCTGCGGGGCCCGCCTGCGGCGGTTCAAATCTGCTCCCTGCAAGTATACTCCGGGCCTCCTGCCCTCCACCCCTCCGGGGCCGCCCTCGCCGGGCTCGGGCGTTCAAAAATTGCTCCCGGCAATTTTGTGTCGAACCTGGCGCGTCCCGCGCGAGAACCTAATCCAGATGCCAGACCACGAAAATAAAAAAGGCCACCTGGTGGTGGCCTTTTCTATTTTGGCGCGCCCGGCGAGATTCGAACTCACGACCCCTGCCTTCGGAGGGCATGGATACGATATTTACTATCAACACCTTATAAATTTATCTTGTTGATTATAATCTATATAAATCTGTGATTGTCGGTTACAATCTGTATATGATGTGAATTCTTACACTTAGGTTGCACTTAGAGCCATGCCAAAAAGGTCGAATACGAGAATTACAGACAGATCAGTAAAGCGAAAGGCCACTGACAAACCAATAGAAATACGCGATTGCGATTTGCGGGGCTTCATCTTGCGAATTGAACCGACTGGAACAAAGACGTTCTACGCGGAATGGGCAAGAGGACAAAGAGGCAGAATTGGCGATGCCAATATAATGACCCTGGAACGTGCGCGGGTGATCGCGACACAAATGATTGCAGGAGGAAAGAAAGGTGAAGTCCCCGAACCGCAAATACGATCTCGCATCCCCACATTAAAAAAGTTTGTCGATGATCGCTATCGTAGCTGGGCCGTAACCAATCAAAAATCAGGAACCGCTAACTGCAAGCGTCTAAATGCCGCGTTTAAAGTCTTGCTGAACACTCGAATTGACAAAGTTACTCCTTGGCAGATTGACAAGTTCAAGGCTGAGCGCAAAAAAGCAGGCACAAATCCAGCAACAATTAACCGTGATATAAAGGGGCTAAAAGCCGCGCTCAATAAAGCAGTAGAGTGGGGATTGATCAAAAGCAATCCAATTCAGTCCGTAAGGCCGCTCAAAGGTGCAGATAGCCCAAGGGTACGCTATCTATCACCTGATGAAGAAAAGCGGCTAATGACCGCGCTTGAAGCACGGGAGGCGAAGAAAAGGGCCGAAAGAAACAGCGGAAACAAATGGCGGTCTGAGCGAGAACTTAAACCCTTACCACCAATCTGCGAAGGCGAGTTTTCAGACCACATCAAGCCGATGGTACTGCTATCAATGAACACCGGATTGCGCTTTGGTGAATTGACCAGCTTGACATGGAAAAATGTCACACTCAGTGGACAGCCATTTGTCACAGTCCAAGCCGGATACTCAAAGTCGGGGAAAATCCGGCATATTCCATTGAATAAGCTCGCAGTCAATGTCCTCAAAACTTGGCATGAGCAATCCAATGACCATAAGGGAATTGTATTTCCTTCCCCCGCTGGAGGGAGACTAACTACCATCAAAACTGCCTGGACGAAGCTGCGAAATGATGCCAGCCTACAAGACTTCAAATGGCACGACCTTCGCCATCACTTTGCCAGCAAGTTAGTAATGGCTGGTGTCGATCTAAATACAGTGAGAGAGCTTCTTGGGCACGGTTCTCTCGACATGACCATTCGCTATTCGCATCTTGCTCCAGAACACAAGGCTGCCGCAGTCGAGCTAATTTCTGGTGCAGTAAAATGAACTGGGAATCCAAACACCCAATCATTACGTTGTTTCTTGCAGAGTTAGGCGATAAAGAAAGTGCTGCAAAATCGTTAAACCAACTCGCCTCGATTATTGAATCAAACGACGCCCTTCAAATTTACTTCCGGCAAAGCTATGCCAACCATTTGAGAAGAATCGCAAACACGGATCCTTTGAGTTTTTTTCACCCCCCAGGTAAACGCCATGCCAAGAACTTACGAACCAAATTAGAGGCGTATTTCAAAGTTGAAGAAATCATCGCTGAAATTAAATCCGAGGGAAGGTCTATAAGCAAAGAAGAAGCAATCTTTGAGTCGTATGTGCGTGAAAGCAAAATAAGAAAATGTAAGCACGACACAATAAATACGCACTATTACGCTGGTCAAAGGATTTTCGAGGATCAACTTAGCAATCGTGGATCAGATATTTTTAAATGGACACTACCTCCACCCTACTTGGAAGGCGACAAACCAAAAGATACATGAGGATCTTCTAATATAGGGAAATCGCTCTTTCCCTCCAGTGACCGCGCTTGTCAGTTGCCTTATAAAGAAAACTACAGAGCCACAGCGATAACTGGAGAATCCAATGCCAAAGAAATCATCTATTTCAATGCTTGAAAAATTGGCAGTGCCAATGCCTCAAGCAGAAGAACTTGTAAGTTCAGGAAAAGACTTACTTTACGAAGCAATCAACACTGGTGAGTTAAGGAGCATCAAAGTTGGTAAAAAAAGGCTGTTCCTTGTCGAAAGCCTAAAAGACTGGTTACGCCGTTTAGAAGAAAACACCCAGCTTGAAATGGGGTTTGGTTCGACTTTGAAATCCGACCGCTCCCATCACTCAACCCTCAGAAAGACGAATAAAAGCTCACCACCTATCCAAGACCTGATAAATGACCGTGGAAAGAAAAAACCGATAGAAAGCAACCCTAAAGATGTGTGAGGCTATTTTCTGGTGAATAATCTTAATAAAGTTAATACAAGCGAAACGCGCTTCTATTCTCAAACTATGAGTGCCGCCAAGTTACTCAAGAAAGTTCATCAATGAAAACCCAACCTACACTGCAGTCCCATGAAGAATGGTTGTCAGCCCACGAAGGCCCACGCCCAGGTAACATTGCACCACAACCCAAAACGGATGTTCAGTTAGTCCCCAGCGGTGACGGGGATGCTCGCAAGGACGATTGCTCGATTGAGTCAGAGCCGCTTATCCCAGAAGGGAAATACAAAGTTGCATATTTGGAGCACTGGACAGTCAGCGGACCCGGAACAGGCAAGTTGGTCATTCAATTCAGCATTACCCAAGGGCCCTATCAAGGAACCATTCTCAAAGCATACTATCGAGTTTTATTAAAAGGGTCAGCTGGAAAGTTTGGCAGGTTCGCAGCCAAACGCCAAGGCGAATACTTCGAGCAAATGTGCGAACTATTCCCTGACCTCGCTGCTGGTCGCACTGATCGGATTTCGCCTCAACGAATGAAAGGGGAAATGATCCTTGCGGAAGTTGCCACTGTAAAAAGCAAATGGAATGGTAAAGAAAGGAAAAAGCACACTCAATACTCAAAGATCAATAGGATGATTTCTTTAACATGACAACAGCATACCAAACTCTTGCAGACCGCTCTTTTCCAAACCAATCTATTCCTTTCTTTTCCACACCTAACCTCCCCTGTCTAATCCCCCCCTGCCACAAACACTTGGAAAGTGATATGTGGCGGGGGGTTGTAGGGGGTGCGATGTCAGCGAAAAGGTTCAAGTTTCGATGAAAATCCGATCCGTAAATAAGCTTGAAAGCCCTTCGTACTTCGAGTTCCGTGAGAAAAGACTCAAAGCTCACCTTTCTCAATCAGATGTCGCAAAGATTCTGTCTGTACATATAAACACCGTGAAAAACTGGGAGCATGACCGCGCCAAATGCAGTCCGGCCACCTGGGCTTGTTTCTGTACCAGGCTGGAAGAAAGGAATGAGCACCTTCGCAAGGTAGTGGAGGAACTCGATCGGGAGCTGAGATCGCGTGTGTTTCGAAATGAGTTTATGTGGTAGGAAAGTGAAAGATACGCATATCAACCCAATTTTCAATTAGACATGGGTAACTTCCTGTGCGCTTGTATGGCTACTTAAGTCGAATACAGTTCACATTTGCACTTTGAATTGCACCGACAATATCAGCCAAGCTGATTGGCAATAGTGTTCCGAACTGCATCAGGAATGGTCAATCCTAACATGCAAAAATGGGACGATATTAACTGAAAGCTCACAGGTAAGCGGATCAAGAATACCAATCAGGCTATCTTTTGAATAAATCGGCTCTATTCGGTACAAAACGCTTGTCTTTGGCAATCCATCGAAGTAGTTTACGGAGGGCAATATGCCTGAATTTTAGGTTTTTCCCAAACATTTGGGCTTTTACTGAAAACATGTTGAACAAAGGTCGAACGCTATGAATGAGAGATGGCTGACTGTCGATGACATTTGCAAGTATCTGAACGTAAGCAACGAGACGGTCTACAAGTGGATTGAACAAAAGTCTATGCCTGGCCATCGAGTGGGACGCCGTTGGATGTTTAAACAGGATGAGGTTGATAAATGGGTCCGCTCCGGCGGTTCGGCTGATAGATCCGATAAGCCGGACACCGAGCAATAAAGAACGACCATG
>CAVZEU010000007.1:0-290106 GCA_963774415.1 uncultured Gammaproteobacteria bacterium | reverse complement strand
CTCGGGCGTCAGACCCTTGGCCGTCCTCATTTTGGTGACGTAGTGAAATATGATCCACAACGGCGCACATACCGTCAGGAATACAATGGCAATGGTCTCAGGCATTCTTCTTCTCCCCGGCGGATTGTTTGTCAGCGCCCGGTTGCGGTTTTGAGTCCGTCTTCCCGCCTACCTTTTCCTTCAGCGCCTGCAACGCATCCTCGACACGGTCGTCGTCCTGGAGCGCGGCAATTTCATCGGCCAGGCCCTTGCGGCGCCCGATGTCCATGGCTTCGCTCTGGGCTTCCACCCGGTCTATGCGGCGTTCGGCGTTTTCGAAGCGAAACAGCATTTCGTCGATCTTGTCGTCGTGGATATGCTTGCGCGCCGCCAACTGGGACGAGGCCGTCTTGTGCCGGATCACGATACTGCGCTGACGGGTCTTTGCGTCGGTCAGTTTGCTTTGCAACTGGGTGATGTCTGAATTGAATTTTTCCAATTGTTGATTGAGCAATTTCAATTCGTGCTGTACACGCTCCGCTTCATCCGCCAGTGCCTGCTTCTCGGCCAAAGCGGCCCGGGCCAGGTCCTCACGGCCCTGCCGGACCGCCAGCTCGGCGCGGCTGACCCATTCCTTCTGTTCGCGCTCGAGGAAGGATTGATAGCGCTGCTGCTCCTTGCGGTCGGCAATGCACTTCGCGGCGGCCGAACGGATTTCAACGAGCGTGTCTTCCATTTCCTGGATCATCAGCCGAATGATCTTTTCGGGATCCTCGGCTTTTTCCAGAAGTGCATTGATATTGGCGTTGATAATGTCGGTAAATCTGGAAAAGATACTCATCGCTTGATGCTCCTGCGTACAAATCTGTACAGAGTCATATGCATCCTTCATGCCAATCGGGACTCAATATATAACTATTTGATATTGAATGATATAAACTTGAACGATCGACCAGGCTATTTTTCGGTGCGGCCAGGGTTGGTCAAACTCACCAACAGGTGGCCGATTTCGATGCCGGGGCGGAGCCGGATCCCGGCACGCGGCGGCAACAATTCATGTATGCGTAATGAACCCTGCCCCGATTCGTCAGTCTATGCAAAGTGCCCTGACCTGCATCAGAGCATGACATATCCATGGCTGCTCCTGTAGAATAGCCTCCCTTTATTTTACAGCCCGGTCTGAGAGCCGGGCGCATTAAACTTCTGGAGGAAACCCAATGCGTTCCAGACTCGTGCTTATTCTAATTTTCCTGCTGACCACAGGTTCTGCGCTGGCCCAGGATGTGACGACTGACAAAGGCAAGCTCAGCTATGCGGTTGGTTGGGACATCGGTGCCGACATCAAACGCCGCAAGACGGATTTTGACGTCGAATCACTGATCACCGCCATTCGTGACATCGTGGCGGGCAAGGAACCCAGGGTCAAACCCGATGAAATGAAAACGCTGCTGACCGCGCTGCAACAGAAAGTGCGGGCGGAACAGGTCGAACAGTTCAAGAAACTGTCCGCGGAAAACCTCAAGAAGAGCGAGGAATTTCTGGCCAAGAACAAGACCAAGACGGGCATCGTAACGCTGCCGAGCGGTGTCCAATACCGGATTATCGAAGAAGGCGACGGCCCGCGTCCGACGCTGGAAAGCAAGGTTCGCGTCCACTACCGTGGTTCCAAGATGGACGGTCACGAGTTCGACAGCTCCTTCGCCCGCGGCACGCCGGAAGAGTTTACCGTCAATTCGGTCCTGAAGGGCTGGCAGGAAGTGTTGCCGCTGATGAAGCAGGGTGCGACGTGGCAGGTTTTTGTGCCGCCGGAGTTGGCATTCGGCGAGCGCGGCAATCCGCCGGTCGGGCCCAACGAGGCCCTCGTATTCGACCTGAAGCTGGTTGAAATCGTCAAGGAATAAGACCACAAAATCCGGCCGGTATCACCGGCCGGTTCCTTTTTATGACGGCTGATTTACACTCCACGCTGCTGCAGGCCGTCTCTCCCTTTGAGCAGGGTGTCGCCGGATTGCGCATCGATGCTTCGCGGCAGCCGCGCGGTCGCCGCACGCGCCCGAACCGAACGGCCGCGGTGCTCGTACCCGTGCTCGAAAAGGCCGTGCCCGAAGTCATTCTGACCGTGCGCTCCGACCGGCTCGAGCGACATCCGGGACAGGTCAGTTTTCCGGGCGGGCAGGTGGATCAAGGCGACCGCTCGGCCGTTTCGACGGCCTTGCGCGAAGCGCGGGAGGAAATCGGCTTGCGCGCATGCGACGTTTCCCCGCTGGGCTTTCTCGATCGCCTCGACACCGTATCCGATTATCGCGTCCTGCCGGTCGTCGGGCTGGTGAGGGCTTCATTTCGGTGGCAGCCCGATCAGCGCGAGGTCGTCGAAGTGTTTACCATGCCCCTGGACGTGGCCGTTGACCGCGAGCGCTATGAACGTCATGAAGTGCAGCGTGGCGGGCACAGGTTCGTCGTCTACAGCCTGGAGTGGCGGTCCCACACGGTATGGGGCGTGACCGCGGCGATCCTGCTCAATCTCGGCGAACGCATGCGCTCAACGGCCGTGGGGGCAGGCGTGCCCGTTCGGCCTTAGCAAGCAAATACAGAGGAAATAACGATGCCGCAAAACCTTCTCATTACGGCGCCGCAACTTCAGGCCAGGCTGGATACCGGTGACTGCGTCGTGTTCGATTGCCGTTTCAGCCTGGTCAATCCCGCGGCCGGACTCGAAGCCTATCTCGAGGGACACATTCCGTCCGCCGTGCACGTAAATCTCGACGACGACCTGGCAGGGCCGGTCACGGCCACGAGCGGCCGCCACCCATTGCCAGAGCCGGAAAAGTTCGCCGATTTTCTGGCGCGCTCCGGTTGGGCCCCCGGCAAGACGCTGGTGGCCTACGACGACGTCGGCGGCGCGATGGCGGCGCGATTGTGGTGGCTGATGCGGTATTTCGGCCAGCAGGACGCGCTCCTGCTCGATGGCGGCATCGCCGCCTGGAAGGCAGCGGGGCTGGCTATGGAGCAGGGCCAGTCACGACCGCGGCGGCAGGCGAGCGTGAAACTCGAGCCCAGGGATGACATGGTGCTGAGCACGGACGAGGTCGCAGCCGGGTTGGAAAACAAGGACATCGTCCTGATCGACGCACGCTCGGAAGAGCGCTTCGCCGGCAAGGGCGAACCGATCGACGCCGTCGCGGGCCACGTGCCGGGCGCCGTGAACTATCCGTTCAACCGCAGCCTCGAGGGCGATGGCAGGTTCAAGCCGGCGCCGGCGATCCGCGCCGGCATGGCGCCTTTGGTCGGCAGTACACCGGCCCGGCGGGTCGTACACATGTGCGGCTCCGGCGTCACGGCCTGTCACAATCTGCTGGCCGCGGAGATGGCTGGTTTCAGCGGCTGCAAACTGTACGTGGGTTCCTGGAGCGAATGGATCCGGGACGGATCAAGACCGGTTCTTTAGCTGCTCCACCAGGGCTTGCATGACCTGTTGCGTCTCGTCGGAGAACCACGTATCCACGAACGAGGCGACGCCTGTGTCCGTGTAAGCGGCAAACTCCTGTTCGAAATGGGCGCGTGCGAACGCCCGGTTGCCCAGCATGGAATGCCGCGGTAGTGACAGCAGTTCCCGGCACCAGCTGACGGCATTTTCGACGGTCGCATCTGCCCCGCTTGCCAGCGCGTCGACCAAGCCTACCTTAAAGGCCTCTTCCGAATCGATCAGGGTGCCAGAAACCAGCATGTGTTCCGCGACCCTGGGCCCGGTCAGGCGCGCCATCGCATTGTGCAACACCGGCGGAATGATCAGGCCGACGCGGGTTTCGTTCAGGCCGATGCGGTAGTCACCGCGGTTCATGACCCGGTAATCGCACATCAGGCACACCACCGCGCCGCCGGCGGGCGAGTGGCCGGTTATGGCCGCGGCCACCGGTGCCGGTGAAAAGGCCACGGCCCTCAGCAACTCGAAATAGGACTTCCAGAAGTCGGTCATGCCGCCGCGGTCGAGTTGCAGCAATTCGATCACGTCCAGGCCGGCCGAAAACAGGCCATCGCGGCCGGACAGCACGATCGCGTCGCATTCGCGGCCTGCCTCCCTTATGGCCTGCGTCAATCGTGCGACCAGTTCCGGATTGAGGGCGTTGACCGGTGCCCGGTCCAGTTGTATTTCACGGATCGTGTCGTGGTTTGAGAGCTTCAGCATGCGTCGTTCCATTCAGCGCCAATTCAGCGCCGGTGTTGCAGTCTAGGGGCGTGTTAACCGGTCACTCGTGACCAAGGAGCCAATCAAATGACCCGAATCAGTAAAACATTATTGCCCGGATTGTTCCTGCTTGGTGCATTCCTCATCGCCGCTGCCCCGGCGATGGCCAACGACCACCGAAATCACCATCGGTATGCGGCCCATCACCCGGTCCGCGACGGTCATTACCGCAGCCGGCACGGTGGAGCCGACTATCATAAACGACCGCGTTACGCGCCTCAATCGTGGGCCTGGCGCCCGCGTGCCCGGCACCCGCATTATTACCGGCATTACCCGCACGGGTACGCCGGATATCATCACGGCCCCCGCTACCGCCGGCACTTGTATGCCGGTTACGCGCCGTGGATCGTCTACCCGCGGCCCGTCGTGCGCGTCTGGCCCTACATCTCCATTTACGGCTACTGAGGCAGTACGGCCTCGGTTCACGCCGATTTCTTCTGTTTCGAGGAATGGCGTTCGAACAATTGCCGCAGAAACCGGCCGGTGTGGGAATGGTCCATGCCGGCCAGTTCCTCCGGCGTACCGGTGGCGATGATTTTGCCGCCGCCGTCTCCCCCTTCCGGGCCCAGGTCCACGACCCAGTCCGCGGTCTTGATCACGTCGAGGTTGTGTTCGATCACGACGACGGTATTGCCGTGGTCGCGCAGGCGGTGGAGTACGTGCAGGAGTTGCCGGATATCGTGAAAGTGCAGACCGGTGGTCGGTTCGTCGAGTATGTACAGCGTCTTGCCGGTATCGCGCTTGGATAGTTCTTTCGCCAGCTTGATGCGCTGCGCCTCGCCGCCCGAGAGGGTGGTGGCGCTTTGTCCCAGCGTAATATAGGAAAGACCGACGTCCATCAGCGTTTGCAGCTTCCGCGCAACCGCGGGTACCGCTGCAAAGAACTCCAGCGCGTCTTCGACCGTCATGCAAAGCACTTCGTGGATGTTCTTGCCCTTGTAATGCGCACTCAGCGTTTCACGGTTGTAGCGCTTGCCGTGACACACGTCGCAGGGGACGAAAATGTCCGGCAAGAAATGCATCTCGACACGGATCAGGCCGTCCCCCTGGCAGGCTTCGCAACGGCCGCCCTTGACGTTGAAACTGAAACGCCCGGGCTTGTAGCCGCGGGAACGGGCTTCCTGGGTGCCGGCGAAGAGTTCACGGATCGGCGTGAACAAGCCGGTATAGGTTGCCGGGTTGGATCGCGGCGTGCGGCCGATGGGCGCCTGGTCGATATCAACCACCTTGTCGAACAGGTCCAAATTCTCCACCGACTCGAACGGCGCCGGCTGGGTGCTGGAATCGTAAAGCTGCTGGGCCGCCAACCGGTGCAGCGTGTCGTTGATCAGCGTCGATTTGCCCGAACCCGACACGCCGGTGACGCAGACGAAAAGACCGACCGGAATTTCCAGCGTAACGTGCTTGAGGTTGTTGCCGCTCGCGCCGATCAGCCGGAACATGCGCTGCGGGTCCGGCGCCGCGCGCCGGGCCGGAACCTCGATCTCCAATTCTCCGGCGAGGTAGCGGCCGGTCAGCGTGGTCGCGCTCTTGACGAGGTCATCGGGCGCTCCGCTGAAGACCACTTCTCCGCCGTGCACACCGGCTCCCGGCCCCATGTCGACGACGTGGTCGGCCATGCGGATGGCCTCCTCATCGTGCTCGACGACGATGACGGTGTTGCCCAGGTCCCGCAGGCGGATCAAGGTGGCCAACAAGCGCGCATTGTCGCGCTGGTGCAAGCCGATCGAGGGCTCATCCAGAATGTACATGACACCGACGAGGCCGGCGCCGATTTGACTGGCCAGGCGAATACGCTGCGCCTCGCCGCCGGAAAGCGTATCCGCCTTGCGCTCCAGGGTCAGGTAATCGAGGCCGACATTGACCAGGAAGCGCAGCCGTTGCTGCACTTCCCTGATGATCTTTGCCGCGATTTCGCCCTTGCGGCCGGGCAGTTCGAGGTCTTCGAAAAACGCCAGGCATTGCTGGATCGGCCAGCCGGCGATCATCGGCAGGGTCGTGTCGGCGATAAAGACGTTGCGGGCCTCCCGGTTCAGGCGCAGACCGCCGCATTCCGAGCAGGGTCTCTGCGAGATGTACTTGGATAGCTCTTCGCGCACGATACGGGCGTCGGTTTCACGGTAGCGGCGCTCGAGGTTGGGTATGATCCCGGCGAACGGATGCCGGCGCTTTTGCCGCCCGCGCTCGCCAAAATAGGTGAATTCGACAATTTCGTCACCGCTGCCGTAAAGGATGATGTCCCGGTGCTTCTTCGACAGGTCCTCGAAAGGCGTCTCGATATCGAAGCCGTAATGGTCCGCCAGCGCCTTGATGATCTGGAAATAGTAGGCGTTGCGCCGGTCCCAGCCCCTCACCGCGCCGCCCGCCAGGCTCAGCTGCGGGTTCGTCACGACACGCTCCGGGTCGAAAAACTGGCTGACACCGAGGCCGTCGCATTCGGGGCAGGCGCCGTTGGGGTTGTTGAAGGAGAACATGCGCGGCTCGATTTCCTGCAGGCTGTAATCGCAATGCACACAGGAGTAACGCGAACTGAACAGTTTTTCCTCCCGGCTGTCGTGGGTCTCGATCGGTGTCAGCAGCGCCAGGCCATCGCTCAGAAGCAATGCGGTTTCCAGCGACTCCGCCAGCCGTTGTTTGAGTTCCGGGCGCACCTTGAAGCGGTCGATCACCACCTCGATCGTGTGCTTGCGGCGCAGTTCGAGTTCCGGCACGTCCTCGAGCAGGTAAATCTCGCCGTCGACCCGCGCGCGCACGTAACCCTGGGCGCGCAGTTCGTCGAACAACTGGGCGTGTTCGCCCTTGCGGTCGCGGACCACCGGCGACAGCAGCATCATCTTGGCGCCTTCCGGCAGGGCCATGACCTGGTCGACCATCTGGCTGATGGTCTGGGCCTCGAGCGGTTGTCCGTGGTCAGGGCACCGCGGCGTGCCGACACGTGCGTACAGCAAGCGCAGGTAGTCGTAGATTTCGGTGATCGTGCCCACGGTCGAACGCGGGTTGTGGGAGGTTGATTTCTGTTCGATCGAAATGGCGGGCGAGAGGCCTTCAATGTGGTCGATGTCCGGTTTTTCCATCATCGACAGGAATTGGCGGGCGTAGGCCGACAGCGACTCGACGTAACGGCGCTGGCCCTCGGCGTAGATCGTGTCGAAGGCCAGCGACGACTTGCCGGAACCGGACAGACCGGTGAATACGATCAACTTGTCGCGCGGCAGGTCGAGATCGATATTGGCCAGATTGTGGGTACGGGCGCCGCGGATACTGATGGTTTGCATGGAATTCGCCAAATCGATTTCAAACTATCTACTATACCCCCATTTGCCCTTTTATACACAGGTCGGGCGCCCGCGTTCTGACCCGGCCGGCCGGCGCCCGGGCCAGGCCGTCGCGCAGCGCCTTTGCGGCAAGGCGCGAACCCCCGCGGCGATGCGGCCAAGCGCCGTGTGCGGCCCGGAATATCCGGTTTGACCCAATTGCCGGGAGAGCGCCGCATCTCGTCCCCCGAGGTTGACCAAAGCGCTCAAAACCGCTAATATTCCCGCCCTTTTGTAGGGCTCTTCCAACAGGGAGCATTTTCGCATGTACGCAGTATTTACCACCGGTGGCAAGCAGTACCGCGCCGCGACCGGGGACGTTTTGAAAGTAGAGAAGCTCGACGCCGAGAAAGGCGCCACGGTCGAACTCGACCGGGTGCTGATGGTGGGTGAGGGCGACGATGTGAAAGTGGGAACGCCCTACCTGCAAGGTGGCAAGGTGACCGCGACCGTGGTTGAACATGGCCGCGGCGATAAAGTACGCATCATCAAGTTCAAGCGCCGCAAACACCACCTCAAGCAAATGGGTCACCGCCAGGATTTCACGCGTATCGAGATAACCAGGATCGCGGCGGCCGCGGCGGCGAAGAAAAAGAAGGTCTCCAAGGCCAAGGCCGCCAAGCCCGAAGCGGCGGCGGCCGGCGCCGAAAGCGAAGCCTGAGCAAAGAGGAAGATTGAGTTATGGCACATAAAAAGGCAGGCGGCAGCACCCGCAACGGCCGCGATTCCAACCCCAAGTTTCTCGGCATCAAACGTTATGGCGGCGAGAGCGTGAGCGCGGGCAATATCATCGTGCGCCAACGCGGCACGCGTTTTCATGCGGGCGAGAACGTCGGCGTCGGCCGTGACCACACCTTGTTCGCCCTGAGCGACGGCCGGGTGAAATTCGAACAGCGCGGGTTGCCGAAACGCAAGTTCGTCAGCGTCGAGACCGACTGACAAAAACGACTGCCCGCGGCCGGCGCGCGGGCGCCGCTGGATCCACGCTCTTCGGTCAGCGGCAACCATGGATGTCAAAACCCTGCATCGGCAGGGTTTTTTTATGCCGCCCCGCGACCGGGTACCACGCTGGCCAGGCGACAAGGCAGGGACCGGATCACGGTGCGTGGCCATGTATGATAGGCAGGGGCAGGAATGAAACAGCATGAAATTCGTTGACGAAGCATCCATTCACGTCGTCGCCGGCAAGGGCGGCAACGGCTCGGCCTCGTTCCGCCGGGAAAAATACGTCGAATTCGGCGGCCCGGACGGGGGCGACGGCGGCCGCGGCGGCAGCATTTACCTGCAGGGCGATTCCGGTCTCAACACGCTGGTCGATTTCCGGCACCAACGCCTGTTCAAGGCGCAAAACGGCGCCGCCGGCAGCGGCCGCGAGAAGTACGGTAAAAAAGGCGAGGACATCCATATCCGCGTACCGCTGGGCACGGTGGTGACCGACGAAGCCAGCGGGGTGGTGATCGGCGACGTCACGCGGCATGACGAACAATTGCTCGTGGCGCGGGGCGGCAAGGGCGGCCTCGGCAACGTGCATTTCAAGAGTTCGACCAACCAGGCGCCGCGCAGGACCACCCCCGGCGAGGCCGGCGAGGAATTCCAGTTGCACCTGGAACTGAAAGTGCTGGCGGACATCGGTCTGCTGGGCTATCCGAACGCCGGCAAGTCGACGCTGATCAGCACGGTCTCGGCGGCGCGCCCGAAGGTGGCCGATTACCCGTTCACGACTCTGTACCCGAACCTCGGCGTCGTGCGCCTGGGCGTCGACAGCAGCTTCGTCATCGCCGACATCCCCGGCCTGATCGAAGGCGCCGCCGAGGGTGCCGGATTGGGCGTGCAGTTCTTGCGTCACCTGCAGCGGACGAAACTGCTGCTGCACCTGGTGGACATCGCGCCGATGGACGGCATGGCGCCCGCGGCCGCGGTGAGTAATTTGACCCGGGAACTGGTCCGCTATGACAGCGAGTTGGGTAAAAAGCCGCGCTGGCTGGTTTTTACCAAAGCTGACCTCGTGCCCGCCGGCGAGGCGGAAGCCATCGCCCGCAAGACGGTCTCGGAACTGGGCTGGGAGGCGCCGTGGTTCGTCATTTCCTCGGTGAGCGGTAAGGGTACGGGCGAACTGATGCAAGCGGTCATGCGGGCGCTCGAGGAGATGCGGGGATAAGCAAACACCAATCGTCCCCGTGCAGGATTATCACTTCCGCGCGGGCACGCAAAGTATAAGTCACTCAGCGTTGGGTGCAACCAAATTCTGGGCAGCGGGCTCTTGCACCCGGGACACACTCAAGCCGTCTTTGGGCGTTCGGTACCCGTTCCCGACGGGTGCACGGTCCCGGTGACAAAAGCCCGCCGCCCTTCCCGCTGCCATCATCCGGACACAAAAAAGCCCCGTTGTCGACGGGGCCGTGGTCTACGCTTGCCGACAGGCCCGCGGCAGGCACACCCGCCGGGGCGGCAAACGGCGCACCGGCTCACTGCATGTTGCGGATATGCTTGTTCAGCCGTGACTTGTGGCGCGCGGCCTTGTTGCGGTGCATCAGTCCCCTGGCCGTGAGGCGGTCGATGGCGGGCACGGCGGCCTTGTAGGCGGCCTCCGCCTCGCTCTTGTCGCCGGCCTCGATGGCCGTGACGACTTTCTTGATCGCCGTGCGCATGCGCGAACGCTGGCTGGCGTTGTGTAAACGGTGCTTTTCAGCCTGACGTGCACGCTTGCGTGCTGATAAACTGTTAGCCAAGGTAAATCTCCAAAAAACAGGTTCTGAATCGAGCCGGGTAGTATCTTAGGTTTTCCTCCTTGGGTCAATCTTTTGACGGGATTAATTGGGATCTGTTGACACGATGCGAACACCCACCAACAGCGGTCATTCTGCGGCAGGAAACGTGGATGGCGTTTGCCGGTCCCGGCTGCCTTTTCGCCCTCGCCGAACATGAAACTGCTTAAATCTACCGCGACCGTCGGCAGCGCGACCATCGCTTCACGCCTGCTGGGATTCGCCCGTGACGTGGTGCTCGCCACGACCTTCGGCGCCGGTGGCAACACCGATGCGTTCTTTCTCGCCTTCCGCATACCCAACTTCATGCGCCGGTTGTTTGCCGAAGGTTCCTTTTCCCTGGCGTTCGTGCCGGTCCTGTCCGAATACAAGGCCCGCGGAGACCGTGAGGCCCTGCGCGATTTGATCGACCATGTCAGCGGGACCCTGCTGGGCATACTGCTGGTCATCTCGGCCTTCGGCGTCATCGCCGCGCCGTTGGTGCTGTCGGTATTCGCCCCGGGCTGGTTGGCGGGCGATCTGTCGAAGTTTTACCTCTCGGCCGACATGCTGCGGATCACGTTCCCCTACATATTGCTGATCTCGCTGACCGCGCTGGCCGGCGGCATCCTCAACACCTTCGAGCGTTTCCTGGTGCCGGCGCTGACACCGATACTGCTCAATGTCTCTTTGATCGCAGCGGCCCTGCTGCTGTCCGGCAGAATGGCGATCCCGGTCAAATCCCTCGCCTGGGGCGTCCTGGCGGCGGGCGTCGCGCAGTTGCTGGTGCAAGTGCCGGCGCTGCTGCGCCTCGGCGTCATGCCGCGGCCGCGCTGGGGTTGGCGCCACAGCGGCGTGCGCCGCATTCTCAGGCTGATGGTGCCGACGCTGGTCGGTTCGTCGGTGGCCCAGGTCAATCTGCTGGTGGACAGCATCATCGCCACCTTTCTGGTCAGCGGCAGCGTTTCGTGGCTGTATTTTTCCGACCGGCTGCTCGAGTTCCCGCTCGGTGTGCTGGGTATCGCGCTGGGTACCGTGATCCTGCCGAACCTGTCGCAAAAACACGCCAGCAAGAGCACCACCGAGTTCTCCGCAACCCTGGACTGGGCCCTGCGCGTGGCCGTCATCGTCACGTTCCCGGCCGCGGTCGGGCTGGTGGTGCTGGCCAAACCCATCCTGATCACCCTGTTCCAGTACAAGGCCTTTCAGCCGGAGGATGTGTATATGTCCTCCCTGAGCCTGATGGCGTACGCTGTTGGGCTGCCGGCCTTTATCGCGATCAAGGTGCTGGCGCCCGGGTACTACGCACGCCAGGATACGCGCACGCCGGTGAAGATCGCGGTGACGGCGATGGTGACCAACATGGTCCTCAACCTCGTATTCGTGGGCGTGCTGCTGTGGCGGGGGTTCGCCGGCCCGCACGCCGGTCTGGCGTTGGCGAGTTCGGCGGCCGCTTACCTGAATGCCGCGCTGCTCTACCGGGGCTTGCGCAAGCGCGGCGTTTACCGACCCGGAAAGGGCTGGGTGCGGGTCGCGGTCGCCGTTGGAATGGCTTGCGTGGCCATGGGCGCGTTGCTGCTGTTTATGACCCACGATACGAACAGCTGGCTGCAGGCCAGGATGATCGGGCGGGTCAGGAACCTGGTGCTCGCCGTGGCCTTTGGCGCCATCGTCTACACCTTTGTCGGGATGATCGCCGGCCTCAAGAAACACGACTTGTCGCACGGTGCGAAATAGACCAGCACAGCCGCCGGGACTGTTATAATCCGGTCCTTTCGGGCAGGTTGGGCGATGCGGCTGATCAGGGACAATCCGGGCGCGCGGTTGTTGCAGTCATCGGTGGTTACCATCGGGAATTTTGACGGCGTGCATCTCGGTCACCAGGCGCTGATCCGGCACTGCAGGGCGCTGGCCCGGAACCGGCACACGCTGGCCATGGTGACCTTCGAGCCGTTGCCGCAGGCGTGGTTCCGGCCCGAGGCCGCACCGGCGCGGTTGATGCCCGCGCGGCAGAAGCTCGAGTGCCTGGCCGAGGCGGGTGTGGACCTGGTCTGGCTGATGCGTTTTAATCAGGCGCTGGCCGACATGGAGGCCGACGCGTTTACACGGGAGATACTGGCCGGTGTGCTGGCGGCGAAGATCGTCGTCGTGGGCGAAGATTTCCGCTATGGCCGTGGCCGTCAGGGCGATATCGAGAGCCTGCGTCAAGCCGGCGCCGCCCACGGTTTTCGCCTGGAGACGTTCGATACCCATGAGATCGGCGGCCGCCGGGTGTCCAGCAGCGCGGTGCGTGAAGCGCTGGCGGCCGGCCGGTTCGACGAGGCCGCGGAGCTGTTGGGCCGGCCGTTCCGAATGCAGGGAAGGGTGTCGCGGGGCCGCAGCCTGGGACGCCAGTTGGGCTACCCGACCGCCAACATGCCGCTGAAGGCCGGCCCGAGCCCGGTCAAGGGCGTGTTCGCGGTGAAGGCGCGGCTCGACCGCGGGCGCTGGCGGGATGGCGTCGCCAACCTGGGTACGCGGCCGGCCGTGGGCGGGGGGGAGTTCATGATCGAAGTGCACCTGTTCGATTTTGAAGGCGACTTGTACGGGCGCAGGATGGAGGTGGAGTTCGTGGCAAAACTCCGCGACGAGGAGCCATTTGCCAGGATTGATGACCTCGTGGAGCAAATGCGGGAAGATGAGCGTCAGGCGCGAGCCTGCCTGGCGGGAAATGATTAACGGCGCCGCGCGGGCACCAGCACACTAGCAAGCAGAGCATGGACTACAAAGACACGATCAACCTGCCGGCCACGGCTTTTCCGATGAAGGCCAACCTGGCCAACCGCGAGCCCCTGATGCTCAAGCAGTGGGAGGAGAGCGGTCTGTATGCCCGCATCCAGGCGTATACGGCCGGTCGGCCGCTGTATATCCTGCACGACGGGCCGCCCTACGCGAACGGCGATATCCACATCGGTCACGCCGTCAACAAGATTCTCAAGGACATGGTCGTCAAGTCGCGCCTGCTGGCGGGCTTCCACTCGCCCTACGTGCCCGGCTGGGACTGCCACGGCCTGCCGATCGAGTTGCAGGTGGAGAAAAAGATCGGCAAGGTCGGGCGCAAGGTGGACGCCCGCACCTTCCGGCAGAAATGCCGTGAATACGCCGACCGGCATATCGATTTGCAGCGCACGGGCTTCAAACGCCTCGGCGTGCTGGGCGACTGGGAGAACCCCTACGCCAGCCGTAATTTCTCCTATGAGGCGAACATGGTGCGGGCATTGGCCGAGATCATCCGGGCCGGGCACCTCGAACAGGGCGTGAAACCGGTCAACTGGTGCTTCGATTGCGCATCGGCGCTGGCGGAAGCCGAGATCGAGTACCTGGACAAGACCTCGCCGGCGATCGACGTCTTCTTCCGCGCGGTCGATCCGAAGGCGCTGTTTGCCGCCTTTGATGTGGAACCGGCGGACGGCGAGGCAGGCATCCCGATCTGGACGACGACGCCGTGGACGCTGCCCGCGAACCAGGCGGTAGCGTTGCACGCGGAGCTCGACTACGTGCTGGTCCAGGGCCGCTGGCGGGAGCGTGATTGGTTGCTGGTCCTGGCCGACGGCTTGAAAGACGAGGTGGCCGCGCGCATTGGCCTCGAAACGGTGGAAGTCCTTGCAGCCTGCAAGGGCGCCGCCCTCGAACACCTGCTGCTGGAGCACCCGTTCTACGAGCGGCAGGTGCCGGTGATCCTGGCCGCGCACGTCACCACCGACGCCGGTACCGGCGCGGTACACACCGCGCCCGGCCACGGCGAGGAGGATTTCCGCGCCGGCAAGGATTACGACCTGCCGGTTTCGAACCCGGTCGATGCCGACGGCGTCTATCTTCCCGACACCGAGCTGTTCGCCGGTCTCTTCGTCTGGGACGCCAACGACAAGATCGTGGCGACACTGGAAGAGCGCGGTGTGTTGCTGCACGTGGAGCCGTTCCTGCACAGCTATCCGCACTGCTGGCGGCACAAGTCGCCGACGGCTTTCCGGGTCACGCCGCAGTGGTTCATCAGCATGGAAAAGGCGGGGCTGCGCGAGGGCGCGCTCGAGGCCATCAAGGATATTCGCTGGGTGCCGGGCTGGGGCGAGGAACGCATCAGCGGCATGGTGGAGAGCCGCCCGGACTGGTGCATTTCGAGGCAGCGCACCTGGGGTGTGCCGATCACGTTGTTCGTCGACCGCGCCAGCGGCGAGTTGCACGCGGACACGCCCGAACTGATGGAAAAGGCCGCTGACCTGATCGCCGCGGACGGCATCGACTGCTGGTACGAAGACGACATTTTCCAGCGCCTCGGTGTCGACGAGGAACGGTACGAACAGGTCAGGGACACGCTGGACGTATGGTTCGACTCCGGTGTCAGCCACCGCTGCGTGCTGGACGAGCGGCCGCAGTTGCGGCGCCCGGCCGACATGTACCTGGAAGGCTCGGACCAGCACCGCGGCTGGTTCCAGTCGTCCCTGCTCACCTCGGTCGCGATGCACGGCGAGGCGCCGTACCGGCAGGTGCTGACGCACGGCTTCGTGGTCGACGCCGTTGGCCGCAAGATGTCGAAATCGGTCGGTAACGTGGTGGCGCCGCAGAAGGTCATGAACACGCTCGGGGCCGACGTGCTCAGGTTGTGGGTGGCCGCCGCGGACTATCGCCAGGAGATGACGGTTTCCGACGAAATCCTCAAGCGCGTGTCCGACGCATACCGCCGCATCCGCAACACGGCGCGCTTCCTGCTCGGCAACCTGGCCGGGTTCGATCGCGACCAGTGCCTCGCGGCCGGCGAGATGCTGCCGCTGGACCGCTGGGCGGTGGACAGCGCAGCCCGGTTGCAGGCGCAGTGCAAGCAGGCCTACGACGATTACCAGTTTCTGAAGATCTACCAGAGCGTGCACCGCTTCTGCAGCAACGAGATGGGCGCGTTCTACCTGGACATCATCAAGGACCGCCTGTACACCACGCAGCGCGCGAGCCGGCCGCGCAGGTCCGCGCAGACGGCGATGCTGCACATTCTCGAGGCGCTGGTGCGTTGGATCGCGCCGGTATTGAGCTATACCGCCGAGGAAATCTGGCAACACATGGGCGGGGACCGCGAGGACAGCGTCTTCATGGCGACCTATTACGAGGGCTTGTTCGAACTGGACGACAGCGAAGGCGAGCGCCGGCGCTGGCAACACCTCATCGCCGTGCGCGACGAGGTCAGCAAGGCGGTCGAGAAACTTCGCGCCAGCGGCGCGGCCCGCTCGGCGCTGGCGGTGGAGGCCAGTGTCTGGGCCGATGGCGAGTTGGCCGAGGCCCTCGAATGGGTGGGTGACGAACTGCGTTTCGTGCTGATTACCTCCGATGCCCGGTTTGCGGACCTGGAGGCAGCGCCCGCGGGCATCGAGACCGCCACGCTGCCGGGCGGGCGTATCGCCGTCGCCGTGGAGCCGTCGCAACATGCCAAGTGCGTGCGCTGCTGGCAGCAGCGCCCTGACGTGGGGCAATCGCAGGAACACCCGGAATTGTGCGGGCGCTGCATCGAGAACGTCGACGGCAGCGGCGAAGCACGCAGGATGGCCTGATTCAATGGCTTGGCGGACGGCACGAACCTGGTTTATAAGCAAGCGTATGGCGTTCGCCTGGCTGGCGCTGGCGGCGCTGATCGTCGTGCTGGATATCTGGACCAAGGGCCTGGCCAGCGATGCCCTGAGCCTCTACCGGCCGCACCAGGTGACCCCCTGGCTCAATTTGACGTTGGCGCACAACTACGGCGCCGCCTTCAGTTTTCTCAGCAGCGCCGGAGGCTGGCAGCGCTGGTTCTTCACGGTGCTGGCCTCGGCCGTGACGCTGGTGCTGATCCTCTGGCTGCTGAAGTTGCCCCCGGCCGACCGGCTGACCGGCCTGGCCCTGAGCCTGGTCATCGGCGGCGCCATCGGCAACCTCATCGACCGCATTCATAACGGTTATGTGGTAGATTTTATCGACGTGTACTATCGCGATGCTCACTGGCCGGCGTTCAACCTGGCCGATTCCGCCATCACCTGCGGCGTGATCCTGCTGCTCGTCAGCGGCCTGCTGCTGTCGAAGACACCCGGGCCGGGGGACGAGGGCTGATGGAAGTCCTGCTGGCCAATCCAAGGGGTTTTTGCGCCGGCGTCGACCGCGCCATCGAGATCGTCGAGCGCGCTCTGGAGCTTTTCGGCGCTCCCATCTACGTGCGTCACGAGGTCGTGCATAACCGTTTCGTGGTCGACCGCCTGACCGGACTGGGTGCGGTGTTCGTCGACGAACTGGACGACGTGCCCGACAAGGCCACCGTCATCTACAGCGCCCACGGGGTCTCGCAGGCCGTTCGCGAGGCCGGCAAGGCCCGTGACCTGAGGGTCTTCGACGCCACCTGCCCATTGGTGACCAAGGTGCACATGGAGGTCGCCCGGCATTGCAAGGCCGGGCGTGATGTCGTGCTGATCGGGCACGCCGGTCACCCGGAGGTCGAAGGCACGCTGGGCCAATGGCGCCTGCAGCCGCCGCGGGATAATCGGATATACCTGGTCGAGTCGCCGGCCGATGTCGATTCCCTCCACGTCCGTTATCCGCAGTCGCTCGCCTATGTCACGCAAACGACGCTGTCGGTGGACGATACCCGCGGTGTGATCGAAGCCCTCGAGCGAAAGTACCCGGGCATTATCGGCCCGCGGCACGACGACATCTGCTACGCCACGCAGAACCGCCAGGATGCGGTCAAGACGCTGGCGCGCAAGGTCGACTTGGTGCTCGTGGTCGGTTCGGTCAACAGCTCGAATTCCAACCGCCTGCGCGAACTGGCGGCCAAGCAGGGCGTCACGGCCTACCTGATCGACGATGCCGAAGACATCAGAACCGAGTGGCTCGTGGGCGCCGAACGAATCGGCGTGACCGCGGGTGCCTCGGCCCCTGAGAGCCTGGTGACCGGCGTCGTTAAAAAGCTCGAGCAGATTGGTTGCGGCTCCGTGGAAGAACAGCAAGGCGTACCCGAGGGCATGGAGTTCGCCCTGCCCAAGGCGCTCAGGGTCAAAACACTGGCCTAGCCTGATAACAGGGCCCGCATCAACGCCCGCTCCAGCACTTGACGCCGCTGGTGCCTGCGGCCGAGATACCCCGAGCGCCGCTTTCATCCAGCCACAGGCTGCCGCATGGGTCATCGGCCTGCCCACCCTGCGGGATGGCCCTGATTTCATAGCGGTCGGCTTCGGCCTCGCTGTAGGCGATACGGTAATGATCCTGAGCATTTACCGGCCGGCAAAGCGATGCGTCATAACTGCCGCGGCTGGCGTGAACGCGTTCCTGACAAAGTGACGCTTGCAGCAGCAAGCCAATGGCTTCAGTGCGGTGCACACGCCACACATATCTTTCGTACGCCGGAGCTGCCGAAGCCAGCAGGATGGCCATGACGGCCATGACGATCACCAGTTCGACCAGTGTCATACCGCGGGGTGTCCGCTTGCAGCCGGCAGCCATCAGCGCAGCCGCCGCCAGGCGAGCCGGCCACAGGCGGGCGCTGATGACGATGGAGCTGCAACCATCCGGCGCCGTCTCGCCAGCGCCGGTGTTCTCCCCGTCAGCGACCCCGCCGCCGGCTTGCGGCCACGCACGCAGCAACAGGCTTTCAACGACCGAAACCGAAGTTTCCCTGTGCCCGGTGGCGCGGACCAGGATTCGGTACCAGGTCATCGTCGTGCCGTCGGCGAGCGACTCGCTGTGTGCGGATTCCACCAGCCAATAGGCTGGTTGGGCGTTGGCGGAAGAGAGCGATAAAAGGGACCCGCCGGTCAGCGGGTCAATACCGGCTTCATGCCCGTTGGTCGCCCACCATTGCGCGTCTTCGCGCTCGGGGTGGGCCGGTAAACTGGAAGCCGCGTGCAGTATCAGTCCGGCGCACGGGGCAGTGCATACCGGCGGCGCGGCGCCGTCCAGGTTCAGCAGCCAGTCCTCCGCCCACGACAAGGCCGCCAGCGCGGTTTGCCGGGCGCGTTCCGTATCCTGCTCGTTCGCAGCCAGTTGGTTTTGCAGCAAGGAATCGGCCGTGGCCGACAGGCCGACCAGCGTCAGGCTGCACAGCAACATCAGGCACAGCAGCAGCACCATGCCTGCCTGGCGCCGAGGCGGTGCGGCGGCGGCCATGCGAGGACGCTTTTTCATTGCAATCGGCCGCGGATGGCGGCCGTCACGGAACTGACCCGGCGCAGGCGGCCGTCGGCGGGCCGCTCCACGGTCTCGTCGAGCACGGTCACGGGTCCGCCGGCCGCTGCGCCCACGGGCTCCGCGGTCGCCATCAGCAACGCGACCCTGACGGCGCGCACACGGCTTTCGTCATTCCAGTCACCGGCCTTGACCCAGCCATCGGCGATGCCATCGCCGTCCCGGTCCTGCGCATACAAAAGCTGCATGCTTTCGACGCCTTCGACCAGGCCGAGATTGTTGATCTGGGTTGTGAGCTGTGAGGGACCGGGCCCGTAGCGGCAGGTCAGCGCCAGGTCGGACGCGGCGTTGATCCTGAAACGGGTCTGCAACAGGTAGAAAGCGGCGCGGCCGCGGCTGTCGGCTACGGGGTTGTCGTTACCAAAGCAGTTGCGGCGGCTCCAGCGCTGCAGACCCAACTGGTCCCCTGGCAGCGCACTGCCCTCGCGTGTCTCAGCGGTGAGGGCGGGCAATGTCGCCCCCGCCTGCCACGGCTCGGGAACATAACCCGCCTGTGCGATATGCTCGATCAGCGTGTCGCGCGCAAAGTGCGCCGACTCGATCATCCGGCTGCGGTTGATCTGCGCGTGGTAGGCCGACAGGCTGGCCGTGAGCAGTTGCATGACCCCGAGCACCAATACGCCCGACAAGCCGACGCCGAGCAACAGTTCGAGCAGCGAAAAGGCGCGGCTGCAGTTTTCCGGTCTCCGCGGCGGCACGTCAATCCACCCGCAGCGTGAAACGATGCGCGCTTGGCGGCATCATGCGGCCCGCGGCGTAGGCCGCGCCCGGCCAGAAAATCTTGATCACCAGGGAACCGGTACCGTCACAATGCCCCTCTCCCTCGACACCGTCCTCTGGCGTCGCATCGTGACAGACCAGCGCCCTGGCACCCGGTATCGCGCTCGCGAGCTCCAGTCGCCAGCGGCGGTAGTCGTAGTCCGCCTGCTGGCCGGGCGTACACGCGACGGTGCCATCACAAAGAAAGCCGACGGATTCGGGCGGATCCAGGTAGTGTTCCCGCGCCTGCGGGTTCAGGCGGATCTGTTCCGCGAGGCTCGCGGCGGCGCTGGCGGCGCTGCTTTCGCGCCTGGCCTCGGCCGCCGTGCCGAAGCTCAGCAGCAACAGGGTGGACAAGCCGGCCAGGCCCAGTGTAAATACCAGTCCCGCGACCAGTACCTCCAACAGGCTGAAACCGGCTTGTCCCGTTCGCTGCAAAAACATCTGCGCCCCCGTCAATTGCGTCCCCTGCGATAAACACGGCGTCATTTTCGCCAGTGCGAAAAGCAGGGGCCAGTCGCGGGGATCGTGATGATTTGTCGGGAATTTTCTAAGCGTTTGTAGGCATATATCTGCTGCCGGCTATTGTCGCCACGGGCCGATTTGCATATACTTGCCGCCCTTCAATTCTCAGATCGTGCCGGCATAGCTCAGTTGGTAGAGCGGCGCATTCGTAATGCGTAGGTCCGAGGTTCGAATCCCCGTGCCGGCACCACTCACTCCTCCGGCGCGATGGTCAGCTTCAGGCCGTCGTGGTCCGCCTCGAGGAACAACTGGCAGCTCAGCCGTGAATTCTCCCGGCGCTCGTCGAAGCACTCCAGCAGGTCCTCCTCGTCCGGGTCCATCTGCGAGAAGCGCTCCAGCCACGGCTCGTCGAGATAGACATGGCAGGTGCCGCAGGAGCACAGACCGCCGCAGATGGCCGGCACGCCCCATTCGTATTCCCGCAGCACTTCCATCAGCGTGGTGTTTGGGGCGGTCTCGATTTCGTGGACCTGGCCATCCAGGTCGGTCGCGGTAATCTTGATCAAAGCGGTTCCTCGTATAGCCTAAGAAAGTCGTGAAAAAGCGGATTATCAGCGCCGTACGGCCACGATAAAACGCAGGCTCCAGGCCATGTTGACCGGGCCGGGGCCGGCGCGGAAGCCCAGAATATCCTCGATGCCGGAGACCACGCTCTCGGGCGTGGCCTGGTCCATCCCGAACAGCAGTTTGCAAAACACACCCATGGCGTCCTTGTCGGGGAATATCCAGGGAAACGACCGGACCCCATTGCGCTCAACGTCAAAACCGCAGGCAGCGATCTCGTCCGCCGTTCGCCCGCTCAGAAAAACACCGGTGTGCCCCATCGAGTTGTTGGCGTCGACAAAGCCATTCAGGAAGCGGTCCACGTCGCTGCCGCGCTCGACATCGGCGAGCACCAGCCGGCCGCCGGGTTTCAGGATGCGCGCGGCCTCGCGAAAAAAAGCACGCTTGTCTTCCAGGTGATGCGATCCGGCCAGGTTGATGCACACATCGACGCTGCCGTCGCCGAGATCGATCCGGTGCAGCGGTGATTCGATGACCCGGTCGTTTTCGTCCAGCGGGCAATGACCGATGAAGTCCGGCGCGGTCTCGACCGCCAGATACTGCCCGATGTCGCCGGGCAGATAGCGGCGCAGGTAACCGCCGCCGGCCGGCGCGTCGCAAACGGTGTCAGCGGGAACGATGCTTGCGGCCGCTACGGCCAGTTCGAACTCGCGATCGCGTGCGCGCGGCAGCAGCTCCATGGCTTGCTGGTAGGCATCGGCGCGTTGGCGAAAAATTTGCTCGTACGATGGGATCATTCGGTTATCGGGGCCGGGTGCGGACAAGCGGGTGTCAGGTCGGCGTACTATTATATTTGCTCGGGCATCGAAAATGGAGAAAAAAGGAGGCCGCAGGACGCATCTTTGCCGTTGTTGCCGCCGTGGCTGCTGCGGGCAGGGCCGGCTGCAATGAAGACGAAACGTCGGATCAAACTGCAAATATCGCGGAAAATTCGTGAGGCACGGGCAAAAATGCTTTGCTGGCGCCTTAATTAATCCTTTATAGTCAAAAGTTTATTTCGCCTCTATAATGTAGTAAAAGAACGCGGGACTCGTCCCGATAATTCAAATCGATAATTCAAGTCTATGTGGAGACAGGCATGATTCAACTTAAATACAGGGAAATACTGATTACCGGGTTCCTTGGGTTGCTGACAGCGGCAAGCAGTGTTTACGCCCAGACTTCCGCCGGCGGGGACACCGAGTCCGCCAGCAAGAACAAGGGAGCGATCGAAGAAATCCTGGTGACGGCGACCAAGCGTGCGTCCACCATTCAGGATGTGCCGTTTTCGATCAACGCAATGACCGAACTGGATATCCAGCGCTCCGGTGCGACCTCGCTGGAGGACCTGTCCCGGAATATCGCCGGCCTGACGATCCAGAACCTCGGGCCGGGCCAGAGCCAGGTGGCCATCCGCGGTGTTTCCGCCGGGCAGATCGTTCGTGACCAGCCGGGCGTCAAGGAGCAGGTGGGCGTTTACCTCGACGAATCCGTCATTTCGCTTTCATTGTTCACCCCCGACCTGGACCTCTATGACCTCAACCGTGTCGAGACGCTGCGCGGCCCGCAGGGCACGCTGTTCGGCTCGGGCTCGGTGGGCGGCACCATCCGTTACATCACCAACCAGCCGGACCTCAGCAAGTTCGAGGGCTCGTTCGAGTTGAACGGCAACACCGTCACCGATGGCGGTAACGGCAACTGGGCCAAGGGCATGGTCAATATCCCGCTGAGCGGGCAGGCCGCACTGCGCGGTGTCGCCTATTCCACCAATTACGCCGGCTTCATCGACGCACTCGGTGAAGGCGGAGCCCTGTGGAGAGACGTCAACAGCGGTTATCGCAGGGGCGGTCGGCTGGCCTTGAGGTGGGAGCCCACGGACTCGCTGACGATCACGCCCAGGGTGGTTTACCAGAAAATCGACATGGACGGTTTCAACCGGCAGGAAGTCTTCAATATTTTCGCCAACCCGTACACCACCACCTGGCCGGCGGTCCAACTCGGCGAGCGCCAGCAGTTTTTGCGCCTGAGAGAAGGTTTCGGCGACAAGACGACCATCGCTGATATCACCGCTGAAAGCAACCAGGATGGATTCGATATCACCCTGATCGGCAGCTACACCAAGCGCGACATCCTGGTCAGCCGTGACGCCAGCGCCCTGACCGGCAGCGTCTCCGCGGACGTGGGCATGCCGGACGCAGCCATCCTGATGGCGTCCAACCTGCTCGACGGGACCAAGGTCAAGCAGTACACGGGCGAGTTGCGGCTATCCTCCAACAACGACAGCCGGCTGCAATGGCTGGTTGGCCTGTTCTATGCCGACACCCAGCGCGATTATTCGCAGCGCTTGCCGACACCCGGCTATACGGCCGCGACCGACGCGATATTTGGCGCGGGATTTTATGAATCGACCAGCAATGGCTACGGCCCGGATTCGCCTTACAACTCGGACCTGAACTACACGCTCAAGCAAACCGCCGTGTTTGGTGAAGCGACTTATGACCTGACCGACCAACTGCACCTGACGGTGGGCGGGCGTTACTACGACTACAAGGAAGACCGCTACATCAACCAGGGCGGCTGGTTCTCGGCGGGCTATACGGACGTGGTCGACAAGACCTCCTCGAACGGTTTCACCCCCAGGATCATGGCCAGCTACGACGTCAACGACAACCTGACACTCAATGCCCAGGCCTCCAAGGGTTTCCGGCTCGGCGGCGTCAACGACCCGTTGAACGCCAGCTTGTGCACCGGTAACGACATCGAGACCTTCGGCCATTTCCAGAGCTACGACGACGAGACGCTGTGGAACTACGAAACCGGGTTCAAGTTCAGGAACGACAACGGTGTCACGCTGAATGCGGCCGTTTTCCATACCGAGATCAGCGATCTCCAGGTGACGCTGGATGCCGGCACCTGCTCTTCCAGAATTTCGTTCAACGTGCCCGATGCGCATACCACGGGTGTCGAATTCGAATTGGGCGCAACACCGTTCGAGGGCCTGGAACTGAAGCTGTCGGGCAGTTTCCTCAAGGCCGAGTTCGACTCGACCGTCGTCGACGGCAACGGCAACGTGCTTGGCGGCGTGGAGAAGGGCAACCGCCTGGCGTCGGTGCCGGAGAAACAGATGTCCGCCACGGCGACGTATTACTTCCCGTTCCAGTTGTCCGGCGGAGCCCAGGTCTATGCCAACGGCTCCTGGCAATACATCGGCAGCCGCATCACCCAGCCCAGCGACCAGGTGCCGGGTGCCGGCGCCTTCACATCGGGCGTGGCCTTTGGCGGTGCGACCGGTGCCGAGGTCACCAACGTGGACCTGTTGCTGGATTCTTACCAGATACTCAACCTGAGCACCGGTCTGACCAAGGACGACTGGGAGGTCGTGCTCTATTGCAACAACGTCACCGACGAGAACGCCGATCTGTCGTTTGACCGGGAGCGCGGCGGCCGCGCCCGCCTGGCTTACCGGACCAACACACCGCGCACCGTCGGTGTGATCTACCGGATGCGCTTCTAGCGCGGTTGCTGCAACGGATTTACCCGGGTCTGCCACCGGCCCGCGGACCTGGGCAAAAGAGCTGGAAAAACGCCCGCGCGAGCGGGCGTTTTTTTGCCTCGTGAATCGTTGCAAAGCCGCGGCATTGCCGGCCGGGGTCAGCTTCAAACCACCCCGGGGAAAGATTTTACAGGCACCTGTGGCGGGCCTAGAATAGAAGATCAGGGCACGGCGAAGCAGGGCGAAGTGCCTGTGACAACGGGCAAATACGTGTGAACACAGCACCGGAACAGCACCAATCGATAGTGGCTGCCGCCATTGGCAAATATGCCGGGACGGCCGGCGGCCTGTTGCCGCTGTTACGTGAGGTGCAGGACGCGCTCGGCCATATTCCGCAGGACCAGGTGCCGGTCATCGCCCGGGCGATGGGGCTCTCCCGGGCCGAAGTGCACGGCGTCATCGGGTTCTATCACGATTTCAGTCGGCAGCCCCGCGGGCGCAAGGTGATCCAGCTTTGCCGCGCCGAGGCCTGCCAGGCCATGGGCGCGCGGCAACTCGAAGCACACGCCAAGAAGCGTCTCGGCATCGGCTATGGCGAAACCACCGCTGACGGGCGCTACACGCTGGAGCCGGTCTATTGCCTTGGCAACTGCGCCTGTTCTCCATCGCTGCGTATCGACAACGACGTCTACGCACGTGTCGATGCGCGCAGATTCGACCAGTTGCTGGAACAGGATTGAGCCCGGTTCGAAAAATCCATTGGCAGCGGGGCGCACAGGAATTTTTGTGATGATTTCCAGAATCTACATCCCGGCGGATACCACGGCCCGCGCACTGGGCGCCGACGGCGTCGCCGAGGAAATGACGGCCAGGCTGCGGGCCGCGGGCACGGAGGCGGAGATCATCCGCAACGGCTCGCGCGGCGCGTTCTGGCTGGAACCGTTAGTCGAGGTTGAAAACGAGGCCGGCAGGCAGGTTTTCGGCCCCGTCAGCCGGGATGACGTCGCCGATTTGATCGCGGCGGGTTTCCCGGCACCGTGCGATCACGTGCTGGGCCTCGGCCGGGTGGCGGACATCGATTGGCTGCAGCGCCAGCAGCGCCTGACCTTCGCCCGCGCCGGTGTGGACGACCCGCTCAGTCTCGACGCTTACCGCTCGCTGGGGGGCTACGAAGGCCTGCAGAACGCGCTCGCAATGGCACCGGCGGATATCGTGGAGACGATAATCGAGTCGGGTTTGCGCGGCCGCGGCGGCGCGGCTTTTCCGACCGGCATCAAGTGGCGCACCGTGCTCGAGACAGCGGCTGAGCCGAAATATGTCGTCTGTAATGCCGACGAGGGTGATTCGGGCACGTTCGCCGACCGCCTGTTGATGGAAGCGGACCCTTACCAATTACTGGAAGGCATGACCATCTGCGGCCTCGCGGTCGGTGCCAGTGAAGGTTTCATCTATCTTCGCTCCGAGTATCCCGCGGCCCTCGAAGTTTTGAACCGGGCCATCGGGAGGGCCGGCCAGGCCGGCCTGCTCGGGGATGATATCGGCGGCAGCGGCCGCGCCTTCACGATCGACGTGCGTGTCGGCGCCGGCGCCTATATCTGCGGCGAAGAAACGTCATTGCTCGAAAGCCTCGAGGGCAAGCGCGGCCTGGTGCGGAGCAAGCCGCCGCTGCCCGCGATCGAGGGGTTCCTGGGCAAACCCACCGTCGTCAACAATGTCCTGACATTGGCCGCGGTCAGCACGGTGCTCGCCAAAGGCGCCGACCACTACCGTGACTACGGTGCGGGGCGCTCCCGCGGTACGCTGACCGCGCAACTGGCCGGCAACGTCAAACGCGGCGGCCTGGTGGAGGTGCCTTTCGGTATGACTCTCCGGCGCCTGCTCGAGGATTTCGGCGGCGGCACCGCCAGCGGCCGCGATGCGCGGGCGATACAGGTCGGCGGGCCGCTGGGCGCCTACCTGCCGGAGTCGCAATGGGACACGCCGCTGGACTACGAGTCATTTAACGAGATCGGCGCGATGCTGGGCCATGGCGGCATCGTGGTTTTCGACGATGGCGTGGATATGCTGGAACAAGCGCGTTTCGCGATGGAATTCTGCGCGGCCGAGTCCTGCGGCAAGTGCACGCCGTGCCGAATCGGCTCGGTGCGCGGTGTCGAGTTGCTCGACCGCGTGCGCAATGCCGAGCGGCCGGCGGCGCAACTGGCGCTGCTGGAGTCGCTCTGCGAGACGATGGAAAAAGGTTCGTTGTGCGCCATGGGCGGCCTGACGCCGATGCCGGTACGCAGCGCGATCAAGTATTTTGCCGATGATTTTCGAGCCTGAGCAGCGAGGCAAACACGATGTCGAAACAAATTCTGGACCTGGGAACACCGCCGCCAAGAACCGACGGGCCATTGTTCGAGCTGGAAATAGACGGGCAGCGGCTGCAGGTGCCGCAGGGAACCTCGGTGATGCGCGCGGCGGCCCTGGCCGGTATCAATATCCCCAAGCTGTGCGCAACCGACAGTCTCGAGCCGTTTGGCTCATGCCGGCTGTGCCTGGTGGAAATCGAAGGCCGCAAGGGCACGCCGGCGGCCTGCACGACCCCGGTCGAAGCCGGCATGGTCGTGCGCACGCAGTCGGGGCAGATCGACGAATTGCGCCGGAACATCCTCGAACTCTACCTGTCGGACCATCCGCTGGCCTGTGCCGGCTGTGCGTCGGACAGCGATTGTGAACTGCAGGAACTCGCGCTCGAAATGGGCGTGGAATGCAGCCGTTACGGCAGCAACGGCCGCAACCACCTCGGCGCCGACAAGGACACGTCCAACCCGTATTTCACCTTCGATCCATCCATGTGTATCGTCTGTTACCGCTGCGTGCGCGCCTGCGACGATATCCAGGGTACTTTCGCGCTGACGGTCGACGGCCGCGGCTTCGATTCGAAAATCACGGCCGGGCAAGGGGAGTCGTTCATGACGTCGGAGTGCGTTTCCTGCGGCGCCTGTGTCAACGCCTGCCCGACCACCGCGCTGCAGGAAAACTCCCTGCTTGAGCTTGGCCTGCCGGAAAACAGCAGTGTCACGACCTGCGCCTATTGCGGCGTCGGCTGCTCGTTCAACGTGGAGACCCGCGGCGACGAGGTCGTGCGCATGATACCGGCCAAGGACGGCAAGGCCAACGCCGGTCATGCCTGCGTCAAGGGCCGCTTTGCCTACGGTTACGCCAACCACGAAGACCGCATCACCCGGCCGATGATCCGGGAGAGCATTGACGAGCCCTGGCGGGAAGTCAGCTGGGAGGAAGCCATTGGCTATGCGGCCAAGCGCCTGCGCGCCATCCAGGAGCGCCATGGCGTCGACAGCATCGGCGGGATCACGTCCTCGCGCTGCACCAACGAAGAGACCTTCCTGGTGCAGAAGCTGGTACGAGCCGGCTTCGGCAACAACAATATCGACACCTGCGCGCGCGTGTGCCATTCGCCGACCGGCTACGGCCTGAAAACCACGCTGGGTGAGTCGGCCGGCACCCAGGCGTTCGAATCCGTGGACCAGGCCGACGTGATCATGCTCATCGGCTGCAATCCGAGCGACGCCCACCCGGTGTTCGCTTCACGTCTGAAGCGGCGCCTGCGCCACGGCGCGCAACTGATCGTGGTCGACCCGCGCGCCACCGAGTTAGTGAACGCCCCGCATGTCAGGGCCGCCCATCACCTGCCGCTTCTGCCCGGCAGCAACGTGGCCGTTCTCAACGCGCTGGCGCACGTGGTCGTTGCCGAAGGGCTCGAAGACCAGGACTTTATCCGCGAGCGCTGTGAAATTCCCGCCTATGAAAGCTGGCGGGCGTTCATCCTGGGCGAGGAAAATTCGCCGCAGCGCCTGCAGGACGTCACCGGTGTTGCGGCGGACGAGATCAGGGCCGCTGCGCGGCTTTACGCCGGCGCCCGCAACGCGGCGATCTACTATGGCCTCGGCGTGACCGAGCACAGCCAGGGCTCGACCGCGGTCATGGGCATCGCCAACCTGGCCATGGCGACCGGCAACCTCGGCCGGGAAGGTGTCGGGGTGAGCCCGCTGCGCGGCCAGAACAACGTGCAGGGTTCTTGCGACATGGGCTCTTTCCCGCATGAATTGCCGGGTTACAGGCACATTTCCGACCCGGCGGTACGCGAGTTGTTCGAGGCCGAGTGGCGGGTCGAACTGCAGGCCGAGCCGGGCCTGCGCATACCCAACATGTTCGACGCGGCCGTCAGCGGGGCCTTCAGGGGCCTTTACTGCCAGGGTGAGGACATCGCCCAGTCAGACCCGAATACGCATCATGTCCAGGCGGCCCTCAAGGCGATGGAGTGCGTCATCGTGCAGGACATATTCCTCAACGAGACGGCCAAGTACGCCCATGTGTTCCTGCCCGGCTCGACCTTCCTGGAGAAAAACGGGACGTTCACCAACGCGGAACGCCGCATATCCATGGTGCGCAAGGTGATGCCGCCGAAAAGCGGCAAGGAAGACTGGGAGGTCACGGTCGATCTCGCCAACGCGATGGGCTGCCCGATGAGCTATTCGCACCCGAGCGAGATCATGGACGAGATTGCCCGCCTGACGCCGACGTTCCGCGGGGTCAGTTACGCCAAGCTGGAGCGATTGGGCAGCATCCAGTGGCCCTGCAACGACGCCGCGCCGTCCGGTACGCCGACCATGCACGTGGGCAGGTTTGTACGCGGCAAGGGCTATTTTGCGATCACCGCTTATGTGCCGACCAGCGAGCGGGTGACGCCGGAGCACCCGCTGCTGCTCACCACCGGGCGTATCCTCAGCCAGTACAACGTGGGCGCGCAGACGCGGCGCACCGAAAACACCCGCTGGGCCGGCGAGGACCTGCTGGAAATACACCCGTTGGACGCGTCCGAGCGCGGCATCGGCAGCGGTGATTGGGTGGGCATCAGCAGTCGGGCCGGGTCGACGGCGCTGCGCGCGCGCGTCACTGAACGCGTGCAGCCCGGTGTGCTTTACACGACGTTTCATTTCCCGTTGTCCGGCACCAACGTGGTCACGACCGAAAACTCGGACTGGGCCACGAACTGCCCTGAATACAAGGTCACCGCCGTCGAGGCCGTGCGGGTCAGCGGGCCATCCGAATGGCAGCGGCGGCAGGCCGAATTCGATCGCAGGCAAGAGGCGCTGCTGGCCGAGGCCCACCCGGCGGGATGAGCGCCGCGGAGATACCTGATGACAGCGAAAGAAAAGACCAGCGGCCGGACAGCGGAGCAGGAAACCGCCCACCTGGTTTCCATGGCCAATGACATTGCCGCCAACCTCGCCTGTCATGCCGATGCCGCCGCCCGCGTCGCGGACCACCTGCGGCGGTTCTGGGCACCGCGCATGCGGGCGCTTCTGACCGAGCATGTCCGGGGCGGCGGCCAGGGTCTGGCGCCCGCGGTCCGTGAGGCCCTGGAAAAGCTGTAGCGCAGGGCTCACGGACCGGCGCCACGACCCGGGCCCGGCAGCTTATCGCCTGCCCGGCAGTGGCGGATTTGCGGCCATCCCGGGCCAGCGGAGTGCTCCACCCAGTATCGCCCCGGCAGCCCTTGTTAATGGGTAAGGCCGGGTAATAGAATGAGCAGTCAATGGATGCGAAGCGATGCGCCTGAAAGTACTGTTGTTGACTGTCTTCCTGGTGGCCGCAAAGTGGGGTTTTGCGGCCGAGGTGGGTGACATCGCTCCCGGATTCGAACTGAAGACGATCGACGGCCGCACCGTGCAGCTGTCGGACTACCGCGGCAAAAAGGCGGTTTTCCTCGCCTTTTGGAACACGTGGTGCGTGTACTGCGTCAAGAAAACGGACCGTTACAAGCGGTTGCAGCGAACCTTCGGCGACCGCGTCGAAGTCCTCGCCGTCAACACCACCTGGGACGACTCACCGGAAAAGGCCCGGCGCTACCGGCAGGACCACGCCATCAACTACGCGCTGCTTTACGACGATGGCGAGGTCGTCACGAGGCGTTACGGCGTCAAGGTGGTGCCGACGGAGTTCATCATCGGTACCGACGGCATCATTCGTTACCGCGACGGAATACCCCAGTACATCGCGGCGCACGTGCCGGATTGGTATGCGCCCTATACGCCGGAGATGAGCCCGGTCCCGAGCTGTCCCAACCCGGACGCTTCCTGAGCATGAAACGGCTTCACAGCGACAGCGACGAGAGGCGCCTGCTGCCGGCCTCGGCGGCGGATGCGAAGCACCTCAGCCGCCGCTCGTTCCTGGTAACGGGTGCGGCTGCGTTGTCGGCCGCCCCGGTCGCCGTCAACCTGCCATTGGTATGGGCCCAGGAGCGGCAGCAGGCGGACGCGCTGCACCGCTTCACGACGGAACAACGCGACGTGATGACGGCGCTTGCCGAGCACCTGTTGCCCAAGGGGCCCGGCTCCCCGGGCGCCGGCGACGTAAACGCCGTTGCGTACATGGAATTCACGGTATTCCGCGAGGGCATGGAGCCCGGCCTGCAACGTTTCCTGCTGCGGCGTATCGCCACCGTGCAGGAAGCCAGCCAGGAAAGGTTTTCCACGCCGTTCCCGCGGTTGGACGAGCAGCAGCGGGAATTGCTGGTGAACGATATCGCCAGGCACACGCACTGGGGCGAGCACTGGCTGGCGCTGGTGCTCGGCTATGTGCTCGAGGCCCTGCTCGCCGACCCGGTCTACGGCGGCAACCCCGGCGGCATAGGCTGGCGCTGGTTGCAGCACCGGCCGGGGTTCCCGCGGCCGCCGCGAGACAAGATCTATACCCGGTTGAAGTGATGGACTACGACATCTGCGTCATAGGCAGCGGGGCCGGCGGCGGGCCGGTGGCGCTGTCGCTGGCCGAGGCGGGTTATCGCGTCGTGGTGTTGGAAAAAGGGCCCTGGTTCGAAGAAGGCGATTTCTACAAGGACGAGTTGGCCTGCTGCCGCCGCAGCGTCTTCACGCCCAGGTTGCACGACGAGTTTCACGTTATCGAGGACCGGGCCCGTGGCGGCGGTTGGCGCGCGGCCCCGACTTATGAATCCGGCCGTGACTTCTGGAACGGCAACTGCGTGGGCGGTTCGTCGAACTTCATGAGCGGCTTCTTCCACCGGCTCAAACCACCGGATTTCAGGCTGTTGTCGGCGTACGGGCCGATCGAGGGCGCGAACATCGCCGATTGGCCGATCAGCTACGCGGACCTGGAGCCCTACTACACGAAAACCGAGCGGGTGGTGGGTGTGTCGGGCCGGGTGACCGCTCACCCCAACCAGGAACCCCGGTCGAGCAAGGACTTCCCCCAGCCGCCGACCGCCGAGCACCCGGTCGCGGCTTGGATCGACGAGACGTTCACCCGCCAGGGCCTGCACCCGTTCCCGGTTCCGCGTGCGATACTTTCAAGGCCGGCACTGCAGCGGCAGCCCTGCCAGTATTCGGGTTACTGCGGAAGTTATGGCTGTTCCAGCGGCGCCAAGGGCAGTTCGAGGGCGGCGCTGCTGCACCACGCGCGGCGCCTGGGGCGTTGCGACATTCGCGCCCATGCCAAGGTCTACCGGCTCGAAAGCGACAAGCGGGGCCGCGTCATCGCCGCGCATTACTACGACCTGGCGGCTGGCCGGCAAATGGTCACGGCGCGTATTTTCGTGGTGGCCTGCCAGGCGATCGAAACGGCCCGCCTGTTGCTGCTCTCGAGCGGCCCGAGACATCCGCACGGCCTCGCCAACGGTAGCGGCCAGGTGGGCAGGAACCTGATTTTTTCGGCCGGCGGCGCCGGCACCGGGCACTTTCACTACGCCGGCATGGCGCAGCACAAGATCGACCAACTGAAAGTCTTCGGCCCGTTCGTGAACCGGGCCGTGCAGGACTGGTATTTCATCGACGATGAGGAGCTCGGCAAGGTCAAGGGCGGCACGATCGAATTCCTGATGCGCCATCCCAACCCGATCAATCACGCCAACCGCGTCAAGTACGGCGAGGACGGCCTGCTTTGGGGCCAGGCCCTCAAGGCAAAGCTCGAAGCGGATTTCGTCGGCGTGCGCTACCTGCGGTTCGAAACCTTTTGCGACTGGCTGCCCAATGACGACTGCTTTGTCTCGCTGGATCCCAAGTACAAGGACCGCTGGTCGACCCCGGTTGCGAGGGTCCGGGTCGGATACCACCCGCATGACCTGAAGGTCGGACGGTTTTTGACCAACAAGGGCCGCAGCCTGCTGAAGTCGCTGGGCGCGGACAAGGTGACCTGGGGCCTGAGCGGCTCGCCGCCGCCGAACCTGGTGGCCGGGGGTTGCCGTTTTGGCACCGACCCGGCATCCTCGGTGCTCAACGCCGATTGCCGGGCGCACGAGGTCGACAACCTGTACGTCACCGACGGCAGCTTCATGCCTACGGGCGGCAGCGTGCCGTATACGTGGACGATCTATGCCAACGCGTTCCGCGTGGCGGACAGGATCATCGCGCAACTGGGCGGGGCGAGGACGTCCGCGGCGGCGGCAGAAAAGGCCGCCGCCGCGGGCGGCGGTTGACAGCAGGAGAGTGCGGACGTGGAGAGATCTGACAACATGAGCAACGAAAGCAAGCCGGCCGGTGTCATTCTCGCGGGCGGTCGCGCGAGCCGCATGGGCGGAATGAACAAGGCGCTGGTGCCGCTGGCCGGCGAGCCGCTGTTGGCGCATGTCATTCGCCGCTTGCGGCCCCAGGTGGGGCGGTTGATGATCAGCAGTGACGGCAGCGAGAGCAGCGACAGTGAATTCGAAGCGTTCGGTCTGCCGCTGGTGCCCGACCTGCTCAAACGCTACCGCGGCCCGCTGTCGGGCCTTTATGCCGCCCTCCACCACCTGGCGGAAGGCGGCGGCGAAACCTCGCTGCTGCTGTGTCCCTGCGATGCGCCGTTCGTGCCGCTGGACCTCGCGGCGCGGCTGCAATCCGCGGACGGCGGGGCGGAACACCCGGTGGCGGTGGTCTCGTGGCGGGGCGTGTTGCAGCCCACCTTCACGCTGTGGCACACCTCGCACCTCGGCGTGGTGCAGGAAATAGCGGTCAGCGAGGGGGACAGCGGGCTGAAGCAGGTGCTGGGCCTTTTGCCGCATGTCGTTGTCGAGTGGGAGGCTTGCGAACCGCCGCCGTTTTATAATGTCAATTCACCCGGGGAGCTGAAAGCCGCCAGCGGCTGGCTCGACCTCGATCAAGATTGAACAGATTTAAGGAGACCGCCTTGCATCAGCCGTCAGAGTTCGTCCCACTCAACATCGCCGTTTTGACCCTGTCCGACACGCGCACGCTGGACAATGACACCTCCGGCCAGTCGCTGCAGGAACTGCTGACCTCCGCCGGCCACATCCTGGCGGCGCGGCGGTTGTGCAAAGACGACGTCTACAGCAGCCGGGCCACGGTCTCCGAGTGGATCGCGGACGAGAAAGTCGACGTTGTCATTACCACCGGCGGCACGGGCCTGACCAACCGGGATTCGACACCGGAAGCGCTGCGGCCGTTATTCGACACCTTTATCGAAGGATTCGGCGAGTTGTTCCGGCAACTGTCCTATGAGGAAATCGGTTCTTCCACGGTCCAGTCGCGGGCCCTGGCGGGCATTGCCAACGAGACGCTGATTTTCTGCCTGCCCGGTTCGACCGGGGCCTGCCGCACCGGCTGGAAGCGGATACTGGCGGAGCAGTTGGACAGCCGTCACCGGCCCTGCAATTTTGTCGCGCAGACGCGCTCGGGCGCCCATTTGCGATGAGCATGCTCAGCCTGCCGGAAGCCATCGGGCGCTTGCTGGACTCCGCCCGCATCCTGGCCGATACGCAAACCGTGCCCCTGCGGGAGTCGCTCGGGCGCGTGCTGGCCGGCGATGTCGTTGCCGGCATCGACGTGCCGCCCGCGGACAACAGCGCGATGGACGGGTACGCCTTGCGCCACCGCGACTGGCCGGGCCCGGAGCAGCCGTTGCCGGTCAGCCAGCGCATCATTGCCGGTGCGGTGCCGCAGGCGCTGGCCGCGGGCACGGCCGCACGGATTTTTACCGGTGCCGAAATCCCCGCCGGCGCCGACCTGGTCGTCATGCAGGAAAATTGCCACGCCGGCGAGGGCTCCGTGCGCGTCCTCGAGTTGCCGCAAGTGCGCGCCAATATCCGGCCCCGCGGCCAGGACATCAAGCGCGGCAGCGTGGTCCTGAAGGCCGGCCGGCGGCTCAAGCCGCAGGACCTCGGATTGATCGCGTCGCTCGGTTTTGCCGAGGTCGAGGCCAGGCGGCGCCTCAGGGCCGCCGTCATTTCCACCGGTTCCGAACTGGTGGAGCCGGGCGAGGAGGCCGGTCCGGGCCAGATTTACAATTCCAACCGCTACATGCTGGCGGGCCTGCTCGAGGCATGGGGATTCGAGGTGCTGGACTTCGGCATTGCCGAGGACGACCGGGACGTCATCGCCGACGTCCTGACGCGGGCCGGCCGCGAGGCGGACGTGATCATCACCTCCGGCGGTGTTTCGGTGGGCGAGGAGGACCACGTCAAACCGGTGGTCGAATCACTCGGCCGGCTGGATCTGTGGCGGGTTGCGATCAAACCGGGCAAACCCTTCGCCTTCGGCGACGTGGCGGGGACCCCATTTTTGGGCCTGCCGGGAAACCCGGTGTCGGCGCTGGTGACCCTTCTCGTCATTGCGCGGCCCTACCTGTTCGCTTGCCAGGGCATCGCTGACGGCGACATCACACCGCTCGAGCTGACGGCGCTATTCGAGCACAAGGGCAGCGCGAGGCAGGAGTACCTGCGAGCGCGCATGACGCCGGAGGGCGTCGAGGTGTACAGCAAGCAGAGCAGCGGTGTCCTGTTTTCGGCAAGCTGGGGTGACGGCATGGTGGTGCAGGCGCCCGGTCAGGACATCGTCATGGGCGGGCCCGCCGACTTTATCCCCTGGTCCTTTTTTTAGCCAGGACGGCGTGAGAACCGCTGCAAAACCGCTCCTGCTGGACGGCGGCATGGGCCAGGAACTCATCAACCGCGGCGCTGCCGCCCAGGGCGTGCTGTGGTCGGCAAAGGCGCTGTTCGACGATCCCGAAGCAGTGGTTGCGGTGCACGAGGATTACATCCGTGCGGGCGCCGATGTCATCACGGCCAATTCCTACGCCTGTATTCGCAATAATTTCGAACCGGCGGGCTTGCTCGGGCGGTTGGGAGAAATGAACAGGCTCGCGGCCGAACTGGCGCAGAGGGCGCGTGATCGCTGCGCCAGACCCGTGCTCATCGCCGGCTCGCTGGGACCCCAGTACGGCAGTTACCGGCCGGACCTGGTCGGTGATTACGAACAGACCGCGGTGCTGTATCGCGAACAGGCCGACTTGCTGGCGCCGCACGTGGATATCATGCTCTGTGAGACTTTGTCCTGCCGCCTGGAAGCCCGGGCCGCGGCGCTTGCCGCGCTGGAAACGGGGCTGCCGGTGTGGCTGTCGTGGTCGATCGATGACGCCGGGGCCGCACGCCTGCGCAGCGGTGAGTCCATCGAATCGGCCTGGCAGGACGTGGCGGGGTTGGGGCTCGCCGCCGTGTTGCTCAATTGTTCTCCTCCGGAAGCGATCAGCCGCGCGTTGCCGGCGTTGCTGGCGCTGTCCGATCTGCCGGTGGGCGCCTACGCCAATGCTTTTACGCCGATACCAGAGCAATGGGACTACCACGGCGACGACGCCATACCGCCGCCGCGTACCGACGTGACACCGCAAATGTACGCCGGCCACGCCGCCGGTTGGCTGGCCGCCGGGGCGCGTATCATCGGCGGTTGCTGCGAGGTCGGACCCGCCCATATCAGGCATTTGAAATCCATGTTGGAAGAGTCCTAGCATTATCCCCAGATTGCAGTACAATCCGTTTTTTCCCCGCCTCATTTGAATCTTCTACAAAACGGTCACAGCATGAAGACAATACGTATCTATAACCAGCTTGCCGAGAAAGGCCTGGCCCGGTTGCCTGCCGACCGTTACCAGGCAGGACCTGACCTGACCCCCGCCGACGCCATTTTGTTGCGCAGCTACAAGTTGCATGACGAGGTGATCGAGGACAGCGTGCTGGCCGTGGTCCGTGCCGGCGCCGGGGTTAACAATATCCCCATCGAGCGTTACGCCGAACGCGGTATTGTCGTGTTCAACACACCCGGGGCCAACGCCAATGCCGTCAAGGAACTGGTCGCCGCCGGTTTGTTGCTGGGGTCGCGGGATATCTTCGGCGCGATGAATTACGTACAAACCCTGGCCAATGTCCGTGACGTGGCGGAACTGAACAAGACCCTGGAAGCCAACAAGAAACGGTTTGCGGGCTCCGAGATCTTCGGAATGACGCTGGGCGTCGTCGGTCTCGGGGCCATTGGCTCGATGGTCGCGAACATGGCGCTGGAACTCGGCATGAAAGTGGTGGGATACGACCCGGCGCTGTCCGTTGAAGCGGCCTGGCGGATTTCGAGCCGGGTGCAGAAGGCGGACAGCTTGCAGGCCGTGGTTGACGTGGCCGACTTCCTGACCCTGCACGTACCGGCTACGGAGCAGACCACGGGCCTGGTCGACGCCGACCTGCTGGCGCGCGCCAAACCCGGGGCCCGGTTGCTCAACTTCGCCCGAGACGCGGTCGTCGACCTGCCGGCCGTCACCGCCGCCCTCGACAGCGGCCGCCTGGCCGTCTACATCACGGACTTCCCGCACCCTGACCTGCTGGGGCGCACCAACGTGCTGCTGATGCCCCATATCGGCGCCAGCACGCGCCAGGCCGAGGAAAACTGCGCGGTCATGGCGGCCGACCAGTTGGTCGACTTTCTCGATAACGGCAACATCCTCAACTCGGTGAATTACCCGAATACACGGATGGCCAGGAACGGCGGTTTCCGGATCACTTTCTGCAACCAGAACGTACCCAAGGTGCTCAACAGCGTGCTGTCGGTGCTGGCCGATCACGAAATGAACGTCATCGACATGGTCAACCGCAGCCGCGGCGATTTCGCCTACTCGATCATCGATGTCGAGAACTCGCCGGACAAGGGCGTCATGAGCGCGATCCGCGGCGCCGAGGGGGTTATCCGGGCGAGGTTGCTGCCGCCGGCAGTTTAGCCAGCGGGGCATTCCCGCGGCAACGGAAAGCCGAAAGGCCCGCTAATGCCCCGGCGGTGCGCCGTATTCATGCACCGTCCCCGATATCATTCCCAACTTGCGGCGCCTTTAATCATCCACGGAAAAAATCGGCTGACTGCATCTACTGCATCCGCCGGGAGCGGATGCCAGTGGACAAGGGTGTTTTGAACGTGTCCCGGGGCAGCTGCCCGCTGAGCGGAACGTAGTTTCAATATGCGCTTTGCCAGGCGCGGGAGGTCCCCGCTTTCACGTCTTTCGCGGGGGGATGACGTTCATTGCGCCAAATAACGGTTCAAGCCGGGCTCGTGAAAGGCCTTTTTCGCCATGCACAGGTCGATGGATTCAAGCGCGTTGGCCAATGCCCGCGGCGCACCGCTCAATTGTGTGATTTGCGGGCGGAAAAACGCCTCGACCTCGGCGCGGTGGGCCGCGTCGCAAAAATGGGCCCCGGCTCCTGCCAAGCGGCCTTTGCGCCAATCCGGTATGCGCGCCAACAAGGCGTCGAAATTCCGCCGCAGCCAATCCCACGCCGCTTCGCGCGTCGCCTCATCCCTCAGTTGCGGGTAGAGGATGTCGTAGATTTCATTGTCGTGCAATTGCGCAGAAACGGTCAGTTGCAGCAATTCCGGGCTCGCCCCAGGATGCCCGCCGGCGCCAAGGGCAGTGAGCGCGCGGCCCCGGAACACGGCGTCGTCCGAGACCAGTGCCAGGTCCTGCAAATACCGGCTGAACGGCCGTCCCGGAGGATCCTCCTGGACCGCGACGGTCAGCGCCGTTGCCAGCAGGTTGGTATTGGCGCCCTGCCGGTGGAGCCCGGAGGCGCCGGGATAGCCGGTGTAGTCGTACGCTATCCGCAGCAGCCGTTCGCGCAGGGCCGGCAGCCGCGCTTTCAGCGCCAGGAATTCGACCAGCGTCGCCTGCGAGCGGGCCGTGTCGATGTCTCGCGGCGGGCCCAGCCCCACCCGGTCGAGCATGCCGCCGTACAGCGCCGCGAACCGGTCTTGCAGGCGTTGACGTTGCGCTCGTGTGGCTATCCGGTCGTAAATGAAGCGCATGGTCGCCAGGGGTGTGGTTGCGATCCGCCAGTCCTTTTCCGCTGCCAGCCTGCGGGCGAGACCCATGTAGGCCGGGATATCGATAGCCCCTGAATCGAATGCGCCCTTGAGGCTGGCGGCCAGCGAAAGTTTTTCTTTTACGCCGAGTGCGTCGCTGTGGGCCAGCAGGGTTTGCCAGCCTCGTCCCGGCAGCGTCCAGCGGTAATAACCGGCATCATCGGCGTTGGGCATCAAATAATCCGGGCAGACCCCGCCGGGAAGGTCGAACGACTGCTCGGCCCCGCTCAGCATATGGCAGGTTTTTGTCGGCGGTTTGTCATCCGCACCCGTTTTTATGCAGACCGGGATACGCCAGGTTCGAGCACCGGAGCCTTTTGAACCCAACGGCAGGTAACGTGTTTGTGACAGCTGCAGCCTGTTGCCGCCGCTTTCGCACTTGAGTTCCGCCCGTACCAACGGCAGGCCGGGTTGTTCGAGGAACGAAGCGAAAGCCAGCTTGACCTCCTCTGCACCGTGCGGGCCCGCCTGGCTGGCCAGGGCGTCGATGAAATCCCCGGCGGTGGCGCTCTTCCAGGCGTGGCGGTGCAGATAGGATTGCACCCCGGCGCGGAACGCCTCGCGTCCCAGGTAGGATTCGAACATGCCGAGCACCGCGCCGCCCTTGGCGTAGGTGATGCCGTCAAAGGCGTCGGCGATATCGTGCCGGTCGGCGACCGGCTGGCGGATCTGGCGCGCGCTGACCTTCGAATCCAGGTTCATCACCTCGGCGCCGCGGCTTGAGAGTTCGCGGCGGTAGTGCTGCTGCGGCTGCCACAGGTCCAGGGCGACATAGCCCATCCAGGTCGCAAAAGCCTCGTTCAGCCAGATGTCGTCCCACCAGGCGGGCGTGACCATGTCACCGAACCACTGGTGGGCCAATTCGTGCGCGTGCACGTAGTAAAAGCGGCGCTTTCTTTGCGGGTTTGCATCGGCACCGATCAGCACGATCGAGTCCCGGTACGTGATCGCACCGGCGTTTTCCATCGCACCGGCCGCGAAATCCGGTACGGCCAGGATGTCGAGCTTGGCGTAGGGGTAGGGTATCTGGAAATAACGTTCCAGCGCTTCGACGATGGCGCCTGTGTGCTCCAGGGCAAATTGCGCGTCCTGCCCCCGGCCCTTGACCGTGATCGCGCGCAACGGCAGCGGGCGGTCACGCACGGCGTTTGGGGGCAACGGCTCTCCCGAAACAACGTCGAAATCCCCCACCGCGAATGCGACCAGGTAGGTTGGCAGAGGCTTGGTTGTCGCAAATTGCACCCGCTTCAGACCGTTGCCGAGTATCTCGGCAGCCATTTGCGGCGTGTTGGCAATGGCCGTGTCGGACTGCCTGATCCTGAACGAAAGATCGAACGGGGTCTTGTAGACCGGTTCGTCGAAGCCGGGGAACACATCGCGTGCGGAAATGGCCTCGAATTGCGTGAATACGTATGCCCGGCCATGTACCTTGGCCGTGTAAGCGCCTTCCAGCGAATGGCTGAACGGCGCACGGTATTCAAAATGCAGGGAAACGTTGCCGCTGAACGTGCGCGGTAACGTGATCAGCGCGACGCCGCTGGCGTCCACCTGGCGATAGCGGGCGCGGTAGCTCTGCCCGTTGGCAACGACGGCCGCGCGTCTGACCTCGAGGTTGCGGCCGTGCAGATAGAAATGATCGACCGCCTCGGGGATGTCGATGTCGATGTCCGCCGTTCCGGATAACCCCGCTGTATCGGGCAACACCGTCAGGTCGAGCCGATAGTGCAGCGGGGTGACCGTGTGCGGCAGTCGTCCGACCGGCACCGCAACGGGCCGGTCCGGCGCGTTGTCGGCGACCGTTGCTTGCGCTGGCAGGAAAGCCAGGACGATGGCGAGCAGGATCACTGTAGCGCGCGGTGTTCTCATCGCTCCTGTCGTGCGGGAAAAGACGCGGGCAGTTTACGCCTTCAGGCCGGCGGGTCAAACCATGATGGTTGCGGCCAATTGTACCCATGGCTGGCGTACGCCACGCCGGATGGCGTAGGATGGGAGGATAAAAGCGCCCCGCTGACGCCGGAGTCGGGTTTCATAGTATGCGGTTGTTTTTGAGACTCAATGTTTTTTACGGTCTATTGGCCCTGCTGGTCTGGGCCGGCTACCGCTGGGTGCCGGACCTGCACCGCTACCTGCCGCTGGGCGTCGTCGATCAGTTGATTGGCCAGGAGACCGGCCCCAACGAAGTCGGCGGAATCGTAATCCACGCCTCGAACGTCACCGGTCAACTGGGCGGCTTTGTCTGGTTGCTGGCCGCCATCCTCGGGGCTGTCGTGCTGATGGTGCCGGTTTCGTGGACCTACATGGCGATTCGCAGCAAATCCAAGATGGACCAGTCGCTTTTGGAAACCATGCTGATCCTGCCCATCGCGGTGACCGGCATCGTCCTGATCGTGCACAATTCCCTGGCCATGGCGTTCAGCCTCGCCGGTGTCGTGGCTGGCGTACGCTACCGTTACGCGCTGAAAAGCACGGCCGATTCGCTGTTTATCTTCATGGCGGTCGGCGTCGGTCTTTGCTGCGGTGTCGGCATGCTGACCATTGCCGCCGTGATGACCGCCATTTTCAATTACACCTTCCTGATCCTGTGGGAGATCAATTACGGCGGGAACGAGGATGCCAAGCATTACATGCGCCACAGTCCGCGCGAACTGGAGCGCCAAAAAGCGCAGGAAAAGGACCGGGGTGTTTTTGAATGAACTGGTGCGGCCGTGACGTGCGCTTGATGCAACGAATCGCGCTGTGGCTTGTGCTGCTGCTGCCGGTGTCGGTTAACGCCAAGGCCGTCCGCCAAGACGATTACCATTGGAGCGGCATCGAGCGGATCGTCGCGGTTGGCGACCTGCACGGCGATTACGACCAGTATTTGAAGGTCATGCGCTCGGCGGGGCTGATGGACAAGCGCGGCAGGTGGACCGGGGGCGATACGCACCTGGTGCAGACCGGTGATGTCACCGATCGCGGTCCGGACAGTCAGAAAATCATCAAGAGCCTGCAAAAGCTGGCCAGGCGCGCCGGGAAACAGGGCGGCTACGTACACCTGCTGATCGGCAACCACGAGGCCATGGACATGACCGGTGACCTGCGGTACGTCAGCGCCGCCGATTTCAAGTCCTACACCAGCCGCAACTCCCGGCGCTTGCAGGAACTGCAATGGCAACGCCAGCTCGAGTGGATGCGCAGCAACGAAAGCGAGGCGTTCGCAAACCTCGACCTCGACGCCTACCACGAGAAATGGCTCGAGCGCGTTCCGCTCGGCTGGGTGGAATTTCGCCAGGCCTGGTCGCCGGGCGGCGAATACGGCAAGTGGGTGCTTGGCCACCAGGTCGCCATCCGGATCAACGATACGCTGTTCGTGCATGGCGGTATCAGCGCCGGGTACTGCAAGGATTCACTGCAGTCGCTGACCGCGCAGGTCCTCGAGGCGCTGCAAAATTACAAGCCGGGTGTGGACTCGATCGTCGACGACGAACGGGGGCCGCTCTGGTACCGGGGCCTGGCGTTGGAAAAAGAAAATGCGGTCAACACCGAGACGCTGCAAAACATCCTGAAACGCTACGGCGTCAAGCGCATCGTCGTGGGCCATACGCCCACCGGCGGCGTCGTCTGGCCGCGTTTCGGCGGGCGCGTCATCGTCAATGACCCCGGCATTTCGGCCTATTACGGAGCCAATACGGCGGCGCTGGAACTGACCGCGGCCGGCCCTGTGGCGATTTACGGTGACCAGAGCGTCCCGATCCCGGGCGCCGATGCAGGCCGGGAGGCGTACCTCGAGGCGGTGATCGCATTGCGGCCGGACAACGCCCTCTTGCGGCAGCGGCTCGAGCGCATGCGGGCACCGCCGGCGGCAGAAAAAATACCGGCGGGTGAGCCCCAGGGAGGCGGGTCGGAACCGTCACCTGCCGCGCAGGGCGCCGCCCCCGCCGCGGCACCCGCTCCGCAGCCTATCCCCGGCAGTTGCCAGTGATTTGGCTTTCGAACTGGTCCGGGTCGTTGATGATCTCGTAGAACGCCTGCAAATAGCTGACGGCGCCTTCGCGATCCCGTTTGTCCAGGTGTGGATTGTCATTGAACAGGGCCATGATGGCCGGTTTTTTCTCGTTGAAGTCGGCAACGGCCCGCGGCAGTCTGTCATTGTCGGCGCAAAAGCCCCGGTAAAGCCTCTGCCGCACATTCCTGACCCGGATACCCTCCGGCGGCCCCGCGTAGGGCGCGTTGACCAGGCCGCTGAAATCGAAATCGTACGGTATGGCATATTTTGGTACGGCCGTTTCGCGCTTGCCGATCAGTCTCGAGTTATGGCAACAGCGGTTCGGATCGGGCCCGCTGAGGGCGGACCAGTCGAGGTTGCTGATCATGTACTGAAACAGCGCAAAGCGCGCGGTCTCAAGCGGGTCCAGTTGTTTCACCGCAACCCTGCCGATGCGCAGGCTTTTCAGGTCAAGGCGCCGGGCCAGGTCGTCGATGTCTTCGATCATGAAACCGAAACGCGTCAGGGTGCTGGATTTTTTCTCGTCGTCCACGTACTCGACCAGCAAGGGTTGGACGCGGAAACTGAATGGCGTGATCAGGTTGTATATCCGATAGGCCAGGAATTCCTTGACGTAGTACTGCGAGTACTTCCGGTTGGTTTTACAATAGGTGACGAGCTTCAAAGAACCGTTGCCGCGCCACGGGGTGTTTTTTGTTTCCTGCTTGTTGAAATGGACCTTGAGCGGCGGGAAATCGCATACCTCCAGGCGCCGTGTGAGTCCCCGCGGCGAGACTTCCACTGAAATCGTCTGCAACGCCCCGCCTGCACCCGGGTAGGTGAGCCGGGCGGGGTAGCGGGCATCTTTTTTGACGTGTCTGCGAATTTCCCGCCACGGCCCGCTGAGCGTGATGTTCCATTCGCCGCTGTCGGCTCTTGCAAACAGCCTGGCGGGCTTGCCGCTGTCCGCGGCCGCTGACGAGACCGCGGCCAGCCAGCCGCCGAGCAGGACAAGGGCGAGCCTGGCGGAGTGTCTCTGCTTCATGGGTGCTTTCGCCTCCGACAAAAGACGGTCATGCGGCGACCGGGGCGGCGCCTGACAATATGCCGTTCAGGCAACCCCTTCCGGTCTTGCGCGCGGGATCGCCTCCCGCTCCGTGACAACCGCCCTTCAGCGGTTTTTCAGGGCGTCGCGGATTTCCGTCAGCAACTGGACTTCGGCCGATGGCGCGGGCGGTTCGGCGGGTGCTTCCTCCTCCTTTTTCTTCAGCTTGTTCATCACTCTGACCACCATGAAAATGGCAAACGCGATGATCAAAAAGTCAATAACGGATTGTATGAACGTGCCGTAGTTGAGCGTGACCGCGGCTGCCTGTTCTGACGCGGCTCTCAACGTGACCGACAGGTCGGAAAACTTGACGCCGCCAACGAGCATGCCGATCGGCGGCATCAAAACATCCTTGACGAACGAAGACACGATTTTACCGAAAGCCGCGCCGATCACGATGCCGACGGCCATGTCCACCACGTTGCCGCGCATGGCGAATTTCTTGAACTCTGACATCATACCCATGGTGCTCTCCCTTTTTGCAGATTTCCATCGCAATTTGCCCGGCGCCTGACCCACCGGGCAAAAAGATGTTATCCCAGAACATGAATGGATGTCATCCGGCCCGCCGTGAGCAGGAGGGCTCGGCCGCGCAATTGCGCGGGTTCAGGAGCCGGAGCCGTCGTCCGTGGGCTGCTCCTGTCCGTCCTTTTTGCGCTTGGAGCCGAGCAGGCCTTTCAGCAGGTCCTCGGCGGAGGTCTTGCTTTGCTCCTCGTCGCCACCGTTTTCCTGCGGCTGATTTTCCTGGTCCTGTCCGCCGTCTCCGGCTTCCCCGCTGTCTTTTTCGCCCAGCAGTTTGCCAAGTACTTTTTTCTCGAGCGCTTTCTTCTTGGCCTTGATCTTCGCTTTTTGCGTATCGCCGATGGCGGCGGCGATGTCGACCTTGATCTTGGGCTGATAGAGGCTGCCGCTGAACTTGAGCGGGATCGGTTTGCCCCGCAGCTGGTCGAGCTGTGGTCCCAACTGATCCACGGCACTGCCCTCGAGTGTCGGTGCGAGCTGGTAGTCGATGGTCTCGTTGACGAGGTCGACTTGCCCCTTGCCGGTCATGCGCATCAACGGCGAACTCAGCACCAGGTCATCGCTGCTGACGACACCCCGTTTGATCGTGGCGGTCATTGACAGGCGGCTGAACGGCGTTTTCTTGCCTGCTTCGGTGGCGCTGGCCGTGACCGTTTGCCGACCCAGCAAGGCGTTGGCTTTACGCAGCGTATCGGTGATGTCGATACCGTTGATAGCGCCGTCGTGCACCTCCAGGTCAAAGTGCCCGGCAAGGGCTTCGCGGGCGCTGCGTGTATTGCTCAGGTCGGTATCCATGTTCATGTTGAAGTCGCCGAGTCCGGTCAGCCTGGCGGTACCTGCCAGGTCCTGCAGCAGGTCACCGGCCTGTACGCCCTTCAATTGCTGGCTGGTGGTCAGCGCGGGATGGCCGCCCCGGCTGTCGATACTCGCTTTGGCCGTCAGTGTGCCGCCGTAGACCCGGGCGTTGACCGGGTCGATACTGAGGCGCTTGCCGTCGCTGTTGATGGCCAGTTGCACTTGCGTGGCCTTGAGACCGGCGAGTGTCAGTTGCCCAACCTGCAGTTTCCCCGCCATCCTGATTGCGGGTACCGCCACGATGGGCGCCGTGCTGTCGCCACCGCTGCTTTGGCCCTGGGTCATGTAATCATCGAGGTTCAGTTGGTCCAGTTCGAGGTCAAATCCCAGTTTCGGCTTGCTGAAGTTCTCGAAATTAAGACTTCCCGTACCGTTGGCGCTGCCCAGTTTCAGGCGCAGGTCGTTCAAGGCCACCTGCTCAGCGCCGAGGTCTATGGCTGCATCGGCGTCGACGCCCAGGTCCAGCTTGAGCGCCTCGGCACCGGTGCCCTGGCTGCCCTTGAATGTCATCTTCAGGTTATTGACATCGAAGTGCTTGCCGCCCGCGGACTGCACGATGCGGCCGGCGAAGGCCACCTTGCCGGCGAGCGCCGGTTGGTCAAGATTGACGGAGAAGCCGCCGTCGAGGTCGAAGGGGCGGCCGCTCCCGATCCCGGAGGTCTCAACCGATAGATCCTTCAGCATCGTGATATCGCCGGCATCGTCCCACGTGATATTCGCATCGCTGATATCGAGCGCGGCAAGCTTGAAGGGGTGCGCCGTTCCGGGTTTCGCTGACGGCGTCTGCGCCGTCTGGGACGAAGCGGCTACGAGATCGTCCCAATTCGTGATCCCCTGTGCATTGCGCCTGAGGTGGGCGGACAGGTCGCTGAGTTCGATGCGGCCGAATTCGAGCGCCCCGTGAAACAACGGCAACAACTTGAGCGAGATCGACATGTTGCCGGCCGTGAGCATGGGCTGATCGCCGAAGCCAGGTGGGTTGGAAAGGCTGATGTCGCTGAGATCGAGTCCGATCCACGGAAACACGCTCCACTTGATATCGCCTGCAATCTCCAGGTTACGCCCGGTTCGCGAATGCACCGCCCCGCTGATTTCCTGCTTGTAATCATTCGGGTCGATCAACCGCGGCAGTACGAGAGCGGTGACCGCGAGCAGGAGCACGACGACGCCGAGTACCGTCAGTAACCACTTGATCATTCTCTTCACGGCCTGCCACTCCTTTCAATAATGCTCAACGTATGCATGATTCCGGTTGACCGGTTACGACGGTCTGTACCATAGTACCAAGTGACGGGGGGCTTGGGGAAATATCGCGATGGTAACAGGATCGTGATCGTGTCGAACTGGTCGGGCCTGAAGACAAGACCATGTTCCGCCCGGTTTTGCATGGCGCTGCTGGTTTTGACACTGGCGTCTTTCGGCGCGGATGCGCAAGCGGGCGGCTGGCTGGATAAACTGCGGGAAAAAGTCGCCGGCGGGCAGGTGACCGAGCAATCTCCCGGACCCGCCGAAATTGGCAGCGGCCTGAAAGAAGCACTCAGGGTCGGTACGCAGCGGGTGGTGGAGCAACTCGGCGTGGCCGGTGGATTCGCGCTGGACCCGCAGATTCATATACCGTTGCCCGGCAAGCTGGAAAAGGTCAAAGGCGTATTGGCCAAGGTCGGCATGGACTCGGAGATGACCGATCTCGAAGCCAGGCTCAACCGCGCGGCCGAAATCGCGACGCCAAAGGCACAGCGGTTATTCCTCGCGGCCATCGATGAGATGACGCTCGAAGACGTCATGGGCATTTACCAGGGCCCGGACGATGCGGCCACGCAGTATTTTCGTGAAAAGATGTCAGATCAACTGGCGCTGGAAATGAAACCTGCCGTGGAGCAGGGGCTGGCCGATTCCGGTGCGGCGAAGACCTATGAGAACGCGATGGCACGTTACAACGCGCTGCCGTTGGTGCCGAAAGTCGAGGCCGACCTGGGCGATTACGTCGTGCGGGAAGGGATGGACGGAATATTCCATTACCTTGCGCAGGAGGAGGCGGCCATCCGCCGGGATCCGTTGAAGCGAACCACGAAGTTGCTGCAGCGCGTGTTTGGAAAGTAGAGCTTGGTGGTATGAGAATGGCCGCTGCGCGCGGAAGCATGCCGTGCAGGTTGGCAGCCCCTATTGGCCGCTGCCGGCGCCCGAGCGCGCCGACTGTCAGTTCTGACAGGATGATTTGAACCATAATTGCGCTAGAATGGTTTACCTGAAGGGAGTTCTGTAAGTCTCTCGCAACACCGGCCCGCTGCTTGCGTGCAGGCGGTTTGGCTTGACTCAGCGTGGTTGCGACGCCGCCCTGGGGGCCGGGGTTCGACAGGGGAAATGGGGAATGAGCAGGATACTGATCGTAGATGATTCCGCTTTCGCGCGGCGGCGGCTCGAATCGATATTCGAGGGCCTGGGACATGAAGTTGTAGGGCTTGCGGAAAACGGTTCGCGGGCGCTGGAACTGTACCAGTCGCTGCACCCGGACCTGGTGACACTCGATCACCTGATGGCAGGCAAAAGCGGGGAACAGGTTCTGAAGGAAATCATCGAATTCGACCCGGATGCGAGGGTCGTCGTCATTTCGGGGTCGGGTGATCACGCTATCGCAGACAGGGTGATCGAAGCCGGGGCCAAGGAATTTGTTCCAAAATTCAATACCCAGCAGGATTTCGGCAAAGTACTCGAACGAGTGATCGATGCCTGACCCGCGCCCCGATCGCTTTTCCCCCGCGCCGTAGCGGCTTATTGCATGCGTCTGACCGAAACGCAAATCTCGTCGCTGGAGCGCTTGATGCTGCATGTTACCGACGGCACGCTAAGGTCGCTGGAGAATGTCTTTTCGCTCAATATCAGCAGTTCGGACTCCAGGATTCAGCTGATCACGGCGCTCGACAATGAAATCCTCAAGCCGCTGGGCAGCGGTACGCTGTATACGGCGAAGTGCAGCCTTGAAGGCGAGATCGAGGGCCGGGTGCTGGTGCTGATGCGCGCGGAGGATTTCGACTATCTCGGCAGGCTGCTGAGGCCGGTGCTGGAAAGCTACTTCGGCGCCGGTCGCGGCAACGGCAGCGCCAATGCCGCCGGCACCGACAATGCGCCGGTCCCGATCGCGGCGGGCAAGCACGCGGAGACGAGCGCGCAGATGATGGAACTGCTGGCGGAACTGGGCAACATACTCTGCGGCGTTTATTCACGGGCGATTTACGAGGTCTGTGCGCTCAATTCGCACCACGGCCTTCCCGGGGCCGCGATGGACAGGCAGCAGCACGTGCTGCAAAGACTGTTCGGACAGCCCTCGGCCGGCCTGCAGCCCTTGCTGGTATTGGAAAATGAATATTTCGTGCTGGACAACCCGGTCAGGTTCTGGGGCTTGATTGCACCCGCCAAGGCGTCTTTCATGAAGTTCCTGTTGCGGCTCGAGGAAAAGGGCCGAAAAGATGCGGCGGAACTCAATTTTGCGCAAAACGAACTCGGCGCCAGGCACTGAAGGAAATTCCCGTTGCCTGCCTCGGCAGCGACGATCACCCGGGCTCAGGTCAGCCTGATTTGTGCAACCAGGTCCCGCAGTTGTGGGTCGCGCGGTTCGGAGCGGCCCAGCAGCCAGTCCAGCAAGTCCGTGTCCTGGCAGTCGAGCAGACGTTCGAGCGCCTGCACCGTGTCTTCATCCGCCTTGTCCAGGTGATGTTCGAGATAGCGCGCGATCAGGCTGTCGAGTTCCTTCATGCCGCGCCGCCCGCGCCAGCGCAGGCGGCCGATCCTGGCCTGCCGCGACGTCATCGCCGCAGACCCGCTGCGCCCGACGGTTGCGGGATGCAGGCTATATTTCGCGCTCCAGCAGCATCTTCTTGATTTCTTTAATGGCCAGCGCCGGGTTCAGTCCCTTTGGACAGACGCGCGTGCAGTTCAAGATGGTGTCGCAGCGGAACAGGCGAAAGGCATCATCCAGCTCGTCGAGGCGCTCGCCGGCGTTCTCGTCACGGCTGTCGGCCAGCCAGCGGTAAGCCTGCAGCAGTATGGCCGGGCCCAGGTAGCGTTCGCCGTTCCACCAGTAGGCGGGGCAGGACGTCGTGCAACAGGCGCAGAGGATACACTCGTACAGGCCGTCGAGTTTTTTCCGGTCTTCCGGTGACTGCAGGCGCTCCTGGTTCGGCGGCGGCGGGGACTGCGTCTCGATCCATGGCTTGATCGTCGCGTACTGGGCGTAAAAGTGCGTCAGGTCCGGCACCAGGTCCTTGACCACCGGCATATGGGGCAACGGGTAGATATCCACGTCTCCGGACGGCAGGTCACTCATGTTGAGTGTGCAGGCGAGGGTATTGGTGCCGTTGATGTTCATCGCGCAGGACCCGCATATGCCTTCGCGGCAAGACCGTCTGAACGTCAGCGTCTGGTCGATTTCATCCTTGATCTTGATCAGGGCGTGCAACAGCATCGGGCCGCAGTCGTCCATGTCCAGCGTGTAGCTGTCGACGCGGGGTTGCTCGGCCGTATCCGGATCCCAGCGGTAGATGTTGAATTTGCGTGCGTTGCTGGCACCCTCGGCCGGTCCCCAGTCCTTGCCTTTGACGACGCGGGAGTTCAGCGGAAGCGAAAATTTCATCATTTTGAATCTCTTGCCTCTTGATTAATAAACGCGTTTTTTGGGTTCGATGTAGTCGACTTCATCGGTGAGGGTATAGGTGTGCACCGGCCGGTAACCCAGCTTGGGTGAAGTGCCCGGCTCACGCAACCAGGACAGCGTATGCTTCATCCAATCCGCGTCGTTGCGTTCGCCGAAGTCCTCGCGGGCGTGCGCACCGCGCGTTTCGGTGCGATGCAGCGCGCTGGTGATCAGCGCACTGGCGCAAACCAGCAGATTTTCCAACTCGAGGGCTTCTGCAAGGTCCGAGTTCCAGACCATGCCGCGGTCACTGAGCGCCACCTTGGCAAAGTCGGCATGGCAGGCGTTGATTAGCTCCTCGCCTTCGCGCAGCGTGTCCTTGGTGCGGAATACAGCCGCATGCTTTTGCATGTCCCGCTGCATTCGCAGCCGCAGTTCCGCGGTCGTGATCTCGCCCTTGTTGTGGCGCACGCGGTCGAAGTGATCGAGCGCCGGCTCGAGCGAGTCTTTCGGCAAGGGTTCGTGCGGCGAATCCGGCTCGATCAGTTCGCCGCAACGCAGTGCCGCGGCGCGGCCGAAGACCACCAGGTCCAGCAGCGAATTGCAGCCGAGGCGGTTGGCGCCGTGGACGGATACGCAGGCGGCCTCGCCGATGGACATCAGCCCGGGCGCGACGGCATCGGGATCATCAGCGGTGGGCCGCAGCACCTCGCCCATGTAATTGGTCGGTATGCCGCCCATGCTGTAGTGCGCGGTCGGCAGGACCGGAATCGGGTCCCGTGTCACGTCTACGTCGGCGAATATCTTCGAGGTCTCGGCAATTCCCGGCAGGCGCTCGTAAATGACCTCGGAACCGAGGTGCTCGAGGTGCAGGTGGATGTGGTCTTTCCTCGGGCCGACGCCGCGGCCCTCGTTGATTTCGATGGTCATTGCGCGGCTGACGACATCGCGCGAGGCCAGGTCCTTGGCATTGGGCGCATAACGCTCCATGAACCGCTCGCCCTCGGAATTGGTCAGATAACCGCCCTCGCCGCGCACACCCTCGGTGATGAGCATGCCCGCGCCATAGACGCCGGTCGGGTGGAATTGCATGAATTCCATGTCCTGCAGCGGCAACCCGGCGCGTGCGATGAGGCCATGCCCGTCGCCGGTGCAGATATGGGCCGAGGTGGCGGAGAAATAGGTGCGTCCGTAGCCGCCCGTTGCCAGCACCACCATGTGCGCCTGGAAACGGTGCAGCGTACCGTTGTTGAGATCCCAGGCGAGCAAGCCCCGGCACACGCCCTCGTCGTCCATGATCAGGTCGGTGGCGAAGTATTCCACGAAGAATTCCGCCTGGTGCTTCAGCGCCTGCTGATACAGCGTGTGCAGCATCGCGTGGCCGGTACGGTCGGCGGCCGCGCAGGCCCTGGGCACGGGCGTTTCGCCGTAGTTGCTCATGTGACCGCCAAACGGCCGCTGGTAAATGCGCCCGTCCTCCGTGCGCGAGAAGGGCAGCCCGGCGTGCTCGAGTTCAAAGACCGCCTGCGCGGCTTCGCGGCACATGTATTCGATCGCGTCCTGGTCACCCAGCCAGTCGGAACCCTTGACGGTGTCGTACATGTGCCAGCGCCAGTTGTCTTCGCCCAGGTTGCCCAGCGACGCGGCAATGCCGCCCTGCGCCGCCACCGTGTGGCTGCGCGTCGGAAACACCTTGGTGATGCACGCCGTTTTCAGGTTTTGTTCGGCCATGCCGAAAGTGGCGCGGAGACCGGCGCCGCCGGCGCCCAGGACAACCACGTCATATTTGTGTTCGATAATTTCGTATGCTTGGCTCATTGTCAGCCTCCGAACGCCAGACTCAGAAGTGAGAAAACGCCTGCAAATCCCAGCAGCACGGCGGCAAAACCCGCAACGATACGGGAACTCAGCTGCAGCCAGCGCGCCTGCACGTAGTCTTCGAAAACCTTCTGCAGACCCAGGTTGGAATGGTAGAGCGTGACGATGAGAAAGAGGCTCAGTAACACGCTGTTGTGAGGCGACTTCATCCACTCGATGACCTCGGCGTGACTGCGCCCGGAAATCGCTATGATCGAGACCACGAACCAGATGACGAGCGGCAGCAGGCCGAGCGCGGACAAGCGCTGCATCCACCAATGGTGAAGACCGTGCTTGGATGAACCGAGCCCGCGTGCACGCAATATGGGGTTGCGGTAATTCATGCGCCACCTCCCGGGTAGCCGCCGCCGAGGAACCAGGCGACCAGGGTCAGGGCGATGCTCAGCGCCAGCACGATGACGCTGCTGCGCTTGATCTGCTCCACCTCGAGCAGTTTGCCGGTGTCCCAGATCAGATGACGGACGCCGCTGACGGTGTGAAAAATCAGCGAAAAGGCCCAGCCGAACAGCACGAACTGGCCGATGAAACTGCCGAGGAAGCGGCTCATGCCGGCATAGGCCTCGGCCGAGTGTGCGGCGCATACGATCCAGACCACCAGCAAAATCGAGCCGCCGGCCAGGGCCAAACCCGTAATCCGGTGCAGTCCCGATAGCACCATGGGTAATTCGAGCTTGTATACCGATAAATGAGGGGACAGTGGTCGCTCATTGGTTGACATGGAAGTATCCCTTGATCAGTTTGTAAAGGTCATTGGGCAAAACAAAACACGAGCTTTTCCGGGTTGCGCAACCGCGGCAAATGATTCACCGCCGTGGCTGGAACTCTTAAAAATCACTGCAACGGCCCTTGCGTTCCCAGTCCCCAAAACGGGTGGGTTCCGGGCCCTTGGGGCCATTAATTTCCTTGGGCAGTGACGTGACCGGCGAAGGCTTTGCACGGGTTGCCGGCCGCTGCTTGGAATCCGGTTTTTGTTGCTTGTCGGTCATGGTTTTTCGTGCTACCAGGTAGGCCATGGAAAAGGTGTTTTCGGCCACTCGTTATTATCCCGCCGTCACCGGTTCAGGGCAAGGGAAAAACACCCGAATCAGCGGCCTGCGAACACGATTCCCGGGTCGAGCCTGAGCACCGGCCGGATACTGATCAGCGCCGCGGTCAGGCCGACGATCATGACGCCGGCGACCCCCAGTAGCGGCGCGAACCACATCAGCCGGAAAGGGAAACCCCAGTGGCTGACGACTTCGCTGGCGATGGCGCACAGCCCGAGGCCGAGGCCGGCGCCAACCGACACGCACATGCAGGTCTGGACAAAAATCATCCGCCGCAGCGTGCGGTTGCCCGCCCCCATCGATTTGAGCACGGCGTAGTGCCTGAGATTTTCGTACGTGAACATGTAAAGCAATATGCCGGTGGCGCCGAAGCCCACGGTCATGGCCAGTATGATCATGGCGCCCATGTCGCCGACGTCCTCCGAGTTCAACAGGTTCCAGATGACGGTATCTTTTATGAAGTCAGCGGCGGTCCGCGCCCGCAGACCCGTTTCCTGTTGGATGCGGCGAGCAAGCTGTCGCAGGTTTGTCCCGCGCCTGGCGCTGACGAGGACGAAGGTCAGCAAGTGTCGTTCGTGCGGCAGGATTTGCGCGGCGTCCGAATAGGTGGTGTAGAGCAGGGGCCTGGGCGGGAAGCGGGGCAGTGAGTTGGAGCGGCCGATGACCTCGATGCGCCGGCCGTCGGCCAGAAGTTCGTCGCCGGGCTGCAGAGCGCGTGTCGGCACATCGAGGTGTACACCATCGTATGGCCACTGGTCACGGGCCAGCGACGGTGTTTCGAGCTTGCCCTCTGTGCCGCCCGCGTCGACGATCGCGGCATCGGGGCCGTGCAGACCCGTCGGCTCGGAGCCGTCTTCTAGCCGTGGGGCGCCTTCCAGTGTCGCGTCGTCGACACCGATCACCTGGAACTCCTGGAAGCGCCCGTTGGCGAAGCGCGCGTTGAGCCTGCCCAGCGCCAGCGGTGCCGCACCGCCCACGCCCGTAACCGAGCGGACCTGGTCGAGTGCGCTATCCGGCATGTTGATGGTTCGGTCCACGGTGGCGACGGCGGGGTCCATCACCCAGATATCGGCGGCGGGATTTTCCCGGATCAAGGCATAGCTGCGGGTCATGAAACCGGCAAAATAGGCCGCGGCGAAGGTGACCAGGAATGCGGTGAAAGCGACCCCCATCAACAGGCCGGCGTACTTGGCGCGGTCGCCGATAAGCATCCTTATCGCAATTCTCAGCACATCAGTCCCCGGCCGCGCGGCGCATCGCTGTCGGCGCGGCGCGGATATATACGTCCAATTGCTGACCGACGTAGACGGCGGGTTCCGCGGCGTCGAGCCGGTATACCACCTGCAAAACCCGGCGGTCGGTCCGCTCGGTGCCCTTGCCGGTGAGCGCCTGCCTTGGCAGGACAGAAGGTTCCACGTATTCGAAATGCAGCGCCAGCGGAGGTCGTGAACTGCCGCGAACGACGGCGACTGCCTTGGCGTCCGGCTTGAATTTCCAGATATCGGCCTCGTCGATGTCGGCACGGACATAGCGCCTGTCAGTGCGTGCGAACAGCAACAGCGGCGTGGGAGCGCGGCTTGCCTCGACAAACTCACCCACCCGGACGTTCAGCTTCAGAACTTCTCCGTCGGCCGGCGCCCGGATCGTATGGCGTTCGATCTCGGTTTCGATTTGCTCGAGCCTGGCCCTGTCCAATTCGCGGGTCGCCTTGGCCGCGGCGACGTCGTCCCTGAGATCGCTCAGTTCGTTCGGCGTGACGGCGGACGAATCATTGCGTTTGAGGTTGCGGGCGTAGTCCAGGTGGTGTTCGGGTTTGTGCGCAGAAACCTCGGCCAGGCGCAGCGCGGCCTCGGCGGTTTTCAATTGCGCCCGGAGGTCACGGTCGTCGACTTTGAACAGGGGCTCTCCCGCCTTCAGGCGGTCCCCGGCGCGCACAAAAACCTCGGTGACGATACCGGCCACCGGGGAGCCGATATTGACATTGCCGTTATCGCCTTCCACCAACCCCGCAGCGGCGATTGCCGCCGGGAACGGCGACAATGACGGCCGCGTGAGCGGCGCCCCTTTCGATTCAGGCCGGTTGTTCACAACGATTGCGGCGATCGCGATTCCAGCCCCGAGAACGGCCAGCCAGGGCAGGACGGCGTGTTTCTTCATGGCGTCCGCTCCGTGTTGGCCGCTTGGGCGACGCGGGTGATACGACCGTCTTCCATGTAGGCAATCCGGTTGGCGAAGCCGAGGATGCGCGTGTCGTGGGTCACGACGACCAGCGTGCGCCCGGACGCTGCTGCCAGTTCCCGCAACAGGGCCATCATCGACTCGCCCGTCTCGTGGTCGAGATTGCTGGTAGGCTCGTCGCAGATCAGGAGGCTGGGGCCGTGTACGAGCGCGCGCGCGATGGCGACGCGTTGCTGCTGTCCGCCGCTCAGTTGCGCCGGCAGCGTTTCGGCCCGCAGGCTCAGCCCGACCCTGTCGAGGAGTTGTTCGGCCCTGTGCCGGGCCTGGCGGCGGTCGATGCCGTTGAGCAGCAACGGAATCGATACGTTGTCGACAACGTTCAATGCCGGCAACAGGTTGAACATCTGGAACACGAAACCGATGCTGCCTGCGCGAAAGCGCAGCTTTTCCTCCTCGCTCATCGCGCGCAAATCGCGGCCGAAAACCCGGCAGTCACCGCCGTCCTGCGTCAGCATCGCGCCGAGGATGGATACCAGGGTCGTTTTGCCGCAACCGGAAGGCCCGACGATCATCAACAACTCGCCCGAACTCACGTCAAGATTCACGCCCCGCAGGGCCGGCACCCGGGCGGGACCGGAACCGTAGGCCTTGGTAAGCCCCTTACATCGTATTGCCATGCATTTCTCGGACACTTGATTGGCGACGCGGCATTCACCGCCAGCTATGGTACAGAGGTTGTGACAGCCGCACACGCCGGATTACTTTACTCGCGGCGCGGCGGCAGGCCCCGCGGCAGGTGGTACACAGCGCCTGGAATCGTTGCGGTCAGGGCTGCTGAGCGGTGGGGCTCAGCGGCACTTGATCGAATCCTGAAACTTCAGATTCTGGGTCCAGACGTCAACGAAATAGTGGTTCTCTGCCGGCAGTATCCGCCAGATTTCGGCCGACTTCGCGGGACAGACCAACTGCAGGTTGGCCTTTCGCCTTTCTTCGTCGGAATTCAGGGGCGCCGGCACGATGAAGCCGGCCCGCAAGGCACCGTCAATGTCCTTCGCGCCCCTGAACAACCAGCCGCCAGCCGTGTGATTCAGGGTTTCGACCGGGTGGGTGATGTAATACCTGTTGGCCCACTTGACGCATACGTAGGGAACGGGGTTCGTTTTGCCGCAGCCGGCGAGCAATACCAGGGGCACCAGGCTGGCTAAAATATACCGTCTCATCGGTCGTGCTTCCGTGCGCTCGGCGCTGGCGTACGGCGCTCACGTCCGGCCACCCGCGCGGTTTACCCCCACCACGCTGAAAGTCTACACCAAACAGGTGCCGGTTCAATGGAGTTTGTTGCGGCCGGCATTGCGCCGGCCGTGCGCGCCGGCCCCCGCGCGCTCGTCGCTGACGGGGCGGCGATGGTCGACGGGGCCGTCGCCAGGGATCGCGCCTGAGCCCCAACATGATGTATATCAAGAGAAAGGTGATCAGTCCTTGAGCCACTCACCGAAGCGGCGCATAGTGAAATCGAACGGGCCAGAGAGGTATGAGGAAATGCGTAAGAGAATGATCGCTGGATCGCTCGCGGTCCTGTTGATTTCACCCTTCGGGGTTCAGGCGGGCGGCAACATTGAGAACGGTGGAAACCTGTCCGCGGATTGCGTGAGTTGCCACGGCGCCAAGGGCCAGGGCAGTTTCGAGACCCCGCCGCTGGCGGGACTCAGCGAAGCCTACATCCTGAAGCGCTTGAAAGCCTACAACAGCGGCAAGCAAAAATCCGTCGACGGCATCATGCACACCTATACGCAGGACTACACCGATAAGCAGTTGGCGGACATCGCCGCGTACTGGGCAAGCATCAAGAAGGAGTAGCGGCCCCGCCAGGGCCGCTTATTGATCATCGCTGGCTCTGCACGCGAATCGCGGGGCCAGCGTCTTAGGCCGCGCGGCCCCGCGCGGCAGCGCATCCCACCATTGCTTTATGCCCGATTGCAGGACACGCGGGCAGCGGTAAGGCGGTCTCTTGCGGCTCCGCGCTCATAAAGACACCGCCACCGGGCGTCGCAATTTATTGATGCAGATCAAGTCGTTTCCTTTAAGCTTGAACTAAAATCGACTCGGGCCAGTTCGCCCCGATGGGGCCGAGGCGTACAATCAATATGCCAAAACATATCCTCAGACTACTGCTGATATTGGTCGCCGGGTCGCTGTTGGCGTATGCCGGCAAGGCCTACCTCACCGACCCCTCGTTCTACCGCTTCGGTCATTACCGCGGGGACGCGGTGACCGAAATCGCGGCGCAGAAGCCGGTCATCCAGGGCGCGGGCAAATGCATCGAGTGCCATGAAAAGCGGCAGCACGACTGGGCCGTGGGGTCCCACCACACCGTGCAGTGTGAAATCTGTCACGGCATGCACACGGAAGGTCATCCTGACAATGGCGTCTCGCTCGTGCCGAAGGACACGATCAGGCTGTGTACGCAGTGCCACGAGGCAATGCCGTCCAGGCCAGCCGGCCAACCGCAAATCGTCGTGGGTGAGCACCCATTTCCCGGCGAGGAGAAAACCCCGTGCATTTCCTGCCACGACCCGCACCTGCCGGGCGGCGGCCAGGCCGAGGCCCCCAGGCCCGATTCCGGCGCGGAAACGGCCGCGGTTCCCGCCGCTGTTTCCAAGTGCGCCAAGTGTCATGGCGCGAGGGGCGAAGGGCACGGGAAGAACCCCCCGCTGGCCGGAAAACCCGTCAGCGAGTTGGTCCAGCGGCTGCAGATGTACAAGTCGGGAGAACTTAACAACAAGATCATGAATAAATATGCCGGTGCGCTCAGCGACGAGGAAATCGAGCAGATCGCGGCGTACTACGCGGCCTTGCCGGCTCCCGCACCGCAGGAATGATAAGGCACATGTGAACCAGCAAAGGAACGACAACGTGAAGACTGAAGACAACAAGACCGGGCGCCGGAAGTTCCTGCGCACTGCCGGCGCCGCGGCCGCGGGCCTGGGCGCCGTTGTCGGCGGCGGCTTACTCGGCGTAAAGGAGGCTGGGGCGGCCGGGGCCGGCGCGGAAAGTGCGTCTTCGCCGGTGCCCGGGTACGACTGGAAGAAGCACCGCTGGGCCTACGGAATCGATGCGACCAAATGCATCGGCTGTCTGCGCTGCGTCAAGGCCTGCAAGGAAGAAAACGACGTTGCCCGTGACGCCCACCATTTTCGTACCTGGGTGGAGCGCTACGTTTACCTTGAAGGCGAGGAGAAGCCGCTGGTGGACAGCCAGGCCGACCCGCAGAACATCGCGGCGTCCGGGACGGAAGCCGACTACCGCTTCGACAACCGCTACAAGGACAAAAAGGTCGCCAAGTCTTTCTTCATGCCCAAAATGTGCAATCACTGCGAACACCCGGCCTGTGTCCAGGTCTGCCCGGTGGGCGCGACCTTCAAGACCGAGGACGGCGTGGTGCTGATCGATCACGACTATTGCATCGGTTGCCGCTACTGCGTCCAGGCCTGTCCCTACGGTGCGCGCCTGTTCATCGAGGAACGGGGCGTCTCGGACAAGTGCACCTGGTGCTATCACCGCATCACCAAGGGTCTGCAACCGGCCTGTGTGGAAGTCTGCCCGACGCACACACGTATATTCGGCGACCTCAACGACGCATCGAGCCCCGTCAGCAAATTCATTCGTGAAAACCCTGTGCAGGTACTCAAACCTGAAAGCGGCAACGCACCGATGTGCTTCTACGTTGGTCTGAACGAGGACGTATCATGACGGAGATCGCACCATTTACCGGTTATGTCTATCCGAACGAGACGGTCATCCCGTGGAGCGTGCTGATCGTAATCTACCCTTACCTGACCGGCCTCGTCGCCGGCGCCTTCACGGTATCGAGTTTCTACCATGTTTTTGGCATGCAACGATTCAAACCCGTCGCGCGCCTGGCGCTGTTGACGTCGCTGAGCGTGATGCTGTTCGTGCCCACGCCGCTGCTGCTGCACCTGGGCCACCCCGAACGGGCAATGGAATCCATGGTCACGCCGCACCTGACTTCGGCGTTCGCGATGTTCGGTTTTTTTGCCGCTTTCTACACTATCCTCCTGATCATGGAGGTGTGGTTCGTGTTTCGGGCCGACAACGTGGCGCGGGCGCACACGTCGACCGGGTTGAAGCGTTTTTTCTACCGGGCGGTGACGCTGTGGTCGGACGATGTTTCCCCCAGGGCCCGCGCCATTGACGCGAAATGGCTGTTGACCCTGGCGATTATCGGCATTCCGGCCGCCCATGGCCTGCATGGCTATATCGGTTTTGTCTACGGCTCCCTCAAGGCCCGCATGTGGTGGGAGTCGGACCTGATGCCGGTGATATTCCTGTTTTCGGCGATCGTGTCCGGCATGGCGCTGTTGATGGTCCTGTACGTGGTGACCTGCAAGTGGCGCCGTGTCGAAATCGACCAGGCGTGCCTCAAGGGCATGATGGCCGCGCTGTGGGGTTTCCTGATGTTCACGGTGATCCTGGAAGGGCTCGAGTTCGCCAACATGGTGTACAAGGGCAAGGAAGGCATCGACGTCATCATGGAGTACGTCAAGGGGCCGTTGTTCTTCCGCTATTTCGTGCTGCAGTTCGGTCTCGGGGCGATCGTGCCGATCGTGACCATGAGCATCATGATGGCGCGCAATGCCACTGGCAGGGCGCTGATCATCGGCTCCACCGTGTGCGCGCTGCTGGTGCTGATGAACGTGCTCTTGATGCGTTGGAATGTCGTGATAGGCGGGCAGGAGATTTCCAAGACCGGGAAGGGCATCCTGACCTACATCCTGCCTTTCTGGGGCCGCGAGAGCTTTGTTTCCGCCGCCGCGCTGACGCTGGCGCCGATGGGTCTTTTGTGGATTCTGACGCGGCTGTTTCCGCCCTGGGCGGAGCGGCAGGCGATTCGATAGGCCTGGACACATCGGCAGGTTGCCGAGGAGGGTTTGGTGTGAAATACGCAGAGAGATTCGCTGTAACGGGCATGTTCTTGCTGCTGGCGCAAACGGGTCTTGCAGACGAGGTCGCCTTGCCGGCACCGGTGCTCAAATGGTCGCTTTACATCTTGTTGATCTTCGCGCTGTGCGTGGTGGTGGGTATCTTTTTCTTCAAGAAAGGCAAAGCGGGGGAATTCGAAACGCTCGAGAACGTGCTCAGCAGAAAACACGGGGTGATCCAGGCCGTTGGCCCCGAAGCCACGGTAACGGACTGTGTTCGCCAGATGAATGATCACAGGGTCGGCGCCTTGCTGGTCCTCGACGGCGAGAAGCTGTTGGGGATCTTCACCGAGCGCGATGCGCTGACCAGGGTACTGGGCGCCGGGCTGGACCCGCTGCGAACTCCGGTGAGCAACGTGATGTCAAAGAATCCGCTGTGTGTCGCACCGTCCACGACGCTGGAGGAAGCGATGAGTATTATCACCAACCAGCGTATCAGGCACCTGCCCGTGGTGCTGGATGACAAGGTCCTCGGGATCATCTCCAGCGGTGATCTGACCCACAAGCTGGTAGAGGACCAGGCGGGCGAGATCAGGGAACAGGTGAACATCGCGGCGAGAAGGGGCGCTCCGTAATAGGATATATTCTGCAGCCACCCGGTCCTGCATCGACGAAAACGTTGTACTGCGGGTCGGGTAATGTCAACATTGGAATTCATACGCAAGCTGACCCAAGCCGGAGATTTTGTATGATCAAAGTTACACAGCTCTTGCTCGCGGCCCTGATCGCGTTGTCGGGGGCGCGCGTTGCGCTGGCGCAACACGATGCCTCCACCAAGCCCATCGGAGAGCATGAGCGCGCGGTGCTGTTCCCGACGGCCCACATGCTGGACAGGGGCCGGAGCGTCGCGGAAACCGCCTGTCAGAAGTGCCATGGGCTCGATGGCATGGGCAAGGGCGCCAAGGTGCCGGTTATCGCCGGTCAACGAGCGGTGTATCTCTACCGCGTGCTGAAAGCTTACCAGGACCGTGACCGGCACAACGAAACCATGATGCATATCAGCAGCTTGCTGAACGATGACGCGCTGGAGTCGGTGGCGGCGTACTACGCCAACCAGACCTTTGAGCCGCAGGAAAAGGCGGAGGCGCCGGATACGGCCGACACGACAATCATGGAAGACGACCCGTTCACCGGAATACGCCCGACGATCAAGAAGTGCAGCAAATGTCATGGCGATACCGGCAACAGCACCGCCTCCGGCGTACCCAACCTGACCACGCAGTCGACGGAGGTTTTCGTCGCGGCCATGCAGGCCTACGCGGACGGCAGCCGCAACAACCGGCTGATGGGCAGGTTCGCGTCCAAGCTGGACGAACAGAGCATGAAGGAACTGGGCCTTTACTACGCGGTGCAAAAGCCGGTCAAGACCGAAGATAGCGGTGACGGCGATGCCGCGGCCGGCAAGAAAATCGCCGGCGACTGCGCCCAATGCCACGGTGACGACGGTAACGCCAGTTCAGCCAAGACGCCGTCCCTCGCCGGACAGGACGCCCGCTATCTGACCAAAGCCATCGCGGCTTACCAGGATGAAAACCGGCAGCACGAAGGCATGCACAAAGCCGTCGCCGGGCTGAGCGAAACCCAGGTCAAGGACCTGGCCGCGTTTTACGCCGGCCAGGAGCCGAAGCAGCGGCAAGTCCGTACGCCGCTGACGACCCGGCAGTGGCTGGAACGTTGCGAGCGCTGCCACGGCGTGAACGGTAACAGCACCGATCCGCGCTTCCCCGCGCTGGCCGGTCAGAAGGAAGAATACTTGAGGGCGACCTTGCAGGCTTACGAGAGCGGCGGCAGGCAGGCGCCCGCCATGCATGTCATGACCGAGTCCCTGAGCGCGACCGATATCGAGCGCATCGCCAGGCATTACGCCTCGCTGCAACCGAAGTCCGTGTTGTACATTCGCTTGCCGTGTCCGCCACCGAGTGAGGACTGATCCAGTTTGAGGCAGGGGGTAAGCACGGGTATCATATGAAAGTTTTTAAGTGTTAAACCGATACGGAGGAACAGAAAATGTTGATTCGGAATACCATCGCAAGCGCAATGTTCGTACTATTGCTCGTGGCCGGCAGCGCGTGGGCCGGCGGTGACGCCGCGCGGGGCAAGGAACTCGCCACTGATTGTGCCGATTGCCACGGCGCGGACTTCAAGGGTGACGAGGACATCACCGGTCTGGCGGGCAAGGACGCCGCTTACCTGGTCGCCGAAATGAAGAAATTCAAATCAGGCGAGCGCGTCGACGAGGACGGGATGATGAAGGACTATGTCGCTGATCTCAGCGATCAGGACATGGAAGACCTCGCAGCTTACTTCGCTTCGCTGCCGGCCAAATAAATACCGCAACCAGGATGACCTCCAGGCCGCCCCGCCGGGCGGGGCGGCCTGGAGGCCGTTTGAAAACAACACCGGGCGCCTGACGGCCCGGGCGCAGGAAAACAGAAAATGAGCGACCGTCCCATCCATCGGCTTTACCGGCATTTTCAGGAATTGCCCTTCAGCATGCGCGTCCTGTTTACCGCCACACTCGTGGTGTTTGGCCTGGGTTACCTGTTCGCCCTTACCTATGTCTATACCTCTCATGCGGGCAAGGACGGCAAGCCGGGGTTGTCGGAGGAGGACCTCGTCATTACCTACAGCGGCAATTCACAGGCCACCAAAATGGAGTCGGCGCTGCGCGGGCCGATGTCGGGCATGGTCGGGCAGAAAGACATGGCCAAACTGCTGGCATGGCTCCACTCCGGGGCGAAAAGAGACGAGTACGAAAAGCAGATCAAACCGATACTCGACAACAATTGTATGGATTGCCACGATGGCAGCAACCCCCACCTGGTCAATCTGAACGGCTACGAAAACCTGCAGGACGTAGTGGCCACGGATACCGGTGCCGACATCCCGACGCTGGTACGCCAGTCGCACATCCACCTGTTCGGCATTACTTTTATTTTCTTCATCATGGGCTTCATTTTCAGTCACGCGTGGTTACGGCCGATCTGGTTGAAGAGCCTGATCATGGCTACGCCCTTCGCCTGTGTCATGGCCGACGTCAGTTCGTGGTATTTCACGAAGCTCTACCATCCCTTTGCCTGGGTGGTTATCGTCGCGGGCGCCTTCATGGGCCTTTCTTTTGCCACCATGTGGGTCGTATCCATGTACCAGTTGTGGTTCTACACGGTGCCGGACCGGGTATCCGACAGGACGTTTTCATAGCCGGCTGTCCGGCCATGTTGAATAGGCGGGCGAGCGCAGGAATGAAAAGAGCTTTGCTGTTGATGTTGTGTCTTTCCGGCCTGGGCTGCGATCAATCGGCCACGACGCAGCAGCAGCCCATGACCGCCGCCGCCGGCGGCGGCGCCGGCACCGTCACCGACACCATCGATGTGGGAAACTACACCTACATCCACCTCGACGAGCAGGGCAAGGAGATCTGGTTGGCGAGTAACCCGATCACGGTCAGGAAAGGGGAACAGGTCAGGTATTCCAACGCCGCCGTGATGAAGGATTTCCACAGCAAGAAGCTGGACCGGACCTTTGACGAAATCCTGTTTGTGAGTGACATCCAGATAATGGGCCCCGATGGGGCGGTTGCAGGTGGGGCTGCGGCCGTGGCGGCGCAGCCGCAAGGCGGCGAAGCCGCTGCGGACCTGGCCGCCAATCCTCACGCCAAGGTGCACGCGCAAGCGGCGAAGGTGGCAGAACCGGTCGCGGTGCAGCCGCTTGAAGGCGGAAGAACCATTGCCGGGATAATGGCGGACAGGAAAAAGCTCGAAGGCCAGGAGGTCAGCCTGCGTGCGGAGGTCGTCAAGATCAGCCCCAATATCATGGGCAAGAACTGGATGACACTCAAGGACGGTACCGGTACGCCGCCGGATGACAGCCTGATGATGACGACGACCTGGACCGCCTCCGTCGGCGACGTGTCGGTGGTCAGAGGCCGGCTCAGAAATGACGTCGATATCGGCGCCGGCTACACCTACAAGGTGCTGCTGGAAGACGCCCGCTTCCTCAAAGACGACTAAACCCCAATATTGCACCAGCTTGCGGGATGCCGGTGCAATATCCGCGCTGGATTCCCGCTAACGCCGGCATCCTTCCCACCTGCTGACCTTTCGCCGCGGACGGGCGCGCCTCGTCGAAGCTGTTTTCGTCGCCTTTCCCGGCGAACCCTGAACGGGGCGCTACCGCGCTGACGGCTTCAACTGCCGCCGGCTGCTGCAATCCTGGCCAGGAATTTGTCGGCTTCCGCCGCAAGTTTGCCGCTTTGGTCGAGTTCCTTGACCTTGTTGAGCGCGACCTTGGCCTCGCTATAACGGCCTTCCGATACCAGCACGTAGCCCTTGCTGAGCCAGGCGTGCACGTAGCCGGGATCGCTGGCGATCGCCTGGTCGATCGACTTCAGCGCGGCGTCCGGGTCACCCGTGTAGTATTGCGCCAGCCCCCGATCGTTGAGGCAATCCGCGTTCGTTGGGTCGATCGCGAGCGCCTTGTTGTAGGTTTGTATGGCCTCGAGGTACTGGCCGGCCTCGAAGTAACGGTCCGCCAGGCGTGAAAGCGAGCTGAAATCGTTTTGGCTGGCCAGCAGCTTGTTCTTCATCTGTTCGATGTCAGGCGTCGTCTGCAGTGTGTCAGTACCGCTATTTTTGGGTGCGGGCGCTGCCGAACCGCCGGGGCCCTTGTCGCTGCACGCCGCGAGGCTCAGCGCGGCCAGCAACAGGCCGAGTATTCGCTTGTCAAACATGAGCTTCATTCCTATTAAAGTTTTCGCTGTCCCGGTCTTTCCCGATTTGCCGGCGGCCAGCATACCTATGGCAAGTAAGAAAGTCATGATTATTGTAAAAATATAAAATCAGTACCTTATTGATCTGGGTCAACACGGATCTTCTCGGGCATAGTAACTTATGCACTGCAGGACGGCCGGCAATGCCGGTGCCCGCATGCGCCGCGAATTAAACCGGACGCTACTGGGTGTAATCGATGTTCAGGCGGCGTTAAGCGAACACGTTGTAGTGTTCGGGTACGGGCCTTCAGGAAAGGCCTCCACAAGTTTTTTCAAGGTGACTACAGGAGTCATAGGTATGCTAACCAGGAAATTAATCGTTGCAATACCGTTCGCGCTGATGCTGGCCGCGGGCGTCGCACAGGCCGGCGGAGACGCCGCCAAGGGCAAGGAACTGGCCGCTGATTGCGCTGGCTGTCACGGTGATGACGGCAAGGGTGACGCGGACGTCCCCGGTATTGCCGGTCTGGACCCGGCGGAGCACGTCAAGATGCTGAAGGGCTACAAGTCCGGAGAGATCGCTGACGAGATGGGAATGATGCAAGACTATGTTTCCGGCCTCAGTGATCAGGACATGGAGGACCTGGCGGCCTACTACGCAACGCTGGGCAAATAATTCCGGATCGATCGCCCCATTTATTTTTGGGGAGGTAGACAGAAACCATGTAAAAGCGCCGCCCATTCGGGCGGCGCTTCTTATTCCGGGGTGCCGAAAGCCTCCGGCAGGCAGGTGTCAGCGCCTCAAAGTGGCGGCGGCAGTGCCGGGCAATTGATACCCGGTTGCAGCAGATCGCGAGCCAGGGAGTAGCCGATGTCGGTGAAGCCGCGGTTTCTCATCGCCTGGTTCGGCGTCAGTGAGAAACTGCCGCTGCTGCAGGTCGTGAAGGTGAAGGTACCAGTGCCCCAGGGTGTGCGCTGAACGGCTTGCGGGTCATAGTTGTCGCCGAACGCGGGGCCGTTGGTGATAACGACGCTCACGTCGGTCGTGGTTCCGGACGTGGCCGGTCCGGTGGCCAGCAGCCAGACCTGGTTGCCATTGCTGTCGTAGGTGTAGAAGGACGCGACCAGCGTCGCCACGCCGTTGGAATAGCCGACGTCGACCAGGAAGCCTTCGCCGTCACGGGCTGAATTGCGCCAGGTGCCGGACAGACCCGGATTGAGACCGATATTGTCGAGCAATTTGGGCTGGTCGTGGAAGTTCTTGGCAAACTTGGCCAGTTCGGCCACGGAATTGTCCTGGTGGCAGCGCTGGCAAACGAAGTCCAGCGTGACCGCACCCTTATGATTGCCGTTGAGGGCGACGAAGTTGCCGTCCGGCGTGAACATGCTGGCGCCGGCATCGGTGTTGATCGCGAACAGGTGCGTGCGCACGTCACCCTGGTGCGGACCGAGCGCCTGGCCGGAGCGGGTCGCGAACGGCATGTGGCAGTCTATGCACTCGACGCCCAGCCTGGACATCGGGTCCATGGCGAAGGAATCGGCTTGCTCCTCGTGGCACGATTCGCAACTCTTCTTGATGGAGAATTCCGCCTTCTTGTGGGGGTCATGACAGCTCACGCACCGCAGGAAGCTCATGGGGCTGGCGCGAAACTCGTTGTATTGCGCGTTGTGGTCGATAAAGCCGTCACTGGCGGCAATCGCGTCGCTGTCGCCACGGACGTGACACTTGCCGCAAAACGCGGCCGAATCCCTGACCTCCATCGTCGTGCCGGGCCCATGGCAGGCTTCGCACTGGACGCCGTCGAACATCCAGGTCCCGTGCAGACCCGGCAGCCCGTTCTGGTTGTCGCCCAGATCGCCGTCGTAGTCAGCGTTGTTGTCGGCAATCCAGCCGGTCGTGTGGCAGGCGCCGCAGGTGAAGGGCACGACGTCGCCCGGATGCGAGTCGGACATTTCGCCCGTCAGCAGGTTGTACTGATTGTGGCCGGGAAGGGTATTGCCTTCCTCGTCGAAGGCATTGGTAATGAGATAGCCCTCCCGATCGAAGTAGAGCGCCTGCCACCTGTTTCCGCCGATCACGTACGAGATGTCGTCCCAGATGTAACCCTTAGGCACCGGCAGCGGGTGGGAGCGCGCGCTTTCGCCGGTCATGAGGCTGTAGGGGTGAGTCGAGGCCCGCCATGCGTTGTACTTGTCCTCGTGGCATTCCTTGCACGCTTGCGCGCCGATATAGTCCTGGATGGCATAGGTATTCTGGGGCAGGAAAAACACCGCGACAAGGACGATGACCGGAATGGAAGCTAACAATCCAAGCCGTTTGAAGGGCCCAACGCGGCGGTTATTCATTACATTTCTCCTGACGTAATGAGCGGGGTGTCCCCAGGAATGCGGTTTGTTCATTTTATCGAACTCGGGTCTGTCCGGGTCAAGTGAGTTTCCTCTTTTACCTGATTTGGATCATTTAAACAATCGATACGCCGCAACCCCGTGACCGCAGCAGAACGGGGCCCGGGCATTGCCGCCGGGCCCCGTCGGAATCCCGTTTGCCCCCGCGAACCGGTGGCCGGATAGCGGTTCGCGGCCGGGGGAAGCGCGTTAATTTGACGGCTGCTTGGCGTAGTAGTCGGCAATTTCCTCGATCATCTCGTCGCTGTAGCCGGCGCTCATCTTGTGCATCATGGAACTGCCGCGATCCGCGTCGCGATACTCTTTCATCACCCGGATCAGGTAGTCCCGGTTTTGGCCCCTGAGCGACGGCACCACCAGGGTTCGCTCGCCGACCGCGGGGCCGTGGCAGCGATCGCACTTGGCGGCCAATTCCTGCACGGTGCTTTGCGGGTTGACCGCGGCCTGGGGTGTCTGAATCGAGTAATACGCGGCGATATCCTGGATTTCGTCATCGCTCTTGTTGGTCACCATCTGGTCGTGAACGCGCTCACCGTTGCGATAGGCCTTGATGGCAGCGACCAGGTAATTCGGTTCCTGGCCCGCCAGGCTTGGCACCATGGGGTCGTGGCTGATGCCGTGCGAGCCATGACAGCCGCCGCATTCCGCCGTGAGGGGTTCACCCGCCTCCGGATCGCCAAACGGCGGGGGCTGCCTGGTCATTGGCGTTTGCGCCGCGAAATACATCGCCATCTTTTCGATATCGATGTCTTCGAGGCCTTTCAGCATCGCTTTCTTTTCCACGTGCCCGCGACTGCCGTTCTTGTACTCCTGTGTCGAAACGATCAGGTAAACCGGTTGCTGCCCGGCCAGGCTCGGCACGCCCGGTGTCGTGCTGTTGCCGTTTTTACCGTGGCACTTGACGCAAACCGCCGCAAACTTGGCGCCTTCTTCATAGGAGTTGGCGGCGGCTTTATCCGTGATCGGGCGCAGGTCGGTCGACACCGGCGGCAGGCTGGCGTAGTAGCCGGCAATATTGGCGATGTCCGCTTCGCTCATGCCGGTTGCCATGTCCTGCAATGCCGCGTGGTGGCGGCGGCCGTCCCGATAGGCGTGCAGCGCATCGATCAGGTATTGCGCCGGTTGTGCCGCGAGATTCGGAATTTCCTTGGTTTTGCCCTTGCCGTCCATACCGTGGCAGGCAGCGCAGGTCTGCTCGGCGATCTTCTTGCCGGCCGCAAGGTCGACAGCTGGAGCGGACGTGGGCTCCGGGGACTCGTTGCAAGCAGCGAGTAAGGCGAGCGCAGCGATACATATGAGCGTATTTTTCATAACCGACCTCGATAACGGATTAGATCGTGGAATATTCCATGGGCGCGATAACCTGCGCCTGCAATTATACTCCCGCCAGAAGCCATCTCAAAAGCTCCGCCAGGTCACGTTATGGCCATTTGACCATGACGCTGCTGCCGGCAATTGTCCGCCCGGTCGGCACAATCGTTGCTTGAAGTACGTTCAGTGTACTTCCGCCGCGATTGCGCCACCGGATCGAACCATCGATGACGGCATTGCCCGCCAGTGCTTCTGCAACGGCGTTAGACATTGAGGACCCCGAGTATGACGAAGGCAAGCAGCGTCAAACCGATGACGATCAGTACGGCGCCCAGGATCTTGGAGCCGCGCTTCATCGGCGCCGACGGTGCGTGCACCAGGTATTTCTCGAGTTCGCCGCTCGCCACCAGGCGGTCGTATTCCCTGCGGTGCTCGTGGCGGTACTCCTCCAGCGGAACCTTGCCGGTGAACATGGTGATGTCCAGCGGGAACTTGTCCGGCCTGAAGTGGTTGTTGAAGAAGTGGACCGTGAACAGGAACACGACGGCCAGGATGGCTTCTTCACCGTGCACGATCGAGGCCACGTTGAAAACCCAGCCCGGCAAAATCGAGGCGGTAAATTCCGGGAACCACATCATCATGCCGCTGATGCCGATGATCATCATGCCCCAGAACGGTGCCCAGTAGTCGAATTTCTCCCAGTAGGTGAAATGCTCAAAGCGCGGGCGTGACGCCAGGCCCAGGAACCAGCGGAACATCGCGCCGATGTCTTTTAGGTCCTGCCAGTTCGGCACCAGTGAATTCGGGCCGAACCACTTGAACGTCCTCAGGTGGCCGCCGATGCGGAAGCCGAAGTAGACCAGGTGGATGAAGAACACGCTGATAAACCCGATCGCGCCGATACGGTGGATGATGCCGGCTGACTTCGGTCCGCCGAGCAGCTTGATGACGACGTGGGCCCAGGAACTGTCCGCATAGAGGACGGTGAGACCGGTCAACGCCAGCGTCATGATGGACAATGCCCCGACCAGGTGCGCCAGACGCCACCAGCGGCCGAAGCGCATCACGTAGGTCTTGCCCTCCAGTTCGGTCCTGCCTTCCAGTTCAGGCGGCAATTCGTTCAGCATGATGTGCGGGCGGTCCTTGCCGCGCTTGCGGTCCTGGTATTCCCGGTAGTACCAAAGCGCCGAGTGCAGCCAGAAGAACGCGAACGTGCCCAGCAACAGCCCGCCCATGAACTTGGAGGCGAACCACATGACAGGGTAGTGCTTCAGGTCGTGCGTCGTACCGTGGGGCTGGAACGTGGTAAACCCCTTGGTCGCGTTGGTATGACAGTTCCGGCACGTGTTGAGCCGGTTCTTGATATTCATGCTGGACGCCGGGTCGGAAACTGGCCTGATATCGTGTGAGCCGTGACAGTCGAAACACTTCGCGGTGCTGCCATAACCCAGCGATGTGACCTTGCCGTGGTAAGTTTCGACATAGGACTTCAGCTTTTCCTCGTGGCAGTTGCCGCACTGCTGGGTGATCGCCACCCTGATCGAGCTGTCATGGGGATTCTCGATATTGTGGGTCGTGTGGCAGTCGCTGCACACCGCCGCGTTGGTATTGCCTTTCGCGACCTCCTGCCCGTGGATGGACGTCTTGTAGATCCTGAGTTTGTCCTGGTGGCATTTGCCGCAGATTTGAGGAATCTCCTCGCGGCCCTTGGCGCCGACCTTGCTGTCGATCGGGGTAATGTAATGGGCGTCGTGGCAGTCGTAACAGGTCGCGTTCGTCCTCGACTGATCGGCCATGCTCGGGCGGGCGTGGATGGAGCCCATGTAGCTGTTGATCTGTTTGATGACGACGCCCAGCAGCGGCGTCTGGTCCATCGTGCCTTCTTCCTTGGCTTTTTCCCAGAGCCTCTCGTGGCACTCGACGCAACCGACCTTGCGGTCGATACCCTTTCTATGCGGAATCTTGATGATGTCTTTATGACAGTTCACGCAATTCCTGACCCCATGAACGCTGTTGGCGAATCTTTGCTTGTCGATATGCAGGTCGCGAACCTCGCCGTTTTCCTGCTCACGCGAGAAATTGGTTCTCCCGTGGCACATCAGACAGCGCTTGTTGCTCAGTTTGGGGTTCGCCGGCTCTGCGTTGGCCGGAGACATCAGGGAGAGTTGCAGGCAGGCCAGCAGCAGCAGTGTGATCAGGCTGGCGCCAGTGACCAGTCCCGCGCCGTGCCTGCGCATTGTGTGTGCCTTGGGTAGGCGTTCGGTCAGGGGCATTGCCACGCGCTCCTTTGTGTTTTGTTGGTATCCCTAGGTATGCCTGAAAGGGTCGCCGGCAAAGGCCGTCGACCCATGGACAGATTAAACGCCGCCCATTTAAGACTGCTTGTCCTGTTCAATAAATGACCTGTGTCATCATTGGGCGAATATTTCCCGCGCCGTCGCCGCCAGAACTTCCATTCATTGACATATGTCATGGGGGGCTCTTAAATACGGGTGTAATTTTACCCTCAATTCAATGGCCCTTGCAGGCGATTGAATGCTATCTGCTGGAGATTACCATGACGCTTACAACAAGAATGGTTGGCACCATCATCCTGGTGACCGCGATTTCCTCGCTGCTGATTGGCTGCAGCCGCGAGCGGCCGGTCAGCTACGCGAAGGATGTTCGGCCGATCCTGGCCGCCCACTGCCTGGAATGCCATCACAGCGGCGGCCAGGGCCAGAAGGCCAGCGGTTTCAGCATGGACAGTTATGAAAGCCTGATGAAAGGCACTCGTTACGGACCGATGATCATCCCCGGGGACGCGGAAACCAGCAACATGGTGGTGCTGATGGAAGGCCGCGCCGATCCGTCAATCGCGATGCCGCACGGTAACCGCAAGCCGGTCCCGAAAGAGGATATCCTGACCATACGGAAATGGATCGACCAGGGTGCAAAGAATAACTGACTGCCGATCCGGCCCCTGTGTCAGTCACATTATATATAATGGAGTTTGCTTCCGAGGAGTGGGCGTGTTCATGATCAAAAAACGGGTTGATGCCCGCCGGTCAACGACGATTCTGACCTTTGCAATGTGGCTGATTCTGAGCGGGTCGGCCGCTGTGTCCATGGCAGCGCAGGCGGACGACGCCAAGGCCGCGGCCAAAAAATCGGCCCCTGTGGCTGAATACAGCAAGCGCGGCGCGAAAGGTTGCCTTCTCTGCCACGGCGAGGGGAAGATGAGGGATGTACACGAAGTCCTGATGACGCCGATGGGCGTCAGCGGTGATCCCGCATCGCCGATGTCCGCTGACAATCACGGTTGCGAAACCTGCCACGGCCCGACCGACAAGCACCCGAAACGCAAGGAAGACGGGTCACGTTTTTTGCCGCCGGTCACCTTTGACGACAAGACACCCGTGGAAACCCAGAACGCGGTATGCCTCGGTTGCCACAATAACAAGGCGAGGTTTCACTGGCCGGGCAGCGTTCACGATGTCGAAGGCGTCGCCTGTGCGGATTGCCACGTCATCCACAAGGCGGACGACCCGGTGTTGTCGGTGGAGACGCAGCCGGCGGTTTGTTACAAGTGCCACAAGGAACAGCGCGCGCAATTCCTGCGTCAGTCGCGGCACCCCGTGCAGGGCGCCAGCGCCTCGATGTCGAACGTCGGCCTGATCGCCTGCAGCGATTGCCACAATCCGCACGGCTCTGCCGGCCCGGCCCTGCTGAAACGAAATACCGTCAACGAGCAATGCTACGACTGTCACGCGGAGAAGCGCGGTCCGTTTTTGTGGGAGCACGCTCCCGTTACCGAGGACTGCACCGTGTGTCATACGCCGCACGGGTCGAACTATGAAAACCTGCTGGTCGCCAGGCCGCCCTTCCTGTGCCAGCAATGCCACGCGGCCCAGTTCCATTCCAGCGAGGCGTTCAGCGGCACCGGTGTGCCGCCCAATGGCGCGGACCGGCACCTGCTCGGCAAGCAGTGCATGAATTGCCACGTGCAGATCCATGGCTCCAACCACCCCAGCGGTGCGAGGCTGACGCGGTAATGGCGACGATCGGAACGGGAGTAGGCAAATGAAGATTAGAAGCCATCTCAAATACTTGATCCTGGGCCTCGTGCTGCTTGTTCTGCCGTTGTCGGGTTGGGCACAGGGTGAAGCAGCGGCCGGCAAGGCCGCGGCAGCCGGGCCGGCGTCCGCAGCACCGGCCAAGAAGGCCAGCAGCAAGAAGCAGGCAAAGAAGAAAGCAAAGAAAGCCCCTGCCAGCATTGAAAAGGAAGTGACGGTGGGGGTCTACGCCCTCGATGACCCCAGCTACCGCTACGGCAAGTACAGCGATCTGACGGACAACGGCGTATTTGGGTTATTCGATTTCAAACTCGACCGGAGGCCCGATCCGGCAAGCGACGACACGACCCGTTGGCGCCTCGAAGGCAAGCGCCTGGGCCTGGACTCGCGGCGCCTCGAATTCGATTACTGGCAGCAGGGCAAACAGCGCTTCCGCTTTGACTTCAGGGAAATTCCCAACAATCGTTTCAACGATGGCCAGACACCTTACAGACACCAGACCAATGGCAGCTGGGCGCTGCCGTGGGACTGGTCGGTCAACCGGTACAACGCCACCACCAAGGGTTTTCTCAATTTGCAGTCGAGCCTGACCACGATGAAGATCGACACGTTGCGGCGTCGTTTCGATGCCGCGTACGGTCTCAAACTGGGGGGCGGCTGGCGTTTCGACATCGATTACCTGCACGAAACCAAGATCGGCAATCGCACGCTCGGCGGCATCTTCGGTTACGGTTTCAATAACGCCCGCAGCGTGATCCTGCCGGCTCCGGTCGACTACAAGACCGATAACGTCGAGGCCACCTTCGGCTACGCGGGGCCGCGCATGCAGGTCAACATGGGGATTTACGCCTCGTTTTTCCGCAATGCGGATAACACGCTCGTGTTCCAGAACGCCTATGCCCACGAACACGAGTGGAACGATGCCGTCAGCTATCCCGATTCACAGGGCCGCATCGCGCTCGAACCGGACAACCACTACATCCAGTACCGGGCGAGCGTCGGTTTCAACCTGACTTCCGGAATGCGGCTGACATCGGACGCCGCTGTCGGTACGATGAAACAGAATGACACCTTGCTGCCCTATACGATCAACCCGGATTTGCTCGTACAAACCCCCGTGCCGCTGAGCAAGCTTGATGGGAAGATCGATACGAGCATGCTCAACCTGCGGTTTACGAGCCGGCTGGCGAGGCGGCTCGGGCTGCGGGTGAATTACCACTACGACAAGCGTGACAACAAGACGCCGCAGGCCCTGTTCCCGTATATCGGGGCCGATTCCCAGGACCAGCGCGATACCGCGCTGGGGCGGTTCAACTTGCCGTACAGCTACACCCGTAAGAAATCCGACGCCTTGGTGACCTACCGGATCAGCCGGATCGGCAGGCTCAGGGCCGGTGTCGAATATTTCGACTACAAGCGTGACTTCCAGGAAGTGAGGAGCTCCGACGAGCTGGCCTGGCGGGCAGGCCTGACATTGCGCGGCTGGAGCATGGCATCGGTCAATTTCGACTACCGCAATTCCAGCCGGGACGTGTCGAATTATATCGCCAATGCACCGCTGCTGGCGTCGTATCCGGCGGGAACCTACGGCCAGGACGACTTTCAGAATCACCCGCTGTTGCGCAAGTATTTCCTGACCGACCGCGACCGTGACGAATATCGGCTGCGGGCGGACTTTTTCCCCGACCCGCGCGTCAACCTGGGCGTATCCGCGAGCTACGACAAGGACGATTACGGCAGCGGCCACTTTGGCCTGAACACGGCGAAGGTCAGAAGCTGGACCATCGACGCGGGGCTGTATCCCAGGGACAATGTTACCTTGGCGGCTTTCTACACCTGGGAGAAATACAATGCCAATCAGTCCAGCCGTTATATCACCAGTACCGATTCGGTCACCGATCCGGCGAACGACTGGTTCGCGGATTCCGAGGACCGCGTCGATACCTGGAACGTTACGCTGACGTTCAAGGACATCGGCAAGGACAAAGGCTGGAAAGGGGTCGAAGCCGGTATGGATTACACCTATTCCAAGACCGACAGCAGCATCGACGTGACTGCCGTCAGCGAGGCAACGGCGCCGCTGCCGGACTTGCTCAGCAAGCAGGAGATGTTTAGTATCTGGAGCCGTTTCGCGCTGGGCGGCCATTCGAGCATCCGGCTCAGCGCCCAGAGCGCGAAGCTGACCAGCAGGGACTGGGCGCTGGACGGTGTTGAGCCGGACACGGTATCCAGGGTCCTGTTGCCCGGGCAGGCGGCTGCCAATTACGATCTGTGGTTGGTTTCGGCCGCCTGGACCTACAGATTCTGACCCGCCTGGTGTTTTCGCCACATCTCGCCGCCCACCAGGGTTGCAACGGATGACGCGCGCCCAGGTGACGCCTGAAAGGAAGAGCAAAAATTGCCCATGAATGATGAAGTAACAGGACTGACAGAAAGCAGCCGCAGCGAGATGACGACCCGCGGCGGCAACGGCGTTGAGAGTGCGACCGTCGCGGCCGCGCCGGCGATACCCGACTACTTGCAGGACACCTACTGGTGGGCGTACCTGCATCCGAATTCCTTCATGTTCTTCGAGCGCAAATGGGTGGTCAACCTGATCCTCTGGGGCAACATGAAGAAGCTGACCGACGTCGTTCTGGAAGAAGTACAGCCCCGGCCGGGCAGCCGCGTGCTGCAGGTCGCCTGTGTTTACGGGGACTTTTCCAGGCACCTCGCGGAACACCTGGGCCGGCAGCAGTCAAGGCTGGACCTGGTCGACGTTGCCCCGATCCAGTTGCGCAACGCCGCCAAGAAACTGATCAAGCAGGACAACATCCTCTATCACCACCAGGACTCGACCGAGCTTGCCTTCGCCGCGGACAGCTTCGACGAAAGCGTCGTCTTTTTCCTCCTGCACGAGCAGCCGGCCGATGCACGCCGCAAGACGATCGAGGAAGCGATCCGCGTAACAAAGCCGGGCGGCAAGGTGATCTTCGTCGACTATCACGGCCCGCGCCGGAGCAACCCCATGCGTTACATCATGCGGCCCATATTGACCTGGCTGGAGCCGTTCGCGATGGATTTATGGCGCCAGGAACTGCCTGAGTTCCTGCCCCCTGAAATCGGTTCGGAACAGGTATCGTCGAAGTTCTATTTCGGCGATCTTTACCAAAAAGTGATCGTCAGCGTCTAGCCCGGATATTGCACCAGCATCCGGGATGCTGGTGCAATATCCGGGCAGCTAGCCGGCTCATTGCCCGCCCGTTGAGCCCAGCGAAAAATCCCAATGCGATAAATCCGGGATTGGTGCGGCTGCTGGGGTGCGGCTGCGGGTCAGGGTTCGTCGCCGGCGGCCCCGGCGGCTTCGGCGGGGTCCGGGCCAAGCCTCGCTTCGAGGCTCTGGCGGCGAGGCACGCGCTCCCAGCGCCAGTTCGCGATGGCCCATTGCCACAGGCTGTCCAGGCGGGTCGCCGCGGGCGGCCGCTGGCCGAGAAAGTCCAGCGCGGCGCGCAGCACGCGAACCGGGTCGCCGAACCTGAACGGATCGGCCTGTGCCCGTTTCGAGAGCTTGCCACCCTGTGTGTCGACCGCGACCGGCAGGTGGGCGTAAGCCGGTTGAGGTAATCGCAGGGCTTTCTGCAGGCAGATCTGGCGCTGACTGGATTCGAGCAAGTCGGCTCCGCGCACGACCTCGGTGACACGCTGAAAGGCGTCATCGACGACCACCGCGAGCTGATAGGCAAAGAGGCCGTCGGCGCGGCGGATAACGAAATCACCGCCGCTCGCCGCAGCGGTCCTGACCCTTCCCTGGACCCGGTCGTCGAAGTAGCCGTCGTCAGCGTCCACGCGAAAGCGGATCGAGCGGGCCTGGCGGTCCCCGGGTATGCCATTTCTACAGGTTCCGGGATAGACACCGGATGCGGGCAGATCGCTGCGGCTGCAACCGCATGGATAGGCCAGCCCCGCTTCCAGCAAACGCTGCAGCGCAGCCTGGTAAGACCCGAGCCTGCTGCTCTGATACAGCACCGGTGCGTCGGGCCGCATCCCGAGCCACTCGAGGTCGCTGATAATTCGCCGCGCGCTGCCTTCGACCTCGCGCGGCGGGTCGATGTCCTCGACCCTCAGCAGCCAGAGGCCGCCCACGCTTTTCGCGGCCAGGTAACTGCCGACGGCGGCGACGAGGGAACCGAAATGCAGGTCGCCGGTCGGCGATGGGGCGAATCGGCCGATGACCGGCGCCGTTGTCATTGGCTGGTGCGGGTCTACTGGCCGACGACTTGCGGCGCCTCGTTGAGAAAATCGCCGGTGACCAGCTTCACGCCGCACTGCCACAGCAGAGCCAGGTCGGAAGCATCCTGGACTTCATCCGCGATGATCGTGACGTTACTGTCCGTGGCCGCCTTGACCACCGCCCGGATGACTTCCTGGTTGTGGCTGTTGGACGAAAGGCCGTGGGCCAGTCCCTGGCGCAATTTGACCATGTTGACGGGCAAGTGCTCCAGTAATTGCAGCCTGCGGCGGTCATTATCGAAATCCGCCAGCACGATGCCGCATCCAATGGCCTGCATTTCGCCGATCAAGCGGCGCGATGACTTCAGACCGGATTCGGCGGAATCCGCGGACACCTGCAGCAATATTTGCGAACCTTCCACCTCGGCCTTCTTGAGTTGCCCTTCGAACCAGTGGGCGAAACCGGGATCGTTGACCGAGTTGGCGCTCAGCGGGATGATGTGTTTGTCCCCCGTGCCGGCTATGGCCGCCATCAGATGCGGGATGACGTGACGGTCGATGGCGGCGCCGAGTTCGTTGCGCTCGGCCACCTGCAGAAACTCGTTGACATGAGTGTCGACGTTATCTTCACGCATGAAGGTCCGGTTTTCGAACAGGCCCTCATTTTCGCCCTCAAGGTCCACGATCGATTGCTGCACGGTATAGAAATCGTGGTTATTGAGTGCGTGCCTGATACGCTCGACCCAGTCGCGGTCGCCTTCGCCGGAATGGACGGTTTTCAGGGCCGGCTTGTAGGTGACCAGTGTGTTGCCTTTCTGCGCCGCTTCCTTGAACGCGGCCTTGGCCTGGTCGATCACTTCACGGGCATCCTTGGTCAGCGAACCGATCGTGGCCATGCCGATACTGCAGCTGGCCGACAGCGTGCGGTCGCCGAGGTCGATTATGTGGTTGCCGTAGTTTTCGAGGATATTGTTGGCGGTGTCCTCGAGGGCCGATTTTTCGGCGCGCCGGATGAGCAGCGCAAATCCGAATTCGCTGTAACGCGCGTTCAGGTCGTCCTCCTGGGTGCAACCGCGAATAATGTTCGAAAGGTCGAGGATATGCGTGTCCAGGCTCTCCGGCCCGATGTCGCCATCGAGGCTGGCCATGCCATCGGGCTCGATGTACAGGACCGCGCTGCGCGGTTGTCCGTCGCGGCCGCCCGAGATGAAGTCTGCCAGTCGCTCGGTAAAGGTTTTGCGGTTGTACATCTGCGTCAGCTGATCGGTCTTGCGCAGCCTGTCGAGTTCTTCCCTCAGCGCGAGCTTGGCGTCCTGTTCGCAGACCATCATCTGGATGCATTTTTCACCGTTGAACCTCGCCGGCAGGAAGGTCAGGTCGGCTTTCAGCGTTTGTCCGGCGGGCAGGTTGACGGACACCGGCAGCGTCTCTTCCGGGATGATATCCCTGTTCATGTCCCGCAGCAGCTTTTTCAGGTCGGTGCCTTCATCCGTGCTGATCAGTTCCAGCAGGCTCAGCCCGACGATATCCGACATGTCCTGCAACTGGAGCAATTCGATGTAGGCACGGTTGGCGTAGACGTGCAGGCCCTCGTGGATATAGGCAATCGCATCTCTCGCGCTGTCCAGCAACAGGTCGTAACGATGTTGCAATTCATCGAGCCTTCTTTGCAGTTCATCGTATTTGCTTGCGGACTTGCCGCCGCTCAGGTGGAACTGGACAACCTCCATCAGCTGGTCGTGGTCATCGGCCCCGATGACCTGCACCGAACATTCACCGATGGCCGCTTCCAGGTTGGCGTATTTCCCGGGACGAACCTGCATGGTGACCGGGATGGAATGTTTTCTTGCGGCCTGCAGCACCTGGCCGGTTTTCAGCTTGTCTGGCGCCGACGTGCCCAGCACGACCAGAAATGGTGATTTTTCCCGCAGGCTGGTTTCGAGTTCGGTGGCGGTTGCGGCATTGATGACCCGGACGGCCATGCCGGCATTGCGCAAAAAGCTGTTGACAGCTTGTATACGTTCGACTGAATTGTCCACGACCAGCAAATAGCTGCTTTGCATCCCTTTCTCCCCTGGGTTTCCCTACCCTGTGGGTAATCTTATTTGTCGGCGGCCATATGGAACACGCTGGCACTGGATCGATACGCGTCCAATGCGTACTGACCCGGCGGGTCAAGTCTCCTGCGACCACAGAGGGGTCCAAGTATGCCGCAAATCCAACCGCTTTTGTAGACGGCATATGAATTATTCCGGTTCTGCCCGGCGAGGCCGGGAGAGCGCGGAACGTGTCTGCTCACGGCACGGCTGCACGCAAGTATCACCTGCGCGGGGTTCGCGTTATCATGTCGGGCGCGTAACGATATTCTGCCGGAGACAGAGATGGCATCCTACAGCACCAACGAATTCAAGAGCGGTCTTAAAATACTGCTCAACGGAGAACCGCACAACATCGTCGAGAACGAATTTGTCAAACCCGGCAAGGGCCAGGCCTTCAATCGCGTGAAAGTACGTAACCTGATGACGGGCCGCGTGGTTGAGAAAACCTTCAAATCGGGGGAATCGGTCGAGGCGGCGGACGTGTTCGAAACCACTGCCCAGTACCTGTATAACGACGGTGAATTCTGGCACTTCATGCACCCGGAGACCTTTGAGCAATACGCGATCGGCAAGGAAGCGGTCGCCGACGCGGCGCTGTGGATGCAGGAGGGCGGTATTTGCGATGTCACCCTGTTCAACGGTGAACCACTGAGTGTGTTGCCACCCAACTTCGTCGACATGCAGATCGTCGAAACCGACCCGGGTTTGAAAGGCGACACGTCAGGGGGCGGCGGCAAGCCCGCGGTACTGGAGTCCGGTGCGACGGTGCGGGTACCGCTGTTCGTCCAGAACGGCGAGGTCATCCGCGTGGACACGCGCACCGGCGAGTACGTCTCACGCGTCAAGGACTAGGTTTTGTTACAACAGCCCGACCTGATATTGCCGCGACTGCTGGTGCCCGTGCGGCCTTCCCGGCAGGTGCTGGAGAACATGGCGGTGGCCGTGCGCGGTTCGACCATTACCGCGGTTATGCCGCGTGGGGAGGCCATCGAGCGCTGGCCCGGGGCCCGGCAGACCGTGCTGGACCAGCACATCTTGTTACCGGGCCTGATCAACATGCATACGCACTCGCCGATGACGCTGTTGCGCGGCTACGCGGACGACCTCGATCTGCAGGTGTGGCTCAACGATTTTATCTGGCCGGCCGAAAAGGCCTTCATGGGGCCGGAGTTCGTGGAGGCGGGTACGCAACTGGCCGTCGCGGAAATGTTGCGCGGCGGGACCACCTGCTTCAGCGAGATGTATTTTTTCCCGGAAGTCATCGCCGCCGCGGCCAGCCGGGCGGGCATGCGCGCCGTGATCGGTGTGCCGGTGATTGACTTTCCCACCGCCTGGGCGAACGGTTGCGATGAATGCATCGACAAGGGGCTCAGGCTCAGCGAAGGCTGGCGGGATGATCCGCTGATCACGACCGCGCTGGCCCCGCATACGCCGTACTCGGTTGACGACGCCGCGCTGCGGCGGGTCGCGGCGCTGTCGGCAGAGCGCGCTCTGTGCGTGCACATGCACGTGCTGGAGACCGCCTGGGAGATCGAGGAATCCGAACGCCGGCACGGCAAGTCCACGTTGCAGCGCCTGGAGGACCTGGGATTGCTGAACGAACGCCTGCTGGCCGTACACATGACGCAACTCGACAGTGCGGATATCGCCAGGCTGGCCAGGGCGAAGGTCAATGTCATCCATTGCCCGGAATCCAACCTGAAACTGGCCAGCGGCATGTGCCGCGAGGTGGACCTGATGGAAGCCGGTATCAACGTGGCCCTGGGCACCGACGGCGCCGCCAGCAATAACGACCTCGACCTGCTGGGCGAAGCCCGCACGGCGGCGCTGCTGGCCAAGGGCGTCGCCGGGAATCCGTGCGCGCTGGATGCGTTCCAGGCCCTTGAGATGCTGACGATCAATGCCGCCGTGGCGTTGGGTCAGGCGGATTCCCTGGGCAGCGTGGAAGCCGGCAAGCTGGCGGACCTGTGCGCCGTCAGGCTGGATGCGTTGTCGACGACACCGGTTTACGATCCCGTCTCGCACCTGATCTACGCGGCGTCCAGCCGCCAGGTCTCACATGTCTGGGTGGGGGGCCAGGCCTTGCTGGCCGACGGCGAATTTCTGAATATTGACACCACGACCATCATAGAACAGGCACACGCCTGGCAAACGCGGATCAGCGCGGGTGCCGGTGTGGCCGCAGGACAGGCCCGATGAGCAAGAACGACTCCAATATCGATGCCCGCGAACAGCAGAAATTCGATGCGATCGCGGCGACCTGGTGGGACCCGGACGGCGAATCGCGGCCGTTGCACGAACTGAACCCGGCTCGCCTCGCCTATATCACCGAGCGGGCAAGCCTGGACGGAAAGCAGATCGTCGACGTCGGTTGCGGCGGTGGAATCCTGGCCGAATCGCTGGCCCGGGCAGGCGCCCGCGTGACGGGGATCGACGTCGCCGAAAAGGCCCTGGCGGTGGCGAGGCTGCACCTGCACGAGTCGGGCTGCGAGGTCGATTACCAGCAATCCACAGCGGAGGCCTGGGCGCGGCGGAACGCGGGCGCCGCCGATGTCGTCACCTGCATGGAAATGCTCGAACACGTGCCGGACCCGGCCGCTGTGGTCAGTGCCTGCGCGGCCATGCTGAAGCCAGGCGGTGACCTGTTCATGAGTACGCTGAACCGCAATGCAGCCGCCTTTATCGTCGCCATTCTCGGCGCTGAATACGTCGCCCGGATCATACCCAGGGGCACGCACCAGTATGATCGCTTCATCCGGCCGTCGGAATTGTGTCGCTGGCTCAGGGCCAGCGGCATGCGCGTCCGCGACGTCAGCGGCATTCGCTATAACCCCCTGGGCCGCACTGCCCGGACCGGCGGCAGCCCGCTGGTCAATTACATGCTGCACGCCACCCGCGGGGAGGACGTTTGATCGAAGCGGTTTTATTCGATCTCGACGGCACTCTGCTCGACTCGGCGCCGGACCTGGTCGCCAGTCTCAATTTCCTGCGCGCCGCCGAGGGTCTGGAGGCGCTGCCGCTCGAGCGGCTGCGCCCGGCCGTTTCACGCGGTGCCGCGGGCCTGATACGGGTGGGCATGCCGGCGTGTGACGAGGCGACGTTCACCCGCTGGCGCGAGATCCTGGTCAGCCATTACGCGGATAACTCATACGTCCGCACGCGCCCGTTCGACGGCGTGGCGGAGATGCTGGACGGCCTCGCGGGACTGCAGGTGCCGTGGGGCATCGTCACCAACAAGCACGAATACCTGTGCCAGCCGATCCTCGATGCCACCGGCTGGCGAAAATCGCTCGGCGCCTTGATTTGCGGAGATACCGTGGCGCACGCAAAACCGCACCCGGAGCCGGTGCTGGCCGCCTGCGCCCGTATCGGGGTTGCGCCGGGACAGGCGCTGATGGTCGGGGACGACCCGCGTGACCTCGAGTCCGGGCACCGTGCGGGCGCCCGTACCGCACTGGCGGCATACGGATATGCCGCGCACCAGGTCGAAGACGGGCTTCCCGGCGCCGGCGTCAGCGTCGGGACGCCCCTTGAAGTGTTGGAGATTTTACGGCGGAAGGAGGCGGGCTGATGGCCGCAACGACCGCGAACGCGCTGGACTACTGTATCGAAACGGCGATGCCGCCCGGCAGCCTGTTCGAATTCAGCAGCCGCTTCGCGCCGCCGCGGCAGGTCGAGGCGCTGTTGCCGCTGTATGCCTTGCAACAGGCGCTGGGTTCGATTCCACGCTCGGCCCTGGACGACGAAGTCAAATGGGCCAAGCTGAAGTGGTGGGGCGAGGAACTGGTATCGGACCCGAAGTCCGCGGCCCGCCACCCGATCGTGCGGGCGCTGACATCGAGCGGGGCCCGTGAGCACATCGACGCCGCGCTGCTGCAGCGACTGGTGCACGATGCCGCGTATCAGATCGAGGCCCCGCCGCCCGCGGACGAAGAGGCTTTGTTCGAACGCGCTGCCGCTTATGGCGGCACCGGCATCCTGCTGGAACTGGCGCTGGGCGGCGCCGGCCTGGGCGATGAACGTCTGCGCTGCCTGGGGGCGGCCTCCAGCGTGTACGGCCTCTTGATCGACGCGCTCGCTGACCCCGGCCTGTTGAGCCGCTACCTGCCGCCGGACCTGCTGGCCGCGAGCGGCTACCGGGCGGGCGTGCCGGCGGCACAGCAGGGAAGGCCGCTCAAGTCGGCTGCAGAACACGCCTGCGCGCTCGCCCGCGATTGGTATGGGCGAGGCCTTTCGGGGTTGGACCTGGGGCAGGCGTCGGAGCGTTGCGTGCACCTGCAGCTGCGTTGGGCGCTGGAACAAAGACACCTGTCGCGGCCGCGGCGTCTGCCGGTCTCGCCCGCGCGCGCGGGCAGGCTCTTCGGGCCGTCGGATGCCTGGTTCGCCTGGCGTTTCTGTCGGCGGTTGAAGCGAAACTGAGGAGGGAAAAAATGCAACCCGACGAACGCGTCGAATGCCAGGGGGGCTGTCACTGCGGGCGGGTAAAGTTCGCGGTCCGCATACCGCTGCAGGTGACCGTGCGGCGCTGCAACTGTTCGATCTGCACGCAATCCGGTTACCTGCACCTGATCGTGGACGCGGCCGACTTCGAGCTGCTGCGCGGGCAGGAAGATCTGAGCGAGTACCGCTTTCATACCGGTTTGGCGCGGCACCTGTTTTGCAGGCACTGCGGCATCAAGTCGTTTTACGTACCCCGCTCGCACCCGGACGGCTACAGCGTCAACCTTAACTGTCTCGAACTGCCCGCGGCGTGCGTGGTGACGCAGGAAGATTTCGATGGCCGCAACTGGAGCAAGAGCCGGGCCGGTATTCCGTAGCCCCAACATTACGCCCGCCGGGGCGGCGTTATGCCTTTGCGCTTTCCGGCAAGGTCCTGCGCCTTTTCCCGGGCCGCCACGCGACGCTCCCGCGCTTACGCCGAGGTGGCTTGCAAGGCCTGGCGCAGTTCGCGCTTCAGGACCTTGCCGCTCGGATTCTTGGGCAATTGGGATTGGAAAAACACCCGGCGCGGTTTCTTGTAGCTCGCCAACGACTGCCGGCAATGCGCGATCACCTGCGCTGCGCTCAATTCGTGGTTTTCGCGCAACACGACGACCGCGGTGACGACTTCGCCCCACTCCTCGTCGGGCAGCCCGAGTACCGCCGCTTCCAGAATGGCCGGATGGGTAAACAACACGCTTTCAATTTCCTTGGTATAGATGTTCACCCCGCCGCTGACGACCATGTCTTTCTTGCGGTCGACGACGAAAAGGTAGCGGTCCTCATCGAGGTACCCCACATCGCCGGTATAGAACCAGCCATCACGAATGACCCGCGCGGTTTCCGCGGGTGCTTTCCAGTAGCCAGAGATGACCGAGCGGCTTTTCACCAGGATTTCACCGACTTCGCCCGGACCGAGCATCTGGTCGTCATCGCCCACAATCCGCACTTCGGCGGCAACCGCCTCGCGGCCCGCTGAGTGCAATCGCCGCTGTTGTTGCCGGCTGCCGTTCAAGCAGTGATCTGCGGCGACCAGAAACGTGGCTTCAAGCGTTTCCGTCAACCCGTACCCCTGGGTAAAGGCGCAGCGCAGCTTTGTAATCGCGCGCTCGAGTACCGCCGGAGGCATGGGTCCGCCACCGTAGAAAATCAGCCGCAGAGCCGAGAGTTTGAATCGCTCGAGGTCTTTTTCATGCAGAACCATGTTGATCATGGTCGGGATCAGCAAGGAAACCGTGGCCCCGCTGCTTTCCATGGCGGCCAACCAGGCGCGGGGCTCAAAACGTGCCAATATCACCTGGGTGCAGCCGAGCAGCATGTAGGTGACCGCCATGAACACGGCCCCCATGTGGTACAACGGCGTGGCCACCAGGTTGACGTCGGCGGCCACGCTGCCATCGGCAATGAACTGGTTATAGCTGTTCATTTCCAGGTTGTAGTGCGAGACCATCGCGCCCTTGGGCAGGCCGGTCGTGCCGCTGGTGTAAAAAATGGCGAAGGTGTCGTGTTCATCCGCGGCAGCGGGCACCGGTGTGCAGCTTGCGGCCGCGACCAGGTCCTGGTAGCCGTGCGCGCCTGAGGGAACGTCTCTCCCGACCACCCAGCGTCGCTGCAATTGCGGAAAGCTTGCTTCCAGCGCCCGCAGCGAATCGACATATTCGGCCCCGGCCACCAACAACCGCGGCTCTGCATGCGCGAGCATTTGTTCAAGTTCGCTCGGCGTCAGCCGGTAATTGAGCGGAACCGCAATCAGTCCGCTACGGGCAACGGCAAAGTACAGTTCCATGTACTCCGGACAATTCGACAGCAACAGGGCGACGCGGTCGCCCTTGCCGAGGCCGGTGGCCAGCAAGGCGTTGGCGACGCGGTCGACGCGCGCATCCAATTCCTTCCAGCTGTAACGGGCGCTGTCTGACTGCAACGCCGGCTTGTCAGGGAAGCGCAGTGCGTTGCGCCTGACGATCTCGTCCAGGGTCATTGCCGCAGACCGCCCCCGCGCCCGCTGGCGGCAACGCGCTGGCGCCCCGGACCGGCCAGTTTCCGGCAGCGGCCGGGGTCGGCGCGCACAGGCAGGCGGCGGTGCGCGCTGCGCCGGCTAATTTTGGCTCGCGGTTGCCTCATTTACCAATTTCAGAATGTCCTTCGTCAGCGTCCCGGGTCCAATCACTTGCGCCACCCCCATTTTTCGCAGAGCGACCTTGTCATCGTCTGGAATGACGCCGCCACAGATGAGCGGCAGCTTGAGGTCCAGCTCCCGCATGGCGCTGAGCAGTGACCTGATCTGCGCCATGTGCTGACCGGAAAGAAAGCTGACGCCAATCGCGTCCACGTCCTCTTCCAGCGCCGCCTTGGCGACCAGTTCGGCCTGGTTGTGCAAACCCAGATAAATCACCTCGTAGCCGGCTTCACGGAGCTGATGTGCCACGGTCACGACGCCCGTGTCGTGGCAATCGAGTCCCATCTTGGCCAACAAAATACGTTTGTGTTCAGTCACCAAAATCACTCCCGGTTTTCTCGCCGATACCCGCGACCCGCGCGTTGGAAATCACCTGAATGCCCAGTTCTGCGCACGGCGCATGGCCGCGTGGATTTCACCCATCGTCGCCTTGCTCTTTAGCGCGTGCATGATAACGGGCACCATGTTTTCATGGTTTTTCCACGCGGATTCCAGCTGGCACAAGGCCGCGTTCCACTGTTGCTGATCACGATCGGCCCGGTAGCGCCGCAGATATTCCGCGCGCCGCTCGCCCCACTCATCAGCCCTGATTTTGTGTACCTCGACCGGTTGCTCTTCCTGTGCCGGTATGGTGAAGCGGTTCACGCCGACCAGGGACCGCCTGCCGCTGTCAATTTCATTCTGGTTGCGGTACCTGGCGGTGTTGATCTGCCCCTCGAGCCAACCGTTCTTGATCGCCTTGGCCATGCCGCCCTGCGCGTCAATCTCCGCGATCTTTGCCTTGATGGATTGCTCCAGCCGCGTCGTCAATGCCTCCACGTAATAGGAGCCGGCCAACGGGTCAACGGTCTTGGTCACACCGCTTTCATAGGCAATCACCTGTTGGGTGCGCAGGGCGATGCGGGATGATTGTTCCGTCGGCAGGCCATGGCCTTCGTCCCAGGAGCATAAGTGCAGTGACTGCGTGCCGCCGAATACCGCGGCCAACGCCTCGATCGTCGCGCGGACGATATTCACCTGCGGTTGTTGCGTGGTTAACGTGTTGCCGGCCGTTTGCACCGAAAAACGCATCCGCCAGCAGTTCGGCTCGCTGGCGCCGAACTGCTCTTTCATGGTGTGCGCGTACAAACGCCGCATGGCGCGGAATTTCGCTATTTCCTCGAAGAAATCGATCGAGCAGGACAGAAAAAACGAGGCGCGAAGCGGAAACTGGTTGACGTCCAGACCCCGTTCCTTGGCCATGCGAAAAATATCAAATGCGTGTCCGAGCGTGAATGCACCGTCCTCGATCGCATTGACGCCGGTTTCACGCAGGTTATAGCCGTTGGTCACCATCCAGTTCAGGCGCGGCATGTTGTTGCAGATGAACTCGATATTGTCGATGCACAGCCTCAAGGTACCGTCGAGGGGGAAATACTGGGTGATGGTTTGCAGCGGCCCGCCGCTCATCTGGAAAAAAGGGTCGTTCTGCTGGGTGCCGATGACCTGCGCGAGCGGTACGCCCTTTTTCTCTGCAACGCAGGCCAGCATGGCAAGGGTCACAGAGGAAACCGGCGGCCGGATGGACAAGGCGTAGGAGACGGAATCCGGGCCAAACCCGTCGTACAGGGTCTCCATGTCCTCCAGGGTGCTGATCGCCACGCCGGTAACCCCGACCTCGCCCGCGGCGAGCGGGTCATCCGAATCAAAACCGTAGGAAGTCGGCAAATCGATGGTAATGACAAAGCCGTTGGCGCCGTTTTCGTGCAGGTACTTTATGCGTTGATTGCTTTCCTGTGGTGAGCCAAACCCGACCTGGAAACGACGGGTCCAGATACGCTCGCGGTACATGCCCGGGTACGGCCCCCGGGTGAACGGGTACTCGCCGGGTTGCCCCAGGTCGGCGGCCGGATCAAAATCGCTGAGGTCATTGGCCGCATAGAGCTCCGCGATTTCGATGCCGGAGTTGGTCTCGAATACCTGTTGTTCCTTATCCCTCAGCCGTGATTGGCGAGGTTCAGTGTTGTCCGCCACCGCTAGCTGCCCCGTCTCAGTTCTGCGGTCGCCCCAGCGTCGATTTCCCCGCTCTCGGCGTCGATGGCCACGCCGTAATCAGCGCGCGCCTTGTCAATGGAGACCAGGCCGTCGATGACGTCCGCACGCACCCGTTCCAGATCGCGCTGCCGCGGGTCGCCGTAGCCGCCGCCGCCGCTTTCGTAGATTTCAAAAACGTCACCGCGCGTATAGGAGTAGACACTCTCCGCATCGACCGTGATGCATTCGTCTTGTTTGCGCAGATAGAGTTCGTGCGGCGGTGCTGATTTGCCGCCCTCCAGCCCGAAGGGCACCGTCTCCGGCCGGTTGCCGCCGCCGAAATTGGCCACTGCAATATCGTCCGCGTCGACGCGCCAGCGATAAATTGTGCCCACTCCGCCGCGCCACTGGCCGGCCCCGGCGCTGTCCGGCCAGTATTCGTACTGCAACACCGTGTATGGGTTGATCAGTTCGTGCAGTTCCGGGTCCGGCGCGCGCAAACCACCGGAGCAGACGACCGTACCCAGGTGTTCCCAGCCATCCAGGCCCTTGGATGCGCCGCCACCGCCCTTGCACATGAAGTGAATGTCGCCGAACAACCGTCCGGTACGCGGATTGAAGCCCATCGAAGCCGGGCCGCACCAACGTGACCAGCAGGCGTCCACCTTGTCCGGTACCGCTTGCGAGAGCGCCAGCCAGACGGCTTCGATGATCGCCTGTGCGGATGCAATCGTGCAGCCGGTAACCGGCGCCGGCTCGGCCGCATTGACCACGGACCCCGGTGGTGCGATGACGCGCAATACCCGTAACGCGCCTTCATTGAACCGTACTTCGGAGCCGATGGAGGTGAACAACGCCAGGAAACAGGAGGACACCGTGTTGGGCATGGTGCTGTTGACGTAACCGGTGGCCTGTGGGTCACTGGCCGAAAAATCAAAGGTGATTTCTTCGTCCTCCACCTCCACGCTAACGCGTACGGCGATCATTTTGCTCTTGTCGATGCCGTCGTGGTCGATGAATCGTTCCGCTTTGAACGTACCGTTCGGCACTTCGCGGATGACCGCGCGCATCTGCCGTTCCGACGCCGCAAAAATTTCTTCGATCGCGGTGCTCACCAGGCTCGTCCCGTATTTTTCCAACAACGCCACCAGGCTCCTGCCACCGATGGTCACGGCGCCGACCTCGCAGTGCAGGTCGCCCTCGACCAGAAACGGCAGGTGCACGTTCAGCAGGATGGTGTCCCATAACGCCTTGTTGGGTTTGCCGGCCATGTAGAGCTTGGCCGGCGGGATGCGGATGCATTCCTCCCAGATGCTACGCGCTTGCGGGTTGTATCCGGCGACGCCGCCTCCGCCCACGTCCGCGTGGTGCCCTTTCGCCACGGACCAGAAACGGATCTTCCCCTTGAAGAATATCGGCTTGGCAATGGTGATGTCGGGCGGGTGGTTATTGCCTCGGTACGGATCATTGAGGATAAAAACGTCACCGTCTTCAATATCGCCGGCGAAGGTTTCCGCAATGCTTTTTACCGCGTAGGGCAAGGCGCCCATCAACACCGGTATGTAGGCCGTTTGCGCCACCAGCCGCAACTGGCTGTCGAAGATGCCGGTGACGAAATCGCGCGCCTCGGAGAAAATGGGCGAGCGTGACGTGCGTAACATCGTCTGGCCGATTTCCTTGCTGATGGCGTCCAGGCGGTTACCGATAACGGAAACCTTGATGGGGTCGATGTCGGTCTTTTTCACTTTTGCGTTCATGGATGGGTACCCTCACTGTAACGCTTTGCAAAGCGCGTCGATGTCCTTCCCCTTGGTGAAGATCAGGTAGTTCTGATAATCGTCGCAGACCAGGTCGAAGTCCGGCGGGACCACCAGCGTCGTCGTCGGCTGAACGACAATGGCCGGCCCTTCCACGTGGTTGCCGTTAACCAGTTTCAGGCCGTCATAAACCGCTGTCTGGATGAATTTACCATCGAACCAGGCCTCGCGCATCCCCACGCGCGCCTGCGCGGCATCGGCGCCGCCCCTGGGAGAGCGTTCCAGTTTTGGCTTGAAGGTCTTGCCATAAGCGGTAATGCGCAGGTTGATCAGTTCGAGCGGCGCGGTCTGCATGGAGTAGCCGTAGAGGCTGTCGTGGCGTGCGTGAAATGCGCTCGCCATCTGTTCCAGCGTTGCGGGCGAAATCCTGCCGCTGGCGGGCACGTCCACTTCGACCTCGTTGAACTGCCCGACATAACGCAAGTCGGCAGAGTACTGCACTTGCATTTCACTTCCCGGCACCCGCTCGGACGCCAGCGTATCCCTGGCTGTCGTTGCCATATCCGCAAACAGGGCCTGCACCTCGGCCACATCCACCTGGTCGAATTCCCTGGCATAGGTGCGCACGTAGTCGTGTTTCAAGTCCGAGATCAGCATTCCGGCAGCACAAAAAACCGAAGATTCCCGCGGTACCAGGATCAACGGAATTTCCAGTTCGCGCGCGATAGCCGCCGCGTGGATCGGCCCGGCACCCCCGGCCACCACCAGGACGAATTCCCGCGGATCATAACCGCGCTGCACGGAGACGACGCTCAGCGCCGCGGCCATGTTGTTGTTGACCAACTGGTAAATTCCGTCCGCCGCGTGGACAAGGTCCATATTCAACGGTTGCGCAATATTTTCGTTGATGGCCTTGCTGGCGGCAGCCACATCGAATTGCAATTCGCCTTTCTCGAAAAGCTCCGGGTCCAGGTAACCGAGCACCACCTGGGCGTCGGTCACCGTCGGCTCTGTCCCGCCACGCCCGTAACAGGCAGGCCCGGGTTGGGCGCCGGCGCTCTTGGGGCCGACCGCGAGCAGGCCGCCGCTGTCGATCCAGGCGACGGAACCACCGCCGGCGCCGATGGTATGGATATCGAGGATCGGTGACGCGATGCGGTGCTCACCAATCGTACCTTCGGTGGTTACCGCCTGTACCGCGTCCTTTACCAGCGCAACGTCGAACGACGTGCCCCCCATATCGACGGTGATCACATTCCGAAAGCCGTGGGTGGCGCCGTAGAAAACCCCGGCCATGGGCGCACCGGCCGGGCCTGACAACAACGTGTTGGACGCGAAACGTTGCGCCACTTGCGGCGACATGACGCCGCCGTTTGATTGCATGATCAACAGGTTGCCTGTGAAATCACGCGCTTCCAGTTCATCCTGCAGACGTGTCAGGTAGCGGGTCAGGACCGGGCCGACATAGGCGTTCAGTGCAGTCGTGGAGTTGCGTTCATAGACGCGTATCTGGGGCAGAACCTCAGTGGAAAGCGACAGGTAGACCCCCGGCAACTCCGCTTCGAGGATTTCCTGAATGCGTTGTTCGTGCACCGGGTTACGAAATGACCAGAGCAGCGAGACCGCAACGGCCTCAACCTGGTGCTCGCGAAAATACGCCGCTGCCGCGCGCACATCGTCTTCGTTCAACGGTGTCACCACCTGACCGTTGACGTCTATGCGTTCCTCGACGACCTGGATTCGCCGCCGCGGCACCAGCGCCGGCGGCGGTGCATATTTTTCGAACTGCCGTTCTTTCAGGCCACGGCGCATGTTCAGCACGTCGCGGAACCCGCGGGTCGTAACGAAACCGGTCTTCGCGCCGTTACCCGTCAACGTGGCATTGGTGGTAATCGTGGTTCCGTGTACGATCGTTTGCACCTGGCCGAGAAAGTCATCCAAGGACATATCATGGTGCACCGCCGCCTTCTCGAGGCCGCGGAAAAAGCCGATGGTCGGGTCATCGGGCGTCGTCGAGGTCTTGTAAATCTCGGCATTGCCGTCATCGTCGGTAACCAGGAAGTCGGTAAACGTTCCGCCGACATCTACTCCTATTCGCAAACCCATAATCGCTCCCATATCAAGATCAATTCTGAAAGTCGCTCAAAACGCAATGGCGCGTCCGCGCGACTGCATTGCTTATCCCTATGCTCACTACTTTTTCGGTCCGGGAACCGTGCGCATCGAACCCGGGAAGGCGGCGCCCGCAATGTGCTGCGCCTTGCGCCCGACCAGCGCATTTGTGCCACCGGCGCGCGTACGACGGCTTGCGCCCGGTGTTCTTAACGGGTCACAGACGGTGTTCAGGGTGGAGGGTTGATGAATTGTGATAGCAGGCATTTGCATATTTTCTAACTGAAGCCGCAACCGGTGTTGAAACACGCCATTTCAAAGAGTTGAATTGTATAGTATTCACCTGGCGAATAAATAGTTTCAGCTTAAAATATCTTGGAAATTGAGCGGTGATTTTAGTTCCCCGGCGGCGCGGCAGAACCCACGCGATAGTTCTGGGTTTCGGCCCGGCCGCAAACAGCCAATGCCGTGCGCGCCGGGGTTCGACATCACGCTGGCACGAGGGCCACGTTACGCCATATCGGGCGACGGGACGAGTCATAGTCGCGCGCCAGGCTTCCGAGCTGCGATTGCCGTCGCGCGGGGCGCTGCGAATGGCTGGTTGTCGGTAGCACGCGGTTGCGGCGCTGCGTCAGCCGCGCTGGATTGGGTCACTCCTTGTCGCTGATGATTTTGGGTCCGGGACCGGCGGTTTTTTCGTACACGCCTTTTTCTACCTTCCTGAATTTGGTAAAGCCGTGTTTGTCCAGGTTCGCGTCATCGAGCGAAGGTGCCGGGCTGGCGAGATTGACGGCCGAGACTTTTCGCCGCACCGGGTTGTGACACCGGGGGCAAAGCTGCAGCGGCGGCTGGGTGGCTTTCTGCAATACCTCAAAGGCACGGGCGCAATGCTCGCAGTAGCGATCGGTACTGTGCTGGTATTCATAAATGGGCATGCAGCGCTTCCATCCGGGCCGTTCCAACGGCATTCGCAGGGGCCATTGTAAATAATGTCTTTCAGGCCTGTATACCGCGGCAGGCGCGATATGGCTAGAATGGGGCTGTGAAAAGCGGGAGCGCGCAATGGACTTGAGTGGTAAGAGAATACTGATTACCGGCGCCGCCGGCGGCCTTGGCGGCGCGCTGGCCCTGGTTTGCGCGCGCCGGGGCGCGCGCTTGATCCTGCTCGACAAGGATCGTGACGGACTCGGCCGTATCAGTGACCGTATTACCGACCTGGGCCTGCCTTCGCCGGGCCTGTATCCGCTCGACCTGGCCGGTGTCGGCATCGCCGAGTTCGAAGAACTGACGGACATCGTGCAGCAGCAGATGGACGGCCTCGACGCCCTGGTCCATTGCGCGGTCGAATTCGACGGCCTGCATCCGATCGACCACGTCGAGCCGGCGCAATGGCTCAAGTCGATGCAGGTCAATGTCAATGCGCCGTGGCTGCTGAGCCGTATCTGTCTGCCGCTGTTGAAGGCGTCCGCTGATGGGCGGTTGTTCTTTATGCTGGAAGACATCGAAAAAGTTTCGGGGGCGTACTGGGGTGTCTATGGCACCGGTAAAACCGCGTTGGCGGGCCTGGTCCGTCAGTTCGAACAGGAGCTCGACGAAGCGGTGGTGGTGCGCGGTATCGACCCAGGGCCCATGCGTACGGGGCTGCGGGCCAAGGCCTACCATGCCGAGAACCCGCGGGAGCTGCCCGAGCCGGCTGTCGCGGCGGAAAAGATTGCGCGGATGCTGAGCGCGGACCTTTCGGATCAGGACGTACTGGTCAGCCTGAGCGACTGGCCCAGCCGTGAATCTGCGGAGCGGTAGCCGGTTCCCGCCATTGTCGGGGCCGGTGTGAATCCGCGCCCAACTCGGTTACCATTTTTCAGTCAGGCCTGTCAGCACCATGCAAATGCCCATCGGCGTTGGCTTCCCGCTGGTGTTGCCGGGGCTTATCAACCCAAACGGAAGAAAACCCATGTCAGATGACCTGTTCCTGAAAATTATCGCCCGCGAAATACCGGCAGACATCGTTTACGAGGACGACGAGGTGCTGGCATTCAGGGATATCAACCCGCAGGCCCCGCTGCACGTTCTGATCATTCCGAAAAACCACATTCGTACGATCAATGACATCCGGCCGCACGATGCCGAACTGGTCGGCAAGCTGTTCCTGGTCGCGCAGGACATCGCCAGGAGCGAGGGCGTCGACGAGTCGGGCTACCGGGTCGTGATGAATTGCAATGCCGGCGCGGGCCAGACGGTGTTTCACATCCACTTGCACCTGCTCGGCGGCCGCCCTTTCACCTGGCCGCCCGGCTGATCGCCATTAACGGTTCGCGTTCTCGGCGCCGGCTTTCAATGCCAGCAGGTCATCGGTTATCAGCGCGCGGCGCCAGCCGTTGAAACGCTCTGGCAAAGCCGCGTTGGCAGCCGCTTGCAGCAGTGATTCGAGATCACGCCTGGACGCGAGCAAGGCCGGGTCGACAGATAACTCGCTGGCTTTTTGCTGTACCCGCTTGCGCATCGCGGCCAGTATTTTTCGCTGTTTTCCCGTCAGCGGTTCCGGCGGGTCGATTTTCCGGCCCTCCCCGCGCGCCTTCGCAATGACATTGAGCAGGTCCTTGCCATAACGCTGCCGCGCCGCGGGGTGCAGTACGTCCAGCGCCGCCAGTGCGGCCTCGTTGGCGGGTTGTTGACGGGCAATGGCGATGAGGGCGGTGTCCTTGACCACGAAGCCGCGCGCCATATTGCTGCGTTCGGCTTCCTTTTCCCGCCAGCGGGCCAGGTCCCGCAACACGGCCCGCGCGGCCGGGTCGAGACGGTTGGCGCCGCTGATTCTTTTCCACGCGCTGCCGGGATGGGCGGGCGCCCGGGACTTGTCGAGCAGGCGCTGACAGTCCTCCCTGAGCCAGTCGGCCCTGCCCATGGCCTGCAGCCGGGCGGCCAGTTCCTGTTGCATCAGGGGCAAGAGGCAGACATCGAGCGCCGCATACTTCAACTGCGCAGGGCGCAGCGGCCGCCGCAGCCATCTGGAGCGCGTTTCACCCTTGTCGATATGCACTTGCAGCAGCCATTCGGCGACCTTGTGGTAGCTCATCTGCAGCGGCTGGCCCAGCATCGCACAGGCTATCTGCGTATCGAACAGCGGCATGAGTGAGCTTTGCGCCGCATGCGCGAGCACGGCGATGTCTTCGGACGGGGCGTGCAGGACCTTGAGCGTTCCCGCGTGTTCGCACAGGCGTTTGACGCTCTCGAGCGGGCCGGTTTTCAGCGGGTCCACCAGCCACACCCGGTCGCCGTCCGAGACCTGCACCAGGCCCAGGTCGGCCCGATAGGTGCGCTCTCTGATGAACTCGGTGTCGATGCCCAGGACCTGCTTTTGCCGCCATCGGCGTCCGGCTGCCTCGAGTTCATCGGCCGTCTCGACGAGTTCGAATTTTTTGGCGGCGGCGAGAGCGCTGTCTATGTCGCTTTGGCGTATCATGCGGATCAGGAATTGAATCTTTTAATAGGGTTGCTGACGGTACTGGCGGTCCTGCAAAGGAGTGCCGGGGCCGCGGCGGGCGCCTTCCGGCTGCGCCGCAGGGGGATCGCCCAGGATTGTGTTCAGCAACTGCGCCAGGTGCGTGCCCGCCGCGCGCAGGCGCTGCCGCATCAGGATCCAGGCCTTGTTCGCGTACGCCCGGCTGAGCACCGGGTCGGGCGGGTAGACGCGATCCCTGACCAGACGGTGCGATTCGTTGGTCCACTGATCGACCATTTGCGGGGTCCAGTCCGCACCGGCCATGGCCTTGTCGTCGTCGCTCAGCAGCCGGGTCAGCGCCTGCCAGTCGGCTGCGTGCCGGCGGATCAGGGCACTGTCCCAGAAGGCGTGGAGGTTCATCTGCTGGCCGTTGAACGTGACCTCGAAATCATTGCCGCCGCGGTCGTCGGCGTAACCGGCGTGCAACGGCTGGTGCAGGTCGCCCACCAGGTGACACAGCCAGGCCAGCGCGCGTGAGCGTTGCCTGCGGCCGACAGCGGGATTGGCGAGTTCCTTCGCGTAGTTCTTGATGGCTTCCGCGGCGCACAGCCGGTCAGGGCAGTCGCGCGTCTGCGAATAAGCCACGGCGCCCCGCGGCAGGTCGATGTAATGCAGCCGCGCGCTCCATTTCCATGCCTCTTCCTCGCGTACCGCGTCGGGCCAGTTGCAGGCGGCGCGCATCGTTTCGCCCTCGGGCCCGGCCAATATCCGGTCCAGCCTTGCGCGGGCGCCCGGTTGCAGTTGGCTCAGCGCCAGCATGCCGATGGCTGCGTGGGCCTCCGGCCCCCACGCCTGCAGTGGACCGCTGAGGCCAACAGCCAAAAGGCAGGACAGGAGCTGGCGGGCCAGCAAATCAGCGGCTGACTTCTGCGGGCGGTGCATGTCGGTTATGGTAGGGGGCATCGCAAATGAAGCGGGTCGCTGAAAAGCGCAAAGATAACGGAATAAGCCGATGAAAAACACCCCCGGGATAACAAGCGCGGCGTGCAGCAGGGCCATCGTACTGCTGCTGACACTGGCGGCCGCGTGCGGATTGACGGCCCCTAACGCGGTCGCGGAAGACTTGCAGAGCTGCATGGCGCGAATGCTGGTGCAGGCCAGCGATAGCACCACCGTCGGCGAGCTGCGCGCGGCCTGCGCGGCAAAAGCGGACGCCGGCGAAGACAGCGCCGGGGAAGCGCCGCTGCAGGCGGCGGTCGGCGAGCGCCTGAAGAAAGAACGCTCGAACCTGCTGCGGCCGTTCACGCTGATGGCGCACAAACCCAACTATATGCTGCCCGCCGCCTATAACTTCCATTCCTATGATTCGGAACCTTACAAGCAGGAGTTTGCTGATCCTTCGCTGCATCTGCGTAACTTCGAGTTCCAGTTCCAGATCAGCCTGAAGGTGCCGCTGGGAATCAATGTCCTCGATCGCTTCGACGTCTACGCGGGTTACACCAACCGCTCGTTCTGGCAGATGTACAATCCCCGTTTTTCATCGCCGCTAAGGGAAACCAACCACGAACCGGAGGTCTGGCTGCAATTCACACCGGGATGGAGGCTGTTCGGGTTTACCAATTCCACCAATGCGGTCGGTATCGTGCACCAGTCGAATGGCCGCAGTGGCGTCCTGTCGAGGAGTTGGAACCGCGTCTATGCCAATCTGGACTTCGAGCGCGGCCGTTTCGCGATCAGTTTCAAACCCTGGGTGAGGCTGCCGGAGAATGCCGGCTCGGACGATAACCCGGGCATCACCGATTATCTGGGCCATTACGAACTGCGGACGATCTTCAAACGGCATGGCCACGTGATCAGCCTGATGTCGCGCAACAATCTCGAGTCCGGGTTCAAACGCGGCGCCCTGGAACTGGGCTGGAGCTTCCCGCTCTGGCACTACCGCTATCTGAAAGGATACGTGCAGTATTTCGCCGGCTACGGTGAAAGCCTCATCGATTACAACCACAAGGTCAGCAGGCTGGGCCTGGGGGTGGCGCTGACCGACTGGTTATAGCGCTGCGCCGACCCGCCCCTGTTGCGCCAGCAGCACGTGGCGCAGCAAGTCGCCGAGTTGCCGCCGTTGCTCCAGGTCGAGGCTGCCCAGTGCGGCCGTCGCCACCTCGAAACGGGCGGTGGCGGCAAAGTCGATCAACGCGAGGCCCTTGCTGGTAAGTTGCACCAGCACGCGGCGCCCGTCCGCCGGGTCCGGCAGGCGTCTGACCAGGCCCTCCTGTTCCAGGCGGTCGATCCGGTTGGTCATGGCCCCGGACGTGAGCATGCCGGCGTCGGCCAGTTCCGTGGCCGCCATCGTGAACGGCTTGCCCTTGCGCCTGAGCGCGGACAAGACATCGTATTGCCACCATTGCAGGTCGAATTCCTCCAGCCGCCCCGAAGCCTGGTCGCCGAGCAGTTTCGCCAGTGCGTTGATGCGCAGGACGATACCCATGGGCTCGGAGTCGAGGTCGGGCCGTTGCCGCCGCCAGTCATCTTTGAACTCGTCGATGATGTCTTTATGCATACCTGCAATTTTACCGGTTTCCACGTCCTTATAAAATACCTTGACATAAAGATAAAAGCGTTTTTAAATTCGGATCGAGTCACCTCTACTGCAACCTGGAGAAGCGCAGATGAGCAAGAAGAGTCGCAAGAGTGTGCGTGAATTCGATGCCGACCCGTACATGGATTTCGACGATGACGAACTGGATGAGGATCTCTACGACTTCAGTGATTTGTCGAAGGATTTCTACAGCACCGAATGGGAAAATCCCGCGGACAGGCCTGGCAGACTGAGCACGCGCCGTCGGATCGAGCGCAGAAACGACCTGAAGGAACTGTACTCGCAGTTCGACGAGTGGGACGAAATCGAACTGGGAAAGGAGTGGTAATAAGGCACGCTGGCGCCGCGGCCGAACCGCTGAGCGCCGGCGGATCACCATCCGACCGCGCTCAAGAACGGTCGCGGTAAGGCCACGGCAGTAAAGCCAGGGGCCGCGCCCGGCAGCGGGCGCGGTTTCCCGGCGTCGCGCGGGTTCGGCGGGTTCAGTCTTGGGCGCTGCCCGGTGCCTTCAGTGAATCAGCCAGCGTGTGCGAGGTGGCCCAGCGCTCGATGTGCTCTTTGAGCGCGCTCCATTCGGGGTGCAGCGGACAGGGGTTTTGCGCGTCGCAACGGGCCAGCCCGAACAGGCAGTGGTCCGCGTTGGGTTCGAAATCCACCGCGTGCATGATATCGATGAAGCGGACCTCTTCGGGCCGCTTGGCCAGCAAAAAACCGCCGTGGTGTCCCTTCTTCGCATCCAGTATGCCGACCGCCGTCAATCTTCGCATCACCTTGGACAGAAAAGGGGCGGGCAAATCCACGGCTTTGGCAAGGTCCTGGGTGCGAATCCTCTCATTCGTATTCAAGCGCGCGATATAGGTCATTGCGCGCAGACCGTATTCGGCGGGTCGGCTGAGGTACATCAGCATATTTTACCTTCTTTATTCGCTGGCAGATATTGTTTCCCAACTCAATAGAGTTTACAATCTATAGATATGAAAATCTATTAATATGTTCCAGTCGGAGCAGGCGCGGAACAGGCGGCCCAATGGGGCCAATCGCAGTGGTTTGATACGTGACGATCAGAATTTGAAACTCCATGTAACAGGGAAAACTCAATGACCGCCTCGCCCAACGAATACCAGTACGATAAAAAGAAACAGATCTCGGTCCTCAGCATGAATACGCTGGCCTTCACGGTGAATTTCGCCGTCTGGACCATGTTTTCCGTCATTGGGATCAAGATAAAGACGGAGCTGGGCCTGAGCGAGACCGAGTTCGGCCTGCTGGTCGCGACGCCGATCCTGACCGGATCGCTGGTGCGGTTGCCGCTGGGCTTTCTGACCGACCGCTTCGGCGGGCGCGTCGTGTACTTCATACAAATGATCCTGGTGGCCATCGCCACCTACGGGCTGCATTTCGCCACCCAGTTCTGGCAGTACCTGCTGATCGGCCTGTGCATGGGCCTGGCCGGCGGTTCCTTCGCCATCGGCATCGCCTATACCTCCGCCTGGTTCGAGAAAAAGAAACAAGGCGTGGCCATGGGCATTTTCGGTGCCGGCAACGCCGGCGCGGCGCTCAACATTTTCGTCGCGCCGCTGATCGTCGTGGCCATGGGCTGGCGCTCGGTACCGGTCATCTACTCCATCGCGATGCTGGTGATGGCCTTCGTCTTTCTGCTGTTCACCTACAACGACCCCCAACTCGAGGAGCGCCGGCGCACGCACAGCTTCCCGTCGATCGGCGCGCAATTCAGCGCATTGACCGAAACCCGCGTCTGGCGCTATGGCCTGGCCTACTATTTCGTCTTCGGAGGATTTGTCGCCCTGTCGTTGTGGCTGCCCAAGTACTACATGGCCGAATACGGCCTGGACCTGGAGCAGGCGGCGTTGATTTCGCTGATCTTCGTGCTGCCGTCCGGCGTGATCCGCGCCCTCGGCGGCTGGTTCTCGGACAAGTGGGGCGGTGAGCGGGTCACCTGGTGGGTCTTCTGGGTCAGCATCGTCTGTCTTTTCTTCATGTCCTACCCGCAGACCTCCGTCACCGTCCACCGTATCGACGGTGACCTGAGCTTCAACATCGCGACCGGTGTCGTGATGTTCACGGTCCTGGCTTTCATCGTCGGCATTTCCCAGGGTATCGGCAAGGCCAGCGTTTACCGCTGCCTGGCGGACCATTACACCGGCAACATGGGCACCGTTGGGGGGCTGGTGGGCGTTATCGGCGGTTTGGGCGGCTTTACGCTGCCGATCATGTTCGGCGCCGCGGTCGACGCCACCGGTATCCGCAGCACTACCTTCATGCTGATGTTCGGGGTGCTGGCGGTGGTCATGATATGGACCTGGATGGCGGCCCGGGGCGAACGCGAAGAAGTCCTGGCGCGCAGGCCAAACCTGCGTGAACAGCTGGTTAAGGAAGAGTTGGCGCGGCCGCTGGCCGCGGCCGGCCGCTGGATCGGCAACTGGCGCCCGGACGATCCCGAATTCTGGCGCAAGGGCGGCCGGGTGATCGCCTTGCGCAACCTGCTGTTTTCGATGCCGCCGCTGCTGTTGTCCTTCGCGGTCTGGATTCTGTGGAGCGTGGTGGTGGTCGAATTGCCGCGGATCGGTTTCGAGTTCAGCACCGGTGAGCTGTTTTGGCTGGCGGCGATTCCGGGTATTTCCGGTGCGCTGTTCCGGCTGTTGTATTCCTTCGTCGTACCGATATTCGGCGGCCGCAACTTCACGATTTTCAGCACGCTCACGCTGCTGGTGCCGACCGTCTGGATGGCCGTGGCGGTGCAGAACCCACACACCTCTTACGTTGTTTTTGTCTTCATAGCGCTCCTGTGCGGGCTGGGCGGCGGCAACTTCTCCGCCAGCATGGCCCACATCAGCTTCTTCTTCCCGAAGAAGCAACTCGGCGCGGCGCTGGGTTGGAACGCCGGCATCGGCAACCTCGGCGTGGGCGTCATGCAGGCGGTCGTGCCGCTGGTGATCTTCAGCGGAGCGCTGGCCTTCAAGGGGGGCCTGCCGCAGATCTATCACGCCGACGGCGCCAGCAGCCAGGTCTGGCTGCAAAATGCGGCCCTGATCTGGATTCCGTTCATCCTGCTGGCGACGTTCGCGGCCGCGTTCGGCCAGAACAACCTGCGCGGCGTCCAGGAAACCTACAGCGAACTGGCCGGAATTTTCAGACGCAAGCACGCCTGGATCCTGGGCTGGCTCTATACCGGCACGTTTGGTTCCTTTATCGGATATTCCGCCGCGTTCCCGATCCTGCTGGACGTCCTTTATCCGGAGTCCGGAGCCCTGAAATGGGCTTTCGTCGGGCCGCTGGCGGGCGCCCTGATCCGGCCCTTCGGCGGCTGGCTCTCGGACCGTATCGGCGGCGCCAAGGTCACGATCTGGAATTTCGCCGTGATGTTGATCGCCGGTATCTGGGTGTTGTTGAGCCTGCCCGCGGCAGGCGCGTCAGCGGACGTGAGCGGTTTCTTCATCTCTTTCATGCTGCTCTTTCTCACGGCCGGCATCGGCAACGGCTCGGTGTTCCACATGGTGCCGAACGTCTTCCGCACGCTGCACGAACGCTCCGCCGAGGGCAAGGACCAGGCGGCGCAGGAAAAGGCCATTACCGCCGGAGACGTCGAGGCGTCGGTCGCGCTGGGCTTTACCAGCGCCATTGCCGCGCTGGGGCTGTTTTTCATACCGGCTCTGATCGCGACCTCCATCCAGGCCACCGGTACCGCCCGCCTCGCGATTACCGTGTTCAGTGTCTTTTACCTGACGTGCGTGGCGGCGACCTGGTGGTGGTACCGGCGCAGGGACGCCGAAGTCAGGTGCGACTGATGAGTCGCGCAACCCACGGCAGGGGCGAGTTCCCCCTTTATCAATGACAAGGTCAGGAGAACCTCATGGCTAAAGATCTTCGTAACTGGGACCCGGAAGACGAACGGCAATGGGCCGCGACCGGCAGGACCATCGCCAACCGTAACCTGTGGATCTCCATCCCCAGCCTGCTCTGCGGCTTCGCGGTCTGGTTGTACTGGGGCATCATCACGGTGCAAATGCTCAACCTTGGGTTTCCCTACAGCAAACCCGAACTGTTTTCCCTGACCGCCATCGCCGGGCTGTCCGGCGCGACGCTGCGCATACCGAGCACGTTCTTCATACGCATCGCCGGCGGGCGCAACACGATCTTTTTCACGACCGCGCTGCTGATGATACCGGCGGCCGGCACCGGCATGGCGCTGCAGGACGCGAACACGCCGCTGTGGCAATTCCAGCTGCTGGCCCTGCTGTCCGGGTTCGGCGGCGGCAACTTCGCCTCGTCCATGTCCAACATCTCCTTTTTCTTTCCGAAGCGGAAACAGGGACTGGCGCTGGGACTGAACGCGGGGCTGGGGAATTTCGGCGTGACCACGATGCAGATCCTGGTGCCCCTGAGCATGACCTTCGGCCTCTTCGGCGGAGAGTCGATGACGTTGCAGAACACCAGCGGCACGCTGATCGGGAAGATACCGGCCGGCACCGAGACCTATCTGCAAAACGCCGGCTACGTCTGGCTGCTGTTTTTGCTACCGCTGGCCTTCGCCGGTTGGTTCGGCTTGAACAATATTCGTGACGAGCACGTTTCACCACGTATCGGCAACCCGTTCACCGCGTTCGGAATTATCAGTTTCATGCTGCTGATCGCGCTCGTCACCGCCGCCAGCGGCCTCTGGCTGATGTTTCCGGAAGCGACCAACGGCTCCGGCCTGAACCTGCCCAAGGAAGTGGTGCTGCTGGTGGTGGTCGTGGCAACCGTGGCGTTGCTCCGGGCGATCCCCGGCGGTGTGGGGGAGAACCTGAAACGCCAGTACATGATTTTCGAAAACATGCATACCTGGGTCATGACCATCATCTATACCATGACGTTCGGTTCTTTCATCGGCTACGCGGCCGCCTTCGCGCTGGCGATCAAGGTCGTTTTCGGCTACCAACATGTCATGGTCGACGGCGTCATGACACACGACCTGGTCAACCCGAACGGCCCCTCGGCCCTGATGTACGCCTGGATGGGCGCCTTCATCGGCGCATTGATCCGGCCGGTGGGCGGCATGATCGCCGACAGGATGGGCGGCGCCAAGGTCACCCAGATCATCTCCGTCGTCATGTTCATCAGTGCGCTGGGCGTGGCCTACTACCTCAAGGCGGCTTACGCGTCGGCCACCCCCGAGCAGTACTTCATGCCTTTCCTGTTGTTGTTCCTGGTGCTGTTCGCGGCCACCGGGATCGGCAACGGCTCGACCTTCCGCACCATTTCACAGGTGTTCAACAAGGAACAGGCGGGACCTGTCCTCGGCTGGACATCGGCGATCGCGGCCTATGGCGCCTTTTATATTCCGCAGGTTTTCGGTGAGCAAATCAAAGCCACGACACCGGAACATGCGCTGTACGGTTTTGCCGCCTTCTATGGCGTTTGCATATTGATCAACTGGTGGTTCTACCTGCGCAAGGGCGCAGAGTTCCACAACCCCTGATACCCGGAGATCACGATGAGTCACTTTCTCGACAACCTGACCTACTTCACCCGGAAAAAGCCGGAAACCTTTGCCGATGGGCACGGCATCACGACCGCTGAATCGCGGGAATGGGAGCGCGCCTACCGCGGCCGCTGGTCGTACGACAAGGTCGTGCGTTCCACGCACGGGGTCAATTGCACCGGCTCTTGCAGCTGGAAAATCTATGTCAAGGGCGGGCTGGTCACCTGGGAGACCCAGCAGACGGATTATCCGCGCACGCGCACGGACCTGCCCAACCACGAGCCGCGGGGCTGTTCCAGGGGCGCCAGTTACTCCTGGTACCTGTACAGTTCGGCGCGCCTGAAATACCCGATGATCCGCAGCCAGCTGCTGCAATCCTGGCGCCGCGCGAAAGAACAGCACGGCGACCCGGTGATCGCCTGGCAGCATGTCGTCGAGGACGAGGCGACCGCGAAGGCCTACAAGGCCGCGCGCGGCCTCGGCGGGATGGTCCGCGCCGAGTGGGACGAGGTCAACGAGATCATCGCCGCCGCGAATATCTATACCGCCAAGACCTACGGACCGGACCGGGTGATCGGTTTTTCGCCGATCCCGGCTATGTCGATGGTGTCCTATGCGGGCGGGTCGCGCTACCTTTCCCTGATCGGCGGCACCTGCATGAGTTTTTACGACTGGTACTGCGACCTGCCGCCCAGTTCGCCGCAGACCTGGGGCGAGCAGACCGACGTGCCGGAAAGCGCGGACTGGTACAACGCCGGCTATATCATCGCCTGGGGCTCCAACGTGCCGCAGACGCGCACGCCGGACGCGCATTTCTTTACCGAGGTGCGCTACAAGGGCACCAAGACCGTCGCGGTCACGCCCGATTACAGCGAGGTGGCCAAGTTGTCGGACGCCTGGCTGCCGGTACGCCAGGGCACCGACGCGGCGCTGGCGATGGCCATGGGGCACGTGATCCTGAAAGAATTCCACGTCAATGGCGGCAGCGAGTACTTCAAAGATTACGTGCGCAAGTACACCGACATGCCCTTTTTGGTCATGCTGGAGGAAAAAGACGGCCGCTGGGTGCCCGGGCGCACACTGCGGGCCTCGGACTTCAGCGAGAACCTGGGGCACGAGAACAACCCGGAATGGAAGCCGGTCGTATTGGACGCGGACGGCGGCCGGGTGGCGGTGCCCAACGGCACGATCGGCGCGCGCTGGGGCGATGCCGGCAAGTGGAACCTCGAGGAGAAGGACCAGCGCGACGGCAGCGATATCCAGCCGGTGCTGAGCCTGCTGGATCAGGCCGACGAGGTTCTGCCGGTGGCGTTCCCGTACTTCGGCAACCAGCGCAGCGACCACGACATCTTTGCCCATACCACCCACGACAGCGTCCTCAGCCGCAAGGTCCCGGTCAAGACGCTGCAGCTGGCGAACGGCGCCGCCAGGGCCGTGACCGTCTACGACCTGATGCTGGCCAACTACGGCCTGGACCGCGGTCTGGACGACGACCAGGTGGCGCGCGACTACGACGACGACATTCCGTACACGCCCGCGTGGCAGGAAAAAATCACCGGCATCGGGCGCGACGTGGTCATCCGCATCGCGCGCGAATTCGCAGCCACCGCCGACAAGACCCGCGGCCGTTCGATGGTGATCCTCGGCGCCGCGGTCAACCACTGGTACAACATGGACATGACCTACCGCGGCATCATGAACATGCTGATCATGTGCGGCTGTATCGGCAAGAGCGGCGGCGGCTGGGCGCATTACGTCGGCCAGGAGAAGCTGCGCCCGCAAACCGGCTGGCTGCCGCTGGCCTTCGGGCTCGACTGGCACCGTCCACCGCGCCACATGAACAGCACCTCGTTCTTCTACAGCCACTCGAACCAGTGGCGCTATGAGCAACTGGAACTGGATGAAATCCTCTCGCCGCTGGCCGACAAATCGGCCTGGCAGAACCAGAGCCTGATCGACTGCAACGTCCGCGCCGAGCGCATGGGCTGGCTGCCTTCGGCGCCGCAGCTCGAAGAGAACCCGCTGCAACTGGCCAGAAAAGCCAGGGAAGCGGGCGCCGACAGCGCCGCGTACATCGCCGGCCGTCTCAAGGACGGCAGCCTCAGGATGTCCTGCGAGGCGCCTGATAATCCGCGCAACTTCCCGCGCAACATGTTCATCTGGCGCTCCAACATCCTGGGATCCAGCGGCAAGGGCCACGAATACATGCTCAAACACCTGCTCGGCACCCAGAACGGCGTGCTGGGCAAGAACCTGGGCGAGACCGGCGGCGTGATGCCGAGCGAGGTCGAGTGGGTCGAGCGCGACACCGAGGGCAAGCTCGACCTGGTGGTGACGCTGGATTTCAGAATGTCCACGACCTGCATCTATTCCGACATCGTTCTGCCTTCGGCGACCTGGTACGAGAAGAACGACCTGAACACGTCCGACATGCACCCGTTCATCCACCCGCTCAGCCGCGCGGTCGATCCCGCCTGGGAGAGCCGCAGTGACTGGGACATCTACAAGGGCCTGGCGAAAACCTATTCGGAACTGTGCGCAGGTCACCTCGGCGAGGAAACCGATATCGTGGCGCTGCCGATCTTGCACGACACACCGGCGGAGCTGGGCCAGCCTCTGGATGTCAAGGACTGGAAAAAGGGCGAGTGCGACCCGGTCCCGGGCAAGACCATGCCGAACTTCATCGAGGTCAGGCGCAACTACCCGGACACCTACCGGAAATTCACTTCACTGGGCCCGCTGATGTCGAAGCTGGGCAACGGCGGCAAGGGCATTTCGTGGAACACCGAGGACGAGGTCGGCCTGCTCGGCGGACTGAACCGGGTGGTCACCGAGGAGGGCGTCGCCAAGGGCCTGCCGCGGATCGAATCCGACATCGACGCCGCGGAAGTGGTTCTGTCGCTGGCGCCCGAGACCAACGGCCAGGTCGCGGTCAAGGCCTGGCAGGCGCTCGGCAAGGTCACCGGCCGCGACCACACGCACCTGGCGATGCCGAAGCGGGACGAGAAGATCCGCTTCCGCGACATCCAGGCGCAGCCGCGCAAGATCATTTCCTCGCCGACCTGGAGCGGGCTCGAAGACGAGCACGTCAGCTACAGCGCCGGTTACACCAACGTCCACGAGCTGATTCCGTGGCGCACGCTGACCGGCCGCCAGCACTTCTACCAGGACCACGCCTGGATGCGGGATTTCGGCGAAAGCCTGTGCGTCTACAAGCCGCCGATCAACACCAAGACGGTGGCGCCTGTGATCGACAGCGTTGGCGGGGACGCCAAGCAGGTCGTGCTGAACTGGATCACGCCGCACCAGAAGTGGGGCATCCACAGCACCTACTCGGAAAACCTGCTGATGCTGACCCTGAGCCGCGGCGGGCCCTGCGTATGGATGAGCGAAGTCGATGCGGGCAAGATCGGCTGCGAGGACAACGACTGGATCGAACTGTACAACACGAACGGCGCCATTTCGGCGCGGGCGGTTGTCAGCCAGCGTGTGCCCGAAGGCATGGTCATGATGTACCACGCGCAGGAGAAGATCATCAATACGCCGATCAGCCAGATCACCGGCCAGCGGGGCGGCATCCACAACTCCGTCACCCGCACCGTGGTCAAGCCGACGCACATGATCGGCGGCTACGCGCAACTGGCCTACGGCTTCAATTACTACGGCACCGTGGGCTCCAACCGCGACGAGTTCGTCGTCGTGCGCAAACTCGAAAAGGTCGACTGGCACGTTACCGAAGCCGGTCCGGCCGAGGAGGTATCGGCATGAAAATCAGGGCGCAAATCGGCATGGTCCTGAACCTGGACAAGTGCATCGGCTGTCACACCTGCTCGGTCACCTGCAAGAACGTCTGGACCTCGCGCGAAGGCATGGAATACGCCTGGTTCAACAACGTCGAGACCAAACCCGGTGTCGGCTACCCGCGCGAATGGGAAAACCAGGACAAACTGAACGGCGGCTGGGCGCTGGACGGCAAGGGCAAGCTGAAACCGAAAATGGGCGGCAAGCTGAAGCTGCTGTCGAAGATTTTCGCCAACCCCGACCTGCCGGAAATCGATGAGTACTACGAGCCGTTCACGTACGACTACCAGCACCTGCAGAAGGCGCCCGCGTCGCGCACGATGCCGACCGCGCGCATGCGCTCGGCGATCACCGGTCAGCGCATGGAAAAGCCGGACTGGGGACCGAACTGGGAGGAGATCCTAGGCGGCGAGTTCAAGAAGCGCAGCAAGGACCGGAACTTCGACGACATCCAGAAGGAGATGTACGGCCAGTTCGAAAACACGTTCATGATGTACCTGCCGCGCCTGTGCGAGCACTGTTTGAACCCGACCTGCGTTGCGGCGTGCCCCAGCGGCGCGATCTACAAGCGCGAGGAAGACGGCATCGTTCTGATCGACCAGGACAAGTGCCGCGGCTGGCGCATGTGCGTCAGCGGCTGTCCGTACAAAAAGATCTACTTCAACTGGCAGTCGGGCAAGTCGGAAAAATGCACCTTCTGCTATCCGCGCATCGAGGCGGGCGAGCCGACGGTCTGTTCCGAGACCTGCGTCGGTCGGATCCGTTACCTGGGCGTGCTGCTGTACGACGCCGACCGCATCAAGGAGGCCGCCAGCGCCGCCGATGAGCAGGACCTGTACCAGGCGCAGCTCGACCTCTTTCTCGATCCAAACGACCCGGCGGTCATGGCGCAGGCCAAAAAGGACGGGGTACCGCAAAGCTGGATCGAAGCCGCGCAGGCTTCGCCGGTCTACAAGATGGCCATGGACTGGAAAGTCGCCTTCCCGCTGCACCCCGAGTACCGCACGCTGCCGATGGTGTGGTACGTGCCGCCGTTGTCGCCCATCCAGACCGCGGCCGCAAAGGGCGAGATCGACAGCGACGGCGTGATCCCGGACGTCACCAGCCTGAGAATCCCGGTCAAGTACCTGGCCAACATGCTGACGGCCGGCAAGGAGGAACCCGTGGTCACGGCGCTGGAGCGGATGCTGGCGATGCGCGCCTATATGCGCGCCCGGAGCGTCGACGGCGAGAACGCGACCGCGCTGCTGGAGCGCGTGGGCCTGGATGAACACGCCGTGGACGACATGTACCGGATCATGGCGCTGGCCAACTACGAAGACCGTTTCGTCATCCCGACCAACCACCGCGAGTATGCCGGCAAGACCCCGTTCGACAACGAACTGGCTTTCGACCACCGCTCGTCCTGCGGTTTCAGCTTTGGCAACGGTTGTTCCGGCGGCAGCACCAAGACCAACCTCTTCGGGGGCAGGACCCACCGCAACACGATGAGTGGAAAACCCCGGGTGGTGAAGGAGTAAACCTATGAAAACATTCAAGATACTGGGTCTGTTGATGACCTACCCCAAGCCGGAATGGCTGGCGCACCTCGGCGACTGCTGGTCGATCCTGCAGCGGGAGGCCCTCCTGCCGAGGAAACAAACGGCAGCGGTCAAGACGCTGATCGAAAGACTCGCTACGACGGATGTGTACGAATTGCAGGAGGTTTACGTTGAGACCTTCGACCGCGGGCGCTCGCACTCGCTGCACCTGTTCGAGCACATCCACGGCGAGTCGCGCGACCGCGGCCAGGCGATGGTCGATCTGGCCGCAGCCTACGAGGAAAAGGGTTTGTTCATCGACCAGGCGGAGTTGCCCGATTACCTGCCCTTGTTCCTCGAATTTCTCGCCCTGTGCCCGCCGGAGGAGGCGCTGGAACTGTTGAGCGAGCCGATCGACATCATCGCGGCGATCGGCGAGCGGCTGCGTAAGCGCGACTCGGCTTATGCCGTTCTCTTTGACGCGCTGACGGCATTGTCACGCGTCAAACCCGACCAGAACATCACTGGCGCCCTCGCCGCGCAACGCGAGGACGACAGCTTGGAAGCCCTGGACAAGGCGTGGGAGGAGGAGCCCGCGTTCGCGGGTCAGCCCGACCAGACCGATTGCAGGGCCTGCATGGCGTCCGCGAACAGGGCCAACGCCGGAACCAATTAACGGGAAGCATTCAAATGTCATATTACGTCCACCAGTTTTTCTTCGGCATTTATCCTTACATCGCCGTGACCGTGTTCTTCGTCGGCAGCCTGCTGCGTTACGACCGCGACCAGTACACCTGGAAGGCCAGTTCCAGCCAGTTGCTGCGAAAAAAGGACATGCGCCTGGGCAGCAACCTGTTCCACGTCGGTATCATCCTGCTGATCCTGGGTCACCTGGGTGGGCTGCTGACGCCTCACTGGGCTTATGAAAGCGTGATCTCGGCAGCCGCCAAGCAGCGCCTGGCCATGACGGCCGGCGGCATCTTCGGCCTCACCTGCCTTGCCGGCCTGGCGATCCTGATCCGGCGGCGCCTGACCGACCCGCGTATCCGCGCCACCAGCCGCTTTTCCGATCACCTGGTGCTGTTCATCCTGCTGGCCCAGGTCCTGACCGGCCTCGTCACGATTCCGTTCTCGGCCGAGCACCTGGACGGCAGCTCCATGCTCGCACTGGCGAACTGGGCGCAGCACGTGGCCACGTTCCGCGGCGACGCCGCCGCCTTCGTCGCCGGGCAGGCGCTGATCTTCAAGCTTCACATCGTGCTGGGGCTGACGATCTTTTTGATCTTCCCGTTCACGCGGCTGGTGCACATGTGGAGCGTACCGCTCCAATACCTGGCCCGCAGCGGCTACCAGATCGTCAGGAAGCGGGCTTAGCGGTGAAGTCGTGCAAGGTCGGGAAGCGAGGGTGATTCCCGACCTGATGCACCCACCGGCAGTTCAGTTCGGGTTCCCGGACCAGCGGCCCTGCGGGCTGCCCGCACAAGCGCCCCGTTCTTAAGGGGTCGGCCTCACAGGGCATCCTGCCCTGGGCGGCCTGTAATGGGCCTCCCGCCCATTCCAACCCTGAACGGTACGCCTGGGCGGCGCTTCCAGGTCACCCGAACTGAACTGCCGGCGGGTGCAATACCACGCTCACTGAATTCACAGCTAAGGATTCGGGAATCGGTCAAATGCATGAGTCTGCAAATTGATTGGAGGCGTTTCGGTGTTACTCCGGATTACGTGAGAGCTTCCTTTCCAGAAAGATTCCAATCAGTCCGAAGACGGCCATGATCACTCCCAGGATCGCTATGATTTTGCTTTGCCAGGGATCGATTTTTGTCCTGCCCGCGAGAAAATAAGTCCGCGAGCCGCCGCTGACCTTCACGTTGTAGACATTGCCGCGAAAATCGCTGTGCATCACATAGTCTTCGTCGGTTCTGGCCTTGATCGAATTCAAGAATTGATTAGCTGCTTTGGTGTCACTGCCGTTGGGTAGGAATCTACGCGGGTTTCGGAAAAGTTCCTTGGGTTCGCCGTCGAGTACGAGACCGTCCGATTGATATTGATAGACGGTATCGGAAAAGAACACATGCATGTAGCCCGCGTAGATAAAGGCCACCCCAAACGCAAGCAGCAGCGAGGAAAGCAGAAGCCAGCGCCGCCGGTTGCCGATGAGTTCCAGTTTCTGCTGATTGAAGTGGCTCGCCACGTCGGGTATCTGGCGTAGCTGGTTGCGTGCGCCCTGGTCCAGGTCGTCGACCAGATCGCCGATGTCCAGACCGAATACGTCCAGGATCCTGTTCAGAACGTCGTTAGACGGCAGCGATTTGCCGTTCTCGAGCTTGGACAGATAGGACTGCTCGATCCCCATCGCTGCCGCCAGATCCGGCTGCGTGAGCCCTTTGTCGTTTCTGAGTTGCTTCAACTTGTCACCGAAGTTCATTGCCGTCTCCCGGAGGCTGTCGATACCGATAGTCTTGGGTATTCATGCATGCATTGGTAGATGAATATTCAAGAATAACCAAGAATAAGAACACCTGCTTCGCGGGTCCGCTGGAATAACGGCAAAGCATCCTTCCATCTTGCCAGTTGGGTTTTTGATAAATTTACCTTGACGAGCCAATATCACCTGGTTGGTTGAATGATGAGATCTGGTCCATTGACTCAAGAGAGTGAGCAGGCGAAGTAGATCCAGTGAACAACCCAAATCTACAAAACGATATTTTCAATTGGGCACAAACACATGATTTTTCTTTCATTGTGAATTTCCACAATGAGGTGAAAAGAAACTTTCAAAATGAAATTGTATGGATAAATGAGAAACTGGAGGAGGATGATTCACTCTCTCAACATGAGAAGAATGATCTGCGAGCGAAGAAGAAACTCTATTTAGAAACGTTCGAGCCTTATCTCAGGGTCAATACTTTTCTGATGATGGTCAGCCATCTCGAAGAATGGCTTTGGCATATCTGGAAACGGCATGCCCCACGGACCGGGCTTCTCGAAAGCAAGGGCAGTATTGGACGATTCAAACCGGTATTGAAGGCAGCCGGCGTGGACCTTTCACATTCAGATTCGTGGAGGTTCATAAAAGGCTGTCAAGACATCAGGAGTTGTTTGCTTCACGCCAATGGAAGGCTGAGCCTGAATCGAAATCCGGACAAGATTCACAGGTTCGTCGATCAGTACGGTGACATCATCAAAATTGAATCCGACCGGCTGGTGCTGGATGGAAAATTTTTGACGTGTTTCCAGGATGCCGCAGAAAAACTGATTGAGTCAGTGAAGTTCGAAAAACCCAGGAACGATTAACGGAGATGCCGCATCCTGAGCAAGAGTTGAACGGTGGTATGCCTGCTTCAAAAGCGCCACTCAAAACATACTGCCAGAATCAATCTTCAATATTGATATAGCGCGACATCGGCAGCACCATGCCGTAGTTGGCGCGTTGCGCCTGTCCCGCATCACCATTCAACGTTGAATTCAGGACTTCCTGCAAGGAATTGCCGATTACGGGAAGCCCCAGATACTGCCGGCCCGAATCATTCGTCAGACCCGTTTCAAAACCGAGACGTCCGGTACCCTCATCCGGTACAGTCGGACCGTTCTTCCCGGGAAATTCAACGATAAATTGTTTGCCCAAAATGGCCGAAATCGCCGGTTGATTGAACTCTTCCGCGGAATGTCCGAATGAAACCACTTCAACGGCATTTGTGTGATTCAGTGTGTAAGCGCTATCGCATTGGTACAGAAAACCCGGCGGCGGCAAGGGGACACAAGGAGCCACCAGGCCAACCTCCCCCTCCCGATCGGCGTAAGACAAAGAAACGAATGACGCTAACTGCGGCAGCACTGCCCTGTATCTTCGCGTTGGGTAGGATACGACCCACTCGGTTTTGGCACCGATGCTGTCCGTCGTCAGGATTTCGCCGTGGAGTTCTTCCGTCGTCAGGGCCGCGGCAACCGCGTCAATGGGTTCGGGCCAATAATCGGACGTGCACTCGCCTTTGGAGCAAACGGTGCTTTTGGTGCCGGGACCGGTGTCGGTGTCGGCATCGTGCGCCGTGGACAGGTTGGGTGTGGCCGTCCCGGGGGCCGTGTGCTGGACGCTATCGCTGAAATCGGCCAACGCCGTCGCCGGGATGGTGTAGGCGGTGCCCTTCTGCACATGGATCAGGATCAGCGAGCCGCGCAGGCCGCCTGCCGGCGGTATCAGACCGGCGCCAGGGTCGGTGCTCCACGGGCCGTCGCTCCAGCGGCTTTCAATGGTATCGCAATCGTTGTTATCGATCGCCTGAGCCAACAGGAAGTCTTCCACGGTGGCCATCTGGATGACTTCGATCGAGCCGATATCCTCGTCCAGTGTTGCAAGAACGCCGTCCTGGGCCTTGGGCAGGACACATGACGCATCGGGTGATTTGACGATCGTGTCATCGCCAGACCTGGCGACCGCCGCAGTCCATACGTCATGCCGACCGAGATAGACATTGAAACTGGCCAGTTCCGTGCCGTCGGCCGCGCCGAGGAACCGGACCTTGACGGCGGTCGGAGACAGCTGGAGGCCCGTTGGCGGGTCCAACTCGTTGGCGATCGTAACGAGCGATGAATTGCCGATGGCCGCGGAATAAAAGGGGAAGATCAATGCCTGGCCGTAGCCGGTGTCATCGACACCGACTGCGACAGCGAATGGGATGTGGAATAGAAACCAGCCGAGCAGCGACATTCTCAAGAATGTCGCGCAGGTATGTCCATGCAAGCATTTCACCGCAGACTCCCTTCTCGTGTGAATAGCCATGGAAGCCCTGTTCCAGTCGCTATTCGAGCCCCGCTACTTGGTTTGTGAAAAACACCGGGCGGAATGAGGATAGCCCGGAACAGGCTTCTTTGCAAAACGCACAAAGCCGCTTGTCCCGGTCATTGTTGTATTCACCCGGGGATCCATTGCGGTGGGGTGGTGCCGGAGGTCGGACTCGAACCGACACTCTGTTGCCAGAACTGGATTTTGAGTCCAGCGCGTCTACCAATTTCGCCACTCCGGCAGGGGGTTGCGAGGCGCAAAGTATATATTTCAGCGCACGGCTTGGCCAGTTCTTCGCGACGATCCGGCGGCCTCAGCCGGCCATGACGTCGGTGTCCCAGATGCGGTCGAAATACGCGGCGACGAGCGGTCCGAACTGGTCGTAATCGACCAGGAACGCATCGTGGCCCAGCGGTGATTCGAGCTCGGTGAATTCGGTCTCGACACCGTTGGCCGTGAGCGCGTCGGCGATGTCCTTTTGCTGGTAAAGCGGGAACAGGATGTCGCTGTCCACGCCGATGACGCAGGCGGAGGTGAGCTGGATCTCAGCCAGTGCGTGCTTCAGGTCGCGGTAACCGTCGGCGACGTTGAACCAGTCCATCGAGCGTGACAGGTAGAGGTAGCTGCACGGGTCGAAGGAATAGATGAAGCGCCGCGCGGCGGCCTCCAGGTAAGATTCGACCGCGTAGTCCATGCCGAACACCTCGCGCGGGAAGTAGTTCTGCAGTTCGCGGCCGAAGCGCGTGCGCCATTCCTCGGCCGAGCGGTACGACAGCATGCCCAGCTTGCGTGCCATGCGCATGCCGTTTTCCGGCCAGTGTTCCTGGTCGTACTGACCGTCGTTCCAGTCGGGGTCCGTAACGATCAGTTCGCGCTGCAGCGAACGGATGGCGATGCTGAACGGCTCGGCGCAGGGCGCGCTCGATATGGTCAGGAAATGGCGCGAACTTTCCGGGTTCTGGTGCAGGTAGGCCAGCGCGCTCATCCCGCCCATCGACGGGCCCACCATCGTGCACAACCGTTCGATGCCGAGGTGTTTGACCACCTCGTGGGCGCCCCTGGCGATGTCTTCGATACACAGCGCCGGGAAATCCAGCCGGTAGGGCTTGCCGGTGGCTGGATTTTCGCTGGCGGGCCCGCTCGAGCCCTTGCAACTGCCGAGCGAGTTCAGGCTGATGACGTAAAAGCGGTCCGAGTCGATCGGTTTGCCCGGCCCGACCATCGGTTCCCACCAGCCGGGCGACGGGTCGGCGTCGGAAGAGGCGACGTGGGCGTTGGGCGACAGGCCGGTCTGGATCAGCACCGCGTTCGAGGCGTCCGCGTTCAGGGTTCCCCAGGTCTCGTAGGCGAGTGTGTACGACGGCAGCACGCCGCCCTTCTTGAAGTAGAGCGGTTGATCGATGGTGAGGAACTGGGTTGCTGACGGCATTGGGAATCGTTTTTTTGAATATTAACCTGTGTTTAGTACCAGTATCCTGGATATTGGCGCGGGACAAAGACGTCTGGGCGCCGGGCTGGACCGGGAGGCATAGCCATCGCAGGGAAGCTCGTGTTCAGACACAGCTGAACAAGCCAGGGCCAGGACAGGTGGCGCGTCCGATGTCATCCGTTCTTGTGGATCAAACATGGTTATTTGCCTTAATCTGATTTCGTTGCAAACACCAGCGGGCTCGCGTCCGACCGGTGCGAAATACAGCTTACTGAATCATACCCTGTAGAATAGCCAAAATGGGCGCGTTACGCGATAAGCACAGGACATCGGAAGCCGCGCGGCTGAATGCTTCAGGCCGGGTCAGCAGCCGCCAGCGCGAGCCCCATCCCCGCTTGCGGGAACACGTTGAGCGCCACCTCGACAGCCGTTGGCTGCAGCCGCTGCACCTGCCGACGGTCGAAGCTTATGGCCGACTGCGGGACCACCCCGCTTTTCGCGTGGGGCGGCCGCTTGTGCTCGATTCGGGCTGCGGCACCGGTTACAGCACGCGCCGGCTGGCCGAGCGGTTTCCGAACAGCCTTGTCATCGGAGCGGACCGTTCACTCGCGCGCCTTGCCAGGGGCGGCGCCGCCAGCGGGTTTGCCGCCGAGCGCAACCTGGTCCTGCTGCGGGCGGAACTGGCGTCGCTGTGGCGCTTGTTGCTGGCTGAAGATCGCCAGTTGCAGCGGCACTATCTCCTCTACCCCAATCCCTGGCCCAAGGCGGCCCACCTCGGGCGGCGCTGGCACGCTCATCCGGTATTTCCCGAATTGCTGGCGCTCGGCGGTGAAATCGAGATGCGCACCAACTGGAAGCTCTACGCGCTGGAGTTCGCGCAGGCGGCCGGCATCGCCTGCGGGGAGGTTGTCGAGGCCCGCGAATTCCAGCCGCAAGAGCCTTTGTCACGCTTCGAAGAGAAGTACCACGCGCGTGGGCAGACGTTGTTCCAGGTCACCGTGCCGCAGGTGTCGACTGCGAATTTCCGGTCATACAACACAAGCCGTGGGAAAGTGATTTGGGCCAGCGGCCAGCAGCCTGCGGGACACGCTCAAGCCATCCGTGGCCGCTCGTCATCCGTTCCTGACGGATGAACGGTCCCGCAGGCAGTCGGCCGCTGCCCCCTGGAGCCCTCATGCATCACGGGGTATCAAGTCCGACGCCGTCTAAGGAGGCCTCAGGCTGGTTCATTTGGGTGACTTCGGAGCGCCGCGCAGGCGGGCCCGCTCAAGGGGCAATAGGCACGATGCCAATTGCAGGCAACCCAGGGCAGGATGCCCTGTGTTGCCGACCCTTTCAGAGCGGGTCGCAGGCGCGGGCAGCCCGCAGGGCCGCGGAGACGAAACCGCAAATGGACCTGCCTGAGGAATCCGCATCGAACCCGGATCGGTGGAGAATATTCTGCGGGCGGACTGGCCGCCGTCGACTGAGCGGCAGCTGCCGGACCGGTGCACGGCCTCAACGTGAAAGTGTTTAGCCCCCGGTGTCTTCGTCTTTAGGCATGACCGGGGCGGTGTATCTGTGGATGCCCTTGAGGCTGTAGTAGATAAAAGCCACGAACTGCGGTGGCGTGATCCAGGTCTTGCCGTAGCGGTCGTCCCACTCGGCGGTCGGTTTGGCGGCGATGATCTGCGTCAGGTCATTGCCGTCGTCGACCAGGGCCTGGACGTTGGCGACCGCCTTGACCAGGAAGTCGTGGTAGGCGCGTAACTCTTCGGTCACCGCCAGCGGGCCGTGGCCGGGGATGACGCGCGTGTCCTCGTTGGCCAGCGACAGCGCCAGCTCCACCGCCGCGACGATGCCCTGGATCGAGCCGCCCGCGTCCAGATCGACATAGGGGTACTGGCCGTTGAAAAAGGTGTCGCCCATGTGAATGACGTTGCTGACGGGAAAATAGACGATGCTGTCGCCGTCGGTGTGGGCGTTGGCGACGTGGTAAACCGTGACCGGTTCGGAATTGAGGTGCAGCGTGATCCGGTCGCTGAAAGTCAATAACGGCAGAGCGACGTGCGGGTAGGGCGGTGTATGCCGTTTGCTGAAGTTGTTGTCCTGCGCGGTCACCATCCTTTCGCGGACGTTGTCCTGCGAGATGATCAGCGCGCCGCCCTTGCCGATGGGCTCATTGCCGCCCACGTGGTCGCCGTGGTAATGCGTGTTGAGGACGAAACGGATCGGCTTGTCACTGAGTTTGTGGATGGCGTTCAGCAATTGGCCGGTGACGCTCCTGACCTGGTCATCGACGATGAACAGGCCCTCGTTGCCGGTGGACACGGCCACGTTGCCGCCGCGCCCCTTGAGCATGTAGACGCTGTCGGAGAGTTGGATCGCCGTGTATTCGACGGTCGGGTTCTGTGCCCGGGCGGTGTTGACGCTGGCCGCGAGCACCACGGCCAGTAGCAGGTGTTTCATGTGCGTACGCTCAGTCGTGATAACAACCCTGGCGGAAACGCTATCGCGAGCCCGCATAATACGGCTTAAGGTACACGCTGATCGATATTCAATGCAATTGCTTTTGCTGCTTTTGTCGTGAATGTATAGGGTTTCGACTGTAAATCGCCGCTGGATGCGTTGGCAACGCCGCGCAGCGAAATACGGGCGCTGATGGACAATTGTTCGTAGTCCTGCAGCTTCGTGCCTGGACGCAGCACGTCCGCGTTGCTGATATGCAGTTCGAGCGGGAATTCCGGCGAAGCCACGCGCTTGACGCCCAGCGGCATACCGCCTCCGGCGCCGGCCGGGTGTATGAACACGAACAGCACGGCTGAATCGGGCACGTTTTCTTTCAAATCCGCGGCAATATCGATCTTGACCGGGATATCGGGGCCGGCGGCGGCGGCCGGCGCCTCGACGGGCGCCTGCCCCAGGCGCTTGCGCGCCTCGTTGATCTGCTGCCTGACGGCGTTGGCGACGGGTGTGCCCGGGTCTATCTCCGCCAGCAGTTTCTGCCAGTAGCCAACGGCCTTGGCATCGTCACCGTCGATGCTGGACGCCAGGCCCATCAGCCACAAGCCCTTCTGCTGCGCCGGGTCGATCTCAAGGGCCGTAGTCAACAACTGCCGTATTTCGGGGGTGAAAGCGGGGTGTTCCGCCGCCATCAGGCGGGTCTCCGCCAACTCGACCATGATCAGCGGATCCTTTGGCGCCAGCTTGCTGGCCTTGTCCAGCGCCTTCTCGGCGTCGCTGAAACGGCGCAACGATTTGTAGGTGCGGCCCAGCAGGACCCAGCCGTCGACGTTGTCCGGCTCCTGCTGCATGCGCTTTTCCAGCTTGGCGAGCATGTCTTCGATGCTGTGTTGCTGTCCGGCGGCAACCGGCGGCGGGTTGATGGCCACGGGGTTACCGACGAACTGATACAGCGCCAGGCCCGCGATCGGTATCATCAGCAACAGCCAAAGACCGGCAAAGCGTTGACGTACGGTGCCCTTGAAAAAGGGCCAGGCGATGACGGCCGCCGATACGGCGAGCAGGGCAACGGCAAGTATCCAAAAAGTCATACGGGGAATCTCAGGTAAGGTTTCGCGGCTCAGGCAGCGTCGGAATCGTTTTTCTTGTCGAGCAGGGCGGCGCGCTGTTTAATCTGTGAGCGCAGGACCAGGGCCCCGACCAGCAGCAAAATGCCCGGCAGCAGCCACAACAGGTAGGTGTTGCCCTGTACCGGCGGTTTGTAGAGGACGAAATCACCGTAGCGGTCGACCAGGTACTGCTTGATCTCCTCATCGGTCTTGCCGGCCTGCATCAGATCCAGGACTTCCTTGCGCAGATCTCCGGCCAGTTCCGCCTCCGAGTCGGCGAGGTCCTGGTTCTGGCAGACGAGACAACGCAACTGCTTGGTCAGGTGCTCGAAACGGGCCTCCTGTTCCGGGCTCGAGAATCTCAGTGGTTCCTGTTGCGCCCAGGCAGACAGCGCCAGCAGCAGGCCAAGTAAAATGCCGTATTTCATGGTGCTTTCGACTCCATTGCGGCTATTCTGGGAATGATTTCCTGTTCGAAGGCTTTCGGGGTCAAGGCGCCGATTTGCTTGTACACGATCTTGCCCGACGGATCCACCAGGAACGATTCGGGGGCGGCGTAGACGCCGAAATCGATGCTCAGCCGCCCGCTGCGGTCCGTCAGGACGATATCGTAGGGGTTGCCGTAGCGCTGCAGCCAGGCCTTCGCGTCGGCCGGGTCGTCGCGGAAGTTGAGCCCCACGATCGTCAGCAGCTTGCGCTTGGCGTATTCGGTGATGACCGGGTGCTCCACGCGGCAGGTGACGCACCAACTGGCCCAGAAATTGACCAGGTAGGGCTTGCCCTCGAACGCCTCGTTGCTCAGCCGTTTCCCGGGGTTATCCAGAACGGGCTGGTCGAAAGCCGGTGCCGGCTTGCCAATCAGCGGCGATGGAATGTCGGTCTTGTGATCCGAAATTTTCAGACCGACGAACAGCAACGCACCGAGCAGGGCGAACAGCGCGAATGGCAGGAAGCGGCTTTTCATGGCGCGGCCGCCTGCGCCGCCGCCACCACCCGCTCGGTGGATTTGCGCCGGTAGCGCCGGTCCGCCGCGGCGATGAAGCCGCCGCCCATCATCATCAGTGCGCCCAGCCAGATCCAGCGTACAAACGGCCTGTAGTAAAGGCGCACGGCCCACGCGCTGTTGTTCTGGTCCAATGGCTCACCCAGGGAAACGTAGACGTCGCGTATCAGGCCCGGGTCGATGGCGGCTTCCGTCATCGGCCGGCCGCCCTGCGTATATTCGCGCTTTTCCGGGTACAGGCGGGTAATTTCCTTGCCGTTCTTGCTGACGACGAATTCACCCTCGTTGGCGGTGTAGTTCGGGCCCTCGATCACACGCGTGCCGAGGAACTTGAACTGATAGCCTGACAGGGTGGCGGTATCTCCGTTGTTCATGCGTAAAAGGGTTTCGGCGCTGAGGCCGCTGGTCAGGCTGATACCGATCAGGAAGACGCCGACACCGATATGGGCCAGCGTCATGGCCGCTTCGCTGGCGGGCAGCCGGCCCTGTTTGTTCCCGGCCATCTTCCGGAACAGGTAAAACAGACTGGCGGCGATGATCCAGACGCCGCCGGCGACGCCGACGGCCGTCAGCCAGCCGATATCGTCACGGCTCATCCAGGCGATGACACCCGCCACGGCGGCCAGCACGGCCGGCCAGCGCAGCTGGGCTGCCAGCCGGCTGCCTTCGTCCCGGCGCCAGCGGGCAAACAGCCCGAGCGGCAGCGCTACCACCAGCGGCAGCAGCAGCCACCGGAACAGCAGGCCGAAGTAGGGCGGACCGACCGAGATCTTGCCGGCGCCGAGGGCGTCGATCAGGAGCGGGTAAAGCGTGCCGGTCAGGACCATGGCGGCGATGACCGTCAGCACCAGGTTGTTGATCAACAGCAGCGATTCACGGGACAGGCCGGCGAAACCGCCGCCCTGGATCATCTTGGGCGCGCGCAGGCCGAACAGCAGCAGCGAGCCGCCGACGACGATAAACAGGTACACCAGGATGAAAACCCCGCGGGTCGGGTCGGAGGCGAAGGCGTGCACCGACGTCAGCACGCCCGAGCGCACCAGGAAGGTGCCCAGCAGGCTCAGCGAGAACGCTGCGATGGCCAGCAGCAATGTCCAGTTGCCGAAGGCGCCGCGCTTTTCGCTGACGGCCTGGGAATGGATCAGGGCGGTACCCACCAGCCACGGCATGAACGAGGCGTTCTCGACCGGGTCCCAGAACCACCAGCCACCCCAGCCCAGCTCGTAGTAAGACCACCAACTGCCCAGCGCGATGCCGACGGTCAGGAAGGCCCAGGCCACGTGCGTCCACGGGCGCGACCAGCGCACCCAGTCGCGGTTGACGTTGCCACCGAGCAGCGCCGCCACGGCGAAGGCGAAAGCCACCGAGAAGCCGACATAACCCATGTACAGCATGGGCGGGTGAACGATCAGGCCGGGGTCCTGCAGCAGCGGGTTCAGGTCGCGTCCCTCGACCGCGGCCGGCAGCAGGCGGCCGAACGGGTTGGAGGTAAACAGGATAAACGCCAGGAAGCCGAACGAGACCCACCCGAGGATGGCGAGCACGCGGGCCCGGAACTGCTCGGGCAGGGTCTTGCTGAACAGCGCGACCGCCAGGGTCCACAGCGTAAGGATCAGTTCCCACAACAGCAGGGAACCCTCGTGCGCGGCCCAGACGGCGGAAAAGCGGTATTTTATCGGCAACAGCGAGTTGCTGTTGACGGCAACATATTCGACGGAAAAATCCTGCGTCAGGAAGGCCGCGGTCAATATGCCGAAGGCGATGACGATGAGCAGGCACTGCACGAGGGCGGCGTTGCCTGCCATCGACATCATATTGGCGTTATTCTTCTGCGCGCCGATCAGCGGGAAAATACCGAGGCTGAGGGCGGTTAAAAGGGCTGCCAGCAATGCGATCTGGCCAAGTTCAGGTGTCATTGGGAGGCCTCCGTGTGTCCTTGTTTCTTGAGTGCGTCCGCGACTTCGGGCGGCATGTATTTTTCATCGTGCTTGGCGAGCACCTCGTCGGCTTGGAAATGGCCGTCGGGTTGCAGTTCACCGATGGCGATGATGCCCTGGCCCTCGCGGAACAGGTCCGGCAGTATGCCATCGTAGGCGACCTTGATCGATGCGGGCCCGTCGGTGACGGTGAAATGCACCACCAGGCTGTCGGGCGCGCGGCTGAGGCTGCCATTTTCCACCAGCCCGCCGAGGCGAAAGCGTTTGCCGGGCGGCAGCTCCTGGGCCTTGACGTCGCTGGGGCTGACAAAAAAGAGCATGTTCTGGTTCAGCGATCGTATCGTGATGACCGCGGCCAGGCTAACGCCGGCGATGATGACGAGTACCGCGATCAGTCTGCGTTTTCTGGTCGGTGTCATGATAGGTTCCGGAGGTCCCGCGAGCGCTTGCGCGCCTGCCCTTTACGCAGTTGCGCCAGCAAATGACGGCGGCGGATGACCGGTGTCAGCCCGGCCCATAACAGCACGACGGTGCCGAACAGGTAGGACGCAACGATAAACGGTGTGTGAGACATTTGTGTTCCTCTAATGATCTTCGTCGAGAAGTTCGGTGACCCAGCGCTTGCGGTGGTCCTGCTTGAGCAGGCGCAGGCGCGCGCGGCTCAGGAGGTTCGCGCCATAATAGAACTTGGCCGCAATGGCCATGATCAAGAGCGGCCAGAGCATGCTGGCGTCGATGCTGCTGCCTTTCATCGTGATGCTGCTGCCCTGGTGGAGCGTGTTCCACCACTGCACCGAGAAGTGGATGATGGGCAGGTTGATCGCGCCGACGATCGACAGCAGCGCCGCCGCGCGCGCGGCCTTGCGCGGTTCGTCGTAAGCGTTGTAGAGCGCGATCACGCCCATGTACAGGAACAGCAGTACCAACTCGGAGGTCAGACGCGCATCCCAGACCCAGTAGGTGCCCCAGGTCGGCCGTCCCCAGAGCGACCCTGTCACCAGTGCGATCAGCGTAAACGCCGCGCCCACCGGCGCGCTCGAAATGGAAAGGATTTCCATGATGCGTATGCGCCAAACCAGCGCGATGAAGCCCATCACGGCCATCAGCGCGTAAATCATCATCGACATCCAGGCCGCCGGTACGTGCAGGTACATGATGCGCACGCTCTCGCCCTGCTGGTAGTCGGGCGGCGCCTCGACCAGGCCCAGGTAGAGGCCGATAGCGGTCAGCACGGCAAACAGGAGCCACAGCCACGGGATCAGCTTGCCGGCGAAGCGGTAAAACCACGGTGGGGATCCGGTCTTGTGAAAAAACAGAACTAAACGGTTCATCGCTATCCCAGTCTTATTAGGTCTTAACTCAGGCTCAGTTTCAGTGCCGCCGCCGTCGCGAACGGCGCCAGCGTCAGTGCCGCGATCAAACCGGCGAACATCAGGCCAAGCTGGCCATTATACGGCAGGCCGGACACGGCTGAACTGACCGCGTTGGTGGCCAGGATCAGTAACGGCACGTACAGCGGAAAAACCAGCAGCGACATCAATTGCCCGCCGCGCTTGAGGCTGACGGTCAGGGCGCCGCCGATGGCGCCGATCAGGCTCAGCACCGGGGTCCCGAGCACCAGAGATTTTATCAGAACCGGCATGCCGCTATCCGGCAGGTTCATCCACATTGCCAGCAACGGTGACAGCAGCACGATGGGCAAGCCGGCCACCAGCCAGTGCGTTACGGTCCGGCCCAGGGCGATCAATGCCAGCGATTGCCCGGACAACACCATCTGTTCCAGCGTGCCGTCCTCGAAATCACTGCGGAACAGCCCGTCCAGCGAGAGCACGGTCGCCAACAGCGCCGCGATCCAGATGACACCCGGGGCGATTTTCGCCAGCAGGGACAGCGAAGGACCGACACCGAGCGGGAACAGTGTTATTACGACCAGCAAAAAGAACAAGGGTTGCAACAATTCGGCACGGCGCCGGTATGCGAGCAGCAGGTCGCGCCGCAACAGGGCCATGAACGCGTTGTAGGCGTTGGGTCTGCTCATGTGGTTTCCCAGTCGTCGTGCTGCCGCCCGCTGATCAGTTCGCATTCCTGCAGCTCGAATCCCCGCGGACGCAGGCTGCCGTGCGTCGTCAATACGCAGGCGCCGCCCGCATCGAGGTGTTGGCGCATGATCGCATCGAGCATGTCGATGCCCTGGCGGTCGAGGTTTGAATACGGCTCGTCCAGCAGCCACAGCGATTCCTCGCAAAACAGCAGGCGGGCCAGCGAGCAGCGTTTGCGCTGGCCGGCGGACAATGTCCGCCCTTCCTGGTGGGCGACTTCCGCCAGGCCCACCTGGTCGATAATTCCGCGGCAAAACGCCGCTTCGTCAGCGTTTTTTCGCGCCCCCATGAAGTTCATCATGAAGCGGATGTTTTCCGTCACGCTCAGGTCATCCTTGATGGCGGGGTGGTGCCCCGCATAGAGCGGGTGCTCCCGGCAGCTGAATTGACCTTCGCTGGGCTCGAGCAAGCCGGCCAGCACCCGCAGCAGCGTGGTCTTGCCGCAGCCGTTGATGCCCGTGATCAGCAGCAGCGAACCGGCCGTCACTTCGAAGCTGACGGGTTCGAAAACACGCTCGAAGTAGCGCTCAAAACTGAGGTTGGAAACAGAAATCATGCAGCAGAACCGGTTATGCGCGCCTGGCGTGGCAGCTGGCGGATGGTATTGGCATCCTTAAAGTGGCTTTCAAAGTCATGACTGTGTCGGGGCCGCCGCGGCTGCTCGTTCAGTGGAAGTGAATTATGACCCAGCTGAAATGTCCTGTGAATGATTTCGGTCATGTAAATGCGTGTTTTTTGCATTTAGCAGGGCAAAAGCGCGCCGATGACAGGTGGCCGGTATAGTATTCGCGGCGGTGATTCATTAGGATGGCCACGAACACGGGCAAGACGGCGCCCTCGCGGCCGCTTGCGTCCCACTGAGCTGGCGGGAGTCATTCTTGCCGGACCGAAAACGGGGTACCAGTAACAGGTGAGCCAGTACGATTATGACCTGTTCGTCATCGGCGCCGGATCGGGCGGCGTGCGAGCGGCGCGCATGGCGGCGGGCTTTGGCGCGCGAGTCGGTATTTGTGAGGCCAGCCGGGTCGGGGGAACCTGCGTCATTCGCGGTTGCGTGCCGAAAAAGCTGTTGTCGTATGCCGCGCACTTCGCCGAGGAATTCGAGGACGCCGCGGGCTTCGGCTGGCAGGTGCAAGACGCGCGCTTCAGTTGGCGGCGCCTGATCGCGGCGAAAGACAAGGAAATCGACCGGCTCAACCGGGTTTACATCGGCCTGTTGGAGAGCGCCGGCGTCATGCTCTATCCGGTACACGGAAAACTTCTCGATTCACACCACGTTCAGCTTGGTGAGGATACAGTCAGCGCCGACAAGATTCTCATCGCCACCGGCGGGCACCCCTGGCGTCCCGGGATTCCGGGCGCGGAAAACGCCATCACCTCGGACGAGGCCTTTTACCTGGAAAGCCTCCCTGGGCGTGTCGTGATCGTTGGCGGGGGCTTCATAGCTTGTGAATTTGCAAGCATATTCAACGGCATGGGTGCGCAGGTGACCCAGGTATACCGGGGTGAACCGGTGTTGCGGGGTTTCGACAGCGACATCCGGTCCACGCTCACCGCGGAGATGCGGAAGAAGGGTGTAAGTATCGTATTGAAGGTCAACGTGACAGCCATTGAGAAAGCGGCGGACGGGCACCTGAGCGTTCATCTCGACGACGGTTGCGAGTTGCAGGCCGATTGCGTCATGTTCGCGACCGGCCGCGTGCCCAATGTCCGCAACCTGGGCCTGCTGGAGGCGGGCGTGGAGGCGCGGGCGGACGGCACCATCGTCGTTGACGAATACTCGCGCACCAACGTCGACAACATCTTCGCGGTCGGTGACGTGACCAGCCGCGTGAACCTGACGCCCGTGGCCCTGATGGAAGGCCAGGCCTTTGCCGATACCGAGTTCGGCGGCAAGCCCACGCCGGTCAATCACCAGTTCGTGCCCGCGGCGGTATTTTCGCATCCGCCGGTAGCCACGGTGGGCTACGCGGAGGACAGCACGGCTGAACACGTCGGCGCGGTCAAGGTTTTCAAGTCCGAGTTCACGCCGCTCAAGCATACCCTGTCCGGCCGGGCTGAGCGGACCATGATGAAGCTGGTGGTGCAGGCTTCGACCGACAAGGTCGTCGGCTTGCATGTCGTCGGCATGGACGCGCCCGAAATTGTGCAGGGCTTCGCAGTTGCGATAAAATCCGGGCTGACCAAGAGTCAGTTCGACAGCACGGTCGGTATCCACCCCACGGCAGCCGAGGAACTGGTGACCATGCGCACGGTGGTGCATGGCTAAAGGAGCATGGAGCTAGATCATTATGAATCGGGATCATTGCAAACACCTGGCAAGGTGGCTGTGCGCGTTGCTGTGGGTGCTGGCGGCGGCGCCGGCCGCTAACGCGAAATCCACGGGTGCGATAGCCGGCGCGGGCGGCGAGCAGCGCTATATCGTGATACTCCAGGATCCGCCGCTGGCGGCCTATGACGGTCGCGTCATCCATACGCCCGAGCGGAAAAATGCATTCACCCGCCTCGAGCCGACCGCGAACCGGTTTACCGGCGCCCGCAAGCTGGATGTCCACACGGCCCGCTCGCAGGCCTACCTGAAGTTCCTGGACGAGCGTTTGGCTGCCGTCAAGGGCGAAGCCGCGCTGCGCATGGGACATCAGTTGCAAGCCCTGCAGCGTTACCGCAACGCCACCAATGGCTTTTCGGCAGAACTGACGGCCGCAGAGGTCAGCAAACTGCGGGCCACGCCGGGGGTCAAGGCCGTCATACCGGATGTCATCCGCCGCGTCGAGACCGACGCCGGCCCGAAGTGGATTGGCGCGGACAAGATTCACGATGGCAGCGCCGGGGTCACGCCAACCGGGGGCCAGGGCGTCGTCGTTGGCCTGATCGATACCGGCATCAACTGGGACCACCCCTCTTTTGCCGACCCCGGTGAGGGCGGGAATGCGGGCTGGGACCACGTCAACCCCTACGGCTCGCAGCTCGGGTTGTGCTCCGATCCGGAGGTCAAGTGCAATGACAAGCTGGTCGGTGTGTACGATTTCATCCACGACGATCCGAACACGACCAAGGTCGAGGAGAACACCAAGGGCAAGGACAACAAAGGCCACGGCTCGCACGTCGCTTCCATCGCTGTCGGTAACCCGCTGAGCTTGTCGATTGGCGGCCAGCCGGTCTCCATCGACGGCGTCGCGCCTAACGCCAACCTCGTCTCCTACCGCGTTTGCTATATCGCCGACGCGAACGACCCGAACGATGACGGCTGCCCAACCTCCGCCATCCTCCAGGCCATCGACCAGGCGATCACGGACCAGGTCGACGTGATCAATATGTCTCTCGGCGCCGACCCCAGCAGCCCGTGGGCCGTGGGCACGGACGCGCAGGCCTATCTCAACGCCAGGGCGGCCGGCATTTTCGTGGCCACTTCGGCCGGCAACAACGGCCCCAATCCGGGTACGGTCGGCTCGCCGGCGAACGCGCCCTGGGTCACGGCGGCGGGTGCTGCCACCGACGATCGCAAATTCGTCAGCCTGGTGGAAAATCTCAGCGGCGGCACGCTGCCGCCGGGCACGCTCATCGGCAAGAGTTTCACCGGCGGCACCGGGATCAAGGAAATTGTCTATGCCGGCGATTACGGCAACGCGCTGTGCGGCACCGGTGCGGCCGAATCGCAGCCGGACTGCGACGGCAACACCGGCGCCAGCAACCCGTTTCCGGCCAATACGTTCCACGGTGAAATCGTGGTTTGCGACCGCGGCACCTACGGCCGCGTTGAAAAAGGCAAGAACCTCATGCTGGCCGGTGCCGGCGGTTACATTCTGGCCAACACCGCTACCTGGGGCGAGGACATCGTCGCCGATCAGCACTGCCTGCCGGCGTCGCACATCGGCGCGGCAGACGGCAACAAGCTGCGGTCGTGGCTTGCCACCGGCACCAGCCACCAGGGCTCGATCAGCGGTTTCCAGTCGCTGCACGACCCGTCTTTCGCGGACGAGATCGCCGATTTCAGCTCGCGCGGTCCCAACCTGCCGCCCGTGGCCGACGTGATGAAACCCGACCTGATCGCACCGGGCGTGCGGATTCTCGGCGCCAGCGTTCCGAATGACACCAGTTTCGCCATCCTTGACGGCACCTCGATGGCTTCACCGCACATTGCCGGGGCCGCGGCCCTCATCAAGGCGGTCCACCCGGACTGGACGCCCAGCATGATCGTCTCGGCGCTGATCGAGACCGCGACGCCGGAACTCGCGCATGACTATGACGGCTCTGTGGCGACGGTAAACAAGCGCGGGGGCGGCAGGCCGCGGCTGGACCTGGCCGTCCATGCCGGCCTGTTCCTCAACGAGACCAGGGACAATTTCACCAGCGCGAACCCGCAATTCAACGGCGAGCCGCGCGACCTGAACCTGCCGGGCCTGGTCGATACCGCGTGCGTCAACACCTGTACCTTCCACCGTTCTGTTACGGACATGGCCGGCGGCGCCGCCTGGAGCGCTTCCGCAGAGGGACTGCCCCCGGGCGTCACGGTCAGCATCTCGCCGCAGAACTTTTCCATTGCCGACTCGACCAGCATTGCGCTGGACATCACCGTGGACCTGACCCAGGCCGACCTGACCGGCACCTGGGTCTATGGCGCTGTCCGCCTGCAGTCGTCGGGGCTGCCGGATGCGGTGCTGCCGCTGGCGGTCTACGCGAGCGGCGGAGAGGCGCCCAGTGAGTGGACGATAGAGACCAACCAGGTCTCCGGCTGGCAGCAGTTTACGGTTGGTGGGTTCGTCGCGCTGCCGGATGCAACCTTCGAGAGCGGCGGCTTGGTGGTGCCGGATGAAACCACCAGGGACCTCGTGCAGGACCCGACGCAAGACGACCCGTTCGATAACAACACCGGTGTCATGAGGGTCTGGTACAACGTGCCGCCCGGCACGCTCTGGCTGCACGCGGAGACACTGCCCTCCACCGCCAACGACCTGGATCTGTACGTTGGCCGTGACAGCAACCACGACGGCCAGGCCCAAAAAAGCGAACAGGTCTGCTCGAGCACGACACCCCAGGACCTGGAACTGTGCGATCTGTTCAAGCCGGCCGAGGGCGATTACTGGGTGCTCGTGCAAAATTGGGATGCCAGCAGCGCGGCCGACACGGTGACGCTGAAATCCGCCGTGGTTGGTCCGCAGACCGACTCAAAACTGGGCGCCAGCGGTCCCGGCATCGTGCCGACTGCTGGCAATTTCAAGGTCCGCGCGTCGTGGGAGAATGCCAACGCCCCGGTGGGTACCGAGATGTTCGGCGCGGTGGCTATCGGCACGGACCGCAACAATCCTGGCAATATCGGGGTGGTGCCGGTCAAGTTTACGCGCACGGCGGTCGAGGCGCCCCATACCACCGTGCTGATGAACGGCCTCAGCCGCACGCTCGCCCTCGGCGCCGGGCAAACCCACGACCGCGTCTTCGTCGACGTGCCGCCAGGCGCGAGCGGCCTGACGATCACGAGTTCGGGCGCTGACGGGCAGCAAAGCGATAACCTCGAAATTGGACTTTACCGAATGGATTTCGACAATGCTTTCGGCGCCTCGCCCTTTGCCGCGCCAGCGGATACAGGCGCTGGCCCGGTGGCGAGTGCGAGCGGCGCCAGCGGCAACGGGCCGACCCTGACGGTCGGCAGCGGCCAGCTGCAGCCGGGCCGCTGGTACGTGGTCGTGAAAAACAACGGCGCCGCCGCCGCGACGGTTACGCTCAAGGCTGATATCGCCTTTTCCGGACAGCCCATCGCGCTGCACGGCGGGCTGTGGCAGCCGTCGATCAGAACCGACCTGCACCAGGGCTACGATTTCAACACGACCGGTGCGGCCCGGGGATTCCTTTGGTACAGCTATGACGAGAACGGTCAGCCCGAATGGTACCTGGCGTCAGGGCCGGAACCCGACGGAAACACCTGGGTGGCGGAACTGTTTCGTTACACCAACGACGGCAGCGAACAGCACGGCGTGCACGCCGGCTATGTGTCGATTACGACGGTGGCCGAGAACGACGAGATTTTCTCGTTCCTGCTGTTCGGCAAGAACGGCAGCGACCGCATGGAGCCAAGTTCGCTCCTGACCTGCCCGACCGTCGACAACGTGAAGCGCAAGTATACCGGTCTCTGGTCACGCGCCGCGCCCGGAATCGGCGGGGCCAGCACGCTGGTCAATGACTTTGCGCAGGCGTACGTGCACTACATTTACGACGCACAGGGCAACCCGCGCTGGATGACTGCGTCTTCGGGTTTGCAGTTACCGGCCTCCGGCGACATGTCGCTGCTGCAATTTACCGGCTACTGCGCGGTCTGTGCCGATACCGGAACGTCGCACGAAACGGTCGGCACGTTGAACGTGGTGTTCGCTGACGAGGCCAACCTGACCTGGACGCTGGATTATGCGTTGCATTCGCCGCTGAGCGGCAGCATCCAGCGCACCAACGACGCGGTGAAGCTGACGGCACCGCTGGCCTGCCAGTGAGTTGTCCGTTTCAAACCGGGGAAAGGCCCAGCAGTTCCGAGACCTGGCTGCAGAATCGCCAGCAGTCCTCGAAACGGTTGTAGAACGGCACTGGCGCGACCCGGATGATGTCGGGTTCGCGCCAGTCCGGCACGGTGCCGGCGGCTTCCAGCCGTTCGAACAGGGCTCTTCCCGCGGCCCGGCCGGCACGCACCTTAAGTGAGAGCTGGCAGCCCCGGCGCGCCGGGTCGGTCGGGGTCACGATGGTGATATGGCGACCGAGTTGCTGCTGGATCAGCGCTTCCAGATAACCGGTCATGGCGACGGATTTCTCCCGCAGGGCCTTCATGCCGGCCTGCTCGAACAGATCCAGCGAGGCCTCGATCGGCAATATTGCAAGGGTCGGCGGGGTGGACACCTGCCAGGCGTCGGCGCCCCGGGCCGGTGCGAACTCGGCCGCCATTCGGAATCGGGATTCGAGGTCGTTGCCCCACCAACCGTTCAGGTGGAGCAGGTCACTGCGTTCGTGGTGGCGCTCGTTGACGAAGCAGGCGCCGATCGCGCCGGGCCCCGCGTTCATGTACTTGTAGGTGCACCAAACCGCGAAATCCGCGCCGCTCGCACGCAGGTTGACGGGTACGTTGCCGACGCTGTGGGCGAGGTCGAAACCGCAAACGGCGCCCGCCTCGTGGGCGGCCGCTGCGATCCGTTCGAGGTCGAAACGCTGACCGGTCGCGTATTGCACCCCGGGCCACAGCACCAGCGCGACCGTCCGGCCGTGCGCTTCGAGCCAGGCCTCGATATCTTCCTCGTCGACCAGACCGTCTTCTGCGGCCTCGAATTCAACCAGGCACTCGTCCGCATCGAGGCCGTGCAGCCGCAGCTGGGATGCCAGTGCATAGCGGTCCGAAGGGAATGGTTGGGGCTCGATCAGGATACGCCTGCGCTCGCCTCGGGGACGGAAAAAACTGATCAGCAGCAGGTGCAGGTTGACCGTCAGCGTGTTCATGATCGCGACCTCGGCGGGGCTGGCTCCGACCAGCGCGGCCAATCGCTTCTGTAATCGCTGCGGATAACGCGTCCACGGGTTGTCGCCGATAAAATGGCCTTCGACGGCCAGTTCATGCCAGTGACGCAATTCCCGGTTCATGACGGCGGCCAGGCCCTTGGGCTGCAGGCCCAGCGAGTTGCCGCAAAAGTACAACTGGTCGGTGCCGTCGCGGTGTCTGGGAAACAGGAATCTGTCGCGGTAGGCGCGCAGCGGGTCACGCTGGTCCAGTTCGCGCGCGGTGGCGAGGCCGTCTTGCATGTCTGCTCCTGGATCGTTGCGGGGGATCATTATGGTTTGGCCGGGCGCGTATTTAAAGGATAATGTCACGGATGAAACGCGCAGAATTCAATTACGAGTTGCCGCCCGAGTTAATCGCGCAGGCGCCGCTGGAAGAGCGCAGCGCGAGCCGTTTGCTTTGCCTCGATCGGCGTACGGGTGAAGTGCGGGATCGGCAGTTTGTCGATTTGCCCGCCTTGTTGCGGCCGGGAGACCTGCTGGTGTTCAACAATACGCGGGTGATCCCGGCGCGGCTGTTTGCGAAGAAAGCCAGCGGCGGGCGCGCGGAAGTGCTGCTGGAGCGTTTGCTCGGTCCGCAGGAGTGCCTGGCGCAGGTGCGCGCCAGCAAATCACCGCGCGCCGGCACCGCGTTGCTGCTGGCTGAAGGCATCGAACTCAGGGTGGTGGGGCGTGAAGGGGAGTTCTTCCGCCTGCGGGCACAAGGGCTTGGGTTGATGGAAATGTTGGCGCGATTCGGGCACATGCCGTTGCCGCCTTATATTCGGCGTCCGGACACGGAGCGCGACCGGCGCCGATACCAGACCGTGTATGCCGAGGTGCCGGGTGCGGTGGCCGCACCGACCGCCGGCCTGCATTTTGACGAGGCCTTGCTCGAGCAACTGCACCACCAGGGCGTGCGTTCGACTTTCGTCACGCTGCACGTCGGCGCGGGAACCTTCCAGCCGGTGCGGGCCGACGAAGTCGAACAGCATCGCATGCACGCCGAATGGCTGCAGGTGCCCTTCGCCGCCTGCGATGCCGTTTCCGAATGCCGCGCCCACGGCGGCCGCGTGATCGCGGTTGGCACGACCGCGGTGCGCAGCCTCGAAACCGCGGCGCAAAACGGGTCGCTGCAGCCTTTTGCCGGCGAAAGCCGCCTGTTCATATATCCGCCTTACGAGTTTCGCGCCGTGGACGCGCTGATCACGAATTTTCACCTGCCGGAGTCCACATTGCTGATGCTGGTCTGCGCTTTTGCCGGTCACCGGCAGACGCTCGCCGCCTATCGGCACGCGGTCCGCGAGCGTTACCGCTTCTACAGTTACGGCGACGCGATGCTGGTGGCATAGGGGCAACGATGTCAGAATACCTTTTGGGTTTTTTAGCTTTCGGAGGGCCGGATGGCCGATAGCAAGATCTCCGAACTGGTCAGCCAGGCGCTGGCGAAGGAGTGGTTCTACACCTTCGATCTGCCCGGCGGGCAGCGCACCGCCAGTTACCACGATGGCGAACTGGACGCGATCCACGCGACCCGCTGGCGCATGCTGTCCCAGCATGTCGAAAACGTGTTCGGCGGCAATTACGCGAAGCTGAAAGCGCTGGACCTGGCCTGTCACCAGGGCTATTTCTCGCTGAAGACGGCGCAACTGGGCTTCGCCTCGGTGCTGGGCATCGATGCGCGCCATTCGCACGTGGACGACAGCCGCCTGATGGCCGAGATCTACGGCCTGGAGCAGGTGCAATTCCAGCAGGCGGATATCTTCGACCTGGACGCGCAACGCCAGGGCAAGTTCGACCTGGTACTGATGCTTGGCCTGCTCTACCACCTGGAAAACCCGGTCGGCGCCCTGCGCCTCGCGCACACGCTGTGCAAGGGCGTCTGCCTGATCGAAACGCAGGTGGTGCCCGGGCTCAGCGGTCTCGTCGACTATGGCAGTTACCGTTTCGTGCGGCCGCTCAAGGGCAGCTTCGGGATTATCGACGAAACTGCCGATACACACGGGCCCGAGGCCAGCGTGACCGGCATTTGCCTGGTGCCCAGCCTCGAGGCCCTGTTGTGGACTTTGCAAAAGGTCGGGTTTGCCGACGTCAGCGTGCTGAAGCCGCCGGCCGATGCTTATGAGCAACTGCGCTACGGCAAACGGGTCATGGTCGCGGCTCATGTTTAACCCGGATCCCGCACCCGTCGAACCTGTGCCTCACACAGCTATATGAATAAACGTAATTTCGGCTTATATTCATTATTCGCCGGATTGGTGCGCGCATTCCCCGGCCCAAGTTCTATTGCGGCCCTGGCTTGTTCAGCCGCGCCTGGTCTTGAGCTTCCCTCGGCCCATAGCGGCGGCTATGAGTCTCGGTCCATCTCGGCGTCCAGCCAACGCCTGTACGGCACCATCATCCGCAATACTGGTTCGGGATCCGGGTTTGCCTGCATACCGCACCGGTCGAGCCTGCGCCTCACCTAATGGCATGAAACAGTTTGATATTAGCTTTATGTGTTCTTTCATGACTTACAGCGCCATTTACTCGGCGCAGGCCCTCTTGCGGCCCCGGCATGTTCAGCCGCGCCCGGGCTTGAGCTTCCCTCAGGCCCTGGCGATGGCTAAGACCTTCGGTCCGGCCCGGCGCCATCATTCGCAACACCGGCGCGGTATGCAGGTTCGCCCAAATGCGCTTTGAAGTCGTCGGCAGCGACGGCAAGGCCCGCAGGGGGCAACTGGCCTTCGAGCGGGGCACGGTGCAAACCCCGGCGTTCATGCCGGTGGGTACCTACGGCACGGTCAAGGCGATGACCCCCGAGGCGGTCCGCGACAGCGGCGCCGAAATCCTGCTGGGCAATACCTTCCACCTGATGCTGCGCCCGGGTATGGACGTGATCCGGGCCCACGGCGGGCTGCACGCGTTCATGCACTGGCCGGGGCCGATACTGACCGACTCCGGCGGCTTCCAGGTCTGGAGCCTGGCCGAACGGCGTAAGATCGACGAGCAAGGGGTCGCGTTCGCCTCGCCCGTCGACGGCGCCCGCGTATTTCTGGGGCCCGAGGAGTCCATGGACGTGCAGGCCGCGCTCGGCGCGGACATCGTCATGTGCTTCGACGAGTGCACGCCGTACCCGGCCACGGAGCAACAGGCCAAGGCGTCGATGGAACGGTCGATGCGCTGGGCCGAGCGTTGCAAAAAGGCCCACACCGACAACGGCTCCGCGCTTTTCGGCATCGTCCAGGGCGGCATGTTCGGCGCTCTGCGCAAGCGCTCGGCGGAGGCACTCGAGGCCATCGGTTTCGACGGCTACGCGATCGGCGGGCTGTCGGTCGGTGAGACCGAGGAGGAGCGCGAACGGGTACTGGCGGAAACCGTGCCGGAACTGCCCGCCGACAAGCCGCGATACCTGATGGGCGTCGGCCGCCCCGAAGATATCATCGCCGCGGTTCGCGAGGGCGTGGACATGTTCGACTGCGTCATGCCGACCCGTAACGCCCGCAACGGCTATTACTTCACCAGCCGCGGTGTCCTGAAGGTCCGCAACGCGCGCTACACGCTCGACACGGGGCCGGTGGACGAGGACTGCGGTTGCTATACCTGCCGGCACTATTCGCGGGCCTACCTGAAACACCTCGACCGCTGCAGGGAGATGCTGGGGCCGCAACTGGCGACGATCCACAACCTTTATTTTTACCAGCAACTGATGGCGGGAATCCGCGCCGCGATCGAAAACGGCAGCCTGGAAACGTTCGTCAGGCGCTTTCTGGAGCGTTACCGGAGCGGGCCGGATTGACGGCAACATGCAGATCGCTTGCGGTTTTCTCCGGCGGCATGGCTTATAATCGCCGGTTGGGCGCCAACGGTTCGTTTGAAAACCGATCGCTGGGCCCCAACAGTGTACTGCATCGTAATGAGTGGAGCCTTCAGCGGCGGCCCGTGGCTGCCACGCAAGGCGGGACTGGCAGGGAATGGCGGGGCCTTTCCAGGCGGCTACACGTGGCTGAATAAACCGATAGAACCGCTAGAGAACACGCAACCGACAAAGTAGAGAGACGATTATGGATTTCTTCATTTCCAACGCCTATGCACAGGGCGGCGCCGGCGCATCCGGCGGTCTGGCCAGTTTTTTACCGTTGATCATCATCGTGGCGGTCTTCTACTTCATGCTGATCCGCCCGCAGACCAAGCGCGCCAAGGAGCACCGCAAACTGGTGGCAGAACTCGCCAAGGGTGACGAGGTCGTGACCAACGGCGGTCTGCTCGGGCGAATCACGGATCTCAGTGACTCCTTCGTCACGGTGGAACTGGCCGCTGGCGTGGAGGTCAAGCTGCAGCGCCAGTCGGTTGCCAACGTCATGCCGAAAGGGACGCTCAAGTCGGCCTGATCCGCCAGCCAACCATTATTCGAGACTGATCCATGAACCAGTATCCACTCTGGAAATACCTGCTGATCCTTTGCGCCGTCCTCATCGGCACGCTGTACGCCTTGCCGAACCTGTATGGCGAAGACCCCGCGCTGCAAATTACCTCGTCGCGCGGCTTCGAACTGCCGGCGAACCTGACCACCGACATCGACAGCGACCTGGCCGCCGCGAACATCCGGTACGCCAGCCGGGAACGAAACGGCAATCGCCTGCTCTACCGCATGAGCAGTACCGAAGACCAGATCAGGGGCGCCGAAGTGCTGCGCAAGGAACTCGGCGATCAATACGTCGTGGCGCTGAACCTGGCGCATGCCACCCCGGCCTGGTTGCGAGCGGTCGGCGCCAAACCGATGACGCTGGGCCTGGACCTGCAGGGCGGTGTGCATTTCCTGATGCAGGTCGATATGGATACCGCGCGTAACCAGCAACTCGACCGCTACACCGACGATATCCGCGCGGCCCTGCGCGCTGCAGGCATCCGTTACGTGTCAGTGCGCCACGAAGGCAAGGGGGTGCTGACGCAGTTGCGCAGCGCGGAGGACCGCGACAAGACCATGAACCTGCTGCGCACGGACCAGAGCCTGCAGGGCCTCAACGTCACCGAGTTGCCGCCGGGCAAGACCTTCGGCATCTCTGCGACGGTGAATGAGAAACAATTGGTCGAGATGCAGCAGACCGCGCTGAAGCAAAACATCACCACGCTGAGAAACCGTGTCAACGAACTCGGCGTGGCGGAACCCATCATCCAGCAGCAGGGCGCAGACCGCGTCGTCGTGGAACTGCCCGGTGTGCAGGACACCGTCGCCGCCAAGAAGATCATCGGCGCGACGGCGACCCTGGAATACCGCGCCGTGGACGAGACCAGCGACCCGTTAACGGCTCAGCAAACGGGCCGTATACCGCCGGAAGACCGCCTGTACAAGGACCAGCGGGGCAACCCCATACTGCTGAGGAAGCGCCTGATCGTGTCGGGTGACCAGTTGATCGGGGCTTCCGGTTCTTTCGACCAGCGCACCGGAGAGCCGTCGGTCAACGTCACGCTGGATGGCGTCGGCGCCAAGCGCATGCTGGACTTTACCCGCAAGAATGTCGGCAACCGCATGGCGGTGGTTTATATTGAACAGAAACCGGGCGGCAAGAAGATCGAAGACGTGATCTCCGTGGCGGTCGTGCGTGAGCCCTTCGGCAAGCGTTTCCAGACCACCGGCCTGGCATCGATCCAGGAAGCCACCCAGTTGGCCCTGCTGCTGCGCGCCGGCGCGCTGGCCGCGCCGATGCAGATCGTCGAGGAACGCACCGTGGGTCCGAGCCTGGGCGCCGACAACGTCGCCCAGGGCTTCGAGTCGGTCGTCATCGGTTTCGTGCTCGTGCTGCTGTTCATGGGTTTTTACTACAAGGTGTTCGGCCTGGTCGCCAATGTCGCGCTTTTCGCCAACCTGGTGCTGCTGATCTCGCTCCTGTCGATGCTCGGCGCCACCCTGACGATGCCGGGTATCGCCGGTATCGTGCTGACCGTGGGCATGGCGGTGGACGCCAACGTGCTGATTTTCGAGCGAATTCGCGAAGAGTTGCGCAACAGGAATACACCGCAGGCCAGTATCCGCGCCGGTTATGAAAAGGCCTTCTCGACGATCGCGGACGCCAACATCACGACGTTGATCGCGGCCTTCGTGCTGTTCCTGTTCGGTACCGGTCCGATCAAGGGGTTCGCGGTGACGCTGACGCTCGGTATCGTGACCTCGATGTTCACGGCGATCATGGGTACCCGCGCGATCGTGAACCTGATTTACGGCGGCAAAAAGCGTGTCAGGAAACTGGCCATTTGAGGAATTGAAATGAAAATACTGAGCCGCAAAACCAACATCGATTTCATGAAGCAGAGCCGGGTGGCCCTGGTCTTCTCCGCGACGCTGATCCTCCTGGCCATTATTTCCCTGGTCGCGAGGGGATTGAACTTCGGGCTCGACTTCACCGGCGGTACGCTGATCGAGGTCAGCTATCCGAGCGCACCCGACACCCGTGATGTTCGCAACAACCTGGACGCGGCCGGTTTCGATAACGCCATCGTGCAGACTTTCGGCGCGGCCTCCGATATCGTCGTGCGCGTACCGCCGAGCAAGAACAAGGAAAGCAGCGCGCAATTGTCGACGCGCGTGCTGTCGGCCCTGAACAAGGGTGTCGACGGCAAGGTCGTCATGCGCCGGGTCGAGTTCGTCGGCCCGCAGGTGGGTGACGAGTTGGCGGAGCAGGGCATCCTGGCGGTCATCTACGCGATGGCCGGCGTATTCCTGTACGTCATGTTCCGATTCCAGTGGCGCTTTTCGGTCGGCGCGGTCGCGGCCCTGATCCACGACGTCATCATCACGATGGGTGTGCTGTCGTTCTTCAAGGTCGAGTTCGACCTGACGGTGGTGGCGGCCCTCTTGGCGGTCGTCGGATATTCCCTGAACGATACGATCGTGGTCTTTGACCGTATCCGCGAAAACTTTCCGCGTTACCGCAAGCGGCAGCCGGTCGACGTGGTCAACAGCTCCATCAACGAAACCCTGTCGCGCACGATCATGACCTCGTCGACGACACTGATCGTGCTGATCACGCTGTATTTCATCGGCGGCCAGATCATCAACAGCTTCGCCTTCACGCTGGTGGTCGGTATCGTCATCGGTACCTACTCCTCGATCTATGTCGCCAGTACGGTCCTGCTGATGCTCGGGGTCAGCAAGTACGACTTGATCGAGGTCGAGAAGGAAGGCGCCAAGGTCGACGCCCGGCCATAGCGTCGGCTATGACCTTCAGTCCAGCCCGGCGCCGGCGTCGAGACCCCATCATTTTTTGGCCTTCGCCCAGCGCGGTTCGATGATCCGGCGCAGCGGCGTGATCAGCTTGTACGGGGCGGCCAGCACGGAGTCCGAGGTCTCCACCTGGTCACCGCCGCTGAAATCGGTGACGACGCCGCCTGCTTCGCGCACCAGCAGCGTTCCGGCCGCCAGGTCCCATGGCTCGAGACCGATCTCGAAATAGCCGTCCAGCCTGCCGGCAGCAACCCAGGCCAGGTCCAAGGCGGCCGCGCCGCAGCGGCGAATGTCTTCGATCTTGCGGTAAACGTCGCTGAATATCCCGGTGTAGACCGGCATCATGCCGCGACGCCGGAACGGGAAGGCGGTCGCGACGATGGCGCTTTCCAGCGAAACGCGGTCGGAGACCCGCATGCGGGTGTTGTTCAAAAGGGCTCCGCGGCCGCGGCTGGCACTGAAAATTTCGTCGCGGACCGGGTCGTAGACGACGGCGTGCTCCGTGCGGCCCTTGACTTGCAGGGCGATCGATACCGCAAAGTGCGGTATGCCGTGTAAATAGTTGGTGGTGCCGTCGAGCGGATCGATGATCCAGACAAAGTCGCTCTCACCTTCACGCCCGCCTTCCTCGCCGAGAAAGGCGTGATCCGGGTGAAAGCGCTTAATTTCACGTACAATCTCCGCCTCGCAGGTTTTGTCGATTTCACTGACGTAATCGTGCCTGGCCTTGCGTGCGACCGGGATGGTCGCCAGCCGGGGCAGTTCACGGCGCATCAGGTCGCCGGCGATCTGGGCGGCGCCGATTGCGATATTCAGGACGGGATGGGCCATGGTCATTCAACAATGAGCGGGAAGGCGGCACAGGATAACAGAAGCGGGGCACGCGTGGCAGCCGCTTTGTCACGCATTCGCGTTGTGCTGATCAATACCACCCATCCCGGCAATATCGGCGCGGCGGCCCGGGCCATGAAGGTCATGGGCCTGGCGCGGCTGCACCTGGTCACACCGAAAACGTTCCCCAGCGCCGACGCGACCGCGATGGCTTCGGGCGCCGACGATTTGCTGCAGCGGGCGGTACGGCACGAGACATTGGAAGCCGCGCTCGAGGGTTGTTCGCTCGTACTCGGAACCAGTGCGCGGTTGCGCAGCCTGCCGATGCCGCAAATGGACGTCAGGGAAGCCGCGGAGAAGGCGTTGGCAGAGCCCGGTCGGTTGGACGTGGCCATCCTCTTCGGCCGCGAAAGTTACGGCCTGACCAATGCCGAGATGCAGTGCTGTCATCAGCTCGTGCACATCGAAACCAACCCCGAGTACGGCTCACTGAACCTGGCCCAGGCGGTGCAGGTCGTGGCCTACGAACTGCGCATGGCGGCGCTCTCCGGCAACCCGGGTGCAGCCGCCATCCAGCAGCGGATCACGGTCGACGCCGGCCAGATGGAGCTGTTTTACACGCACCTCGAGCAAACCCTGCTCGATATCGAATTTCTGAATCCGGCCCAACCCAAGCGTTTGCTGATGCGGTTGAGACGCCTGTTCAATCGCGCCCGGCCGGACCAGAACGAGATCAACATCCTGCGCGGCATGCTGGCGGCCGCGCAGCGGGCCGCCAGCGGGGGCAAAGGGGGTCGGAGCAAAGGGTCAGAGTAACGACTCCGACCCCGTATTGACATCGGGACGCCGCCGGGCAACCCCATGCGTGGCACGCTCAAGGCAACCCTTCGCGCTCGGCATCCGTTCCCGACGGATGCACGGCCGCGACCGCGGTCACCCGGCGCCGCCCCTGTAGTCCTGTCATCCCCGCGTTCGCCGATGTAGGGGATGACGGGATAATACAGTTCCGTTACAAATAGTCCGGGCGTTCGATTCCCGGCAGCAGGTCCGGGGCATCCTCGGGCTCCCCCGGCACGAGCGCGAACGGCACCACGCCCGCCCAGACGGGTTGTGACAAATCGCCTTTCGGGTCTTCCGGCGGTCCGGTCCGGCACTTCGTGCTGAACACCTCGATCGGCAGCGAAAGCAGCGTGGTGGCGTTCAGTTCCTTGCGGGTCGATGACCGCAACTCGGCGCGCCGGCCCGGCATCAGGTGATCCACCAGCGCGTGCAGGCGGCGGCGTTTTTCATCCTCGTCGACTACGGCCCTGGCTGTTCCGAACACCATCGTCGAGCGGTAGTTCATCGACGAGTGAAAGGACGAGCGCGCATATACGAGACCGTCGAAATGGGTCACGGTCACACAGCAGGGCAGCCCAGCGGACAGGGTCTTGACCAGGCGGCTGGCCACCGAACCGTGGAGCAACAACTCGTTGTCCAGGCGCGCGCAGGCCATCGGTACGACATAAGGCTGGCCCTCCAGGCTAAAACCTACGTGGCAGACCCTGGCGGCGTCGATGACCTCGCAGGCGAGGCCGTAGTCGTGGCTGCCAAGTTGGGCCTCGCGCCTGAATCGGGTGTCGGCTTCTTGTGTCATCTTGGTCCCCGGTGTATTGAAATTGCGTAACATGCTACCTTTTCACGCGGCTCGATGGTACGTGAAAGTAAGCGACCGGAGGATGTACCTGATATGAAGGCGGCGGACAAGCCCGGCCAAGGCAACCAGCAAGGCTGGTACAGGAGCGTCTGGAAAGTCGTCGGCGAGATCCCGCCTGGCCACGTGCTGACCTACGGCGAAGTGGCGCGCCTCGCTGGCCTGCCCGGTGCGGCGCGTCGCGTCGGCCAGGCCCTGCGGCGGGCGCCCCGGCGTCTGAAACTGCCCTGGCACCGCGTCGTCAATGCCCAGGGCAGGATTTCGTTGCCGCAGGATTCCGGCGGCTTCCAGGCGCAAAAGGAACGCCTGGAAAGCGAGGGCGTGGTGTTCTTGAATGGCAAGATCGACCTCGAGCGTTACGGCTACCGCGGCGCCGTCGATCGCCTGCTGTGGGGCGACGATGGCTGACGCAGGCCGGGGCGTGAAAGGACGCTGGCAGGCGCTGCGCGCCAACAAATGGGCCGCGCTCGTGTTCGACACGGCGCTGTTGATCCTGGTGTTCGTGCTGATCAACGCCTGGCAGGCGAGAAACCTGCCTTCCTCGGGTCCGGCGCCGGCGCTGGATCTCGCCTGGCTCGACGACATGAAAGCCGACCGGCCCATCGAGCCGGGGCAGGTGGGCGTCGTGTACTTCTTTGCGCCCTGGTGCTTTTATTGCCGCCACAGCATCGGCAACCTGGACGAGCTGGTGAGGGGTGATCGTGTTGCCTGGGCGCGCGCGGTTGCGCTTGATTACAGCGATCCCGGCGAGGTTCGTGCCTTTATTGAAGGGACCGGTGTGCACCTGCCGGTCATGCTCGGCACCGCGAAAACCTTTCGTGACTGGCACATACACGCTTATCCGACCTATTTCGTGATTGGTGCCGACGGCCGGATTGCCAGCCGCTCTGTCGGCTATTCGACTTCGGTCGGTCTCAGGCTGCGGCTGTTGCTGGCGGAGTTGAAGGGCTAGCCGCGAACTCCATCACCGGATTGACGCGGGCGCTCGCCGCCAGGCTAGCCCAAAATTCCCAGCGCCCTGGCGTGGTAGCGCAGGTGCTCGGCGATGAAGGTGCTGACGAAGTAGTAGCCGTGATCGTAACCTTCCTGCATACGCACCTCGAGCGGGTGGTGCGTGCAGATACAGGCCTGCTCCAGGCTGCCTGGTTTCAGTTCCTGGCCCAGCCACTCGTCCTGCGTGCCCTGGTCGATGAGGATCGGCAGCTGCTTTTTCGCCTTGCCGACGAGGTGCGTGGCGTCCCACGGCAGCCACGCGTTGCGGTCGTCGCCGAGGTAGTGACTGAAGGCCTTCATGCCCCACGGCGTCACCGACGGGTGACAGATTGGCGCGAAGGCGGAGACCGAGGCATAACGGTCGGGGTCCTTCAGCGCGCATATCAGTGCGCCGTGTCCGCCCATCGAGTGGCCGCTGACGCTGCGCTGGTCGGTGACCGGCAACCCGGCCTCGACCAGTGCGGGCAGTTCCCGCGTAACGTAGTCGTACATGCGGTAGTGTGCTGACCAGGGCGTCTCGGTGGCATTGACGTAAAAACCGGCGCCGGAGCCGAAATCCCAATCCTCGTGCTCGCCGGGGAGGTCGGTGCCGCGCGGGCTGGTGTCGGGGCAAACAATGACCAGGCCCAGTTCCGCAGCCGTGCGCTGCGCGCCGGCCTTGATGGCGAAGTTCTCGTCGGTACAGGTCAGCCCGGACAGCCAGTACAGCACCGGCCGCGGCTCCGTGGCTGCCTGCGGCGGCAGGAAAGCCCCGAAGGTCATGTCGCAGTCGAGCGTACCCGAGCGATGGCGGAAACGGACCTGGTCACCGTCAAAGGCGCGGCTGCGCGCGATTTCGGTCAGTGCGCCCATATCGAATCCCTCAGAATATCACCACCGAGCGGATGCTCTTGCCTTCGTGCATCAGATCGAAGGCGCGGTTGATATCCTCCAGCGGCATCGTGTGGGTCACCATGTCGTCGATGTTGATTTTGCCGTCCATGTAGTTGTCGACGAAACCGGGCAGTTCGCTGCGTCCGCGCACACCGCCGAAGGCCGTACCGCGCCAGACCCGGCCGGTGACGAGTTGGAACGGCCGCGTGCAGATTTCCTCGCCGGCGCCGGCCACGCCGATGATGACCGACTCGCCCCAGCCCTTGTGGCAGCATTCCAGCGCGGAGCGCATGACCTTGGTGTTGCCGATGCATTCGAAGGAATAGTCCACGCCGCCGTTGGTCAACTCGACGATCACGTCCTGGATGGGCTCGTCGTAATCGGCCGGGTTGACGAAGTCGGTCGCGCCCAGCATGCGCGCCATTTCGAACTTGTCCTGGTTGAGATCGATCGCGATGATGCGCGAGGCCTCGGCCATGACCGCGCCCTGGATCACGCTGAGGCCGATACCGCCGAGGCCGAATACCGCCACCGTGGCGCCCGCCTCGACCTTGGCGGTGTTGAGCACGGCGCCGATGCCGGTGGTGATGCCGCAGCCGAGCAGGCAGACCTTGTCCAGCGGCGCTTCCGGATTGATTTTCGCGACCGAGATTTCGGGCACCACGGTGTACTCCGAAAACGTCGAGGTGCCCATGTAGTGATAGATGGTGTCGCCGTCCAGCGAAAAGCGCGAGGTGCCGTCCGGCATCAGCCCCTGACCCTGCGTGACGCGGATTTTCTGGCACAGGTTGGTCTTGCCGGAGCGGCAGAATTCGCACTCGCCGCACTCGGGCGTATAAAGCGGGATGACGTTGTCACCGGGTTTGACGCTGGTCACGCCTTTGCCGACTTCCTCGACGGTGGCGCCGCCCTCGTGACCCAGAATGGACGGAAAGATACCTTCGGGGTCGGCGCCGGACAAGGTGTAGGCGTCCGTGTGGCAGACACCGGTGGCGACGAGGCGTATCAGCACTTCACCGTCCTTCGGGCCCTGCACGTCGACCTCGGCAATTTCCAGCGGCTGACCGGCTTCGAAGGCGACCGCGGCTCGTGATTTCATTGAAGACTCCTTATCAGGTTCGGGTCAGAGCAGGGTGTCAGGGCAAACTGCCCCGGCGCCCGGCTCCGACAGCGGTTAATCGTTGTGGCCGGCAGCCGGCTCCGGGCGCGGTTGACGGTTGAGCGCGGCGACCAACAGGCCCAGCACCAGCATCGCCGGCGTTTCCAGAAGGATCTGCTTGACCGCCAGCGTTTCCGGCATCGGCTGCACGGCATAATAAATCATGTAGGTCGGCACCGTGATCAAAACCACCATGGCCAGCCCGAAGCGCAGTCCCTGGCCAGGCCAGGGCGAATCGTCGCGCCCCATGCGGTAGACCCAGGTCAGGCCGATACCCATCAACAGGTGCGCCAGCAACATGTACAGCGTGTAATTTTGTGAATCCGTATCCGGGCGGTACAGGTTCGGCAAGGCCGCATAGTCGCCTCCGAGCAGTACCGCGTGGATGGCGAAGCCGAACAGCAGGGTGGCGATAAACATGACGAGTGATGAAATGAGAAATTGTTTATTCATGGTCTTCTCCTCCGGGGGTTCTCCCTCGTAATTATAGACCCTGCAATTTCTTTCGCTCCGAGGTGTGCATGCCGAGGTCCACACCCGTTTTCAGCAGCATCAAAATGACCAACAGCCCGAGCGGGCTGCCGAGCGTCATCGCCAGGAACCCGCCGAAGATAATCGTGATGTGCAGAGCGACGATCCGGCCGTAGGGGCGCATCATCAGCGCCGCCGCGTTGGTGTTGCGGTATTCGCCGCCCAGGAGGTAGTTGCGGAGGAACGAAAACAGGTGGCTGGCGGCCAGCAGCGAGACCGCGAGGAGCATGTTGCCGGTCAGCAGTTGCCCGGCGTGCTGGATGTCGCTGACCCCTTCGGCGAAGCTGTTGTCACGGAAAATGGAGAATATGAAAATGCCGTGCCCATAGCAGAAGCCGCCGTAGTGGACGATGAAGAACGGCACCAGGAAGAACTTGATGGCGTTGCCGGCGACGCTCTGCGCGGCGAAGCCTGGACCGCTTCCCTGGAGACCGCCGACGGGACTGGCGGTGATCATTTTCAGCACGTTGATCACGCCGATGACCAGGTTTTCCGCCCAGTACAGGAAGACGATGTCGAAGACCCGCCAGCCCCAGGCGACGACGCCGAAGATCAGCCCGAGGTTGACTGCAACGAGAACCCACGCGGAGGGCCTGTGCAATGCATCCCCGATTCCGGTCCGGTCGATCAGCAAGGTGCCCGTCCGGTTACGGCAGCATCAGGCTACTTATGCGCGATGGGCTTGTCGGTGAAGAGGTAGTCCTTCAGTTCGTGCTCCAGCGTGGTGTCGCGCCGGCGGATCCATTCCAGCAGCATCGCGGCGTGCTCTTTTTCCTCGTCGCGGTTGTGTTCCAGGATCGCCTTGAGCGCCGGGTCCGTACAGGCCTGCACCCGCTGGTTGTACCAGTCCATCGCCTCGAGCTCTTCCATCAGCGACGTGATCGCGCGGTGCATGTCGCGGGTCTCGTCGTTCAGTTCGGAAATGGGTTCATGATAGCCTTCGTTTGCCATTTAAATCTCCTTTCACGGCCGTCAGCGTGCGTCGCTGCCGGCTCTGATTCAGTCGGCACTCTGCTGGTGCAGGTGCACATCGGTTTGCGGGTAGGGAATGTTGCAGCCGGCCGCTTCGAGGGCGACCTTGGCGTTTTCCAGGATCTCCGCGCGCACGGTCCAGTAGTCGACGCTCTTGACCCACGGCCTGACCACGAAATCGACGCTGCTGTCGCCGAGGTTGGTGACGAATATCTTGGTGGGCGGTTCGTCGAGTACGCCCCGGTGCTCATGGCAGACCTTGGCGAGCACGTCGGCGGCGACTTTCAGGTCGTCGTCGTAGCCGACGCCGATCACCAGGTCGATGCGGCGCGTAGCATTGGCCGAGTAGTTCGTGATCGTGCTTTGGTACATCAGCGCATTGGGCACGATGACCAGCTTGTTGTCACCGGTCGTCAGCGTGGTGCTGACCAGCCGGACTTCCTGTACCGTGCCCGAGACACCGCCGGCATCGACCCAGTCCCCCTTGGTGAACGGCCGGAACAGCACCAGCATCACGCCGGATGCGAAATTGGCCAGCGAGTCTTTCAGCGCCAGGCCGATAGCCAGGCCGGCGGCGCCGATGATGGTTAGGAAGGACGCGGCCGGGATACCCAGCTTGTCGATCGCGGCCACCGTCGCGGCGATGAGGATCAGGATATAAACGATGTTACCGAGAAAGGTGACCAGCACCTCGTCGACACTGCGCTTGCGCAATAGAGAGGACAGGCCCCTTTGCGTCAGGCCGGCGATCCAGCGCCCGATCAGGAAGATGACCAGTGCGATTACCAGACTGATCAGGCCGTTGGTCAAAAGTTCGAGTAGATTCGCGTTGCTGAAATAATTCGTAATGCTGTCCATAATCAGGGCCTCTCAATACCATGCGGATGCGCAGCTTTGGAAGTGCAAAGCGGGCAGGCAAGCCGTGCAGAGTGCGTCTTCCCCTGCAGATTGATCGCCAGTGTCGATGGGGTTTCCTATGGCGTTAACACACCCTCGCGCCTGCCGATGAATGTAGTTGAGTCTCGTCAGTTGAAATCGCCGTCCTCCTCCAGTGTCTCCTCCATCCGGTCGGCCATCGGCGCCAGGCGCTGGATCACGTATTCCAGTTCCTCCCCGTTCAGGGCGCTGTAGGCCATATTCTCACACATCTTGATATAGGGCGTGCCTTCCAGGTCTCCCACCGCCAGGTAGCCGACCCTCAGGATCAGGTTGATCCGCAGGCATTTTTCGGCGTCGAAGTGTTCCAGCGGGCAGATCAGCGTTTCCACGCGCAGGTAGCGGCGGTTGTCGGAAGCCTTGATTTCGGCCAGGAAGATGCTTTGCTTGCGTTCATCGTCCGGCATGGCGTAATCGAATGCGATTTGAAAGGGCTCGTCCAGGAACAGTTCGTGGTGCTCCATCACGTGCTGTCTGACTTCGGCAAATGTCTCCATGTAATTTTCCTATTTCGGCGCCAGTCTCACGGCACCATCCAGGCGGATGGTTTCTCCGTTGAGGTAACTATTTTCCATGATATGCGCCGCCAATTCAGCAAATTCCTCCGTTTTGCCGAGCCGCGCCGGGAACGGGACCGACGCCGCCAGTGACTCCTGCAGGTGGTCAGGCATGCCGCCGACCATCGGCGTCAGGAAAACACCGGGCGCGATCGTCATGACCCGTATGCCGATGCGGGCCAATTCGCGTGCCATCGGCAGCGTCATGCCGACGATTCCGGCCTTGGACGCGGAATAGGCCGCCTGTCCGATCTGGCCCTCGTAGGCCGCGACCGATGCGGTGCTGATAATGACGCCGCGCTCGCCGCCTGCATCGGGTTCGTTGTTGGCCATCACCGCGGCCGCCGTCTTGCCGAGGTTGAAGCAACCGACGAGGTTGACCTGGATCACTTTCGAGAAATAATCCAGCGCCATCGGCGCTTCGCGGCCCAGCACCCGGCCGGCGCCGACGACACCGGCGCAGCTCACCGCCACGTTGACCGTGCCCATCTGCGTGACAGCCTGGGCGATGGCGTCCTCGACGGCCTTTTCAGAACACACGTCGGTGTGGACATAGCGGACCGCGTCGCCGAGTTTCTGTTCCGCCGCGGCGCCGGCCTGGTCGTTGATGTCCAGTAGTGCCGCCTCGCCGCCGCCGGCCACGACCTTGCGCGCCACCGCCAGACCCAGACCGGAAACACCGCCGCTGATGACGGCCTTGACCTGATTCAATTGCATATCGATTGCTCCTTCAAGAAATTCATTCGGACTTCTCCTGTTGGGTGCTGAGCGCCGTGCCTGCGCGGCTGTTGTTGCGGCGCCCGAGTTGTTGCGATATCCAGCCGCCGGTGCGGGCCAGCGCCGCCAGGTCGATTCCGGTGTCGAGACCGAGCCCGTGCAGCATGTACACCACGTCCTCGGTGGCGACATTACCGCTGGCGCCGCGGGCGTACGGGCAGCCCCCGAGTCCCGCCACCGAGGCGTCGACGGTGCGCACCCCGGTTTCCAGGCAGGCCAGCAGGTTGGCGAGGGCCTGGCCGTAAGTGTCATGAAAATGGAGCGCGAGTTGACGCGCCGGTACGCTGCGCGCGACCGTCTCCACCAGGGTCCGGGCCGCGGCCGGGGTGCCGGTGCCGATCGTGTCGCCGAGCGACACCTCGAAACAGCCGGCGGCCGTCAGCCGCTCTGCCAGGCTGACCACCACGGCTGTATCCACGCTGCCTTCGTAAGGGCAGCCGAGTACGCAGGAGATATAGCCGCGCACGTCCATGCCGGCTTCCCGCGCCGCGGCAATGACCTCTTCCAGGCGCGCCATCGATTCCGCGATGCTGCAGTTGGTGTTGCGTTGGCTGAAGCTTTCCGAGGCAGCCGTGAAGACCGCGATCTCGGCCGCGCCGGCCGCACGCGCGCGTTCAAGGCCCCTGAGGTTGGGCACCAGCACCGGCAGGCGCACGCCGCGGCCGCCCAACTGCTTGGCAACCGCGCCCAAAACCTGTTCCGAGTCGGCCATTTGCGGCACCCACCTGGGGCTGACGAAGCTGCCGGCCTCGATGACACCGAGACCGCATTCGGCCAGGCGGGTAATCAGCTCGATCTTGGTTGCCGCCGCGAGGTCGCCGGGCTCGTTCTGCAGACCGTCACGGGGGCCGACGTCGACGACGGTGACCTTGTCGCTGGCGAGCGTCATCAGCCGCCGATTACTGGCCGGCCCAATCGGGATTGCGCTTTTCCAGGAACGCCGCCAGGCCTTCCTGGCCCTCGGCGGATACCCGCAGGCGGGCGATCAGGCGGGCGGTCTGCTCGTCCAGTTGCCGTTGCGACTCGGCGTTGTGCCCGGCGACCGCGAAGGCCAGTTGCTTGGCGTGGCCCAGCGCTGCGGGGCCGCCCTCGAGCAAGTGAGCCACGCTTGCGCCAACGGCCGTGTCCAGTTGCGCCGGCTCGACGCATTCCTGCACCAGGCCGATGGCCACCGCCCGCGGGCAGTCGAAACGCTCACCGCTGAGAAAATAGCGCCGCGCGTGCTGCTCGCCGATGCGGCGGTAAACGTACGGTGAAATCACGGCCGGGACGAGCCCGAGCCGCACCTCGGTCAGACCGAAGCGGGCTTCGGCGGACGCCAGCGTGATGTCGCAGGCGGCGATCAGGCCCACGCCGCCGCCAAAGGCCGCGCCGTTGATGCGTGCAATCGTGGGTTTTGACAAGTAATTCAGCGTACGCAAGAGATCCGCCAGTTGCAACGCGTCGCGCACGTTTTCGTCCTCGCTGGCGCCGATGAGGCTGCGCATCCAGTTCAGGTCCGCACCGGCCGAGAAGCAGGCGCCGGCGCCGGTGATGACGGCGACCCTCACGTCCTCATCGGCGTCGGCCCCGCGCAGCAACTCGGTCAGTTCGAGTATGGTCGCGTCGTCGAAGGCATTGTGCAGCGCCGGCCGGTTCAGGGTCAGCGTCAGCACGCCCTTGTCGTCGAGGTCGCGTAATACGTTTGGCATACCGTTTACCGCTGCCCGCTACATCCTGAAGATGCCGTGTCGGCCGCGCTTGATCGGTGCGTTCATGGCCGCCGAGAGCGCCAGTCCCAGCACATGGCGCGTGTCGATCGGGTCGATGACGCCGTCGTCCCACAAACGGGCGGTGGCGTAGTAGGGGTGGCCCTCGGCCTCGTAGCTGTCGCGGATCGGTTGCTTGAAGGCCTCTTCCTCGGATTCCGGCCATTTCTTGCCGGCGGCTTCCAGGGCGTCGCGGCGGATCGTCGCCAGTACCGAGGCGGCCTGCTCGCCGCCCATGACCGAAACACGCGCGTTCGGCCACATCCACAGCATTCGCGGTTGGTAGGCGCGGCCGCACATGGCGTAATTGCCGGCGCCGAAAGAGCCGCCGATGATGACCGTGAACTTGGGCACGTGACTGGTTGCGACTGCCGTCACCATTTTTGCGCCGTCCTTTGCGATTCCGGAATTTTCATACGCCTTTCCAACCATGAAGCCGGTAACATTCTGCAGGAATATCAAGGGAATATTGCGCTTGTTGCAGATTTGTATGAAGTGTGTCCCTTTTAATGCGCTGTCAGAGAAGAGGATACCGTTATTGGCGACGATACCGACGGGGTAGCCATGCAGGCGGGCGAAGCCGCAGACCAGGGTCTTGCCATAACGGGCTTTGAATTCATGAAATTCGCTTCCGTCGACGAGGCGGGCGATCACCTCGATGACCTTGTACGGATAGCGGGTGTCGTGCGAGACGATGCCGTAGAGTTCCTCGACCGGGTAGGCCGGGCTGACCGAGTCGCGCATGTCCAGCGGGTTGACCTTGTTGCGGTTCAGGTAGGCGATGGCATCGCGCGCCAGTTGCAGCGCGTGCGCGTCGTCCTGCGCGTAGTGATCGGTCACGCCCGACTTGGAGCAGTGCACGTCGGCGCCGCCGAGCGATTCGGCGTCGACGACCTCACCGGTGGCGGCCTTGACCAGCGGCGGCCCGCCGAGGAAGATCGTGCCCTGCTTCCTGACGATGATGGACTCGTCGCTCATGGCCGGGACATAGGCCCCGCCAGCGGTGCAGGAACCCATGACCACCGCGATCTGCGGGATGTTGGCGGACGACAGGTTGGCCTGGTTGTAGAAAATGCGGCCGAAGTGGTCGCGGTCCGGGAATACCTGGTCCTGCAGCGGCAGGTAGGCGCCACCGGAATCCACCAGGTAGACGCACGGCAGGTTGTTCTCGAGCGCGATTTCCTGTGCCCGCAGGTGTTTCTTGACCGTCATCGGCAGGTAACTGCCGCCCTTGACGGTGGCGTCGTTGGCGATGATGACGACTTCCAAGCCGCTGACCCGCGCAATGCCGGTGATGATGCCGGCCGCTGGCGCCTTGCCTTCGTACATGCCGTGTGCGGCCAGCGGCGAGAACTCGAGGAATTCCGTGCCCTTGTCCTGCAACTGCCGGATGCGCTCGCGCGGCAGCAGCTTGCCGCGCGCGGTATGTTTCTGGCAGGCCTTTTCGCCACCGCCCAGGCTGACGCTTTCCAGTTGTTGCTGCAGATCGGCGACGAGTTTGCGCATGTGCGCGTCGTTGGCTGCAAAGCCCTTGCTGGCGGTGTCGATCCTGGACTTGATGACGTCCATCGTCTCAGGCCGGCAGTTCGATTGCCAGCGCGGTGGCTTCACCTCCGCCGATGCACAGCGCGGCCACGCCCTTTTTCAGGCCGCGCTGGGCCAGCGCGTTGATCAGCGTCACCACGATGCGTGCACCGGAGGCGCCGATCGGGTGGCCGAGCGCGCAGGCGCCGCCATTGACGTTCATCTTGGCGTGGTCGATTTCGTGTTCGCGCATGGCGGCCATCGTGACCGCCGCAAACGCCTCGTTGACCTCGAACAGGTCGACGTCGCCGATGCTCCAGCCGGCTTTTTCCAGCACCCTGGAGATCGCGCCGACCGGCGCGGTGGTGAACCATTCCGGATCCTGCGAAAAAGTGGAGTGGGCGACGATGGTCGCCAACGGCTCGATATCGAGTTCACTGGCCTTGTCGGCGGTCATCAGCACGGTCGCCGCGGCGCCGTCGGAGATCTTCGACGAACTCGCCGCGGTCACGGTGCCGTTCTTGGCGAAGACCGGGCGCAGGTTCGGAATCTTTTCGATATTACAGCGCGGCGGCTCCTCGTCCTCGCTGACTTCCACCTCGCCGCGGCGGGTCTTGACCGTGACCGGCGTGATCTCGTGCTTGAACTCGCCGCCCATGGCGCGCATGGCGCGCTCGATCGAGGCCACGGCGAAGTCGTCCTGTTCGGCGCGGGAGAAATGGTACTTGGCTGCGCAGCGCTCGCCGAAGACACCCATCGGCTGGTGGTCGTCGGGGTTCTCCAGGCCGTCGACGAACATGTGGTCCAGCACCTTGCCGTGACCCATGCGATAGCCGCTGCGGGCCCGCGCCAACAGGTAGGGCGACAGCGTCATGTTTTCCATGCCGCCGGCGACCACGATTTCCGATGAACCCGCGAGTATCTGGTCGTGCGCGATCTGCATGGCTTTCATGGCCGAGCCACAGGCCTTGTTCACCGTCACCGCACCGGCCGAAGTCGGGATGCCGGCCTTGCGCATGGCGATGCGGGCGGGCGCCTGGCCGACACCGGCCGGCAGCACGCAGCCCATCAACACATCGTCGATGAGGGCCGGGTCCAGACTTGCCTGTTCGATGGCGCCGCGGATGGCGACGGCACCGAGCTCGTCGGCGGGCGTTTTGGCAAACTGACCCTGGAACGATCCGATAGGGGTGCGCCTGGCACCGACGATGACGACTTTATTGTTCATGTCAAAACTCCGATAGTAGTAAAAATTCTTTGCCGGCTAACCCGCCTGCGGGCTACGCGGACATCAGTTCCCGCCCAATCAGCATTTTACGTATTTCATTGGTGCCTGCACCGATTTCGTACAACTTGGCGTCCCGCAGGATTCGGCCGGTCGCGTATTCGTTGATGTAGCCGTTGCCGCCGAGCGACTGGATCGCCTCCAACGCGACCGCGACGGCGCTGCGAGAGGCGTGCAAAAGGCAGGCGGCCGCGTCGGTGCGCGAACTGCGGCCGGCGTCGAATTCCTGGCCAACGCGGTATACGTAAGCACGCGAAGACTGCAGGGCCGCGTACATGTCGGCCAGCTTGGCCTGCATGATACCGAACGAACCGATCGGCCGCGCGAACTGCTTGCGCTCGCGCAGGTACGGAATAACCAGCTCGAGGCTGGCCTGCATCAGGCCCAGCGGCCCCCCTGAGAGCACCAGCCGCTCGGTGTTGAGACCGCTCATCAGCAGGCGCACGCCGTGGTTGACTTCGCCGAGCACGTTGTCCGCGGGGATGCGGCAGTTCTCGAACACCAGTTCGCAGGTGTTGGAGCCGCGCATGCCGAGCTTGTCGAGTTTTTGCGCGGTGGAAAAACCGGGCATGCCCTTCTCGATGAGGAAACCGGTCATCCTCGCCGAGCCGTTCTCTTTCGACGCGGTGCGCATGTAGACGACCAGGACGTCCGCTTCGGGGCCGTTCGTGATCCACATCTTGGTGCCGTTGGCAACCCAGTGGTCGCCGTCCGGCACGGCCTGGCAGGCCATCGAGCCGACCACGTCGGAACCGGCGCCGGCTTCGGACATCGCCAGCGCGCCGACCCATTCGCCGCTGCACAGGCGCGGCAGGTATTTGCGGCGTTGCTCGTCGCTGCCGTTCTTGTTGAGGTTGTCCATGCACAGGTTGCTATGGGCGCCGTAAGAGAGGCCGACAGAGCCCGAGGCGCGGGAGATTTCCTCCATGGCCACGACGTGCGCCAGGTAGCCGAGGCCGGAGCCGCCGAATTCCTCCGGTATCGTCATGCCGAGCAGGCCCAGCTCGCCGAGCTTGGGCCACAGGTCCTGCGGGAACGTGTTGGTGGCGTCGATTTCGGCCGCGCGCGGCGCGATTTCCTTGTCGGCGAAGCGCCGCACGTTATCGCGCAGAAGCTCCAGCTCCTCACCCAGCGGCATTTGTACCATGGCGCTCACGCGTGCCCGTGGCGTTCGCGCCCGGGGAAGCGGTGCGGTTTGCCCATGTGCGGCAGCTTCAGCTTGCCGATGATCTCGATGCGCTCCTCGGCCATCCGGTCGGCGGCTTTGTAGCTGGCGATGCTGTCACGCTCGGCGATGCTGAATATCTTGCTCAGGTTGTAGTAGATCGTGCGGGTCATGCGCAGCGCGCGTTCCCTGTTCCAGCCTTCGAACTCGATCGATACGTTCATCAGGCCGCCGGCGTTGACGGCATAATCCGGTGCGTAGAGGATGCCGCGGGCATCCAGTTCTTCGCCGGCCTCGTCGTTGGCGAGCTGGTTGTTGGCGGCGCCGGCGATCACCTTGAACTTGAAACGCGGGATCGTGTCCTCGTTGATTACCGCACCGAGCGCACACGGGCTGAAGACATCGCAGTCGAGGTCGTAGATTTCGTCCAGGCCTACCGCTTCGGCGCCCAGTTCCACGGCCCCGGCGACCGACTCCTCGTTAAAATCGGTGACGAACACCTTGCAGCCCTCGTCGCGCAACAGCCGGATCAGGTTGTAGCCGACGTGGCCCGCGCCCTGCACGGCGAAACTGTACTTGCCGACCTCCTGGTCGCCGAATTTCTTCTGCAGTGCGGCTTTGATGCCCTGCAGCGTGCCGATGGCGGTGTACGGTGACGGGTCGCCGGAGCCGCCGTGCACCTGGTGCACACCGACGACGTTGTTGGTCTCCTGGAACAGGAATTCCATGTCGTTGACGTCGATGCCGACGTCCTCGGCGGTGATGTAGCGGCCATTTAAACTGTCGATGAAACGGCCGAAGGCGCGGAACAGCGCTTCGGACTTGTCCTTGCGCGGGTCGCCGATGATGACCGACTTGCCGCCGCCGAGGTTCAGACCCGACACCGCCGCCTTGTAGGTCATTCCGCGCGACAGGCGCAGCACGTCGTCGAGCGCTTCCTGCTCAGAGCCGTAGGGCCACATGCGCAGGCCGCCGAGTGCGGGCCCGAGAACGGTGTTGTGGATGGCGATGATGGCTTTCAGACCCGCCGCGTTGTTATTGCAGAAAATAATCTGCTCGTGTTCGGTCTGTTCGATCTGTTCGAAAAGTTCCATTTGAGCTCCTCCTTGGAGCGGTCATGGCCGGCGCCGGGGTGCTCGTGGCGGCTCCGCCGGGCCCCACCGGGGTGGCCTGCAGTGCGCTCGTTCAACACTGATCGGGCGCCATTGACCGCCGCAGGCTGGTGCCGCGGGAACTACGCCGCCAGGCTTATGGAATCAGCCGTCTATTATACCAAAAACCCCAGTGGATAACGCGTTCCGGGCAGAGAAAAGACCAGACATTCCGGCGAACAAGGCGCGGGAGTATTTCGAGCGGGCGGGTTCGGCCAGGTCGAAGTGCATCGATTGCCGCACGACATGCAAAACGACTACTGGGTGCTGAGGCCCTGATTCGAGTAAGCGAAGGGGCGTGGAAAAGGGCCTGGCCCCGCCCGCCCTACTTCGCTTTGCCGCGGACTGACATCTCCGGCGATGTACTATCCTGATCTGGTATCCGGGGCAGCCGGCAGCGGCCCCCTCGTGATTCCGGTCAGGGCGTCATTGACGTCGAACAGTTTGACGTTCGGGTCAGTGATGCCGAAGGACTCCAGCCGTGCCGTGTGTTTGGAAACATAAGCCCGGGCGGATTCTTCGTCCGCGAAAAGATAAATGCCGCCGGCCTGTTTCGCAGCCTCGTTTTCCGTCCAGATTTTCCAGATAAGACCCGGTTCATCCGCGATGGACCGGGCCAGTCCATCCATCGCATCGGTCATTTCCTCGCCGAATGGGCCGTGGTAAGAAAAGTCAAATTGAATCAGTATCATCGGCACGTCCTCCTCTGTCGATCAAGCCTGGACTGCGTTCACTTCTGTCTTGCCTAAATTCCGCGGTCATGTCGATGGCATAACCGTTGGTGCCCCAGAGATGGCGCCATTTTTCGCCAGCGGGTCGAAAAAACTCTTCGAATAACCACGGCCTCGGGATCACTGGTACGTCGAACTACTTGCCGGGTATTTCCAAACCGTCCGCGTCCAGTTCCAGGATGGGTGTCTTGAGCGCCTCGAGCTGGGGCCGGATGGCGGCCTCGTCGCCGACGACGACGATGTCCATGTCGGCCGGCCGGATCAGCTTGCGCGACCAGCTTGTTCAGGGTTTCGCGGTCGGTTTCCCTGAGGATGCCGATCTGCCGCGTACGGTAGTCCAGTGGCAGGTCGTAACGCAGGATGTTGCCGAGCAGGTCGAGTTTACGGTTCGGTGTCTCGTAGCGCAGCGCGTCGCGCTGGCCGATGGCGGAGCGCATATAGTCATACTCTTCCTCGCTCATGCCGTTCGCGGCGTAGCCCTTCAGTTCCTGCAGGACTTCGCCGACCGAGGCGGCGGTCGCGTCCTTTTTGACCTCGGCGGAAAAACCGAAACTGCCGAACAGCTCGTCGCCGCTGAAGCGGCTGAAAGCACCGTAAGTGTAACCCTTGTCCTCGCGCAGGTTCAGGTTGATGCGGCTGTTGAAGGTGCCGCCGAGCGTGAAGTTGGCGAGGCCGGCACGGTAGAAATCGCCGAGCGCGTCAAAGGGGATCGACGGCTGTGCGATACGCAGGCTGGACTGGGCCGCGCCTTCCTTGTCGACGAGGAATATCCTCCGGCCCTTGATCTCGGGCATCGGCTCCAGCGGCTGGTGCAGGGCTTTGGTGACCTTGAAGTCGGCCAATCCGCCGAGGGCGGCAACGACCCGGTCCTGCGGCAAACCGGTGCTGACCAGGATGCCGCTCAGGTGTTGTGGTACGTGGGCCGCGTAATAGGCCTTGACGTCACTCAGCGTCAGGCTTTTTACCGTCGATGGAATGCCGTCCAACGGGTAGGACAGCGGGTGCGCGGGACCGTACAGAACCGCGCCCAGGGCCCGGCCGGCGAGCCCTTCGGGCGTCTTGCGCGCGGCCATCAGGCCTTCGATGGTCTGGTGCTTGACGCGGTCGAAGTCGTCCTTGCTGAAGGCCGGTTCGAGGATGCGCTCGAGCACCAGGGCCATGGCCTGGTCGAGTTGCTTGTTCAGGCTGCGCACGGTCACGGCGGTCTGGTAGCGGCCCGGGCTGACGCTGATGCTGGCGCCGATGCGCTCCAGCGCCTCGGAGAACTCGGCGGCGCTGTGTTGTTTCGTCGCTTCACCCATCAGGGCGGCGGTCAGGGCCGTCAGGCCGGCTTTGCCGGGGGGTTCGTCGCGCTCTCCCACGTCAAAGACCGCGCGTACCGTCACCGTCGGGGTCTCCAGGTTGGACACCGCCAGCACGCGCACGCCGTTGCTCAGGGCGAAGTCCTGGATCGGCGGCAGCACGACGTTCGGGTTGGGTCCTGGTTCCGGCTTCTGGCTGCGGTCGAAATCATCCTTCACCGGCCGCAGCGGCAGCGGTTTGCCTTCGTCGGCAAAGTGCTCGGGAATGTCGCGTTTGGCGGCCTCGAAATTCTGCGGCGCAGCGGCCAGCCCGGTTTTGCCCTGCGGCACGATGCTCAGCACCACGGCCGGCTTGCCGGCAATGTACTGGTTGAATACCCGCCTGACGTCCGCGGGGGTGACACCGAGGTAGCGCTTGATTTCCTTCTCGATGCCGGCCGGGGTGCCGTCGAAGGTCTGGAACGCGGCCAGCGTCGAGACCTTGCCGGCAACGCTTTCGAGCCCGAAGACACGCTGTGACTCGTACTGCGCCTTGAATTTGCGCAGGTCGTCGGCGCTGACCTCGCGGCTGGCGAACTCGTCGATGGTTGCGCGCACGGCAGCTTCCATCTGTTTCAGGGTTTCACCCGAAGCCGGGTTCTGGATGACGATGAACATCATCTCGCAGGCCAGTTCGCGGCAGCGGTGGGAGACATTGGCCTGGACCGCGCGGCCGGTCTGCACCAGCCGCTGGTAGAGCAGGGAGGCCTTGCCCTGGCCCAGGATCTTGGCCGCGGCGTCCAGCGGCGCCTCGTCCGGGTGGGCGTGATACACGGTCGGCATGATGAAGGCCAGCGCCGGCAAATGGATGTTGTCCTCCAGCGTGACGTAGCGGTCGGCCTCGAGTTGCCCCGGCTGCTTCGGCAGGTTCGTGACCTCCGGGCCGCGCGGGATCGGGCCGAAGTACTTGTTGACCATGGCCAGCGTCTGCGCCGGGTCGATGTCGCCGCCGATCGTCAGAGCTGCATTGTTGGGGCCGTACCAGCGCAGGAAAAAGCGCTTCAGGTCGGCGACGTTGGCGCGGTTGAGGTCTTCGATCCAGCCGATCACCGGCCAGTAGTACGGGTGGTTTTGCGGGTACAGCGCCGTGCTCAGGGTTTCCAGCGCGCGCCCGTAGGGACGGTTGTCGACCCGCTGGCCGCGCTCGTTCTTGACCGTTTCACGCTGCACTTCGAATTTCTTCTGCGTGACGGCGTCGAGCAAAAAGCCCATGCGGTCCGCTTCCAGCCACAGCGCCGTCTCGAGCTGGTTGGCCGGCAGCGATTCCCAGTAATTGGTGCGGTCCGAGTTGGTCGAGCCGTTGAGCACCCCGCCGGCGTTGGACACCAGTTTCAGATGCTCCTCATCGGCGACGTGGGCGGAGCCCTGGAACATCATGTGCTCGAAAAAGTGGGCGAAGCCGGAGCGCCCGACCTGCTCACGGTCCGAACCGACGTGGTAGGTGACATCGACGTGCACCAGCGGGTCGGAATGGTCCTCGTGCAGGATCACCGTGAGGCCGTTGGCCAGCTCGTACTTGCTGTACGCTATGGCAATTCCGTCGTCGCTGCCCTTGAATGCCTCGATGAGCTTGACCCCGGCGGGCAGGGCGGGATTGGCGGCGGTCCGGACGGCGGCCGCCGCTTGGCCGTTGCAGGCACACAAGAGTACGGCCAGCAGGGTGGCCGCGGGAACGAGCTTGAGGGTTTTCAATGTGACGCTTCCGGGCAGTGAGAATCAGCCGTCCAGTTTAATTCGGCCAGGTGAAAAGTGCCAGAGTTGGGGTCAGCCGCTCAGCGGGCAGTGGGGCCGTGCGCGCAACCGGGCCAGGTAGGCCTGCAGGTTCGGGAATCCCTCGAGCCGCCCCGTGATCGCGGCCCAGTTGACCGTGAAACCGACGATGATGTCGGTCATCGAGAACTTCCCGCCGACCAGGTAATCGGCGTCGCCGAGCAGGTTTTCCGGCACCGCGGCCGCCCTGGCGAACATCTCGTCGTTCTGCGGCACGATTTCCCGCACCTGTTCCTCCTCGGGCAGAATCCTGCTCATGGTGTTGCGTGCGGTGCTCCACAGGTAGGCTTCCATTTCGGTCAGGCAGAAGCAGACCCACTGGTCGTGCACGGCACGCTCATAGGTGCCCGACGGGCACAGCAGGCCCTTGTCCGGCGCCAGGTCGGCGAGGTAGGTACAGATCGCGGCCGATTCGAACAGCGGGCGGCCGTCGATGACCGCCGCCGGCAGTTTACCCAGTGGGTGCACGCGCGTGAGTTCTTCGCTGTGGATCAGGTCCGGCCGCGAAACGGACCGGTAATCGAGACCGAGTTCGTCGAGCGCCCAGCGGCAGCGGGCGGAACGGGTATGGCTGATTTCGTACAGGATGATGTCGGGAGCGCGCGTCTGAGTGGTCATGTCGTTGCCTGATCTTGTCCGGTGGAAAGCCCATTCAAGCACTGAGCCTGCCCGGAGTAAAGCCGGGACCTCGGCGTCAGTGCAGCGGGGTGAAACAGGATTTGGGCAGGCGGGGTGGGAAGCAGGGTCAGGGAAGCGGGGTCAGAGTAAAGCAACTGAGTCGCGACTCCGATCCGATTTACTGGGTCCCATTACTTACTCTGACCCTTTACTCCAACCCCATTTATCGCTCCATTCATACCCTTTACGTTAACGTAAACGTAATGTATGCTATTGCCCCCGTTTCAAAAACGCAGATGGCCTTGTCGGCCCGGGTGTTCGGGATGAAAAAAACGTACAGCATCAGTGACCTGGCGGCTGAGTTCGATATTTCCACGCGGACCATCCGTTTTTACGAGGAAAAGGGCTACCTGAGCCCGCGGCGCATCGGCACCCGGCGCGTTTACAGCCCGGCCGACCGCACCCGTCTCAGGCTGATCCTCCGCGGCAAGCGGCTGGGTCTGAGCCTGGACGAGACGGCGGACCTGATCCGCATGTACGGCTCGCAGTCGGGCAACCGCCAGCAGCTCGAGCGTTTTATCGAGCGCATCGGCGAAAAGCGCGCCGAGCTCATGCGCAAGCGCCGGGACCTCGAAGTGATGCTGAACGACCTGGACAGCGTGGAAACAAAATGCCAGCAGGCGCTGGCGGATCTGGACAGCAGGAAAGTGGCCGCCGCAGGCCGAAGGTAAAGGACATGAGCAGAGCAAGTGCAAACATCGACAGCAGCAGGGAAATAGCGTTGGAAACGCCGCTGCGATTCGTCACGGCCGCGTCGCTGTTCGACGGCCACGACGCGGCCATCAACATCATGCGCCGGCTGATCCAGGCGCAGGGCTGCGAGGTGATCCATCTCGGCCACAACCGCAGCGTCATCGACATCGTTCGCGCGGCCATCCAGGAAGACGCCGACGCGATCGCGATCTCGTCCTACCAGGGCGGCCATAACGAGTACTTCCGCTTCATGATCGACCAGCTCAAGGAGCGCGGCGCAGGGCATATCCAGGTCTTCGGCGGCGGCGGCGGCACGATCACGCTCGAGGAGATCAAGGAACTCGAAGCCTACGGCGTCAACCGCATCTATCACCCGGACGACGGCATGCACCTGGGCCTGGTCGAGATGATCGAGGACGTGGTCAAGCGCGCCGCCGAGCACCGCCACACGCTCAAGCTCGATGACGGTGGTCGGGCCGGTGACGACAGCGGCATCGCGCACACGCTGACCGCGTTGGAGGCGGGCGCCTTCGGTGAGGCCGAGCTGAAGATGAAACGCTTGGAGTGGGCCGGCGCGAAAAAACAGGCGCCGGTCATCGGCATCACCGGCACCGGCGGCGCCGGCAAATCGTCGGTCACCGACGAGATCCTCAACCGCATGTTGACGAGCTTCCCGGACAAAAGCATCGCGGTGCTGGCCGTGGACCCGACCCGGCGGCGCACCGGCGGCGCGCTCCTGGGCGACCGGATCCGCATGAATTCGCTGCGCAGCGAGCGCATTTACATGCGCTCGATGGCGACCCGGCGCCAGCACTTGGCGACCTCGGCCATGCTGCAGGACGCGATCAATTTCCTCAAATCCGCCGGGTTCGACCTCGTCATCGTCGAGACCGCCGGTATCGGCCAGTCCGATTCCGAGATCGTCGACCTGGTGGATTTCGCCTGTTACGTGATGACCTCCGATTTCGGCGCCCAGAGCCAGCTCGAGAAAATCGATATGCTCGACTACGCCGAACTCGTGATCCTGAACAAGTTCGACCGGCGCGCGGCCGAGGACGCGCTGCGCGACGTCAAAAAGCAGTGGAAGCGCAACCACATGGCCTTCGACATGGCCGACGAGGACGTGCCGGTTTACCCGACCATCGCCAGCCAGTTCAACGACCCCGGCGTGAGCTGGATGTTCTGCAGCCTGTTGCGGCTGGTGCGCGAGAAGCTGGACCTGCCGGAAAAGGTCTGGACCCCGGACATCGACGTCAGCGTCAAGGAACCGCGCAGCACCGTGCTGATACCGGGCGCGCGTGTCCGCTACCTCGCGGAGATTGCCGAGGAAGGCCGGCGAATCAACAAGGACATCGTCCACCAGGCCGAGGCCGCCAGCCTGGCGCAGCATTATTACGAGTGCCTGAAAGACCTCGAGGACCCGGAACTGCCGGAGCCTTTGGGTGCGTATGAAATGGGGTCAGGTTCATTTTCCAAAAATGAACCTGACCCCATTTCCGAAAGCGACGGCACGCTGGTGCTGCTGCGCCAGCGCTACAACGAGGCGCTGGCCGAGCTCTCGGGCGAGGCCGTCGCACTGCTCAAAGCCTGGCCGGAGCGCAAGCAGGGCTTGAGGACCGAGCAGTATTCCTACGAAGTGCGCGGCAAGGAGATCACCGGCAATAATTTCAAGGAGTCGCTGAGCCGACTCCAGATCCCGAAGATCGGCATGCCGCGCGACGCCGATTGGGGCGGGCTGCTGTCGTTTTTGATGCGCGAAAACCTGCCGGGGGGCTATCCCTACACGGCCGGCGTTTTCCCGTACCGCCGCGCCACCGAGGACCCGACGCGCATGTTCGCCGGCGAGGGCACGCCGGAGCGCACCAACCGCCGCTTCCACTACCTCAGCAAGGGCGCGCCGGCGGCGCGGCTTTCGACCGCCTTCGACTCGGTCACGCTCTACGGCGAGGACCCGCACACGCGCCCGGACATCTACGGCAAGGTCGGCAACTCAGGCGTCTCGATCGCGACGCTGGACGACCTGAAGAAACTGTATTCCGGTTTCGACCTGTGCGCGCCGAACACCTCGGTGTCGATGACGATCAACGGCCCGGCGCCGATGATCCTGGCGTTTTTCATGAACGCGGCCATCGACCAGCAGGTGGAAAAGCACCTGCGCGAGAACGGTCAATGGAAAGACGCCGAGAAGAAGATCAAGGCGTACTTCAAGGACCGGCCTCAGCCCGCGTACGCGGGCGATCTGCCCGAGGGCAACGACGGTCTGGGCCTGGCCATGCTGGGTATCACCGGCGACAAGCTGGTCGACGCCGAGACCTACGCCAAGATCAAGACGCACACGCTCAAAACGGTGCGCGGCACGGTGCAGGCCGACATCCTCAAGGAGGATCAGGCGCAGAACACCTGCATCTTCTCGACCGAGTTCGCGCTGCGCATGATGGGCGACATCCAGCAGTACTTCGTCGATAACAAGGTGCGCAACTTCTACTCGGTGTCGATCTCCGGCTATCACATCGCCGAAGCTGGCGCCAACCCGATTTCACAGCTCGCCTTCACGCTGAGTAACGGTTTCACGATCGTGGAGTACTACCTCGCGCGGGGCATGGACGTCGACGCCTTCGCGCCGAACCTGAGCTTTTTCTTCTCCAACGGCATGGACCCGGAATACTCGGTCATCGGCCGCGTCGCGCGGCGCATCTGGGCCCGCGCCATGCGGGAAAGATACGGCGCCAACAAGCGCTCGCAGATGCTGAAGTACCATATCCAGACCTCGGGCCGCTCACTGCACGCGCAGGAGATCCAGTTCAACGACATCCGCACGACGCTGCAGGCGCTCTACGCGCTGTTTGACAACTGCAATTCGCTGCACACCAACGCCTATGACGAGGCCATCACGACCCCGACTGAGGAGAGCGTGAGAAGGGCGGTGGCGATCCAGATGATCATCAACAAGGAACTGGGGCTGAACTACTGCGAGAATCCGTGGCAGGGCAGCTTCATCGTCGACGAGCTGACCGACCTGGTCGAGGAAGCCGTCTACCAGGAATTCGAGCGCATTTCAGAACGCGGCGGCGTGCTGGGGGCGATGGACACGATGTACCAGCGCTCGAAGATCCAGGAAGAGTCGATGTACTACGAGCACAAGAAGCACGACGGATCGCTGCCGCTGATCGGTGTGAACACCTTCCTGGGCGGCAAGGAAGCCCACGCCGAGGGCGGCGAGCAGGAACTGATGCGCTCGACCGACGCGGAGAAGCAGCAGCAGGTCAAGAACGTCGAGGCCTTCCGCGGCTTCCACGAGCAAGAGGCCAAGCCGCGGCTCGAGCACCTGCAGCAGGTCGCGCGCGAGCGCGGCAACACCTTCGAGGCGCTGGTGGAGGCGGCCAGGTGCTGCTCGCTGGGCTCGATGAGCCATGCGCTGTACGAGGTGGGCGGGGAGTACCGGCGCAACATGTAACGGTGTTGAGGTTCCTGACGCGCCCAGGTCTCGAAATCGGCGCCTCCCGGTTTATTCACAACAATCCGCGATTGTCGTGATTAGTGCAATTTCACTTCGGGATCGACACTGCTTCTCAACAGTTTGGAAACGGTCAGCAGCGCTGTGCGCAGCCAGCCGTACAGCGCGATCTGGTGCATTTTATACAGTGAAAGATAGACCCACCGGGCAATGTAGCCCGCGATGTAAAGAGTTCCGGGAATACGGCCCATCAAGCTGCCCACGGTGCTGTAACTTCCCAACGTGACCAATGAGCCGTGGTCGCGGTAGTGGTATTGGCCGTGATACGCGGCTCCAGAAACCCGCTTTTTGAGCAATTTGGTCAGAAAGCTGGCTTGTTGATGTGCCGCCTGGGCACGCGGCGGCACCATCCCGCCGCCCTTGTCCGGGCAAGCCGCGCAATCACCCAGTGCGTAGATGTTCTCGTCGCGGGTGGTTTGCAGATTGGCATTTACCTGCAGCTGATTGATGCCGTTGGTTTCCAAACCGTCGATGTCGCGCAGAAAATCCGGGGCCTTGATGCCCGCCGCCCAAACGGTAATGCCGGCGGAAATGAAATCACCTTCAACGGTCCGGACGCCGTCCTTGGTGACCTCGACCACGCGCTCATTGACATGGATATTCACGCCCAGATTCTCCAGGCCGTGGCGGGTTTTCTCCACGATCGGTTGGGGCAACGCCGGCAATATGCGCGGCCCCGCTTCAACGATGTGTAATTTGATGTCGTGCTCCGGATCGAGATTATCCAGGCCGTAAGCGGACAGCACGCGGGTCACGGTGTGCAACTGCGCCGCCAGTTCCACACCCGTTGCGCCCGCGCCGATGATGGCTACACCCAAGCGGTCGTCAGGCTGGCGCTTGTGGGTGTGCAAGTACAGCATTCTGTTTAACAACTGTCGTTGAAAACGTTGTGCTTCATCCATGGTATCCAAAAAGAAGCAATGCTCTTGCACACCCTTGATACCGAAGTCGTTGCTCACACTGCCCACCGCCATGACCAAGCTGTCGTAATGTAAATGTCGCTCGGGTATGACTTCCTCACCTGTCTCGTCCAGCGTAGGCGCAACAATGACCGTGCGGCTGTTCCGGTCCAGACCCGACATGCTGCCCAACCGAAACCGAAAATGACGCCAGCGAGCTTGCGCCAAATACTCCAACTGCTGATCAGCGATGTCCAGGGAGCCGGCCGCCACCTGGTGCAGCAAAGGCTTCCATAGGTGGGTCGGTTTGGCGTCTACCAGGGTAATTTCCGCCCTGCCTTTATGCCCCATAGCGGTCCCCAGCCGGGTGGCCAGTTCCAGGCCGCCTGCGCCGCCGCCCACGACGACGATGTGGTGTTTGTCCGCCACTCCAGCACTCCTGAATGCGGTATTGCGAAAACCCTTGACCATTAATATAAGGCCAGAACCACCTTTTCGGCCAATGGCAGGTGCTCCGACCTTAATGCTGTCCCGACTTCGAGTTGCCCCACTTTGGACCCCATTGAGATCGAGCGGCGCCCTCATTGCCGCGGCAAACTGCGGGTGATCGTGCGCATCGAGGAGCCGTAGCTAATCGCGAAGATCCCGGGGCAAGCGCTAAGCCCCGTCATCAGGGGCAAAGGGGATGTTTCGAACAGAGGCTGGCGGGTCGCTTTTGTTTAGGATACTCTTCAGAACCAGAAAAAAACGTGCCTTATACCCCCTATCCGCAAGATTCTCACAGGACTTCCCTCACCAGTTTCCTGATCACCATCCTGGACCGGTGTTCACCCTGCACCCTGTCCACCTCCATGTGGAATCTGCACCGTTCGCCCGTCGGGGTCAACGCCGTGAGGTCGTCAACATCCGCGGTAGATTCCATCCGATGGCGGCTAAATGCCGGGCCATACCGGCGTTCTGGAAGCTGCGCCTGGATAAAGGCTTCAATGTTCCTGGAACCCTGGATGTCGCCAAAAGGAGAAGCCGTGCTCCATAAGGCATTGGACTGAAACAAGCTGGCTGCGCCCGCACCATCCCGCCGGTCGACGCAATCCAGGAACTGCATCAATAATAAACGCTTTGAATCGCGAGCCGCATACTTCGCATGCAGCAATGCCTGTGCCTCTGGGGAATTAGGTTGCTTCAACTCCGTTGCATACAGCTTTTGCACATCCTGGTTTTCATAGGAGCGTCGCCGCGGCACATTCTTATCTATGCCGTAAATGGCCTGCATACGTTTTTCCAGGATATTCGGGTCCATGGACTTGGGTTCGCCGCCACCCCCCAGACAGCCACCGACACAGGCCATCACCTCTATGGCGACAAACTCATCGCGCCAGGTCTCTGTTTCCAGCATTTGCTGAGCAGCGGCGATACCATTACAGATGGCCACCTTGCCTACCCCGGGGATCTCCGCGGTCTTAACACCCTTGCCGACCCCTCTTAGCTGTCGCCATTCCAGTGGAAGCGAGTCCTCCTCACCGATAAAATGCGAAGCGGTACGGACGACCGCTTCCATGACGCCACCCGATGCCCCAAAGATCTGGGCCGCACCGGTGCTTTCACCCAATGGACTGTCAAAGGCGCCATCTTCGGGTAACGCGTTAAATGCGATATCCCGCGCCTTGATCATTTTCGCCAGTTCGCGCGTGGTGAGTACCCGGTCGATATCACCGGCTCCTCCTGGTCGAAGCGACTCGTCCTTCTTGGCCGTACAGGGCATCACGCTCACCACGTAAGGCTCAGACTCGCCCTCGGCATACTCAGGGCCAAGCGAACGAGCAAAGGCACTGCGTTTTGTCAGCGCCCCATGCATCTGTTGCGGTGACTTCGTCGTACTCAAATGGGGCAGTAGATCCGGGCGGTTTATCTCCACCCAGTTCACCCACCCCGGACAACAGGAGGTGAATAGTGGCAGGTGTTCCTTGTTCTTGAGGCGTGTGACGAACTCGGTCCCCTCCTCCATGACGGTCAAATCGGCCGCAAAGTTGGTATCGAACACATAATCGAACCCCAACTGACGAAGGGCGTTGATCATCCTGCCCGTGCTCACGGTACCGGGCTTCATGCCGAACTCTTCACTGATGGCCACGCGCGTGGCCGGCGCGACCTGCACGGCGGAGATGTGTCGGTGGGAATCGAGGGTATGCAGCACCTCATGCCAGTGCGGGGCTTCGATCAGCGCGCCGACCGGACAGACTAGCGTACATTGGCCACAGGAGATGCAATTGGTGTCGGCCAGGGAGCGATCGAAAACGGTCACCGGCAGGCGTTCAGAGCCCCGTTCGGCGAATCCAATCACGTGTTGCTGTTGTCCTGCATCGCCGCAAGCCTCAACACACAAACCGCATTCGACGCATTTGGCGAGATCGCGCCAGATGCTCGGCGAGGTATGATCGGTCCGAATATGCTCCGGGTGTTCATCGGAACCGATGGGAATATTGTCCCAACCCTCCTCCAGTTGGTATTCGTTCACGAAACTCTGTAACTTGCAGGAGCCACTGACCTCGCACCTGATACAATCATTGGGATGGCGGGCCAGCAGCCACTGGGCATTGGTTTTACGGAATTGCACCAGTTCCGGGGAGTCCGTGGTGACGATGTCCCCCTCTTTCGCCGCGGTTTTGCAAGCCGGCTGAAGCCGCGCCACGCCACCCACCTCGACCAGGCACATACGGCATACGGCGTGGGACGGAAGCCTGGGGTAGTAACAAAGCGTGGGTATATAAACGCCGGCTTCCCGGGCCGCGTCGAGCAAGGTGGTGCCCTCGGCAACCTCGACCGCTCTCCCGTTCACCGTAAGTGTGAGCATCTCTTGTCCTGCAGGGATGATGGGCATGAACTCAAATATAGCTTATCCGGTCCCCCCTTTGCGATAAGGCGGATACTCATCTGTCTCCGAGAGAGAAGGGAAGTGGGTGATGAGATGGACGCCTCCATCATTCGCTCCGGCGTCACAATGCGCCACACTGATATATGTCATTTTGCATGTACTGCAATTTAATCAGTCATAGCGTAGGAGGCGTCCACATGAAGATTAAACTGATTGGTGTCGATTTGGCAAAAAATGTGTTTCAGGTTTGTGCATTAAACCAGGCCAACAAGGTCCGGTTCGATCGAGCGGTTCGCCGGCCGCAACTGCGTAAGACGATTGCGCAGTTGCCGCCCAGTATCCTGGCGATGGAGTCTTGCTCCAGTGCCCATTACTGGGGCCGGGCATTCGAAGCCGTGGGGCATCAGGTGGTGTTGGTGCCAGCACAGCACGTCAAGCCTTCTGTCCGTGGTGGCAAGAGTGACGCCCGCGATGCGCTTGCCATCTGCGAAGCGGCCCAGCGACCCGGTCTGCACCCGGTGCCGATCAAGTCGGTCGCCCCACAGGATATCTTGCTCTTACATCGGCTGCGGCAAGGCCGAGCGCATTATCCAGACGGCACTGCGGGAGTGGGCTTACGCCGTGTCTTATGACAGCTCGAACCAGCGCGCGGCCCTGTTGAACGAATGGCTTCACGAATACAAGTGGCATCGGCCCCACGCCAGCCTGAACTATCAGCCACCCATGAGCACCCTCAAGCTGTCAGTTAACAACCTGGTGGCTTTACACAGCTAGCCCGCCACGTTGCCAGCATTCATACCTTCCCACAGCCCGGTAAAGAAGTGTCGGGCATTGACGCCGAGGGTCTGGGTTTTATACCCGCCTTCCTGCACCACCAGGGTGGGGAGGCCCAGCCCGCCGATCATGCGTCCATTTTCCCCGAAGTCCCGGGCCAGCAGCCGGAACGAGCCGGTCGGATCACCCTTGGCGGTATCCAGACCCAGGGCAAGCACCAGGAATTTCGGTCCGAATGTGCGAATTCTGTCGAGCGCTTTGCCCAACGCCTTGCGGTATTGTTCGCCGTCCAGTCCTTCAGGTAGTGGAAAGTTCCGGTTATAGCCTCGGCCTTCCCCCTCGCCTTTTTCGTCCTCGAAACCGGAAAAGTAAGGATAGGAAAAGCGTGGGTGACCGTGCAGGGATACGGTTAAGACGTCCTTGCGCTGATAAAAGATGTCTTGAGCACCGTTGCCGTGGTGATAGTCGATGTCCAGCAAGGCCACTGTCCCCTGCCGGCTGAGATGGTGGGCTGCGATGGCAGCCGAATTGAAATAGCAAAACCCGCCGAAGGCCTGGCGTTCGGCATGGTGGCCGGGCGGCCGGACCAACGCGTAGGCGGCCCGGTTGCCGTCCAGTAAGCTCTCGGCGCCCGTCATCGCGCAGTCAACGGAGCGCCGCGCCGCCTTGTAAGCGTTCGCGTTGAGCGGCGTGAATGTGTCGATGCAGTAATAGCCTGCCCGCAACGGCACTTCCTTTGGCGGCCGTGTGCGGTTACGGATCGGGAAGACGTAGGGGTAGACCGATTTGCCGGGCGGGACGTTGGCGCAGGCATTTTGCAAAAATCGCACGAACTCCGGACTGTGCACTTTTTTGATCGCACTCAGGCCGAAATGCCGCGCCGGCACGGGCTCGAATAGTTTAGTCCGATCGAGCTCTGCGGCGATGGACGCTATGCGCACCGGGGCTTCCACGTAGCCGCGTTCTTTGACGTGGTGTATGGAATGCCGGTCGTTGACGATCAAGGCGATGAGGCGCTGCCTGGGTTTGAGGTGTGCTTCATCAGGCAGGTTCTTACTATAGCGCGGTTCCCGCAGTCGCACCGGGTCGTCGCTGACCGAACTGACCACGTTCTCGATATATTGCGGTGGGCAAACACCGCCATATTTACGCTTCAGGATGGCGCCGATGATCGCTTGCGCCTGTTCGCGCCGGAGCGGTTTATCCGTCTGGCCGAGTTGATCGAACACCAGGTAGGGAGGGTCGTTATCGTTCTCCTTGAGCGGTGTTTCGTAAGCCGTATTGACAATTGGGCGGGCCCCGAAACGCTCGTAAAAGCGTAAACGCGCAATGTTCTGCCGGCGGATATGCGGATCGGGAGACAAGGCCGGGTCGTCCGGCAGGCACTCGAAAAACAGACCCACCACGCCCAGTTGATACGCCTCTTCACGTACCCTGGCGTACAAGGCGCCGCCGATGCCGCTGCCCGTTTCGCCGCGCCCGGCGCAGATGTAATCCAGGTAACAGAAATTCAGGTCGGGTGCGTGCAGCAACATGGCGAATCCGCGCACGTTGTTGTTACCGTTTTCCGCCACCAGCAAAATCGAACGAAAGCGGAACTTCAGCGGGTTCGCCAGTTGGGCCGGCAGCTTTTCAATGTCTCCTTCGCTCAGTTCGTTGAATTGCACCCGCAGCATGGCCTGTACCTGGCTCAACAGCTGCCGGTTGGCCGGTGTCGTCACATCGAAAATCTTGTGGATACGAAACATGGCTCAGACCTCCAGGCCGCCTCGGGTTGTAGCGCCGATCTGCCGGGTGAATATAACTATCTGTATTATCGCGGATCGATGAGCACGGGAAAATAGCGGGTCCAAGCACGCTATGGATTAGATTTGGGTGTCCAGGCTTCACAGGCTTCAGTGGCTTCAGGTGATGGGGTGTCCAGGCTTCTTGTCGATTAGATTTGGGTGTCCAGGCTTCATCCCCAGGCTTCATCCATCTTGCCGATTAGATTTGGGTGTCCAGGCTTCAAGGCTCTCATCGGTCTCCGAGGAGTGATGTGGGCGGGAGGGATGTGGGTGTCTTGTCCTTTTCCGTCCTGTCCTTTTCCGTTCTCCTCAGTTTTGGCCCGGCATCATTCGGTGGGTGTCTCGATGGCACAGGGAGGCTGCCCGGCTTTCGGTGCAAGTGCCGCGAGGCGCGCTGCCAGGTGCGTCTCTTCTTCCTCTTCAAGCGCCGACGCTGCGGCTTGCAGAATCGGAGCGGGAATGACATAGCCTGACCGTGACAGCGACTCTGCCATCGCGACCACGTTGTTTTCCGACGGCTCTGCAACCGTTTCTTGCGCTGCATGGTTGGCATAGATAGCTGCGAGATCGTTCATCGTTGCATCGAGCTTATCTCGCGCAAGCCACAATCCGCGCACCATGACGCCGGCGTTAGCGCCGTAGACAGCCGGATCATCGAGTGGGTTTTTGTCGAGTAGAACCAGATCGGCGCGCATGCCCACCTTAATCGCGCCAAATTCCGCTTCCTCGCGCATGGCGTGTGCCGGTTCTGTCGTTGCCGCCTGCAAAGCGGCGGTCGGTGAAACCCCTTCACTTTGAAGAAGCCGCAGTTCTTCAATCAGCGCGAATCCCATGACGTTGAACGGGTAGCCCGCGGCATCGGTGCCAGCGAGCCATCTTGGCTGCAAAGGCAAAAGTCGTTTCATCACTTCGTTCTGCGATGAACGAAGCCGTGCGCCGAGCTTGTTGTTTCTTGGATCGGGCTTTCCTCCGAGAAGCTTCCGCCATTGTGCCCGGGTTTGCGGCGACACATAGCGTGCTTCCGGGCCCCTCAGGATCGCACGCGCCTCGTTGCCGCGCAGGTAACCGGTGCGTGTGTAAAGCGTCGGTGTGATCCAGGTCTCGGCACCCGCCAGGGCCTCGGCGAAATCGGTTTCGCTCGGCAGCAGGGTTTGATCGATGATGAACCCCTTCAAGTGTTCGGTTGTCCGCATCTGGTGCAATGCGTGGGAGAGGTCGAGATCGTGAGGGACATGACCGACGACATCCATGTCCAGCGCGTTGGCCTGCTCGATGACAGCGTCGAACATCGCCCGCGGTAGGATGTTGTGAATTTTAATGAAGTCGTAACCACAGGCGGCCTGCTGGCGAACGATACGTCGTGCGTCCGCTGGATTGGCCGGAACGACCGCGTAACCCCACATCGGATAAGCGTTAATGATCGTTGCCGCTACGTAAATCGTCGGCGCCAGCATACGCTCTGCATTGACCGACTGTCGCGCCTGGAGAAGCCATGGAAATCCGTCCATGTCCCGTACTGTGGTGATGCCTTTATCCAGATCGAGAAGCCACTCGGAGAGCGAACTCGAATGCACATGCATGTCGGTGAGCCCGGGCGCCAGGAACCGACCGCCGCCGTCGATGACGGTCATGTCGTCACGGCGCGGCAAGTCGGCCGCCTTTCCGACCCAAACGATTCGCCCTCGCGCGCCGCGACTGGCGATCACAGCCTGCCCGGCCTCGATGACGCCGGTGCCCGGTTCGACGATGCGCACATTGGAAAAAGCAACGGGGCCTTGAGGTGCGGACGTCTGAAGCCTCTGAAGAACGGCGCCAATACGCGTTTCCTCCAGGAGCGTTTGCAGTGACGGTTGCAGCAGGGCGGCACGCGCGCCCGCGACAAATGCGGAAAGACAAATGGCCGCGGTCAGGAATCCCGTTGATCGAGCCATTTCAGCACTACCTCGGTACCGCGTTCCCAATGCTCGATCAGCAATTGGGAAGCTTCGTCATAGTTCGCCTTCGTGATTGCGGACAGGATCATCGAATGTTCCCTGCATGTCCCCTCAAGGTCTGCGACGCCGCGTTCGTGCATTCCATCGAACCGGCGCACGCGTGTGCGCTCGGCCTGCAGCAGTTTCAGTAGCCTGGGATTGCCGCAGTCGCGCGTCAACAGTTCGTGAAATGCGTGGTCGTGTTCATATTGCGCCGGCCTCGTGTGCGCGTCTGCAAGTGCCTGGATCTGCTCGTCCAGCGTCGTCAGATGCGCGCGCAGCCTGTCGCCGCTGATGCGTAACGCGGCCGATTCCAGCGCGCCTAAGATCGGAAAGGCCTCGACTACCAGCGCTCGGTCGGCGGGCGAGACCACGAAGCCGCGATTGGGACGTGACGACACCAGGCCTTCTTGCTCAAGGGCGATGAGCGCTTCACGCACCGGCGTGCGGCTGACCCCGAGCCGGTCGGCGATCCCAACCTCTTCGATCCGTGATGACGAGGCAAGCTCACCATCCAGGATCATTGCACGGATGACGGCGCTGACCTGGTCTCGTGTTCGTGGAATCTCAATCCGTCGGTGTGGTTGCATAATGTATACATAATACAAATAGGCGTGAGTGTCAACCGAGGTCGGAAAGGTGCTTGAGCCTATTCACTCGCCTGTATGTGAATATTTGACTTCAGGGCAGACAGCGTCTTTTGGTTTGCTTCATTGTTTGAACAATCAGGCACGTTTTGAAGCAACGAGATTACGACTTCGTTGTCGTGATTGGGTGTTGTGCGGAAAAATTGTTGGTACATCAACGGCCCGGTTGGCAGGAAGCCCCGGTCCTTTAACCACTTGAGGTCGTGTTCCCCCTCAATCTCGCGCTTCGAAACCTTGATGCAGGCGGCTTCGCGAGCGACGAAATCCAGGCCAGAAAGGGTTGTCGGTGTCAGCGAGGAATAATCGGACGCGCCGCTCCCATCCCTGACACGCTCGGCATGAACCATAACCGCGCCATCGTTGGCAAAAAAGGCATCCAGACTGATGGCGTAGGGGACGCCCTTGAAGCTGTCATAGCGGTTCTGGGGCTGCTCCAGTGCGTAACCGGGTGGCATAGAAATGAGCAGATTAACTCCATTGGTCGTCTCGAGGGTTTGGCCGTGAGCGCGTTCGAACGAAAAATCAGGTGCTTCCCCGGCCATTCCCACAATTGGTATCAATGACACGATCAGCCAGCCAATGCCCACTCTCAAAAATCTGCTTTTCATTATTACCGTCGACTCGTCACTTATTTTTTGATGCATCCTGGATCAACGCCCGGCCTAAGAATCTTCACTGCTCCGCTTGCACCGAATTGCCTCGACGCACACGGGGGAAACGTCGCGTTAAAAACGGCGTGCGGAATTATTTCACTGACAACTGTCCAATTAAGCGACCAATAAGCAAGGAGAAGCACACTATGGACGATTCCACCAAACTAACGCGCCGTGCTCTGTTTTGTTACACCAGCCTCGGGATTACTGGCCTGGCGCTTGGCGGCACTGCGTTGATCGCCCGCGCCGGCGACTCGCTGCCGCACCTCAAGGAGAGCAACCAACAGGCGCAGGCACTGCAGTACACCAACGATTCACCGCACAAGGACAAGCACTGCGGTAACTGCATGTTCCTGAAGGGCAAGGAGGGGGACACCTGGCGGCCCTGCCAGATCTTCCCCGGCAAGTTGGTCAATGTCGGCGGGTACTGCAATTCCTGGAATGCCGCGAGCTGAGGAGTTTGTCGTAATATTGCCGTTGTTGTGATCGGTGCGGGCGCCGGGCGTTTCACGCCGATGCGTGTTTCGCCGGCACTGTTTTGCGCCTCACTTAAGAGCAATCCGCGAAGCTGCCCGGGCGAACAAATACATGCGCAAGGCGGAATCGATGGGTTTTGCCAGCTATCTTGCAACCGCGGTGCCCAGCCTTGTGGCGTGCCGACACCGCTTTGTCTTCAGCCCGCAGGAGGGTTATGACGAAAAATGGCGGCGGCGCCGGAGGATGGCCGTACAGCGACGCACTGGAGGCGAACCATGAGCATGAATGTTGCGCAGAAATTGATCAAATCGCACCTTCTTGAAGGCGACATGACACCCGGCCGGGAAATCAGCCTGAAAATCGACCAGACGCTGACTCAGGACGCGACAGGCACGCTGGTCATGCTCGAATTCGAGGCCATGGGCGTGCCGCGCGTCAAGACCGAATTGTCCGCCCAGTACGTGGACCACAATCTGCTGCAGACCGACTTCAAGAACGCCGACGACCATCTGTTTCTGCGCAGCGCCTGCCGCAAGTTCGGCGTCTGGTTCAGCCGACCTGGCAACGGTGTGAGCCACCCGACCCACCAGCAGCGCTTCGGCAAGCCGGGCAAGACCCTGCTCGGCTCCGACAGCCACACCCCCGCGGCTGGGGCTATCGGCATGCTCGCGATCGGCGCCGGCGGCCTGGAAGTGGCGATGGCGATGGCAGGCGAGCCTTTCTACACCAAGATGCCAAAGGTCATGGGCGTCAAACTCACCGGCGAACTGCCCGACTGGGTGAGCGCCAAGGACGTGATTCTCGAGATGCTGCGTCGTCACGGCGTGGACGGCGGCGTCGGAAAAATCATCGAGTACTACGGACCCGGGCTCGAGAACCTCTCAGCCATGGACCGCCACGTGATCGCCAACATGGGCGCCGAACTGGGCGCGACCACCACCGTGTTTCCCGCGGACGACGAGGTCAAGCGCTTCCTCGCCGGCGAAGGCCGTACCGACGACTGGGCCGAACTGCTCGCGGATGACGATGCCGGTTACGACGAGCACGATGAAATCGACCTGTCGACACTCGAGCCCCTGATCGCCAAGCCCTCCAGCCCCGGCAACGTGGTGCCGGTGAGCGAGGTGGCCGGCCGGGAGGTGTACCAGTGTTACATCGGTTCCTCGGCCAACCCGGGCCTGCGTGACATCGGGATCGCCGCGATGATCGTCGACGGCAAGCAGGTACACGATCGCATCTCCTTCGATATCAACCCGGCTTCGCGCCAGATACTGGAGAACCTTTCGCAGATGGGCCTGTTGACTCCGCTGCTGCACGCAGGCGCGCGCCTGCACCAGACCGGCTGCAATGGTTGCATCGGCATGGGCCAGGCGCCGGCCACCGGGCGCATCAGCCTGCGCACAGTGCCGCGCAACTTCCCCGGGCGCTCGGGCACCAAGGAGGACAGCGTGTATCTGTGCAGTCCGGAAACGGCGGCGGCCTCGGCGCTCAGCGGCAAGATTACCGACCCGCGCACCCTCGACCTGCCCTACCCGAAATTCCGGGAGCCGGAAGAACCCATCGTGAACACCGACATGCTCGCCGCGCCGCCCGAAGGCGAGCAGGAGGAGCTGGTAAAGGGGCCCAACATCAAGCCGCTGCCGGAGTTCGAGCCGCTGCCTGACACGCTGGACGGCCCCGTGCTTATCAAGACCGGCGACGACGTTTCCACCGACGAGATCATGCCCGCCGGCACCGACGTGCTGCCGTTCAGGAGCAACGTCCCCGGCATCAGCCAGTTCGTGTTCCGCCAGATCGACGAGGAATACCCCGACCGCGCCCTGGAACACAAGGAGCAGGGCCACTTCATCGTCGGCGGACACAATTACGGCCAGGGATCGAGCCGCGAGCACGCGGCGCTCGGCCCGCGCTACCTCGGCGTGAAGGCGGTACTGGCCAAGAGCTTCGCCCGCATCCACTGGCAGAACCTCGCCAACTTCGGCATCCTCGCGCTTACCTTCAAGAACCCGCAGGATTTCGACGCGATCGATCAGGACGACGAACTGGTCATGGAGAACCTGCGCGCCGCCATCAAGAACGGCAACGAGGTGAATGTCAGGAACAAGACGAAAGACGCAACGGTCATCTGCCAGCACCAACTCAGTCCCCGCCAGGTGGAGATGGTGCTTGCAGGCAGCCTGCTCGCCGTCGTCAAAAGACGGCTTTCGCAGTAAGCGCACCGGGATTGGGCCGGGCCACGGTTACGCTGCCGGAATCTCGGGGTTCCGGTCGGTGGCCGCAGTACTCCTCGCGATTCACCGACCGTGTGCCGGGAGCTAGGTAACGGTTTTGGCGCAAACGGATCAGGTCAGGCCGATGCTTGTTTCGCCCGCGCCGTTTCGCGCATCGGGCGCAGCGCCTGCTCCCAGCGGGCAAGCTCGTCGAGCAACGAGCCGGCTGCGTCGTCCATCTTGTCGTTCGCGTCGAGCGAGCCGTCATCGTTGCGGCGGCGCGCGATGAACGGAATGGAGACGGCATTGCTGATAACCGGCATGTCGAAAGCCGAAAGCACCTGTTTGAGCATCTGCGCCGACCGCGTGCCGGCTGATACACCACCGTAACTGACGATTCCGGCCGGTTTGAAGCGCCACTCATGGAAAATGAAGTCAAGGGCGTTCTTGATCGATGCCGGCATGCCGAAGTTGTATTCGGGCGTGACGAAGACGACGGCGTCGGCGGGCTCGATGCGGGCGCTCCATCGCTTCGTGTGTTCGTGAGTGTAGGCCCGCATGCGCGGATGGTTCGGCTCGTCGAGCAGCGGCAGGTCGACCTCTGCGAGGTCGATAAGGTCGACCGGATCGAAGGACGTGTGCCGCTCGGCGTGGGCGCTGAACCACTCGGCCACAGGCCCACCCGCGCGGCCCGGGCGCGTACTGCCAATGATGATCGCAAGATGCGCCATGGACGCCAGTATTCCCGATTTCACGGTCGTTCTCAAGGGGCAGCCCCACGGCTCTGCCCAGCGCAGCGATTCATTTTCTGATCTGCGAACAGGTGGTTTATAATTCCCATACAGCCCAACATTCTCCCTCAAGCACTCTGCAATACACTTAGAAATATTGACCTGACCGTGTACGCCAAAACTGGGTCCATTCCACTGGATCGCGACCGAACAAGGAGACTCCAAGTAGTTATGTCCTCCCGTGGGTTGTACGGGGCGGAGGCCGCACGCCAGCGCCGCGTGTCCTCGCCTGAATCGATCATTGCGCCGTAGAGGGATAGCTTGAGCTTTCTGCAACGCATCGGGGGCAACCGCCTGGTTTGGGCGCTCTCGTTGGCGCGCATGGGGGATTCCATCGGCAACAGCGTGCTCTTCGTCGTCGTGCCCCTGTATGTGTCTTCATTACCGCACCCGGTCGTTTCGCTGCGTGAGCCGCTGCTGGTCGCGCTGGTGATCGCGGTCTACGGGTTCCTCTCGTCGCTGCTGCAGCCGGTCGCGGGTGCGCTTTCCGACTGGTCGCGGCGTCCCAAGCTCCTGATTCAGGTCGGGTTGGGCATCAGTATCGTTTCCACGCTCGGCTTCATTTGGGCCCGCGAGTACTGCGACCTCTTGTGGCTGCGCACTGGGCAGGGCGCTGGCCTGGCGTTCACGATCCCTGCGTCGCTGGCGCTGATGACCATGGGGACCCAGCGCCAGACCCGCGGAGGGTCCATGGGAATCTTTACCACCATGCGGATGGTCGGTTTCTCGATCGGCCCTCCGCTTGGCGGGTTTCTGCTGCTGCACTTCGGATTCACGGTGGTGTTCGTGGCGGCAGCGGGGTTCGTGGCTGTCGGGCTGCTGGCTGTCAGCATCTGGGTCCGCGGAGAGCGTCCTGCGGGTGAGGCGCGGGAATTCCGCATCGTCGAGCCCGGCCTGTTCACCCCGGGCATCCTCGCGGTCTCGAGCGCGACACTGGTCATGGCGGTGGCGTTTTCCGAGATCGTGCCGCTGGAGAAGCAGATCAATGCGCGCACCGGGGAAACCGCGGTCGGCTTCGGCCTGTCGTTCACGGCCCTGATGGTCAGCCGGCTGCTCTTGCAGATACCGCTGGGGCATCTTTCCGACCGTATCGGGCGCAAGCCGCTCATCATCGGCGGCCTGCTGGTTCTTGCCCCCGCCACCGCGTTGCTCGCCACCTCGGGTTCGGTATGGGCGCTTGCCGGCTGGCGCGTGATGCAAGGCCTCGCAGCCGCGGCCATAGCCGCGCCCGCTTTTGCAGTCACGGGAGATCTCGCAAGGGGCGGCGGCGAGGGCCGGCAGATGTCGGCGGCCACCATGGGCTTCACGCTGGGGCTCGCGCTGGGCCCCCTGCTCGCAGGCTGGCTGGAACGATATTCTTTCGAACTGCCCTTCATCGTTTCCGCCGTGATGTGCGTCGCCTCCGCCGCCATCGTTTACCGCTTCGTGCCGGAAACCGTTGGGCGCGGCATCGACGGGTGACGCTCCGCCAGCGTTCGATGGAACTTTCCGGACCTGGAAAAGACAAACGCGATGGAGGTTGATTGAGATGAATAAGTCGTATTTCGTCGCCGGCATTTTGCTGGCATTCTTGCTCGGGGGCGGCGGCATGTGGGCCTATCAGAAATACTACGCACCGGCACCCAATTCCGTCGCTGAAAACTCCCCTTTCACCGCTCACGCGTTCAACGGCAGCAACGGCATGGCGTCGCCCAACCCGTTCAAGGAAATGGAGCGTATGCGCCGGAAAATGGACCGGTTCTTCCAGCAGGACGACTTTTTCGGCAAAGGCGGCATCTCAGGTAATTTCGGTTCATGGCTGAACACGCCTGATGGAGGCTTTGGCACGAAGATCAAGAAGGGCGAGGACGATAAAACCGTTTACTACAAGATCAAGATTGGCGACGGGGATATGTCCAATGTCAAGGTCAACGTCGACGATGGCTATGTCTCGATTGACGCAAAGCTCAAGGACAAATCCAAGAACGCCTTGGCGGAGTCGTCGATTTCGGAGAGCTTTCCCGTCCCCAGGGGAGTCGATCCCAATTCAGCGAAGATCAAAAAGGAAGGGGATTCCATCGTGATCCGCTTCGACAAGGCCGCCTGATTTCAAGGTCTTCCTGATTCCCTGGCCAGCCGCGGGTTTGATGGCCGGCGCCGGAGGGAAAAACTGAAGCCGAAAGCCCGGACGGAGAGAGCCCGGGTACGCGTGAGCCTCGATACAGGCAAGCCCGGTCTACCAGGGCCCGCGCGAAGAAAACCTGGATACGTATCTCTCCGTTTATCCGCGCCTGCACGTGTCCGCTCTTCTGCTTCGTGGCGGCCTTCACCTTGACGACGCGCTAACTGCCCCATCCGGGACAGCAACACATCCTGGCGTATCAACACATCGTCATGTTCCAGCGTGGCCTCGAAAGCCGGTTCGTTATTCGCCCGGCCCATCATCGCGGGAATTTCGGGTCAGATTTGAAGGGCTCGCCCGACCGTAATCCACATTTCCATCTACTTTTTTAATCGCTCGAAACGTCACGATAGACAACCCCTATCGAGTCAATTAAAACATTCAATTTCAACTCATCAATTAACTGCGCTCTAATCAGGAGGTAAGACCCTATTTTCATAAGCTGAAAGGAGCTAATGCATGTATAAACAAACAATGACCTTGCTGGCCACCCTGGCCGTGGCAATGTCAACCATCGCGGCACCAGGCCTCTCTCGTGCGGCTGGCATGGCCAAGCCGAACAAGTTCTGGTGGCCCGAGCAACTGGACCTGAGCGCACTGCGCCAGCACGGAGCCGAGTCCAACCCGATGGCAGCCGACTTCGACTACGCTGAGGCTTTTGCCCGTGTTGATCTCGAAGCCTTGAAACATGATATCGAAGAGACTATGACCACCTCGCAGGACTGGTGGCCAGCCGACTGGGGCACTTATGCCGGTCTGTTCATCCGCATGGCCTGGCACAGCGCCGGCACCTACCGGGCAGCTGACGGGCGCGGTGGCGCTGATGGCGGTCAGCAGCGTTTCGACCCATTGAACAGCTGGCCCGACAACGCCAACCTCGACAAGGCCCGGCGCCTGCTGTGGCCGGTAAAGCAGAAATACGGCCGCAGCGTATCCTGGGCTGACCTGATGGTGCTGGCCGGCAACGTCGCGCTGGAAAAGGCTGGCTTCAAGACCTTTGGTTATGCGGGCGGCCGCGTCGATGACTGGGAAGCGGACCTTGTTTACTGGGGCCCGGAAACCAAGTGGCTGGACGACAGCGAGCGCTACGAAGGCAGCCGTGAACTGGAAAACCCGCTGGCGGCCGTGCAGATGGGCCTGATCTACGTCAACCCAGAAGGCCCGACCGGTCACCGGGGCGACCCGATTGCCGCTGCTCATGACATCCGAGATACCTTTGGCCGCATGGGCATGAATGACGAAGAGACCGTCGCCCTGATCGCCGGGGGTCACACCCTGGGCAAAACCCACGGCGCCCACGGTCCGGGCGAATGCGTCGGACCTGAGCCGGGCGCTGCCGATATCGCTGAGCAGGGTCTTGGCTGGGCCAACGAGTGTGGGAAGGGCAACGCCGAAGACACCGTCACCAGCGGCCTGGAAGGCGCCTGGACACCGACCCCGACAAAGTGGACGGCCGCGTTTTTGCAAAATCTGCTGAACTTCGAGTGGGTGCAGACCGAAAGCCCCGCGGGCGCCGTGCAGTGGGTGCCGAAGGATGAGTCGTTGCACCAGCTGGTCGCCGATGCCCACATCGAAGGCAAACGCAACCCGGTCGTGATGTTGACCACTGACCTGTCGTTGCGCGAGGACCCTGCCTATCGCAAGATCTCCGAGCGCTTCGCCAAGGATCCGGATGCCTTCAATGACGCCTTTGCCCGCGCCTGGTTCAAGCTAACACACCGCGACATGGGCCCACGCACGCGCTACCTTGGCGACGAGGCGCCGGCCGAAGCGTTGATTTGGCAGGATCCGGTCCCGATCGTCGACCATGAACTGGTTGACGCGGATGATATCAGCGCGCTGAAGTCGGAAATTCTCGACTCCGGTCTGAGCGTTTCCGAGCTGGTCCGCACCGCCTGGGCCTCGGCGGCGTCATTCCGTGGCACTGACATGCGTGGTGGCGCCAACGGCGCCCGCGTTCGCCTGGCGCCGCAAAAGGACTGGGCGGCCAATAACCCCGCCGAGCTGGCCAAGGTGTTGCAGCACCTCGAGAAAATCCAGCAAGGCTTCAACGAAGCGCAGACCGGCGGCAAGCGCGTGTCCCTGGCCGACCTGATCGTACTGGGTGGCGCTGCGGCCATCGAGAAGGCTGCCGGCAAGGCCGGGCATGACGTGCAGGTTCCGTTCACGCCGGGGCGCACCGATGCCACTCCCGAGCAGACCGATGTCGAGTCCTTCGAATTGCTCGAACCGCACGCGGACGGTTTCCGCAATTTCTACGGCAAGGGCAACTACCGGTCGCCGGCGGAGATGCTGGTCGAGCGTGCCAGCCTGCTGACGCTGACCATTCCGGAAATGACGGCGCTGGTTGGTGGCATGCGCGCCCTTGACGCCAATACGGGAGGGGCCGCCCACGGAGTTTTCACCGAACGCCCCGGCACGTTGAGCAACGACTTTTTCGTCAACCTGCTCGACATGTCGACCCGGTGGACCAAGGCGGACAAGGTCGAGGGCATCTACGAGGGCCGCGACCGTACATCCGGCGAGTTGAAATGGACCGCCACACCGGTCGACCTCGTATTCGGCTCACACGCCGAACTGCGGGCTGTCGCCGAAGTTTACGCAGCCAATGACGGGCAAGAGAAGTTCACGCGGGACTTTGTCGATGCATGGACCAAGGTCATGACTCTGGACCGTTTTGACCTGAATTGATAACAAAGGCCATGGCGCGCAACGACCACTGAAGATCGCGGCCGTAGCAAGCGCCAGGTTATACAATCGGCAAACCGGGGCCGGGCTCAGTTTCTTTCTGAAAATGAGCCCGGCCTTTTTACTCGCCCCCCATATTGCGGCAATCCGTCTCTGGCGCTGCCGGGGGTTCGTCACTACGATCCCCTCGTCAATTTCGCCGGGCGCTTTAATAGAGGGACATATAAAAGCACGGGCACCCACGAATGTCCTATTTTCCCCCTGACTTTCCCTCCTGTCTTTCCCCTGCCTTTCTTTATGGCCATTTGGCGAACAGGGTAGAGCGCCACTGTAGCCGGTGAGCTGTTCTCTGGGTTTTGGGTGCCTCCAAGCCGTTCTTGTTGAGTTGTTCAATGGATGACTTTAAGTTTGGCTCTCACTGCAACAAAATGACCCCACGAGAGGCTAATTCATGGGCACGAGCAGGCGCAGCAGTTGAAAGATTCGCAAAATACTCCCGCTGATGAAGCGAGACGGCTCCGGGAAGCTTCGCAGCTTCTGGCAAATGGCGACCAGCGCGGCGCCCGGGACCTCTGCCTGAAGGTGCTGCAGGCGAACCCGTCAGCCGCGGGCGCGCACTACCTGCTCGGTATTCTGGCCTCGCACCATGGCGATTACCAAAAGTCGATCGAGCTGTTCGACCGGGCGCTCGCCGCCGATTCCACGCATATGGGCGCACTCGTGCAGAAAGCACGCAGTCTGATCGCACTGCAGCAGCGTGACAGCGCTGTGGAAACGGCCGAAGCCGCCGCCGCGCTGCAGCCCAGGGACGCCCTTACGCTCGACACGCTCGGCGTCGTGTTCAGCTGGGCCGGGCTGCATGACAGGGCTGTGGGCTTCTACGAGGCGGCGACCCGGGCCGATCCGGGCCCGGCGAACTACCACTACAATCTCGGTGCGGCGCTGCAGTTCGTCGGGCGGATGGAAGAGGCCCGCGCTGCCTACGAGGCCTGCCTGGCACGCGCGCCCAACGAGACGCGCGCCCTGTCAGCCATCGTCAATATCAAAAAGCAGACGGAAGAGGCCAATGACCTGGCGCGGCTGGAAGCGGCTTTCGAGGCCACCTCCTCGAATCCCGTTGACGCCCTCCGGATCGGCCACGCGCTGGCCAAGGCGCACGAGGACATGGCGCATGCAGACGAGGCGCTGGCCTGGCTGCGGCGCGCCAAGGCCGGCAAATGGGCGTCCATCGCCTACGATCCGGCGCAGGATACCGCCCTGTTCGAGGCCGCGATGGCGCTGGCGGACCGCGCCGGCGAACGGCCGGGATACGAGGACGGCCAACCGATCTTCATCGTCGGCATGCCGCGGACAGGCACCACGCTGGTGGACCGCATCCTGTCCGGGCACAGCTTGGTCACTTCGGCCGGCGAGCTCGTAGATTTCGGGCTTGCCCTGAAGCAGCTGGCGCGCACGCCGTCCAATCTCGTCCTCGATGCCGAGACGCTCGCCGCCGCCGCGCGCGTCGATCCGGCAACGCTCGGCCGCGCTTACCTCGACCGCGTGCGGACCGCGCTCGGCCTTACCGGGCGGTTCATCGACAAGCTGCCGCGCAACGCGCTGTATGCGCCGGCCATTCTCGCGGCTTTGCCGAACGCCCGCATCATCTGTCTGCGCCGGCACCCGGCCGACACCGTGCTCAGCAATTACCGTCAGCTTTTCTCCACGCAGTTACCCTACTATGACTACGCCTATGACCTGGAAGCCTGCGCGCGTTATTACGTCGGCTTCGACCGGATGCTCCGCCGCTTCAGGGAGCGGCTGCCCGCGGACCGCTTCTGCGAGGTCCGCTACGAAGCGGTAGTGGCGGATATCGAGGCTGAGACCCGCGCCATGCTGGATTTCTGCGGGCTTGAATTCGAGCCAGCCTGCATCGCCTTCCATGAGAACAAAGCCCCCGTGGCGACGGCCAGTGCCGCACAGGTGCGTGAACCGCTCTACACACGCTCGATGGGCCGCTGGAAACGCTACGAAGCGGGTCTTCGCCCGGCCCTCGACGTGCTGCAAGCGGCCGGCTGCCTTGATCCGGCGGAACGCACCATCAAATAGCTGCCTGTCGCGTCCTTACGTTCGTTGTCGGTCCCCCGGCGGCCTGTTGCCGGCGCTTTCCGTGGTGATTGGCAGCATCGCGCGGGCCGCCGACCTCATCGAAAAAGCACAGGGCCATGCCCGCGGCACCCTTGCTGCACGTGTAAGTGATCGCATCGATTTTATGTGTTGCATGAAGTTCAATAGACTTGACCGGGAAAGGGAGGTTGACTGGACGCGGTGAGCGAAAAAGTCGCTGTCAACACGTGCGCTTTAATTCTTGCTAGAGAAGGATGATTTTATGGATATTTTCTTACAGCAATTCGAGGGTATAGATTGGAAGCAGATCATAATTGTCTGTACTCGGATCTCGATTGTTCTGGTATTGGCATGGTTTGCAATGGTTGTTTTGCAGAAGATACTGAACAAGCTCGAGCAGCATCTGCTCGAACAAGGTAAAACAGATGGGGAGCCGCCATCGGAGTCCGAAAAACGGGTGGAAACCCTGGTGCGTCTGGTAAGACAGGCGGCCCTTATTGTCATCTGGGTAACCACGATTCTTATTTTTCTCAAGCAGATAGGGGTTGACGTCGGGCCGGTTCTGGCAAGCGCCGGCATCGTGGGGCTGGCGCTGGGTTTCGGCGCGCAGAACCTCGTCCGGGACTTTATTTCAGGATTTTTCTTCATACTCGAAAACCAGGTTCGGGTGGGTGATGTCGCCACGGTCAACGGCACCGGCGGCCTGGTCGAAAAAGTCAATTTCAGGACCATCGTATTGCGCGATCTAGCCGGAACTGTGCATATATTTCCCAATGGCACCGTGACGACACTCAGCAACTTGACCAACGATTGGTCCGCTTACGTGTTTGATATCGGGGTGGCGTATAAAGAAAACCCCGACGAGGTCATCGCGGTCATGCGGGGCGTTGGTTCTGAAATGAAGCAGGATGAGAAGTTTGGCTCGAGCATGCTGGCGGAACCGGAAATTTTCGGGGTGGACAAATTTGATGACTCCGCCGTCGTTATCAAAGGCAGGATCAGGACGAAACCGATCCGCCAGTGGGAGGTGGGCAGGGAATACCTGCGCAGGATCAAGCTGGCGTTCGACGATGCCGGCATCGAGATTCCCTTTCCGCACCGAACGCTTTTTGTCGGGGAGGCGAGCAAACCCGTCGAAGTCGCTCTTCTGGAAAAGCAAAAGGAAGAAACGTAGGGAAGAAACATAGTCACGCGCTTTTCAGGATTAGCAACCGCGAAGGTCATGCGCGAGGGGGTCAGCGTCCGGTCTTGCGTCCGTTTTGTTCCCGGCCGGGTTGGAGCTCGAAACACCAAGCTTGCACCGGCCGGCGATCGGCCTGCGGCCCGGCGGGTCTGTTGCGCGACGGTGGCCCAGCGGTTGTAAAATTGGCCAATTCTTGCACGCCCGGGAGGGGCCTTGTTCTACCTGCCGAAAAATCGGAGAAGAGCCGCCACTGCCGCCGGGGTGGTGGGACACATTCTCCAGTCACGGGCAGTCACAGGGTCAAAGAATAGGGGCAGAGTAAGCCCCGTGCAGGGGTTGATCGTGAGTATTTCGCTGATACCTGTCATTAAAACGGGCGCATTTTTGACTCTCACGGCGTGATCGGGGAGTATCGGCGAGTTAAACGCTCAAGGCCGGGAGGAAAGTTTGTCTGATTTACCCGCCGACGGCGGTTCCGCCGTCGCGCAACTCAACCAACGTGAAACCCTTTCCATGGAGAGCCTCAGCGCCGGGATGATCGGGAACGTGCTCGAGTGGTACGACTTCGGCCTCTACGGCTACCTGGCGCCGGTCATCGGTGCACTGTTCTTTCCTTCGAACAACCCCATTGCCTCGCTGCTGGGCGCCTACAGCGGGTTTGCCATCGGTTTCGCCGTGCGTCCGCTGGGCGGGGTCGTGCTGGGCCACCTTGGCGACCGTGTCGGACGCCAGACGGTGCTGGTCGTGTCGGTGGTGTTGATGGGTGTGGCCACGACCGCGGTCGCATTCCTGCCGACCTATGCCGAGATCGGCATCTGGGCGCCGATACTGTTACTCGTTACCCGGGTCTTCCAGGGGTTCTCGGTCGGCGGGGAGTTCACCGGCTCGGTCTCGTACCTGGTCGAGACGGCGCCGATGGAGCGGCGAGGCTTTGCCGGCAGCATTGCCAATGTCGGCTCGACCGGTGGTTACCTGCTCGCCGCGGGGCTCGCGGCGCTCACCGTTATCTTCTCCGGCAATCACCCCGAGCACCAGTGGTTCTGGCGATTGCCGTTCCTCGGTGGCGGCATTCTCGCGATCCTGGCCTGGTGGGTGCGCACCCGGCTGACGGAAACGGGCTATGAGCCCGAGCCGCCGAAGCCCGGCGAGGCGCGCGAATTGCCGTTGATGCAGGCGTTCAGGCGCAGCCCCCGGACCATGGTGCTGGCGATGCTCTTTACCTGGGGCTACGGCGTGGCCGATTACCTGACACTCGTGTTCCTGCCCACGTTTGCGAGCAAGTTCGGCGCGATCGAGCACGGTGAGGCGCTGACGATCAATACCGCCGCCCAGGGTCTGGCGATCGTGGTCGTGCCCGTCACCGGCTGGCTGACCGACAGGGCGATACGGCGGCGCTCCATGCTGATGCTGGCATTCGGGCTCATTTTCATTTCGTCGGTTGGCTTCTTCGCCCTGTCCGCCGGCGCCAATGTCAACGGCTTCATCCTGGCGCAATTCGGTTTCGCCCTGTTCCTGGGCATGATCATGGGCACGGCGCCGGCGATGCTGGCTGAAATGTTTCGCTCGGAATTCCGGCTTTCCGGTTATTCGCTGGCGTTCAACATCGGACTGGGCTTCGGCGGCGGCACCGCGCCGCTGATCGCGACGGCGTTGATAGGGGCAACCGGCCGCAACCTGGCCGGCGCGGCCTACCTCATGGTCGGCGCCGCCATGTCCATCGTCGCCTTGCTGCTGATCAAGGACCGGAGCCGGGAGCCGCTGAGATAACTGCAATGGTGGAATGCGGCCGGGTCCAGATTCACGATGGAAATTGGACCTGGCCCCATTTCATTGACACCACGCGTTGGGCCGATGCGCCACGCGTTGTATGATGGGGGCGTTTATTAGGGGCGCATTTAAGGAGAACCGGCATGAGCGCACAGACCGACCCGATCGAACCGATCCTGCTCCGCGCTGACGAAGGCGGTGTCGCCACGCTGACGCTCAACCGCCCGGCGCAGCGCAATGCCCTGTCGGTCGGGCTGATCGGGGCCCTGCAGCGCGAACTGGACGCGATCAGGGAAGACAAGACTGTCAAGTGCGTGGTCCTGGCGGCCGGCGGCCCGGCGTTTTGCGCCGGCCACGACCTCAAGGAAATGCGCGCCAACCCCAGCCGGGAGGCCAATGAGCGCCTGTTCGCCGAGTGCGCGAAAATGATGGTCAGCATCGTGCGCCTGCCGCAGCCGGTGATCGCCAAGGTGCACGCGATGGCGACCGCGGCCGGCTGCCAGCTGGTTGCGTCCTGCGACCTGGCCTACGCCGCCGAGACGGCGAGGTTCGCGACGCCGGGGGTCAACATCGGCCTGTTCTGTTCGACGCCGATGGTGGCGCTGTCGCGCAACGTGCACCGCAAGGCGGCCATGGAAATGCTGCTGACCGGCGTACCGATCGACGCCGGCAAGGCCGAACGCATCGGCCTGGTCAACGGCGCCGTCGCCGCGGACGCGCTCGATGCGACGGTGGCCGAAATGGCGGCGCAGGTGACGTCGAAATCGCCGCTGACGCTCGCCATCGGCAAGGAGGCGTTCTACCGGCAACTGGAGATGGGCCTGGAGGAGGCCTACGCCTATGCCTCCGAGGTGATGACGCGCAACCTGCTCGCCCGCGACGCCGCCGAAGGCATCGACGCCTTTCTGGAGAAGCGTCCGCCGAACTGGCAGGGCCGTTAGCGGCCGGCTTGTCGGCGATCCCGGGGTTGCATGAGCGCGGATGAAGCACTTTTGGCGATGACGGATTCGGGTCCCGATTCGGGCCCCGACCCATCGCAACTGGATGCCCTTGCAGAATTGCTCCTCCACCACCCGCGGCTCGTCGCCCTGACCGGTGCAGGGGTATCCGCCAGTTCCGGCATCCCCACCTACCGCGACGACGATGGCCGCTGGCAGCGCAGCGACCCGATCCAGCACCAGGATTTCATCGCCGATGCGGCCAGCCGCAGGCGTTACTGGGCGCGCAGCATGGCCGGCTTTCGCTTCGTCGCCGATGCGGCGCCCAATGCCGCGCACCACGCGCTGGCGGCCCTGGAAAAGGCCGGCCATCTCGACCTGCTGATCACCCAGAACGTCGACCGATTGCACCAGCGCGCCGGTCATCATAACGTCGTCGACCTGCACGGCCGCCTCGACAAGGTGCTGTGCCTTGAGTGCGGCGCCCGGCTGGACCGCGCCGCCTTTCAGCGGGACCTCGAAGCGCTCAACGCCGATTATGCCAACGCCGTGCTGGCCGTGCGTCCCGACGGCGATGCCGAAGTGGCGGATGAGCGCCTGGCCGGTTTCCGGGTGCCGGCCTGCAGCGACTGCGGCGGCGTGATGATGCCCGACGTGGTCTTTTTCGGCGGGACCGTGCCGGCCGGGCGGGCGGCGCGCGCGGTCTCGGCCGTCGAGGCGGCCGACGTGCTGCTGGTGGCGGGTTCGTCGCTGATGGTCTATTCCGGCTTCCGTTTCTGCCGCCTGGCCGTGAAACTGGGCAAGCCCCTGGTCGTGATCAACCGCGGCAGCACGCGGGCCGATGACATCGCCACGCTCAAGGTCAAGTCCGATTGCGGCGCGGTGCTTGAGGAGCTGGCGGCGCGGCTGACGGGCGGCGCGTAACGCGCAAAAGCCTTACGCAGCAGAACTTTGTAGTCAAGTACGCTTGACATAATGTCAAGGAAAATGTATGGTTTGCGATGTCAACCAAGCTTTACATTATGAACAAGGAACTTGACATGAAGGAACCTGAAAACACTCGCTCCCGGGCGGGGGCACTGGGGCGGTTTTTTGCAAATTGCCGCGACATGACCGAGCGTGACCGCCGTAACGTTTGGCTTGCCAACGCGTGGCTGTTTGGCTGGGTACTCAGTAGCGTGGGTGTGCGGCAGCTGATCCAGCACGGCATGTTGGAAAACCGGGTGTTCACGTGGCTGGCAATTGCCGTGTCCACCGGGCTGGGCGTACTGGCCATGCGCGCCTATGCGCGCTTTATCCGCGAGGCTGACGAGCTGCTGCGCAAGATCCAGACCGAAGCGCTGGCGCTGGGATTCGCGGCAGCCCTGGTCGGCAACTTCACCTTGGCGCTGATTACGCGCGCGACCGGCCATCGTTTCGACCTCGCCGACCTGCTGCTGCTCATGGTGGCTGGTTACCTGGCCGGTACCTGGGCCGGCGCGAGGCGCTACGCGTGAACAACCGGCTGAAAGTTTTGCGCGCCGAGCGCGACTGGACCCAGGCCAGGCTGGCCGATGAATTGCAGGTCTCGCGGCAGACGGTGAACGCCATCGAGACCGGCAAGTACGACCCCGGCCTGCCGCTGGCTTTCCGCATCGCCGCCGTGTTCGGCCTCAGCATCGAGGAAATTTTTCGGCCGGGGCAGGGTGAGGGGTGACGGTTGGGTAGATAAGGCCGCCACTTCCCGGGTTTTGTGCACCAGGTATTCGAGGAATGCTGGATCTTTGGATTGCCGGAGGACGGGTTCTGCCGGTTGGATACAATGGCTGCCGCCGCGCGCGCCTGGTGGCGTTCAGCTGCAAGCGTGAGGGTTTTGGCCTCAACTGGGGCGCTTTGGCGGGACACGAATATTGTCGGTAAACCGGACGTGTGCTCGCCAATTGTGCAATGATACCGGGCGCACCGGATTTGCTTGAAACTTCGCCGGGAAGATAAGCCAAATGCCAGGAACCAATCTGCCGGAACAGGCACGGGTCGTCGTTATCGGCGGCGGAATCATCGGCTGCTCGGTCGCCTATCACCTGGCGGAGATGGGTTGCCGGGACGTCGTCGTGCTGGAGCGGGACCAACTCACCTCAGGCACCACCTGGCACGCGGCGGGCCTGATGACCACCTTCGGGTCCGGGTCGGAAACTCTGATAGGGATTCGCAAGCACTCGATGGAATTCTACCGGCGCCTGGAAGCGGAGACCGGACTGCAGACGGGGTTCAGGGCCTGTGGCTTCATCGAACTCGCGGCGGACGCGGACCGGCTGGAAGAATATCGGCGCATCATGGCCTTCAACCGGCTGCACGGCATCGACGTCGAGGAAATCTCCCCGGGCGAAGTCAAGGAACTGTTCCCGCTCGCCGACGTGACGGACATCCGCGCCGGTTTTTACGCCCGGAACGACGGCCGCATCAACCCGGTCGACGTGACGATGGCCATTGCCGCCGGTGCGCGTTCGAAGGGCGCGCGGATCATCCAGAACACGCCGGTACGGGACGTGCTGACGCACAACGGTACGGTCACGGGCGTGCGCACCGACCAGGGCGACATTCGCTGCGAGGTGGTGGTCAACTGCGGCGGCATGTGGGCGCGGCAGCTCGGCGAACAATCGGGCGTGACCATTCCGAACCAGGCCGCGGAACACTATTATCTGATCACCGAGGCGATCGACGGCGTCACGGGCGATATGCCGATCCTCGAAGACCCCTCGGTCTACGGGTATTTCCGGGAAGAGACCGGCGGGCTGATGATCGGCCTGTTCGAACCCGAATGCGCGCCCTGGAAGGTCGGCGGCATCCCGGAGGACTCGTCGTTTGCCGAATTGCCGCCGGACTGGGACCGAATGACGCCGTTTCTCGAGAAAGCGATGAGCCGGGTTCCCGTTGCCATGAATAGCGGAATCCGCAAGTTCTTCTGCGGGCCGGAGAGCTTCACGCCCGACCTGGCACCGGTAATCGGCGAGGCGCCGGAACTGCGCAACTACTTCGTGGCCGCCGGGCTGAACTCCGTGGGCATCATCACCGGCGGCGGCTACGGCCGGGTGATGGCGCACTGGATACTCAACGGCCGTCCCGACGTCGACGTCACCGCGATCAACATCGACCGCTTCCGCCGCTACCAGTGCAACCCGGAGTACCGCCGGCAACGGGCCCTGGAATCCCTCGGGCTGGTTTACGCATGCCATTATCCGGACCGTTCCCCGCGTACGGCCCGCGGCGCCCGCAAATCGCCCTTCCACGAGCGCCTGGCCGCGCAACGCGCCCATTTCAGGGATGTCAGCGGCTGGGAATCCCCCGGTTGGTACGCGCCGGAAGGCCACGAACCGGAGGCCGGGGAGCTGACCTGGGGCCGGCCGGCGTGGTTCCCCTGGTGGCAGGCCGAGCACCGCGCCTGCCGTGAGGACGTGATCGTCATGGACATGACCTTCATGGGCAAATTCCTGGTGCAGGGGAGGGATGCCGGGGCCTTCCTGAATTACCTCTCGGCGAACGAGGTGAACGGCGAACCGGGGCGGATCACGTACACCCAGTGGTTGAACGAGGCTGGCCTGATCGAAGCCGACCTGACCGTGACCAAGCTCGACGAGGCGCGTTTCATGGTCATTACCTCGGACGTGGCCCACCGCCACACCGAGACCTGGATGAAGCGGCATATAACTGATGACCTGAACGTGTTCGTCACGGACGTGACATCGAGCTACGGGCAGTTGAACGTCCAGGGTCCGAAATCGCGCGAACTGCTGCAATCATTGACGAGCGTCGACCTGGCAAACGAGGCGTATCCGTTTCGCACGGTCCGCGAGATCGACATCGGCCTCGCCCGCGCCCTCTGCGCGCGCATCACCTATGTCGGCGAATTGGGGTACGAGCTGAACATCCCCGCCGAACAGGCGCTGCACGTGTACGACCGAATCGTCCAGGCCGGCGGGGAATTCGGCTTGCGGCACGCCGGTCTCAAGGCCCTGGGAAGCCTGCGGCTGGAAAAAGGCTACCGGGACTACGGGCACGATATAGACAACACCGACGACCCTTACAGCACCGGGTTGGGAATGTTCATCCGCCTGGACAAGGAAAGCGATTTCATCGGCAAACAGGCATGCATCGAGCGTAAGGCTGCCGGCCGCCGCACACGGCGGCTCGTGCAGGTTCTCCTCGACGACCCGCAACCGCTGATGGTGCATTCCGAAATCGTGCTGCGTGACGGCGTGCCGGTCGGTGACGTGCGCGCGGCATCCTACGGCCACACGCTGGGCGGAGCGGTCGGCCTGGCCATGATCGAGGGCGAGACCGTCGACCGGGCCTACCTCGAGGAGGGTGACTGGGCCGTGGCTGTCGCCGGCGAAACCTATCCGGCCAGGGTATCTGCGGCGCCCCTGTACGACCCCGGCATGAAACGCGTCAGGTCCTAGCCCGAACAATGACACCTGACCTGTCCTCGCATCCCGAACACTCATGCAATATTCGCGGTATCTGTGAATTGCAGCAAGGTCGGTAACAAAACGTGAGTTTTTGAGCCGCATTACCCGCCGGCTGTTCAGTTCGTGTCCCCGAGACAGCGGCCCTGCGGGCTGCCCGCACGGGCGCCACGTTCTGACTGGGCCGGCCACACAGGGCCATCCTGCCCTGGGCGGCCTGTCATGGGCGTCCCTGCCCATGACGCCCCTGAACGAGGCACCTGTGCGGCGCTTCCAGGTCACCCGAACTGAACAGCCGGCGCGTGCGCGCATCGGTTCAGGCGTCGAATCTCCCATGCAGTATGGAAGGGGATGGCAGTTGCCTGTGGACGGGACCGTGCATCCGTCGGGAACGGATGCCGAGCGCCCAGGACGGCTTGAGCGTGTCCCGCCCACGGGCAACCGCCAGCCCCTTGTTATGGGCCGACGTTGCAAACGAAATGAAGCCTTATCCAAAAAGTGACTCACGTATACAAGCTTGCTGGAATTCACAGCCAGCACCCGCTTGCCGTGACCCCAAACGTCAGGCGTGCTATAAATTGGGCAGGTATCGGCCATCCGAAAGGCGGGGGCGGCGCGAATGCAAACGCAGGAATTTATACATAGTTATTTCGATGCCTGGAATCATCACGATCCGAAAGGCATCGCCGACCATCTGGCCCCGGGCGGCATCTATAACGATGTGCCGGAGCATGCCGTTCGTTCACGTGCGCAACTCGTCGGCAGGCTGCGGGAGTTCTTCAACCAGCACTGGCACCGCTACGAACTGGTCGGCAACATCGTGGAAACGGATGACACCATCGCCTTCCAGTACCGGTTCGTTCCCGTGGAGGGCCGGGCACGCGGCGTGCCGGCGACCTACCGCGGCGCGGAATTCGTCACTTGGGATGGTGACAGGGCCGTCGCCATTACCGACTACTACGACCTCCCCGTGTGCGCGAAAGCGGGCAGGTATGCGAAATCGGGCTTGTCCGGCGAACAATTGCAAAGAAACAGGCAGCGGCTGCAGCGGATCATGCAAAGGCGGCAGGCTTACCTGCAGCCCGACCTGAGCTTGCCGAAGCTGGCGCAACTCGTCGGCTGTTCCGTCAATCACCTGTCCCAGGTGATCAACCAGGGTTTCGGCACGAGTTTCTTCGATTACCTCAATCGCTATCGCATCGCGCATGCCAGGGAATTGCTGAAGCAACCCGAGCGCCGGGATGTACCGATTCTCGACATTGCCTTCAGTGCGGGATTCAATTCCAATTCCACGTTCTATTCCGCGTTCAAGAAGCGCGTCGGGGTCTCACCGGCCCGCTACCGCCTGGACCACCTGAGCAAGCGCAATTAGGGCCTGTTCACGCGGTTTGGGTCAGGCTTCCTGAGGCCGATTTTTCGGCTGGCAAGGCGATCATCGGTATCTTCGCCTGTAGGCGCGGAGACCTCCATCCCCGGCCTGTCAGTAAGATGGGCATCGGCAGCGATGCCAATGGCGGCAGACCGCGGGGCGGTCGCAATGACGGGGAGGCCGGACAATTGATCAGCGGACACTGCGAATGCGGGCTCCACGGCACGACACGATCGCTGCAGCCGTGCGCGCTGGTGGCCGCAGCCGGGCAAGACGCAAGAAGATTGTCGGCGCCGGCCTGCAGCGGCAGGCGGTGACGGGATGGCGAAAACCGACTCCATCGTAATCGGCGCCGGGCACAACGGCCTGGTGTGCGCGACCCTGCTGGCCAGGGCCGGCCGGCGCGTCCTGCTGCTCGAATCCTCGGCGGCGCTCGGCGGCCTGGCGGCCAACCGGGAATTCCACCCCGGTTACCGGGCGCCCGTCGCCCACACGGTCAGCCGCTTTCGCAAAGCGGTGGCCGACGAGCTGCGCCTCGAATCCCACGGTTTGATTGCCGCCGCTGACGCCCGGCGGCTGATCGCGCTCTCGCCGGCGGGCGAGCCCATCGTGGTCGACGGCGATTCGCTCGAGGGCGCGGGCACCGCTGACCGTGATGCGTTCGCCGCTTACCGCAAGCGCATGCAGCGCTTCGCCGGGGCGCTGGAGCCGTTCTGGCTCAAGACCATCCCGCGAATAGCGCCCGGCGGAGCACGCGACCTGCTGACCCTGGCTCACATGGGGTTGAACCTCAGGCGCCTGGGCAAGGCCGATATGCGCGAGTTCATGCGTATCGTATCGTTGCCGATGCGCGAGTTGCTGGACGAGCATTTCGAATCGGATCGTCTCAAAGCCCTGCTGAGCTGGGACGGGCTGATCGGATCACAATTGGCCCCCCGGTCACCGAACAACGCGGTGTTGCCGCTGCTGTACCGGCTGGCGAGCGGCACCGTTGCCTGCACGCCGGCGAACCTGGTGGGTGCGCTGGAAGCGGCCGCCCGGGACGCGGGGGTAGAGATCCGCACCGGCGCTGAGGTGCAGCGCATTATCGTACGTGGCGACGCCTCCGGGCTCCGCGTCACCGGCGTGGAAGTGGCGAGCGGGCAGACGCTGCAGGCGGACCATGTCATCTCCTCCGCGGACCCGCGCACCACGTTCCTGAAGTTGCTGGGCACCCGGCACCTCGAGATTGGTTTCAGCAACCGCATCAGGCGGCTGCGTTGCAAGGGAAACGTTGCCAAGCTGCACCTGGCGCTGGACCGCTTGCCGGATTTTGGCGGTGCCGGTCCGACCCCGGCCCGCATGCTCATCGCGCCGGGACTCGACGCCATCGAGTTTGCCTTTGACGATGCCAAGTATGGTCACTGCCCGGAGCAGCCGGTGATGGAGATCACGCTGCCGAGCGTGTCGGATGCTGCCCTGGCCCCGCCGGGCCACCACGTCCTTTCGGCGCACGTGCTGTACGCGCCGTACGATCTCGAGGGGGGCTGGAACGAGGCCAGCCGCGCCGCGACGACCGAGAAAGCCGTCGCCCAAATGGAGGCCTACGCCCCCGGCCTGCGCGAGGCCATCGTCGGCAGCGAGCTGCTCGCGCCGCCCGACATAGAACGCATTTACCGCGTGAGCGGCGGTCACTGGCACCACGGCGAGATGGCGATCGACCAGATGCTGATGATGCGGCCCACCTACGAGGCGGCACAATACACGACGCCGGTCCCCGGCCTGTACCTGTGTGGCGCCGGCTGTCACCCGGGCGGGGACCTGACCGGGGCGCCGGGCTTCAATGCCGCGCGCGAGATCCTGCGATGAAGACCTATGACGCGATCATCATCGGCGGCGGCCACAATGGCCTGACCAATGCCGCCTACCTGGCCAAGTCCGGTCTCGACGTCGTGGTGCTGGAACGGAACGACGCCGTTGGCGGCGCCGCCATGTCACGGCAACTGCACGAGGGCTGGACTTACTCGAACTATTCCTACGTGTGCAGCATGATGCGCCAGGCCATTCACCGCGATCTCAACCTGACCCGGCACGGACTGGTCCTCGTCCCGTATTTGTCGACCGTCAATTTCGCCGACGACGGGCGCACACTGATCGATTATGTTGACGAAGAGGTGGCCGCACTGGAACTGCGGCGGCATTCGCCCCACGATGCCGACGCCATGCACCGCTTCCAGGCCGACCTGACCCGGTATGCGCAGTTGATCCGCAAGACCCTGTTGCGTACCGCGCCCGACCCGACGTCCCTGAAACCGCGCGATGTCAGCGAAATGCTGTTCTTGGCCAGGGAGTTCTGGAAACTGGGCGAACGTGAAATCTACGAGTACGTGCGGTTTTTCACGATGAGCGCAGCCGAGTTCCTGGAGGACTATTTCGAGAACGACCTGGTGAAGGCGGCCATGGCAACGCCCGGCATCATCGGCACGGCGCTGGGCGTCTATTCGCCGGGCTCGGCCTACGTCCTGTTGCACCACGTAATGGGCGACGTGGACGGTAACATCGGCGCCTGGGGCCTGGCCCGGGGCGGCATGGGTGCGATTTCGGCCGCCATTGCCGGAGCCGTGAAGGAACACGGCGGGGAAATCCGGACCGAGGCCGAGGTGGCGAAGATTCTGGTCAAAAACGGCAAGGCCAACGGCGTTCTGCTGGCCAACGGCGATGAAATCCGCGGCCGAATCGTGGTCTCGAACCTGGACGCCAAGAGAACCTTCACCCGCATCATGGAGCGGGAAGACGTGCCTGACGAGATCTACCGCAAGGCGATGAATTTCAGGACGCGGGGTTCTTCCGGTAAAGTCAATATCGCCCTTTCCGGGCTGCCGAAGTTCAACGGCGTGCCGAACAACCGCTACGTCGACCGCGGCGGCATGAATTTTACCGGTTCCCTTCAGACCCTGGAACGCGCCTACGACTGCTGGAAGCACGGCCGCTGGTCGGACGATCCTTTCGTCGAATCGGTCATCCCCTCCGCGTGGGACCCGACGGTGGCGCCGGCCGGCAAGCACTGGATGTCGAACTTCATTCAGTATTGCCCGCCACAGCTCGCCGACGGGCCGTGGACGCCGGAGAAACGGGATGCCTTTGGCCAGGCGGTGATCGACAAGATCGAACGCTACAGCCCCGGCTTCAGCGACCTGATCGTGCACGTGGAAGTCAACACGCCCTTCGAACTGGAACAGAAGGTCGGCTTGACCGAAGGCAATATCTTCCAGGGCGAGTTGACCATCGACCAGTTGTTCTTCAACCGTCCCTTCCCGGGGTACGCGCAATACCGCATGCCGGTGAAGAACCTGTACATGTGCGGCTCGTCGACCCATCCCGGCGGCGGCGTCTCCTCGGCCTGCGGCGCCAACGCGGCCCGGGAGATTCTGCGGGACCTGCGGCGGCCGAACACCGTGCCCCCTGATGATTTTTACGACGAATAGACGATGAGCAAACACGATCTCGAAACCGGGGATTTCACCGCTGAGCGCCTCAAGCGTTCGCATTTCCACCCGCGCGAGAAGGCCCTCAACGTTCGCGGGGCCTGGTCCGCCTGGAACGGCTACAAGTTCGCCGACTGTTATTACGAGCCGGGTTTCGAGTACTTCTGCATCCGCAACCTGTGCGGCACCTACGATATCTGCCCGATGCAGAAGTACCACGTCGAGGGCCCGGACGCCGAAGCCATGCTGAACCGCATGGTCACCCGCGACATATCCAGGCAGCCGCTCAACCGGGTCTTCTACGTGGTGTGGTGTACCGATGAGGGGCGCGTGGTGGACGACGGCACCATCTTCCGCCTGGCCGAAGACAAGTTCATGCTGACCTGCGGCAGCCCGTGCGTTGCGTGGCTGAGGATGGCGAGCTTCGGTTTCGACGACGTCACGGTCACCGACGTCTCCGACGACATCGCGGCGCTGGCCCTGCAAGGGCCCACCTCGTGCGCCGTGTTGAAAAAGATGGGGCTTACGGATATCGAGCAGGCGAAACGTTTCGAAATCCGTCATTTTCCGTTCCATGGCGATTCGCTGATGGTGTCGCGCACCGGGTTTACCGGCGACCTGGGTTATGAACTCTGGGTGCGTCCCGAACTGGCGCTGGATTTGTGGGACGAACTATACGCGGCCGGGGCCGATTACGGCATTCAGCCGTTCGGCGAGGAGGCCACCAACATGGCGCGGCTGGAAGCCGGGCTCATCATGCCGGACATGGAATTCCACGAGGCGCTCAAGACCGTCAATCACCGGCATGACCAGTCCCCGCTCGAGCTGAACCTGGGCTGGCTGGTGGATTTCGACAAGCCGCATTTCAACGGCCGGCAGGCCCTGCTGGATGAAAAACGGAACGGCTCCCGCTACCGGCTGACCCGCCTGGATATCCCGGGCAACAAGGTTGCCGAGGAGGCGATCCTCTACAACAACGAGCGTTGCTCGAAGACCATCGGCTACGTCACCTCCGCCATGTGGTCGCCGGTGGTCAAGGCCAATATCGCCCTGGCGATGGTGGAAACGGAGTACCTTGGCCGGGACGTCTGGGTGGAAATCTATTTCCAGAAGGAATGCCGCCCCTACCGCAAGGTCGTGCGGGCCGCCGTCAGGGACAAGCCGTTCTGGACGCCGGCCCGGGTGAACGCGACCCCGCCGGCGGATTACTGAGCGGGTGCGCACGTAGGCATCGACTTGACAATTCACTCTGTGCTCATCACCCAAAAAAAGCATCGACATCCCCGCCTTTGCGCATGCACAATGGCGTCCTCGCCAGAATTTATTATTGTTCTTCCCGGGAATGGGTTTAAAGAGTGAGGGGAATTCTTGGGCGGAAGAGAGGTTTTTCAAAGCATCCGATGGAATTTAGCAGGTTGCGGCCTGTTCAAGGTTGCCGGCCCTGATTGGTAGCAGATTTCGCTATGGATCAGACATGGGCGTCCCCGCATTTGTCTTCGACATTCGGCGATACTTGCCTGATATCTGAAAGAGGTGGTCTATACTTCCTATCCGTTGCCGCTGCAAGGAGGATGACATGCCGGCTATGACGTACACACATAGTGATCTGATAGTCTCCCCACACCACCTGATGGATACCATACCGGAGGCAACATGCGAAAAATTCTAGCCATTGTGGCGTTGACCGCGTTTGCGGCCGGCGCAACGGCGCCCGACCGGGCCTTTGCCGCGTCTGATGCGGCCCAAATCCTCAGCGCCAACAAGGCCGCCAGCGGCGGCGCGGCCTGGGACGGCAAGGTGACGGTGAAGGCCGTGTATGCCTTTGCCGGCCAGGGCATGACCGGCAAGGTCGTCTCCCTGTCCGACTTGAAAACGCCGCGTTACGTCGACGAATACGAAATCGGCCCGATCCAGGCCGGCGATGGCTTCGACGGCCAGCAGGCCTGGGAGAAGGACCCATCCGGAAGCGTGGACGTCAGGGCCGGTGGTGACTCACGCCAGCTTGCAGTGAATGAGGGCTACCGCCGTGCCCATCTGTGGTGGCAGCCCGATCGGGGCGGCGCCGAGATCAAGAGCGAAGGCGAAAAGACCGAGGGCGGCAGCGCGTATGACGTGCTCAACGTAACCCCCAGGGACGGCAAGCCGTTCGAGGCCTGGTTCGATGCGAAGACCCATCTTCTGACCCGCATTGTCGAGAAGGAGGGGGCGCTGCCGATTATCACGACGATGACCGGCTATGGCGCGCATGACGGCGTGATGCTGCCGCAGAAGACGGTATCGGTCGCCGCCGACGGCAAAAACGAAAGCACGTTGACGCTGAGCGGCGTCACGTTCCCGGCCGCGCAGCCGGCCAGTGCCTACGCGATGCCGAAGACCAGGGTCGCCGACTACAGGATCGACGGCGGCAAGCATGAGACGATGTTCCCGTTCGCGCTGATCAACAATCACATCTATGCCGACGCGAAGGTCAACGGCCAGGGGCCCTTCCGCTTCATCTTCGACACGGGTGGAGTCAATATCGTGACGCCGGCCACGGCAAAGACCCTTGGCCTGAAGAGCGAAGGCGACATGCAGGCGCGCGGCGCCGGCACCAGCACGATGAAGGCCAGCCTCGCCAAAGTGAAACAGCTCAAGGTCGGCGATGCGATAATCGACGATCAGCTTTTCATCGTCCTGGACCTGGATGCACTGAAGAAAGTTGAAGGCACCAGCCTGCCCGGTATGGTTGGCTTCGAAACTTTTCGCCGCTTCGTGACGCGCATCGACTATGGCAAGAGCACCATCACGCTGATCGACCCCGAGCATTTCGATCCCAAGGACGCCGGTACGCCGGTTCCCTTTGTCCTCAACGGGCGGACTCCCGAAGTCCATGGCAGTTTCGAGGGCATCCCGGCGGTGTTCGATATCGACACCGGTTCGCGCTCATCGCTGACGCTGAACGGTCCCTTCGCCCAGAAGCACGATCTGAAAGCCAAGCACCCCAAGGGCGTGACGACGGTGGCAGGTTGGGGGGTCGGCGGCCCGTCCACCGGCTATGTCACGAGGGGCGCGGCGATGACGTTGGGCGATGTGGAGGTCAAGAACATCGTCACCGACATCAACGACCAGAAGCAGGGCGCCTTCGCCGGCAATGAATATTCCGGCAATGTCGGCGGCGGTATCCTGAAGCGTTTCGTCGTCACCTTCGATTACCACGACAAGATCATGTATCTGCAGCCGGTCGCGGGCCCGCTGACCGATGTGGGCGGCTTCGATCGTGCCGGCGTGTGGTTCAACGATGCGCCGAACGGATTCGAAATCGTGGATGTAACGAAGGGTGCGCCGGCCGACGCGGCGGGCCTGAAAAAGGGTGACGTGATCACCGCGGTCGACGGCAAGCCCGCTTCCTCGATCAAGCTCTACGAACTGCGCCTGCGCCTGCGCAACGACGCGGCGGGCAAGGTGGTCGAATTCACGGTAAAGCGGGGCAGTGAGACCAAGGATATCAAGGTCACGCTCGAAGACCTGATCTAGGCTGCCCTGGCGGCGGGAAAGGGGGCTCGTGGAAACGCGGGCCCCTTTGTTATGGCGGCCGTTCGCTGCCGCCGGGGCCGGATTGGACGCCAGTCGGCCACAACGGACAGCGGCGGGGTTTGTGCCAAAGGCGGGTTATACTAACGGTCCGTCGTATCAGGAAGGCATTGGTTTTCTTCGAAAGATTGCTGCAGGTGCCGTTATGAAATATCTGTTTTCCGTTTGTTTCCTTGCCTGTGTGTGTTCCCATGCGTTCGCCGATCCGCCCGCGGACCCGGAAAAGTGGTACCGCGAATCCTATGCCCCTTTATGGGAGAAAGATCCCGGCTCGAAGATCGACAAGATCCTGGCTTTCTACGCCAATGCCGTCGCGGAACACCCACCGGGCGGGACCGCCAAGCTTACTTCAAGCACGAGCTGGCTGCGCGAGGCCATGCAGGCCTGGGTGGCCGATGGCTGGGAGAGTTCCGCCCTGCAGGACCTGGTAGTAGACCGCATCAACGCTACGACGGTGAGCTTTAAAGCCGCCTGGCGCGATCGCTACGCCAACGCGGCCGACGAGCTATCCTGCGGCTGGTACCTCGCTGACTATGAAAACGGCGCGTGGATCTTTACCGCCTACGCGGATATCGATTGCGCCGCGCACGGCTTTACCCTCGGTGGCCGGTCATGAACAAGACGGACCGGGAACTGGGCATGGACCGGTCCATAACCCGGCGCGACTTCATACACGACACGGGGCTCGCAACCCTTGGTCTTGCCGTCAGCCCGGGCCTCAGCGCCGGCAATCCGCCCCTGCCGAACCCGGCCGATTATCCGCCGGTGCGCACGGGCCTGCGGGGGTCTCATCCCGGCTCGTACGAGGTTGCCCACGCATTGCGCGATGGCGCGCACTTCTCCGAGACACGCTCGCTGGACGAGGTTTACGACCTGATCGTCGTCGGCGCCGGTATCTCCGGGCTGGCGGCCGCTCACTATTTCCGGCAGCGCTTTGGCAAGGACGCCCGGATATTGATCCTGGAAAACCATGACGATTTCGGTGGGCATGCGAAAAGGAACGAGTTCCACCAGGGCGGCCCGACACGCCTGTCCCTGGGCGGGACCCACAACCTCGAGTACTGGCAGTTCAGCGATACGGTCTGGGCCCTGATGCGGGAGCTCGGTATCGATGTTAAGCGGATGCGCCGGCACATGCAGTTCGATTACGGCTACAACGCGCCCAACGGACCGGCGATCTGGTTCGATGAGGAAACATACGGCGAAAACCGGCTCGTCACCAACTACACGCTGGAGTCGTGGAAACCGAGCATGTCGCTGGCGTGTATCGACCAGTTTCCGATTTCCGCGCCGGCACGCGAGCAACTGAAGCATCTGTTCGCGATGCGCACGAACGTCCTCGACGGCAAGACGGATGAGGAGGCGCGGGCGCACCTGGCCGGCATCCCTTATCCGCAATTTCTCCGGCGCTATGCGGGGCTCGGCGAGGAAGCGATCCAGATATTCCAGACCTGCCAGCACGGCCTGTGGGGGGTCGAACTGCGCGCCCTGTCCGCGGCCGAAGCCCTGTTCGAGAGCGGCCTCCCGGGCCTCAACCTGATCGGCAGGACCGATGAGATCAAAGGACGGGATTATCCGGCGGCCATGTTCCCCGACGGTAACGCCAGCGTCGCGCGGTTGCTGTTGCAGAGGTTGATACCCAAGGTCGCGCCGGGGACCGACGCACGCAATATCGCCCTGGCGCGGTTCGACTACGCGCAGCTGGATCAGCCGTCGTCCCCCGTCCGCGTCAGGCTGGAATCGACCGTGGTCAACGCGGTCAATGCCGGGGAGGGCGTCGAGATAACCTACGTCAAAAACAACGAGCCGGTCCGCGTCCGCGCCCGCCAATGCGTGATGGCCTGCTACCATTGCATCCTGCCGTATCTTTGTCCCGACCTGCCGCAAGAGCAAAAGGAAGCCCAACACTTCCAGGTGAAAATCCCGCTGCTGCTGACCAATGTCCTGCTCAGGTCGAGCCAGGCCATGGACAAGCTGGGCATCAACCGCATCAGCTGTCCCGGGCGCATGCACCGAAGCCTGTTCATGTTCAAGGGCATCAATACCGGCGGCTATGAGCAGCGCATGGAGGACAAGGGCCCGGTGCCGCTCGTTTTCTGGGGCTCGCTGTCGCCGCCGGCGGATGTCTACACCTTGAAGGAGCAGTTACGCGCCTCCCGGCGCCGGATGCTGGGACTCCAATTCAGCGACTACGAGCGCGAAGTCCGCTCGGTGCTCGACGGTTTGCTGGGCCCGGCGGGCTTCGATACCAAAAACGACATCCTGGCCATCACGGTCAATCGCTGGCCGCATGGCTACGCCTACGAATACATGGACCTCTGGGACAAGGACTATCCTCCCGGCCAGGCGCCAAACGAGATTGCCAGCAGGCCCCACGGGAAGATCGTCTTCGCCAACGCCGATGCGGGCGCCTCCGCTTACACGCACGTGGCGATCGACGAAGCGTACCGTGCTGTCATGCAATTGTGAAAAACACGGATACCCCGATGTGCGATCTAGGTTTTCGCATGGAGTCAGCTTAGACAACGACCCGGGCATGTGGAATGGCATATGGCGGTGGATGGTGTAAGCCATGGATTCGATTTGCTGCTGCAGGCCTATGAACGGCAGGCCGCTCACAGGGTGGATGGGTGCCCTATCCTGTAGGAAATTCCCTGCGTAATGGATTTCCTGGCATTGCTGCAGCAGTGAGAAATAGTGCCAAGAGCGCTTGCGGTAGTCCCCACAGCATTGTGGAATTCGTTTTCGAATAGTGTTAATTGGCCCTAAATCCTGTTAGGTGACAAAAGCTAAAAGGATGCACAATTCAAGTGGGTCAAAAGGAGATTATTCAAGACTGTCAACGGGTGGGAAAAGATCCGCCAGTCCCCGTCGGTGACAGCGCTCAACTGAAATGTAAGCAAGAGAAACACCGAGCTTCATATCCATATGGAATTTCTGGCAAATGGTCTGCCCATGCCGTTTCTGGACGGGGCATATGCTTTCACCGGCGGCACGCCGATGCTCCGTCGCGCCCACCGACCATCGCGGGATGACCTGGTGCATTGGCTGCACCGCCTCAGCGGCCGCAGCGTGCGCCTGCTCGAGCGGGGCGGTGTGTTGATCGCCGCTGAGGTACATCCATGTCTAGATAGGGGCTTTCTGCTAGACTTGTTGTTGCAAGTCGATTAACAGCGTTCATATGAAAGGAACAAGGAGGTACCAATGAAAATTCGTTTTTCGGTTGCAGTTCCAGTGGCAGGATTAATCGCTCTGCTAACCTTGCCAGGTGTAACATTTTCAAAAGGCTCACCGGACAAGCCCGTTGTCGTCGAATTCAGCGATGGTGCCGGCAACCCTTTGGGGAATGAGGTAACGATCGACCCGAGCCAGAATGACGTGAGTGTCAGCGGTACCGTCTCGGTGTCTCCTCCGACGGTTGGGTTTGCGCGCATTGCGTTTTACGCTGACGGCGATTCAAGCGACTCTACCGCTCCGACTCAGGATGACGAGTTCGAAACGGCAGCGGAGGACATTTTGATACGGACCATTGACCTGACGACAATTGATCATGAGGGATTGTGCGAGTTCGAGTTCTACCGTGGGAATTCGCCCATCACCTCCAGGTTTTACAGTACCCCAAGCGGCGTGAACACGCCCCAGAACGCGAATATCAGCGTCAACCCGGGAGTGGTAGTCCCGAATGGTGAAAATTTCGGCATTCGCGCCCACGCGAGGACCTTTCCGAGTGGAGAGTGCAGAGGTTGGGTAACGTTCTTTTATGAGGTAGTGAATTAAAACGGAGTGAGCCGCAGCTTACTCCGGGCGCTACTTGGAAAAGTCAGGAAAAAATCAGGACACCCATCTCTCTTAACGTCCAAAGCGATGGGTGTCTTGTCTTGATTTACACTTTCGCTCGACTTGCTCACTTTCTTCATATGCCCGCGTACCAGTCGTAGGGGTTAGGCCCCCTTATTCCGGGCACTTGAGTTCAGCTCGATGCAGCGTTGGCACGCTATCCAGAAAAAGATCTGTGTTTTCTATCCTGGTCCATTGTCCGAGCGGGAATTGCCGACCAGCCACTGCCAGGAATACCAGAAGAAGTCACCGCTGCCGTCTGTAGCCGGTGCCGTGCAGTTGATCTTGTTGCGACCTTTAACGCCAACGCCGCGTACGTCGACTCTGATAACAATAGAGTCATCCGCCGAGTGCACGACTGTCGCCGCCAACCGTCGGCCCGTGGCAACAAAACAATTGAGTTGCGCTTCCCGGAACCCATCGCTGGCGAGTCGCAGTTGCACAGCCCGGATGTCACCTTCGGCCCCATTTTCATCGACGAGCACATTGACCCCGGTTACGGGCAGTGGCCTGGATCGAACGGCCAGTTCCAGTCTCTTGAGCGAGGCGAAGCCCGCGGCCATTGGAAAGCGTGGAATGCCAAGCGGGTTGGTCATAGGCCCGACAGGGCCGGATCGCTGGACAATTGCGAAGTCGTGAGTTTCAGCGACGATTTCGGCCAGCGCCCCTGAGTCCTCGCCATAGGGATAAGCGAACAATCTCGGCGCGTGCCCAATCTGGTCGGTGATTCGTAACCGGGCCCGGGCGATGTCAGCGGCAACCCTGCTGCGCCAGGCGGCCCGGGATTCCTTCCCGAGAGGTGAGGACATATGACCGTGGGCAGCGCTGTGGTTCTCGATCGCCACGCCCGCCGCAGCCAATGCCCTGAGTTGATCCCAGTCCATATACGGCGAATATCCCGCGTCGATGGCATCGGTATTGACGAATACCGTGTAAGGCCAGGCGCGCATGGCCAGTCGGGGCCGGGCCGCGGTGTAGACCGACTCGTAGGCATCATCAAAGGTGATTGAAACCACGCGCCGGGGTACCGCTTCCGTGCCGCGCAGCACGGCATCCAGAAGGCGCCGCAGCGGCCAGACCTGGTAGTCGTTTTCGGCAAGATAGTCCAGGTGGCTCTCAAACTGAGCCGGTGTTACGCTGGTTGAGGCAGGAGTTCGGTCGCTGACATGGTGATAGAGCAGGATCACGCCGTGCTGCTGTGGCGCGTTTTCGGCCTCAACAGCCCCGGCCAGCATCATGGCCGCGACCCCGCACCCGATAACCCGGTGAAGCCATCGCCGCGTCAAAGTGTTTTCTGCACCCGTTCGATGATGGGGCGGTTGATCCGGATTCCGGTCTTGATCTCATTGACATAGTCTTCCCGACGCTCCGAATAGCGCACAAGGCCGTCGGCCAGCGCCATGGCCGTCAGCGGCTTGCCCTGCCGGCGCAACCGCGCCCGGATCGCGCGCAACGGCGCATATGCCGCCTGGGTGTTGAGGTTGTGCAGGTAGCGTGAGACCGAGTCGGAAACACTGTCGAACGCCGCGACTTCGCGCACCGCGTCCTGGTTCCTGCGGCCCGGAACAATGCCGCAACCGGGCTCGAAGCACAAGTGGCCAAACAGGTTGTTGCCCTGCTTCGCGAATCGCGATCGGCCCCAACCGGATTCAGTAGCCGCCTGCACCAGCGCCAACTGTACCGGCACCGCATCCACGCGACGTTCGAGCATTTCGATCGTTTCCATTTGTGCGTCTTCGGATAAATCCGGGCTCCAGGTTACTTCGTATTCCCTGGCGAGACTTTTCAGGAAGCGGCGATCCATCCAACCGGCACCCGCCCCGGCGCGAATGTGCTCGGCCACGTCAAGTAGTCTTTTACGCTGCTCGAGTACACGCTGGTTTTCAGCGGCCACGAACGGCGCCAGGTATGCGAAAAACGATTCCTTGCGCGCCGAAACTTCGTCGATCGCACTAAAATCCGGCAGCCGACTCGGTCTCTGCCACACGAGAATGCCCAGCACGATCGCCAGCCCGGCGGCCAGCCCCGCTGCCGCCTGGCCGGAAACAACACGACCCATGATCTGTATCGTGCGCGATTTTCTCTGGAATGGAATCATTGAGAACTCAGGAAACCCATTGCCATAAAGTCATGGTTGTCCTTTCATTTTCCTTTCCTTTCGGAACTTTCGGAATGTTTTCTTGATCCAGACATCCAGCGACAAAGTATGACCGGGCTGCATGAAAAACAAGGCCGCCAGCGATAGCACATAAAGCGTATCGTTGCTGGACGGCGTCCAGAATGGGGTGCCCTTGGTGAGCATCATGGCGAAGGCAAAGACCAAAGCGAACACGATGGCCGGGCGCGTAAGAGCGCCCAGGATCAGCCCCAGTGCGATTGCGCCCTCGCCATAGGCGCTAAGATAGGCGAAGAAGTTCGGGTTCGGTACGACCACGCTATCGAGAAAAGCGCGCCACCACTCGTACGTGTTTTGATGGGCGTTGATAAATCCCAGCATCCGGTCCGCCCAACTTGGTTTTGCGTCAATGACCGCAATTTTGTGCCAGGCGGCGATTGCGAACAGGGTTCCGAGCGAAATCCTCAAGAAAGCCGCCGTGGTTTGGGCCCGAGTTTCAGCAGCAAAGATATTTTTCATAACTACTCCCCACGATTCTGAGACATTAAAGCATGAACCTTATTAAAGCATGCCCCCTGCCCGGAAGCGACGCGCCCGGAAGCGAGACACCCACGCCTTTACCCATGCACAATGGCGAACTTGCCAAAATTTAGTGTTTATCCGGGAGAACGCATTTAAATAGTGAGTGGATTTTTTGCGTGGAAGAGAGGCATTTTCAATGATCTCATTAAATTTGGGCACTCGCGGCCTGCATGAGGTTGCCAACGGCCCTGACTGGTCGCAGATGTCGCTTTTATCCGGCGCTTTCAGGACAAAACCGCTGACCAAGCGCGTGACCCTTGATGAAGCTGCACCCAACCGATTTTGCAAACGCCCTTAAAAGGCTCACCGGCCCCAGTGCACCCATCCATGGCAGCTCGTCTTTTGCAAGATAGTCCAATACCGGTGAAGTATCCATCATCAGCCTGGTGAGTATTGGCGGTGCATTTGCAGGAATGTAGCCGCGCTTGTTGCGCTTGATCTCTCGGCCGCCCCAATCCACCAGTTCGAGATAGCTCTTGAGGTTGAACGGGATTGCATGCGCATCCTGTACAATGATCCTCCCGCATTGGCCATTCTGGCAATGGGTTCATTAACGCAGCGCATCAACCAAGAAAGGAAGAGTGCTCCATCCTGTAGGATATTCCCCGAGTAATGGATGTCTTGGCTTTGTTCCTGAGTAATGGATGTCCTGGCTTTGCCTGATGGATGTCCTGGCTTTGCCAGGCACAGCCTCCATCAAACGCCCGCGTACCAGTCATAGAAGCCAATATCTTCCCAATAACCGCCCCGTCCCCGGCCGATGCCCGACAGGGAGGCCACCGCCTCGATCCGCATCACGAACTTCGCGTGCTTGTAGCCGAGCTGGCGTTCCACCCTGAGGCGGATCGGCGCGCCGTGGGCCGTCGGCAGGTCGCCGCCGTTCATGCCGTATGCGAGCAGGGTCTGCGGGTGAAACGCATCGACCAGGTCGATGCTTTCGTAATAGGGGTTGCCGCGGAAATCGTCGGCGCAATGAAACACGATATAGCGCGCTTCATCCTCTAGCTGGACTTCCTCGAGCAGCGTCGCGAGCGGAACACCCGTCCATTGCCCGATCGCGCTCCATCCCTCGACGCAGTCGTGGCGCGTGATCTGGGTGCGCGCCGGGTAGGCGCGGAGCTGGGCGAGGGAGAATTCGCCTGGCCGCTTGACCAGCCCGTCGACTTTCAGCCGCCAGTTCGCGAACCCCTCCGAGGCATGGGCCTGGTAGTCGGGCGAGCGGGCGTTGGTGTTGCCGTTGGCGCGGAATAGGGGGGACATTTGCGAGGGTTCGTACTCGCGCGCCAGCGAATTCGAGCCGACCAGGCGATGCAGGCGGTAGGCGAGCCGTTCCCCCGAGGCGAGCACCCATTCGCGAAAACTGGGGCTTCTGCCGACACGGTCGCAGCCCAGCAACGCCGTGAACGCGCCGAAGGCCAGTCCCCTGAGAACGTCCACGGCGACCAAGACGGTCATTCACTGGCTGTCCTCCTCCGGCAATCGAAACCGTCCGGTGATCATCGAGCGGATTTCGTTGACAGGACCTGCCAGCAACACCATCAGCAGGTGCACGACGAGAAACAGGACCATGACTACCGCCGCGATGAAATGAATGGAACGGGCCGACTGGCGGCCGCCGAACAGGTCCAGCAACCACGGCCAAATGGCGTCCACGGCCGGCGACATGGTCAGGCCGGTCAAAACCAGCACGGCCAACGCTGAGAAAAACGCCGAGGTAGCTCAGCTTTTGCAGGGTGTTGTAGCTTAGTGCCGCTGCGCCCTTGGGGAAATCCAGTGTCGCATGGCGCTTGATATCACGCCAGAGGTGGGCTGGCCTGAGTTCGGACAGGCGGGGCAGCAGGTCCCGCCGGAAATGGCCGTTCATAAAGCTCCAGAGTCCGTAGACGATCACCGCCGTGGCGAAGAGCCAGGCGAAGGTGAGGTGCCAACGCCGCGAAAGGGCCAGGTTGTAGTTGGAGGGAATCGTGGCCCAATAAGGAAAGGCACGACTGCTCAGCCGCCCGCGGCTGTTTTTCCACAGGCCCAGGGCGCCAGTGGTTTTCATGCGGAAGTCGGCGACCCTCAGGTACCCTTCGCGATTCTCGCTGCCGATCTCCAGCCAGGCGGGATCGGGGTTGGCCCCGTATTGCCCCCAGTAAAGCCGCGGGTGGGCATTGAAAATCATCAGCCCGCTCATGAGCATGAGCACGAGGGTGATTGCGTTGACCCAGTGCCAGATACGCGTTGACAATCGGTGCCGTCGAACCGAATCCCTTGCGGAAACACTGCCTGACGTTTGGACCCTGGTCTCGGTTTCCACCTCAATTTTCCCAGTGCGTGTTTGAGTCGACCGAAAACACCCTCACGACATCCATCGGCGCCGTGCCGGGGCTCACCTGGCGCGACACCTCATACTGAACCGGTTGCAGTGACTGCGCAAGCGGAGACGAGACGCGGAGACGGGATGTGGAGACAAGCGGAAGGGCAGAAGCAGGAGCGGGAACACAGCAACTCGATGCGATCGACGATCCACTGGCGGCAATGTTCAAAGTCAAAACCCGTAGCTGAATCTGATCCACACAGAAAAGCCCGGCGCACACAGCGTGAAACACAATGGTAGTACGAGGTGCTTGCGACGCAGACTTGTCGGTATCTGGGTTTTGGCATGAGGTCAGTCTAGATTGGAACGAAAAGCTGCATACATAGCAGAACGGCTGCGTAAGCCGTAAAGCTGTAGAACATTTCCTGAGTGATGGGTGTTTTGTCTTGGAGGGGATTTTCTATCAGGGGGAAGGGGGGGTGTGACAATCGGGTATATGGAGGATATTCAAGCGTTGCTCATTGGGGTTCATGGGCTATGCGATGTATGATGAGGGTTGGGTGCACTTGTGGGAACTGTGACACCCTTGTTGTTCGCAGTTCAAACTAAATTCCACGGCAATGGTTCCTGCTTTCTAAGGTGACGTTCCAAGTCCTTATGATTCGAACTTTCCGTGAAATACAACTCAATTGGGTCCCCTTGCTTTGAATGCCTGCATATCAGGTTGTTAATCCGACAGTTAGTTTCCTGTCCGCCTACAAAGCAGTTTCGAGGCGAAATGTTTCCATAACCTGTGTTAAACCTGCTGCTCAGGTTCTGGCACTCGTCAACGTATTGAGGCGAACCGCGAACTGAAATGACATAAACGCCGGGCTTGTTGAGGCCGTTCGCAATCTTGAATTTGCAGAACGGTCCTTGCCCGTATCGATTCAGTTTCAGGTTCCGAGAGTTCTTGAACCTTTTTTGCGGGTAGTACTCGCCAACAGAGTCCGACTCTCCAGCTGCCGCCCGGATGTCACAGACCTTGGAAAGACGAGTGCCGGCGAATTGCAAGTATGTTTCGGGTTCATATTGGGCCTCAGCCTTCATTTTGTGTCTCCTGTGATTTGAGAACTTGGAGGGCATAAGCGGAAAGTGCTTCGTCCAGGATTTCGTCTTCTTGTTTACCGGTTGCGGCAATGAGGGCGCTCAATCGCTTCCGCCACGCGAGGCCTTCTTTAGTCCGGTTGGTCTGAAGTCTGGCGTCTGATGTCCCATCGGCAGCAGGGAAATTGTGAATCTTTCTTCTTTTGCCGGGTTTCTCGACGGATCGGCGGACAATTTCACCACGTGATTCAAGTGTCGTGCAGATTTGATAAACCTGTTGTCTGGGCTTGATGCCCAATTTTTCGGAGATCTCATCGTCGTCCAGACCATCTTCATACTCATTGATAAGAGTTAGTACTTTTTGTGCGTTTGTCATGTGTTGAACCTATTTAGAACGATCTAATATAATATAGAGTATATATAAAATGTCAATAGATAATCATTAAGAATTGAGGCAGTGATCTTCTGCATGAAAGAACATCTCGACCAGAGAATACTGTGAGGTCAGGGTTTGGGGCAGGGTATACAGCTTGAAGGGTTCAGTTGCAGAATCCGTGGATCTCTGCTCTATGAGCGAATCTGTGTCAACCACAATCTCGGTGTTGGTGCAGTGCCCGAACCTCGCCAGCATCTCTCCGTTCAGCACCTTTCGGGCCTGGGCGACTTTGCCCTCTGGCGAAACGCTCACGCGGTGTACGCGGGTTTACTCCGTCCCTTTACCCTGACCCCAAATGGCCAGTTTCCGCGTCAAGAAATCCAGGAACACCCGCGTTTTTGGCGCCAGGTTGCGGTGCGGATACAGCGCGTAGATACCGATTTCCGTCGATGCATATTGTTCCAGCACAGGGACGAGTTTTTTCGTTGCCAACTCGTCGCGCACCAGGAAAGCCGGGGCATAGAGCAGGCCCAGCCCCTTTCTGGCCGCTTCGAGCAGCGGGTCGGCGTGGTTGGCCTCGATGTTTCCGGATACCGGGATTTCAAGGCGGCGGCCTTGCAGGTCGTTGAACAGCCAGATCTCGGCGCCCCGGCGCAAGGGGCTGTAAATCAGGCAGTTGTATTGCTTGAGATCAGCGGGTTTCTTTGGGACGCCGTACTTCGCAAAAAAAGACTGGGTGGCGCAAACCGTGATTTTCAGCGGCGCCAGCCGCTTGGCGATCATGCTGGACGGTTGCAGCGGCCCGCCCCAGCGGATACAGATGTCGTAACCCGCTTGCACCGGGTCGACGGGCTCGTCCGTGTAATCCATTTTCAGGGACAGTTCCGGGTAGGCCTCGAGTAATTCGGCCATCATCGGCGTGAAAATCTGTTCGCCGAATGCAATCGGCATGGCGACTTTTATCGTACCCGCGGGTTTCGAGGTAATTTCCTTTAAAGATTTCTGCGCGGCCGCCACCGTGTCGTTGACACGGGCACAGTGGCTGTAAAAGACCTGGCCGGCCTCCGTCAGGCTCAGGCGCCGGGTCGTCCGGTTCAGCAAACGAACCCCCAATGCCTGCTCGAGTTCATTGATCCGTTTACTGACTTGAGCGCGGGAGACTTCGAGCGCGAGCGCGGCTTTGGTGAAACTTTGTGCTTCCACCACCGCCGAGAAGACAGCCATATCGTCAATACGGAACATCGGTTTATCTGTATGATTTCATAAACAGTATATTTTTATTACCTACGTATATAAACAGATACCGCTATGTCAAGATCATTCTTTGGATAATGAACCGTCCGCGACAGCTCAATACCAGCCCAGCCAGGCAGGTTGTCGATGTCCGGTTTTGAAAGGAGATTTTTAATGTCCGATGCACCCCAGCCGTTGCCCACGTCGTTCCCGGGATTACAGGAGATCCGGCCCGTCAAGTCCTATAACGCGTGGGCGGATTATGTTGAATACGTGCCGCCGTCCAAGACGAAAAAATTAAAGCCGGGCCAGCAGATCGACAATCCGCCCTGGCCGGAAAAGGTCGGCGAGTGGGTCATTCAAAAACTCACGGACCGGACCTACTGGATGATTTCGGATGCGTTTTGCATCACGGTTTACGTCGGGGATGAAAGCGTCCTGGTGATCGATGCGCCCCAGTTGGCGAGCGTCGAGGGTTTCCTGGGCGCGATCGGGGAGGTGACCGACCTGGAAGTGAGCACGCTGGTCTACAGCCACCCGCATATCGACCACATCGGCCTGGCCGAAAGACTGAACAACCGCTACAAGGAAAAGGGCAAAGCTTTGCGCATTATCGGTTCCGAGCGGGCCGTGCGGGAAATGAAGCGTTACAAGATGCCCGTTCCGCAGCCGACGGAAGTGTTGCCGGACGGGCGCCGGACCTTCGACTTCGAGGGCCGGACCTTCAAGTTCGTGACACCGGCCGACTGGGCCCATTGCGGCGCCGATTCGTATGTGATTACACCGGACAAGGTCATCATGTTCGTCGACTTCGTCTACCCGCAACGCCTGCCGATGGCGAAATTTTCGGGTGTCGAGAACATGAACGGCTACGTCGAGTTCCTGCGCTATGTCGCCGGCGAGCAGTGGGACTTCGCCTGTTACGGCCACGACAACGTGGGCCACAAGAAAGACGTCCTGATGACGCTGGACTACATCAAGGATCTCTACACGACCTTTTTCAATTTCGCCCGGATGGCGTGGAATCCCAAGGCCTTCGAAGGCAGCAAAGACCACGTGGGCGTTTTTATCCGCAATACCTTCGATGGCGTCTCCGGCATGGTTGCGGCCGCCATGAAGGCGAAATGGGGCAAGTTCCCGCATTACGAGATCGCCCGCGACCACGCGGTCGAAGTGATGTGGGACGGCTTTTTGAACTACGATTTCCTGCTGCACCCGGAAATCAAGCCGGACTTCACGCCCATCCTCGCGCCTGACTATGGGAAGGCGAAGTTTAAATCGGAGTTGACCTCGATCACGGGTGTGTCTCCCGATTTCCCTTACGAATCGAAATACATCGAGGTCCTGGGATCGAAGATGCACTACATCGAGGCGGGTGAGGGCGACCCGATCCTGTTCCTGCACGGCAACCCGACCTCGAGTTATCTGTGGCGCAATGTCATTCCGCATTTGTCCGGGCAGGGACGCTGCATCGCGCCCGACATGATGGGCTTCGGCAAGTCCGACAAACCCGACATCGAATACCGGGTGTTCGACCAGATCAAATACATCGAAGCCTTCATCGAAGCGCTCGATCTGAAGAACATAACCCTGGTCATGCACGACTGGGGCTCGGCGATCGGCTTGAACTACGCGATGGCGCACCAGGATAACGTCGAGGCGCTGGCCATGATGGAAGCGCATTTGCGGCCGATCCCGACGTGGCAGGATTTTGCCGCCGACCCGCAGATGATCGAAGGCTTCAAGGCGTTCCGTACTCCCGGTTTAGGGGAACAACTGGTGATCGAGCAAAACATGTTCGTCGAACAGGTGTTGCCCGGCGCGATCAAGCGCTTTTTGACCGAAGAAGAGTTCGATGCCTATCAGGCGCCGTTCGCCAAAGCGGAAGACCGCAAACCGCTGCTGCAGTTACCGCGAGATATCCCGGTGGAAGGGGAACCGGCCGACACGTTCGAGATGTTCAGTAACTACAGCCGGAAGATGACGAAATCGCAAATCCCGAAACTGTTGCTCTACTTCGACGGTGGCATCATCGTCAAGGAAGCTGAATTGGAATTTGCAAAGAACAATTTCCCGAATTTGACCACCGTCAAGGTCAAGGACAGCATCCATTTCGTGCAGGAAGACGACCCGGACGGGATCGGCAAAGCCATCGCGGATTGGCGCAGCACGATAGCCTGACCGTTGGCGGCACCGCGAGCGCCAACGTCGATACGGGCATATCGATCGCTGCGGGCGTTCGCAGCCGCACGCCCTCAGAGATTTGCTCCGCCCTCCGGTTTTGGCCCAACGCCGCTTTCGGAAAAATAACGGTAGTGGAGGTGCTCGTCCTTTTTCGGCCCGGTAATGGTCCATTCGAGATCGAAGCCCATCGCCGTTTCAGTCAACGCCCCGAAATACAGGTCATCCACGCAAGTGTGTGCTTCCGCGCTTTTCCAGGTGCCAGCACCGGCGGCCTCCAGGTCGAAGAGGAACACGGGTTCTCCGTGGCGGCCGTGGGAAAGGCGAAGTCCCGTGCTGCGCCGATGCCAGATGAAGGTGTTATACATCTCTACCGGGTCCGAACCCTCGACTTGAAACGTACCGCGCTCGAGAAAGTGCAGTTCACTATCGCCGCGTTTGATCAGTTCCACGCTGCCCCAACCGTGCCCATGCCAGTCGGTTTTCGATGCCGGTCCAGGTTCCGAGGTACAGGTGAACGCCGCAACAGAGCCGAGGCGCCGCCAGAGTCGCTGGATTCTGCCGCCCGTTTGCTGCAAGCTGCGCTTTGATTCTGAATTCATGGTTTCCGTTTATGCCGGTACTCTGGGGTGTAACGATACTTTGGGCGTTTTCCTTTAGCCTGATCGGCGTTTATCTGGCCGGCCAGGTGGACAGCTATTTTGCCGTACTGACGCGAATTGTGCTCGCCGTTCTGGTATTTCTGCCGTTGATCGTCCGTAAACCGATTGCGCCGGCACTGGCCCTGCGGCTGATGGCCATCGGCGCGATCCAGTTGGGCTTGATGTATCTTTTCTATTATCGGTCCTTCCTCTTGTTAAGCGTACCGGAAGTGCTGATTTTTACGATTTTTACCCCGGTATATGTCACCCTCGTTTATGACTTGCTGGCCGGCCGTTTTCATCCTGTCTACCTGCTCAGCGCCGGGCTGGCGATTTTCGGTGCAGCCGTCATGCGCTACAACCACTTGAGCAGTGACTTCTGGCTCGGGTTCCTGGTGGTGCAGGGCTCAAACCTTTGCTTTGCGGTGGGCCAGGTATTCTACAAGCGTCTGATCGAAACCTGGCCGTCTCCTGAGCCCATCGTTCAGCATCAGGCTTTCGGCTGGTTTTATGTCGGCGCCCTGGTGCTGGTGCTGCCCGTCTGGGCCCTGCTGGGGTCTGACCGCTACCCGACTACCGATCTCCAGTGGGGGATATTGCTGTGGTTGGGTGTGGTGGCCTCAGGCCTCGGGTATTTTTTCTGGAACCTCGGTGCCACACGGGTCAGCAGCGGCCAACTGGCCATCATGAACAATGCGTTGATCCCTGCAGGCCTGCTCGTCAATCTGTTGATCTGGAACCAGGATACCGATATCCCGCGACTGACGGGCGGTGCGGCGTTGCTGTTGCTGGCTCTGTGGCTGGCCTCGGCGAGGCGGTTGCCCGGACGCGGATATCGAAGCGTTGAGCGCCGATGAACCGTACGGGGCATTTTCGGCCCGGTTCCGAGCCCAAGAAACGGCAACGCTGGTACAGGAGAATTGCTGTCTGTACGCGGGCGGCGCCGTCATTGCCAATGCTGCTCGGGGCTATCGCGCTATGGGGCTGCCTCAGTTAGCGGGTGAAGTTCGTGTCCCGCAACTATGCGGGGATCGCAGCAGTTCCGCATCCCCTGCTGAATCCGTCCTCGTCTGCGACTCTCGACTGGCGGGTCCCTGGATGGGCCAATTATAGGAGCTGACCGGGCGTGGGTCGAAGCATGGGTCGGCGATTGCCATTCCGCCCCTGTGTTGCCAATCGCCGGCCCCATTTCCTCATGTTTCATTTTAAGTGCCCGGTTTGCGGAGACATGACGCAGGAAAGACCATCCCGTTCCCACCGAGTGTGGCCAGTCCCTTTCCACTCCTGAATGGAATTGGCCCATTTCTCTGCCGGTTTCCGATTGTGTGAATAGGGGCGCGAGGGCGTGTGAATGATGCTTTCTGGCCTCGTCCAGCTGTTTTGACCAGAAGCGGGCGTTACATGTCCCGCAAGGAGATTCAAATGAAATTACAACCTTCCATGTTGGCGGTCTGTTGTGCCGCCTTTGCCTTTTCCAGCCCAGTTCTGGCGAAAGGCGGTACTGACAACCCCACCCAGGTCGAAGTCCTCAATTTCCCGGCCACGCAGAACGTTGCCGTGACCGGCACGCCCAGCGTCGATGTCTCGAGCATGCCCAGCGTCGTTGTCGACGACAGCACGCCCATCAAGGTCAACGTCACGAATTCACCGCCAGCCTACAGTTTTGCCGGTTATACCGACACCGATCACGTGGTTGTTCGACAACAGCTGTACACACTCGGGCAGGTTTACTGCAAACAACAATTTGGTAATGACGCCAGGATAGCGACCGCCAGGGAAATGCGACATTTGTTTGAATCCATTGATTCGGAAGCAGGAATTGCGTCGATATTGCCGCCAATCCAGGGCACTGCCGGCCTTGGTGGAATTCCATATGGCTTCGGTTGGTTCACCACGGATGAATCGATGCATGATGTATTCCTGATAGACAATGTTGCATTTATTACAAAAAATGCGGATCCCGTGGTAGGAAGTGGCGAGGCGACGGTGGCCTGTTCCACGCCAGACAGTTAAGCCACAATCACATTTGTCAGCATGGCCCCACGTCGGTGGGGCCTTTCCCTTTGACGAGCTTGGCGTTTACGCTGTCGAGTTTGTCCTCCATGCTCTGCTCGCGGTCGGTCCGCGTGCCGACCCTGAGCGTCGTCGAAATCCGCGGCGCGCCCATTTCGTGGATCGTTTCGTGACATTTTTTCACCACCGCGAACACCTCGTCCCACTCGCCCTCGATATTGGTGCCGTAGGCGTGCAGCATCGATTTCAGGCCGGCTTGCTCGATGATTGATTCACAGGCTGCCACATATTTCGAAACCGACAGACCGACGCCCAGCGGCACCACGCACAGATCGACGATGACTTTCATGTTTCCCGGTTCTCCGTGAAAATGCTTAATTCGACCATTGGTCTCAGAGTAACATTGCCGGATAATTTTACCCTGAACCCCGTCGCCATCGAGCCAAGGGAGCATGATGTATGAGTAATGAAACCGTCACCTTGCGTGTTTTCGTTTCGGGGCGCGTTCAGGGCGTGTTCTATCGCGCTTCACTGGCGGAAAAGGCCAACACGCTGGATCTCACCGGGTTCGTCAGAAATCTGCCTGACGGCCGCGTGGAATTCGTCGCCCAGGGCGCCCCGGACAGCGTGGAGGCACTGATCGGTTGGAGCCGGGAGGGGCCGCCGATGGCCAGCGTTACGGACGTCGAGAGCGAAGCACTTGGCCACGCCGAATCGTACGGAGAATTTTCAATCCGGTTCTGATGGCCGTCTCGGCCGCTCATCTGGTTCATATATTGCTGACACCATGGCCTGTGGGGGCATTCAGAGCGGCAATTCCAGTCCACACTTCACAGACCGCAGAACGACACTGGTCTCAAACCGTGCGACGTGATGGTCTTCGATGAAAAGGCGGTTCGAGAACGCCTCGTAGTCGTCGATGCTTCGGACGGCGACGAGCAACACGAAATCGCTTTCGCCGGTGACATGGAAGCATTGCATTACCTCCGCAGTCTGCATCATCAGATTTCGAAATTTATCGATCGAATTCGCTTTCGTTCGCGTCAGCTGGATGTGTACCAAAAACAGCAGGAAGCCGCCCGCGGCTCCGGGCGAAAGAATGGCCACTTCGCGGTCGATGATTCCGGCCTGGCGCAGCCGGGTAAGGCGCTTTTGCACCGCTGAAGGAGAGAGTCCGACGTCCACCGCGAGGCTGGCAGCCGATCGTCGGCAATCAGCTTGTACAAGGCGGAGAATCTGCGCGTCAAATTCGTCTATCATGATAAATAAAATCTCATAAATAGATTTAATATACGATATTCATCTATTTATAGCGAGATTAATATCAAAATTATCTCCACCCTTTTGATAACATGGTGGCGATAAGTAGTGAAGAGGCAGGAGTATGCGAACTTGTATTGTCATTCTTGCAGCGGGTCTGGTAGGGACGTCCGTTATGATCGGTGGATGCGCCTCACGGGCGAACGGTGCTCAAGAGTCTTCGCCGCTCAGTGAGATGGACGCCGCGCTGAAGCGAGGCGCCTTTCCACAAACGACAAGCGTTGTCATTGTCGTCAACGATCAAACCGTGTTTGAACACTATTACGGCGATGGCGGACCGAAAGTTCTCAACAATACGCGCTCGGCTACGAAATCGATCACGGCACTCGGCGTCGGCGCCGCCATCGCCGATAGTGCCATTGCGTCGGTTGATGCGCGTGCATTCGACCTTCTCGGTGACCTTGCGCCTTTTAAGAATGACAGTCCTGCAAAGCGTGCGATAACGCTGCGCGACCTCCTGACGATGTCGTCAGCGTTTGATTGCAACGACAGCGATCCGGAGAGCCCGGGTAACGAAGAAAATATGTATCCGCAGGCGCAGTGGGCACGTTGGGCCGCCGACCTTCCAACCGCGGCAAGCGACGCCGGAAAATGGCGCTATTGCACCGCGGGCACGGTCATTCTGGGCCGCGTCATCCAAGAGGCTGTTGGCGAGCCCGTCGACCGTTATATCGATCGGCGCATCCTCGAGCCACTGGGGATATCCGAGCACAAATGGTTTTATTCGGCGAGCGGCGAGGCAATGACCGGTGGCGGGCTTGAACTGACATCGCGCGACCTTGCAAAGCTCGCGGAACTCGTTCTGCATGATGGTGTTTGGGATCGCCAGCAGGTCGTTCCGGCGGCGTTCGTGGATGATGCCTTGACGATTCACAAGCAGGTGAACGAAGACCAGGCCTACGGTTATCTTTTCTGGCGGCGTGAATGGAAGACGCGCTGCGGTGCTGTCGAAGGCTGGTATATGGCCGGCAATGGCGGCAATGCGGTCGTAATGTTCCGTGATCTGAATTCAGCCATCGTAGTAACACGCACGCGCTACAACACGCGCGGTATGCACCAGGAGACGATCCGGCTTATCGAGGACTATGCCCTGCCTGCTGTTCTGTGTCGGCGATGAATGCAGGCGAAAAGTACGGACAAAAATCACGCATGGAGACTATCAGACCACCCTCAACATCATGTTGAGCAGAGGCCCGCAGTCGGGGCCATACGGGCCAAAACCGCCCGGTCGACATTACCGTCCTGTTTCGCTCCGGTTTTAGAATCGCCTCGTTACCCCGAGACCAAATGTCCTTGGACGCACGGTAAAGAACGACACCGGATCCTCCGCCGTCGCCAGCGCATCGATCTGAGCCCGTTTGTCGAACAGGTTGCGGCCATATAGGCTCACACTCCAATTGTTGCTTTCAAAGACCAGATTGATGTTGGTCAACGTGTAGGGGTCGAGCCTGATGGCATAGGGGCTGTCGTGGTTGGCTTGTGTCCAGGTTGAGCCGCGGTAAACGACGTCGGCTCGCAATGTGGCTCTCCAGTCAGTGAAAACCGGCCAGTTGTACGAAGCCGATGCCGCAGCCTGTTGCCTGGGGATATTCGGGATTTTGGAGCCCTTCATGCCCGCATTGGGATCATAACCGGGCAGTGACGGGTCACTGGTCGGTTGAGATTCCGTCAGTTTCGCGTCCTGCACGGATGCCACGAATTGCAGATATAGTTGCGGCACAGGCCGGGCGAAAAGTTCAAACTCCAGGCCCTTGATTTCCGCCTTGCCGGCATTGGTGATGTACGTGATCGCGCCAAGCGGATCGGCCGCTTCCACCTGGATGTCTTTCCAGTCTATGAAGTAGGCGGCGGCGTTGATATTCAGCCGGCCATCCGCCCAACTCGTTTTCGTGCCAATCTCGTGATTCCACAGGGAATCCGGGCCATACGACGTCGGGATCGGGATCACCGAAGTGATGGTGCCATTGTTCAGGCCGCCAACGCGGAAACCCTCTGCGGACGTCCAGTACACCATGGCGTCGTCGGTTGCTTGCCATGTCACGTTGAATTTCAGGGTCAGCTTGTCGTCGTCGCTTTTCAGGTCTTCAGGGGGCGGCACGGGGATACCTGGAAAAGACCCGAAAATCTGGGTTTGCACTTCTTCCGATCGTTGCTTCGATTGAAAATAACGCGCGCCCACCAACGCGGTCAGCCGGTCCGTGGCATCGAAACTGACTTCACCGAAAAACGCTTCCTGATCAATTTTGGTCGTACGGTCAAGACCGAATACGCGCGACCCTTCGTCGCCACTGAAAGGGATACCATCTGCGCCGAAGATAAAATCCGTGCTGGTGTCGAAAGGCGCTTCCGGGCGGCCGAATTCGTTCGCGGTCGTGACTTTGATTGCAAAATCGCGGTCTTCCCGTTCGATAAGCGTGCCGGCGACGAATTGCAGTGGTCCGTCGAAATTGGACGCATAGCGCAATTCGGTGGACCAGACTTGGCGGTCCTGAGGTTGGGTCGTGGTTTCAACCAGGTCCCGCACAAACGGTGAAACGCCGCCAACTCCATTGGGCAGGCCACTAAACGGTTCCGGTGCAAACAACTGGTCAAAGAAGAATATCAGCGCCGATTGATCGAAGGTGAACTCGATGTCGCGATCATAATAATTTGTGGTTAACAGAAGATTGCCGTGATCGAATTTATACTCGCCCGTCGCGCTGTATATTTTCAGGTCGTCGTCCCATGGACTGACGGTCAGATCGGTGTTCAGGAGATCGCCGCCCGGCCGTGCCGGAAACAGCGGGTGCGAATAGGATTCGTAACCTGGCGGAGTGTAACGTGAGGTGCCGCTCATTTGCAGTTTTTGCGCGACAACGCCGACTGTCAGGTTAAACCTGTCAGTTGGCGTGTACCGAAGCGTCAATCGTCCTCCCTTGGTGTCTTCTTCGTTGATGTTGTTTCTCGGCACCAAACTGTCAGGGGCAAGCCCGACCCCGTATTGGTCGATAAAGCCGTCGTTTTGAACGGTCCAGGCGACCATACGCATGGCCAGTTCATCCTTCATAAGGGGAATGTTGACCATACCGTGAACGGTGTAGTTGTTGCCGCCTTTCTCGGTATCCGACCACTCCGCCGCCAGGTTCGCATCAAATTTGCCTGGATCCGGTTTGTTGGTGATGAAACGGATTGTGCCGCTCATGGAACTGGCTCCGTAAAGCGTCCCCTGAGGTCCTTTGAGCACCTCGATTCGCTCCATGTCAAAGAGCTTGATATCGGCATTACGCCCGCCGCCGTCATTCGGATTGTTCGCCGTGATGACGGCTTCATCCCAGTACACGCCAACCGTCGACGCGCCGGTCGAGTTGACGCCGCGGATGATGTATTCCTTGTCGCCCGGCCCGTTGTCCTGGTACGAAAGACTGGACACGAATGGTGCAAAATCGGCAAAATCCCGCACCCGCATCTTGGACAGTTGATCACTGGTGAATGCCTGGATTGCAATGGGGACATCCTCCAGTTTTTGAATACCCCGCTTCGTGGCGGTCACCACGACCTCCTCGATGGCGCCGGGGTTGGATTGCGTATCGTTTGGCTGCGCGCTCGCTACCCGCGGTGCAAGTGTCGCTGATACCAAACAAATGCCGATCAGAAACTTGACTGTCAAACAGGTTCCCGAGGCGTTCTCTTCGTCGGTGCAAGTCGCCGTTGTGTCGTTCATTTTTCTGCTCCCGTTAGCCCATGCGTGCATCGCATTGTTCATCCGATTGCAAAACCGGATATCTGCTAAAGTGTTGAATCTTCGTGCCATGCCGCCGGTAATCCGGGCGTTGGCCAATCCATGGCAATCAATTGACCGGTGCCGCCCAGCGTGATGTAGACGGTCTTCAGTTCAGGCCCGCCAAAACAGATGTTGGTGGTAAGCGTATTGGGCAATTCCACTTTATTCAGCAGTCTCCCATCAGGTGACCAACAACTGATGCCGCCATTGATGGGTGTGGCAACGCAGATCGTTCCGTCGTTTTGCACGGCCAGACCGTCAACAAACAGCCGCCCATCCAGGCGCGCGACGAGATTGCCCGGCATCGGTCCCTGTGTTGGGGCCAGTTGACCCTCTCCCACCACATCGAAGCTCAGCAACGCTCCTTCCATCAGGTCGGAAACATAAAGGCGCTTGCCGTCCGGGGACAGGCCGATGCCGTTCGGGGAGATCATTGGAGCGGCAGCCTGGCGAATGAGAGAACCGTCGGCGCGGGCGTAGCAGACAGCGCCGTATTGACGGCAGTGCTTGTGCGATTTGCCGGTATCGGTAAACCAGAACCCACCGGCGCTATCGAAAACAATGTCATTGGGCGAACCGAGGGGGTAATCCTCGACCTCGGTGTACAAAACTTTGATCGCACCGCTTGTGATGTCCACCCGCTGTATGCAACCACCCGAATTATCCGGCGCCGGGCCAACGGGGTACAGCAAACCATCGATCGTCTCCCACTTGCCGGCGCCCGGATTGCAGACGTAGAGCGCTCCGTCGGGACCAAATGCCGCACCGGTAGGGCCGCCACCCACATCAGCGACCGGTATTTCCTCGCCGTTGGGATCAACCCGCGTCAAGCGACCGCCGGCGCTTTCGCAAACCAGCACTGAGCCGCCGCTGAGAGCGACGGGTCCCTCGGGGAAGCGCAAACCAGATGCCAGCACCCGGGTACTGTCCGGAAGCTGCGTTCCGGCATAAGCCGGTCTGATTAGCATGCCCGCAAGAGGGCGGTGGAACGCCAGACCTGCCAACAGGCCTGACGCTGCCAGGGACTTGATCAGGGCGCGACGACCGAACGGACGACAAATTGCCGTGTGCCGTTTACGGTTGGCAGTCATGACGTCGTTCGTACATTGTCAGCGTCTGCAGCGGTGCCGGCCATCGCCTTCGAAAGCCTCAAACCCGGACCGGTCGGCATTATTGATTCTCGTCGGGTGAGACTTCTTCTCTTTCTGCGCTATTCACACACCCTTGGGATATCTTTCCCACGAAGTATATGTAAGCGCATATAAATCAAAAATATACTTAATTGGGCGCAGAGTAAAGTGCCAGAGTGTTACAGCACGTATCATTTGACCCGATAGCTCAGACGTCCTTTCAGTGCATATGGACGAAGTCAGGCGTGTTTTCCCGGCCCGCCCGGGTTATTTGATTTTCATTGGCCTGGCCTTTGGCGCCACCGTGCAATCCACCTTATAGGCCGCTTTCACGCTTTTTGGCCCCTTTGGGGAAAGGATATCGATCCGATACCAGCCGGCATGGTCCCACTTGGAGTTTTGCCCGCCGGCCGATAGCGTCTTGCCCGGGTCCGGCTTGCTGAGCGTGCGATGCCATTTCCGGGTGGCCTGGGTGCCGGCGGTGGTAAATTTGAGCGAGAAGTCCGGCGACTTTTTACCGTCGTGGCTGACGTAGCGGTACCTGACGGTGCCGGCACGGTTCACGGTGATTTTGCCATTGAAGCTGATCCCGGTGGGACAAAGGCCGGTGTACTCGGGCGGGTCGGCGCTGAACGTCACCTGCTTGACCAGGGGCACTAGAACGGCTCTTCTCGGTTTGGCCGCAGGTTTTGGGGTTTTTTCTTTGGCGAGGTCAGAAGCAGCGCATTGGATGCGTGCATTGACCATGACACTTTTGGATGCATGGTCTGCAAAGCCGATACCTGTTGGTTTACATGTGAGCCCGAAGCTGACCCTGAACGCGGCCGGATAGTTGACGGTAAAACCCTTCGCCAGTAAGTCATATTTGGTGAGATCAGCATTGCCTGACAGCCTCTTTTCTAACTCATCGGCACACACTTTAATGGCGGAAGTGGGTTGACCAGTGCCGTTTTCATATCGAAACGCACCGGATGCATCGTGTGAATTGGGTATCAAGAAGTCGGGTGGCTTGTGGCCGCCGATCAAAGTGAAGCCCGGAACGATTAAACTTCCGCGGTAGGCCTTGTTGCCTCTATCCCTCGTACTTGCACTTTGCATTCAGACCTATCCTGAATGTCGTGCTGGCTGTTTTGTCGACCTTGTCCCATTGCTCGCCCTGGCTTGAATAGACCACGACGGTCGGGGCGTCAGCAAAGCCGTCAGGCGCCTTGACGCTCAATTTCTCGACTTTATTGGCCTGTGCGAGCGGTGACAGCAGCAATAAAGCGGACAGAACAATAGCTAACCGGAGGATACTGTTCATGATTTTTCCTCACGTTACCTTCTGAGTATAGTCCTGCTTTTCCAAATCTGCCCGGTTGACCTTCCCCAGAACCTGGTGATCCCTGTTCCTTTCGTTTTTCTTTTCCACTACCCATACTCGCGCAGGCGGGTTATTGTCCGTGTAAACCTCCGTGCCAGGTGAAAATGAATCATGAGCCTGTTTTACATACTGCTGGTTTTGCTGCTGGTCACCCGAATCTTCGGCGAGATCGCCCACCGTTTCGGTCAGCCGGTGCTGGTGGGGGAACTCATTGCCGGCGTCGTGCTTGGAATCGTGATCCACGGCATGGAAAGCAAGCTGCCGATCCTGTCGGAACTGCACCACAACCAGGTGTTCGAGGCCTTGACTGATTTGGCCATCTTCTTCCTCATGCTGCTGGCCGGCATCGAAATGCGGCCGGAAAAGCTGAAGGAAGCTTCCCGCGGCGCGCTCATCGTCGCGGTGGGGGGCATGGCGCTGCCGATGGCCCTGGGTCTGATGCTCGGTTGGGTGGCGCTGCCCGCTTCGGACTGGAAGGCGGCCCAGATGCTGTACCTCGGCGTGGCCCTGTCGGTGACCGCGGTGCCGATCACCGTCGCGGCGCTGATGGACCTGGGACAGCAGCAGTCACGCGTCGGCACGGTGATCGTTACCGCCGCGGTATTCGACGATTTGTTCAGCCTGTTCCTGCTGGCGGTGCTGACGGCGGCGCTCAATACCGGCGGTCAGTTCAGCCTGGCGGCGCTGGGCTGGCTCAGCATCAAGGTGGTCGTGTTTTTCCTCGTGGTTACCGCCGGCGGCCGCTATGCCTTTCCCTGGCTGGGGAACCTGACCAAGCGGCTGCACATGGAACACATCGAGTTCACCTCCCTGATCCTGTGGGCGCTGGCGTTCGCGGTGCTGGCGGAGTTGCTGGGCCTGCACTTTATTCTCGGGGCCTACGCCGCCGGGCTGTTCTTCCGCCGCAACACCATCGATGTAGCGATCCACGAGGAGTTGTTCGGTAAGATCGAAACCTTCACGCTCGGCTTTTTCGCCCCCTTGTTCTTTGCCTCCATCGGCATCAGCGTCGATCTGCGCGCGATTACCGAAATACCGCTGTTTTTGGCGGCGCTGATCGTTGCGGCCTTCGTCGGCAAGACCCTGGGCTCCGGCCTGGCCGCGCGCGGGTGCGGAATGTCGGCGCGGGACGCGGCCGCTGTCGGCGTGGGGATGAACGCCCGTGGCGCGGTGGAACTGGTGGTTGCCGGCATCGCGCTCAACGCGGGTTTGTTCACGCATCCCGACAATCCGCCCGCGGTGGTCACCAACCTGTTCTCCGCGGTCGTGCTGATGGCCATCTGCGCGGCGGTATTATCACCGATCGCCCTGCGCCTGGTGCTGGGCAAGAGCGGGTAGGGACCCCCGCTCGATTCCGTCAGCAGCGGGGGCAGCCGCTGGCGAGGAAGCCGCTGCTGCCGGCCCGGGTCCCGCACGTAATGCGGCCAGAGTCAACGGGCAAAAAGACACATTTGGCGTGGTTCGCCCTGGTCGCATTTGGCAACGAGCTGATTTGCCTACAGAAGCTCCTTCCGTATACGGGCGCTTGCTTCGGCTATATGCCGGGCCATCTCCGCGCCGGTGCAGCTAACGGTCCCTTCAAGCCAGGCCCGAATCAGCGCCAACGGTACGACGGCCAACTCGATCGCAGCCACTTTTATCGGACGCCCGATTCGAGCGGGCGCCTTTCGGCAGGCGCGAATCCAGCATCGAGATCAGCAACTGTTCCACCTCGTCGCCCTCCTCGCCGGAAAAGGTGCGGCGCGCGCGCTCACGATTCTCCCAAAAGTGGGTCAACAGGCGAGACAGGTGCTTTTCAGTTCGCACACCGAGTATGGATTCCGCCAGCAACGTCATCGGTGCCGCCAAGGCTTGCTGGCGAATGTCGCGAGCGCTCGAATAGTGATCGTAAAACGTAGAGCGCCCCATGCCGGCTGCACGCACGATGTCTGCCACGGTGATCCTGCCTTCCGGGCCGTGCAGCACCAGCGAGTTGAAGCTTTCCAGCAAACGGCGGCGGGTCGTGATCGCAGCGCCTCGATGGTTTCCGGACATTTCTCTCCATCTGTCGGTCAGTGCCAAACATCCAATCTACAATGGGCGGGGTGAAGTCACAAGCAGGTGACCAGGGGCGTAACCCGCAAGACTCGCCGAGGTGCAAAGATGACCCGATTGGATTCAACCCGCTCCGACCGCACGGTTGGCGTGATTCTCCTCATCGCTTCCATACTGACGATCCTAGCCATGGCACATCATCCCAGCGGCGTGCACGGCGGCAAGCTCGTCCACGCGGTGCACGGGACGATGATGGTGCTGCTCAGCAGCATTTTTTTCGGATTTTGCTACTACAGCATGCGTCGTGGCCTGGGTCGCTTGCTGATCCTCGCGGCGCTGGTGGCGTACTCGCTCAATTTCTTCGCACTCATCATCGCAGGCACCGTCAATGGATTCATCGTGCCCGCGCTGGCGGAACGCGGGCAGGATATCCCCCGCGCGCTCTTTGTTTTTGCCTGGGAGAGCAACCAGGCCTTTGCCCGGCTGGGCGCGGCAGCGACCGCGGTCGCATTCGTTTTGTGGGGAATCGATTTGCTGCGCCAGGAAAACGGCTTTTCCCGGCTCATCGGTTGCTTTGGCCTGGCGGCGGGTGTGTTGCCCCTGGTTCTGCTCGTCAGCGATGCGACCATGGATGTGCGCACCGCCCTAATTGTCTACAGCCTCCATTCGGGGTTCGTGGCGCTGCTGGCGACACGACTGATTCAACGCAAGTTGCCTTAGGCCCTATAGAGACCCCTGACCCCCGAAAGCCCGGATCCTTGCTATAGTTCCTCGGTTGATGCCCGGCCGGCTTCACCGGCCGGCACGGCAAGGAGATGGCGATGAGTATGGATTTGCGGGACACAACGGCGCTGGTGACCGGTGCGGCCCGGGGCATTGGCCTGGTCCTGGCCGAAGACCTGGCGCGCGCAGGCGTGAAGGTTTGCGGCACGGACGTTCGCGCCGAGGCCCTGCAGGATGAGATGGGCCGCATCGGCCGTCAGCACGGGGTCGACACCCTGGCCGTTGCCGCCGATGTGGGGGACGAGGGCACGGTGACGGCAATGGTCAGGCAGGTTTATGCGCAATGGGGCCGCATCGACATTCTGATCAACAACGCCGGGGTGCGCGAGGTGGCGCCGGTTTACGACACCAGCGCGGCGGCGTGGGACCGGATCCATGCTTCCAACCTCAGGGGGCAATACCTCTGCACCCGGGAGGTGCTCCGGCAGGGCATGCTGCAGCAGAACGAAGGCACGATCATCTTCATCTCGTCCGGTTCGGGCAAACGTGGGGAGCGGGGCAGTTCGGCCTATTGCGCCTCCAAGTTCGGTGTGACCGGCCTGTCCGAATCGGTTGCAAAGGACCTGAAGGAAACCCGCATCCGCGTCACCTCGATCATGCCCGGCATGGTCTGGACGCCGATGGCTGAAGAATCGGAGATGGCCGATGAGGACGTCGAGTGGCTGGATCCGCGGCACGTGTCCAATGCCGTGCTGTTCTGCATCCGGCAAGACCCGGACACGATCATCCCCGAGCTACAGATCTATCACCGTTTTCAGCTCTGACCCCGTACCTCGCCGGTTAGCGCCTCAGCTCAGCGCGTCGCGGGCCTTCTTCACCAGATCGAGCGGGAAGACAATGGTGTTAGTGTTGTTGCCGGCGATCTCGGTCAGGATCTGCATGTAACGCAGCTGGATCGCGTTGGGCTCCTGCGCCAGCGTTTTCGCGGCCTCCACCAGTTCCGTCGCGGCCTGTTTCTCGCCGCTGGCGTGGATCACCTTGGCGCGCCGCTGGCGCTCCGCCTCGGCCTGCGCGGCGATGGCCCGGATCATGCTTTCGTCGAGGTCGACGTGCTTGATTTCCACGTTGGCCACCTTGATGCCCCAGGCGTCGGTCTGGCGGTCGAGAATCGCCTGGATATCGCGGTTCAGCTTCTCACGCTCGGCCAGCATGTCGTCCAGTTCGTGCTGACCCAGCACCGAGCGCAGGGTGGTTTGCGCCAGCTGGCTGACGGCCTCGAGGTATCTCTCGACCTGGATGATGGCCTTGTCGGGTTCGATGACGCGAAAATAGACGACCGCGTTGACCTTGACCGACACGTTGTCGCGCGAGATGACGTCCTGGGTGGGGACGTCCATCACGATGACCCGCAAATCGACCCGCACCATCTGCTGGACGACCGGGATCACCAGGATCAGCCCGGGGCCCTTCACTTTCCAGAAGCGTCCGAGCTGGAAAATCACCCCGCGCTCGTACTCGCGCAGGATCTTGATGGCATTGACGATGACGCCGAATAATACGAATGCCAATATTGTCCACAGATATTCAAACATCTTCCTGCTCCTGTGTTTCGATTGAGGCCGGGCGTATCCTCAGCTTCAATCCGTCGAGCCCGGTGACGACGACGGCCTGGTCCTTCCGGACCGGCGTTTCGGCGACCGCATTCCAGCGCTCGCTGTGTACAAAAACATGTCCGGCGCCCGTGAAATCCTCCAGCGCGACGCCGTTGGCGCCGACCAACTCCTCGCGCCCGGCCACCACCGGACGCTGGCGGGCGCGCAGGGCGATCCAGACGATGGCCATCAGGCCCAGCGAACCGGCCAGGGCGATCGATCCGATCAACGGTCTTGAGACTTCGAAGCCGGGCGCATCGGTATCGATCAGGATGACCGAGCCGATGACCATCGCGATGATCCCGCCGAAGCCGAGCGCGCCGAAACTCGGCGCCATGACTTCCGCGATCATCAGGATGATGCCGAGCACGATCAGCCCCAGCCCGGCGTAGTTGACGGGCAGCATCTGGAACGCGTACAAGGCCGTCAACAGGCAAATCGCACCGACCACCCCCGGCAGGACGGCGCCCGGGTTGTAGCCTTCCAGGATCAGGCCGTACACCCCGACCAGCAGCAGCACGTAGGCAATGGTCGGGCTGGTGATCACCGCCAGGAATTCACTGCGCCAACCCGGTTCCAGGCGCTCCGTCACGAGGCCGCGGGTTGCCAGCTTGACCTCGCGGTCGTTCACTTCGACGACACGGCCGTCGGCCTTGTCGAGCAGGTCGCCGATGTTGACCGCGATCAGGTCGATTACGCCCAACTCCAGCGCCTTCTCGCTGGTGATACTGTCGGCGTCGCGCACCGCGCGCTCGGCCCAGTCGGCGTTTCGGCCGCGCTTCTCCGCCAGGCCGCGGATGTAGGCCACCGAGTCGTTCACGGCTTTCTTCATCATCGGGCTGCCGGCAGCAGCCGCGGGCCCCGTCTCTTCGTCCTCGCCGTCCGCGGCTTCTCCGGCCTTACCGTCGGCCTTTTTCCTGGCGGCCTGACCGCCCGGCGACTTTGGGCCCGACTCGCCGCCGATGATCGAGACCGGCGTGGCCGCGCCGACGTTGGTGGCCGGGCTCATCGCGGCAACATGGCTCGCGTAGAGGATGTAGGTGCCGGCACTGGCCGCACGCGCCCCCGCGGGCCCGACCCAGGTCGCGACCGGCACGGCCGAGTTGAGAATGTCCTTGATGATTTCGCGGGTCGAGGCGTCCAGGCCGCCGGGGGTGTCCATGCGGATGATCACCAGCGCCGCATCACGCTCGGCCGCCTTTGCCAGCGAGTGCGAGACGAATTCTTGCGTGGCCGGGCCGATCGGGCCCTTGACGTCGATGACGAACGCGATGCGATCGGTCGCGCCCTGGTCAGCTGCGTCGGTTGCCTGCGCCATGACCGCTGGCGCCCCGAGCACCGTCAGAATGAAAAGCAGCAGGTAACCGACTGCTTTCCCGAGACCGTCCGCGTTTGCATGCATGCCAGTCTCCCGTATTGCGGAGTTATTTCTACTGTAATTGAGCGGGCGTATTTATGCCATGTTTCGTTGCAGGCAGATGCAATCCGGCACGAGGCGGGTTTCACGGAGTTGCAGATCGCCGCGGCGCGATTTAACGGGCGACACGTTCCCCGGCGTGCCGGTGCCACCGGCGCCGGCGGCGGATTGCTCATGGGGCGGCGTCAAACATCCGGGCCGGAATGGCCCAATCATTACTTCAGTGTTGCGAGTGCCTCGATGTGCCTCGGCGACAGACCGCAGCAGCCGCCGATGATCTGCACGCCGGCGTCGACCCATCCGGTCGCAAACCGCAGCAGTTCGGTTGGGGAGATGACGTCCTCGAACTGCCATTGCGGCATTTTGAAGTAGCCGGAATCCGGGTAGGCCATCAGGAACCCGTCGAACCGGCTGCGCAGCCCGGACATGGCTTCGCCGACGAGGTCCGCCGGCGTGTGCATCACGCCCGCCGCCGCCACCTCGAACGCATCGAGCGGGGCCAGGATGTCCGTGAACGGTATGTCTCTTTCCGGGGCAAAACTGAGGACGCGCCCGCCGCGGCCGCGGCGTGCGGAAAAGCCGGCCCACACGGGCAAACCCGCGTCGCGCGCCGCCTCGAACACGTGGGTAATACGTTCCGGGTAGTACATCATCTCCAGAATGATCAGGTCGCAGCCTTCGTCCCGGAGCAACCGGGCCAGTTGGGAGAAGCCGGCGGCCATGTCCTCGCCGGACGGCGCCCGCGCGAGATCCGGCTGCGCGGTGCCGCCGACCATGGGGCACATGTGGGACAGGGATCCGGCGATCAGGGCCTGGTCCCTGCCGCTCGCAACCCGGGCCCTGCGCGCGGCTTCGAGCGCCGCACGGTTGATCTCCTCGAACCGTTCCGAGTAGTCCGTCCCGGCGAGCATCAGCGGCGAGGAGGCATAGGTGTTGGCGGTGATGACATCGGCGCCCGCCTCCAGGTAATCACGGTGAATGGCCTCCAGCACGTCGAGATTGTCGAGCGACGCCGGACCGCACCAGGCCTCCGGATCCATGGCAACGCCGCGCCTTTCCAGTTCGGTGCCCGTGCCGCCGTCGAGAACGACCGTTCCACCGTTGCGCAGGTGTTGCTCGATGGCCTGGTAGCGCATTCGATCTCATCCCAATTCGAGTCAACTGCCGCCCACGTTAGAAGATGGGCAGGGAATTCGCAACCGGCCCTGTTCGGTTGCCCGGATTGGCCTTTGCCGAAGCCCAAGGCAAACCCCAGGATACCGGCACTGGCCAGGATGGGCCCGATCTCGACACCAAGAGGACGTGGATATCCTGTCTTTCCTCTTTCTTTCCCTGCTGCAAGCACGGCGCTTCACTTCCAACCCCGAACACCTGCGGCCTGCGTAAGCTTCGTTGGTTTCAGGGCGAAAGTTTGGTTAAGGAACTGGATCGCCTGGGCCTCCAGATTTGTGAATCCCAGTTTTTTTGCTACACTCTGGTGTAGCGCCTGGCGTGGCGTGGCCGCGGCTGCGGTCAAAACCGCAAGACCAACCACGGGGAGGAGTGCAATCTATGAGTATCAAGAACAAGGTGTTGATTTGCGTCGCCATGGGCGCTGTTTTTGCGGTCTCAGGGGCCGCGGCGGCCGTGACGATCGATAACGGCTTTGCTACCAATACGCAGGGCTACTGGTCGGTCGTCGTGAATGACGGCGGTGAAAGCCGAACCGCGTACCTGACTGCAACGGGCCAGCCCAGCGGCACCGTGTTCGAAGCGGAGGAGATCGTATACGATTATTTTTCCTACGTGGATACCGGGTCAGGCGGCGTGCAGCTCTCGGCAACCAATGTCACCACGCCGGTCAGCCCGGGTGGCCCGGGCGTGGCGACCAGCGCCGGCACGTTCCAGGGTGCCGCAGGCAATACCATAATGTGGTCCATGACCAGTACCATCGAGCCTGGCAGCTCGGTCATGACCAACGTGCTTACGCTCACCGCCGAGACCGGCGCGCTGGGCCTGATCGATTTCTACCAGTATCTGGACGAAGACGTTCTGGGTAGTTCGGATGACTTTTTCTTCAAGCGGGGAACCTTCGGCAGCGACCTGGAAATGTTCACGATCGACTACGACGAGGCCATCGGCGTCAGTCACAGCGGCGCCCAGGGGGCCGGTCAGGGCCTCGTGAACGCGGTGAACCTGGGTTGGGCGATGTGCGACTACAACAGCATGAAGCCCGCAATTGCGGCCGGCACGCAAGCGGTCAGCCCCGGCGGTGAAATTTGCGCCTATATGCAAGGACTGGCGGCCAACCACCCGATCGCCGGCGCCGGCAACGGACCCGAGGACATCGTCTCGACCATGGCCTGGAGTGTCGACCCTCAGGCCACCACCGCCACCATCGTCACGACCATCGGCGGCGTGCCGGATATACTTCAGATCGGCGGCAATAATGGAGGGCAGTACGTGCCGGTGCCGCTGCTGGATACCCGCATGCTGGCATTATTGGTGCTATTGCTTGGCGGCGCCGGGGCCTGGTTCATGCAGCGCCGCAGACCGACCGTGTAAACCAGTTCCGCACTCAGCGCGAGAAAGCCCCCGATTCGGGGGCTTTTTTGTGGGCGGCATTACCGTGGGCGATTGATTGCCTGTACCGAGGATTCGCCGGGTACCGTCTCCGCGCTATTTCAAAAGACCGCCGATCCAGTGAGCTAGCACGGACATCTGCTTGCCGTTGCGGTTGGCGTAGTCGTCGACGGGCTCGGCCGTTTGTGCAAATGCGGCCAGGATGCGATCGACCAGATCGCCTTGGCGGTTTGGAATCCGGCCGCCCCGGGACGTGGGCCCAGGGCGGCCGTTTACTCACGCGCGTTCGGCAAAGCTCCCGATTGCGCTCATTTTGAAAAAGGACCCTTAGCCGACCTTTGCCACATGGATGGCGTGCTCGACCTGCGATATGGCGCGGTCTTCCGCGTCCAGACTGCAGCGTTCGTCGGGCGCTGACAACGGATACATCTTGTCGAGGTCCTTACATGCCGATATCGCAGCTTCGCGCACCCGCTTCTTCAGCATGGCATCGCCCTTGCTGGTGGCGAGATTGAGATCACCGTATCGCACATGATAGCTGAGCTCGATGAGCTTGATGGGTTGTCCCAGGTCCCCGCGGCCGATCACTTTGACCGTCGGGCGCTGGGCCTTGATGATGACTTCCTCCATTTGCTTCTGGGCGGAGAACGCTGGAATTGACAACAACAAGCCTGCAGCGAGCATCGAGAATGCGGCGCAGGCCCTTTTCAGGTTCTTACTGGTAACGTTAATCATGATAGTACTCCCGTAGTTGCTGAGAACTACTTAGATCAGGTAGAACGGCTACCCAACCGGACCAAGGCGAATTTGGTCGAGGCCGGCCCCGGACTGCGGGGGACGGGGCGTCCCCTGCTTTGGCCAGTGAGGGGTCACGCATTGGCGTCTGTCGATAACGATGCCAAAGATTGACAGACCTCGCCGCCTGGAAACTGGCAAAGCCTTCGCGCTTCTGCTGCGATGCCGCCAGCTGGTTCCAGGCTTCATTTCTGCTGTCAAATAGGACAAATGAGTCGCATTCAAGTTCAGGGCATTTTCGCCTGGTCTTATCCTGCAGGCCATGCCCGGTGACGATGCAGAACACCAAAGCAGCGATATGGGGTTACGTAAATGGGTGGGTTTACTCTGCCCCTTTCCCCTGACCCCAAATCTCGCCGGGTGGGACGTTTAGTTGATTAACATCAAACCGTGACGTTCGCGCGCGCTTTATAATTGCTTCGCCTGCCATCCGCGAGGCAGGACGGCATTTACGCGAATTTACACACGCTTTTGCGGATTGATTCCGTCAGATTGTGTCTAATGCGTTCGACATGGCCGGCGACCAAGGCATACCCATGGCTAAGACCGATTCAGATATGCATTCCGACCTCACCCGGGACCTGGGCCTGGACCACGCCACCAGGCACGGCAGGAAGCGGAAGTGGCTTTTTGTCGGCGGCGCGGCGGTCATTCTCGCGTTGGCCGCGTTCAGTTGGCTGAAAAAGGACAACGAAGGCGCCGTCCAGTACCGGACCGAACCGGCGCAACGCGGCGACTTGACCGTGACCGTCACCGCCACGGGCACGCTGGAGCCCACCAACCAGGTGGACGTGGGCAGCGAGTTGTCGGGTATTGTCGATGCCGTGTACGTGGATTACAACGACAGCGTCAAGGTCGGCCAGGACCTGGCAAAACTCGACACCTCCAAGCTCGATGCACAGGTGCTGCAGTCAAAGGCCGCGTTGAGCGCGGCCAGGGCCAAGGTCGTGGAAGCCAAAGCCACGGTGCTGGAAACGAAACTCAAATACGACCGTTGCGCCAGCCTGGCCAAGACCCAGATGTGTTCGTCGCAGGATTTGGACACCGCCCGCGCCGCCCACGCCAGGGCCCAGGCGGCGGAGGCCAGCGCCAGGGCCGCGGTGTCCCAGGCCCAGGCCACCCTCGACGCCATCCAAACGGATTTATCCAAGGCCGTCATCCGCTCCCCGATCAACGGGATCGTGTTGAAGCGCTCCATCGAACCCGGCCAGACCGTCGCCGCCTCGCTGCAGGCCCCGGTGCTGTTCACGCTGGCCGAGGACCTGACCAAGATGCAGTTGCACGTGGACGTGGATGAGGCCGACGTGGGCCAGGTCAAGACGGGGCAGGCGGCCACGTTCACCGTCGACGCCTATCCCGACCGGACATTCCCCGCCCGCATCGCCCAGGTGCGTTACGGCGCCCAGACCGTGCAGGGGGTCGTCACCTACGAGACCATCCTCGATGTGGACAACACGGACCTGTCGCTGCGGCCGGGCATGACGGCCACCGCAGACGTCGTCGTGAACAAGGTGAACGACGCCATCCTGATACCCAACGCGGCGCTGCGCTTCGCGCCGCCGGCGCAGCAGGCCCAGGCATCGGCGCGCAGCGGCGGCAGCCTGTTCAGCCGCCTCTTTCCCCGCCGCCGGCACGACACCCAGAAGCGCGCTGCCGCGGAGACCACAAACAGCGCGCAGAAGCGGGTATGGACCCTCAAGGACAATGAGCCGGTTGCCCTGATGATCACCACCGGCGCCAGCGATGGTGTCATGACTCAGGTCACCGGCGGCGCCGTCGAAGCCGGCACGCCGCTGGTGGTCGATATGTCCGGCCGCGGCGGCTAACCCGAATATTGTGCCAGCCGGCAGCTGGCCTCACTATAATCAAATGAATTTGCAAGAAGAAATGACATTTTTTCCCATTAATTCCATGGTGCACTTGGTAACCGGTCAGTGGCCTATCCCGGCACCTGGCTTGTCCTGGCACACCTGGACTCGGGCTTTCCTTCAGTCATAGCTACGGCTATGGCTCTCGGTCCAGCCCGGCGCCCAGCCGCACCCGTTCTGCGCCAGCTTCCGGGATGCTGGCGCAATATGCGGGTTAACATGACCGGCCGGCCCCTGATCAGCCTTAAGGCTGTCACCAAGGTCTACGGCGCGGGCACGGCCGCCATGCAGGCGCTGCGCGGCGTTGACCTCGATATCGACCAGGGTGAGTTCGTCGCCGCCATGGGCCCCAGCGGCTCGGGTAAATCCACCTGCATGAACATCCTCGGCTGCCTGGACAACGCCACTTCCGGTGTTTATGAATTCGAGGGCGTGGATGTGGGGCGCCTGACCCGCAACCAGCGCGCACTGCTGCGCCGCGGCTACATCGGCTTCGTCTTCCAGGGCTACAACCTGCTCAACCGGACATCGGCGCTGGAGAACGTGGAGCTGCCCCTCATCTACCGCGGCATGGCGGCGCAGGAACGCCGCGCGTGCGCGCTCAAAGCACTGGACGCCGTCGGCCTCAGGGAGTGGGAGAAACACACCCCCGGTGAGCTATCCGGCGGGCAACAGCAACGGGTGGCCATCGCCCGCGCCATTGTCACCGAGCCCGCCGTGCTGCTGGCGGACGAACCCACAGGCAACCTGGACACGGCCCGCAGCCGCGAAATCATGGAACTTCTGACGTCGTTCAATCGCGACCAGGGCATCACCATCGTCATGGTCACCCACGAGGCGGAGATGGCCGCCTATGCCCGGCGCATGGTGCACTTCCTCGACGGCAAGGTGGCAACCGACGGGGGGCATGCCTGATGCTGTGGAATGCCCTGCTGCTGGCCATGCGCGAGATCCGGCGCAATGCCATGCGCTCGTTCCTGACCATCCTCGGCATCGTCATCGGCGTGGCGGCGGTGATCGTCATGGTCACGATCGGCAGCGGGGCGACCGTCCAGGTCACCGACCAGATCGCCAGCCTCGGCACCAACCTGGTCATGATCCGGCCGGGCCAGCGGCTGGGCCCCGGCCAGGCCTCGACGGCGCCGCCGTTCAAAGCGGCCGATGCCGCGGCGCTGGCCAGGGAGGTCCCCTCGCTGGCGGCCGTCGCCCCTTCCGCCTCCGCCCGCCTGACGGCGATTTACAGCAACCAGAACTGGTCCACCTCGGTGCTCGGCGTGGACAACGAGTACCTCAAGGTGCGCAACTGGGAGATCGCCAAGGGCCGCCCGTTCACCCCCAGCGAACTGCGCTCGGGCAGCGCCGTGTGTATCCTCGGCGCCACCGTGCGCAAGGAGCTTTACGGCAGCGAGAACCCGATCGGCACCAAGATCCGCCTGCAAAAGCTTTCCTGCCAGGCGATCGGGCTGCTCAGCGCCAAGGGACAATCCACCATGGGCTCGGACCAGGACGACCTGGTGCTGATGCCGCTCAGGGCCTTGCAACGCAGGATCGCGGGCAACCAGGACGTGAGCACGATCCAGGTGTCGGTCCGCGACGGCGTGTCCACCGAAAAAGCGCAGGCGGACATCGAGCACCTGCTGCGCGAGCGGCGCCACATCTCCGCCACGGAGGACGATAACTTCAGATCGATCGACATGAAGGAGATTGCGCAGATGCTTACCGGCACCACGCGCATCCTGACGACGCTGCTGGGCGCCGTGGCCGCGGTCAGCCTACTGGTAGGGGGTATCGGCATCATGAACATCATGCTGGTATCGGTCACCGAACGCACCCGGGAGATCGGCATCCGCCTCGCCATCGGCGCGCTGGAACGGGAGGTGCTGACCCAGTTCCTGGTCGAGGCCGTGGTGCTGTCCTCGTTCGGCGGCGTCATCGGTATTGTGTTGGCGGTGGTGGCCTCGCTGGGGCTCGCCAGCCTGCTCAATGTGCCATTCGTCCTCAACGTCGGCATCATGGTCATCGCCTTCCTGTTCTCCGCGGCGGTGGGGGTGATCTTCGGCTACTTCCCGGCGCGCAAAGCCGCGCTGATGGACCCGATCGAGGCCTTGCGTCATGAGTGATGGCGAAGAGGAACGGCAGGTGACCAGTTCCGCTGAGCGCGCACCGCGACTCAAGGTCTGCCGCTGCGGCCGCATCTGCCGCGACTATCCGCGCTGCCGCCATCCGGAGCGGCACACGGGGAGGAGAACCAAATCTCCCGCATATCGCACCAAGGCGGGCTAAAACAGACCTCCATTGACGGAAACAACCCGCCTGGTAATGCAGGCGGCCTCGGCGGAACATAAAAAAGCGACCAGGGCCCCACGACTCCATATCAGCGTGTGCGCAATGCCTCGATGTTGAACGGTACGTTGGTTCACGCCCCCTCCGGTGTTTTGGCTCGCTGATGACCTGGTAATCGCAAATCCGCCGCTCTGCGGCGACGCAAGGGCCGTACGTGTGTTAACGCACAGATTGACGGCGTACCAAGCATGTAGCCTTGGTCACTTCCGATAATGGTGCTGAAAACTGCGTTATATGGTGAGTGAATTTTGGAACAGCCGGCCAGAAGCTACAATGTCAGGGATTTTTGCCGCGATCCGAACCGCACAAAAGTAGCCTGCAGCCAGTGCACACTAAAAGCACTGTGCCTGCCGCGGGCTTTGTCGGCGGCAGATGTCCATTGTTTCGAACAGATTGTGCGCCGCCCAAGTCCCCTCCGGTCTGGTGAGCACCTGTTTCGAACAGGCGACGCGATTCGCGACGTCGCGTCTGTACGTGCCGGCTGCTTCAAGAGTTACGTCATTGATCGCGAAGGGCACGAACAAGTGCTCGCCTTTCATTTTCCAGGTGAAATTGTGGGCCTCAATGCGATTCATTCCCGAAAGCATACTGCCAACGTGATGGCGCTCGATACGAGCGCAGTGTGTATCCTGGCGTTCGAATCCATTTGCAGCATGGCGCGTCACATGCCGAAATTACAATCCGAAATTCTCCGCCTGATGGGCCGGCGCATCGGTGAACTGGAGAGCATTGCCGCAGATCTCAATGCGGACCAGCGCATGGCCATTTTCCTGCTGTCTCTTGCCAAAGGTTTCGCCAGTCGCGGTTATTCCGGCCGTGAATTCCGACTGGTCATGTCGCGCAGGGACCTGGCCAGCCATCTCCGGTTGGCCACGGAGACGGTAAGCCGGGTGTTGGCGCGTCTTCAGAAAGCCGGGTTGCTGCTGGTCGGCCGCCAACAGGTAACAATTCTCGACTTCAAAAAGCTGACGGATCTGGCCGGACACCGCTGCCAAGACAGACAACCGGCGCCTGTGCGGCCCAATGAAGAAAACAAGACAAAGAAATCCATCTTCAGGGTCTCCGAAGTGGTGACGCCCAGCGTTAAGACGCAGGTGGCATAACGAAAGCGGAGTGCACTCATCGTGTGCTCCAGCGCACCGACCGTCACACACGCTCAATATATGCTCATCCCAATCGCTCCGGCCGTGCGACGTTGTCAGCATGGCGTCGCTGCGGAAGGGTCATCCGAGTCTTTGCAATCAACAGGTCAGGAGAAATCATCATGAAGAAAAAGGGAACAGTGGCGGCCAATGGCGGCAATATTCAACATACACTTGAGCATGGCGTCGATACGGCGACCGTTGCAGCGCATGGCACCATAGACACCGTCTCCGATGCCGCACGGCCCGCACTCGACCACCTGGTTTCCAGTGCGCACGGGGCAGTTGACCGCGCCGGAATTGCCGCCACGCATGCAGCGGGATCAGTGGGGGCCAAGGGTGATCAATTAAATGCCAGCAGAAAGCGAATGGTCGATCACGCGGGTGGTTACGTGCGCGAGCATCCCGTGGCTTCTTTAGGCATGGCGGTGGCAGCCGGATATTTTTTGAGTCGGCTGTTATCGTCCCGCTAGGACAGGCCGATCAATGGCAAAGCTACATCAGGCGTTCGATGCCGAGCCGGCCACAAGCCGTGAGCAGGACGTCGGGATAAGTAGCCCGTTGGAGGACTTGAATACCCTCCAGCGGGAAATAAGGGACCTGATTCACGATCAGTTACGTCTGACAGCGCTCGAAGCGCGTCTTGCGGCGCAGAGCCTGATGTCCATGATTGCAGCCGCAGTGTGCGTTGGTGTATTGCTGCTTTTGGCGTGGGTGGGATTGATGGGGGTCATCGGCTTGGGTTTGGTCGGTATCGGACTCAAGCCTGCGTTTGTCCTGCTGGTGGTGGTCGCCTTGACCATAGGCCTTGCCGTGGTGCTGGGTGTTTTCATTCGGCACAGATCTCGCCGGATGGGCTTCCCAGCCACTCTGCGCGCTTTGAAGCCAACCGCAAAAGACACCCATTTCCGGGAAAAAACATGATCGGAGCGGACATGTCGGGGCACTCTCGCTCGTTGGCGCATCAAGTCATCCACCTGGAGGAACAGCTGGTGCAGCGCCGCCGCAGGATCCGGACCCTGGCCACGGGCATCAAGCGAAGAGTCACGGGCAGGATGGTTTCACCCGGCGTGCTGATCGCGGCAGTTGGCGTCGGAGTGGCGTTGGAACAGAGCAGCCGCGACAAAGGCTGGTCACCGGCAATCGTGTTCGATGCAGCCAATGAAAGCCTCAGGCTGCTGCTGTCGTTCAAGTCCCCAGACACGACAAGCGGCTGAGTACACCCGCAAAAGTTTAGACATGACTAACGATACGTCTGCAACCGCTCCCCCCGCTGACAGCACAACCGCCGTCGATCCGGAAGGTGTGCCTTCGGAGCCGGCGTCCGCTACTGGCGAGCTCGGTATCATTGTGCATTCGCCGATCAGCCTGCGAAGCGCCTCTTTATTGGTTATTGCGGTGCTGTCGAGCCTGGCCGCACTGCGCCTGGCCAGTGCGGTGTTCGTGCCGCTGGTGTTGGGCGTGATGTTCAGCTATGCGCTGACACCGCTGGTCAATCAAATGGTGCGGCTGCACATCCCGCGCACTTTGGTTGCGGCGATATTGCTGCTTGGCATCGTGAGCGGAATTGGCGCGATTGCCTACTCGCTCAGTGACGACACGGTTGCACTGATTGAAACCCTGCCGGAAGTGGCGCAGAAGCTGCGCCGCAGCCTCGATCACCAAACTACCGAGGGACCCGCCGGCGCCATCGACAAGGTGCAAAAGGTTGCCAGTGAAATCGAGCGAACCGCTACGGAAGGCAACGTCGTCCTGGAACCCGCTCGCGGTGTGGCCAAAGTGCAGATCGAAAAGCCCAGAATCAACGTGAAGGACTACCTCTTGCCCGGCACCCTCGGGCTGGCATCCTTTGCTGGCAAGGCCACCGTGATATTTTTTATCACTTTCTTCCTGCTCTCGGCGGGCAACAATTTTCGGCGCAAGATGGTACGGCTTGCCGGCCCGACGCTGACGCAGAAGAAGCTGACCCTGCAGGCGCTCGACGAAATCGACGAGCAAATCCAGCGCTATCTGCTGGTTCAGGTGTTCACCAGCGGCCTGGTAGGGATTGCCACCTGGCTGGCGTTCCTCGCGATCGGTGTGGAACATGCCGCGGTGTGGGGTGTCGTGACCTTCGTCTTCAATTTCATACCCTACCTCGGTGGCCTCATCGCGACTGGAGCTGCGATGCTTGTGGGTTTCGCGCAATTCGGTTCGTTCGAGATGGTGTTTCTGATCGGCGGTGTCAAGTTGCTGATCAACGTCATCGATGGCAACGTATTGCAGCCGTTGCTGGCGAGCAGGGCAAGCCTCATGAACCCGGTCGCCGTGTTCGCCGGCGTGCTCGCCTGGGGCTGGCTCTGGGGCATATGGGGCCTGTTCCTGGGCGTGCCGATTCTGATGGTGATCAAGGTAGTGTGCGACCGCGTCGATGAGTTAAAGGCCGTTGGAGAACTCCTCGGCAAGTGAAGTTGTGGGCGACCCCATTACTCCGCCCCTTTTCCCCGCGTATACACTCCCTTGGTTTTCCAAACGGGCGATACCGATATGAACTCCCGCTGTGCGTTTAGCGGCCTTACCTGATCCTTTTTTGCGCGCTCCATCAGTTCACGCCCGCGCTTGCGATCGCCTGGTGGAAACGCTGCGCCTTCTGGTCCTGGCAAAGCTGCCGCCGAGCTCAAATCCAGTACTGAAAGATCCGGCTGAAGATCTCCTTCAACCGGTTCCTGAGAGGCCGCTTTTTCCACTGCTCCAGGGTCAGTGGCTTGCTGTCCATGATATCGGCCTTGAACTGGCCTTCCATTTGCCGGGCAAAATCCGTCCCGAAAATCACGGCATTGATTTCATCGTTATGCACAAAGCTCCGGTAGTCCAGGTTGCTGGATCCGACCGTGGACCAGATCCCGTCGATTACTGCCGTTTTGGCGTGCAGTACAGAAGACTTGCGTTTGTAGATTTTTACACCGGCACGCAACAGGCGGCCGTAGTGCGATTCGGAGGCGTATCGCACGAGACTCGAGTCCGTCATGCCGGGAAGCAACACGCGGACGTCTACTCCACGTTCGGCCGCATCGGCCAGTTGGTCGAGGAATTCACGATCCGGGGAAAAATAGGCCTGAGTGATCCAAACCTTTTCACGTGCAGCTTCGATGGCTTCCATGTAGGCGGTGTAAATGGATGAGCCCTGGCCATCATCCCCCCGGGTCTGCAATATCGCGACCAGTTCATCACCCGCTGCAGACGCTTTCACCTGCTGGCCCGGGAATTCATCATCCGCGCCCCCCTCTGAGCGCCAATGATTCTGGAAAGCGTCCTGGAATCCCTGTACTGCGGGACCCGAGATTTGAATATCGGTGTCGCGCCAGCCGTCGTCGACGCGTTTGCGCATTGGGCCCTGCGGGGAACTATTGGAAAAGGTATGAGAAATGTTTACTCCGCCCGTAATGGCGACTTTACCGTCCACAACCATCAGCTTGCGGTGATCCCGCTGGTCCAGGTGGAACAAATTGCCGCCATTCAGGGGGTTTACCTTGTGGAAAGCAAGGAGATGAATGCCGGCATCCTTCATCGCGGCGAAGAAATCAGAGTTACTGTCGGCGCTGCCCAGACTGTCGTATATCACATAGATGTCAACCCCTTCGTTGACCTTTTCCAGCAGCGCATCGGCGAACTGCTGCCCCACCTTATCATCCGAGAAGGTAAAGGTTTCCAGATAGATGAAGCACTTTGCCCGTTCGATGGAGCCGAGCATGGCCTGGTAGGTAATCGGCCCGTCTATGAGCAGTTCCGCCCGATTGCCTTTGAACATCGGCGAGTGACTTAGCGCGGCGATCGTGGACAGCAGTCGGCTGAACGCCTCCGGATCGGGCGCCTTGCTGGCAAGCTGCCGAATAATCGCTCTGGCATCCGCCTCGTAGACAAAACCTTCTTCTCCCCGGATAACCGGTGTTACGTCCCTGGCCGGCGATACCTTGACGCGCCGGGCTGCGCAAGAGCAGCAAAGAACCAGAATCACGGCCGTTGCGGCCGCGATGGCCTTGGTATTGCAAAAGCTTTGGTGGCCCCCGCGCCGGGATTCCCGACCGAACATCGACATTGACTGGTTCTCCTCTAACACCGTCCGCCAGCGGGACTTCCAGGTGGGTTATATGCAGAAATCATGCCAACCACGGCCGGGCCGGGCCTGGCGGTGATGACGAAGATGCGAGCATGCAAGGTCTGCGTTGGCCCAGGCAAAAATTACATTGCAATGTAAAAAGGCGGCATCGTCATATGACCTGTCGAACAACGACACCCGGTGGATAAAAATTAAATCAATTACCTGGGTAATGTCCATCACTTCTATTGCCGCCGGCTCCTTTTCCCCGCGTATACTCTCCCCTGGTTTTTCAAACGGGCGATACCGATATGAACGCACGCTTTTCGCTTAGCTGCCTTACCCTGATCCTTTTTTGCGCGAAGACTGGACGCGCGACCCGTTCAAGTTGATCGAGGAGGGCGGCTATTCTTACGCCCGCGGCGCCGTCGACGACAAATCCATGGCCGCGCTCTGGTGCATACGCTGGTGCGCTATCTCAAGAACGGCTACCAGCCGCCACGCACGATCAAACTGGCGCTGACTTGCGGCATGAATAATGACGCAATTTTCGAGGCAGCCCAAAGGGACGGATAACATGGCGCAGCATTTAGAACCCAGCCGTTGAAATGAACTCGAATCCCGGAACTTACGCCCTGGTGTTGCGCAGCAAGGGCCGTTCGGGCGTAGAGGTTGGGCGCTGGGGCTGTCTCGACGTTCGCCGGGGTTACTATCTGTACGTGGGCAGCGCGCTGGGGCCCGGGGGCGTCAAGGCCCGCGTTGCCAGGCACTGCCGCGAGCGCAAGGCCCGGCACTGGCACATCGACTATCTCAGGGAGTTCGCGGCCGTTACGGCAGTCTGGTACCGCCATTCTCCGCAGCGCCTGGAGCACCGGTGGGCGAGGGTGGCGGCACGCCTGGGCGGGTTCGAACAGGTCGGTGGGTTCGGCTGCACCGATTGCCGTTGCGCCTCGCACCTGTTCTTTTCGGCCACGGAACCCCGGTTTGACCTATTCAGTGCAGCGGCTGGCGATTCCGTCCACTGTGAGTCTTTGCGCTTCCCGTGCGGTTTGCCATGACCTACTCGCAGCAGATCTGCACCCGGTCCCTGTCGTCGCCCACATCGATGGACATCTCTGTCAGCGCCTGCACGATCTGTTCGAATTCGTCGCCGCTGAGCGTTTTGATGTCCACGCAAAAGCCTTTGTCGGCTAACGCGGCATTCACCTTCCCTTGCGCCTCTTGCGGCATCAGCGCCCCCAACTTCATGCCGGCCCGTACCAGCCCCAGCGGAATGCGCACATTGACTGTCTCCCCGTTGCCGCTTTTCTTTGCCACTTTCACGCAAAAGAACTTCGGCTTCTTTTGATTCGGGGCGCAGCATTCCTCGCCCGAACTCCCATTCTTCCTGTCGATGGCCGCGAGCAGTTCCTCGGCTTCGTCAGCCGTTATCTTGCCTTCGCCCAGCATCGTCAGAACGCGTTTTCTTTCAGTATTCATGACACTACTCCTTCTCGTATTTGCTTGATGGCCTCCTCTGCCGTGATCTCTCCCCGCTCCAGCCGATCCAATACCGGCCCGGTTTCCGAACCCGATTTCCCGTCGGATTCGTCCTCGGGCCCGACATCGACCTCGATAAAGTCGAACTCCGCCCCGATCCGGTTCAAGCGGTTTTTTACCGTCGGGTAGCTGATGCCGAACAAGGCCTCCATCTTCTTGATGGAGCCGTGACTGCGCACAAACGCCGCCAGGAACAACTGGTCCTCCGATGACAGCTTCGCCAGAGGCGGCGGTTCAAACGATCCCTCGATGGCGATCCCGCTTCCGTCCAGTCGAATCCTTTCCACCACGAACGGCTTCCCTCTCGTCAACCGCGTCAACTCATTCCAGGAACTCATTTATTCCCCACTTCATGTTTATTAATCATAATATAAATATATATCATATTAATTACTAATACAAGAAAATGAACTTAATTAAGTTAATAAATAAATTTATATAATCAATATAATTTCTACATGTTACGGGACATGCAATTTGCACCTTCGGTTTTCCCGCGCCGACTGTACTGGCCCCAAGGCCGCCCGCGGCGAATTTGGCTTCGGTCCAGCGCGCGGCCGGCAACAAAGGTAAACAGCCGCTTCGCCATGGCATGTCGCGGGGCGGGCTTGTGATGCTTTCTGGACTCATCCAGCTAATCAGCGGTCACGGCTTGCGCGGCAAGGTCGTGCGCTTCATTGCCAGCATGGATCTGACGCGATGGACCGTGGAGAAGAACAACACCTGCCTGACCGATCAATCGCGTCTGCCGTTTTTGATCCGCACCGACATATCCGTGCACGTCACGACCAGCAAGTCGAGCAAGGTCGTTGCGCAAGCATCCAAAATGGGGTTACCGACGCCCGGCTTGAGGGTCAGGCCGTTGAATCGGCGCCGTAAAGCAGCGTGTTAAACCCTTAACCGACCGCTTGTCGCGCCGTCCATTTCCAGTTGCGTATCTCCGGCATGTCCTGGCCGACGCGGGCGATGTACTGCTTGTGTTCGGTCAGCTTGTTACGCATGTGTTGCTTGAGATAGGCGGCTCGAGAACCTAATCCGGGCACACGGTCGATGACGTCCATGACCAGGTGGTAACGATCGAGGTCGTTGAGCACCGCCATGTCGAAGGGTGTGGTCGTGGTGCCCTCCTCGATGTAACCGCGCACATGCAGGTTCTTGTGATTGGTGCGGCGGTAGGCCAGGCGGTGGATCAGCCAGGGATAGCCATGGAAGGCGAAGATGATGGGCTTGTCGGTGGTGAACAGGTTGTCGAAGTCCTTGTCCACGAGGCCGACCGGGTGCTCTTCGCGCGGTTGCAGCGTCATCAGGTCAACGACATTGATGACCCTGACCTTGAGCTGTGGCTCATGTTGCCGCAGCAGTTCCACCGCCGCCAGGGTCTCGATCGTGGGCACGTCGCCGGCACAGGCCATGACCACGTCCGTGTCACCGTCCTGGTCGCTGCTGGCCCAATCCCAGATGCCGATGCCGTTGCTGCAATGTTCGATGGCCGCTTCCATGTCCAGCCACTGCGGATTGGGCTGCTTGCCGGCGACGATGACGTTGACCCGGTCACGGCTGCGCAGGCATTTGTCGGCGATGTACAGCAATGAGTTGGCATCCGGCGGCAGGTAAACACGGACGATGTTGGCTTTCTTGTTGACCACGTGGTCGATAAAGCCGGGGTCCTGGTGGGAAAAGCCGTTGTGATCCTGGCGCCAGACGTGCGAGGTGAGGAGGATATTGAGCGAGGCGATGGCGCGCCGCCATGGATTCTCCTGGCTCACCTTCAACCACTTGGCATGCTGGTTGAACATGGAATCGACGATATGGATGAAGGCCTCGTAGCAGGAAAAGAATCCGTGGCGGCCGGTCAGTAGATAACCTTCCAGCCAACCCTGGCAGGTGTGTTCGGAGAGAATCTCCATGACCCGGCCGTCGGGCGCCAAGTGGTCGTCGTAATCATAGGTTTTGGCCATCCAGCTTCGGTCGGTGGCTTCCAGCACGGCGCCGAGGCGATTGGACACGGTTTCATCGGGGCCCATGACGCGGAAGTTACGGCGTTCGGCATTCAGCTCGATGACATCACGCAACCATTCACCCAGCCGCCGCGTGGCCTCGCCGATGACGCCGCCGGGTTGCGGCACGGCCAGCGCGTACTCGGTATAGTCCGGCAGCCTCAGGTCACGCAACAGCAAACCGCCATTGGCATGCGGGTTCATGCCCATGCGCCGCTCGCCCTGTGGCGCCAGCGCCGCCAATTCTGACTTCAGAGCGCCTTTATCGTCGAACAATTCCTGTGGGCGATAGCTCTTCATCCACTGCTCCAGTAGCTGGATGTGTTCCGGCTTGGCGGCAAGTTCGCCAATGGGCACCTGGTGGGCGCGCCAGTAGCCTTCCAGCCTGAGTCCGTCCAGTTCCCTGGGACAGGTCCAGCCCTTGGGTGTGCGCAAAATGACCATGGGCCAGCGCGGCCGCACTGGTGCGCCGCCGCTGCGCGCCCGTTCCTGGACGCTATGGATTTCATCCAGCGCCCTGTCCAGCGTAGCGGCCAGGCGCTGGTGCACGAATTCGGGATCTTCGCCTTCGACGCAATACGGTTCGTAACCATAACCGACAAACAGTTTCTGCAATTCGTCTTCGCTGATGCGCGCCAGCAGCGTCGGGTTGGCGATCTTGTAACCGTTGAGGTGCAGGATGGGCAATACCGCGCCGTCGGTTTGCGGGTTTAGAAACTTGTTGGAATGCCAAGCCGTGGCCAGTGGCCCGGTCTCGGCCTCGCCGTCACCGACCACGCAGGCAACGACGAGGTCCGGGTTGTCGAAGGCGGCACCATAGGCGTGGCTGAGGGAATAACCCAGTTCGCCGCCTTCGTGAATGGAACCCGGTGTCTCCGGAGCGGTGTGGCTGGGGATGCCGCCGGGGAAAGAGAACTGGCGAAACAATTTCTGCATGCCGCCGCGATCCTGCGTGATGCCGGAATAGAGCTCGGTATAACTGCCTTCCAGCCAGGTATTGGCGACGATGCCCGGGGCGCCGTGACCGGGCCCGGTGACATAAATCATGCTGAGATCACGCGCCTTGATGACGCGGTTGAGATGGGCATAAATCAGGTTCAGTCCCGGCGTGGTGCCCCAGTGGCCCAACAGGCGCGGCTTGATGTGCTCCAGCTTAAGCGGTTCCTCCAGCAGGGGGTTGTCCAGCAGATAGATCTGCCCGATCGACAGGTAATTGGCCGCCCGCCAATAGGCATCGATCAGAGCCAGTTCCTCGCCCGATAACGGCGTGCCGTCAATGGTCGCCGATCGCGCAATGTCATTCATGGTGCAACTCCTTCCGCGGCCGAAATTCGATCAGCCGCAAGCATCGATACTTTCGCCCTCGAGTACGGTGGCCGTCTGCTTGGCGATGACCTTCTGTTCGTCGGTCGCAATGACCCAGGCCGAAACCCGGCTCGACCCGGCACTGATGCAGGCAGCGTTGGTTTCGTTCGCGGCCTCGTCCATTTCCAGGCCGAGCCAGCCGGAGGCCCGGCAGATCCTGGCCCGTACTGGCGCCGCGTGCTCACCGATACCTCCGCTGAAGACCAAGGCATCGATGCCGCCCATGGCCGCTGCCAGTGAGCCCAACTCGCGGCTGATGCGATAGCAGAAAATGTCCACCGCCTCGGCGGCGGCCGCCGCGTCGCTGTCGAGCAAGATGCGCATGTCATCGCTGACGCCTGATAAACCGAGCAGGCCGGACCGGTGATTCAAAAGGTTGGATATCTCCCCCGCCGTCATGCCTTTTCGTAACAGAAAAAACACGATCGCCGGATCGATGGCGCCGCTGCGTGTGCCCATGGGCAGGCCGTCCAGCGGCGTAAAGCTCATGGTGGTGGCAATGCTCTTGCCCCCTGTAAGGGCACAGAGACTGACACCGTGGCCCAGGTGGGCCAGCACGACCTTGCCCAAGGCGGCTTCGCCCAGGTAGTCGGGTAATACCTGGGACAGGTAGTCATAGGACAGGCCGTGAAAACCGTAATGCCGTACTCCCTCTCGCCATAGGGCGCGTGGCAGCGCGAAACGTTGTTCCCGCAGCGGCATGCCCGCGTGAAAGGCGGTATCGAAACACGCCACCTGCGTTAGCCCGGGCAGGCGTTGACGCAAAACCTCGATGGCCTGCAAGGCATGGGGTTGGTGCAGGGGCGCCAGGGGAACGAGGGCCTTCAATCGTTCCAGCACCTCGTCATCCACCTTGACCGGCCGGGTGAAGTCGGCTCCGCCGTGAACCACGCGGTGGCCGGCGGCCGCAAAGTCTCAGCGAAGACATGTCCTGTTGAAGCCAGTCGAGTATGTGCGTCAGGGCCTGCTCGTGATCGTCGGCGACGAGCTGCTGCGTCGAGATCGTGGTGTCGCCTTCGCGGCTCGCCCGGAAGCATGTCTGTGAGCCAATGCCATCCACCTCGCCGTGACAGAGCGGCGCGGCTTTTATCAGCTCCGTCTTTACCATTCGCTGTGCCGCGCTGTGTGTGAACACGGCGAACTTGATGCTTGAGGAACCGGCATTGATGACCAGGATAGCCTTGCTCATGCTCGATGGATCCGGGCCTGGTAACGAGCCTTTGGCCGGTGAATTTTTGCATGCATTGTTCAATATCGTGGAACAACCCGGCATAGGTTGCGCCGAATTTTTTGCACGACCTCCTTTCCCAGTTGGTCAATCATAGCATCCAGGTTCAGTTCGAGTTATGGGATCAGAGCAAAGGGACGGAGCAAAGGTCGCAAACAAGTCAGTACCGGAGTTCGCGCGCTCACCTGCTGAACGATTCTGCTTCCCGTTATTGTTATCCGCCTTCCATTCCCGCGTATACTCTCCCCCTGGTTTTTCAAACGGGCGATACCGATATGAACGCACGCTTTTCGCTTAGCTGCCTTACCCTGGTCCTTTTTTGCGCGAACGCCTTGGCCGCGGACCTCGATCCGGGCCAGCGTGAATTTCGCGACTTGTACCGCGAACTGGTCGAAACCAACACCACGCTTTCCAGCGGCAGTTGCACCGAGGCGGCGCAAAAAATGGGCGCGCACCTGGGCGCAGCCGGCATGCCCGCGCAGGACATCCATCTGCTGACGGCGCCGGATCACCCGAAGGAGGGCAGCCTGGTGGCCGTCCTGCATGGCAGCGACCCGGCCCTGAAGCCGATGTTGCTGCTGGCGCACATCGACGTCGTCGAGGCCAAGCGCGAAGACTGGACGCGCGACCCGTTCAAGCTGATCGAGGAGGGCGGCTACTTTTATGCCCGCGGCGCCGTCGACGACAAATCCATGGCCGCGATCTGGGTGGATACGCTGGTGCGCTTTCTGAAGAACGGCTACCAGCCGCCGCGCACGGTCAAGCTGGCGCTGACTTGCGGCGAGGAGACCGTCGGCGCCTTCAACGGGGCCGAGAACCTCGCGGCGGAGCACGCCGACCTGATCGCGGCGGGGTTTGCGCTGAACGAGGGCGCCTGGGGCGTGCTCGACGAGAAAGGCAACCGGGTCATGCTGACCATGCAGGCCGGCGAGAAGCTGCCGGAGAACTACCAGCTCGAAGTCACCAACCCGGGCGGTCACAGTTCCAGACCGGTGAAAAAGAACGCGATTTACCAGCTCGCCGCCGCCCTGACGCGGGTCAGCAGCCTGGATTTCCCGACCCACCTGAATGACACCACGCGCACGTTCTTCGAGCGCATGGGCGCCATCCGCGGCGGTGAGATGGGTGCCGCGATGCAGGCGCTCGCGGCCGACCCCGGGGATGCCGCTGCGCTGGCCGTCGTCAAGACCGACCCGAGCTACAATGCCGTGCTGCATACGACCTGCGTGGCGACGATGCTCGAGGCCGGCCACGCCACCAACGCGCTGCCGCAGCGCGCGACCGCCAACGTGAATTGCCGCATCTACCCGACCGATTCGGTCGAAGACGTGCGCCAGGCCCTCGAGCAGGCGGTCGCCGATCCGGAGGTCGAGGTCACGGCCATGCCCGTGCGCAGCGCGGTGGCGGTCCCGCCGCCGCTGACGCCGGCGATCTGGGGCCCGATCGAAGCGACCGCGGCGGAAGTCTTCCCGGGGCTGCCGGTGGTGCCGATTTTCCAGGCTGGCGGCACCGATGCGCCCTTTCTTGCGGCAATCGGGATCCCCACTTACGGCATCGGCGCGTATTTCCTCGAACCCGATCTCGGCCACATACACGGCCTCAATGAGCGCATCCGGGTGGACTCGCTCTATGACGCGCGCGACTTCCTTTACTCGCTGGTCAAACGGCTGGCCACGGCGCCCGACCCGATACCCTGACGCCGTGCCCGTTTCTCGATGAGATCGACCAGGATCCGCTCGACGTTACTGCCCCCGATGCCGACCCGCGCCGCGGGGGAGAGGGACGCCAGCGTTTGCGCACAGCGCTGGTAGTCCTTGGCTGCGAAGTCGTTCAACGCGGAAACCAGGGCCAGGGAAATCTCACGGTTCGTACCGGCCGCTGTCTCCAGGATGGCCCGCCTGCATTTTTCGAGGCCGTCCCTGTCGCCGGCCGATGCGTACAGGCCGGCGACGTGCAGGGCGATAAACGGATGGGCGATCATCGGCCAGACACGCCCGATGTGTGCAAGCACGTCATCCGCCAATGCCCGTGTGCCGCCGCTGGCCAGGTAATCTCGCAAGAGAAAGCCGCCGCAATCCGCCAGCGTCAGAACCGGGCCGCAGGTCGTCGTTTTCGGCGCGCAAAATGCCTCGTAACGTTTGAACCCGGCATCCCGCTCGCCGGTTTGCCACTCGGCCAGCGCCAGGTGCCATTGGACGTGGCCGTACATCTGGCCTTCGCGCGCGCTGCTCTCATGATCCGCCAGCCATTGCTGCAGCACCCGCGTCGATTCTTCCGCCGCACCTTCGTCGTGCAGCAGGTGGGCGAAGGCATGGATGGTGTAGAGCGATTGCGGGCGAAGGCTCAGTGCGCGCTCGATCAGTTCACGCCCGCGCTTGCGATCGCCCGCTTCGCTGGCCGCAAAGCCCAGGCGCGCAAGGTACGCCCAGTCATTTTCAAGGTAAGGCCCGACGGATTCGAACAGGTCGAGCACCGCGTTTAACTTGTCCGGGCCGCCATAGAAAAACAGGTAGCCGGCAAGCTGGGAGGCGACAAAGAGATCGCCCGGGGCCGTCTGGATGTAAGCCCGGGCCTTGTCCACGGTGTTACTCGCGTCGTCGATCAAGCCGAGCAGGATGTCGACGTGTCCACGCTCCCACTCGCTGGCCGCGGCTGTCGAGTCCTTCGCAAGCGAGCGGTAGTGCCCGGCGTCGGCGTCGCCGCTGTCCTTTGCCAGGAAGTAGCGCGCCGCGGCAGCCACGGCGAAACGGCCATCGAGTTCGAGGGCTTTGTCGAGCGCCGCGGCGGCGCCCGATTGCGACCCCAAAATCATGTCGATCGCTTGGTTATAAAGCCTGACGGCCTCAGACGAATGACTGGAGAGCGTGTTACCGGTCCGGGCTTCGATCATGGGACCATCCGACATGGGGTCAATGAAAGGGAAATAATGGAGAATGCCGCGGTCAGAGTAAAGTGCTGGACGCCTGACCTCGGGTCTTTTTAACCGCTCGAGGACTTGCAGTGGCGTGCTGCCCCAGGGCAAATTCAAATGCCGTTAACACTATCCAATTTGCGCGCGAGTATAATGGCGGTGCGGGTAAGCTTCGCCATGAATTACGCCGCGACAACGTGTCAAACCGAAGTTCGTTAGCAGGATAGGCAGGAGCTTTCCGTGGCCCTACCGACCGATGATTACACAGGCAAGGATACGCAGGAGACCGCGAAGCTGCTGCAGGTCGATGCCGAACTCGGCCTCAGCCAGGCCGAGGTGGACAAGCGTCGGCTAACTTACGGTTATAACGAAATCGAAGAGCGCGAGGAACCGCTCTGGCACCGCGTCTTTCGCCGCTTCTGGGGCCCGATCCCGTGGATGATCGAAGTCGCGGCCATCCTCTCGGCCGTGGTGCAGAAGTGGGACGACTTCGTCATCATCGCCATCATGCTGCTGGTCAACGCGGGCCTGGACTTCTTCCAGGAACACCGCGCCCTCAATGCACTCAAGGCCTTGAAAGCCCGGATGGGCGCGGAATGCATCGTCCTGCGCGACGGCGAGTTCATTACGGTCCCCACGCGGGAACTGGTGCCGGGAGACGTGATCCGGCTGCGCATCGGCAATATCGTGCCCGCGGATGTGCAATTGATCCAGGGCGACTACCTGTCAATCGACGAGTCGGCTTTGACGGGCGAATCCCTGCCGGTCAACAAAAAGGCGCGGGACGTAGCCTACGCCAGCACCGTGGTCAAGCAGGGGGAGATGCTGGCCCTGGTAGTGAACACCGGCGCCAATACCAATTTCCATACGGTCGTCGACCTGGTGGCGAAGGCCTCGCTCGAGGAGCGCAGCCACTTCCAGAAGATGGTGATCCGCATCGGCGATTTCCTCATCGTCATGACCATCGCGCTGGTGTTGTTGATCGTGATGGTCTCGCTGTTCCGCCATGAGAACATGCTCGAGATTGCCCGCTTCGCCCTGGTGCTGAGCGTGGCGGCGATCCCGGTGGCATTGCCTGCGGTGTTGTCGGTCACGATGGCCGTGGGCGCCATGAACCTGGCGCGGCGCAAGGCCATTGTCTCGCGCCTGACGGCCATCGAGGAACTGGCCGGCGCCGATGTGTTCTGCTCGGACAAAACCGGGACGCTCACCCGGAATGAAATGCAGGTGGCCGAGCCGGTGTTGCTCGACGGCGTCTCCGAGCAGGAACTGTTCCTGATGGCGGTGCTGGCCTCCAGGCGCGAAAACAACGATCCCATCGAGCTGCCGATTTTCGATTATCTTGCCACCCATTTTGCCGATGTCGATTGGCAGGCGTATCGGCAAGAGAGCTTCATTCCGTTTGACCCCATCCGCAAACGTACCGAGGCCGAGATCGAAAAGGACGGCCAGCGCTTCGTCGCCATGAAGGGTGCGCCGCAGGTGCTGCTGGAAATGAGCGACCTCGGCGATGACGCGGCGGCCAGGCTCGGCCAGGCGGTGGAGACGCTGGCGGGAAAGGGCTATCGCACCCTGGCCGTGGGCCGCAAGGAGGGCGAGGCGCCGGTCAAGCTGCTGGGTTTGATCCCGTTGTACGACCCGCCGCGCGATGACTCCAGCCAGGTGATTGCCGACATGGAGCGTTATGGCGTCGGGGTCAAGATGGTGACCGGCGACAACCTCGCCATTGCCCGCGAGATCGGCGGCCTGTTGGGGTTGCAGCAGCGCACCATGCGCGCGGCGCAGCTGTCAGGCAGTGCCGGCAGTGAGCTGCTGGGTCTGTCGGAAGTCCTGTCGGCAGCGATCTACCAGCGCCTCAAGCCGGAGGTGTCACACAAGGACGCGAAGGCGTTCGCCAGTGACGTGATGCGGTCGGTGCAGGCCATGTATGACACCCGCCTGCTCGAGCGGGAGTTCATCGATACCCATGAGTCGGCCATCGTGGATATGATCGAGTCGGTGGACATCTTCGCCGAGGTCGTGCCGGAAGATAAATACCGCATCGTCGATACCTTGCAGAAGGGCGGCCACATCGTGGCCATGACGGGTGACGGGGTCAACGACGCGCCGGCGCTGAAGAAGGCCGATTGCGGTATCGCCGTGTCCAACGCCACCGATGCCGCGCGCGGCGCGGCCGATATCATCCTCACGGCGCCTGGTCTCAGCGTGATCAACGAGGCCTTCAAGCAGGCCCGCATTACTTTCGAGCGGATGAAGAGTTACGCCACCTTCCGCATCGCCGAGACCATTCGCATCATCCTGTTCATGACGCTGTCCATCGTCGTTTTCAATTTTTACCCGATCACGGCCTTGATGATCATCCTCTTGGCCCTGCTCAATGACCTGCCCATCCTGGCGATCGCCTACGACAACACCTCGGTCAGCTCAAAGCCGGTGCGCTGGAACATGTCGGAGTTGCTGACGGTATCCACGGTCCTGGGTGTGACCGGGCTGATCGGTTCCTTTCTGTTGTTTTTCTTGTTGCAGGAAGAGGGCTTTTCCGAGGGCATGGTGCAAAGCATGATGTTTCTCAAGCTCATCGTGGCCGGCCACAGCACGCTCTACATCACCCGCACCGACGGCTGGTTCTGGCGCCGGCCGTTTCCGGCGCCGGTGTTGCTGATCGCCACCTTCGGCACCGAGATCGTCGGCACCCTGATGGCGGTGTATGGCTTTCTCATTACGCCCATCGGCTGGACCTATGCCCTGTGGATGTGGGCCTATGCGCTGCTGTGGTTCCTTATCGACAATGCAGCCAAGATGCTGGCCTACCGTTTGCTGCGCAACGACAATCCCGGCCAGGCTGCCGCGGTTTAGTCCGTCCCTCGCGGTGCTCGTCCCGCATGCCCGGGTTTGACAGTTTTCGCTGGATACACTATATTCCATAAAAGCGATTCAGAGGCAGCTATGAAAGAATTTATCCGCGTGATGAAGGCCCTGTCCGATCCCACGCGCGTCAAGATCGTGAAGATCCTGGAAAAGCGCACGATGTGCGTTTGCGAATTGCAAACCGCGTTGGGTGTGGCCCAGTCGACGACCAGCAAGCACCTGAAAATCCTGGAGGATGCGGGCCTCGTGAGCGCGCACAAAGACGGTCTGTGGGTCAATTACGCATTGTCCGATGGCCGCCAAAGCGCTTTTGCCGCTGCCTTGTTGGGCAACTTGCGGCACTGGCTCAACGAAGAGGGGGAGATTGCCTCTGTGGTCGGAGGCATCAACGCTATCGACCGTTTTGAGATTCTCAACAAGGGCTGATTTTTTTGAACCAATATATGAATATATAGCGATATGAAGGAATACTGGTCAGCGACGAGTTGCGCCTTCCTGGTGTAACGGGGTCGTTGCCAAGTCTGCAAAAGCACAGGCAAGGAGAACATCATGGAAATCAAGGTGCTGGGTCCGGGTTGCGCCAGGTGCCGGCAAACCGAACAAATCGTCAAGGACGCCGTTGCCGCCAGCGGAGTTGCGGCGACGATGGAAAAGGTGACCGACCCGCTGGCAATCGCCAATTTTGGCGTGATGGCCACCCCGGCCGTGGTCGTCGATGGCGTGGTCAAGTCGGCGGGGAAAGTTCCCGGGAAGCAGGAGGTGGCCGCCTGGATCCGTTAAGGCGCTGACAGGCGCGATCGGCATCAGGAATCCGGTGTGCAAACGAACGACGAATCGCTGGCGCCTCGTGGCGGAAGTGGTGGGACGATCCAGGCCGCCCCGGCAATCGACGCGGCAGGCAGGCCTTCCCTCGCCCGGCACCTGGCGGGAACTCTGGTGTTGTTGGCGTTATGGACACTGGTCTACAGCAATCTGCAGCGGTTTGCCGATCTGTTCACCCAGCTGCTGGCGCGCCTGGCGGGTTTCCCGTCGCAGGGTCATCTCGGCAGTGCGATCCGGTTTTTCGCTTTCGAGACGCCGAAAGTGCTGCTGCTGCTGATTCTGGTGGTTTTCGGCGTAGGTGTCGTCCGCTCGTTTTTCAGCCCGGAGCGCACGCGGGCCATCCTCGCCGGCAAGCGCGAATCCGTCGGTAATGTGCTGGCGGCGATGCTGGGGGTCGTCACCCCTTTTTGCTCCTGCTCGGCCGTACCGCTTTTTCTCGGCTTCGTGACCGCGGGCATACCTTTGGGCGTGACCTTTTCCTTCCTGGTATCGGCCCCGATGGTCAACGAGGTCGCCCTGGTGCTGCTTTACGGTTTGTTCGGCTGGCGAGTGGCGGCCATTTACATGGGCCTGGGTCTGGCCATCGCCGTGGCCGCCGGCTGGACCATCGGCCGCCTGAACATGGAGCGGCACCTGGAAGCGTGGGTGTTCACGATCCAGGGCGGCCCGGTGAGCGCGGAGGAGGGGCCCAGGGACTGGTCGGCGCGTATTCGCCATGGCATTGACGCCGTGCGCGAAATTGTCGGCAAGGTCTGGCTCTACGTGGTGCTGGGCATCGCGGTGGGGGCGGTGATCCACGGTTATGTCCCCGCAGGCGTCATGGCCGCCTTCATGGGTAAATCGGCGTGGTGGTCGGTGCCACTGTCGGTGCTGGCCGGCATTCCCATGTACGCCAACGCCGCCGCCATCTTTCCCATCGTCCAGGCGCTGCTGGGCAAGGGCGCGGCGCTGGGTACCGTGCTGGCTTTCATGATGTCGGTGATCGCCCTGTCGCTGCCCGAGATGATCATCTTGCGGAAGGTTCTCAAACCGCGCCTGATCGCCGCCTTTATCGGCGTCGTCGGGGCCGGCATCGTGTCGGTGGGTTATATCTTCAACATGATCATGTAGGCGCCGAACGATTGCGACGGCCCCAGCAGCGCGCTGGCATCATTCGATGCGGTAGGATGGGGTTGGAGGCGGAACTAGACGGGTACGTTTTTGGGTGCGTTTGGGTGACCAGGGGCACATCACTGGCAATGAGAGAGCAGCATTTTGAACAGGAAAACACGGGTTATTTTGGTGCTGGCCGTCATCGGCGCTGCCGCCGGCGCGGCCTGGTGGTGGCAAGCGGCGAAAAAGGAAACGGTCAATGAAACGGCCGTCGTTCTGTATGGCAATGTCGATATCCGTGAAGTGGACCTGGCCTTTAACAACAGTGAGCATATTGGCCGGTTGCTGGTACAGGAGGGCGACCGGGTAAGCAAAGGGCAGTTGCTGGCCACGCTGCACCAGGAACGTTTGCGTGCCCAGGTGGCTGTGGCGAAGGCAAAAGTCACGGCGCAGAAAGCCGTGGTCGCCCGCCTCGATGCCGGCACCCGTCCTGAAGAGGTACGTCAGGCCAAAGCCGGGGTTGCCGCCGCCAGGGCACGGCTTAAAGACGCGGAACTCACCTTTACCCGTGCGCAAAAACTGGCGGCAAAAGAAGCGGCCTCGCAACAGGTGCTGGATGACGCACAGGCACGCCTCGATACGGCCCGGGCCGATCTCGACGTGGCCCGGGAGACCCTCGCGCTGGCGGAGGCCGGGCCGCGGGTAGAAGATATCGACGAGGCGAAGGCGGCGCTCAAAGCCGAACAGGCCCAGCTGGCGTTGGCGCAGGAAGTATTGAAAGACACCGAACTCTACGCGCCGAGCGACGGGATCATACGTGAGCGAATTCTCGAGCCCGGCGACATGGCAACGCCGCAGACGCCGGTATTCACCATGGCCTTGACCAACCCGGTATGGGTACGCACCTACGTGCCGGAAGCCCAGTTGGGTCGGCTCTCACTGGGTATGCCGGCCGAGGTTTCGACGGACAGCTATCCCGGCAAAACCTACCGGGGATGGATCGGCTTTATTTCTCCAACGGCCGAATTCACGCCCAAGAACGTGGAGACCCCGGACCTGCGCACCCGCCTGGTGTACCAGGCAAGGGTCTATGTCTGCAATCCGCAAAACGAGCTGCGCCTGGGGATGCCGGCCACCGTGAGCGTACCGCTCGAGCCGGTGAAACCGCGATCCGGGCAAACCGCTCCGGACTGTTCCGGGCCGCGCTAGGTGCCAAGCCCGGTACAGGCTGCACCTTTGGAGGGATGCGCCGCAATACGCTGATTCTTATGAATATACAAGCATCAGGCAACGGACTCGCCGCCGCCCCGCGCAATTCCGGGGCGGCGCTCCGATTCGAGGGTGTCAGCAAGGTTTTTCATGTCGGCGACAGGAGCATCAGCGCCCTGCGTGATGTGGATATTCGAGTCGAGCCGGGCAAGGTCACCGGGCTGATCGGGCCCGATGGCGCGGGCAAGACGACACTCATGCGCCTGGCGGCCGCCCTGCTGGTGCCGGACAACGGGCGTATAGAGGTTTTGGGTATGGACACCGTCACGGCATCCCTCGATGTCCAGTCCTCGGTCGGTTATATGCCCCAGAACTTCGGCCTGTACGAAGACCTGAGCGTACAGGAGAACCTCGACCTGTATGCAGACCTTCACGGTGTCGCCAAGGCCGACCGCCCGGAGCGCTATTCCGAACTGATGCACATGACGGGCCTGGCGCCATTCACCCGCCGGCTGGCCGGACGGCTGTCGGGGGGCATGAAACAAAAACTCGGCCTGGCCTGCACCCTGGTCGGCATGCCTCGCCTGCTGTTGCTGGACGAGCCCACGGTGGGCGTCGACCCGGTATCGAGGCGTGAATTGTGGGCCATCGTCTACCGACAGGTGCGGGAACAGAACATGACGGTGTTCCTGAGTACCGCCTACCTGGATGAAGCCACGCGCTGCGATAAGGTGGTGTTGCTGAACGAAGGCAAGCTGCTGGGTGCGGACAGCCCGGCCGCCTTCAGCAAACCGATGCGGGGACGGACGTTCCGGGTCACGGCTCCCGGCATCGGCAAGCGCACGCTGCAGGCCCGCCTTGGCGGCACGCCGGGAATTATCGATGCAATTATCGAAGGCGAACAGATACGCATCGTGACCGCGTCTGCCGGCGCGCCGGACCTTGCCGGCATTGCAACCGACGATCCTGAAGTGAACGTGCAGCCGGCCGAGCCGACCTTCGAAGACGCCTTTGTCGCCAGGCTCGAGCGCGAACAGTCCCCGGAAAAAAAACGACAGCGGGCCGACTCCCCGTCCATTTCGATCGTAAGCGGGCAGAAAACCGGGCCGATTATCGAGGTCAGGAACCTGCAGCGGCGGTTTGGCGATTTCTATGCGGTCAGGGACGTCAGCTTCAAGGTGCAGCGCGGCGAAATTTTCGGGCTGCTGGGCGCGAACGGGGCCGGCAAGACCACCACCTTCCGCATGTTGTGCGGGTTATTGCCGTTGTCATCCGGTGAAGTCAGGGTGGCTGGGCTCGATCTGCGCCATGCTTCAGCGCGGGCCCGCGGCCGGCTGGGCTACATGGCGCAGCGGTTTTCCCTGTACGTCAATCTCAGTGTCATGCAAAACCTGCGCTTTTTTGCCAGGGCCTATGGGCTCGGCCGCTCACGGGGTCAACAGCGCATCGACTGGGCCCTGGAGGAGTTCGGGCTGGCGGATGTCGCCCACGCGAACAGCTACGACCTGCCTCAGGGCTACAAGCAACGGCTGGCCATGGCCGCCGCCCTCATGCACGAGCCGGACATCCTGTTTCTGGATGAACCGACTTCCGGTGTCGACCCGCTGGCCCGCCGCGACTTCTGGAAGCGCATCAACGCCCTGGCCGAGTCGGGTGTAACCCTGTTGGTAACGACGCACTTTATGGACGAGGCCAACTACTGTGACCGGCTGGTGATCATGGCCGAGGGTGAAATACTGGTCGAAGGCTCACCCGCTGAGATGAAAGCCCGCTTCCGCGATGACGCCAACCCGGACCCGACGATGGAAGATGCGTTCATCAAGCTGATCGAAAACCACGAGCAAGACAGGGCGGCCGCCACATGAGTACTGCAGCGGCGTCACGCATGCGCCTGCGCGGCATGATCCGCAAGGAGTCCCTGCAGATCTTGCGCGATCCGTCCAGCATCGCGATTGCCTTCGTGCTGCCGCTGGTGCTGTTGCTGCTTTTCGGCTACGGCGTATCGCTGGATGCCCGCAATATCCCGTTGGCCATGGTCGTGGAACAACCGGACACCAACACGGCCAGCCTGGTTGGCGGCTTTCGTCATTCCCCGTATTTCGCTCTACGGCAGTTCGCCAATATCCAGGCCGCGCAACGGGCTTTCGCCCGGCGCGAGGTCAGGGGCATTGTCTGGCTGCGCCATGACTTTACCGATCAGTTGCTGGCGCGAGGCGATGCCCCCATCGGCGTGATCGTCAACGGCGTCGACGCCAACCAGGCCCGCATCACCGCCGGTTACATCCAGGGTGTCTGGCAAACCTGGCTTGTCAGCTATGCCGCGTCGAAGGGCATCGAACTGCGGCAGCCGGTGGTGGCGGAGGCGCGTATCTGGTTCAACGCCGCGGTACGCAGCCGCAATTTCCTGGTGCCCGGTCTGATCGCGGTCATCATGACGCTGATCGGCGCCATGCTCACTTCCATGGTGGTGGCGCGCGAATGGGAGCGGGGAACGATGGAGGCGTTGCTGGTGACACCGATCCGCATCGGTGAACTGGTGGTCGGCAAACTGTTCCCCTATTTTATCCTGGGCATGGGCGGCATGCTATTGAGCGTTGCCATGGCCCTGTGGCAATTCGATGTGCCTTTGCGCGGTTCATTCTGGGTGCTGACCGCGACTTCGGCCCTGTTCATGCTGGTGGCGCTGGGCATGGGGCTGTTGATCTCGGTGGTGGCGAAAAACCAGTTCGTGGCCGGCCAGATTTCGATCATCGTGACGTTCCTGCCGGCGTTCATCCTGTCCGGCTTCATTTTCCAGATCGGCGCCATGCCGCAGGCGATCCAGATCATCACCCATATCGTGCCGGCGCGCTACTACGTGGCGATTTTGCAGACGCTGTTCCTGGCCGGTGACATCTGGCCCATTATCTTGGGTAACAGCGCCGCGCTGGTGCTGATGATGTTGATTTTCCTGGGGATTGCGCGGCGCAAGATGCACAAGCGGCTGGACACATGAACGGCGCCATGCAACGCATCGCCGCGCTGGCGCTCAAGGAACTGCTGGCGATATTGCAGGACAAGAAAAGCCGTTTTGTCCTGATCGTACCGCCGATCGCGCAGTTGATCGTTTTCGGCTACGCGGCCACTTTTGACCTGAACGACATTGCCGTCGCCATTTACAACGAAGACCGCGGCGTCGCATCCCGGGAACTGGTGGCGAGAGTGACCGGTTCGCCCCATTTCCGCCAGGTGGCGTCAATCGACCACGATGGGCAAGTCGCACCGCTCGTCGACAACAAGGACGCCCTGATGGTATTGCATATCGGGCCGCGCTTCAGCGCGGACCTGAAGCGCGGAAAATCAGCGCGAACGCAGGTCATTATCGATGGCCGCAACTCCAACAACGCCTTGCTGGCGCTGGGTTACCTTCGCACCATATTCACGGACTTCAATATCGCGTGGACTGAAAGGCACGGGCTGCGCGGGCCGCCCGCGATACTGAAGATACGGCCCTGGTACAACGAGAACCTGTTATCGCGCTGGTTCATTGTGCCGGGCATCGTGGGTTTGCTGACCCTGGTGGTCACGACCGTCGTTACCGGCTTGTCCGTGGCCCGGGAAAGGGAGGCCGGCACCTTCGACCAGTTGCTGGTGACGCCGCTCGGGCCGGTGGACATTCTCATCGGCAAGGCCCTGCCCGGTATTCTCATCGGAATGATCGAGGGCAGCTTCATCCTGTTCTTGGTCGTGAACTGGTTCGGGGTGCCGTTGCGCGGCGAACTCGGGCCGCTCTACCTCGGGCTGTTCCTGTTTCTGCTCTCGGCTGTCGGCATCGGCCTGATGATATCGTCGCTGGCGGTCACCCAGCAGCAAGGTATCCTGGGTGCCTTCCTGTTCCTGGTGCCGTCTGTCATCCTCTCCGGTTTTGCAACCCCCATCGCCAATATGCCGGATGCCGTTCAGCAGCTGACCCGTATCAACCCGCTGCGCTATTTCCTGGTCATCCTGCGCGGGGTCTTCCTGGAAGGGGACTCCTACGACCTCCTGCTTGATCAATACTGGCCGATGGTGATTATCGCGCTGGTCACATTGACCCTGGCCGGGTGGTTGTTCCGCCGCCGGATGTACTGAGCGATGGCGCATCCGCGTATATCACTGGATGCTGGTTCCCTCGACGCTGAACAATTGGCCACCTTCGGCAGGGTGGGGAGGAGCCGGGGCCTGCCCCGGGCCGGCCCGGCGAATGCTTGCATTTTTACACGGAAATAGTATATTAGTAATATCTAAATTAGCATAATATGATTTAAAGAGGACGGCAGATGCAGGACACGAACGAAGGCTCAGCGAGCGCCGCCGCCGGTTTGTCGGGCCTCGACACGCGGGCGATGGCTCGCCACGCCGGCAGCGCGGCGAAACTGCTGCGGGCGCTCGCCAGTCGGCCCCGGCTGATGATCCTGTGCGTGCTGGCCGAGGGCGAAACGTCGGTCGGAGACCTCAACCGGCGCGTGCCGCTGTCGCAGTCGGCACTGTCACAGCACCTGGCCGTGTTGCGACGCGACCATTTGGTGACTACGCGGCGCCAGTCGCAGACGATCTATTACGCGCTGCGCCAGGGTCCCGCCCTGGACGTCATCGAAACGCTGCACTCGATTTACTGCGTCCCTGCCAAGCGCCAGTGCCGCAAGGGAGCGCAGTGGGGTGAGGGCCGCCAACCGCGTCGCAAAGCGGAAGAGTAATGAACCCGAAAGCGAGGAAATTCAAATGCAAACCGTAAATATTGACCGGCTGGTGTTCCGCATCGCTGGCGTCTTCATCCTGGTCTCGCTGCTGCTGGCCCATTTCCACAGCGCCTACTGGCTGTGGTTCACGGCCTTCGTCGGCGCCAACATGCTGCAAGCCTCATTCACCGGCTTTTGCCCGCTGGCGAAGATCCTGGAAAAGCTCGGCGTGCGGCCCGGCGTCGCGTTCTGCCCGGAAGAAAAGACCGGGTCTGCGCCAGAGTGAGCTTAATGCGCGGCGTCGTACCAGCCATCGCGGTTGCCGCACTTTTCACCGCGGCGCTCTGCCGCGCCGAGAGCGTTGATTTTTCGCAGGCGGTGGCGCGGGCCTGGGCCGCGAACCCCCGGGCGCAAGCCAGCAGCGCACGCGAGCAGGCGGCCAGTGGGCAGGTTCGCGCCGCTCGCGGCAAGGCGTTGCCGGACCTGAGCGTGCAGTTCAACGCCGCGCGCAGCAACGATCCGGTACAGGTTTTCGGCTACCGCCTGGCGCAGCGCGACCTGACCTTCAGCGATTTCGGGCTGGGGAGCTACACTGGCAGGGAGGACCTCGGCACCGTGCCGGCCGAATTGAACCACCCGGGCTACGCCAACAATTTCGACAGCGCCGTGATATTGACGGTCCCGTTGTTTGCGAGCGGCGGCAACCGGGCGCGGGTACGCGCTGCCGAAGCGCGCCGCGCAGCGGCGTCGTCGGGGGCCGCGGCGACCAAATCCCGCCTCACTTTCGAGGTGCTGCAAAGTTATGATGGTGTCACGGCCACGCGCTTACTGCTCGATGCGGCCAGCGCCTCGCGCCGCGCCGCCGAACAGGACCTGCAAACGGCCAGGGCCCTGTTCGAGCGCGGGATGACAATCGAAAGTGACGTACTGACCGCGCGCGCCAACCTGGAGCGGTCCGGGGCGGCTGAAAAGGCGGCCGCGGCTGAACTCGACAATGCGCTCGATGCGTTCCGGACCGTGATCGCCGCGCCGGCGGATTCCGCGCTGAAACCGGCGGCCGCCGTGGATGTCATGGTACCGGAAGCGCCGCTGGTCGAACTGCAAAAACAGGCGGTGGCGGCGAATCCACAGGTCCAGGCTTTGCGCCATATCGTCGCGGCGCGCGCCGCCGAGCACCGGGCGGCCAAGGCGGCGAACGGGCCACGCGTGAACCTGGTCGCGCGCCACGACTGGAACGCCGACACGCCGGCGCTGCGGGCGCCGTCCAATACGCTCATGGGGGTCGTGAGCTGGGACCTGTTTACGGCCGGCGCCCGGCGCGGCGACATCGAGGCCGCTGGCGCCGAGTGGCGCGCGGCGCAGGCCGACCTGGCGGCCGCGGAAGACACGATCAGGCTGGACGTCGCCAAGCGCAGCCGTGCGGTGCAGGTCGCGGCGGCCCAGGCGCAGGCGGCCGCCGCGGCGTCGTCGCAGGCAGCCGAAGCGGCGCGCCTGCTGGACATGCGTTACCGCCAGGGCCTGACCCCGCTGGACGATCTTTTGAATGCACAGGCGCGGCGCGACCAGTCGCGTGCCGAAGCCGTGGCTGCCGCTTACAGGGCCGTGCTGGCGCGGGCGTCGCTGCTGCTGGCGGTCGATCGTCTCGATCCCGCACGCGCTGTCCCGCGGCCGCTGGCACCCGAGATGGATGGAGGGAACTGACATGCAAGCATGGCTCAGGGCGTCGTTACTGGTAGGTGTGAGCCTGCTCGCCGGCTGCTCGCGTGAGGCCGCGGAGCCCGCGGCCGCAAGCGGCCCCGCAGTCTCGCTCGAAGTGACAGAGGCGCGCGCGCAAACGCTGACGCAATCGATCACGTTACCGGCGACGGTGACCCGTGAACGGCGGGCGCGGCTGGCGTCGATGTACGGTGGCCGGGTGACCGCGGCGCCGGTGACAGCCGGCTCGCAAGTCAAGCGCGGCGAGCTGTTGCTGGCGGTCGGCGCCGATCAAGCGCATGCGCGCCTGGCCACGGCGAAGGCCGACGCCGCCGGCAGCGGTGCCGAAGCGACGCAGGCGGCCGCAGACGAGGCGCGCTTCGCTGCGCTGCGTAAGGAAGGCGCGGTGGCGCCGCGCGAATACGAACAGGTACACCAGCGTTACGTCGCCGCGCAAGCAAAGGCCCGGGCGGCCAGGCAGGCGTTGACGGCGGCGCGCTCGGACTTGCAGTACGCCGAGGTCCGGGCGCCGTTCGACGGGCTGCTGGCTTTGCTGCCGCTCAAGGCCGGCGACTACGCGGCGCCCGGCGTGGTGGTGGCGCTGGTGGTCGGCGGCGTTACTGAAGTCGAATTGGAAGTGGGTGAAGCGGTTTACCCGCATCTGCCGCTCGGCGCAGAGCTGCAGGTCTCGGTGCAGAGCCAGCGCTACACCGGCACCGTGATCGAGCGCGTGGATGCGGCCGATCCGGCGACCCGCACCCACAAGGTCAAGTTGCGGTTGGCTGGCGCGGCCGAACCCCCGTATGGCGCTTACGCCGAGGTGCGGGTACCGACCGGCAACCGCACGGCGGTGGTGGTGCCCGTGAGCGCCGTGACCGAGCGCGCCGGTCTGACCGGCGTGTTCGTGGTGGATGAGCGCGGCGCGGCGCGATTCCGCCCGGTGCGAACCGCCACCGGCGCGGAAGACAAGCTGGCCGTGATCGCCGCCGGGATCGAAGCCGGTGAGCGCGTGGTCAAGGCGCCGACGCTGTCGCTGGGCAATGGCACCCGCGTTACAGGAGCACCAAGTGACTGAACGCCAGCCGCTCAATATCGCCGGCCGGCTGGCCCGCGCGTTTCTGCACTCCAAGCTGACACCGCTGTCCATCGTTGCGGTGACGCTGTTCGGTGCGCTCGCGATCCTGGCCACGCCGCGAACCTACAACCCGGATATCGTGGTGCCGGTGGTGAATATCAGCGTCTCGCGCCCCGGTTACGGCGCCCGCGAGATGCTCAACCAGGTCGTACGGCCACTGGAGGCGCTGCTCGCGTCCATTCCCGGCGTCGACCACACCGATGGCTATGCCGCCAATGACGCGGCGATGGTGACGGTGCGGTTCGACGTCGGCGAGGCCGAGGAGCGCAGCCTGGTCAAGGTCTACAACCAGGTCAACGGCAACCTGGACCGCCTGCCGCCGGGCGCGCAGCCGCCGCTGATCCGGGCGCTATCGCTGTATGACGTGCCGATTTTGACGTTGACACTGAGCGCGCCGGAGATGGCGCCACAGGCGTTGCGCGCGCTGGCCGACAACGTGGTCGAGCAGCTCCGCAGCGTGCCGGGTGTCGGCAAGAGCGGGGTGCAGGGCGCGGGCGCGCCGGCGGTGCGTGTCTGGCTCGACCCCGCCGCATTGGCTGCGCACGGCCTGACGCCAGCGCGGGTCGCCGCTGCGCTCGGCGCGGCCAACGTGGTGCGGCCCGCCGGCACGGTCATCACGGGCCAACGCGCCGCTCCGATCCGGACCTACGCCGCCTTCGGCGACGCGGCGGCGCTCGGCGGCGCCGTGGTCGCGGTGGATCAAGACCGCCCGGTGTACCTGCGTGAAGTCGCACGCATCGAACGCGGGGCGGTGACCGACGACGTGTCCTCGACGCTGGGGCTGGGTCCGGCCGCGGCCGGCGGCGGCCGCGCGCCGGAGCCGGCGGTGACCATCAACATCGCGCGCCAACAGGGCAGCAACGGCGTCGAAGTGGCGCAGGCGGTGCTGCAGCGGCTTGCGACTGTCGAGCGCCAGGCCTTGCCGGATGGTGTGCGGATCACGGTCACCCGCGACGACGGCGCCAGGGCGGACGACGCCGTCAACACGCTGATCGAGCACCTGGGCATCTCGATCGTGGCGGTGGTCGCGATCCTGATGCTGTTCCTCGGCTGGCGCGAGGCCGGCGTGGTTGCGCTGTCCATTCCGCTGATCCTGTTCGTGGTGCTCGGCATCGGCTGGATCGCCGGCCAGAGCATCAACCGCATCACGCTGTTCGCGCTGATCCTGTCGCTGGGCCTGCTGGTGGACGACGGCATCGTCGTGATCGAGAACATCCACCGGCATTTGCACCATCATCGCCAGGCCAATTTCGGCCGGCTGGTGGTGGCCGCGGCCAACGAGATCGGCAAACCGACCATCGTCGCCACCTTCACCGTGATCCTGGCGCTGATCCCGATGGCATTCGTAACCGGGATGATGGGGCCGTTCATGGGACCCATCCCGTTCAACGCACCCATCGCGATGCTGGCCTCGCTGGTAATCGCCTATACCGTGGTGCCTTACGTCGCTTATCGCTGGCTCAAGCGCAGAAGCCGGCGGGTGATGGCCGAAGCCGCTGAGCAAACACTCGAAGAGCGCGGCGAGGCGCCGCAGGACCGCTTGCACCGGCTCTATCTGCGGCTGTTCCGTCCCCTGCTGGCTTCACGCCGCAAGCGGCGGATGTTGTTCGCCGGCGTGGCGGCGCTGCTGGTTTTGGTGATGCTGCAACCCATGTGGCAGTTTCTCCGTCCGGCCGGTGTCGACGGCCCGCTGTCCGCGCTCGGGGTGGAACTGAAGATGCTGCCGGACGATAACGTCAACACGCTGTTGCTTGAAATCGACCTGCCGACCGGCACCGCGCTGGAGGCGACCGGGCGCGTGGCGCAGGCGGTTGCAGAGGTGGTGGCGCAGAATCCAGCCGTCACCGACTATCAGACCTTCCTCGGCGAGCCGGCGCCGGAGGATTTCGCGGCCCTGGTCCGCGGTGACGTGATGCTCAGCGGAACCGATCTCGCGCAGATTCGCGTCAACCTCGTCGGCAAGCACCAGCGCTCCCGCGGCTCGCACGCCATTGCCCAGGCACTGTACGACGCGTTGGCGCCCGTGCGCGCCGCATTTCCCGAGGCCCGCATCAAGCTGTTCGAGACGCCTCCGGGCCCGCCGGTGCGCTCGCAGATGCTGGCGGCGTTGTACGGTCCCGATTACGCTCAACTGCGGGCACTGGCGGGACGCGTCAAGCGTGAGTTCTATCCGAGTGTTTACGGCATGACCAACGTAGACGACTCGGTCGGGCAGGAGTTGACCGAGTACCGGTTGATCGTGAATCGTGACGCCGCCGCGCTCGCCGGTCTCACGCCGGCGGCGGTCGCCGGGCAGGTTGCGGCTTATTTCAGTGGCGTCACCGTCGGTGACCTGCACGAGGACACCGCGCGCGAACCGGTACCGATCATCCTGCGCCTGCCGCGGCCAAAACGCGCCGATACGAGTGTGTTGTCCGGACTCTACCTCCTGAACGACCAGGGCCGGCAGGTGGCGCTGTCAAGCGTCGCGCGCATCGAACCGGTGACCCGGGAGCGGCCTTACTACACGCACGACCAGCACGCGGTGGTCTACCTCGCGGGCAACATGCTGCACTCGAGCCCGGTCTACGGCGTGATTGCGCTGACGCAGGCGCTGTCCGGGCTGCCGCTGGCGGGCGGCGAGCAGCTGGCGGTGGACAACCTGGGTTTCACCGATGCGCAACCCGCCGAGCTCGACCGCGTACAGATGTTCTGGCTCGGCGAGATGCGCCTGACGCTCGACGTGTTTCGGGATCTCGGCACCGCCTTTTTCGTCGCGCTCGTGCTCATCTACCTGTTGCTGGTCGCGTACTACCGTTCTTTCCTGCTGCCATTCATCGTCATGGGCGCGATCCCGCTGACCCTGGTCGGCGTGTTCCCCGGCCACTGGCTGATGGGCCAGCCGTTCACCGCGACCTCGATGATCGGCGTCATCGCGCTGGCCGGCATCGTCGTGCGCAACTCGTTGCTGCTGATCGATTTCATCATCGAGCGCCGCAGCCAGGGCCTGTCGCTCGATCAGGCGGTGCTGCAAGCGGGCGCCGTACGCCTGCGGCCGATCCTGCTGACCGCGCTGGCGATTATCCTCGGTTCGGCGGTCATGCTGTCTGATCCGGTGTTCGGCGGCCTGGCGATCTCGCTGATCTTCGGCGCCTTCGCCTCGACCATGCTGACGCTGCTCGTGATACCGGCGGTCTATTTCGGCCAGTACTGCCGCCAAAAGTCTGAAATGGGTCAGGGTAGGGGGACACAGTAAAAAGTTTGAAGCGGGCCAGTCACGGCGTTGGCGAACCTGCTAGCCATTCCACTCCGACGCCAACCCAGCCAGGCGCCGCAACCTCAGAAGGCTGCGCCCCTCCGCCAGCCAATGGGTGTGAGCCGCCAGGTCATCGTCGAAGGTGAGTTTATTTTTCCGATCGTGGTCCCGCTGGGTCAGGGGTGCCGGTAGCTATGTGATACTCGCGCAGACGTCAGGCCGGCCGATTCTTGACCTTGACGTAGGAGCCGGGCGCATCTTCCAGCGCCGGCAAATCGCCCGAACCCGGTTCCCGCGCCGCGACGAGTTCGCCCGAGTATTGCTGCAGCCACTGGTCCCAGTCATTCCACCATGAACCCGGATGGGACTCGGCGTTGGCGAGCCACTCGTCGAGATCATCCGGCTGGTCTTCGTTCATCCAGTAGTTGTACTTGTTGGCGCACGGCGGGTTGATGACGCCGGCGATGTGGCCCGACCCGGCGAGGCAGAAACGCACCGGTCCGGAAAACAGTTTGCGGGCCTTGAAGACGGAGACATAGGGGGCGATGTGGTCTTCCCGCGCAGACTGCAGGTAGATCGGCACCGTCACCTTGCCCAGGTCAATGGGCACGCCACACAACGATATGCCATTCGGCTTGGCCAGGTTGTTGTTCAGGTACATTTCCCGCAGGTAGAACATGTGCAATGCGTGCGGCATGCGTGTCGTGTCCGCATTCCAGTACAAAAGATCGAACTGCAGCGGTTCCTTGCCCAACAGGTAATTGTTGACGTAGAACGACCAGATGAGGTCGTTGGAACGCAGCAGATTGAAAGCGGAGTACATCGTGTCACCATCGAGATAACCCGTTTCTTCCATCTGCTCGTCGAGGCGCGCGAGTTGGGTCTCGTCGATGAATACCCTGAGATCGCCGGCTTCCGAGAAATCCATCTGCGCTGCGAAAAACGTCACCGCCTTTATCCGATCGTCGCCTTTCGCCGCCATGTACGCCAGCGCCGCACCCAGCAGCGTACCGCCGATACAGTAACCGATCGTGGTCACTTCGCGTTCCCCGGTTGCGCTTTCTACCGCGTCGAGCGACTGCAGGATGCCTTCGCTAAGGTAGTCGTCCATGGTTTTGCGCGAAAGGGCGGTATCGGGGTTGGCCCAGGACACGACAAACACCGTGTAGCCCTTGTCGACGGCCCAGCGGATGAAAGAGTTCTCGGGCTGCAGGTCCAGGATGTAAAACTTGTTGATCCAGGGCGGGAAAATCAGCAATGGCCGGCGGTAAACCTCGGCCGTCGTCGGCGCATACTGGATCAGCTGCAGTATATCGTTCTGGAAAACAACCTTGCCGGGCGCCGTCGCGATGTTTTTGCCCAGCTCGTAGGTCGACTCGTCAACCATCGTGATCTTGAGTTGGCCGTTGCCGGCTTCCAGGTCGCGTTGCAGGTTCTCCATGCCGCGAATCAGGTTCTGCCCACCGCTTTGGAAGGTTTCCTGAATGACTTCGGGGTTCGTGAACAGGAAATTGCTCGGCGCCAGGGCGTCGGCGAGCAGCTTGGTATGAAATCGCAGTTTGTGGGCGTCCTCCTCGCTGAGGTTGTCGATGTTCGACATCGTCTTTGTCAGCCACCGGCTGGTTATCAGGTAGGATTGCATGATGACGCTGAACAGTTCGTTTTCGGTCCACGCCTTCGATTTGAACCGGCGGTCGCCTTTATCCGGCTCGACGGCCGGGCTGGTGCTCTTGCCCAGCATTCGTTCCGCCGTGTGCTGCCAGAGTTGCAGATGCTGTTGCCACAGATCCATGTTGGCCTGCATCAGTTTGGCCGGGTTGGATGCCAGCTGCCTGGCGCCCTCCGTGAATGACGCCGCGATATTGAACGGATCGAGCATGCTGGTGATCGTTTCCTGCGGCGCACTCATCAGCTTGGCGAAGGCCTCCTGGTTGCGCAACAGTGTGTCCATGAAATCCGAGGTCATTTTGCCAATAGTGTCGTTGCCCGGTTGTTTTGTCTGGTCGTCAGTCACGCGCGAGTCCTCTCAGTCCTCCTTGGGTTTCATCTTGCCTAAAATCGCTTCCTGCATCGCCTGCCAGGCCTTGAGGTTGCTGGCGGCGAGTTCCTGCATGGTGGCCAGCGGGGTCGACGCCATCGCCGCGCGCATCTGTTCCTGGTATTGCTTTTGCTGCTCCATAAAGGTGTCGAAGCTGCGCGAGAGAAATTCGCCTACCAAATCCTGCATCGGATCTCCGTACAGGCGCAGGACCCGCATCAGGAAGTCCGCGTCGAGCATTGGCCGGCCGCCTTGTTCCCGTTCGGCGATGATCTGCAACAGGATCAGCCGTGAAATATCCTCTCCCGTCGTATCGTCCACGATCTTGACGTCGTTGCCGTCGACGATGAGGTCATAGATGCCGTCGAGCGTGATGTGCGAACTGGTGGTGGTGTCGTACAAACGCCGGTTGGCATATTTTTTGATGAGGTGCGTGTCGGCCATGTCATCGATCCCGCGTTCCTTGTGATTCTACCGTTATTGCCGGCACGGCGCACAAAAAAAGGCGCCCGATCAACGAGCGCCTTTTTTGTCAACACCGATGGGCGGTTTCAGGCTGCCTTCTTGGCTGCCGTTTTACGCGCCGGCTTGGCGGCTTCACCGAGCTCCTGTTCGAACAACGACGCAGAGGTGTCGTTGAAGGACTTGCTCAGTTCGACGTACTCGATCGCACGCTCGTTCACCAATTCTGCAAATTGACGGGTCGCAGAAACCTGGCGTTCGAACAATTCTCTCGGGTCAGCGACGTCGACAGGCAGCTTCGCCTGAGCGACTGCAAACTCAAGCACATCGCCTGCAAAAGCATAGTTCTGGCGGGCTAACGTTTCGAACGCGCCTACCGCGAATTCAGCCAGGTTTCGCGCCGGCTCGAAGCTCTTCTTCTGCATTTCAGATAATTTTTCAAAATTCTCGGCAAAGTTCGTCATTTCAGTTTCTCCAGTTCCAGGGGTAATGAGATTTATTGCATTGCACTATTATACATGGAGTATTTTGCAATGCAACATAAATATTTAATAATGCAAAATATAATGACTATTCAGCTATATATGATAATAGATATTCAATAGTTTATAATGCAACGCACTATAAATTATAACTACTGAACTATAAAGTTGCGATGCAAAAGAATAACATTGTGGAATTCTGCGCTAACTGGGCTAGCCATCGCCGCACCCCCTGCCGGATAATTTATGCTTTAAAGCGGGTTTACACTGTCCCTTTACTCTGAACCCGACTGTCGTGGCATAATGAGACGGCAGAATCGCCATGCGTACGCTTTATCCCGAAATCCAGCCATTCAACCATTTCGAGCTTCCCGTGGAGTCGCCGCACGTCCTCTACGTCGAGGAATGCGGGAACCCGGAAGGCCAGCCGATTCTGTTCGTTCATGGCGGCCCGGGCGGGGGCTGCGACGACAAGAGTCGCAGGTTTTTCGACCCGAAAGCGTGGCGTATCGTGCTCTTCGACCAGCGCGGTTGCGGGCGTTCGCGGCCATTCGCCGAGACCGCTTCGAACACGACGGGGGACCTGGTCGGCGATATCGAGCGTATCCGCGAGCACCTTGGAATAAAGCAATGGGCACTGTTTGGCGGCAGTTGGGGTTCCACGCTGTCGCTGGTGTACGCGCAGGCGCATCCAGATCGCGTCAGCGGGCTGATACTGCGCGGTATTTTCCTCGCTCGCCCAACCGACCTCGACTGGTTCTACTACACCGCTGCGCCGCAGGCCTTCGCCGAGCACTACGCTGATTTTCTGGCCCCGGTCGCGCCGGGACGCGAACGTGACCTGGTCAACGCCTACCACGAGTTGCTCAACGACGACGATGCCGAGGTCCGTGGCAATGCAGCCAAGGCCTGGTCGACCTGGGAAGCCCGCTGCTCGACTTTACGGCCGGACGAGAGCCTGCTACAGCACTTCGGCGACGATAAAATGGCCGTTCCGATGGCGCGGCTGGAAACGCACTACTTCGTCAACCGTTGTTTTCTGGATGAAAACCAGATTCTGGAGAACATGCGCAGCATCACCCATCTGCCGGCCCATATCGTGCAGGGCCGCTATGACATGGTGTGTCCCCCGGGTGCGGCATTCGAGTTGCACTCGGCCTGGCCCGGTTCCCGGTTGCGGTGGGTCGATGACGCCGGGCACGCCGCCACGGAACCCGGAATCACGAGCGCGCTGGTCGAGGCAAGCGATGCGCTGGCCGCGTGCCTGGAAGGCGGCAAATAAAACACACAGCGTTACCCCGCACATGATGCGGCCGGTTGTTTTTTCTGAACTTTTTCCGGGCCAACCTGTCACAAAAACGTCAGAATGTTGAGCAAAATCACGGTCGGTTTCTTCCGGCCGGCGAGTCAATCAACCGAAAAACCAATCAATCAAAAAGTAACCATTAAATGAGTAAAACAACCTCTGCCAGAGAGTCGGGCGAGCATTACCTCGACCGGGCTTTCGACAATTTGCATATCGAAGACGAAATGCAGCACTTTCTCCGCGGTTGCTATCGTCAAGTCAGTTTCGAGCTGCCGCTTAAACGCGACGATGGCTCCATGGCCCTTTTCTACGGCTACCGAGTGCAGCATGACCAGAGCCGTGGGCCTTTCAAGGGCGGGCTGCGCTTTCACCCACGCGTGGACATGGACGAATTCGTCGCCCTGGCGCGGCTGATGACCTGGAAATGCGCCTTGCTCGACCTGCCATTCGGCGGTGCGAAGGGCGGCGTCAATTGCGACCCGGAAGAACTGTCGGAACGTGAGCTTGAAAACCTCACGAAGAGCCTGGTCGTGCGCCTGGAAAGGCTGATCGGCCCGGACGACGACATTCCGGCACCGGACATGGGCACCTCCCCACGGGAGATGGCCTGGATCGTGGACGCCTATGCCCATCGCTTTGGCTTCGAGCCCGCCGCGGTCACGGGCAAGCCGCTGGAACTCGGTGGTTCGCTCGGCCGCCTGGAGGCCACCGGGCGCGGCGTTGCGCACATCACGTCGCTGGCGGCCAAGAGCCAGGGCCTGGAGTTGGAGAATGCGACCGTGGCCGTGCAGGGTTTTGGCAACGTCGGCTCGCAGACCGCGCGCTTACTGGCAAGCAGGGGCGCACACGTGGTCGCGGTATCGGACGTGAATGGCGGCAGGTACAACGAGGATGGTCTCGACATCGATTCGCTGTTCCGTTCGTTTCAGGACGCCGAGGGACCCGTAGAACTCAGCGAAGTAGACGGAAGCGGTGATGGGATCAGCAACGAAGAGTTGCTGGGGCTGGATGTCGACATCCTGATTCCGGCGGCCATCGGCAATGCCATCACCGCGGATAACGCTGACACGATCAAGGCTTCCCTGATCGTCGAGGCTGCCAATATGCCGGTCGATTCAGAAGCGGACTCGATGCTGAGGGAGCGCGAGGTCACGATCGTGCCTGACGTGCTGGCGAACGCCGGCGGCGTCACGGTTTCGTACCTGGAATGGGTCCAGAACCATCACCGTTACCAATGGAGCGAGGAACGCGTCAACCGCGAATTGAAGGAACGCATGGAAACCGCCTGGGATGCGGTGAGCGAGCGCGCCTCTGACGAATCGGTCGACCTTCGCCTGGCGGCTTACCTGATTGCGGTCGAACGGGTGGTGCGGGCCATCTCGCTGCGCGGCGTCTAGGTCCGCGCCGATTCAAAACTCGCGTTCAACCCGGCAGGGCATCGAGAATCTGCTGCATGACTTCCTTGTATTGCTGCAACGCGGAACGCCCCTTGGCCGTCAGGCGGTAAAGGGTTTGCGGGCGGTTGTTGCGGAAGCGTTTCTCGACCTCGACGACGCCGGCCTCGGCCAGCTTGCTCATCTGCACCGAGAGGTTGCCCCGCGTCATGCCCGTGCGCTGCAGCAGCCAGGTGAAGTCCGCCTTGCTGACCACGGCCAGGTGTACCAACGCCTGCAGGCGGGCGGGCTCGTGCAGCAGGCGGTCGAGATCGGCGGGGCTGGCTGTGCCGCTCACGAGTCCCCGCTCCGGTTCGCGGGGAAGCGCAGGATAAATCGTGCCAGAACGGCGGCCCCGCTGAGCGTGATCACCACGCCGCTGGCCAGCAGTCCCGCGTGCGGCTCAAGACCCTGTACGACCAGTTCAATCGCCGCCACCAGCAGCAACAGCGAGTAGAAGTAATATCGCCGGCAGCCCGTAAACAGGGCAAAACCGGCCGCGGGAATTGCGAGCAGAACCAGCGGAAACCCGGCAATCCACTCGGCTGGTTGCGGCAGTGCCCCGTACTTCCATAGCGCAAACACCAGCGCGCCCAGCACCGCTGTGCCGGCGAAGAACCCGGCGAGCCCGAAGTGGAAAGTGCGGACCTTCAAATCCCGGCTGCCGCTGAATTCCACGAAACCCATGCGCGGCTCGACCAGGCGTCGCCGCAACGGACGCCAGAGGCTGGCGCAGGCCGCCGGGAACACCGCGCCCAGCACCGCCACGTTTTGCCACCAAGTCAGGCCCAGCACCAGGATCATCAGGCCCAGCATCAGGTCCAGCAGGCCGTCATCCCAGAAGGACCGGAATGCCCTGCGTTCCAGCGCATTAATGGACTTGTTCATGTCAAGCTCCTTGAATAGACGATGAATGCATTTATAGTGTAGTTAAGTTTATACTGTAAACATGATATCGGCAAGCACAACCGATGGGGCAGGGTAAAGGGACGGAAGCAACCTCGTTCTGGCCCCATGATCCGCACCACCCGGATGCCTAAAAGCCGGCTTTTCCTCTCCGTCCGCTGGCCCCGTTCGATGAACCTGTACTATGATGATCGGCGCAGCGGCTCGCGGCCCAATCGATTAAGGCCCATTGGCGTGAGGAGGAGGAGATGGCAGAACAGGACCCCGCGAACGATCAGGTAACGACGTCTCGCCGACTGGTTTACTTCGCTGCCGAGCGTACCCTTATGGCCTGGGTGCGCGCCGCCGTGGCACTGATGGCGTTGGGGTTCGTCATCGACCGTTTCGGTTTGGTGCTGCGCCAGGTGGCGCCGCAGATCGGCGCCGAGCATTATCCCAAGGCCTTTTCCTTCTGGGCCGGCACGATTCTGGTCGTGGTCGGCGCGGTCATGGCGCTGGTGGCGTCGCTACGTTACTGGCGCTTTGCCAGCCACTACCGCCATGACGGTGACACGCGGCCGGGCCACGGCATCATGCTGGGCGTCGTGTTTACGGCCCTCATTTCGGTGCTGGGTTTTGTCGTCGCTGTTTTTCTCCTGAACTTCAGCGACTGACCTTGGCACGGGCAGGGGTCGGCCGTGCCGCGGCAGGCGGACGTAAGTACTTTCCATCGGCGCGGTTCGGCCCGTGGGTTCCCCGGGGCGTTTACTGGCGGCCAGGTGTTGCCGGAGGCGCCAGAAAATAGCCCCCGAAGGGCCAGCGCTGCTTGACCCATCCGGTCTTTTCACTGTCCCAGCGCTTCGCGGATCTTCGCCATGCCGAAGTGCACGGCCTGGGAGAAGTGGATCTTTGGCGGCAGGATCAGCGCGTCCGGGTCGACGGCGATATCGATGACCGCGGGCTTGCCCGAATCCAGCGCCTGTTCGATCGCGGGCGCGATCCCATCCGGCTCGGTCACCGACAGGCCGAGCCCCCCGCAGGCCCGGGCGACGGCGGCGAAGTCTGGATTGGTCAGTTCGGTTCCCCAATCGGGCAGGCCCTTGGCCTCCTGTTCCAGCTTGATGAACGCGAGCTTTTTGTTATTGAAGATGAGTACGATAATGGGCAGATCGTATTTCACCGCGGTCACGAAATCCCCCATCAGCATCGCGAAGGCGCCGTCGCCGCTGAGCGAGAACACGCGGCGTTCGGGGTAGATGAGTTGCGCGCCGAGCGCGGCCGGCATTGCGAAGGCCATCGAGGCCAACCCGCCGGAAAGCGCGTACCGCTGACCGGGTTTCAATCGCAGGTGCCGGGCGGACCAGGCGGTGGCCGTGCCGGTATCGGACAAAAACACCGCATCGTCCGGCGCCGCCGCGGCGAGTTCGTGCATGACCCGTTGCGGCTTGATGGGTACGTCCGCGGAAGTCTCGTCGTCTTGCTGGCTCTCCAGCCACTGCTTCATTTCTGACTGCATGGCCTCGAGGAAGTCGCCCGACCGGTCGCCGCTGACGAGTTTCGTCAGTTCAGCGAGAGTCGGGCCGGCATCTCCGACCAGGCCGACGTCGACCGGATGCCGCTTGCCGATTTGGGTCGGCTGATTGTCGATCTGGATGGTGGCCGCAGAGGCAGGATAAAAGTCCTGGTACGGAAAATCGCTGCCGGCGATCACCAATAGATCGCATTTGTCCATGGCCTTGACGGCGGGCCGTCCGCCGAGCATACCGAGCCCGCCGATACACAGCGGGTGCCCGTCGTCGATAATGTCTTTCGCCTTCAGGCTGCGCACGATCGGCGCCTTGATCGATTCAGCGAACGCGAGCAGTTCATCGCGGCCCCCCGAACAACCGATTCCGGCGAGGATCGCGACTGTCTTTGCACGATTGAGCAGTTCCACGGCTTTTTCGCAAGCCGGGACGGAGGCCGTGATATTACCGCCGACCCAGTCCTCGGTCGGCGGGTAATTACTCATTGTCGCCGAGCGGCCCGAAACATCGGTCGGCAACGAGATGTGCGCCACGCCGCGGTGGGCGATGGCCGCCTGGCAGGCCTCGAAGAAGACGCGCGGCACCTGTCCCTCGGTCGTCACCGTCTGGCTGTAGACCGCGACATCGCTGAACAGCCGCTCCAGTTTGACTTCCTGGTGGTACTCGGTGCCCATGAACCCGGTCTCGACCTGGCCAGTGATGGCCAGCACCGGCGCGTGGTCCATCTTGGCGTCGTACAGGCCGTTCAGCAGGTGGATCGCTCCGGGTCCCGCGGTGCCCACGCAGGCGGCCAGCCGCCCCGTCAACTTGGCCTGGGCCGAAGCCGCAAATGCGCCGGCTTCCTCGTGGCGCACCTGGATGAACTTGATCTGGTCCTGGCGGCGGACCGAATCCATCACGTCGTTGATGGCATCGCCGGGTATACCGAAGAGGTGGCGCACACCATGGGCGCCGAGAATTTTCAGGAGGATGTCAGAGACGGTCATGGTTGTTTTCATTGTGCTTTGAAGTTCGTGGTTATGATAACGTGAAGCGCGCATCACCGCGATTTTCAGTAAGCGGCGATGCGGCTCCCTTCCTATACGTTCGAACCTCGGTTAGTCTAAGCGCAGGACCCGGACAGAAAGGAAAACGACGAGAGCGGAGAGCGGAGGGGCTCGTTCCGCACAAACCTCGCCCCCAATCGATCATGCGCGCTCAAAACACCGGCTCAGCAAATACCGAGGCCGCGAGGCAGTACCAGTCCTCCGCCAACAGCATCATGCGGCTCCTGGGCCAGGGGCGTGTTGACGAAGCCGAAAGCCTCTGCCTTGCCTTTTCCAGGTCGTACCCGCAATCGAGCGATGCGCTGCTGCTGCTCGGCAAGGTCCGGCAGATGCAGGGCCGCTTCGATGAGATGTTACAACTGATCGAAACGGCACTGGGGCGGGACCCCGACAACGTCGGTTTGCAACTCCAGTTCGCCGGGGCCTGCCAGTTCTGTGGCCATCACGACAAGACGCTGGCGCAGCTCAAAAAGGTCGAGCCCGCCATCCGCAACAACGCCAAGTTGCTGCAACAGGTTGCGCGGCTCTACCTGGATTCCTTGCAACACGCAGACGCGCACCGCTGTTATCGCCGTGCCGCCGAACTCGATGCCAAAAACCCCCACGCGCTGTACAACCTCGCCTCTTCGTTCCTTTTCCTCGGCGAGGTGGAGAAGGCCGAAGCCGCCTTGTCCAAGGCCATTGCCATCGCGCCTGATCACTACAATGCCTGGCATAATCGATCGACGCTGCGCAAACAGACCTCTGGCCACAACCACATCCCCGAGTTGAAGAAGGCGCTTCGCGCCCTGGCGCCGGGCAGTGACGGAGAAACGGAACTGTGCTACGCACTCGCCAGGGAATACGAGGACCTGGGCAAAGACGAAGAAAGCTTTTCCTATCTGAAACACGGCGCTGACAGCTATCGCCGCCAATTGAAATACGATGTCCAGACCGACGTTGCCTTGATGCAACGCATTGCCCAGCGATTTGACCGTGCCTGGGCTGAAAAGGCAAAGGCCGCCGCCGAGCGTCGTGGCCCGATTTTCGTGCTGGGACTACCGCGCAGCGGCACGACGCTCGTCGATCGCATCCTGAGCAGTCACAGCGGGGTTCGGAGCATGGGTGAAATCGACGACTTCGAGATGGCGGTATCCCGGCTTTGCTGGTCTTTGGACAAACGCCAACTGTTCGAGGCATCCGTTAGCGTCGATCCGGATCAACTCGGCGAGGACTATCTGCGCAGCGTCGCCAGCTACGGTTTTGGGGCGCCGTTTTTCATCGATAAGTCACTCGCCAATTCTTTCTACATCGGCCTCATCGCGAAGGCGCTGCCGGGTGCATCGATCATCCACGTCCGGCGGCACCCCGTGGACCTTTGCCTGGCGATCTACCGCACCCTGTTCAAATCAGGCAACCCCTATTCCTATGATCTCGATGATCTCGCTGAATACTTCATTGCCTATGACCGCCTGATGCAGCATTGGGAAACGCTGTTTCCCGGGCTCGTGCTGGACGTTTCCTATGAAGAACTGGTCGAAGATCAGGAGCGCGTATCCCGCGAAATCGTTGCCCATTGCGGCCTCGATTGGGAGCCGGCGTGCCTGGCGTTCGAGCACAATCGGGCGCCCGTTTCCACGTGGAGCGCCGCGCAAGTGCGAAAGCCCATTTATCGTGATGCGGTTGCGCGCTGGCGACGCTTCGAAACCCAGCTTGCGCCGCTGATCAGGCGGCTGGAACAGGCGGGCGTGAAAGGAATGGCGTCAGAGTAAAGGGACAGAGTAAAGGGCGAGTAGGCTGGCGTCCGTTTTGTTGCCAGGAATATCACGGAAGACAGCGCCAATCCGCGCGATGGTACTGACGCTCAAGGGTCTACGCCTTATTGGTGCAGCGACTGTGTGCCGGCGACCGGGGAAGGGATCGATGAAAATTGGGGGCGGGGTAGGTATGCCCAAAGCGGGATGTGCCCGTTACTTTTCACTGATCATGAATGTTCGCAGTCGGGGGTTGCTCCCGTCACATGACTTTGGTCTCCGTATTCCCCGCAAAATCTTTCGAAGTTTTCAGTAGCTCGTTTTCCGAAATTTGTTAGGGCTTACAATCGTCGCATTAATTTCCCTTTTCTACAGAAAATGGTCAGAGCGGCACGACGCGGGAATCAAAAAAGGCACTTCTTCAGTCTGGCCCATTGGTGAGACAGTGGTTCTTGCGCAACTCATTTTGTTGCGCTAATATAAATTTATAACCAAAATCACACGAATATAAACACCATAACCCAGCATATTTATCAGCTTGCAGATTCTCGGAGGAAGCCATGTGCACTGAATCTTCGCTCTTCCCAAGACGTTTCAAAATCCGACAGGTGTTGCCTCACAACCGTATAAAGCTTGGCTTTTGCCGCTGGGGCCAGGTCGCGCTCTTGACAGCACTGTTACTTTTGCCAGCTTTTGCGTTCGCGGAGGGCGAACTGGAAGAGGTCATCGTTACGGCGCAACGGCGCGCACAGAATCTGCAAGATACGTCATTGTCAATATCCGTAATTTCAGAATCCCAAATTAAGGATCTCAAGATAGAACAACCCGCGGATATCGCAAACTACACTCCCGGGATGTTTGTGACGACGGGGAGCGACGGTGATCCAATCTTTGCCTTGCGTGGCATTGGAATGAACAACGGTGAGATTAACCAGAATCCCGCTGTGACGCCGTACATCGATGAAGTCGCGCTGCCTTCTATTGCGATGCTGGGCTTCCAGCTTTTCGATCTGGAGCGTGTTGAAGTCTTGAAGGGGCCTCAAGGTACGCTTTACGGGCGAAACGTAACGGGCGGCGCCATCAACTTCATCACCCGTAAGCCAAGTCAGAAATTTGATGCATATTTCCGGGCAAGCTATGGCCGGTTTGATCTTCAAGAGTTCGAGGGCGCTATCGGCGGTGGAATATCTGACACCATCTCGGTGCGCATTGCCGCGCATTCCACGCTCCGCGACGGTTGGCAAACACTGATGCTCGGTCCGGATCATGGCGATGGTGTCGATCGCAACAATGGAGCTTTGGACAGGCAAGCCGTGAGGGCGTCGGTGCTGTGGGCGCCGAATGATAAGTTCGACCTACTGTTTATTGCCGATTACAGTTTCGGGCATTCGGAGGTCCTGGGTTATGAACATGCAGGTAACGTCCTCAAGGACAGATCAGGACTATGTTCTTATCCGCTTACCGGCGTTCGAAATGAAAACGAGTGCGCTTCCTTTGCGATCAGGCGCTCCTACGTGGGTGGTCCGCCCGTGACGGGTGATGTCGAGATCGTCTCAGACCCAAATACGGGGCCTCGTACCGTCTTCGGCAGCTTTAGTTATGGAAATATCGACAATGTTGACTCCTGGGGTCTGAATAATAAAATGAATTGGGACTTTGGTTCCGCTAAGCTGACCTCCGTCACCGGTTACCGTGAACTAGACCGTAAAGTCGGCGGCGATAATGGTTCTCCGTATATCGTGAGCGACACCCTGCGCTATCAGAATATTTATTTGTTCACGCAGGAACTGCGGCTTGCATCCAACCCCGATGACGGACCCTTCAGTTGGTTGGTAGGCGCCTATTACAGCCATGACAACATCAGGGATTATGTTTTGTTCAACTTCCGTGATCACGTTTCGTTTTCTGGCCTTTTTGACTCCGAATACCAACAAAAGACCGATGATACCGCTGCCTTTGGTCAAGCCGAATGGAAGCTGAGCGATACCTTGACCTTGATCGGCGGTCTTCGCTATACACATGAGAAGCGTGATTTCACCTATGGCGGACACGTGGTTGGAACGGGTGCGCCTGTGCCGGTGCCCTACTTCAATGACAGCGTTACTGCGAGTCAGGCCACGGGAAAAGTGGGGGTCGAATACAGGCCCCGGGACGGAATGCTCCTTTACGCCAACATCAGTCGTGGATTCAAAGGCCCCGGGTTTCCCGCGACTATCTCATTTTCGACTCCGCAGCTTGCGCCCTTTAGCTCTGAGAAACTACTGGCTTATGAGGCTGGTGTGAAGTCGACACTGGCCAATAACAGGCTGACTTTTAATGCCGCGGGATATTACTACGACTGGAAGGACATGCAGGCCACGACCGCTGTAACACGGGAGGGTATCCGACTGATCGTGCTGGCCAATGCGGGAGACGCACGCGTTTATGGCGTTGAGGCCGAAACGTCCTGGTTTGCAACGGACGAGTTCAGCGTTCGGGCCGGCATCAACATAATGGATGCCAAGATTACCAGCGGTGAGTTCGATGGCGACACCCCGGTACAAACACCGACATTTTCCGGGAATATCATAGCTTCCTTTCACTCTGCGCACGCCATAGGTTCAGTGTTGCCATTTGTAGAAATGGACTATAACTATCGCACCAAGGTGGAACTTGCGTTGGCCAATAATGTGGCTGAAAAGCAAGACAGCTATGGTCTTCTCGGGCTTCGAGCCGGAGTAAGGAGCGCTGATGATAAGTGGGAGCTTTCCGCCTGGGCGCGCAATTTGTCGAACAAGCTCTACAAGGCGAGTTCGTTCGGCGCCGGCTCCACATTCCTGCCGGGGCGTATCGTTTATGCTGAACCTCGAACCTATGGTGTCACGCTCAACTACAACTTCGACTGATGCAAATGTTTGGCGGCTCTGACAAACCTGCAATTAGGGTACGCAGCGGAATGACGCAGCGCCACGGCAACCTTCATGGCCGCTTTCGCTGGACCCTGACCGGTATCGTCACGACGCTTTGTGCGATATTGCTGACGGCGGCTTCCTCTGCGGGAATTGCCGGTGACCAGAACTGGGCAACGACAGACGACACACGCCACGTTCCGATACCGCCGCGGGATACTTCCAATGATCCGGTGCTTGTCATCGATGGCGGAACGCTCATCACGGGCTTGGACAGTCCGCCAATTGAAAATGGTCGGGTCTTGATTCGGGGCGACCGCATCATTGCGGCCGGTGCTTCCAGCGCTATCGACCTGCCCAAACGCGTCGATCGCCGCATCAACGCCAGCGGCCTTTTCGTTTTGCCGGGTTTGATCGATATGCATATACACCTCGATCAACAGCGCGGAAAGGATTTTCGCAATTACCGGGACTCGGATGCCGCCGCCGCAATTCGCGGAATGCTCTTGCTGTCGCAGCTTCTGGACGGTGGTATTACGACCGTAAGGGATGTGGGCACCAGGAACGACGTTGCGCTGCGTTTAAAAGAGGCGGTCGAACGTAACCTGATCGATGGGCCAAGGGTGCTTTGGAGCGGGCAACTGATAGTAGCTCGAGGCGGCCACGGGGACGAGATAACAGCCACGGCCACCGGACGGCCAAAGAGCCTTACATCAAGCCCAAGGGTTCGCGTCGCAAATGGCCCCTCGGATTGGCGCTTGGCCGTGCGTGAGCAAGTTCGTCAGCATGCGGACTGGATCAAGTTGACCGCCCCGTTTGACCGGGAAGAAGTTCAGGCCGCGGTGGACGAGGCGCACATGCTTGGCTTCCGGGTCGCCGTAGACGCATTCGGTAAGTATACGAAGTGGGCTGCCGAGGCAGGGGTGGATACCGTCGAGCATCCACTTGCTATGGACCAAGAGACGGTTAAGATCATGGCGAAGAGCGGGACCGCGTTTGACCCGACCATAACCGCTTTCTATAACGTTCTCACGACCGGCTACCCATCAGCAGGAATTCCCGGAGGTGGGTTTTACTACACGATGTCGCGACGATTCCCGATGAGCCATGAACAACAGTTGGAAATGGTGCGGGAGGCACATAAAGCGGGCATTCCCCTCGTAGTTGGAACGGATATTCCATTCGCAGGCGAGTCTCGTTATCCGGGTAGCTACTTCACCGAACTTGGATTTCTCAAGCAAGCCGGCCTGAAGGATCAAGAATTGCTTGTCGCCGCAACCCGTGTTGGAGCAGAAGTATTGGGAATGGGCGACAAGCTCGGAACATTGGAGGCAGGCAAGCTCGCAGATGTTCTGATCGTCGGTTCCGACCCTCTTGAAAATATCCAAAACCTGCGAGATTTGCGTTATCTCATTGCGAATGGGCGCGAGGTGCGGGGGCCGGTCCAGGCCGGTGAATAGCCGTGCGTGCGGCCAAAAACTGATTCGAATTTTCAGAGTCACAGGAGCACTAACATGCGTTTGAACGTTATTAGCTATATTAAAACTGCCGCCTCACTGTTTCTCTTACTGGTCGTGGTAATGGCCAGGCCGGCCAGCGCCGCTGAGGAGGAAAATCAGTTGATGCGGCATCTCGGGCCGCAGGAGCCGCCATTCGTTCCGCAACATCCGATTGCCATCGTCGGCGGGAACGTGATTGATGCGACTGGCGCTGCGCCCAAGTTCGGCTACACCGTTATCATCCAAGGTAAGAAAATTACACGCGTTGGTCCCAAAGAGAGCGTTGACATTCCGGCTGATGCGCAAGTGATAAATGCCGAGGGCATGACCGTGATGCCTGGCATTATCAATTCCAATCAACACATTCAATTGAATCCGTTGTATCCAGCTCCAACGGCTGACCTGCCAATAAAAGATTTGCGGGCCCGCTGGGAGGAGACCTTTGCCCGAATGCCTCATCGAGCATGGGTTTATCTCATGCAGGGTGTTACCAGCATGCGGCAAACCAGCGGGCCTGCAAGCCGGCTTCTCAAGGTAAAACACAAGATTGACGCCGGTGAGATACCTGGCCCAAGGATTTTTCTTGGTGGCGGGCTGTTTATGAGCCAACAGCACTTCGAACATTACATCAAAGAAAACAATACGCCAAAGGACGCGGTGGCCTGGCTCCATGATGAGTTCGCCTACAACGTAGTGGATGACATAGAGGCCAAGACGGACCGTTACCTGGGGCCGGATTTCAATTTCTGGAAGTTGTACATGTCCGACGAAAAGTATAACGGCAAGAACGACTTCTCGGACGAGGAGCTGCGTTACATCATCAACAAAGCGCATGCGCATGGGAAACAGGTCGACGTGCACTGCGGGCCGAGCAATGCGGGTCTGCGGCGCATGTTGGACTTTGATATCGATACGCTCGAGCATCCGTTTTACGGACATTTCGTGGTAGATCCCGACATCATCCGGCGATACGTCGAAAAAGGCGTGATCGTGGACTCTCTATTGCGGGTTCAAATTACAGGAGCTGAACACGCGGCCGACCCCGACCTATTTGACGAGACGTTATTCATTATGTCGATGGAGCCCAAGGAGTACCGCATTCTAATGCGGTATCGTGACAAAATGTTGTTCAACAAGAGACACCCCGGTCAGTCTGGATTGCCTGTCTATCAGAGTGACCGTGCGACGCTGGAGGGCCGAGCCGATGGTGGTGATACATTCGGCTTGTCCGGGCCATCCTTCAACGAGATGCAGCAGCATCGCGCAACCTCACATCTGAACATGCGGAATTTCATCAGGGCCGGCGCAAAACTGTCCCTCGGCACCGATACCCTCTTCGTTTCTGAATTTCCAACAGGATGATCCAAACGCTACTGAATACCGTCAGATGGTGGAGGAAGGCATGGCCCCGATGGATGCCATCATCGCTGCGACCCGGAATGGAGCCGAAGCATTGGGGCTCGAAGATCAGCTTGGAACGATTGAAGAGGGCAAACTGGCCGATGTCATCGTCGTTGCCGGGAACCCGTTAGCTGATCTCAGCGCTCTGAAGCGAGTTAACGTGGTAATCAAAGGGGGGGTTCGTCACAAGTGAGACCCACATTCGGCCGCTCGCTGCCCGCACGGGGCAGTGCTGCGCAAACAGTCAGGGTGCGTTGCAACCAGTAGATTCAAAATGGGGGGGCAAAATGCTCACGCTCGTTTTCTTGTATCATTGTGTGCTATTTTCGCTTCGCTCCATGCCACACAGCTATAAAATGGCGGGTCAATAGTGAATGTTTTTTGACGCCCCTGACTAGAATATTCTCCCAGGCAGGAGTGTAGAAATTGAAGACGTATTACAAGTGCCACATAGAGCGGTGATGGTGAAAGGTCAGAACATGCTGGACAAACGCGGCAGGGAACTGCCAAAGCACCTCGATCCGGCAAGCACGGATTTCAATCTGTTCACGTCGCCGTTTTACTTGATTGCTCATGCGGATTTCAAGTTTCACGAAGATCTGGACAAGGCAATCCTGAAGTTTGGGCTGAACCGCGCCACGTACCGATTATTCACCGTGCTGATGCGTCGCAGTCCCATCAGCATAAAGGATCTAGCTGAATTCGCGTTGCTAAAGAGGTCTACCGCCAGCAGAGCCTTGGAGCGAATGCGCCGCGATGGTTGGGTTGAATTCAACGCTAATAAGGCCGATAACAGAATCACTGACGTGTACCTTACCGAAGGGGGCCGAGAGCTATCAGAGCAAGTTATGACCCTGGGGAGTCGCCAGCTTAAACGTGCAGTAGACGGGCTCGATGACGAACAGCTGGAGCAATTGGTCGTGATGCTACAGACGCTGGTTCGCAATTTAAGCAAGCTTCCCATCGAGTAGTTTGGCAGGGGTCGTGAGGAGTGTAATTGCACCATGTCAGCTGCGCCTGCGTTTTAACTCCGCGGATGATGGGTTCAGTTGATGTGGTACGGCCAGTGAGTTACGCACGTGGCGTAGATGAAAATCGCCGCAACATACTTTGGGAACACACATCTCCCACGGGCCCCGACCTGACATCTCTGTCCGGGGCCGCCCACGCTGAGGTTGCGGTTATTGGCGCCGGCATAGCTGGTCTGTCCTGTGCTTTGCACCTGGCTGAAGCAGGGGTAAACGTCACGGTGCTGGAGGGAGATCAGCCGGGGGCAGGAGCGACAGGCAGAAGCGGTGGCCTGGTGGCTCCAGATTTGGTACGGCATAAGCCTTCCGACGTTGAAAAGACATTAGGTCCGGAACGTGGTCGCAGACTTGTTCACATGGTTGGTAGCTCAGCCGCGTTTCTTTTTGATCTGATCGAAAAGTACGAAGTGAATTGTGAAGCCAATCAAGGTGGCTTTTGGACGCCTGCGCATAATCGCGATTTGGTCGAGGCCTTTCGAATGCGCGCCGGAGAATGGCAGGAACGTGGGTTCCCGGTCTCTTTCGTTGATGAGGAGACGACAGCGGAGCAGCTTGGTACTCATAGCTATCTTGGCGCGCTCCGGTTCGATGAAGGAGGAACCATAAATCCGCTGGCGTTGACTCGTGGACTGGCATCGGCGGCGCTTCAGCGCGGCGCCAGGATTTATTCTTCGAGCCGCGTATGTGAACTGGTTCGGCAGGAATCGATCTGGAAAATAAAAACGCAGGGCGGTGCGCTCGAGGCCGAGTTCGTCGTTTTGGCCGCCAACGGTGGTAATCCGGGGCTTCATCCTGCTCTGCGCAGGACCGTTTTGCCCCTTGACGTGATCGAGTACGCAACCGAGCCTTTAAGTGTGGAGCAGCGCAAGCGTGTGTTGAAAGGGCGGGCCTCATTCACCGACAAGAGACCGTACATTTTCACTGCGCGGTACGATATTGAAAACAGACTTATCGCTGCATTTCCTGATTCCCCGATTCCACGAAGCCGCTCTGCACTGGTTTCGGAGGCTGCCGCCAGGATCGGGCACTACTTCCCTGAACTCAAGGGCATTGGAATCCAGTACTTGTGGCCGGGGCAAGCATGGATCAACACGGATTTGTTGCCAAAGGTATATGAAGTCGATGAAAGTCTCCTGGCCATACAGTCATGCAATGGCCGCGGAATCGCTACCAATGCACTGATCGGTTCCGAGGTAGCCAGGGCGATTGCCAGTGGCAATGAGACGCAGATGTCCGTGCCGCCGGAACAACCCGTTTCAATTCCCGCATATCCGTTAATGCGGTTGCTGCCTTCGTCGCTCATGTTCGCCGCGCATCTGCGAAATCGGTTGACCAGGCTGTTTTGCCGATGAATGGAATCTCGATTATTGTCCGGTATGGGGTAACCGTCTGTGACAGGGACGTACAAGGCGCGACTGGAAGATGACGCTCCGCAGTTACTTACTCCTGCCAATCGGCCATTGCAAGAAATCTCCAGCCGAGTGGACATTGCCAAAATCCGGATTTTGGGAAGGAACAATAATGTAAAGCTCACTCGGGTGGCAGTTTCATGAAGTCCACGCGTGTCCCAATGCCTCGCCTTTTCAGAGAACCCCGTTCCCAGAAATAGATCATACTTGCAAACAGCATGACCAGAACCCATACCTGAGTGGAATGGAAATACCACGCCGCAACATCGGTAGAAAGATCTTTCCACACATGAATTGATAGCAGGCCAGCCAGCAACACGACCCCGATCCAGGCAATTGTCAATTGTGCCGTTCGATTCCTGATTACGCTTATCTCCGCTGCCAGCGCCGGATTGTGCCTTGGCAGCGTGATAACGGTGATACACATCAGCAGGAAATTTATCATCATTGACGTGACAAGCACATCAACGCCGAGAAAAAAATCACCGGCAATGTGACTCCCTATTACGCTTAGAGAAGCCATAAGTCCGCTGGCAATGATCGCATTCACTGGTGTATGAAACTTCGCATTCACCTTCGCGATGCGCTTCGGAAATATCTCGTCTTCTGCCCAGGCAAACATCAACCTTGAAACAGAAAGAATCATCGCGGGCAAGTCATTAAGGAGAGCAACCGCCGCTCCCAGGACAATCAGAAAGGCCCATCCGGGAGGGAGTAAATAAGTCAGCAAACCGGCAGCCGTTATGTCGTGAGACATGGCTTCATGGGCAACGTACTGCCAGGGGACCGCGTGATAAACCGCAGAGGTAAACAGGAAGTAGAAACTGCCGACGCTCAGGATGGAAATCCCAATCGCCTTGGGAAGAGAGGAAGAAGGATTTTTCGCTTCGCCGCCCGCCTGCGCGATGGAATCAAACCCGATAAAACTCGAAAAAAGCACAGCGCTGGCGGACAGAAACGTCACGAGCCCTATTTGTATGGCAGCATCGAAATGGCCGGCGTCGACACCACTGGCAATAATGAAATCCTGATGATCAAACGAAAAGCCTGACACAATGACAATCGCACCCAATGCAAACATCAAAATCATCAGCGGCACCAACGTGCGCTCGTAAAACCTCGAGCCCAGAATGTTGACCACTACAAAAATCCATAACACCGTCAACGCAAGCAATAGTCGGATGTTGCCGTGATCCAGGGACGTGGCAACTCCCGGCATGTTCAGTTGTACGGCAACGTCTCTGAAAAACGGGATGACGACATATGCGATCACTCCAATTGCGGTGGAAAGCCCAAACCACTGTGAGAAACTCGCCACAAATCCGAGATAGGGATTGAGTCCTCTGCTGGCATAAATGTAGGTGCCGCCTGCCCTTGGCATGGCCGAGGCGAGGATGGTATAAGCTAGTGCAGCCAGCGTGGCGGGTAGCGCCGCAAGAAGAAACGCCGGAAGCACGTAAGGCCCGATTCCGGGAACATTTCGCTGAATCATGAAGGGAACTACATATATGGAAGCTCCCAGCATCGAGCATATACCCGTCGATGCCAGGCCCAGAAGGCCCAAGCGCCTGGTGAGTCTCCCATTTCTCGTTTGCATTGGTTCTTGTTTCATTCTTTCCACGCTTAGCTTAAGGCAACTGGGCCCTTTGGTTTCAGTTCACCGGGTGGCAAAAACTGTATCAGGAAAATGTTTGGCGGTCCGGTTCAGACTTTACCTCGGGCTGCAATTGTCCGGATAGCAGTGTGTGTGGGTTGCCGACGCTGCCAGTAGGTGGCGTTCGGCAGCGACTTCAGTTGCAACAGCCGATTAACCTAATGGACGCAGATTCAGCCATGTAATAATATCTACATTCGTGTGAATATGGTTACATTACTTGACAGGATATTCGCTTTCAAGTGGTTTGGTAGATACTTCACAGATTATCCGCGTCTAACTTTCCGTCTTCCTGGATTGGTCTGGCAAACAACGTTGGTCAACCGTGGAAAGTGGCAACCTGGATTGCAACGCTGAGACTGAAGCGACTTCGAGGCCCGGAAATGAACGCTGATCGTTGGAAAGCTCCAACGGCACAGGGGACAGCCCACTGGACAATGCAACCAAAAGCAGATTGGAGAAAGGAGTTTGAATATGACACGCGAAAGATACTACTCGGGATCAGCAACGGAAGATCTGGCCAAGTACTGCCGCGCAATTCGTGATGGCGAGTGGTTGTATGTGTCGGGCACCATCGGTGTAGATCCCCTGACCGGTACGATGCCCGACAGCGCTGAACTTCAAACCCGCGCGATCTTCACAATCATCGAGGGCGTGCTCGACCAGGCGCAGATGACCATTGGGGACGTACTCCGCTGCAGGGTATTTGTCACCGACAATCGGCACCTTGAAGACGTTATCAAGGTACTGGCGGAGAAATTCAATCATGCTCGTCCGGCGAATACCACCATAATCTGCCAGCTACCTGTTCCGGGTGCCAAGGTCGAAATTGAAATAACTGCCCGTAAACAAACCTGAGGTTGCAGCAAAATCTCGGGCCAGAGTAAAAGCTGGTCATTCGCTGTGGCCCACGTTTCGCAGGACACTTCTGCCAATATCGCGTTGTTGCTTGGAGGCTAGAGGCAGGGCGGGGCAGAGCGAGGCAGAATGCGGGCGCGGCAAGACGAGGATGATGCACGCTGCCGTGACTGGGTTTTTCCATTGCGGCAGTTGGAAGGCGTTGCTATGCTCGGCGCAACATCCAACCCGGTGACTTGTCATGCGCCATCTTTTCCTGCTCGCAATCCTGGCGGCCGCCACCCCGGTCGATGCCGGTGAACTCACGCTGCTCGTTCCCGACCGGGTCTTCGACGGGGAGATAATGCACGAGGGCTGGTCCGTGTTGGTGGACGCTAAAAAGATCGCCGAGGCCGGCCCCGAGGTTCATGCCCCAGCGGGCGCTACGACCGTCGAGCTTCCGGGCACCACGCTGATGCCGGGTATGATCGAGGGACATTCGCACATTCTGCTCCATCCCTATGACGAGACGCCCTGGAACGACCAGGTCCTGCTCGAATCGACGGCCGAACGGGTCGTCCGCGCCAGCATGCACGTTCAGCGCACGCTGATGGCCGGCTTCACGACGATGCGCGACCTCGGCACCGAAGGGGCAGGCTACGCGGACGTCGGCGTGAAGCAGGCGATAGCGAAAGGCGTGATTCCGGGGCCGCGTTTGCTGGTCGCGGGTCCGGCGATCGTCGCGACCGGTTCCTACGGGCCGAAGGGCTTCCGCGCCGGCGTCAGCGTCCCGCTCGGCGCCCAGGAAGCCGATGCCGGCGACATGGTGCGGGTCGTGCGCGAGCAGATCGGCAACGGCGTCGACGTGGTCAAGGTTTACGCGGATTACCGCTGGGGGCCGAACGGGGAGGCCAGGCCGACCTTCTCCGAGAGTGAGATCCGCGCGGCGGTCGAAACCGCGGCGAGTTCGGGGCGGCCCGTCTCGGCGCACGCGGCCACCCCGGAGGGGATGCGCCGGGCGGTCATGGCCGGCGTCTACTCGATCGAGCACGGCGACGGCGGCACCACCGAGGTCTTCCGCCTGATGGCCGAGCGGGGCGTTGCCTATTTCCCGACGCTGGCGGCTGCGGAAGCGTACGCGCAATACGCCGGCTGGAAGAAAGGGGCCGACCCCGCACCGGAGCGCGTCGCGCTCAAGCGTCGCAGCTTCGCCATGGCCCGCGAGGCGGGCGTCACGATCGGGATGGGCGGCGACGTGGGCGTTTATGACCACGGCGACAACGCCGACGAGATGGACTTGATGGTCGAGTATGGCATGCCGCCGCTCGAGGTGCTGCGGGCGGCGACCTCGGTCAACGCGGACGCGCTGAGGTTGCCCGACCGCGGCCGGGTCAAAGCTGGGCTGCTGGCGGACCTCGTGGCGGTCAACGGCGATCCGTCCGAGGGCCTGGCGCCGCTCAGGCACGTGGCCTTCGTGATGAAGGGCGGGGTTGTGGTCAAGCCATTGAGGTCGGAGTAAAAGCCCGCCTCTCGGCAGCCAGCGGTCCTTGTTCCGGCCCAAACGCCGCACGACTCAATATTCAGTCG
>CAVZEU010000006.1:0-25883 GCA_963774415.1 uncultured Gammaproteobacteria bacterium | reverse complement strand
TGTCCAGACTAACAAAAATCCAGCCCAAAGTAAGCTGGCCTTTGTTGAACAATTGATACTTGCGGCCTGTTTGGCCAGCATAGTCGATGCGCCTTTGCACCACTCCAGCGGACAAACTATGCGCACCGCGTTGAAAGCCAGCCAATCTTGCATTAAAAATTCTGCCCGCCGCCATAAACTAGGGTTAGGGAACCGGGAGTTCACGGGGAGGACTGCCGGGTCAGGATTCATCGTGTTCGCGGCCAGGCCCACCCTGGCGTGGCACGATGCGGGGACAATCAACGTAAACCAGACCGTTGCGGGAAACGGGTTTCTAGAGGAGACGAGGGCATGAGACGGGAAATATCGAAAATCCTGGCGGCGTTACCTTTCGCTGCTTTGATGTTGATACTGGCCTTGGCGGCGCAGCCCGTCCTGGCGCAGAACCAGGCCGGCACAGACCAGGACAATACGGACCAGGCCAGCGACAATGATAAAGCCGGTGAGTTGGAGGAAGTGCTTGTCACGGGATCGCGCATCAAGCGCTCTGCGGCGGACCAGGTCGCACCGGTGGGAACCATCGGCGCCGAAGAATTTGCCGAGCGCGGTTACATCACGGCCGCGGACGCCCTGAACGAATTCACCTCGAACGCGCCGGAGTTGAACCAGGCGCCCGGAAATGGTGACTCCAGCGGCACCGGCCAGCAGTTCCCGAACCTGTTCGGGCTCGGCGCCGGGCGTACGCTGACCCTGGTCAATGGCCACCGTTTCGTCACCTCGAGCGTGGGCCTGGGAGACGCCCAGGTAGATGCCAATATCATCCCGGTCGGTCTGATCGACCGCATCGAGGTCGTGCAGGCCGGCGGCGCGGCCGTCTATGGTTCCGATGCGATCGCCGGCGTCGTCAACTACATGCTGAAGACGGATTTCGACGGGCTCGAACTGGATGCCCAATACGGCGATTCGAGCCGCAGCGACTACGAGCAGCAGAACTACCGTCTCACCTGGGGAACGAACTTCGATGACAACCGCGGCAATTTCGCGATCGACGCCGAGTACGCGTCCTCGCCGAGGCTGGCCTTCAGCGACCGCAAGCGCAGCAACCTGTCACGAATCACGCAGGGCAATCCGGCAGATACCGGGCCCAACGACGGCATTCCATCCGTGCAGGAAATCCTCGACGCGCACTTCTGGAATTTCAACGGCAACGGCATCGTCTACAACATCCCGGCACCGCCGCCGTTCGCATTGACCCTGGTCGATGGCCATCCGGTGCAGTTCGCCGCCGACGGCAGCCTGATTCCGTATGACCCGGGCCAGATTCTCGGAATCCCGTTCGCGCAGGGTGGTGACGGTTTCCGTTACAGCGAGTTGGCCGGCTTGAGAACCGGCGTGGAACGCTATAACGCCATGGCCGTCGGACATTACGATCTGAGCGACAAGGTCACGTTGCGGGCCGAACTGCTGTATGCGCACACCCAAGGCAAGGAAATCCCGCAGGGCTACCCGCGCACCGTCCTCAACGGCGCCTCGCCGCCGAACGGCGCCATCATGATTTTCAATTTCAATCCGTTCCTGACCGCCGACACCGTCGCGGCCCTGAGCCAGGCCAACCCCGGCTTCGCGCACGGCGCGCCGCTATGGCTTTCCCGGCACTTCTACTACGACCTGTTCCCGTCCAACATCCAGACCACGACCACCAAGACGTATTTCGGATTGCTCGGCGCCGATGGTGCATTCAATACGGCTGGACGCGACTGGAGCTGGACGGTGCAGGGCACCTACGGCCGGGTCAAGGGCGATACCCACACCTGGGACGCCGACGTTGCCAGATTCGAAAATGCCATCTTCGCCGTGCCCAGCGCGAACGGCCCGGCCTGCCTGATCAACGTCGACGGCGATCCCACCAACGACGATCCCGCCTGCGCGCCGATCAATCCGTTCGGCCCCGGCAACATCAGCCCGGAAGCGTCGGCCTACGTGTCCGTGCTCAGCGGTCAGCGCTATACCAACGACCAGTTCGATTTCCTGGCGACGCTCGGCACCAACCTGTTCGCGCTGCCGGCCGGTGATGTCAAGAGCGTGATCGCCTATGAGCACCGTTACGAGAAATCGGATTTCACCCCGTACGTGGCCAACCGGCAGGGACTGGTCGGCCAGGGCGTCATGGAAGTACCGCAATCGGGTTCCTATCACACCGACGAATTCTCGGCCGAAGTGCTGGCGCCGATCCTCGGCGGTGACCGTCCGCTGCCGGGTTTCGAGGTGCTCGAATTCAACGGCACTTACCGTTATGTCGACAATTCCATCGCCGGCACCGAATCGGTGTGGAGCGTCGGCCTGCGCTGGCAGGTGGTCAAGGACATCACTTTCCGCGTCACGCGCAGCCGCAACTTCCGCGCGCCGACCCTGACGCAACTCGTCGCCCCCGTATCGGTGGGCGCCGATGCCGTCGGCTACGACCCCTGTGACGCGGACCGCATCACGGGCGGGCCCAATCCATCCGTGCGGCAGGCCAATTGCGCGGCCGAGTTCGCCGCGCATCCGGAATACGGCGCGCTGGCGGATTTCCAAGACCCGGCCGAAAACTTCACGCTGGCGCAGGTGACCACCGGCGGCAACCCGAACCTGCGCAACGAGATATCCAAGACCTGGACCTACGGTGTCGTGCTGCAGCCGCGCTTCGTGCCAGGCCTGACCTTCTCGGTGGATCGCATCGAGATCGACCTGACGGACGGCCTGTCCGCGTTCGAGCCGACCGATTTCATGGCCGCCTGCTATGACTCCTCGCCGCAGCCCACCGATGTTTGCAACACGTTCGTACGTGCTACCACGGGCACGCTCGAATACCCCGCGGGCACCGTGATCAGCGCGCGCTCGACCACCTTCAACGCCGGTGTCGTCGAGTACCGGGGCGAATACTACGTGCTCGATTACCAGATGCCGCTTGACGAGTGGCTCAGTCCCGGCGCCGGGCATCTGGGGCTGACGCTGGATGTGACCCACAACGCGCGCTACGAGACCTCCGTCACCGGCACCGCGTTCGTGCGCGAGGACAACACCGTGACCCAGCCAGACTGGGTCAGTCGCTTTACGGCGCGCTGGGCGGTCGGCCCCCTCACCCTGAGCTACCAGGCGTTTTACCTGAGCAGCGTGAAGGCCGGCCCCGATGCCACCATCGAGAACAACCCGCACCCCCACATCTCCGACAACCTGACGCACTCGTTATCGGCCCAGTGGGATATCTCGGACATGTTGTCGCTGCGCGCCGGCGTCATCAACTTCACCGACCAGGAGCCGTCCTACCCGACCCTGTCGCACGGCGACATCCTCGGCCGGCGCTGGTTCGTGGGCGCCACCGCCCGCTTTTAGGAGGGAAACTATCGAGCGCGCGCCGCGGAGCACAAGTCCGCGGTGGCCCGAACCCGGCAAAACCCGGACCCGCTAACCTGGTGGGTCCGGCATTTTTCCTACAGGCCTTGAATCAGGCGCGGCCGAGCACGCTCAGCAAGCGGTCGATGTCGTCCATGTCGTTGAAGACCGACGGCGTGATGCGGAAGCGGTTGCGCGAAACGGTAATGACCACCTTGGCGTCCTTCAGTTTCTTGCCGAGTTTCTCCCTCGCGTTTTCGAGCACGCAGGTCACGATCGGCGTTTTCGCCTCCAGCGGCGTCATCAGCGTGAAACCGCGTTCCGGCAGTTCCTGCTTCAGCCGGGACACCAGCGTCTGCGCGTGAGCCTGGATGTTCTCCACCCCGACTTTCAGGATGTAGTCCAGCGAGTGGTTGAGAATGGGGATCACCGTGTGCGAATGGGTGCCCAGCGCGAACTGACCGGTGGCGCTGTCTTCGAACGCGTAGTCGGCGACGCTGTCGCCCGGCGGGTCGAAGGGGTAGACATGGGGCTGAAAGGCGCTCATGCCGTAGTAGCCGTAGTTGGTCCGCTTGATTTGCGGCTGCACCGACCTGCGGGCGTACAGGAAGCCGAGCCCGAATTCGCCCATGAGCCACTTGTAACTGGCGCCGGCGGCGAAATCGACTCCGGTGCCGTGCAGGTCCACCGGCACGCAGCCGGCGGCGTGGATGATGTCGGCGTAGACCAGGGCGCCGTTTTTGTGGGCGATGTCACAGACCGCTTTGAGGTCGTGCTGGAAGCCGTTGATGGTGGAGACCAATGAAAGCGAGACCAGCCGGGTGCCTGGCGTGATGGCCTTTTCCATGTCTTCGAGCGGAATGCGGCCGTCGCGGGCGCGCACGAACGTGACTTTCATGCCCTGGCGCGCCATCTCCTCGTAGAGCGGCAGCGAGGCGAAAAAATGCAGGGTGTCCGTGACGATGTGCCTGCCCGGCTCGGGCAGGCCCAGCGCGCGCAGTATCATCTGCTCACCCGCGGTCGTGCTCTGCACGAACGTGATCTCGTTGAGGTCCGCATTCACCAGTTTCGCGTATTTCTCCATCAGGCCATGGTCATTGCGGTCATAGTCCGCCAACTCGGGGTCGAGGGCGCGGTGGGACAGGTACTTGTAAGCTTCGGCCCGGGCGCCGATGCTGAGCGGGTGCTGCGACCCGGAGTTGAGGTAGGTGAGACCGCTATTAAGCCAGCCTTCCTTGAACGGCAGTTTGGTTTTGATCGGGGCCGGCGCCGCCGCTCCGGACGCCAGCGCGTACTTTGCCAGCGGCAGGGAACCGGCGGCCAGCAGCAGGTTTCTGCGGGAAAGTTTCATCGTCTTGTCTTGTAGCCGTGGTGACAATAGGGTAAACGCCCGCAGGCGCAAATCCCATGCGAATACGCGGGTTTTGACAGCGGGTGTGCATAAAAAATGCGCGGCGGGACCTAAAGCGGACAGCCGGTCGCGGCCAGGTTGCTGAAAATTCAAGTTGTGCCTGCCGTGTTATAAACATAAAATATTTCCATGACAGAAGGATTCACAAGATTTGATCTCCGAATTCTCGAACACGTGCAAAAAGATTGCTCCATGAGCACGAACGAACTCGCCGAGAAGGTGGGGTTGTCGCAATCGCCGTGCTGGCGGCGCCTGCAGCGCCTGAAGGACGAGGGCTTCATCAAGCGGCAGGTGGCCATCCTGGACCGCACGAAGTTCGGGCCGAGTTTGTACATCATCGCCTATTTGAAGATGGCGACCCTGAGCGAGCGGCAGCGGGCGGAGTTTCTGAGCCACATCCAGGTCATCCCCGAGATCCTCGAATGCCATACCGTGTTCGGAGAGATGGATATCGTCATGAAAATACTGGCGCGGTCGCTGGAGTGGTACCAGAAGTTCATCTTCGAAACGATACTCAAGCTGCCCGGCGTCGAGGACATCCAGTCCACGGTCACGCTGGCGGAACTCAAGTCCACCACCGAGATTCCTCTGACCGGTGTGCAGCCGAGCCAAGGCGATTAGCCCACTGCCGGGATATGGGGCGTCAGGCACACGATTTTGTCGCTTTCAACGATGACAGCAATTGCCGACCGTTCATTTCGTGTTCCCGACCCGGCGGCCCTGCGGGCTGCCCGCACAGCCGTCCCGTTCTAACGGGACCGGCCTCACAGGGCGTCGTGCCCTGGGCGGCCTGTCATGGGCATCCCGTCCATGACACCCCTGAACGGTTCGCCTGAATGCGGCGCCTCGAGGTTACCCGAAATGAACATCCGACGGCTGCTGCGTGCGGCAATCAGGGCTGCAAGGTCGCACGGCGGATGACCGGGGTGACGGTTGTCTGTGGGCGGGACCGTGCATCCGTCGGGAACGGATGCCGAGTGCCCATGAATGGCTTGAACGTGTCCCGAACACAGTAACCGCCACCCCGGCCGTGCTGTGCAGACGTTGTCAATGCAATTTATTCCCATAGAATCAGATGATGCATCCAGACGATACTCATGGAATGCCCAGTTGGCGCGGAAGCGACAGGCAGGTTAGATATCCCCCGGCCCGTTCGTAACGGGGCAAATTTATGCACGCCTGCCCAACGCCAGTGCAAAAGCGGAATAGCAAATTTCACCGATACTGGATACCGTGGACGTTGAATTCTCGGAACGACGGGTAGTCTCAGCGGTGATCTCTCGAATACTCATTATTTTCGGCACGGCGTTGATCGTGTTCTTCTCCCATCCCCTCACGCGGGCGGATGCTGTGGCCAAAAGCAGCGCCGCTCAGGCCGAGCCCGGGGCGGCCGCTGAGCAGGCGGCAGCGAAGAAGGACGAGCCTTCACCGAACGAAAAGCCGCTCACGGGGCTAGAATTTCCGTACGTCACGCATCATGCGGGCACGTTCAGTGGCAAACGCGTGGCCTACACGGCGACCGTCGGCGCCATCGACGTCAAGGACGCTGACGGCAAGCCCGGCGCCCGCATCGTCAGCACCTCCTACGTGGCCGACAGACCCGCCGGCGCCGCGCCGCGGCCGGTCATGTTCGTGTTCAACGGCGGCCCGATCTCCCCTTCGGTATATCTGCACATGGGCGCCTTCGGGCCCAAGCGGGTCGCTTTCGCCGACGACCTCACGGCCGATCCGAAAGCCGCGCCGCTTATCGACAACCCGTATTCGATCCTGGACGTGACGGACCTGGTCTATTTCGACCCGGCCGGCACCGGTTTCAGCCGCACGCTGCCCGGCAAAGCGCTGCAGGACTATTTCTCGATCGCCGCGGATGGCCAGGAAACAGCCGCCTTCATCGCCGGCTGGTTGCGGGCCCGCGAGCGGCAGGGCTCAAAGGTCTATATTTTCGGTGAGAGTTACGGCACCAACCGTGCGGTAGAAACGGCGAAACAGCTGGCGCAACTGCAACCACCGGTTCTTGCCGCCGGCGTCGTTCTTTTCGGCCAGGCGGTGAACATCATCGAGTATGCACAGCGCCCGGACAATATCATCAGCTACGTCGTATCGCTGCCGACGCTGGCGGCCCTGGGTTGGTACCATGGCAAGGCGCAGACCGGCGGCGCCGGCCTCGACCAATTCGTCGAGGAGGCCTGGAACTATGCACGCACCGACTACCTGGACGCGTTGTTCCGCGGCAACCGGCTGCCGCCGGCGGAATTGGCCCGGGTCGCCGGCCGCCTGCAGCAATTCACCGGGTTGCCGGCGCAGGTGTTCATCGCCAAGCGGCTGCGCGTGTCCAAGGAGGAATACCGCGTCGAGTTGTTCAAGGACGAAAACAGGATCATCGGCCGCAGCGACGGGCGTTACGTCACCGCGCTCAAAGCCGAAGCAGAAAGTGACGGCAAGCCGCCGCCCGACCCCGCCGGTAAAGTGGCGGAGACACTGGCGAAGGCCTTCGCCGGCTATCTCGTCACCGACCTGGGTGTGCCTTCCGCGGAGCAGTACGTCACCGCGTCACCGGTCAAGAGCCTGGCCGAGTGGGGCTGGGGCGGCAACAGCCCGTTCGCCCGCTTCGCCTACGGCGACGCATTGTCCGTGCTCTTGCAAAAGAACCCGGCGGCCAGGGTGCTGGTGGCGGCGGGCCTTTACGATACGATGACGACCGTCGGCGCGTCGCGCTACCTGGTCGAGCAGGAAACCTGGCCGCGCGAGCAGGTCAGCCTGAAGGTGTACCCCGGCGGGCATATGGCGTATTCGATCGAGGCCAGCGCGAAGGCCATGGCGGCTGACCTGCGCAGCCTGGTCGCAGCAACGAACGGCGGCAGCGGCCAATGAGCGATTTCGCGGTTTATGGCGCTGCCGAGGTTCGCCGCCTGCTCGATTTCCCCGGCTGCATTGCGGCCATGCGCAAGGCGATGGCCGGGCTGTCGGCGGACTCCCGGGAGCAGCCGCTGCGCAGCATCGCGGAGGTGCGCAAGGGTTGCCTCTTCGGACTCATGCCGGGCATGGCCACCGGTGAGCCGGGGTTCGGCGCCAAGCTCGCCAGCGTTTTCCCGGATCCGGACCGGGGCGGGCGCACGGCCCACCGCGGCGTGGTGGTCCTGTTCGAAGAGCAAACGGGTGCGGTGGTATGCGTCGCCGATGCCCATGAAATCACCCGCATCCGCACCGCCTGTGCGACCGCGCTGGCCACCGATGCACTCGCCCGCGAGGACGCGGAAACACTCGCCATTTTCGGTTGCGGCACCCAGGCGGAGGCGCACACCATCGCCGTTCCGCTGGTGCGCAATATCTCAAGAGTCCTCGTCTGGGGCCGTTCCGCGGAGACCGCCAGGGCGTTTGCCGAACGCATGGCGGAACAGACCGGACTGGACGTGTCGGCGCAATCCGACCCGGAATCGGCAGCCGCGCAAGCGGACATCATATGCACCGTCACCGGCGCGGCCGAGCCGATCCTGCTGCGCGATTGGATCAGGCCGGGAACGCACATCAACGCGGTCGGCTCGAGTTTTGCGGGGCCGGTCGAAATCGACCCGCAGCTGGTCAAAGCGAGCGCCTACTTTGTCGAGTACCGGCCCTCGGCGCTGGCGGCCGCCGCCGAGTTCCTGCGGGCGAAGGAAGAGGGCCTCATAGACGACAACCACATCCTGGCGGAAATCGGCGAAGTCCTCGGCGGCCGTGCGGCCGGCCGGGCGGCCGCCGCCCAGATCACCCTGTACAAGTCACTGGGCCACATCGTGCAGGACCTCGCGGCCGCCCAGTATCTGCACCAGCGGGCGAGCGCGACGGGCTGACGGGCGCCCATTGCGCATGGCGCTGCCTTAACTGCCCGCCCCGGGGGGAGAGATTATGCGCAAACCTCGGTCTATGTACCAAAGTTTGAATAGCTATTTCGGCGCCGATCAGTAAATTTGTTCCCCATGACAAGCAGTTTCCCGACACAGCAGTGAAACCCGTCAACGCAACGGTGATGGCGGGTGCGGGTGGTGAAGCCTACGTCGAGTGGGTGCGGCGCGCCATCGACCACGCCATGAACAGCCACGAAGACGCCGGCATGCTGTTCGGCTCTTCGGTGGAAGAGCCGGTCGAACTGCTGCGCCGGACCGTGGCCTCCGGCTTCAGTGAACCGATCACCTCGCGCTACGCCAGCGTTTTCGTCGCCGGCAACCCGTTCGTACTGAAGCAACTGGCGCAGGATTACCAAACGGACGTCGATCACATCCTGCCCACGACCGGGGCGACGGGCGCGCTGTCCCTGCTCTACCGCACCTATCTTGCGCCCGGCGACCACGTGCTGGTCGAAACGCCCGGCTTCGATCTGTTCGAGGACATCGCGCACGTGCTGAATGCAAAAGTAGACTGCTTTGACCGCAAGGGTGCGCGTTTCGAGATCGACCCGGACGAGATTGAGCGGCGCATCCGCGGCAACACCCGCCTGATCGTGCTGACCAACCTGCATAATCCCTCGGGCATGCTAACCGGCGAGGACGTGCTGCTCGAGGTGGCGCGCATTGCTGAACGGCACGACATTGCGGTCATCGTCGACGAGGTCTATGGCGGTTACGCCGACCGCGAAGTCCGCCCGCGCAGCGCGGCGCAGCTCGCACCGAACCTGGTCAGCGTCAGCAGCCTGACCAAGATCTATGGCCTCAGCACGCTGCGCTGCGGCTGGATCGTGGCCGACCCCAGGCTGCTGGAGCCCGTGCGCGCGCTCAACAACCAGTTCGAATTCGGCGTCTCGAAGCTGTCGCACGCCGTGGCCGCGCTGGTGATGGAGAACAACGAACCCTTCGAGTCCTACTGGCAGGGCGTGATGGCCGCGGCCCGGCCGGTGATGGAAGACTATTTCGCGCGCTGGCGCGCCGATGGGTTGGTGACGGGGGTTTTGCCAGACTACGGCTGCATCGCGTTCCCGCGCCTGGCAGGTATCGAAGATACCCAGTCCTTTTCCTCGTGGCTGGCGGACCGCTACGGTGTTATCGTCGTGCCGGGCGAACTCTTCCGCGCACCCGGTCATATCCGCATCGGTTTCGCGCTGCCGCAACAGGAACTCGACCGGGCCCTGGGGAACGTCACCCGTGGGCTGAAGGAATACCGCAAGCAGGCCGCGCTCAGGCAGCACTCGGCATGAACGGACGCAGGGAGGGCACGGAGCGGCAGCACCACCACAAACCGGACACTGGCAACGCATATGAAAACCTCGACTGACCGCACCGCATTTCCCGCCGCCGTTTCCTCCATCCTGCTGCTGGGCTTGATTCTCCTCGGTTTCACGCTGCCGGCCCGCGCCGATGACAGCAACCACCTCCTCGCCATCGCCAACGGCGAGGTCGTGGGTACGCTGGACGCGATCCGAACCGGCAACCGGGTCGACGTCGCCTACGCGGTCGACGACAACGGCCGCGGGCCGAAAATCCAGGAGACCGTGGAGCTGGATCAGAACGGATTCCCGCTGAGCTGGAAGATCAGCGGCTCGTCGCTGTTCGGCGCCGACGTGGACGAGGCCTACCGCTGGAGCGGCGGCAAAGCCAAGTGGCACAGCCAGGCCGACAAGGGGAGCGTGAAATCACCGCAGCCGATGATGTACATCGGCGGCGATTCGAGCCCGTGGGCGCTCGGCATGTACGTGCGCGCGTTGCTGGACGCGCCCGGGCATACGCTGGCCGTGCTGCCGTCCGGCAAGATGCGACTGGAAACGCTGGATAACCTGGAAGTGGGCAATGACAAAACGCCGGTGACCGTCTACCAGGTCCTCGGCATCCAGTTGCAGCCGCAACTGGTCGCGCTGGACGCATCGCGGCGGCTGTTCGCCAGCCTCGGCGGCCGCGGCGCCCTGGTCCGCAAGGGTTACGAGGCGTCGGTGCCGCGCCTGCAGGAATGGGCGCGCGACTATCAGCAGCGGCGCTTGGAGCAGTTGCAGGACAAGCTGGCGCACAGCTATTCGGCGCCCATCCGTTACCGCAACGTGCGCGTTTTCGACAGCCGAGCGAAGACCCTCGGCCAGCCGGTGTCGGTGCTGGTCAAGGACGGCAGGATCGCCGCCATCGGGCCCGCGGAGGCGGGCGATGCGGCCACCGAGGTGCTGGTCGACGGTGCGGGCGGAGCGCTGGTGCCGGGCCTTTACGACATGCACAGCCACAGCTCGATGACCAGCGGTCTTTTCTACCTCGCAGTCGGGGTCACCTCGACGCGCGACATGGGCAACGACAACAAGCTGCTGGCGGAGATTCGCAGCGGCATTCGCGATGGAAAACTGGCCGGGCCGCGTATCAGCCCGGACGGCCTGATCGAGGCGCGCAGCCCGTATTCCGTGCGCATCGGCATCGTTACCGACTCGGAAGCGGGGGCACTGGAGGCCGTGCGCTGGTATGCCGCGCGCGGCTACAAGGAAATCAAGATCTACAATTCCATGCAACCGGAGTGGGTGGCGCCGATCATCGAAGAGGCCCACGAGCACGGCCTCAGCGTCACCGGCCACGTGCCGGCGTTCATGAGCCCGGATGAGGTGATCAGGGACGGCTACAAGGCGATCGCCCACATCAATCAGCTGATGCTCGGCTGGCTGCTGCAACCCGGTGAGGACACGCGCACGACCCTGCGCCTGACCGCGATGAAACGTGCGGCCCACCTCGATTTGAACAGCCCGCCGGTGCAAAAGACGATCGAGCTGATGCGCGAGCACGGCACCGCGCTGGGCACCACGTCGGTGATCCTGGAACGGCTGATGCTGAGCCGCGCCGGCGAGGTGCCGCCCGGTGACGGCGCCTACCTCTCGCACATGCCGATCGGCTACCAGCGCTACCGCAAGCGCACCTTCGTGCCGCTCAACGAGCCGGGTGACGATGCCGCGTACCGCGCCGCCTTTGGCACCTTGCTGCGGGTGATGAAGCTGCTCTATGACAGGCAGGTTCGGCTGCTGGTCGGCACCGACGACACCAGCGGGTTTACCGTCGAGCGCGAACTCGAGCTGTACGTCAACGCGGGCATACCGGCCGCGGACACGCTGACGATGGCGACCATGGGCGCGGCCGGCTACCTGGGGCAGACGTGGGACCTGGGCAGCATCGAGGTGGGCAAGTACGCCGACTTCCTGCTGGTGCCCGGCAACCCGGTCAAGGACATCAGCGCGATCCGCCAGGTGCGCCTGACCAGCCGCGGCGGCGTCATTTACTATCCGCAGGAGATTTACCAGGCGCTCGGTATCGAACCGTTCGCGGCGCCGCCCGAAGTGCGTGCCCCGGGAGGGGCGCGATGACCCTGGCGCCACCCGCCCGTTGTAACTCGATGCGCGTACGCGCGTTTGCCCGGCTGGCGCTGCTGGCGCTGGCGCTGTCGGCTTTCGGCCCGGCCGCGGCGCAACCGGCCTCGCCCTGGTTCGCGCCGACCCGGGTCGACGACGCGCCCCTGATCGCCCCGGTGCGGACCCATCACAGCGGTGAATTCGGCCACACGGCCATCCGCTACGACGCCATCGCCGGCGAACTGGTATTGAACGGCAAGGACGGCCAACCGGCGGCGACGATGTTCGCGACCGCCTACCTGCGCACCGACCCCGGCGCGCAGGCCAATCGCCCCGTCTTGTTCCTGTTCAACGGCGGCCCCGGCGCTTCGTCGTCGCCGCTGCATCTCGGCATCGGACCGATGCGGCGCCCACACGGCGACGATGACGGCGCGTTGGCGCCCGACCCGCTGAGCCCGCTCGATGCCGTCGACATGGTCTTCGTCGACCCGGCCGGCACCGGCTACACGCGGCTGCTGGACAAGGACGCCGGTGGGCAGTTCTGGGGGATCGAAGCGGACGCGAACGCGGTCTTGTACCTGGTCAGGACCTGGCTGGACCAGAACGGCCGCGCCGGCTCGCCGGTTTTCCTGCTGGGCGAGAGCTACGGCGGCACGCGCGCCGTGGCGATGGCGGCACAGGCCAAAAACGTCAGGATCAGCGGTTTGCTGCTGCTTTCCCCGGCGCTGGATTTCACCGCCGGCACCGAGGTGGTCGGCAACAACCTTCCTTACATTTTCGTGCTGCCGAGCATGGCCGCGACCGCCGCCTACCACGGCGTCGTCGACCGGGAGGGACGCAGCTACCAGGAGGTCTTCGACGCGGCCGCGCAATTCGCCCAGGCGGACTACGCCGCGGCCCTGTACAAGGGCCACACCATCGGCGCGCAGGAGAAGGCCTCGGTCGCGCGGCGCATGTCGGCCTTGATCGGTCTGCCCGAGGACTACATCCTGGCGCACAACCTGCGCGTCGACCGCGGCGAGTTCGGCGACCGCCTGTTGGGCGCGCAGGGCATTCGCGTGGGCAAACTGGACGGCCGCGCCAAGGGCCCGATCGCCGAGTACAGGGACAAGCGCCCGCCCGGCAACGATCCGGCGATGGCGGGCCGGCCCGGCGGCCGCAGCAGCGGTGAGTTGCTGGACGAGTATTTCGCCGGCCAGCTCGGCGTACACGCCCCCTGGCCCTACCGGACGCTGAACCTGGACCTCAACATGAAGTGGGACTATGGACAGAAGAGCGGCCGGCTGAAAACCTATTACACCGCGGCGCCGCAACTGCAGGAAGCGATGCAGCGCAACCCGACCCTGCGCGTGTTCGTCGGCGGCGGCGTTTTCGACATGGGCGTGCCGATCATGGCGGCGCGCTATACCGTCAACCAGATCGACGCCGCGCCCGACCGCTTCGAGTTCGCCGGCTTCGACGCCGGGCACACCGTATTCGAGGACGAGCCGGGCCGCGCGGCGCTGTGCCGCGACATCCGCGACTTCGTGCACAAAACGCTCGAGCGGGCGGCGAGCCGATGAGCGGCGCCGGGGGCCGGCTGCAGCAGGGCGTCACCTTGTGGGGCATCGTCTCGCTGGGCGCCGGCACGGCCATCGGCGTCGCCATCTTCTCGATCGTGGCGCCGGGGGCGAAACTGGCCGGCCCCGGCATGTTGCTGGCGATGCTGATCGCCGGCCTGCCGATGGTACTGTTCGCGGTCACCTACGCCTTCATGGGTTCCGCCGCGCCGGTGTCCGGCGCTTCGTACGAGTGGTCGCGGCGTTTCGTCCACCCCTTCGTCGGTTTTTTGATCGGCTGGCTGCGTGCGGCCGGCAGCACCGCGGCGCTGGTGCTATTCGCGCTGGTGCTGGTCAAGTACTGGTCGGCCGTCGTGCCGTTGCCGCTGAAGCCGGCGATGCTGGCCGTGCTGGGCCTGTTCTGGGTGCTGAACACGCTCGGCGTCTCGCTGGTGGCGCGCGGGCAGACGCTGATGGTCTTCGTCCTGCTGGCCACCTGCGCGGTGCTGGTCGCCTCCGCGTTCGCGCACGGGCAGGCGGCGAATTTCAGACCGGTGCTGACGCACGGCTGGGGCGGCGTGCTGGCCGCGGTGCCGCTGATGGTGTCGCTGTTCATGGGTATCGAAGCCGCCACCGAGGTGGGCGAGGAGGTGAAAGACGCGCCGCGCACGATTCCGCTGGGCATCGGCCTGTCGATCCTGTTGACCGCAATGATCTACTTCGCCGTGGCCGCGGCGGCGATCGCGGTGCTCGGCGCCGGCCCGTTGGGCCGGAGCGGGGCGCCGCTGCTGGACATGGCGGTCGCGACGCTGGGCCGTTACGGCCAGCCGCTGATCCTGGTCAGCGCCACGGTCGCAATCGGCACCTCGCTCAACGCCATTTCGCTGATCTTCTCGCGCTCGCTTTTCGCGATGGGCCGCAGCGGTATCCTGCCCCCGGCACTGGCCCGCGTGCATCCGCGATGGGGCACGCCGCACGTCGCAACGACCACGGTGTTCGTCCTCTGCGCGCTGGGGCTGTTGCTGCCGCTGGACCTGGTGTTCCTGTTCCTGGCGGTCAATATCCCGACGCTTTTCAAATACGCCGCGACCAGCTTTGCCGCCACGCGGGTCGTCAGCGGCCACCGCGAGCTATACAACGCGGCTCCGTTCAAGCTGGGTACCGGGGCGATGCAGGCCTGGGCCTGGACCAGCGTGGTTTGCGCCCTGGCCGTCATTGCGCTCGGCCTCAAGGCGGACTGGCGTCCCTACGCAATCCTGGCCGGCTGGGCCATGCTGGGCCTCGTTTACTACCTGTTGAGGAACCGCCGCCTGGCGACACCACTGCCGGAGGAAGTATCGCTGTGAGACAAGCCTATTTCCATCGTTTGCGGGCCGGCCTCGTCGGTGCGGCCCTGCTGTGGCTGGTGTTGCTGCCGCTGATCGCCGCGGCGCAGCCCGACGCACCGCCGGCCCTGCCGCTGCTCTCCATTACGTTGGCGCCGGGCGGGATCGACGCTGCGGGCGATCCGGCCTGGGTCGACGTTTCGACCCGCATCACGGGTATGAGCTGGGACGAAGGCAAGCCGTTTTTGCGCATACCCGCCCAATTCGCCGGCGTTCCGGGGGTCGCTTACGAAAGTGAAGACGTGACGGTCAGCGACGCCGAGGGTCCGGCGGCGTTGACGGTGACGGTCGACGACCCGGACGCCGGCGGCTTTATCTATTACCGCCGCTTTACCGCGGCGCGCGCGCTGAGCGGCAAGGTGACGGTGATCTACCGGGCGCCGATCAGGCTGCTGGTGCCGAAGCTTGGCGCCGGCCCGCCCTTCGACCTGCGCGCTGCCGGTGGAGGCTTCAGCGGCGCGGGCAATACCTTCATCGTCATGCCCGACACGTCGCGGCCCTTCATGATCGAGATTCACTGGCAGCTGGGCAAACTCGCGCCCGGCTCGATCGGGGTTTCGAGCTTCGGCGAAGGTGACACCCGCGCGCCGGGGCCGGTGGACCGCCTGATCGCGAGTTACTTCATGGCGGGCCCGCTGGGCCGCTACCCCGAGAAGCGGGCGGGCGCGAAGTTCAGCGGCTACTGGATCGGCACGCCGCGTTTCGACGCGGCGGCGCTGCTCGAGTGGTCCGAGAAGGCCTACGGCGCCATCGCGAAGTTTTTCGGTGATACCGAGCCGCCCCCGTTCCGTGTGCTGATGCGCGGTAACCCGTACCCGGGGGGCGGCGGGGCGGCCCTGATGCAATCCTTCCTGGTATCGTACCCGGACTCGCAAACCGACGGCTCGAGCCTGCGCGAGACCATCGCCCACGAGACCGTGCACAACTGGGTTCCGTCGCTCGGCGGCCCGCCCGGCAGCACGACCTGGTTTTCCGAGGGCATGACCGTGACCTACACGCGCCGGCTGTTGCTGAAAAGCGGCCTGTTCACGCCGGAAGAGTTCCTCGAAAGCGTCAACAAGTCGGCGCTGAGCTATTACACCAACGCGCTCAACACGGTGCCGAACGGCGATATCGCCCGCGGTTTCTGGCGTGACACCCGCATCCGCAGCCTGCCGTATACGCGCGGCTCGCTGTACTTCGCATCCGTCGACGCCGCCGTGCGCGAGCATTCGGCCGGCAAACGTTCGCTCGACGACCTGTTAAAGGCCTTCGTCGCCAGGCGGCTCGCCGGGAAAGACGTCACGGGAGAGACCTGGCGTGAGCTGCTCGTCGCGGAGCTCGGCACGGCGGGCGGTGCGGCATTGGATTCAATGCTGGCCGGGAAGCTGGTGGTGCCGCCAAGCGGCGCCTTCGGCCCCTGTTTCGCCCGTCATGAGCAGCAGGTGCGGCGTTTCGATCTGGGTTTTAAACGCGAGAGCCTGTTCGACGAGCCGCGCGTGGTAGCCGGGTTGAAGGCCGGTTCGGAGGCCGCAAAAGCGGGTATCCGCAATGGCGATGTCATCGTCCAGCCGGTGCCGCTGGAGGCCGTGCAGAGCGATCCGGAAAAGACGCTCGGGCTCGAACTGCGGCGGGACGGGCGCGAATTCGAGGTCCAGTACCTGCCCCGGGGCGAGGCGGTGAAGGCGTATTTGTGGCGGCGCGTGGAGGGTGTGCCGGATGCCGAGTGCGGCATTTGATGAGAGACGTATCGAAGCGCAGTGGGCGGGGAGGCGATGATGAGGACAGGTAAAATCATGCTGCAAGCGGCGGTCGCGGGGGCGGCGCTCCTGCTGGCGGCGGGCGCTTCGGCCGGGGGCGGCGCAACCCAGTCCGCACCGGGCCATGCCCCTTACCGCTTCGAATCGCACGGCCAGGCCCGGATCGACGGCCGGCGGCTCGAATACCGCGCACTGGTCGAGGAAACCTTCGTCACCGATCCGGGCGGGCAAAAGATCGCCAGCATCGTCAGCACCAATTATTTTCTGGAGGACGGCCAAAAGGGCGGCCAGCGGCCGGTGCTGTTCGTTTTCAACGGCGGGCCGGGCTCGGCCGGGCTGTGGCTGCAAATGGGGCTGGCCGGGCCGCGCCGCGTGGATTTCGAAGACGCCGTCAAGCCGCGGACGGTGCCGCCGTTCCACCTGGCCGACAACGCTGAGAGCCTGCTCGACGTGGCGGATATCGTCATCTTCGATCCGCCCGGCACCGGCTACAGCCGCGTGCTGCCCGCCGGCAAGGCGGAAGACTTCTACGGCGTCAAGCAGGACGCCGCGGTGACGCTCGAGTTCATCCGCGGCTGGCTCCAGCGACATGACCGTTTCAACTCGCCGCGGTTTCTTTTAGGTGAGAGCTACGGCACCGTGCGCGCGGCCGTGGTCGCGAAACTCATGCCCGGCGGGCCGTTCGGTTCCGGCCACATGGACGCGATCACGCTCAACGGCGTCATCCTGCTGGGCGAGGCGATCGGTCATGCCGACGGCGACATCGCGCTGGCCAACACGTTGCCGTCGCTGGCGGCCGCGGCCTGGTACCACGGCAAGGTCGACCGTCAGGGAAAGACTTTGGCGCAGCAGTTCGACGCGGCCCGGGCGTTCGCCGCGAACGAATACATCCAGGCGCTGTACGCCGGCTCCGACCTGGACGAGAAGACGCGGCAGGCGGTGGCGCGGCGGCTGGCGGAACTCACGGGGCTGCCGCTGGAGTTGGTGCTTGCCGAGAACCTGAGGATCACGGCCGATATCTTCGCCGCGCACCTGTTGCAGGGCACGGGTCGGCAGGTCGGCAAATACGACGCCCGCTTCACGCTGCCGCTCGCCGCCGACGGCGGCGACCCGGTGGCCGACGACCCGGCCATGGCGCAATACGTTCCGGCGTTCGTCGCCGCGGTCAACCTGCACCTGCGCGATGAACTGGGCGTGACCCTGCCGGAGCCCTACCTGGCGATCGAGTTCCACCGGGTAAACGGCCGCTGGGACTGGGGCCACGGCCCCGGCGTGCCGTCGCGTGGCGATTATGCCGGTGACCTGGCGGTGGCGATGCGGCGCAACCCTGCGCTCAGGCTTTTCGTCGGCAGCGGCTATTACGACCTGGTGACAACCGCCGGAGCCGCCGAGTACATGGTGACGCACAACGATTTGCCGGCCGGACGGGTAACGTTGCGCAACTACGAATCCGGCCACATGGCGTACCTGGGCGATCAAAGCCGCAAGAAGCTGGCGGCTGACCTGCGCCGTTTCATTACAGCGGCGGTGCGGCAATGAAGCGGGTTTCCGGCCGCCATCGAAGCGCGCGGGCGCTGTGCCCGGGGCCATGGATTTTGGCGGCCATTGCGGCGCTATTGCTGCCCGCTTGCACCCGGCAAACGGACTTGCTGCGTGAAGGTCCCGCCGCGCCGCCACGTTTCGAGGCGGTGCTGCAACCAAGGGTCGATGGCCACGACAAAGTCACCGGGATCGCCGTGGATTCTGTGATCTACGGCGGGCTCAAAAAAGGCGCCGAACGGCTCCGCCTGACCGCGCCGGTGGTCTATTACGGCGCCTACGGTATCGCCGACCGGGTGATGCAACTCGAAGTGACCGATCGGCACGGCACAGTACGACTCGATCACAAGGACGATCCCGCATCACCCGGCGGCTTCCCCTATTTCCGCCACTGGCAGGCAAGGCGCGCGGTCAGCTTCCCGGTGCGCGTGCGTTATTTCACCGCAGTCGAGGGCCACACCGACCGGCGCGGTCCGCCGTTCAACATCAAGCCCACCGCGGGCGGCGTCAGCGGCGCCGGGTCGGCCTTCCTGGTGGTGCCGGAAAATGCCGACTCGACCTTCTCGCGCGTGCGTTGGGATCTCAGCGCATTCAGGACCTTCGCCAGCGGCATCAGCAGCTGGGGGATGGGAGAGTTCGAACTCAGCGGCGCCCCCAAGGAGTTGTGGCAGGGCTGGTACATGGCCGGGCCGCTCGGGCGATGGCCCGCCATCGGCGATGCCAACGGCTTCAGCGCCACCTGGCTGGGGCATTTCCCCTTCGACCCGGCGGTGGAGTCGAAGCGCCTCGGCGCCGTTTACGCCTGGCTCGCGGATTTCTTCGGCTATTTGTCACCGTCGCCGCGCTACCGTGTCTTCATGCGGATCATCGATTCCAAGCTGACGCACTTCTCGGGCACCGAACTAGGGGCGTCCTTCATGCTCTCGGGCGGTCCCAGGAGCGGCGAGGAAACGAACGGCGCCGCACCGCGCGGCACCCTGATCCACGAGATGATTCACATGTGGGTCGGGCAGGTCGAGGGCCCGCAGGGCGTCAAGGCCTGGTTCAGCGAAGGGCTGACCAGCTACTATACGCTGGTGCTGCCGCTGCGCGGCGGTTTCGAATCCGTGGCCGACTACGGTGCCGCGATTGGCCGCCTGACCGAGCGTTATTACACCAGCCCGGCGCTCCACATGTCGGCCGAGGACATTGCCAGGGTGGGTTTTCGCAATGAAGAGATCCGCAGTACGCCGTATGCCCGCGGCACGATGTATTTCGCCGACCTCGACGCGCGTATCCGTGCGCGCTCGAACGGCAAGCGCAACCTCGACGACGTGACGCTCGCGATCTTCCGCCGCCGCCACGACGAGCCTGCCTTCAAGTTCGACCGCAACGCCTGGATGCAGGCCATCAGCGCCGAGTTGGGCCCGCAGGCAGCGCTTGAATTCAAGGCGCGGGTGCTCGGCGGCGAAGGTTACGTGCCGGTCTCGAACGCGTTCGGGCCGTGCTTCGAACGCCGGCCGGCGACCTACGAGACCGAAGACGGCGGGGAAGTCCCGGGCTACCAGTGGACGCGCAAGAGCGGTGTGCCGGATACGGCATGCGCAGGAGGATGAATATGCCAGCACGCAGCCGCGTACCCACGCCCGTCAGGGCGCGGGGAGTCATCGGAACCGTCCTGTTGGCGGTCGCTTTACCCTCACTGCTTATGTCTGCTGCGGCGTGCGCCGTGCAAGCCCCGGCGGAGCAATCCGCAGCGGCGATGAGCGCCGCGGCAGACCCCGTGGTTCGAACCGAACACCATATACGCGTCAATGGCAAAACCCTGGCGTATACGGCCGAGACCGGCCGCGTGGCCATCCGCGACGTCGCCACCGGCGCGCCGCACGGCTACATGTTCTATATTGCCTATCGCGTCAAAGCAGAGGGCAAGCCGCGGCCCCTCGCCTTCGTCTGGAACGGCGGGCCGGGGGCCAACTCGGCCCTGCTGCATTTCGAAGCCGCCGGTCCCAGGCGGCTGCACAATGGCGCCTTGACCGACAATGAAGATACCTGGCTGACGGCCACCGACCTCGTCTTCGTCGACCCGGTCGGCACCGGCTTCAGCCGTCCGGTAATGACCGAGTACGCGGACGAGTTCTACGGCACACTCGGCGACGTGGCCTCGGTGACCGAGTTCGTGCGCGCCTGGCGCCTGCTGCACGCGGCCGAGGGTCAGCCCGTGCTGCTCGCCGGCGAAAGCTGGGGCGCCGGGCGCGCCGGCAGCGTTGGTTATCGCCTCCTCGAGCAGGGCCTGCCGCTGCGGGCGCTGGTACTGATCTCGGGCGGGGCGGGCCTCAACCGCGATGTAATTTCGCCGGCCCTGGCGCAGGCGCTGCGCGCGGTCGACCGCTCCACCACCGCGCTTTATCACAAAAAGCTGGCGCCGGACCTGGGCGATTCCGCGGCCGATATCCGCGCTCAGGCCGAGACCTGGGTGCGGGAAGTCTATGCGCCGGCACTCGCGCACGTCGATGGCCTCAGTAACGCGGAGCGCGACGCGGTCGTTCAGGGGCTCTCGCGCTATACCGGCATGCCGCCCGCTCTGATCGACCGTGAGAGCCTGGCGATCAGCCCGCGCGCGTACCGCGAGGGCCTGCTTGCGGCATCGGGCAAGACGCTGGATGTTTTCAACATGCGCATCGTGCACGACAACGGGGCCGGTGTGGAGCCGGGCGCCGAATCGGGCCGGCGGCAGGCCATCGTGAGCTACCTGCGCCATGACCTCGGCTACCGCACGGCCCTGCCGTATGTCGGCACCGAGCATTTGCAGGACGGCTATGCTCCCAATGGCAAGTATCCGGCATCGGTCAACCTGCGCTGGAATTACGCCACGGCCGAGCTGTCGCCGGAAGAGGTCAAGGCGGCAATCGACAAAGCGGTCAAGCGCGGCGGCGGCCCGCCGCAACTGGGCCCGCCGCTGCCCTCTGCCGCCGACGCGGTCGACCTCGACCCGGACCTGAAGGTGCTGGTCGCCGCCGGGCGCTATGATTCCCTCAACAGTTGCGCCGCCAACGCGGCCGTCGAAGAGCACCTCGAGGGTGCATTGAAAAAGGCCTACACTTTCCGCTGCTACCAAGGCGGCCACACGATGTACCGGGACGAGACCGCGCGGCACCGGCTGGCGCGGGATGTGCGCGCGCTGGCCGCGGCGGTGCGCTGATGCTCACCGCCTCCTGCCATTGAGGCGCCGTCCGCATCTGCGGAGAACAGGGGGTGTAATCTCCGCCAAGCATGCGCAGAATGTGTTGGCTTTTATCCCATCGACGTGAATGTCACCCGCCGCCGGTGCTACACTCTTCAGTGCCGCGTTGACCCAAAGTGAAAAGGAACCCATGGAAGCCAAACTGAATGTACTGGGCGAACCGCTCGTGCCCTGCTCCGAGAAACCGCTGACCGGATTTTTCCGCGACGGCTGCTGCAACACCGACGCCACCGACCTGGGCTCGCACACCGTGTGCGTGCGGGTGACCGCCGAGTTCCTGGAATTCTCGCGCGAGAAGGGCAACGACCTCACGACGCCGATGCCCGAGTTCGGCTTCCCGGGCCTTAAACCCGGCGATCAGTGGTGTTTGTGCGCGGCCCGCTGGCAGGAAGCGCTGAAGGCGGGCAGGGCGCCGCGGGTGGTGCTGCAGGCGACCCACGCGGCCGCGCTGCGCATCGTCAAGCTGGCCGATCTGAAGCGCTTCGCGGTGGACCTGGTCTGAGCCGGCATTCCGAACCCCACAGCGTCAGTCAGACCCCCACATCGTCATTCCGGGCTTGGCCCGGAATCCGGTAACCAAGCTGGCTAATTTCCTACATCAATTGTCGTCTTCTATGAATACTGCCGGTTGAAGTTTTCGGCCATGCTGAGTTTGAACATGGCATTTCATCGCATAACAAAGCAGAGCGGTTTCGCGCACCGCGGCCACGGTTGCAAATATGTCAAATACGACATAATATACTTCCCGAATGGGCCAGCCAGATAAACCCCTGGTCTGGCTGCACGGGTCGGTAAAGACACCGCCATTTTCAAAAGAGGCACGGGTCAAGGCAGGAATCTTGCTGCGATTGCTCCAGCGTGGTGAGTCACTTGGCATGCCTCATTCTCGTCCCATGCCCGTGCTGGGTGCTCGTTGCCACCAGGTTCGGATTACGGACCATGAAGTGAGTTGGCGAATAATGTGCCGGATTGATGCAGATGCAATTATTCTGCTTGAGGTGTTTCGCAAGAAAACAGGCAAGACACCTAAAAGAATTATTGACCTGTGCAAACGACGCTTAGTGGAGTACGACAATGCATAAAACCAAGCGGGCAAAACTGGAAAGAAAGGGCTGGAAATTTGGCTCAGCCGATGCGTTTCTGGGGCTTTCGAAGGCGGAGACGAGCTACATAGAGCTGAAGCTGGCTTTGAGTGACAAACTAAGATCGAAAAGAGTGAGCCGGAACCTGACTCAAACCGAACTCGCCCACCTGGTGCATTCCAGCCAGTCGCGGGTGGCAAAAATGGAGGCGGGAGATCCTGCCGTTTCCATCGACCTGCTTATCAAATCTCTGTTGGCGCTTGGTGTTTCAAAGAAGGAGTTGGGGCGATCTATCAGTTGAACCTTTTACCTTGAGCACACCGCAAGGCGCCGCACGGGCAGTCGGTGCCCAGCTTGAAATAAAACTGGTATTCTCTGGCGAGGCCGCCTGAGTTGAGCGCGAGGCGGCGCCAGCGAAGGCGCTTGGAGAAGGAGACAGCATGAGCACCGAGACAAGAATCGCCGAGCAGACCTGCGATTTCGAGCAAGGCAGCGCCGGCATCGAACTGATTATCAAGCCGCGGGAAAGGGACCTCGGCGGCTTTTCGGTGCGCCGCGTGCTGCCGACCACCGAGCGCAGGATGGTCGGCCCGTGGATTTTCTTCGATCACATGGGCCCGGCCGAGTTCGCGCCCGGCGAGGGCGTCAACGTGCGCCCGCACCCGCACATCAACCTGGCCACGGTGACGTACCTGTTCGAGGGCGAAATCGTGCACCGCGATTCGCTCGGCAACGAACAGGCGATACACCCCGGCGATATCAACCTGATGGTGGCCGGAGCGCGGCATCGTCCATTCCGAGCGCGAACGCCCCGAGGTCAAGGCCAGGCTCCACCGGGCGCACGGCCTGCAGCTGTGGCTGGCGCTGCCGGAGGCCGACGAGGAGGCCGAGCCGGCGTTCTATCACTACCCCGGCAAGGACATACCCAGGGTCACGGTCGGCGAGGTGCCCGTGCGCGTGATGATGGGCAGCGCCTTTGGCGTGACCTCGCCGGTCAAGACCTTCGCCGAGACCCTGTACGTGGAGGCGCACCTGCAGGCGGGCCAGGCGCTGACGCTGCCGCAGGCGCAGGAGCGCGCCGTCTATGTCGCCAGCGGCCGCCTGGCGGCGGGCGACTACCCAGATCGCCGAGCACACGATGGCGGTGTTTGCCGATGTACCGGGCATCCGCCTCGAGGCGAAAAGCGAGGCCCGTATCGGCATCATCGGCGGCGAGAAGATGACGGACCGCTTCATCGAGTGGAATTTCGTCTCGAGCCGCAAGGAGCGCATCGACAAGGCCAAGGCCGACTGGAAGGAAGGCCGTTTCCCGAAAGTGCCGGGGGATGAAGACGAATTCATCCCGCTGCCCGAGTAAGGCGCCCACGGTGCAGGCGCTGGAAAAAACCTACCCCGTCGTGCTTCGCCAGGACGTCATCTGGGGCGACATGGACGCCTTCGGCCACGTCAACAACACCGTCTATTTCCGGTATTTCGAGGACGCGCGCATCGCCTATTTCGACCGCATCGGCGTGCACGGCCTGATGCAAGAGAGCCAGGACCGGCCCGATCCTGGCCTCGACCCGCTGCGACTTCCGCCTGCCGCTGGAATACCCGGACCGCATCCGGATCGCGGCCCGCTGCGAGATCCTCTCGGCGAAGAAATTCAACATGCACTACGCGGTCTTCAGCGAAAGCAACGACGCCATCGCCGCCGAGGGCGAGGGCCTGATCGTCTTCTACGATTACGCCAACAAGAGAAGCTGCGAGATGCCGAAGGCGATCGTGGAGGCGATCGAGGCGTTGGAGGCCAGAGCCGCTTGTTAGTTTTCTGATATTCCGGACGCGCGCAGCGCCTCACCGCCCCCGTCATTCCGGACGCGCGAAGCTCGACCCGGAATCTCCCACCATAAACGTGCGCATATCGAAACCCGGAATCTACCCTCACCTACACAAATTACATTCAAACCCGATAGTCATCAGGTAGCCCCTGAAGCATGCTCATCCCATGCGAATGACACAAAACAGGGGCTTCGAAAGCACGTACACATTGCTTTGAAAAAGTGGAAGCCACCGCCTTTCGCCGGATTTCTTACCTGCCTTTTCCTGGTGCACCGAATATCGACGGGGTTGCCGCAACGTCTTATAAGTGGTACCTTCAATGGTAACATTTACCAGTGGGTAAAATACGACGGGGAAACTATGTTTTCCTGTGCTGGACAGGCGATCATTCACCCCGGCACGTGCACGTCTACCGCCGCTCAAAGCTGGTGTTGAAATGGGACCTGGAAAACCAACAGCCCATGCAAGGTAAATCCAGCAGAAAGATTCTTCAATTGATCGGGGAACTGGTAGCTGAAGGCAAACTATGAAAATCCGCAGTGTTGACATAAACAACCGGAAAAAAGAGTTTTCAGTGCTTACCTATTCCGGGACGAGCTTGTCATTTCCCTATGCCAAAGCAACACCCCGTCCGCAAACCGACGACCGGATCATGAAGGTTTTTGTAGACAGCGAACTCGCCAAGGAAGCCATTACGTATGTGCTGGAATCCGGTAAGGAAGGCTCAGTACATATCGAGCAGTTTCTCGAATACAACGAAGATCCGATATATCTCGCAGATCTTTTGACCTACAAACTCACCCTGGAAGCACGACGCGGAATAAAATCCAGCGGCCTGAGCAGACGCCAGATCGCCAAAAGACTCGGTACCTCTGTACCGCAGCTATACCGACTGCTGGACCCGACAAACACCCGCAAATCCATGAATCAGCTGGTCGCGCTTTTGCACGTCTTAAGCTGCGATGTTGACCTTGTAGTCAAAAGGAAAGCAGCCGCATAACCGCGCAAACCACACGTCGTCATTCCGGACACACTTTATTGATGTGGATCAGGCGCAAGTTGCAAGCGAGCGGTTAAGGTAGCAGGCGAAAATACCAAGAAGATTTCAAGAAGGGGAGATGAGGAAGGAAACTCTGATCATTTTTACGCTGGCGTCCGTGCTCAGCCTGGGCATCGTCGGCGCGCTGCACTATTTTTACCTTCAAAGCAAAATCCAGACTCCAACACCCACCGTTACACATTCACAGCCTGCGACGGGGACTGTCGAAACCGAACGTCCCACGAAACGGCAGGTCGTCCACAGAACCGCAACGCCGATCAAATGCACCAAAGCGGACGGCTCGATCTTTTGGACAAACGCCAGCCGTTGGAGTACGCAGACCTGAACAACCGGCTTTCCCATGCGGACCCGGTCAAACCCGTTCCGCGCGTGACAACCCACAGCAGATACCAACAAGTCGCTAGTGCGACTTCTTCACCTGCACCCAATGCCACTGAAAGAGTAGCGAAACCCGTTCC
>CAVZEU010000005.1:0-292209 GCA_963774415.1 uncultured Gammaproteobacteria bacterium | reverse complement strand
GCGGACCTATGGTGATGCGACGCGATTTGCTCGTCCGACAGCCTGAGGAAGCAGGCGGCATTGTTGTAGAGAATGTCGCGCTTCTGCTTGTGTGAAAGAAAATCGGCGGACTTGATCGACTCGATGGCGATGCCGATGGTTTCCGGCCAGATCATCTGGTCCGAACCGAACATGACCCTGTTGCCAAAGCCCGCTTCGACCAACCGCCGCAGGTAGCGGTGGAACTCCGCCCTGGGCAGGACGTAGTCGATCACGCCCAGCCCCACGTACACCTGCGGATGGGCATAGAGCAGGGCCAGCGTGTCATCCAGCATCGGCCAACCCGCGTGCATGACATACACCCGCAGCCCCGGGTGCTTGAGAAGGGGCTCCTCCAGGCTCAAAGGGCTGTGCATTCGCGCACGGTAATTCGGAAAACCAAGGTAGGGTGCTCCGGGTGGTCCAGTGCCGATGTGGATGCCCACCGGCACATCGATTTTCTCGGCCAGGGCCAGCCAGGGTTCGAACCTCGGGTCATCCGGCTCGATGCCCTGGTACTGGATGGTGACCTCGCCGAACACCTGCAGCTTGCCTCCCTCGTGCCAGCGGCGGACGGTTTCGGGGTCGGGGGCGTTCTCTCCCAGTTGGAACAGGAGGCCCGGGATGATGCGGCGCGGCGAGGCCTTTCGCCATTTTTCCACCAGTTGCATCGGGCCGCTGGTGACGCCGATGACGTTGTAACGTTTAAGTACCGCAAGCGTTTTCCGCATCACTTCGTCGGTCGTCATCGGCGAGGTGATCGGTTTCCCGCAGCCTGCTTCTTCACCGTATTTTTCGAATGTCTCGGGGTAGCTGCTATTTGGATCCCACGCCGGGAATGGTGAATAAGGCGCGCAGATGGTCTGCGGAGGCGGTCCCTGAAAATCGATGGGAATGGCATGCAGGTGCATGTCGATGACAGGCGGAGGCGCGCCTGCAGCCAGCGACAGCACCGGTATCAGACCCGACAGGAGCGTGACGAGGATTGGCTTGCGCATTTTTTTACTCTGACAAATCTGAACGCCGGCCGCAACTTTCGCCAAAGACTGAAAACGTAGATAACTACATGGGATCAGCTTGGTAGGGATGTATCAAAATTTATCGACTTGGAATCCAAATATCGAACGAAAGTCGATAAATCGTGATCAGGGTCAACGGCGGCTGACCTCTGATTTCGTTTTGGCCCGATGCTCGATCAGCCGCCGCAGATGCTGCCGGATGATGCCGATTTCCTTCGTTGACCGCGAGCGCGTATTGGAGAATACGTTCATGTTCGCGTTGGCTTCGAAGACCAGCATCTCGCCCGCCTCGTCGATGTGACAGTCGATGCCGAAGTACTCCAGGCCCATGCGCTCGGCGATGGCGTCGATAGCAGGTTGGATTCCGGGTGCGAGTTCCGTCTCGAAGCCGTTGAAGGTCTCTTGTTCCTGCCGAAAGAGTTCGGGGTGTTCGTCCATGTAATTCAGGCTGGCGGCGTGGATCATCCAACGGCGGTCGCCCAACAGGTGTCTGAACAGGGGTTTGCCGTCCACGACCACGATCCTCATCTTCCGGTACAGCCCGTCCCGGTCTTTATAATCCACGAACTCGGTCAGGTAGAACTCAGAGCCGTCGAACGGATAGACATCGAGCTTCGGCAGGTCGTCCCGGCCGCTGATCAGTGTGCTGGTCTTGCCGCCGTGCGCGCCGGCCTGGCGGACGATAACGGGATATTTCAAGTCGGCGGCCTCCGCTTGTGTGAACACATCCGCCGGCGAATTCGGCTGGCAGCGGATCGTTTGCGGCATGACCACGCCCGGGATGCCCTGCAGCATTTCTGATACTCGCTCACGCGAGGTGGCCAGAATTTTTTCCGGCCGGTTGATAACCGGGCAGGGCACTTGCTCGCACAATTGCACGCAACGCTCGAGGGCGCCCCGATGAGAATCGGGATCGCTGATCTGGTTGAAAATCAGCGATGGCGTTTCGGGCAATTGGAACCCCGGCTGCCTGACCTGGTTGCCGAACAGGAGAACGGATGCCACCGCGGCTTTGTCGAACCCGAGGTGGTTCATCACGTTACAGCTGCCGTCGATTTTGAAATCGAACTGGCCGTTCTTCTTCGGCATGATCTCGACCTGGTTGCGATCGTTGATGCCTTTTGTAAACAGAATTGTCATTGCCTCTCCGTCCCAGAATTTTTGCCGATTTTAGCCCGCCTGTACTTAATTGATGCTTCAGCGTGTCATGATTTCGTAGTAAAATTCATGGGGGGTAATTACCGGTATATTGCCCCACGCCGAGCACCGGTATGACCCTCCCCTTTCACGAGTTTTCCAGCTTCCTTATCTTAAGGAGAAACAAGATGAAAAGGAACGTACTAAGACCCCTGGTGGTGGGTATCGCCTTCGCACTCGCAAGCGGGAGCGTTTTCGCCGATCCCTGGGCCGACCAGGTCGCGAATTCTTCCGGTGTCGTGAACGCGGGCAACGCGCTGCACGCACCGGACCTCTCCTACGCCGATATGGATGAAAGTGACACGATCACCGTGAACTTTTTGGACAACATCTGTTTCGATTCGCCTGATGGGATCACCGATGGCGGCGAAGTTATCGGTGTGTCTGACAATATCATCGGCTTTCCGGATGTGTCGCCCTATGATGTTGGTTGGGCCAATCAAGTAACCCTGGAAGCGCAAACCGACGAAACCCATCTGGACGCCGTTTACTGTGACGGGGCGAATGTCCTTTCCTGGGCTAAGTTCGGCGGCGTCATCGGTGACCGCAAGATCAAGGGCAACGAGAAAACCCAGAACGTTTCGTTCAAGGGCGTGGCTTATTCCGCCGGATTTTCCGACCCGGACGGCGGCGACCTCATCGAAGCTCAGGTAGGCTGGCTCGAGGTCAATTACCGCAATGGCGTCAGCTGCAATTTTCATCCCAATGATATTGGATTCCCCAACCAGTTTTACGAATCCGACGGCGACCAGCGGCTGGCGGGACTTGTTGAATGGGAATATGAGTGCAGCAACGAAGACACTGGCTCGGCGGTCATCGTAATGATCAATGCCGCAACGACCAGTTTTGATCTGGGTGAGGGCAACTCCTTAATCGGGGTTCCCGCGAACGGGACTTACTACTTGCCGGACGCCAAAGGCAAGGGCCGGACCAAGTTCCGCGGCGCGATCTGTATCTGGGCGGATAATGGCGCATACAGTGTCGATGGCGGTTCCAACGTCGTCTACGATGACGGTGAGACAACGTCTCCCATGTGTGACGACGGCCCATACGCGCCGTCGCCGCCTGAAAACAGCGGCGACCTGCAGTGGGGCGAGATCAATATTGGCGGGAACGACTTCATTCCACTTTTGTGATTGAACCCTGACGATATTCGGGGTCAGGAAAAACTTCGACCCCGGATATCGCCCCGGTTTACTGACGAATATCCCGCAATATTATTGGGGTCAGGGTATAACTCTGACCCCAAATTACCCCTTATCACTTCAACAGGTCCGTGGGCAGAATTTTTTATTCTGGCCCTGAATATCGAGTTTTTACCTTGACCCCAAATATTCGAAGTGGCGCGAGGAAAGCGGCACTTGGTATCGCTATGTGCCCGGGATTGGAAGGGCTCGGGAACACCAGCGCCTTTACCTCGTCGAATACTTCAGGAATTACCGATAAACCGGGAGTGCCCGGCTTGCTGCGATGGCGCGGATTCATTCCACGGCGATCGAAAGGCGCTGGGCGGCTCCTCAACGCAGGAGACTGAATGAGCAACGCCAATAACAATGACGGTACGATTTCAATCGCACCGGGCGATTCGCTCGAATCCCCCGAAGACCCGGCAAGGCGCCGCTTTCTCACCACCGCAGCCTCGATAGTGGGGGCCGCCGGTGTCGCTACAGCGGCGGTTCCCTTCATCGAATCCCTGGAACCGAGCGCCCGCGCCCTGGCGGGCGGAGCGCCGGTTGAAATCGACGTCGGTAAACTCAAGCCGGGACAGATGATGTCCACGACCTGGCGCAAGAAACCCGTGTGGGTGCTGCACCGTACTGATCAACAACTGCAGGGGCTGAGCAAACTCAACAGCCGTCTCAAGGATCCCCGGAGCAAAACGCCGCAACAACCGTCGAACTTGCCGCACTGGGATCCCGTGCAACGTTCCATCAAACCCCATTACCTGCTGGTGGTCGGAATCTGCACCCACCTGGGCTGCATCCCGGAATACCTGCGGAAGGCGAATGCACCGAGGCAGGTGGCGAACTGGCCCGGCGGTTTCTTTTGTCCGTGTCACGGTTCACATTACGATCTGTCCGGGCGCATCATGAAAGGCTCGCCCGCCCCGCTGAACCTGCCGGTGATCCCGCATTACTACAAGAGCGACACGGTCATTGTCGCCGGCAGCATGGCCAACGGCTCGGAGCAGAACTGGAAGCCGGCCACCTGGTAGATTGCGGCTCAGACACTTTAGACTGACTGCAAATGCCGGATGATCTTGACCAGGTCTTCCTGCGGGATGTTCGCATACAGCGCTGAGGTGCGATCCAGCAGATCGCCGTAACGGGCCTCGATTTGTTCGGCGATGGTCTCCGGTTCGCCGCGTACCGCGAACGCATCCAGGATGTCGTCGCTGATCAGGCCCCCCATCTCCTGCCAACGGCCCTGCTTGGACAGCTTATTGAGTTCGGACTGCAGTTCGCCGGCGCCGATGGACTCCAGCACCGGCCTGTAGGCGGGCGTGGAGCCGTAGAAGGCGATCTGCTGGCACGTGGTCGCCCTGGCTTTTTCCATTTCCTTTTCATTTCTGCCGGTCACCACGAACATCGGGTAGTTGATCTCGAAATCCTCGCGCTTCCTGCCGGCCTTGGCCCAGCCACGCTCCAGGGCGGGCAGCGTCGTCCCGCGCAGGTACTTCTCGGTCGTGAACGCATGGATGATCACTCCGTCCGCCACTTCGCCCGCCACTTCCGCCATCCGCGGGCCGACGGCCGCCAGGAATACGCGCGGTGCGCCGTACTCGTTGTCGGTCGGTGTGAAGAACGGCGTCATCAGCGTGTGGCTATAGAACCTGCCGGCGAAGTTCAGCGGCTTGCCCTCGTGCCAGCAGGCCCAGATCGCCCGCAGCGCCAGGATGAACTCGCGCATCCGGGCCGCCGGGTGTGACCAGGGCATACTGAATCGTTTGCTGATGTGCGGTTTGATCTGCGATCCCAGGCCGAGGATAAAGCGGCCCTTTGAGGTCGAGTTGAGGTCGTGGCCGATGTAGGCGAGGCTCATCGGGTTGCGCGAGAACGCCACCGCGATGGCGGTGATCAGGTCGACTTTCTCCGTCTGCTGCGCCGCGAGGAGCAGCGGAAAGAATGGATCGTGTGCGGTTTCCCAGGTGAAAACGCCGGAGAAGCCCATGTCCTCGAAGGCCCGCGCCCGGGCGCCCGCCTGATCCAGTTCCCAGCCGATGCCGGCGTCCACTTTCATGATGATTCTAGCTCCTTTGACGTAACCATGGCTGCATTTTACGCCGACCGGTTGGGTCGGTTCCATCGGGCCCGTTCGGGAGCGACGCCAACGAGTGTCTTTGCGGCATGGCGCGCGCTGAGCACTCGGCCCACAAATCCTGTATTTCATCGCAAATACCCGTCCCAAATGCCTTTTGTGGTGCCTGGAAATCGTATACTTGCGCCAGGCAGTTTCCAGGACTCGGCGCAATGAACATACGGGAATTCAGAAACGTATACGAGGATCCGGAACGGGCGGCAGCCTATGCGATGCTCGACCAGCCGGGCACCTATTACCTGGCCTTTCGGGATCTGCCGGACGTTATTGCAAGGCACGTGACCCTCAATTCCGCGGTTGCGCTGGATTTCGGATGCGGTGCGGGGCGTTCGACGCGGTATCTCCGGGGTCTGGGTTTTACAACCGTCGGTGTCGATATCTCCGCCCAGATGCTCGCCAAGGCACATGAGCTCGATCCGTGGGGCGACTACAGGCTCGTCTCCAACGGTAACCTTTCCGTCATTCCGGATGCGAGCTGTGATTTGGTGCTGAGCGCATTTACCTTCGACAACGTCCCGACCGACGCGGAGAAAGTCCGAAATTTTCGTGAACTTGGCCGCGTGATGCAGCCCACCGGAAGCCTGATCAGCATCGTCTCGAGCGTCGAGCTCTATACGCACGACTGGGCGTCGTTCATCTGCACTTGCTTCCCGCAGAATTTCGCCGCCGGCAATGGTGAGAGCGTATATACCCGGATGACAGACGTTCCGGATGCGCGTCCCGTCCACGATATCCGCTGGGATGACTCCGCTTATCGCGAGACCTATTCCAGGGCCGGCCTGGCGGTGGAAGCGGAATACCGGCCGCTGGGGAGACCAGATGAGCCCTATGATTGGATCAGCGAAACCCACATTCCGCCCTGGGTGATCTGGGTGCTGAAGCGGGCGTAAAGCAAGAGCGAACGCGCGCCTGGCAATCCGGCATTGTGGCTCTGCAACGCCGGCGCCGAGCCTGTAAGTGAAATAAACCGGCGGCAAGGTCAACACGGGGGCAACAATGAAGTTCAATCTCGATCTCGCCATTTTGAGTGTCTTCTGCGGTGGCGGGGTGTTTGCGTACCTCAGGGAGTTGTTGCGTTTGCGTCGGCTGAAACTGGATGGAAAAAGCATTGCCGCAAAAATCGTCGATTTGAAAGCGGACGACGCCGGCAGTGAGTCGGTTGTGCATTACCGGGTCAGTTATGAATTTGTCGATGAGAGCGGCAATAAAGTTGTGCACGAACGGGACTTGAGCAGTCCAGGGGTCTTCCGCGGGCTTGAAGTTGGGCAAACGATTGAGATTCTGTACAGGCCGGATGGCGCCGGCGCCAGCTTCCCCGTCAGGCAGATCGATTCCGAGCAGCGAATTGATCGGCTTGTCCTGATCGGCCTGCTGGTGTTCTGGGCGCTGCTTGGCCTTTATTTTGCGTGGTCCGACTAAGGCGAATAATTGGCGTTAGAGTTAATTTCCACTTTTTCAGGTACTGGAGGCCGAGTGAAGCAAGTGTTTGATCAAATTGCTGTGGCCCGGACGCGGTTGCCGGCTGGTTTGCTTTCGGCGTTGTCATCTTGTTCTTGCCACGCCTTCATTTGCCCTTTCAACGCCTTTTGCATATTGGATCGACTCCGAAAGGGCCCCGGCCTTCTGAAAGTACCGTGCCGCCGTGTGCTTATCATTTCCCCTGAGTCCGTTTTCTCCCAATGCCAGCAAACACAAAACCTGAACTCGCTCGAAATCGAGGCGTTGAGCCATGGCGTAGGCCTTGTCGTAATACACCTGTGCCTCGGAGAGGTTTCCCATCTCTGAGTAAATCTGGCCAACGGACAAATAGGAAAATGGCAGGTAGATCTTAAAGCCGATCTCTTCTCTGAGCGCGAGGGACATTAGAAAATTGCTGAGCGCACCGTCCAAATCGCCGTGGGCCGCCTTTACGAACGCAATGTGGCGGGTGGCGTAGGACTTCTCCAATTTGTAATCGTTCCGGTCCGACAGCGCCAATGCCTCTTGATAGTGGGCAAGGGCCGTTGTCTCGTCCCCTTGTCGTTCGTGGACAATACCAAGGTAGATCAGCGCCTCCGAAATCCCTCTCGAGTCCCCCAGTTCCCGCTTTAGCTGAAGTGATGATTGAAGGTAGCCAAGCGCGGTGCCGTAGTCGCCTTCGCCAGTGTTATACGCCTTCGAGTAAAGCACGAAGCCCGTGAAAAGCAGGCCATCTGAGAGTAAATATTCATTGTTCACTGAACCGGCAATCTTTCGGGCAGCGCGTAAGGCGGCGCGGGCATCTTCATACCCCGAGTTCGTAGTAAAGCTTTGAAATGCCGAATATTTACCGTAAGTGATAAGCAACCGGCCCAGCTCTTCATCCATGTTCCAATTACTGTGTTTAATGATGCGAATATCGGCATCGAGTAAATGCAAAGCGTCCTCAAGCTGGCCTTCATAGAAGAGGCGTTCTGCGACACGCAACGAACTGGTGAAAAGGGCCTCGTATTCTTTTTGGGGCAAAGGTGGTCTGGCGGAACCATTTGATTCGGCTTTGGCAAGGACGGATTGAGCGCCAAGGGCAAAAACCGCGACAAGGCTCAGAACAAACTTCTGGGAAATTAGTAAACGCATTTTTCTGACTCCTTCGACAGCGCGAAAGTCATTGTGCGTGAAACTCGCCCACATTTTACCCTGACCCCGACGACAGTTCCTCGATCAACGCCGGCAGGGCCTCACCCGCCGTTGCCCGGATCGCGCGGCCGCCGGGGGAGCGCTCGGCCAAGCGGGCGAACGGGTTGTCGCCCGGATTGATATCGAAGATCGGGATGCCGCGCCGGGCCGCGAGGGCGGCCATCTGGTTGGGCAGGTTCGTGCTCGCCGAAGTGCCCGCCACGATCAGCATGTCCGCGCGCTGCACAGCCGCTAGGGAACTTTGGAAACGGTAGAGTTCCTCGTCGTAGTACTCGTCGAACCAGAGCACATGCGGGCGTGTTCTGGCGCCGCAGCGCGGGCAGCGCAGGATTTCGCCGGCCCTTGCCGGCAGCGGGGCGTCTCGTTCCGGCAACGGGGCGCCGGCGGGAATTTCAACAAGCTCCGGCGAGCAGGCGTCAGCGCAGCGCATGAAGTCGATATTGCCGTGAATCTGGTAAGTGCGCCCGAGACTGTTGCCGGCACGGATATGGAGGCCGTCCACGTTCTGGGTCACGAGCAGGAATTCGTCACCGAGTTGCTGCTCCAGTGCCGCCAGCGCCCGGTGCGCCGGATTCGGCGCGGCTTTGCGGCAGACCGCCCGGCGGTAGAGATACCAGCGCCAGACCTCGTCGGGCATGTGGCTGTAGGCGGCTTGAGTCGCCATTTCCTGCGGATGGTATTCGCGCGAGCCGACCGTCCAGTAGCCTTCTTCACCGCGAAAGGTCGGGATGCCGCTCTCGGCCGATACACCCGCCCCGGTAAGTGCCAGTACCCGCAACGCGTTCGCTGTCATGCGTGCATCATAGCCGGCTGTGACGCGGACGCCAAAAATCCAATGTGTCCCGACAACGGCGTTGCGCCCACACTTGTCTTTATAATAGGTATATAATATACCTATTAAAGCGCTGGAATTCCTATGCAACTGACGACCCATACCGATTACGCCTTTCGGCTGCTGATCTACCTGGCGGTGTTCAAATCTGATTCGCCGCTCACGGTTCACGACGCTTCCCGCCGTTACGGCATTTCCACCAGCCACTTGGCGAAGGTGGCACAGAATCTCGTGCAGCACGGCTATATCAACAGCCAGCGCGGGCGCGGCGGCGGTTTGTCGCTGGCGCTCGAACCGGCTGAGATCAACATCGGCGAAGTCGTGCGCACCATTGAAACGTTCAATCTCGTGGAGTGCTTCGGCGACGAGTCCATGTGCAAGATCCAGCAGGATTGCAGGCTGGCGGGGGTTATTGGCGAAGCCAAGGAAGCCTTTCTCCAGGTGCTGGAACGTTACACGCTCGCGGATCTCGTCGAGCGGAAACCGAAAATGAAAAAAATGCTGACGATGGAGTGAAACCGCCAGGTAGGGGGTTCTCTGACCCTGGCCAAATTCGTTGGCAAACCGGTTGACTTTAAATACGAATATAATATACTTATTTAAAAATCAACTGCTGATTGATTTAACTGGGCTTGGCATTGTGCGGATTCGCAGGCGGGCAAGTTGAATTTCGGGCAGATAGCGGAAATCGGTTTGATAACCAATAACGTTTGCAACCAATGGGAGTCGCTATGAGTGAGAAATTCACCAAGGGCATGGCGCGTAATATTTATTACGGCGGCAGCCTCTTTTTTATCCTGCTGTTCCTGGGCCTGACCTTCAATACCTCGATGCGCCTGCCACAGCGGGACCATCGGGAAAATATTACGCCGCAAGTCGCCGAGGGCAAGCGATTATGGGAAAAACACGATTGTATTGGCTGCCACACCCTGCTCGGGGAAGGGGCCTACTTCGCACCGGAACTCGGCAACGTTTACAAACGGTTCGGCAACAGCAAGGAGGCCATCAAGGCCTTTATCAAGAGCCGTCCGGCCAACGGCATACCGGGGCGCCGCAGCATGCCGCAGTTCAACATGACCGACAAGGAACTGGATGATCTGGCGGAGTTTCTGAAATGGACTTCTGAAGTCAAAACGGCCAGAGACTGGCCGCCCAACATCCAGGGTTAAGAGGAGAGCATCGACATGCAATACCAATCACAAGCGGTTGCAAAGCCCTACTTTGTTTTTGCACTGATACTGTTCGCCGGTCAGATCCTGTTCGGGCTGATCATGGGCATCCAGTACGTGGTGGGAGATTTCCTGTTTCCCGCCATCCCTTTCAACACGGCCCGCATGGTGCATACCAACCTGCTGATTGTCTGGTTGCTGTTCGGATTCATGGGCGCTTCCTATTTCATGGTTCCGGAAGAGTGTCAGACCGAACTTCACAGCCCGAAACTGGCACGCATCCTGTTCTGGTTGTTCGCCGTCGCCGGCACACTGACGATTCTGGGTTATTTGCTGGTTCCTTACGCGAGACTGGCCGAAATCACCGGTAACAATTGGTTTCCGACCATGGGCCGTGAATTCCTGGAGCAGCCGACACTGACCAAGATGGGTATCGTGATCGTGGCGCTCGGCTTTATTTACAACATCGGCATGACGATACTGAAAGGGCGCAAAACGGTCATCAACGTGGTGTTGATAACAGGCCTGGTGGGCCTGGCCGTCATGTTCCTGTTCTCCTTTTACAACCCCGACAACCTGGTGCTGGACAAGTTCTACTGGTGGTGGGTGGTTCACCTGTGGGTGGAAGGCGTGTGGGAACTGATCCTCGGCGCGATCCTGGCCTTTATCCTGATCAAGGTCACCGGCGTCGATCGCGAAGTGGTCGATAAATGGCTGTACGTGATCATCGCCATGGCCCTGGTCACCGGGATTATCGGCACGGGCCATCATTATTTCTGGATCGGCACGCCGGACTACTGGCGGGGTTGGGGCTCGATCTTCTCGGCGCTGGAACCGCTGCCGTTTTTCTTCATGACCATCTTCGCCTTCAACATGATCAACCGGCGCCGGCGCCAGCACCCGAACAAGGCCGCCACGCTCTGGGCCATGGGAACGGCGGTCATGTCTTTTCTCGGCGCCGGCGTCTGGGGCTTTCTGCATACCCTGTCGCCGGTCAATTTCTACACCCACGGCACGCAGATAACGGCCGCGCATGCGCACATGGCCTTTTACGGTGCCTACGCCATGATCGTGTTGTCGATCATTTCCTATGCCATGCCTATCCTGCGCGGCCGGGAAGCCGCCAGCAACCGCGCCCAGGTGGTCGAGATGTGGGGCTTCTGGCTGATGACCGTCGCCATGGTCTTTATCACCCTGTTCTTGACCGGCGCCGGCATTCTGCAGGTGTGGCTGCAACGCTATAGTGAAAATCCGCAGCCGTTCATGCTGGTGCAGGAAAAGCTGAAATTCTTCTACTGGCTGCGCGAGGCGGCAGGGATGGTCTTCCTGATCGGCATGGTGGCTTACTTCGCCAGCTTTTTCGTCAAGAAGGACCGCATTGCAGCGGCACCGGCAGAGGCATGAAAAACGAGCCCGGCACGCGGGGGCAGAACTTTTCGCCCGCTAAAGCCGTTGCATCCCCCGGATGTTACCGGCTCCGGTAAATTGCCGGCTGTCCATTGTTCAGGGCCGGCCGGCTCCGGGTCCGGACGTCAGCCAAAGGTGAGGCGATATGGAAGAGCAGGTCGGCAGTATCTACCACCGGCTGATTACGCGGGCCGCCCGCACCGGCTTTCCCGAGGCCGCCGTATGCTTCGAGGACATAGCGGCGAGCCTCGGCATCGTTTTTCGCGCCCTGGGCGGTGACCGGGCCGCGGGGCTGAAAGCCGGTTACGGCCGGCCGCTCGGGGTACGCCGCAACTTGCTGCAAAAAATCGCCGGCACCCACAAAAAGCACCCGGTCGCCTGGATCGACGGCGACAACCTGTATTTGCCCGAGCGCATTGCGTTCTTTCCCGAAACGGCGCTGAACCGCGATTGCTACCTGTGGCTAATCGCGCTTAGTGCGCAATGCGAGCGACCGATCGAAAACTGGTATCGCGACAACCTGCAATGCAGCCGCCGCGCCCTGCACCGGTATCCCGGTCTGCGCGGCAAATACCGGCAACTGCTCGCGGCCCTGCCGGCCACCCGCGAGGTGGCCGAGAAATCCGGTGCGGCCGAACGGCAGCAGGAGCACCGACTGTTGCAAAGCATGCGGGAGGTTATACAACCCGTGGCGGACGGTGAGGGCGCGGCCACCGGCGTGATTCCGCAATGGCAGCACCTGGCGCCAGTCCCGCTATGGCTGTACCCGCCGCCCGCTGCGCAGGACAGGCGGGAGCAGCCCGATGACGGGCAGCAGGAGACATTCACGTCGAAAAGCAGCGCGCCGCGGAAGAAGCGCACACGTAAGGCCGAATACGTCGATCACGGCAAGGGTAATGATGGCCTGATCGCGTTTCGCCTGGAAAACCTGTTCACCTGGTCGGAGTTCGTCAACGTCAATCGCACGCACGACGACGAGGAAGACGAGGACGCGGAAAGCATCGCCGACGACCTGGACGTGCTGAGCCTGGCCAGGGACCGTTCACTGACCGCTTCGTCCGCGTTGAAATTCGACCTGGACCTGCCGGCGCCCGATAACGACGACCTGCACCTGGGTGACGGCATTCCGCTGCCCGAATGGGATTACAAGCAGGGGCGGCTGCAACCTGACTACTGCCGCCTGCAGCCCTTGCTGGACCACCGGGCCGCACCCTGCCAGCTACCCGTGCACCTGCACAGGACGGCCCGCCAACTGCGCAGCCAGTTCGAAATGCTGGCGCCGGTGAGGAGCTGGAACAGGCGGCAACCGGACGGCGAGGAGATCGACCTCGATGCCTGGTTGCTGCACCGCGCAGACGAGTCCATGCACAAGCCGGCGGAACAGCGCCTGTACAAAAGCTTCAACGCCAGCCACCGCGACATGGCCTCGCTGCTGCTGGCGGACCTGTCTTTTTCCACCGATGCCTGGGTCAACAACCATTGCCGCGTGATCGACATCATCCGTGACAGCCTGTTCCTGTTTTCCGAGGCATTGGCTTCGGTCCGCGACCGCTTTGGGCTGTACGGTTTTTCTTCGCGCCGGCGCAGCCACGTGCGCTTCAATATCCTGAAGAACTTCAACGAGGCGTACGGAGACCAGGTGCGCGGGCGCATAGACGCCATCCGTCCCGGGTATTACACGCGCATGGGCGCTCCGATCCGGCAGGCGACCAAAATACTTTCCGGCGAGGATGCAGCGCAGCGCCTGCTGTTGATCCTCACCGACGGCAAGCCCAACGACCTCGACCGCTACGAAGGCCGCTACGGCATCGAGGATACCCGCGAGGCCATACTCGAAGCGCGCCGGGCCGGACTGCACCCGTTCTGCATAACGATCGACGAGGAAGCCAGTGACTACCTGCCGTACATTTTCGGCAGCGGCGGTTACGTTCTTATCCACAACCCGTTACAGTTACCCAGGCAACTGGCGCGACTGTACCTGCAATTGACACACAACCAGTGAGTCCCAGGATTCAGAAGATGCATGCACAAACGAAGGCCGAGACGATCGGCGAGCTTTTCTACCGCGAGCAGAACAACGAGATCGAGCTGTTCGAGCACGCCGCGCGCAACCGCCTGCCGGTGCTGATCAAGGGCCCGACCGGTTGCGGCAAAACACGTTTTATCCGTTACATGGCCGAGCGCCTGGGGCGGCCTTTGTACACGGTTGCCTGCCACGACGACCTGACTGCGCCGGACCTGGTCGGAAGGCACCTGATCGGCCCCGACGGCACCTACTGGTCCGATGGTCCGCTGACGCGGGCCGTGCGCGAGGGCGCCATCTGTTACCTGGACGAAGTGGTCGAAGCCCGCAAGGACACGACAGTGGTGCTGCATCCCCTGTCGGATGACCGCCGCGTGCTGCCGCTGGAACGCACCGGAGAATACCTGGAAGCGCCCGACAGTTTCATGCTGGTCGTGTCCTACAACCCGGGTTATCAGAACCTGTTAAAAGGCATGAAGCCCAGCACCCGCCAGCGCTTCGTCGCCATCCGTTTCGATTATCCAAAGGCTGAAGACGAAATCGCCATCGTCCGCGCGGAAACGGGCATTGACGCGGCTAACGCGGAAAAACTGGTCAGGATCGCGGCCGCCCTGCGGCGCCTGAAGGACCACGACCTGGAAGAATCCGCCTCGACCCGGTTGATCGTCTACGCCGCGAGCCTGATCGGCAGCGGCCTCGATCCGGTGGAGGCCTGCATGGCGGCCTTGGCGGAACCGCTGACCGACGACTTACTGGCGATTGAAGCACTACGTGAAGTGATCCTGAGTTTTTATGGTTAGAAGCCAGAAACTCGCCACGCTCGCGCAATCGCTTTACCTGGCCAACCTGCTCGCGATTCCGGTCGTCGCCCTGCTGCTGCTGGGCCTGTTGCGACTGATCTTGCGTGCGCGCCTCGACGATTTCAGCCGCTACCATTTCAGGCTGGCGCTGTTGGCCGGTTGTATCGCCCTGTTGTTGCTCGGCATCCCGGTATTGATCTTCCTGCAGTACGGCCCAAGCAGCGCCGGAGGCTGGACCTCGCTGTTGCTGTACTTGCTCATTGTGCACACGTCGCTGGTGATTTTCGGTATATATTCACTGGCGCGCGCGATGACGGGAAACAGGATCTGGAGCCCGCGTAAGGCGCGTGCCGCGCCTGTTACGGTCGCGTCGAAAATACCGCCGCCAACCCGACACTGACGATCGTCGCCCTGGCCTTGCGGCAGGTAGGGTATATCGCGGAAGGGATGCAACGGCGCGAATTGTGACACTGGCAACGGCCCAGGAATACAGGGTCAGACCTCTCAGCCGCCGTATTGCTCGACCTTCTCCTGCAGTACTTCCATTGCATGCGCCACAAGCGCCTTGGTATTTCGGATATCGAGGCCGAGCGTGCGGTGGAGTAGTTTGTCGGGTTCCGCATCAAACCCGTTTTCCATGAGCGCCTGGTATTTTTTTGCAAAACTTTTCGGGTCCCGCCGGTATGAATCGTAATAGACGAGCGCGAGCAGCCCCGCATAGACATAATTCAGGTCGTAGAATGGGTCCTCGTACATGAGCGGGATCATCATCCAGCGGCCTTGCAATTCTTTGTTTTTCTCCGGCCAGATCGAGTAGCGTGAATAAATTTCGATGGTCATGGCATCGAGGGTGTCCGCATCGATGGGCTTTCCAGCGGCTTCGGCTTCATAGACCGCCTGCTCGAGCATGGCCTCGGGTCCTGCGATGAACATCACCGTTGCTTTGCCCTGCAGAAACTGCCCCAGAAAATATTGCTTATCAACCGGATCGGTCGCTGTTTCATAGAGGTGATCGGCAAGCAGCAACTCGCTGAACGCTGCGAACGATTCAAAAAGATAGCTCGGTCCAGAAGCGTATAGCGACGAAACGCCGTTATCCGTCATTAACTGGCGATGCACTGCGTGTGTCGCTTCGTGCGCAAGTACGCGCATATCGTCGTATTCACCCCGATAGCCGTCGGTGAAAAAGACACTCTGGACACCAATAAACCCAAGCGAAAACCCGCCGGATTTGCGATACGCGCCCGGCACGATGTCCAGGCGGCCGTTATGGGGGTCGAGCAAAGCCGACATTTCGTGACTGAACGACTGGCCGAGTGGAGCCGTTGCGTCCACAATGGCCTTAGACGCCTTGGTTATCGTAAATTTCGGAGCCTGTGCCTTGACCAGCCCCCCGCTGACGTCCCATACGTTGACGTTCTCGATTTGATACAGCTTTCCCGCCCGCCGGGCGCGTTCGCGCTGATAGGCCTTGTAAATGCCGGCATTTCCGGCGAGCGCCGCCAGCACGCCTGTAACTTCTGTCTTGTTCCAATAGCTATTAAAATAGGAAGATTCAGCGTCATCTTCAAATCCGTGAAGGCGTGCCAGTTGATTGCGTGCCCGAACCAGGTTGCGCAGGATGAAGGCATAAAGATCGCGGTTCGCGGCAAAGCCGCCGTAAAGTTTTTCGAAGCCGGTCCTGCGTACAGCCGCATCAGGGTCGTTTGCGATCACCCGTCGTCCGCGCAGTACATCCAGCGGACCGCCTGCCGTTTCGACTGTACCGAAGTCGGTGCGCCCGATCAGCGTTTCGTAGAGATCGTACTGCCAGCCGGTTGTTGCCGGCAATTGCTTTAGCAGCAACGCTTCTTGTGCCAGTGGACGTTGGTGATCGAGAGCGCGGCGGGCGGATTTGACTGCAAATGCGTAGCGGTTGAGTTGCGGACGCCGTTTGACAAATCTATTCCACGCAACGCTGTCAATTTGGCCGAGATCCTGGCGTACGAAAGCGGTGCGGGACTCGTAAGCGGCGCCCAGCGACTTGTTGGCGTTTCTGCTCGCTTGGTCTCCTGTGTTGAGAGCGGCGCGCAGGAACAAGTAATTCTCATGGCGCGTATAGGCGATCGTCGCCCGTTCGTAAAGACCGAGCGCCTCTTCCAGGATCTCTGGCGATTGCAAGAGTTTTCCTTTGAATCGCTCGAGAGCATCGTAAAGCCCGTTCAGTTTGACGCGGTCGGCCCGTTCGGCTTCCGGGCCGGAAAAGTAATAACGCGCTAAATCTATCGTGTAGAGCGCCTTCGTTTCTGCCGGAATGGCGGCAAATGCCGCGCCGGCAGCGCGCGTTGTTCCCGGGGCGTTCAATATCACCATAATTATTATCAATACGCGCCATGTGATTGGTTTTGTCGCTTTGATACCTCCACTCCCTTGCTGCAGCAGTCAGGTGGTTCGCGGACTATGCTACTTTACAAGACGCCAAATGTTTAGGTTGCGTTACGGTTGTCGCTGCAACGAGTCGCCGCGAGGCCTTCATAAGGCAGAGACTGATTCAGCCGTTATACTGCACTCTTTGGTAAATTGAGATCACCGCAGACCTGATCGGGTATTATTCTATGGACACCTGCAACTCGGTATTCGACGCGGTCGGCAATACGCCGCTGATCCACCTGCGCAAGGCTTCGGAGGCGACCGGCTGCACGATACTCGGCAAGGCTGAATTCATGAACCCGGGCGGCTCGGTCAAGGACCGCGCCGCCAAGTACATCATCCTCGATGCCGAGGCCCGCGGCGAGATCGAACCCGGCGGCGTGATCGTCGAGGGCACGGCAGGCAACACCGGCATCGGCCTGGCGCTGCTGGGCAACGCCCGCGGCTACCGCACGGTGATCACGATCCCGGAAAGCCAGACGCGCGAGAAAAAAGACACGCTCAGGCTGTTCGGCGCCGAGTTACACGAGGCCCCGGCGGTGCCGTTCAAGAATCCGGAGAACTACGTGCACCAGGCTGCGCGCCTGGCCGAGGAACTGGCCCGCAGCGAACCGCACGGGGTGCTCTATGCGAACCAGTGGGAGAACCTGTCCAACGGTGACGGGCACTTCCGCTCCACCGGCCCGGAAATCTGGCAGCAGACGGACGGCGCGGTGGACGCGTTCTGTTGCGCGATCGGCACCGGCGGCACGATCTCCGGCGTCGGTCGCTACCTGAAAGAGCGCAACTCCGACGTGTTCATCGCGCTGACGGACCCGCTGGGCTCGTGCATGTACAACCACTACAAGTTCGGGGAACTGTCCTCGGAGGGCAGTTCCATCACCGAGGGCATCGGCCAGGGCCGCGTCACGGCCAATATCGCCGCGGCGCCGGTGGATGACGCTTTCCGCGTCACCGACGAGGAGGCGCTGACGGTCCTGTTCGACCTGCTGCGGGAAGAAGGCCTGTGCCTGGGCCTTTCCACCGGTATCAACGTGGCCGGCGCCGTGCAGGTGGCGCGGCAGCTGGGGCCGGGGCACACCATCGTCACGATGCTGTGCGATTTTGGCACGCGCTACGAATCGAAGCTGTTCAACGTGCCGTTCCTGGAGAGCAAGGGTCTACCGGTGCCGGCGTGGCTGGCGGCGGACCGAAATTAATCGGTGTCCCTTTACCCTGACCCCAGTCTATTATCAGTTGCAACGCAGTGAGTTGCACCGACCGGCCGCACAGGCCCAGATTCATATGACCACTCCCCACTATCCGCGAAACCTGTTGCAGACCGTGAAATTGACCGATGGGACGACGGTCACCGTGCGCCCGATCCGCCCGGAGGATGCCGACATCGAGCGGGAATTCGTCAACAGCCTGTCCGCAGAGAGCCGCTATTTCCGCTTCATGGGGTCGATGCGGGAAATCTCAGCTGAACTGTTGTCACGGTTCACCCGGATCGACTACGAACGCGAAATGGCCCTGATCGCGACCATCCCGACCGACGCCGGGGAGCGCCAGATCGGTGTCGCCCGTTACGCCAGCCTCGAGCAGCCCAGTGAGTGTGAATTCGCCATCGTGATCGCCGATGCATGGCAGAACCTCGGGCTCGCGCGGCAATTGATGAAGATGCTGATTGAGATCGCGCGCAAGCGCCATTTTGTCCGCATGCACGGCATCGTGTTGAAAAGCAACGCACGCATGCTTGATTTTGTACGCTCGCAGGGTTTCAGCCTGGAGACGGACAGGGATGACGCCGGCCTGGTCAATGTCTCGCTGCAGTTGTAGCCATCCGCGACCGGCACTCCTGCCCGCGCACCGCGAATCCGACGTTGACGATCGTCGCGAGTCCAGGAGAGGTGGAGGGCAGGTAACCCTCCATTACGTCTACCCCTCATAAAATCAATAACTCAAGGAATCACCGGCACACCCCGAGGTCGGGCCCGCTTCGCAGACCTCGTAGACATAAGTGCCGGACGGATGCTTGCCGAGATTGTCCTGCCACGATGCCGGGCCGTTCGCAACCGTAGCCTGCAGCGCGCCGTTGCGGATGATGGTGACTTCTGCGTCGATGAAACCGGTCCATGACAGGGTCACGATATTGTCGCCCTTTTGCTTCGACTTGGCGGCGCTGACCGAACGGCTCGCCGGCGGCGGGGGCGGATTGCCCACCGTGATGTTCACGGTGGCGGAATCGCTGTCGCCGTTACTGTCGGTGATCGTATAACCAAAACTGTCAAGGCCCTCGTAGCCGCCGTTCGGGGTGTAACTGAAGTCGCCGGTGCCGGACGTCACCGACACCGCGAATCCCGCGCTGCTGGTGGCATCGAACGCGGTCACGCTGGCCGGGGCGTCGCCGGGGTCATCGTTGGCCATCAGGTTATCGCTCAACGGCGTGTCCACCGGCGTTGAGAAGCTGTCGTCCACGGCCGTGGGAAGCAGGTTCGGCGCGGGTTTCAGTACCGTTACCGATGCCGCGGCCTCGTTGGCGCCAATGTCATAGACGTAACCGCCAAGGGTCAGGTCGTTGACGCTGTAATCCACGCTGCCGACGTTGTTCTTCAAACTTGACTTGGTTACCGAACAAGCACCGTTGCCATCGGTGGTGCAGGAATCGGCGCCGTTGGCGCCGTTGCTCCAGTTGCCATCGACCTGCACACCTGCAAGCGGTAGGCCATCGGTGTCTTCGACCGTTATCGTCGCCACGGCCTGCCAGCGGCCCTTGGGCGCGTCCAGGCCGGCGCCCTGCAGGTCGGCCAGGTGCATGGACAATTCGGGCGGCGTTGCCGCTGCCGTGGTGAAGCTCCAAACGCTGCCGGTGGTCGTGCCATTGGCGTTGACTTCGTCGATCCGCCAGAAGTAGGTCACGTCGTTGACCAGGATGGGGTCGAAACTGGTGCCGGGCTGGTTAGACTGGAATTCACCCCCGCCGGGTGCGGGGTTGGTGCCAAAATAGACATCGTGCGAAGCTGTATTGGCGCCGGCGCTCCAGGTGAGGATCGCATCCAGCGGCACATCGGTTGCCCCGTCCGTCGGGCTGGGACTGCCCGCTGCGCCCGGCGGATCGCCCGGGGGCGGCGGGGCGCCGTACCCCTCCAGTTCCACGTCGTCGATCTGCCAGTAATCACCGGAATAATCCAGCCAACTGTCGAATCGGAACCGCAACATCACGTTGGGCTCGCCGGCAATGGCCGCGGACAGATCGAGCACATTGAGGGTCGGGAAGGGATTGAAGCCCTGGTAGTACCACTGGTTGGCCCAAGTGGTGCCGCCATCGACACTCGTGTCCACGTTCAATGTCTCCCAGGTATCGTAATTGAACTGGCTATTGAAGCTCAGCACCACGGCGGTATTGGCGGACAGGTCGAGCACCGGAGTGCGCAGCGAGGCGGCGCCGGAAGTGCTATAGCCGAAGTCCGCCATTGCGAACGGCCCCGAGCCACCGGTCAGGTTGTCAAAACGGGACCCATCCCCGGCCGGGGACACAACGGCCCAGTTAACCGTCGGAGTGGTATTGGTCTGCAATGACCAGCCGGGCGGGAAGCCGCCTGAGAAATCCTCTGACAGCAGCAGTCCGGATCCGGTCGGCGGTGCGGGGGAGACGCTGATGATCAGCGCGTAGTCCTGGTTCAGGCCGCCCTGCAGTCCACCCTTGTGGCTGACCTCGACCATAAAAACACCGGGGCCGATGCCGACGATATCGACCTGTTCCACGTTATCGCGGAAATTGTCGCCCCTGGTCGCCGCGGCAGCCGGGTTGGCGGGGTCCAGTACCCACGGGAAATACGTGGTGCCGTCGCTCGTGATACGCAGGTCGAGGTCATTGACGAGCATCAGGTCCGGGGGGTCGAGCGACGGAGCGACCGGTGTGCCTGGCGGGTCCATCCAGACCAGGGTAGCCCGGAGGCGCGAGTCCGCCTCCGCGACATTGACGGGTACCGAGTTGGTTGCGCCGTTGGCGAGGCTGCTCTCGATGATCTGGTGGTCGCCGCCCTCACCGGTGATGACCGCCGCCGCGCTTTTCGTGTTCAGCAAACCCCAGCCGAACGCGTAATCCGGGCCGTCGGCGTCGCCGGACTCATCAGCGGTATGGATCGCCAGCGCCTTCAGCGTGGCGCTGCGCATGAAATTGCCCGGCCCGTGGATGTCCTGGTAATGTTCCTGCAGCAGCAGCAGCGAACCAGTGACATTCGGCGCTGCCATCGAGGTGCCGGCGGCGGCCGCGTAGTAAGGTGATTCGGGCCACGCCGAGATCAGGAAGACACCATTGCCGACGATGTCCGGCTTGATCCGTCCGTCATCCGAAGGTCCCCAACTGCTGAATGGCGCCATCTGTACCTGCGACGGGCCGGACAGCGGCGAATAGCCGCCGTAGAGGTCATCCACCGCACCAACGGTAAGTACGTTCTTCGCCACGGCGTTGGTCGGCATGCAGTCGTAACCGTCAGGTGCGCAGTCGTACGGTCTCGGCAGGTTGGATACAAAAAGCTGGTTACCATCCTGGTCAACGACCCAGTAGTCTTCACCGGGGGAAGGGCCGGTGTCCGAACGGTCATTGCCGGCGGCCTTGACGATCAGGTAGTAGGGCGCATCATATGCGATCTGGTCCCACAACTGCGCCTGGGTGTCGTAATAGCCAAAATTCGGGTCTTCGAGGTCGGTATCGGCCGCCCCCCCGATCCACCACCAGCCATCCGGCGGCGGGCCGCCGATATACAGCCAGCCGGCCGCGATGCCGTACGAATGATTGGAGATCAGCAAACCCCCCGCCGCCTCGGCCGCCATTTCCGCGGTGTCCGAATTCCAGTCCCAGGCCTCGAGTTGTGCCGCATTGGCCATGCCCCGCGATCTTGGCTCCAGGCCATCACCGGCGCCGATCAGGGTGCCCGCCACGTGGGTTGAATGACCGCTGACCTCGGTCGCTCCGTCCATCTGCGTCAAACGGCCGATAAAATCGGTATGATCCGGATAGACTGCACCGCCGTCCCATTCTGCGACCGTCATGCCGGCGCCTTCCAGTGTGAGGCCCGCGGACCCGCCCGGGCGCACCTCGTCCGTCGAAACGGTGTCGGCGGCGTCTAGGTTGTTGGTAATGTAGAAGATCGGGCCGATACCCGGCACGATGCGCTGCAGTTCCAACACGCCGCCGGCAGGCAGGTTTTGTTTCATCGGGATGCCTGCGGTTTTGGCGAATTCCTGCGCCCGCGCGTGCTCGCTTACGTCGCGCTCGCGCAGCCTTTGTGATAATTCCAGCAGCTTAGTCTGCCGTGTGCTGCCGGCAATATCGCTTTGGGCGAACGCCGTGCCGCCGAGGCAGCAGATCGCGATTAATGCGTTGATGACCAGGTTCTTGCCGAAATTCTCGGTGCCACGTCCCATGACCGATTCCCCCGTGTGCCTGCCACCCCGATGTCCGTTCCCTGGACCGGTAACGTGTTGGGCGCACACTTGTACCTATATTTAATATACTCCAATTGCATGATTTTTTCTTGGGCCGTCGGTTCGCCGTTACTGATCGCGGTCATTTGTGCCGATACAGGAAACAGCGCCTGGCGCCCGTTTGCCGCGTGCGGCGCGGGGCGCGCGTCGCTGCAATTCGCATTGCGAGGAGGTGGATCAGGATACGTCGGGCCTACCCTGAACTGCAGGGCGGCCGAGGCTTTCCGGCTAAAGACGGGTGCGGCAGGAATGCGGCTGCCCGAAGGTTGGAGCGCCCTCCATTACGGCGTCAGGCTTGGCGGCGCCTCCAGGTCGCGATCGATATTCAGGTACTTGACCGCCAACACGACGGTGTTCGTTGCCGTCATGGCTCTTTCCATGCAGCGGTTGATGGCGCCGGTGACGGCGTCGAATTCCCCGCACAACTGGGTGCTGAGCTGGTTGGTTACGATCTCGATGCCGTCCTGCGCGCGCAAATCCTCGATAAATTCGATAATGCTGGGGATCGGCCCGTCCTTGAGCGGGTAGAGACTCAAATCTGCAACGATTTTCATTGGTACTCCTTAGCCATTGCCTGCATGTCGTTTCGGCCTGGACATTATGCCCCGTCACGGGTTTACGTTTAAAGTGAGAAGCCAGTGGATTGCGGGCGCCGAGGCCGGCGCTGGGGCGCCCGTTCTCACGAACCTGTTAGCGGCGTATTGACCCGGCGGTCGCGTGCGGCCCCGCCAATTGGCGCGCTGCGTCCGGGAAGATGCTGTCAGGCCGCCCTGCGGCGCCCCCGTGAACGACGGTCATGCTGTCGATTGGCACTAAGACTTTGGCTCGATCCTGCGTTCCTGCGTGCTTGATTACGGGGTTTGCCCCGCCGGGGCCCGCCATTCTTGATCGGTTCGGGCTCAATGGTCGGGTCGGGCTCGAAGCCATCGATCACGTTGCTGGGAATGCTACGCCGGGTAAGCCGCTCGATATCCCCGAGCAATTTCAGTTCGTCGACACACACCAGGGACGTAGCTTCGCCTTCGTTACCGGCGCGGCCGGTGCGGCCGATACGGTGAACGTAGTCTTCCGCGACATGGGGCAATTCATAGTTCACGACGTGCGGCAACTGGTCGATATCCAGCCCGCGCGCGGCAATGTCCGTCGCCACCAGTACGCGCACTTTGCCTGATTTGAAATCGGCCAGCGCCCTGGTGCGCGCGCCCTGGCTCTTGTTACCGTGGATGGCGACCGCTTTGATACCGTCGGTGTTCAACTGTTCGGCCAGGCGGTTGGCGCCATGTTTGGTACGATTGAATACCAGCACCTGTTTCCAGTTATTGGCACCCACCAGGAAGGATAGCAGTTCGCGTTTGCGGCGCTTGTCCACCGGGTGAACCACCTGGGTGATGAGGTTCGCGGTGGCGTCGCGCCGTGCAACTTCAACCAGCGCCGGTGAGCTGAGCAGATCTTTCGAGAGCCGCTTGATTTCATCCGTCAAGGTCGCCGAGAACAATAATGTCTGCTTGTGTTCGGGCAACAGGGCGAGCACCCTGCGAATGTCACGGATAAAGCCCATGTCGAGCATGCGGTCGGCTTCATCGAGCACCAGTATTTCGACCCGTGAAAGATCGACCGAGCGCTGGCCGGCATGGTCGAGCAGGCGGCCCGGCGTCGCCACCAGGATATCGACGCCTGCGGACAGTTTCTGTTTTTGCGCATTGACGCTGACACCGCCGAAAACGACGGTGGAGCGGAGCGGCAGGTACCTGCCATAGGTGGCCACGCTTTCCGCCACCTGTGCAGCCAGTTCACGCGTCGGGGTCAGCACCAGGGCGCGGACGGGTCGGCGGCCGCTCGCATGCTTGTCCGTGGCCATCAGGTTCTGCAACAAGGGCAGCGTGAAGCCGGCGGTTTTGCCGGTGCCGGTTTGTGCGCCGCCCATGATGTCGCGGCCTTCCAGGATAGGAGGAATGGCCTGCTGCTGTATCGGGGTCGGGTCGCTGTAGCCGTTTTCGGATACGGCACGGAGTAGTTCGGCCCTGAGGCCGAGGGATTCAAATGACATAAATTAATTCTCTTGGACTCCGCCGCCCCGAAAAAACAGGTTCGGTACGGTCAAGGCGGAGGCCTTTTGTTGCGGGGTGAATCGGGAGGATTACCGCGTTGGATAAAGGTGCAGACCGAAGCGCACCAGAAAATGTTTGAGCATTATACCGGAAGTGTCTGTAAAAAGGGGGTTTAGGTAAAACAATTAACCAATGAAGGCCGACTGGTCGCAGCGTCGCGTCTTTACGGGGCAATATCCGGGTGGGGGCGGTCATCGGTGTCCTGTCTGTCGGTGACGCACTCGTGGATGGCTGCTTTGGCAGTAAAGCCGAGCGGGGCCGGCAGAATGTGGGGCCAGGGTAACAATTCTGCCGGCTCTGGTATCCCCGGACTCCTCGCTGTGCCCCGAATCCACCCGGATTTTGCCGTTCTTTGATACAAATTTCGTCGTTCTTTCATGACCTGCCGCCAGCCCTTGTGCACACTGGGAGCACAGAGACCTTTCTTCAAGGAGACACAGATGCAGGAAACAAAAACAATGACCCTGTCCAGATCGACCCGTTCTCTGACGCGTCGCTTGCTTGGATGGGTTGTGCTTGCGGCATTGCTGGGCACGGCAGGAGTTGCCTGGGGCCAGGACCAACGCTGTGGGTGGGGCGAGGTCGAAGCCGTACTGCAGGCCGGGCCGGTTGGATATATTAACGCCACGGATTTCTTGACCCGGCCTCGCCGGGCCGGCGTGGGCGGCGGTGTCGAGCGCTGCCAGTTCCGGGTATTCGACGATGGGCAGACCTACGTATTCAAAGCCGGCGACTTCGTCTTTGGAGGTGTGACATGGTTGTTCGATTACCCGAACTGGGGGTTCACTCTGGCCGAAGCCATCGACGACCTCGAGGCCACCGAAGATCGCATCTGGTTCGGTCCTAGCGGCGGGGAACTCGTGGAGCAAGACCTGGAGCAGTCGGCGTACAAACAATTCCACCGGCCCGACTGGGGCCTGACGCTGTACCAGAACCGGGGTTTCATAGCCCAGCTCGAACCGGGCGAGTACACCTGCCACTGGGAATCGACTTACTATGGTGCGCCGCTTGCTTCGGCCACGCTGTATATCGTCGTGCCTTCCGACTAGCCAGCATATTGCACCAGCCGGCCACTGACCTCACCATATGTTTTGGCGGCGCTTCGAACTCCCGGCCGGGGCGCAACGCCCCGGCCGGGTGGAAACGGTGGTTCAGTTGATCGCTGGCGCCGCGGCCACGTGGATCGGCTTGCCCGCGGCCAGCGTCGGCGCACCGGCGGCGTAGGCGGCCTTGTCGTAGGCGGCGACATCCTCCGTCAGCAGCGTGTTGAACGCCGCCAGCCTGGCCTCGAGTTTGCCGGAGAATTCCGTGTGGATTTCAAGCATCGGCGGTGTCGGCGCCTGGGTGCCCAAGCCCGCGAATTCGCGGGCCAGGGTCTCGATGGCGGCGTGCAGGTCCGTCAACTGGTGCAGTTCGTCCTCGATCACCGCGTGCTGCACTTTCGGGTTGTACACCGAGTCCTTCAAATCACCCAGTTTCCCGGCCAGTGCCTTGGCGGCGGCGACCAGATGCTGTTGTGCTTCGGCCCGTTTTCTTTCGTCCGCATTGTGGCTGGCTGCCAGCCTGGCCACGGCCGTTTGGTAGTCATCGAGTTGCGACTGCATCGCGCTGATGCGGTTGAGCATCAGGTTGATCGCGTCGGCCTCGGCACGCGCGGTGAGCGCGGCCTCAAGGCTCTGCCGCTGCGCCTGCGGCGCCGGCGCCTGGTTCGGGTCGGCGGCGACCGTGGCCTGGGCGCTCTCGGTATGGCCGTCGGCGCTGACGCTGATGCTGTAGCTGCCTGGCATCACCAGCGGCCCGTGCGGGCCCTGCGCCCATTCCGGTATCTTGCCCTGGACCGCCTGCTCCTCGAAGTCGATCTTCGTCGGCCCGTCATAGCGCATATTCCAGACGAAGCGATTGACGCCGGCCTCGGATGGCCCGTAATGGGTGGCGATCAGCTGCCCTTTGGCGTCATGCACCTCGATCTTGACCGGCGTTTGCTCCAGCTTCTTCTGCTCCTCGCTGGCCTCGAGCTTTTGCGGCAGGCTGTAGTCGACGACAACGCCGTTCGGTGCATTCGGTGCGGTAAAGGCCGGTTCCGCGCCTTCACCGCGGTTCCAGCGCTGGAACTCGATACCCTTGCCGGGGGTGAGTAATTTGAGGGCGCCCGGCTTTGAGTCGGGGTCGATTTCCGCAACGGCCGCGAAGTGATCCAGCACCCACAGACCGCGGCCGTGCGTGGCCAGCACCAGGTCGCCCTGCACGAACTTCAGGTCCCAGACCGGCATGGTCGGCAGGTTGGCCTCGAGCCGGGTCCAGTTTCGGCCGCGGTCACGCGAGATCCACACGCCTTGCATGGTGCCGGCGGCGAGCACATCCGGGTGCATCGGGTCCGCTCGGACGACCTCGACATAGCCGTCTTTCGGCAGGCCGTCGCTGATGTTGCGCCAGTGCTTGCCATAATCCTCGGTGGCGTAGGCGTAGGGCCTCAAGTCGTCCATCTTGTGCGCGTCGAAAGCGACGTAGGCAACCCCGGGGTCGTTCGGCGACACGTCGATCTGGTAGATGCGCGCCCATTCCGGCGCGCCGTGCGGCGTGACCCGGCTCCAGTTCTTGCCGCCATCGCGGGTCAGCGACAAGACGCCGTCATCGCTGCCGGCCCAGATGGTCTGCGGGTCGCTCGGCGCGATGCGAACGGAGATCAGGGTGTCGTAGGTTTCCGCACCGGACAGGTCGAAGTTGATCGGACCGCCCGAGTTTTTCTGCTTGGCCTTGTCGTTGCGTGTCAGGTCCGGGCTGATGATCTGCCAGTTGCGGCCGCCGTCGGTCGACTTGAACAGCTTGCTGGCGCCGAGATAGACGGTGTCTGCGTCGTTCGGGTCGACGTCGATCGGCGGGGTCCAATTGAAGCGCACTGCCTGCTCCGAGGTGGGAATGTCGTTGATGAACCCGGGGCTGTGCAGGTAGGGCATGATGGCCCGTGTCTGCTTGGTTTTGCGGTCGAAGCGCACGGTATAGCCGTCTTCGGCATTGGCGTAGATGATGTCCGGATCTGACGGCGCCGGCACGGTGTATTCACCATCGCCGCCGACCACGGTGTACCAGTCGTTGCCGGAGACGACACTGTCGGCCAGCGATGAAGACGGCCCGCACCAGCCGCTGTTGTCCTGCAGGCCGGTGCACAGCTCGTACGGCGTGCGCGTATCGGCGGCGACCATGTAGCTCTGTTCGATCGGCATGCCGTCGAGGAAGCGCCAGGTGTTGCCGCCGTTGAGGGTCAGGTAGGCGCCGCCGTCGTTGCCCTGGATCATGCGCTTGGGGTCGGTCGGGTCGATCCACATGGCGTGGTGGTCGACGTGCACGTCGTCGTCGATCACGCGCACGGTTTTGCCGCCGTCATCGGACTGCGCGAGCTGGAAGCCGAGGAAATACAGCCGGTCCGGGTTGTCGGGCGCCACCCGCATCGTCGTGAAATAGAAGCCGCGCACGTTCAGCGCGTGGTTGTCGGTGACCTTGTCCCAGTGGTCGCCCAAATCGTTGCTGACGAACAGTGAACCGTCGCCCATGGGTGTTTCCATCACGGCGTAGACCCGCTCCGGATCGCTCGGTGCGATGGCGAGGCCGATGCGGCCGATCAGCTTGGGCAGGCCGTCGTCCAGACGGGTCCAGGTGTCGCCGCCGTCGGTCGAGCGCCAGATGCCGGAATCCGGGCCGCCGTCGTCGAGCGTCCACGGCCGGCGCATGGCCTGCCACGTGGCCGCGAACAGCACGTGGCCGTTGTCCGGTTGCATGACGACATCGATCGCGCCGGTGTGGTCATTGACATACAGCGATTGCTTCCAGCTCTTGCCGCCGTCGTGGGTGACGAAGATGCCGCGCTCGGGGTTCGGACCCCACTCGTGGCCGAGGACGGCCACAACGACGTGGTCGGCGTCGTGCGGGTCGACGGCGATACGACCGATCTGGCCGGCGGTTTCCAGGCCCATGCGTTTCCAGGTCTTGCCGGCGTCGGTCGACAGGTAGATCCCGGCGCCCGGGGTCACGTCGTTGCGGATATTGGCTTCGCCGGTACCGACCCAGACCACGCTGGGGTTGGACGGCGCCAGGGCGATTGCGCCGATCGAACTGGTGGCCTCGTGCTCGAATATCGCCTTCCAGTGCAGACCGCCGTCGGTGGTCTTGAAGATGCCGCCGCCGGCCGCACCGACATAGTACACACGCGGGTTACCGGGGATACCGGCGACCGAACTGACACGGCCACCGGCGCTGGCGGGCCCGAGGTTACGGAACTCCAGGTGTTTGAAAACATCGTCGGGCTTGTCCGCCGCCGGTTTGACGGCTGCCATGACGCCGCAGCTGGCGATTGCCAGGGCGAGAAACAGGATGGGTTTGGACGCGGATTTGAAACTCATCGGGGTCTCCTCTTATGGTTATCGATCGAACCGAGCTTACGGCGCGGAAAACGATCGCTCATTACACATCAACAGGTCCGACAAACGAAACGGCGGTAAATTCCGTGCAGCGGTTGTAACCCCAGTGACCCGGCAAACGTAGTTAGCGGTTAGTTTGGCAATTCAGGCGGATGGATCATCGTACATGGGTCGATCGATTTGCCGCCGCACCGCACGCCGAGCGGGAACTCACAGTGCGTCGCGGTATTTGGGCAGATAGTGGAACAGTGGTATGACCGGAAAAGTTTCTTTGCTAGGATCGTTGTCGCCGCCATTCATGGCCTTGGCGGCGGCCGCAATCCCTTATGAACCGGTTTTGATGGAATCACTCGCAAAAAGCACCAGCATGGAGTCCGGATCCGATGAACGGTGCTGGGCGAACTTGATGGTGAGCGCACAGGCGGGTAACGAGTCGGATTACCAGCGCCTGCTGACCGAGTTGACGACCGTGATATATAACTTCCTGCGCAGTCGTTTCGGCAACCATCATTTTATCGAGGATTGCGTACAGGAATCCCTGATCGCCATCCACCAGGCCCGCCATACTTATGATCGGGACCGGCCCTTTCGGCCCTGGTTGTTTGCCATCATACGCCACAAGGCCATCGATACGCTGCGCAAGCACAACACCAGAAGCAGGATCGTCGGGCAATACCAGGGAGAGCATGAAGTCCTGTCCCAGACAAGCCAGCAAAGCGAGGTGGAGAGCGAAATGATCAGGGGCCGCCTGCTAGATGCCTTGTCGAAGGAATATCGGGACGTGCTGATTTTGACCAAGATCATCGGCTACAGTATCGCTGAAACGGCTGAAAAACTGGGTATATCCAAGAGCCTGGTGAAGGTCCGGGTACACCGGGCCATCCGCAAGCTCGGCCGGTTGATGGAGGCGGATCAACCATGAACGAACAATACCGCAGCCTGATAGCGAAACTCAGCCATGACCTGGAGCCGGTCAAAAAGCCCCAGAAAATCAACCGATTAGCCATAGCCTGGCTTCTGCTCAGCGCCGTATACGTGGTGGTTGTGACCGGTCTTATGGACCCCATTCGACCGGGCGCGACGACACAACTGGTCACCCAGCCGCGCTTCCTATTGGAAACCCTGTTGGGTGTTGCCGCGATACTCTGGGTCAGCCTGGTGGCCTTTCGCTCGTCCGTGCCGGCGGCCCTGAGTAAACAGTTTGCCGTGACCGGGGTCGTGTTGATGGCTCTGTGGCTGGTGCAATACGTCATCGGGCTCTTCAGCCCCGCCCTGGAACCGTCGAGACTGGGAGCGCGTCCCCACTGCTGGCTGGAAACAATGGTCTACGCGCTGCCGGTGATCCTGGCCGGGCTTTACTTTGTCCGCCGGTTCTACCCGCTCCGTCCCGTGCGCACGGCCATGTCCATCGGCTTGGTTGCGGGGATGCTGCCCGCGCTGTATATGCAAATTGCCTGTATGTACGCGCCGATCCATATTTTGCTCTTCCATATCCTCCCCGGTCTGTTGATGGTCGGGGTGGCGGCCGGCATCGCCGCGATATGGCGCCCCCGGCGCGGCCGCCACCAGAGGGATTAGGCTCCAACAATCCCCGTTCGCTGCTCGCTGCCAACTTTTTTTGGTGTTTCTGTAACCTTTTCCGTTCGTCCCACGAATCCACTCCTAAACCACCAAGCGCTGGTCGGTTGCAGCCAGTAAACGGCGGTCCTGTCTCGGCCCGGTTTATAAAAAGCGTGCCGCTGACCAGAAATATAGATAGTTCTAACCATTTCATATAGACATCGTAAGGAGTTGATCACATGAAAACACCACACCTGAAAACCGTTATATTGAGCGCTGCAGTCCTTGCAGGCGCCATCGCCCTAACGCCCGCCGCCATGGCGGCGGACCACTATCGCCTGTATCGGGTCACGATCCAGGACGCGACCCTGGGCCAGCCCCTGTCGCCGCCGGTCGTCGCGACTCATACCAAGGCGTTCCAACTATTTGAGTTGGGGCCCACGCCCGGGCCGTTGGATGACGGCTACGCCCAGTATTTCGGGCTTGCCGCGGTGGCGGAGACTGGTTCCCCGGACCTCCTTTTCGATGCGGTCTCTGCCGCCGACGGCGTCTGGGAGGCGAAGACATACGGTGGTGGGGTCATTCACCCCAGCGAGTCCGGTTCTCTCACCATCAGCGCCTCGGGCAATGTCAAGTACCTGAGCGTTGCCTCCATGCTGGGCAAGACCAACGACGGGTTCTGGGCCCTGCGCGGCGTAGCGTTGCCCTGGGGCATCGGTGATACGGCCCGCTACTTTGCCAACGGCTATGACGCCGGCAGTGAGGCGAACTTGGAAACCACTGGGGAAGGTGGAACCGTGGGCGGTGCTGACGGCGACAACGGCGCAACCGGCGCCGGGATCAATGACGGCAGCGGCGAAGGTTACATCTTCGTACATGCAGGTATTCATGGCGTTGCCGGAGAGGACGGCCTTGACCCGGCAATATACGACTGGCGCGACCCGGTGGTCGAGGTGACCATCGAGCGTATCAAGTAAGCCGCTCCGGGGCAGATAGGGAAATCGACGGGGAGGGCCGCGACCCTCCCCAGCCTCTGACCACCTTTGGCCCCGCGCGTGCCTTCCCAGGCCCGCGGGGCCATTTTTATTGCCGCACCAAACGACGCACCAAACGATACCCAGGATTGCGCCAGGGCGTCAGCGACCTGACTCCTCGATACCCGAAAATTGCGGCGGTTGTGGCGTCTCAAGCGCAGCGCCCTGGCAGGCGCAAGCTGGTCTATACTGAGCGCGCAAGGACACCATGAACCACTTATTCACCTTCCAGGCACTGCTCGCCGCTGTGTGCGGGTCGGGCGTCGGTTTTTCGCTGGCACTGATCGGCGGCGGCGGTTCGATCCTGGCTGTGCCCTTGTTGCTTTACGTGGTCGGCGTCAAAGACCCCCACCTGGCGATCGGCACCAGCGCCCTGGCGGTGTCCGTCAACGCTTTTGCCAACCTCGTTCCGCACGCACGCGCCGGGCACGTGCGCTGGAGGGTCGCGTTCCCTTTTGCGGCCAGCGGTGTGGTGGGAGCGGTGATCGGGTCGAGTGTGGGCAAAGCGGCCAACGGGCAACACCTGCTGGTGCTCTTCGCGCTGTTGATGCTGTTCGTCGCGGCCCTGATGTTGCGCGGCCGCAGCAACGGCCCGGATCGCTATCCCTTGCCGCACATGCATCCGCGCCTGGCCGGCATAGGCCTGGGCACCGGGGCGCTGTCCGGTTTCTTCGGCATTGGCGGCGGCTTTTTGATCGTGCCCGGGCTGATGCTAGCCAGTGGCATGGAAATCATTTATGCGATTGGCACCTCGTTGTTCGCGGTCGGCAGTTTCGGCCTGACCGCGGCAACGAATTATGCCGTCTCGGGGATGATCGACTGGCCCGTGGCCATCGAATTCATCGCCGGCGGTATCGCCGGTGGCTGGCTGGGCACGATTGGCGCAAAGCGGCTGTCCAAGACCCGCGGGGCGCTCAACAGGATCTTTGCCTTCGCCATCATCGCCGTGGCCCTGCTGATGCTGTTCAAGGGTCTGCGCGCCTGAGCCGGTATCTTGCGCCAATCCATGTGAAATGATGGCGAGCGGCGGAACTGATTCCGGACCGATGAAAAAACTGCCAGAGGCAAGGCCCTGTGAATATCTGCTCTGAGCCCGGGTGCTTGGCGACAGGTATCATGCGCGCGCCGTAAATCCGGAGACCCGTGTCCGCTCCGCCCTTGGTTGCAACCGGGCGCGATGTATCGCAAATATCTGTGCAAAGGGCATTTTTCGACCCGCGGGGCCTTGAAAATTCGCTTGTTTCCCCAAAATTCAAAGGTAGTGGTCGCATCAAAAGAGGAGGTTCGGAAATGGCCAACAACAGCGAAAAGGACATCCAGGAACTACGCGACGATATCGCGAAGCTCAAGGCCGATTTCGGCGAAGTCGCCAAGACCCTTCGTCACATCACCAGTGAGCAGGTTTCCCGGGGGCGTGAAAAAGTAAGGGAGTCTGCAGAACGGTCACGGGACCGGGCGCGGGAGACCCTGGACAGTTTCGAGCACGAAATCGAAGACCGTCCACTGACCAGCATCGCCACGGCGTTTGGCGTCGGGTTCATCCTGGGCAAGCTCCTGGATCGCTGAAGCGTCCGGATACCATGCTTGACGGATCCCCGGTTCCGGGGCAGCAGCCATGAAATGGAGCCGACGAATCCAGACCCGGGCGGTCGCCCTGGCCATGGCGGGTCTGCTGGGGACGTTTATGTTGGCGTTCCTGGCGCTGGCGGGATATCTCGCTCTCCAGCAGGTCGTGCAACCGGTGCTCGCGGCCCTGATCATTGCCGCTGTATTGCTGCTCGCCGCGCTGCTGGTGTGGCTCGTCACGCACCTGATAACCCGCCGACGGAGCTACCAGCGCAGGCGCCGCGTAAGTGAAGCAGACCTCAGCCCCCTCGATGGACTCGAAGAAGCGCTCGAACGCTGTGCCGACCCCGTGTTGCGAGACTGGGTGCGCCGGCACCCGGACCGGGCGGCCGCGATGACCGTGGTGCTCGGCATTGCCGCGGGCTACAGCGGGTCCGTGCGGCGCGTGCTCCAGGACCTCTACAATCACTACGCCGAGGCCGAGGGGCGGCGGCGGTCCGGAGACTGAGGGCGACTGCAAAGTCTCCATTATCCCGAAGCCGTTGGCCACGCCGGCTTTGAAATTGACCCATACGAGTCTTTTGCCCGATCGGGGGCAGCCCAGGAATTCGCCCACAAAAGCGGACCCCGGGTTTGAGCGCCCCGCCTGCGCGCGGAAAGCATCCGTGGCGCCACGACCCTGAGCGGGGCCGAGACACGTGCGCATTGAGAATGTTTCTCGCCAATATCCTATGCTTATGCTAGTGTCCGTTGCCAATCCGGCGGGGAGTTGGGAAGTCCTTGAACAAGTTTTTCCAGGAACTGAAAAGACGCAACGTCTTTCGCGTCGGCGTGGCCTATATCGTCGTCAGCTGGGTTGCGCTGCAATTCGTCGACGTTATCCAGGATCCGCTGGCGTTGCCGGAATGGTTCCAGAGGGTGGTCATCGTGCTGCTTGCCATCGGCTTCCCGATAGCGCTGATCATTTCCTGGGCCTTCGAGATGACGCCGCAGGGGCTGGTCAAGACCGCCGAGGTCGACAAGGACCATTCGATCACGCCCCAGACCGGCCGCAAGATCGACAAGCTGATCATCGGCGGGCTGGCGCTGGCGGTCGTGTTTTTGCTGGTCGACCGCTTTGCCATCGAAGGCGAAAGCCCGGGCAAGGTGGTGCCCGAGGCCGAAGCCGGCCAGGTCGCCTCGATCGCGGTGCTGCCGTTTCTGAACCTGTCCGGCGACCCGAAGCAGAATTATTTCTCGGAGGGCATGTCGGAGGAAATCCTCGACGCCCTGGTCAAGGTCAACGGCCTGTCGGTCGCCTCGCGCACGTCGGCCTTCGCCTTCAAGGGCGAGAACCTGAACATTCCCCAGATCGCCAAGGACCTGAAGGTCGATTACGTGATCGAGGGCTCGGTGCGCCGTTCCGGCGACACCGTCCGCATCACGGCGCAATTGATCGACGGCAGCAGCGACCGGCACCTGTGGTCGAATACCTACGACCGCCAGATGACCGACATCTTCAAGATCCAGGACGACATTTCCCACGCGATCGTCGCCGAACTGGGTCGCGCGCTCGGTCTCGACACCCTCGAGGCCGCACCGGTGGAGCAGAAAACCGAAAACATGAGCGCCTACGACGCCTACCTGAAGGGGCGGAACCTGTTTATTACGCGATCTGACCTTACCGGCAGCATCAAGTATCTCGAACAGGCGGTGGCGCTCGACAAGGGCTTTGCGGGCGCCTGGGAAACCCTGGCCGCGGCCTACTCGGTGATGCCGAGCTGGGGTTACAGCGACCGGCCCTACTTTGACCTCTCCAACCAGGCCGCGGACCGGGCCATCGCCCTGGACAGCAAGCTTTCGCTGGCCTATGCGGTCAAGGGCAACAATCTCTCTTTCGGGGATTTGGCCAGGGGGAAAGGGAAAACTGACTGGATCGCCAGCTTCGAGCTGCTCGACCGGGCGATTGCAAACGACCCGAAGAACACCACCGCCTATCTTTGGCGCGGCATCAATTACATGTTTCTCGGCTTTCCGGCGAAAGCCGTCGCAGACACTGAAAAGTGTCTTGCCATCGACCCGGCGTATCTCAATTGCAAACGCCACCAGGTGGTGGCCCTGGTGGTCGAGGGCAAATACGCGGAGGCGTTGAAGCTCTACCAGGAGAGCATCGAAGACGGTTTTCCCGTCAATGCCGGGGCGGGCGGGGTTCCCTTCGCCATGGTCAAAGAGGGCAACGACCTGGCCGCGGTGCTCTTCTGGCGCACACAGCGGGACGGCAAGAAGTTTCCGGTCCGCGGCTGGCTCGACGCCGTCAAGAACCGGGGGGCGGATCACAGCAAGGACCTGGCGACCCTGGAAGCCTGGCGCAAGAAACAGGGCTTCGAGATTTCGGATGTCTACCCGGCGGTTCTGGGTGTATTCGGCGCCTACGACAAATACGGCGAAAGACAGGACTTTGCTCACTTTGCGTGGTGGCCGCGGGCGCACGCCTACCGCCAGACGAAGTATTTCAAAGAATTGGTCAGCAACCGCAACTATCTCCCTTACTGGCGCAAATTCGGTTTCCCCAAGGGTTGCCGCGCCGTGGGCGATGACGATTTCGAGTGCGAATGATGGACAGTTTCTTCAAGGAACTTAAACGCCGCAACGTCTTCCGGGTCGGTGTGGCCTATATCGTCGTCAGCTGGGTCGCGCTGCAGTTCGTCGATGTCGTGCAGGACCCTTTGAGCCTGCCCGGCTGGCTGCCGAAGGTCGTGATCGTGCTGCTCGCGATCGGCTTCCCGGTCGCGCTCATCATTTCCTGGGCCTTCGAGATGACCCCCCAGGGGCTGGTCAAGACCGCCGAGGTCGACAAGGACCAATCGATCACCCCGAAAACCGGGCGCAAGATCGACAAGCTGATCATCGGCGGGCTCTCGCTGGCGGTCGTTTTCCTGCTGATCGACCGCTTTGTCATCGTGGATGAACACCCGGTGCGGGCGCCCGCAAAAGCCGAGGCCCAGGCCCAGCCCGCCCAGGCTTCGATCGCTGTGCTGCCGTTCGAGGACCTGTCCCAGAAGGGCGACCAGGAATACTTCGCCGACGGCATTTCCGAGGAGATTCTGAACGTCCTCGCAGCCGTCAAGGACCTCAGGGTGACTTCGCGCTCGTCCTCGTTCTCGCTCAAGGGCCAGCACCTCGACGTGCCGACCATGGGCAAGCGGCTCGGCGTTGGCTACATCCTCGAGGGCAGCGTCCGCAAGCAGGGCGAGCGCGTCCGCATCACCGCCCAATTGATCGACGTCAAGACCGACTCCCACCTGTGGTCGAACACCTACGACCGGCAGTCGGCGGATATTTTCGACGTGCAGGAGGACATCGCCAAGGCGATCGCGGGTGCGCTGCAGGTCCAGTTCGGCACGGCCGGCAAGACGGCCGAGGTCAAGGCCCCGACCGGGAACCTCGAAGCCCACGAGGAGTACCTCAAGGGCCGCTATTACTGGAACCTGCGCGGTATCGACAACATCTACACGGCCAAGCAACATTTCGAAAAGGCGCTCGCGCTCGACCCGGATTACGCGCTGGCCCACCTCGCCCTCGCCGAGACGCTGGTGCTGATCCCGGACTATGCCGTTCAACAGGTCGACCAACGAGAGACCTATGTTGCGGCCGAAACCAACGCAAAAAAGGCGCTCGAACTGGATCCGGACCTGGGCCAGGCACACACGACGCTGGGCTTCATTTATGCGGAGCTCGACCAGTGGGGCGAGGCCGACGCCGAATACAAAAAGGCCCTCGCCGTTACGCCGGACTACGCGACGGCCTGGCAGTGGTACGCGAATGTCGGCAGCTTTACAGGCAGACTTGGCCAGTCGGAACGTCTTCTCGTCAAGGCCAGGGAGCTCGACCCCATGTCGCGGATCATCCTGTCGAACTATATCGATGCGCTGATCCAGGTTGGCAAATACGACCAGGCGAAGAGAGAGATCGATTCGGGACTGGCGCTGTTCCCGGATTTCGGTCTTTATTACAACAGCCTGGTGCAACTGGACTACGTCAAGCAGGATTTTGCCGCCATGCGCGCAGACTGGCAGAAAAGTAACCGCCTCTCGGGATACGACACCGAGACCGGGCCGCGCTGGTTCGATTTGATCGAGGCGTACCGGAAAACGGGAAAGCCGGCGCCGGTGCCGGCGGATATGCAGCAAAGCGCGAGGAAGCTCGAGATCTACTCCTCGCCCCCGGATTTCGTATATCTCTCGGGCCATCATGACCTAGCCTTCGAGGAAATCAGGGGGCTTTTGTCACTGACAGGCCCGAGGTACGCGCTTTTCTACAGCATCTGGTTTCCGACCTACAAACCGATACGGCAGGACCCGGAGTTCAAGAAAGTTATGCGTGAAGCGGGTTTCGTCGACCTGTGGAATACCTACGGCTGGCCCGATCTGTGCGAGCGCACGGGCGGTGATGATTTCGAGTGCGAGTGATGGTCAGACAACATAACGCGGTATACGGGGATTCCTGAGATGGCTTCCGGTCTTTTCCAGGAGCTCAAACGCCGCAACGTTTTCCGGGTCGGCGTGGCCTATATCGTCGTCAGCTGGGTCATCCTGCAGTTCGTCGATATCATCAAGGACATCCTGACCTTCCCGGCGTGGTTCCCGCAGATGGTGCTGGTCCTGCTCGCGATCGGTTTTCCGGTGGCGATGGTGATTTCCTGGGCATTCGAAATGACGCCGCAGGGGCTGGTCAAGACCGCCGAGGTCGACAAGTACCAATCGATTACACCGAAAACCGGGCGCAAGATCGACAAGCTGATCATCGGCGGGCTCTCGCTGGCGGTCATTTTCCTGCTCGTCGACCGTTTCTATATCGTCGGCGAGCGGCCCGGCGGCATCATCTCCGAGGCCGAGGCCGGGCAGACCTCGCTCGCGGTGCTGCCGTTCGTCAACATGTCCGGCGATCCCACACAGGAGTTCTTCTCCGACGGCATGACCGAGGAGATTTTGAACGTGCTCGCCAAGAACCACGCGCTGCGCGTGGCGGGGCGCACCTCGTCGTTCGCCTACAAGGGCAAGAACGAGGACCTGCGGACCATCGGCAAGGAACTGGGCGTCGATTACCTGATCGAGGGCAGCGTCAGGAAGGACGCCGACACGGTGCGCATCACCGCGCAACTGGTCCAGGCCAAGGACGGCTTCCACGTCTGGTCGGAAACCTACGACAGGAAACTGACCGATATCTTCGTCGTCCAGGATGAAATCTCCCGCGCCATCGCCGCCGCGCTCGAGGTGTCGTTCGGGGGCGGGGCGGGTGAAGCCAGTGCCGCCAACCGCACCGACAACATGGCCGCCTACGACCTGTATTTAAAAGCCCGCGAAGCGCACAAGGGCCGGCACATTCCAGAGGCGCTCGACCTTGCCCGGAAGGTCACGGACATGGAGCCGGATTTCGCCCCCGGCTGGGCGGTGTACGCGCAGGCACTGGCGCTGGCGCCAAACTGGATTTATGAAGACGAGCCGATGCAAAGCGCCGCCGCGTTCGCCAGGGCGTACATCGCCGCGCAGAAGGCGCTGATCCTCGACCCCAACTCGGTCGAGGCGCTGGGCGCACTCGCCAATGTTTACCGCACGCGTCTGCAATGGCACGAGGCCGGGGAGGCTTACGAGAAGGCCCTCTCGATCGACGCCGACAACCCGGTGATCCTCGAGGACTACGTCGAATTTCTGCAGGCGGTCGGCAAGGTCCGGGCCGCGCTGCCGCTGGCCCAAAAGCTCGTCGCCCTGGAACCGCGGGTGCCGATCTACCTGCATGCCATGCTCAACGCCTACTGGGCCATCGGGGATTTTTCCGCTGCCCTGCCGTTCGCGAAAAAACAGGCCGATCTGGGCCCGGACTTGTTTTTCATGGTGGGCGAGTATGCGCAAGTCCTGTGGCTCGTTGGACAAAGGCAGCAGGCGCGCGAAGTGTTCGCGAAAGCGGAGAATATCCCCGCCCCTTACAGGGCGCTCACGGAGACCTGGTTCGACGCCAGGGAAAAAGGCCTGGAAGGGCTCAAGCCGGAACAGGTCAAGATCGCCATGAACGACCCGAGCGTCCTTTGCGTTTTGAACCAGAAGGACAAGTTCTTCGCGCTGCTGTCGAAGATGATCAAGCTCGGTTGGTGGGGGGATTTCTTTACGTTTTTTCCGGAGACCGAGCCCTACCGCAAGCTGCCCGAGTTCAAGACGCTCATGAGGGAACTGAAACTCGTCGACTACTGGCGCAAGGACGGCTGGGGGGATTATTGCAAGCCGTTGGGTAAGGACGATTTCGCCTGCCATTGACGGCTGAATTATCGGGAGAGTCAGATGACGGTATCAATCCACGACGTGGTCGGCACGGTCGGCGTGGCCCTGATCGTCGGCTCGTATTTCCTGCTCCAGGTCGGAAAAGTGCAATCCAGCGCGCTCGGCTACTCGATTGCCAACGCCGCCGGCGCGGCCTTCATCCTCGTCTCGTTGGCGTATGATTTCAATTTCCCGGCCTTCGTCATCGAGCTTTTCTGGCTGCTGACCAGCGCCCTCGGCGCGGTCATCACGCTGCGGCGCAGGCGCAAGCCCCGGGGGCACTGACGGACGCAGCCGTTACTGCAAAAGACGGGAACGGCTCACGCGCAGCCCCCGCCGGCTCAATGCCTTCCCGGGGTCTCGACCTTGCCGGACACATCGTGCGAGCTGATGCTGCCGCTGCTGTCATGCAGTACACGGAAGTCGCCGCCGATATCCCTGGCCACGATGTCGCCCGAGGAATCGTGTTCCACCACGAAATCGTCACGCACGCCGCTGAAGCGGATATCGCCCGAGCTGTCGCGTCGAACCAGCACACCGCCCTGGACGTCGTCCCCGCGGATGTCGCCGGAGCTGTCGGAGACCACCGTGACGTTACCGTCGACGCCGTGCACTTCGATATCCCCCGAGGAATCATCGAGGGTGACATCGCCCTTGACGCCGTCGATCTCGATGTCGCCGCTACTGTCGCGTATGGAGAGCGGCCCGGCATGTTCGATCACGGTGTCACCCGAGCTGTCCGTAACGTCGAGAGCCGTCCATTCGGGCACGTCGATTGTCAGGTCCATGTAGCGGTAGTGTCTGCCGAAGAGTTTTCGGCCACTGTAGTCGGGCAGCACCACCGAGATACGCGCTTCGCGCCCGCCCTCGGTGTCCAGCCTGGCCTCATTCAGCCATTCCTCGTCGGACACGCACACCCGGCCATGGGCGCGGGCTTCGCTGATGCCGGGACGGCCGTTGATGTGCAAGTCGCCGGCCGCGGCCTCCACCACCAATTTTTCACTGCCTGTGAGATTCACGTTGACGTCGATGTTGCGGTCGTACTTGCAGTTCCAGGCCTGCGCGCTGCCGGCGGCCAGGACGAGGACTGCGAACAGGTATTTCTTCATGGTAGGGTTCCCGGTTTATTTACACACCTGCATTGGATGCAAGGAACGGGCCAAAGGTTACATTGTGCGGCCAAGCGTGTCGGGACGTGGGGTCTGGAACCGACGGCAGCCGTGGACGGCGGATTGACGCGCGATCTCGTGGCGAATTTGGCCACTGGCACACGGTTTTGACCCCGCCCGGGCCGGGAGAAAGGCGCGCTGACAGCGCTCTGGCCATTCAACCTGCTGCCGGCGTATTACTTCCTCCAGTCGGATGTGCACCTATCCTGATTCGCCGTGCCCGTCGGACTCCGCTTGGGGATTCGCGCCTTGCGCAGCGGCTGGTTCTTGCTGCATGGGCCGCCGGTGCCGTTCAGCGTCGTGTTCAGCCGCCTCCAGGCGGGCGTCCGAGATCATGGCATCGTACTGTTCTCGCGAGAGCGCGGGCAGCTTCTGCAGAAAGGCGACCATGGACCAGATCCGCTGATCGTCGTGCGTGAGCCCCCAGGCCGGCATGGCCGAGGCCTTGATGCCGTGCTTGATGATCCAGAACTCCTGCGCCGGCCCCACGGTGTCTTCGTCGCCATCAGCCTCGTCCCGGTCCGGGACGGTCAGGTTGGGCGGTTTCGGGTAAAGCCCCGTCGATAGTTCGCTCTCGGTCTGGCCGGGCCGCATGTGGCATTGGGCGCACATCTCGTCGTACGCCCCGGCCCCGGCAAGAATCATCGCCTTGCTGCCCAGTTCCGGCACCCGGATGTCCACCGCGCGCACGCCGACCGAGCGCTCCCGCAGCGTGTCCAGCAGCTTATACACGAGTCCGGTGTGGGGCACGTCCGCACCGATCGGGTAGGCGCCCGAGTAGACGAATCCGAGGAGGGCGAGGACTGCCAGGATGAGAATTCCAATGACAATGCGTAAAGCCTTCATAATAAAGCGGCCTCCTTCCTCGGGTCAGCGCGCCCGGGTCGAGGCGCGCCTGATGGCGGCAAATGGGACGCTTTTGCAGATTGGGACCGTGTAAGCCCGGTATCGTGTCATTGTGCACTGTTTCCGGCGCGGCTGCCTGTCCGTTGACTCATCGCCCTCATTGGGGTCCAATGCTCACGGCTTTAATGTAGCCGGGTTTGACCCCATATCAGTGCTTATGGAAAACAAGTACCAACAAGCGATGCTCAACCCGACCAGCGTCTACGACCATCCCCGCGACGTACTCAAGGACGCGTCGCTGGAGCCGCGGCAGAAACTGGCTGTACTGACCAACTGGGAAGCCGAAGCAACGCATCTGCAGGAATCCACGGCCGAAGGTTTCAGCGGCGGCGAGGACAGCCTGCTCGCTGAAATCAAGGCTGCCGCACGACAGGCTGCCCGGGCCGTGGACGCCTGAACCCGGCGCTGGCTCGGCAACCCCTGGTGCGGTGCTCGCCCCGGGTTTGGGTTGTTTTCCGCTCAGGGGCGTTTTGCCGTGAGCTTGCGGACATCGTCCGCGATCTGCCCGATGGTCTGTTCTTTCAGTATCATCAGCCTCGCCTTGCCTTGCCGGTCGAAGACGTAGATGGCAAGACCGTGTGAGACGTTATAGTTTCCTTCCGCATCCGCTGGCCCGTAGCTGAAAGTCGTGCGATAGCGCTTGGCCAGCGCCCGCAGATGCGCCTCGGTCCCGGTCAGGCCGGTCACTTCCGGTGCGAAGTTGTCAGTGTAAGCGGCGAGGCGCCGCGGCGTATCACGGTCAGGGTCGACGCTGACGAACAGCACACGGACGTCCTTGCGCATCCCCTGCGGAAGCTGGTCCAGCACGCGGGCCAGTTTTGCCAGCGTCATCGGGCAGAAGTGCGGGCAATGGGTAAAACCGAAAAACAGCATGACGGTCTTGCCGCGGTAGTCGGCGGCCGTCACGGCTTTGCCGTTCTCGTCGGTCAGCTCGAAGGCCAGCGGCGGCATCAGCCGTGCAATGTTTTTGGCGTGGAATTGGTTTACGCCGCCTGAGCAGCCGCCAAGCAGCGCCACGACGAGGAGCACGCAGCCGATGATCCGGACGGCTTTCAACATCACTTTTCTTACTCCGCCTTGGACATCGCCGCGCCGGCTTCACGCTCCCGGCGCAGCAGCAGCGATAATACGATAAGGGCCGCGAGCACTTCCATCATCGCCGGCGGTATCCAGGTCAGCAGGCCGCCGTAAAGCTGGTCTATCTTCGGGCTGATGGGCCAGGCCCGGCCGCAGACGGAATAGACCGTGTAAATGTTCTGCCGGCTGAACGTGATGTACGCGCCCAGAACGATCTGCGGCACGGCCGTGAACAGGATCATCAAAAAGCGGGTGCGGTAGCCCGGCGTGCCGGCCTCTCGCGGCGGGCGCGGGTCGACCAGCACCAACCAGAACAACAAACCGTCGATGAGCATGCTCCAATTCATCAGAAGGTACAGCGGGTGGCTCAGCATGGCGTCGAAATGCACGCTCGGGGTCAGCCAGAAATAGATCAGGCCGACAAAAATGAACGAGCCGATGACCGGGTGCTGCAGCACACGCGCGGGTATCGCAACCACCCTGATCAGTATGCCGACGGCCCGTTGCGCCGCCGGCGAGCCCGGAAAAGCCAGTGCTTTTTTCCAGTAACGCAATGGATCGCCGAGCGCGATCAGGAGCGCGCCGGTGTGGTGCAGCACGAGGTGCTGCGCGCGGTGCATGAAGAACAGGAACTGCCCGTAATAGTCGAAGCGCGTGTGCATGACGATATAGCACAGCGTGATGCCGGCGAAAAAGGCAAACGGCCGCCAGATCCCGGTCCTCTCGCCTTCGGCGCGAGCGGATTTCAGTCCCGCAGCGTACAGCAGCGCCGCCAGCGGGAACAGCGTCGCCGCGAGCCACGAGAACTGGTAGGGGGCAAACCATGCAAGCAATTCGACCGGGGACATGTTGGTTTGGCCAGGCGCTGGAGGCGGAAAAGGCCGTATGGTAACCCATCGGTACCTGACGCACGAGCGCGCCGTCGGCGAATACGCGCCGGCCCCACGTCACACCAGGGGCAGCACATTCGCTTGCCACACGTATTCTTTACTAAAAATTTGCCGTGTGCTATGTTGATCCTACAAAATATCACTGCAAAAGGATTTGCCGTGAATACCTACACTCAAAGGACTGGGGGGTTCTCTCTCATAGAGTTCGGTGTCGCCCTGGCGGTTTTGGCAATTGCTTTGACCTTTGCCGTTCCCTCTTGGAAAGAAGGCAGGAACAGGCACCAACTGACATCCACCGCGGAACAGGTAGCGGCCTTTTTGGCAACGGTGCAAGGTGCATCCGTACGGCAAAATGACGCGCTGACAGTCCGTCTCATACATAACAGCAGCACCGATTGGTGCATCGGAGTTGCGCCCCAAGCGGTGAATTGTGACTGCACCGTCACTGATACCACCGATGCCTCGTTCTGTGCGGTGAGCGGAATGCCCGAGATCGTCAGGTCTGGAGATTTCAAGCTGACCGTAATGCCCGGGCACAGTTCCGATACTTCTTTTACCTTCGAGCCCGCGCGCGGATTGATGATCGATGCCGATCTTGGGGAGCAGCACTTTTTCAATTTCGCATCTGAGGACGGCAACTACGCCCTGAGGGTGGATGTGTTGCCCACTGGAAGGATCAAGGTGTGCAACTTCGATCCGAACCGGAACGTATTTCACTACGACGCTTGCTGAGCATCGGCAAACGGAGGACGGGAGAGTGAACTACAGGAACCGCGGCTTTACGCTGACGGAAATGATGATCGCGCTGGCTTTGAGCCTGGTGGTGGTCCTGACCATGTCGCGCTTGACGGTCAACACCTTCGGCACCGGCACCAAGACGGTCGAAATGGCCAAGCTGAGCTACGAGCTTCGCTCCACCCTGCAACTCATGAGCCGGGATGTGCGGCGGGCGAGTTTCACGTCGAACGCCATTCTCTGCTTTGCCAACGTGGATTGCGCCAGTGACGGGTCCGTCAACTTGCCGGGTGACGTGTTCATCAACGCGGACCAGGACTGCGTCACCTATCTTCACGACAGAAACGATGACGGTGACGCGACCAACGACAGCGGCGGCGGTTTCAGGCTGGGCAGCGTCAACGGCGTCGGCGTGGTGCAAACCTGGACCGGCAGCGGCACGCCGGATTGCACGTCGACGGCCGGCGAGTGGCGGGCCATCACGGACCCTAACGTGATCGACGTGACCGTCTTCCGCGTGGACGACGACCAGTCCTACACCGAGGCGATCGACGTGGACGCAGCCGGAAACCCGGTGCAGCAAAAAATTCGCAAAATCCGCATGCTGGCCTCCGCGCGCCTGGTCCGGAACGCCGCCATCAACCGCACCGTGGGGGACACCGTGCTGGTGCGGAACAACTTGGTGCTGTGAGTGACTGAGAAGGACAAAATAACCACGATACGGCGGGAAAGACAGCAGCGGCTCGCTTTTGGCCGGTACGCCACGCCGGCGGCCAGATCACGCGGCGTCATCACGCTTTTCACCGCCATCATGTTGTTGCTGCTGCTTGCGGCCCTGATGATCTACGTTTCACAGGCCAGTATTTCCGAGCAACGTTCATCCGCCAGCGAGGTGCGTTACAAGCAGGCCTTCAACGCCGCGCAATCCGGCCTCGACCAGGCGCGGGAATTTTTGCTGGCCAACCAGATCCTGATCAACTCGAGTGACGACAGCCTGCTCAGCGACGGCACCGGTGGCTGGCTCTCAGCCACGGCAGGGCGCTGGCGCAAATGCAGCGACTATGCCTCCGATTATGACAGCAACACGGACCCGGTCGAATTGGCGCATCCGTGCCGTGCCGAGCCGGACGCCAATCGGCGCGCCGGCAGTTACTTCTACTATTGGGATGACCCGGACGACCCGTCCGACGACCCCTACGAACTCAAACTGAACAGCGGGGCGACCTTGCCGGCCTCGCAAAGGGTGAGCGTGCGGGCTCTTTTGTGCCCGCTGGTCGTGGACTTCAGCAGCGGCACGCCAGTGAGCGGATGTGATTCCACCGGCGCCTCGGCAAGCGGGACCCATTACATGATCACCCTGGCGGCGAGGGGGGAATCCGACTGTTCCGCCGGCACCTGTTACGGCGAAGCGCTGATCACGGACCAGTTGGCCAACACGACCCTGTTCGGCGGTCAGCCGCCCGCCGTGCCGTTGACGACCTCGACCGTGTTTCCACCCACCGGGGACGCGGAGGTTGCCGCCAACCCGAATGCCGCCGGCCTGGGTGTGCCGTTGTCGGTGTGGGTGAACGACAACCCATCGTGTTCGGATACGAGCGTGCTTTCCACCAGCGGTTCCTGGGCGACCTGTGAACTCCAGGAATGGTACGGGCAAGACAGCATCCCCGATGATCTGCAGTGTCCAACGACAAACTGCAGTTGCAGCCAACGGGAAGCGATCAGCTACACCGAGTCCGGAACGCCGCATATCGGCATCGATATGTGGGTGGACGATGCGTTCCCTTGCGATTTGATCGAATATTTCTTCGGCATACCGAAAAGCCTGTACCAGCTGATGCGCTCGAACGCACAGTTGCTCAGCAGTTGTGACTCGCTAGGGCCGGACTCGCATGGAATCTACTGGATATCCGGGCCTGACTGCACCATCCAGAACACGACGATCGGCTCGCCCATGGCGCCCGTGGTGCTGCTCTCGGCCGCTACGACGACGTGGCTCAACGGCAACGCCAAGTTGTTCGGGCTGTTGTTCGTTTCCGACATCGAGGACCCGAACGCGATCTTGCGGGGGGCGGGCGTCAACCAGTTTTTTGGTGCGGTCATCGTGGACGTGCCGGTGGGCAATTTTGCCGGCACTTTCCAGGTTGTGTACAACAAAGCAACGCTGATCAGGGCGGCGGGCTACGGGGGGCTCAAGAGGATGAACGGGGGCTGGACAGACACCCCGCGCGACTGGCACTGAGGAGGCATCGGGACATGAAACGTTTTCACCCACCGGCAGTCCGCCCGTCGGGCTTCAGCCTGATAGAAATCCTGATGGCGATCCTCGTTTTCGCCATTGCCATGCTGGCCCTGGCGAAACTGCAAGGCAACCTGGCCCGCGTCGGCAGCGATTCGTCGATGCGCACCGTCGCCATCGACATCGCCGAGGAAAGGCTCGAGGCCCTGAGGGGCTTCGGTTTGCTGGAGACCGATCCGGACGGCGTCATCTCCGCCTACGCCGACATTTCCAATGCGACCGGCTCGGTCACGCGCAGCAACAACGTTTACGGGATTACGCAGACCGTGGTCGATTACTATTATGACCCGGCGACCAAGTCATTCACCACCACCAACACCGAGTCGAAGCTGCATTCGGACTTCAAAGAGGTGACCGTCGACGTCAGCTGGTCCTCTCCCGAGTTCCAAGTCGCGGATGGACAAACCACCACCGGCCGTCTGGGCAGCGGGAGCGTCCGCTTGCAAGGCGTTATCTCCTCGGCAACCACGCAGGGCGACAGCCTCGTGATGACGCAATCGACCGGTTCCGGCGAACCGCAGGTGGACTATACCCCGGGCGCCAACCCCGACATCCTGTCGCTTTCGCTCGGCAACAACAAGTTCAAGGAATCCACCGTTCCGGAACCGGACGTCATCCGCGCGGGCGAGTTGGTGGAATCGCGTTTCGATGTCATCACCTACTCGCAGACGGACGCCGGCGCCAAGTTTCTGCGCCGCGAACAGTTCTCCTCGGTGTCGTGCGAGTGCACGCTGCACGCGCCTCCGGGGACGCCCGAGGATGCCGGACGCAGGCCCACGATATGGGTCGGGGACGAATACCGCGAGGGGCATTTCGTCAACAAGCCCTACGGCGAATCCGCCAATAATCTGCAATCGCCGCTGTGCGATTCCTGTTGCAGGGATCACCACGACGGCGGCACCTCCTCCGAGGACAACGCGGACACGGCGGTCAATGTCTACGACCCGTTCAGGCCAACGGGGCAATACTACGACTCCGGCACCTTCAGCGGTGACCACAAGCACTACGATCGCACCCGTACCGGGACCCTGGTGCTCGCCGTCAACGACGGAGACCATTATGTCGAGGCCTGCAGGCTGATACGTAAGGACGGCTTTTTCAAGGTCGCCCAGGATTTCAGGCAGGAGGAGATGCACGTATTCCCCGCCGACTTCCTGGACGAGACCTCCGAAGTGCAGGTGTATTCCGATTACGTGACCAATGCGGCCGACGCGTTCGAAAATGCAACCTATGTGGATTACGAGACCAACCCGCCCTGTATCGGCGGCCCGTCGCCCTGCGTGGCGCAGCCGACCGTGAGCGGGATTTATCCCACGCCCCTGCAGCCGGGTGAGTTTCCCTCCTGGACCCAACTCCCGCTGAACGGTTTGGAGACCCAGCAATTGCGCTCCCGCGGTATTTACATCGATTATCTCAGCTATGACATACGTACCGTCATCGACTGTCTGCGCTCCGGCGGTGACGCCACAACCTGTCAGAGTGGCGATGTCGTTCTGGACCGTACCGGCACCACGAACCTGCTTGAGATCATCCCGTTTTTCGATGTTCAGCTGACCTGGCTGTACCGTTGGAACGAAACACCGACCAACACCCCGGTGGATACCACCAACGAAGGCCTCGAGGACCAGAATGCGCACAGCCGCGGCGTGGCCTCGCGGGACGCCTTTGGCTGTTCGACGGTCGAGTCCCGCGGCAACCGCAGCAACCTCGGTTTTACCGATACCAACCCCATCGACCCGACCTATGACAACAACCAGAGAATGGCCACGATCGTGGTGGAATCGCTGGATGCGGCCAATGGCGGCGGTTGCACGGTACCCGGTGACGATTCGGGCTCAATCGTCGTTTCCGGGACGCTGGGTGAAACGGTGAACGGCCTGAGGGCCACCGACATCGAAGTCAGGGGCGTCAACGGCGCCTTGTGCGACCGTACGCCCACCGGCTATGAATGTGTCGTGCCGGCTTCATCGACCAACCCGCGCCTGCAGGTATACGGCTATGACAAGGCCGGGCAGGACTACTGGGCCTGCTCGACGGGCAACCTGCTGGTGAAGAACAGCGAAGTCACCAACGGCGTTGGCGCCAACGCGGTATTTGAATTGCGCGGTAGCCCCACACCCAGCGGACCGGATTACAACATCAATGTGCAGGCGAGTTCCTGTCTGAACCTCGGTGGGTGAGATCGAAGCCCAACCCGGCAATCAGGCCTTCAGGCTGCCCCAGTTGTCGATGATGAACCTGGCCGTCTTCATCGCCATGGCTTTGGCGGTGAACGTCGAGTTGGCGGCGGAGCTGCTTGGGAACACGCCGGGCCCGGCCGCGAACAGGTTGTCGACCTCATGCGCCTGGCCGGCCGCGTTGAGCACGGAACTCGACGGGTCCTTGCCCAGGACCGTACCGCCCATGATATGCTGACCGCCCTGGGGGCCGTGCCAGACTTCATTCGCCCCGGCCGCCTTGAAGACCCTGGTGCCTTCTTTCACCGCGGTCTGCCATAGCTTGCGGCCGCTGGCGCTGGTTTCGTAGACGACTTTGGCCAGTGGAAAGCCGAAGCGATCCTTCCTCGAGTCCAGTTCGATACGGTTGTGCGCCAGCGCCTCGTCCTCGCAGACACCGGCCATGGTACCCATGTGGCGCGCGCTTTTTTGCATGAAATCATCCAGCGCCGGGCCGAAGAGGTCCGGCCGGGACATGGCCACGCCCAGGAGGTCGTTCGGCTTCAGCGCCAGGCCGATCTCCCACTGGCGGCTGCCGTATGCACCGCCCGGGTCGTGAGTCTTGCCGAACGCGTCCTGGCAGATGAGCTGTCCGCCCGTCGCTCCGAGATGATTCTGCATCTCCTCCTCGAACATGCCGATAGATGCTGACGGCGGCATGGGACATCAGGTAACGGCCGAGCGCGCCGCTGCCATTGGCCAGGCCGTCCGGGTGGGTGGCATTGGCCGAATTGAGCAGGATGCGCACGTTCTCGATGGTAAACGCACACAAAACGACCGTGTCGGCAGGCTGGAAGACGGCTTCGCCGGCCGGTGTGAAATACTCGACCCCAATCGCTCTTTTGCCGGTCTTGTCGGTGAGCACCCGCGTAACGGCGGCGTCAGGCCGCAGCTCCGCGCCGGCTTTTTCCGCGCGCGGCAGATACACAGCCAGTGGATTGGCCAGCGCCCCGATCGGGCAGCCGGCATCGCACCAGCCGTCCCAGATACAGCCGGGACGGCCATTGTACGGCTGAGAAAGAATGGCCATCGGCACCGGCGCGGTGCGCATGCCGAGCGCCTCGAAACCGCGCGCGAGTGTACGGCCGTGGTTGGTGATCAGCATCGGCGGGCACGGGTACGGGTCGCCCTCGGGCCGCCAGATCTCCCGTTTTGCGTCGCCGGACATGCCGACTTCCTTTTGCACCTGGTCGTAGTACGGGCGTAATTCGGAATACTCGAACGGCCAGTCCAGCGAGTGTCCGTAGCGGCTCTTGGCGTGGAAATCGGCCTCGTGGAAGCGCGGCCATACGGCGTAATGGTGTACCGCCGCGCCGCCGTAGCCGTGGCCCGCGTTGAAGTTGTACCAGATGCTGTCCGGGCCGGCTTCGACGACCTCGGGAGAGGCCCACTTCAGTCGCCGTGCCCAGATCTGTGAACTGTAAAGGTCGGTCAGCTTGCGGGCATGACCGCGCTCCAGCACCACCACGCTCTTGCCGGCTTCCGCCAGCGCCGCCGAGACCAGGCTGCCCGCGGCGCCGGTACCCACGACCACGGCATCGACGGCTTCCATTGTTTTACCCATCGTTTCAGGCATCCCATCCCTCCGGCGGCATGATGTGCGGCATATACGGTATGTTCAGTTTCTCGAAGCCTTCCGGCGTGCCGTAAACGACATCCACCGCATCCGAACGCAGGCACAGGTAAAACAGAAAAATAGGAAAACCGTCGACGATGGCACCGGGTGCCGCCATCGACTTGACCAATTGTCCGGTTTCGGCGGCATCAAGGTCGTCGAGGACCTTTCCGAACGCCTTTTGCGACATCGCGGCCGCGGTTGCGACACCCTTGGCGTAAAAGTCGTGATAGGGCAGGGCGACGCCGAAATATTTCGCAATCAGCAGCGCTTCGTTCGGGTCCGTGCCGAGTTGGTGGTCGATGAACTCGACCACGCCTTTTTCCACAGCGCCGGGCACCATGGCCTCCGCCAGCAACCTGAGCCGGCGGGCCTGCGTTTCTTCGAGCTGCTTCAGGGGAACGCCCCGGGCGTGTGCCTGTTCCGGCGTCAACAGCAGCGGTGTGCCGGCGATGTTGAAGGTCAGGCAGAGCAGCGAACTCTTGAGCGCCCGGTCAACGAGAGAGCGTCTGGTCAGTTTCATCGGGATTTCCTCGTGTTGTCCCCGAATCGGGTCAGGCGGGCGGACGCGCCGCTTGGGAGGGCGCCGTAAACGCCTCGATTTTTTCGGCAAAAAAATCGATGAACATGCGCACCTTGGTTGAGACGAAGCGGGTGTTCGGATAGACCAGCCAGACCGGCAAAGGGTCCGACTGGTATGCGTTGAGTATCGATACGAGTTCGCCGCGGCGCAGGTACTCCCTGACATAAAGCTCCGGCAGGCGGGATATGCCGAGCCCCTGCACGCAGGCCGTGATCAGTGCCGAGGCATTGTTGCTGCGCCAGTTCCCTTCCAGGTCGATATCGACATTGTGGCCTCCGATCCGGAAGCGCCAGGTCGCGCAGGGTTCGAAATTGGCGACGAGGCAGCTGTGGTCGCGCAGTTCATCGGGTGTACCGGGCTTGCCGTGGGCTTCGAAGTATGCCGGTGACGCGCTGACGACGTGCGGCAATTCAAACACCTTGCGGGCCTTTAGCGATGAATCGGTGAGTTTGCCGTAGCGCACGGCCAGGTCGTAGCCTTCCGCGACCAGGTCGACCAGCCGGGAGGTGACGTGCACGTCGATTTTGAGTTGGGGGTGCAGGGCGCTGAAGCGGGCCGCCATCAGCGACATGTAGCGCTCGCCGAGGATGTCGGTGCAGACCACGCGCAGGTGCCCGCGGGGGACGTCTTCGAGGTTGAGCACGGACTGTTCCGCTTCTTCGAGGCTGCTGAACAAGCGGTCGCATTTTCTGAACAGCGTCTCGCCCGCATCGGTGGGGCTGAGTTGGCGGGTCGTCCGAAACAACACCTGGGTGCCCAGGCGGCGTTCCAGTTGCGAGATGCGTTTACTGACAAGCGACTTGGATACGTCGAGGCGCTTGGCCGCGGCGGAAAAGCTGCCGCAATCGACCACGGAGACGAAAGTTTGCAGCAATTCCCAGCGGTTCATAGTTGAATATTAGTAAACAATAATGTGAAAAAATAAATAATATAAATTTATATTCACAAAAGTATACTCTTTTTAAGCCGATATGCGAGTAAAAATCATTTGCAGCTACAAGCAGGGGCATTCGGCGGTAGGGTGACCCCGAAGCGGGGAAACCGAATTCTGATCAAAGCGACAATCTGTGGAGGGTTCATGACCAGGTCAATTGGCGTCATATCGATATTGGTTGGGTTATCTGGCCTGATAGGGGCCGCGCCCATCGCCTGCGCCGCTGCCGGAGCGCTGGAAGAGATCACCGTGACAGCGCAGAAAAGGGAACAATCCATTCAGGACGTTGGCATTACGATTACGGCCTTTTCCGGCACGCAGATGAAAGAGCTGGGTTTCGAGGACAGCTTCGACATCGCCCGCATGACACCGGGTGTTTTTATCAGCGGCAACAACGGCGGCGAAAAGACACTGTTCACGATACGTGGCGTGACGCAAAACGATTTCAACGATCAGACCGAGGCGCCGGTGGCGGTCTATATCGATGACACCTACGTCGCCTTTGGCCAGGGCCAGGTGTTCGGCCTGTTCGACCTGGACCGCGTGGAAATACTGAAGGGCCCGCAGGGCACGCTGTTCGGCCGCAACGCGACGGGCGGGCTTGTGCACTACATTTCCAGGCGGCCGACGCGCGAAAATGAGGGCTATGCCGACCTGACCCTGGGTTCTTACAACCAGGTCCGCTTCGAAGGCGCAGCCGGCGGCCCTCTCTCCGACACGGTCTCGGGCCGTTTCGCGGTGCTTTACGATCGTTTTGACCCGATTCTGAAAAACGACTATCCCAACCGCGCCGTCACGCTCGACGGCAAGCCGTTGCCCTACGGCGGCCAGGACACTTTCAACGACAACACGCTGGCGTTGCGCGGGCAGTTGCTGTTCGAGCCCAGCGACGACGCCGATTTCCTGCTGATCGGCAGCTACGCCAGGACGAACGAGGGCACCGCGCCATTCCTGGAACTGCCGACCGTGCCGATCTTCGACGCGGCCGGCAACCACGTCGGCACGATCGTCGCCGGTCCGAACGAGACGCGCGAGGCCATGTTGCCGGACGGCACACCGATCGACCACCCGCTGTCGTTCGACCCGGACCTGCTGCGCCCGCCGGGCGGCAACCTGTATGGCCCCAGTTGTACTCCGAAGGACCGCAAGCACCTGAAGTGCGCGATGGACTTCGCCTTCGAACACCTCAACTCGACCGATACGTGGGGGGTCACCGGCAAGCTGACCTGGAACTTCGGCGACAAAACGACGCTGACCTCGGTCACCGATTATAAGCATTTTGAAAAGTTTCAGGGCATCCCGGCCGATGGCGGCCCGGCCTCGACGATCAACGTCCTGTTCGACGCCGAGGCCCACACCTTCTCGCAAGAAATCCGCTTGAACGGCGAAAGCGAGCGATTCCGCTGGGTAACGGGCGCCTACTACCTGAACATCAACCTCGATGCCGGCGTGGCGATCACCGCCGACGCCGACTACCTGTTCGAGCCGCTGGTCGGTGCCCCGTGGGAGGATGCGGCTCTGACCAGCCTGGAGACCAATTCCTGGTCGCTGTTCGGACAGGTCGAATACGATCTGACCGGCAAGTTGACGCTGATCGGGGGACTTCGCGGCATCCGCGAGGAGAAGGATTTCACCGGCGAGGAGACGTTTTTCCTCAGCACCAGCCCGGTCAAGCTCGAAACTGACATGCCGCTGTTTTCACCGCAACCGAAGCGTGACCACACACAGAACAAAAACCTGTGGAGCGGTAAGCTCCAGCTGGATTTCCACGCGAGTGACGACCTGTTGCTTTTCACCGGCGTCAACCGCGGCGTCAAGGCCGGGGGTTTCAACGCACCGTTCACGTTCGGCGCCGGCTTTCCGGCCGAGGACATCCCGTACCAGGAGGAAGTGCTGACGTCGTACGAGACCGGTTTCAAGTGGGACAAGCTGTTCGGCGGCACCACCCGCATCAACGGTTCGTTCTATTACTACGACTACAACAACTACCAGGGTTTTTTCTTCACCCAGATCACCGGATGGGTCCGCAACGTCGACGCCAAGTACAAGGGCGCCGAACTGGAAATTTTCTCGTCGCCGACGGACAACCTGGATCTGAGCTTCAACGTTTCTTACATCGATGCAAAGATCTACGACGTGCAATTGGGTCCCGGCATTTACGTTGATACCGAGCCCAGCTTCACGCCGACATGGCAGATGGCCGGCCTGGCGCGTTACAACTTTCCGCAACCGGTGTGGGGCGGTTCGGTATTCGCCCAGGTCAGCTTCAACTACGCGTCAAAGTTCTGGGACAATATCCGTAATTTCGCCGCTTCGCGCCTGCCGGATTATACGATCGCCAACCTGCGTCTTGGCTGGACCCGGTCTGACGGCAAGTTCAAGGCGGAATTTTTCGTCAACAACTTCGCCGACGAACGTTATTACACGATCGGCTACGACCTGTCCAACGCCACCGGCTCCAACTCGCTGGTACCCGGCAAACCCCGGTGGTTCGGCGTGGACTTCCGTTACAACTTCTTCTGAGCGCAACTCGAGATGACTGACAATACCAGAACGCCTGGGGGAGTGTATCCGTGAACTTCGCCGTCGCCAAGAGAATACCGATCGAGAGCATACCGGTCGTGGACATCGGCCCGCTGATCAAGGACGGCGGCGAGGCCAAGCGCCGCGTCGCCGAGGAAATGTGTATCGCGGCCAACGGCGTGGGCTTCTTCTACGTCAAGAACCACGGCGTACCGCAAGCGCTGATCGACGATGTGTTTCGGGTCACGCGCACTTTTTTCCACAGTCCGTCAACGGACAAGGAGTCGGTCAGCGTGACGGAAAAAAAGCGCGGTTACATCACCCCCTACAAGGGCATCATGCAGTACAGCACCACCCGCGACTTCAGGGAAACGTTCCTGTGGGGGCGGGAGTTCGATGCGCGGACGTTGGACGAACTCGCCGACATCCCGCTGGTCGGACCCAACCGCTGGCCGGATTTCTTGCCCGAAATGAAAAGGGTGCTGACGGCTTATTTCGAGGCCTGCGTCGATGTCGGCAAGCGTATTCTGGAAGGCATCGCGCTGGCCATGGAGATCGACGAGAAGTACTTCATCTCCCACTTCGATAAAACGATCTCCAGGGGGTCGGCGCTGTACTATCCCCCGCAGCCGGAGGAACTGGGGGAGGCGCAGTTCGGCATCGGCCCGCACACGGACTGGGGCGTGCTGACGCTTTTGTACCAGGACGAGGTCGGCGGGCTGCAGGTGCTCTCGGGCGACGGCGAATGGGTCACCGCGCACCCCATTCCCGGCACTTTCGTGGTCAACGTGGGCGATTGCCTGGAGCAATGGACCAACGGCCGCCTCCTGTCCAACGAGCACCGCGTCGTGAATAGTTCCGACCGCAGCCGCCAGGCCATTGCGATGTTCGTCGATCCCGATTTCGATACCGTGATGCAGCCGGTGGTTACGGGCAATGAACCGGCCCTGTACGACACCATGACCTGCGGCGAGCGGGTACTCGAGAGTTTCGAGAAGGCCTACGGCTGACAACCTGGACCGGGAGAAGAATATGTACGTAGTAAGTATTCGCTATCCGCGACAGAGCGGCCAGGAATTCAACCTGGAGCACTGGCGCGCGGTGCACATGCCCAAGGGTATCGGCACCTATCACCGGATCAACGGCTTCATGCCCAAGCGCGTCATGATCCAGCACTCCGTGTTCGGCATGAGCGGTGAGCCGGAATCCACCGACTCCTACGCCACGGTTTGGCTGCTGTTTGACCGCCGCGAGGGCCTGGAGGGCTTCATGCGCCTGCACAACGACAAGGTTAAAAGCGCCGATCTCGAGCGCGACTTCGACAACTATGCACCTGCCGCCCCGCACATCGCGCTCGGCGAACTGGAAGAATTCAACCACATGGACGATATCCTCCGGCGAGGGCAGGCGCTGTTGGCGGTTGAGGACTGAGTCAGGGCTTTTAGCGGAAAGCGTCTCCCGCTTCTTATATCAGGCCGTCTTACCCGGCTTGCCGATCACCCGGATGCCCGCGCCGCGGACCTTGTAGAAGCGGTTGATGAAAAGCAGGGCCGAGGTGAGGCTCTCGGCGACGGCGGAATTCTCGATCGGGCCAGCGTGCCAGGCGCGCAGCCCGATGTCCGAGGCAAGATCAACGACGACCTCTCTCGCGACCCGGCTGTTGCCGGAAACCAGCACGTCACATTCGGGCAGGGCCGCGTCGCCCAGCAAATGGACCGCCGCGACGTTCTGGAAGGCGGACACCACCCGTACCCGGTCGCCGAGAAGTTCCTGACACTGCATCGCGGCCGTGCCGCGGGGCGGCATGTGGACGCGCGTGACGTCGGATGGATCGAGCGGCACGGTCGGGTCGACGAGTATTTTCCCCTGCACCGCCTCGCGGATCGTGGCCAGTACGCCGGCGTGGTGTTTCCAGGGTACGGTCAGGATGGCGATATCGGCAGCGCGGCAGGCATCCACGTTGGTCATGCCTTCGATGGCCTGCCCGGAGCGCGACGACAGGTCGGCCGCGCAGGACTTTGCCTTTTCCAGTTCGCGCGATCCGATGATGAACGGGTAGCCGCGCTTTGACAGCCGGTAGGCCAGGCCCTGGCCAAGGTGTCCGGTGCCGCCGACGGCTGTGATTGTGGGCAATTCCCTCAGGTCCTGTTGCATCTTCTGCCCCATCTGGTGGACTACACGGTTCAAGGTACGTGAACGCCGTCGTCAGGTCATGCATGGTGGGGCGAACATCTTGACGCGCCGTGCACGATGCAGGCGAATTTCGGCTCAGCGCCGGCTTAGCGAAGGTAACAGGGGGGGCGAAGCGGGTTAGCGGCCGCCAGCCTCAACGCCATCGCGTTCCAGGCCGGTCAGCGCTGCGTGCGGAAAGGGCGCAGTTGCCGGTCATTTGCGCCGCGCGCGGGCGTGCTTTGCCAATATCAGCAGGCGTCCGCTCAGCCACAGGTAGGCGGTCGACCACAGCGCGGCGGAAACCCACAACAGGGCCGGTTCGCTGAAGGGGGATACTCCGGCCAGGTAGCGGGTGAGGGCCGCCCCGGACAGCAACAGCGCGATCGGGACGATCTCGCCCGCCCGGGGATCGCTGCGGGTGCTTCGCTGCCAGGCCACGCGCAGCATGACGCTGGCGGAGAGCACGCCGAGTGCGCCCGTCGTGACCAGATGCAGTGCCGGCAAGGCAGAAACGCCGCCGAGCAAGGCCGCACCGACCGCCAGCGCGCCGGCGGCGAGCCACAGATAGCCCGCGCCCAACACCAGCAGGTCCGGCCGCTCCGGGCAGCGCCAGAGCCTCCAGCGCAGCGTGCGGACCACGATCAGGCCCGCCGCCGCGAGCAACAGACAGCCGGTCACCGAATCCGCCGCCTTAAACGCGATGAGAACGATTGCCATGCCCAGCATCACGATCAGCCCGCCCTCGATCCGCGGCTGAACCCTCGCCTTCAGGTTGACACCCTTTTTCTCCAGCGTTCCGGCCGCCGCGGGGGCGATGATCCGTCCCCCCATGAAGCTCATCAGCAACAGCAGGCCGATGATGCTGGACTGCAGCAAGCGCGGGCGATCGGGCAGGATGGCGCCGCCGGCGGGCACCGCGGACGACAGCCAGAAAGCCGCCGCCAGCAGGCAGAGCAACAGGATCAGCGGCCCGACGGTGCGGTTGCGCCACTTCTTCGCGGCGCTGAAGCGCGGCACGGCGAACCACGCCAGCGCCAGCGTGAAGGCCGGGCTGAGCAACTGGCTGATCACGCTGCCCGGAAAAATGGCCCAACTCAAGCGCGCCGCGAGCCACAGGCCGAACAGGGGGTAGAGCACCCGCCTTGGCTGCGGGCCGAGCGTGTAGCCCGCGACCAGCGCCAGGGCGAAACCGAAAATCATCTCGTGGCCGTGGCCCGCGCCCGTGAGCCCCGGCGGAAGGCCGCTGCCGGACCAGACCGCCCACACCGACAGCGGCACCGCGAGCGCGGCCAGCAAGCTGGCGGCCGGGAAGAACAGCCAGAAAGCCTGGGTCTTGGCGGCGCGCTGCTTTGCAGGCTTCATCCGGGATCCATGACGCGCAATGACGGCCGGGCCGAAGGCGGCTTAACGATCGTAACAGGGGGGCGAGGCCGGCTCGCGTCCGTCCGCTTCAAAGTCTTCGCGCTCGAGTTCCGCCTCCAGCGCCTCGCGCAGGATCGCCAGGTAGGAGGTTTGCGGGTCGCGCACGGCCGATAAGAGGGTCAGCCGCCCCGCGCGCGCATGGCGCATCAGCGGCACCAGCACTTCGGCATCGTTTTGGAGTTCCTGCGCGTAGTCGCGGGCAAACGTTTCCGCGTCCATGCCGCCCTGGTGCAAGGCGCGCCTGAGTTCCGCCGACGGCGCGGCGTCCTTGTACCATTCGCTGAGTCCGAGATCCTGCTTGCGCTTGCCGCGTGGCCACAGACGATCCACCAGCACGCGCGCCCCGTCCGCTTCCGCGGCCGGGTCATAAACGCGTTTGAAGCGGATGTCGTAGATCATGGAACCGGCTTTCTCGCCCCGCGAGCCTGAACCACAATCATACAGGACACCGGCACCTTTCCGAAGAGGCTGCCGCATGACGTGATGGGGGGTCAGAGTAAAGTGCCAGAGTAATTCGCGGTCAGCAGTGGTGGGGTCAGAGTAAAGCGCCAGAGTTACTCCATTCCGCCTGCAATTATTTTCCCCCGCACTTTACTCTGACCCCCAACGCTTCGAAATCGAAATGCTTATCGGGTGATCGCGGAACGCCTGTCAGCACGAGCGATTGACGATATGGGTATCATTTTGCTTCAGGCCTATTGGCGCAATTTGATCAGAGGTGCGTTATCGAGCGCGCCATCGCCATCGACATCCGGGTCGCAGGCATCGCCCAACGAATCCTCGTCCTGGTTCTCCTGTCCCGGGTTCTTCACCCTGGGGCAATTGTCGTCGCGCCGTTTTACGCAGACGTGACCGTAGAGGCTCCATTGCTCACATTCCTTCTCGACCCCGTCACCGTCGATGTCCGGGTCGCAGGCGTCGCCCTTGCCGTCGCCGTCCAGGTCCTGCTGCAACGGGTTGGGGGCGTTCAGGCAGTTGTCCGCGAGGTTGGAGACCCCGTCCCGGTCAGCGTCGCCGACCCGCCTTAAAGCGACGGCTTCGAGGGCCATCGTGCCGGCCTTGTGCCGCAGCGTGACCGTGTTGGTCCCCGCGTGCAGCGTGATCACGGGCCCTTCCGCCCAGTGCCATTCACCGGGTTCCTCGCCGGTCAGATTCCAGAGTACGTTTTCGGTGCCCTGCGGGTTGCCGATGCTGGCCTCGCCCGCGGCGTAAGGTGACGGATAGTCGACCCGCAAGCTGTCGCAACAGGCGTCTTCCGGCTTCACCGAGGCAACGATTCGGTAGAAGCCGTTTTCGTTGGCCTCCACGTTCAAGTCGAGCCGGTCCTGGTTCTCGTCGAACGTGACATAGCGCATGTTGGCGTCATGGGCCGTGGCCTCCATCGAATCCGAGGCGGCCCCGTTCTGCGCCAGCACAAGCACGGAACAGGGTTCTTTGGTGCAATCCGACAGTGCGGGGAGTTCGCTGCGCATGACCGGCAGGTTGTGGCCGGGCAGGACCCTGCTTTTTTGGCAGTCGCGCCCCCAGCCCACGCAGTGGTGATTCATGACCGCGAGCACCCGCTGGTAGTCGCTGGAGGAGATGTGCCCTTGCTGCCACGCCCAGTGGTAGTATTCGCTGACCTCGTTGAAAAAATCGATCACGTTGCTCGCGCTGTCCACGGCCGTCAACGCCCAGGTGAAGGCGTCGTTCGCCAGCGTGTAGGGTTTGCCCTCGAGCGCCACGACGCTGGCGGGGGCGGCGAGGGGTTCGGCGTTTGCGCGGGTCTCGCCGCCGTCGTGGTACGGCGCGGATTCCCGGGTCTCGGCGTTCTCGGCGGGAAGGTCGGTGTCGGCGGGGCGCACCGGGCCGTCACCGATGATGCGGTCACCGACCCGGCACAGACGCATCGACTCCGGGGTTTTGAACGGCGTTTGGCACCGGTTCCAGGCCAGTTCCCAGTACACGACCGGGATCACCATGCCGCAAACATGCTCCTCCTTGCAGTCACTTTTTCTGTATAGCAAGGAGGTACCCACGCCGTCGATGTAGGGGCCGACTTTCCGAACCTCGTCGACCTGGCCGTGATTCATCTTGAGTTCGTCCTTGCCGAAACCGCTGGGTGAATCGGCGCTCGAGTCGTAGGTCGCGTCGTACGCCAACGCGTCGACCTTATCGAACGGGCGCGATGCGTTTTGCCGGTAGCGCCAGAGAAGGTAGCGGGCCGCGTTGAGATCCGCGAGACCCTCCAAGAGCGCGTCGGTGCGTATGTCCGGATCGGCGCCGAGCGAGCCGATGAATGACGATATATCGTAGGGTTTCACGTCATACATGTAGTGCAGGAAATGGCCGTACTCGTGAGCCATGACCTCGAGGCTGTGAGTCGCCCCGCTTGCCCGCGGCAGTTGAATGCGGTACTCGGTCCGCCCGTAGTGGGCGCATGCCAAGGCGCCATCGGGGCAATCGTTCCCCTGGCGCTGGATGACGACCCGGAGGTTCTCCGAGTTGAAGTCGTGCCAGTTGTAGCGTGCTTTGTACTCGGCCCGCGCGAACCCGGCCAAATCGTGCATCCAGTAGTAGACGCTGGTCAAATCCTGGTTCGGGGGTACGGCCGCAAGGACGCTGTCCGGCGTGCAGTTCGAAACACCCTTGATGGTGTCTCCGTCCGTCGTGAACGACAGTTTCGCCTCGCCGTTTTCGTACGCGCTGCCGTGGTCGAAAACGATTTCGCAGGCGCCGTCCGGCCGCGTGTGGTAGCGGAAAGCCGCGGTGGCATTGCTGGCGCCGCTGGCCGGCATGGCCTGGTTGAGGTAGTCCTCCTTGATGACGGACTTCGGCAGCAGGTTGTCCCCGAGGGTGCTGTCGCGGACGTCGATGATCCGTCCAGTGCGTTCGTCGAACCGATACCTCACCTGTTCCCTGGAAACGGCGCCGAACACCGAGACGACCGCGGCGCGCCCAGGATCGAAATAACGCCCGATGGCGAACAGCTCGATGCCCAATACGCGCTCGGCCGCGCGCTGCGCGTCCGCGGCGCCGGAGAAGGCGCTTGGCGCCGAAGGGCGCTCGTATCTCGCCGGGTCGATCAGTCTGCCGGCGACCTGTGACGCCTGTCCACGGGGCGTGAAAGTGATTGTCAAGCGGCTTCCGGCGACCGGGACGCCCGCCTTCACGGCCTGCGCGATGAGGACCCTGAAGCCACCGCGGGCGGGTCTTTGCTCCGCGCGCAGCTGCCCTTTATCGATCATGCGCCGGAGCGAGAAACCGTAGAGTGGCTGTAATTCTTGCACTACGCAGAACAGGGCCTTCTCATGCCCCCGGCGTGACTTGCCCTTCAGTTTGCATCGCGGCGCCATATTGGCACCGCCGAGGTAATTCACGCCGCCGCTGCTGTCTCGGTCGACGTAAACCGGCCCGGAGCCGCCTTTGGCGAGAGCCTGGAGGAATCGGGCTTCCGCGCGGTCCGGTTGGCGCTGACCGGCATGGGCCTGCGCGGCGCAAGCCGTAATCGTTACGAGGGTTGAAAGAGCGAATGCGGTCCATTGCATATCGAGTACCATCCTGGTGGGCTTGTCAGATTCGGGCCGATGGCCTTTATTTTGCAAAGCCAGTAGCTACTTATAATGGCGCTGTTGGCCGGCTGTATCGAAAGAGATGCGAAAGTGTTGCGAAAAAACGACGAAAGCGAAGCCCTGCGTGGCTTATCGCGGTTTGGTTAAGAGGTCAGGGTAAAGTGCCGGTGAAGGTTGGCGGGTGGCGATCGTGTTTGCTCTAACTATTTACCCTGACCCCAACTCTTGCCCCGATGCTATTCATTTGTCCAAGAACGGCAGTGAATCGGTGTGGTGGTGAATCATTTTCCACGCCCCGTCTTCCTTGCGGAAAACATTGGTCGCGCGAATGGAAACCCGCTGCGCCTGCATGTCCGTATTGGTGTTTTCCCCCACCTCGGTCAGGGTGGCGACGGCAATGTCCTGGCCCAGGGTGATGTGCAGCCCGGAAGGCTCGACCTTGCCGCCGAGTTTCATCGCGGCGGTGTTGCGCCAACTGTCGCGTATCGGCGCCCAGCCGATGAGCGATTCGCCGCCGGGCCCCATGTAGGTGACATCGTCGGCGTGTGACCAGACGGCCTCCATCGGTGCGGCATCGCCGGTGAACATGATATTGAGCGCCACGTAGAATTGTGCGGAGGCGTCCTTAACCGCCTGTTCGTCAGAAGTGGCTGCGTTCACGCTGCCCGCGGCCAGTACGCTCATGCCGATCAAACCCAGTATTTTGCTTTTCATTGTTTACCCCTGTTGCAAATGATGATCATTATTGATTCTCGATCATAAATACCACTGGCTGCCGGGCGGGGGTACTGTCAGTACTGACAGTCTGCGGCATAGGGCGGCCTGCGGTACAGGGGAAGTTTCGAAGCAGATCCTCGGCCCCGTCGGCCCGAAACCCGCCGCCCTACTCGAAGCCGTCCTTGCCCTTTTCCAGCGCCCGTTTGAGATCGTCTGCCGAGATCAATTTGCGGATGGCCGGGTAAAACTGGGCGAAGGTGCCATCGAATGCGCCGTTCTCCAGGTGGCACTTGGTGCAGTCATTGTCGGCCGGTTTGATGGCGGCGGCGGTCTTTGCATCCCCGTTGAAGAAATAGAACACGTGGCCGTTGGGCGACTTCGAGGCATCCTTCAGGTGGATTTCGAAGGATTTCATATCGCCCATGACGAAACCCGAGCGGTTGATCGAGATCTGGTTTTTGGAGTCGTAAAACAGCAGCGCGAACATGGCGCCCTCGGGGTATTGGCCGTTCTTGAGGAAGTAGCCATAGGCGCCCGGTTCCATCAAAACGACCTGGAAGTCGCCGGATGTGCGACATCAAGGACGTCTCTCGTATGACACCTATGACGAGCGAGGCGCCGAGGAAGCGCCAGTCCTTGATGTCCGGGCGCAGCATGTGGCCGTCGGCCGTGAACTCGGCGGCGTTGGCCGCTGTTGCCAGCAGCAGGCTGGACAGCAGTGCGAGCAGAATTTTGCTGATCATGGGGCTTTCTCCGGAGCCGCCAAGTGGCAGCAAAGCCTAACGCAGAACTTGTACGGTTGGCAAAAGGGGCGGGGCTTGTGCACCGCTTGAAGGATGGGCCGCAGCGTGAGTCGCGGTGAATTATGGTGTAGTATCGGAAAATGAGTTGAGTCGATATAAAGAAAAAGGACTTTAACAACAAGTAGATAAGGAAGGGGACGTGCATTTCATATCCAGAGAACCCTCGGGATTTCTCTCGCTTGGCGGGAGGGGTGTCGGGGGTTTTGTTTGCGGATATGAACCGTACAAAAAGAACAAAGTTGGATTGTGAAAGATGTTTATTGAATCGATACACATAGAAAACTATAGGTCGATAAGGGAAATAGAAGTGACGTGCCCCACGCTTGTTGCCCTGGTAGGAAGAAACAGCACTGGCAAGTCAACTGTACTCAACGCGCTTGATGCATTTTTTGATGTCAGTAAGCATTTTTCTGAGTTTGATTACTTCGCTCAAGATATGAATAACGAAATCAAAATAAGGCTAACCTTTGCCTCTTTAACTGAAGAAGAGAAAACCGAGTTCTCATCACAAATAGCTAGCGAAAAACTCACAGTTTCTAAAATTATTACGCCAGGTGGAGTCAAATATTTCGGAAATGCAAAGGAATATCCCGTTTTTCATGAGATACGGAATCTAGGTGCTGTTCCTAAAAGAACCAAATTAAACGAGCTTATTTCTTCAGGTGAGTTACCTGGGTTTACTGAAACGGTAGGAAACCAAGCGGATGCTGATGCTTTGATGCTTGCGTTTGAGGAAGCAAATCCTGACTTGCTGGAGGTGTTTCAGAAAGAGCAACAGTTTCTTGGCCCTAAGAACATCGGAGGAGGAAAGCTAGATAAAATACAAGATTTGTACTAAATCCGGCGGTCCGTGATGCGTCGTCGGAGACGGCTAGAAAGGCGCTTTTTTACAGATGATTGACCTTCTTGTCACTAGGGCAGTTAGTGAAAGAAAGGATGTTCAGGAGTTAAACGAGGAGTTCAAAACAAAAGTCGCTGAAGTTTATAACACTGACAATTTGAAAGAACTCCAGGATTTATCTGTATTAATTTCTCAAAAACTAACTGAGTACTCACCAGGGGTAGAGGTCGCTGTCTCATCTGGCGATGTAACGCGCCTGAAATAAAAATGCCAAAGACGTTCGCATCTTTAGTCGAAGACAAATCAGTTGTCCGATTGGTTATGTAGGACATGGAGCGCAAAGGGCGTTGAACTTGGCTCTTCTACAGCTGCTGACAGTGACTAACGTAGAAGCTCAAAGTGATGTAAACAATGAAGACGAGGATGAGAAATCGGTGACGCAGCATGACTAGATCTCGGTAATTGAAATGCCTGTGCTAGATCTCGATCTCTCTTAAGTCGTTACACCATTTAAGTATTGATGTCTGTTGAACTCTATCGACATTTTATGCGAACCGAAGCGGCAAGCTATCGATGTATACATTCGCTGAATTCCGCGGACTTGAGAGATAGATTCAGTCCGCATCGATAGAAAACAGTTAACCCTTTGATGAAATTAAGAAAGCGACAGAACTCACTTTGAGCTAGCGTGTTACTGTTGAACTGCAATATTGTGGAGCGAGATCCAGAAGAAATGTACGCCGAATTAGAAAAATCCCGCACGTAATGAAACATAGTGAGCGAGAGCTCTTCTGCGATCGTTGCACTGGTTGTGAGGGTGTCGGCGATGCAGCAGCGATCCGGGCGATGCAGAATTAATCGAACTTACGTTGCTGAAAAAGGTGTGGTCATTCTCACAGCAGAGGGGAAGAAATACATTCACAGACCAGCGATTATTATCAACGGATCGAAAATTCTAACTTTCTCCCTGTCCCACGGGGATGCATCTTCGGGGGAAGGGGCACAATCTAACAAAAGGTTGCAGAGACTGGTCACTGAAAACATCGAAGACTTTCTTAATACGCAAATCCATCCGACTCGGGCTGTTTGGCACGAGAAGATCGAGACAGAATCTAGGATGCACGAGGGGCGGCGGAATCTGCTCAAATTAGACAGAGAGTCGCGGATCGACTGAAATTAATCCGAGAGAGACTCTAAAGCGCTCCACTGGATGCGGCACATTATAGAAGCGGTTCACTGTCGATGTCTTAGTATTCCCACTCTGGAAGAATTTACTTTCAACGTTAACGAATTAATCTCAGAATAGACCATATAGTGAAGAATACTACGCCTCAGAAAGCAAAACGATCAAGTGTCCCAAATGTGGCTTCGAATTTGACGTTCAAGATATTCTGTACACTCAACTTGAGAAGAGCTTAGAAAAAAATACAACGCAGAATTATCCAAAGAAAAGGAAAAATTAGAGTACAGAGGAATCTCTGAAGCAAAGAGCTAAGACGCTTGAAGCCCAGTCAGAACAGTAACTCAGAAAATAGCAAAAGGGATCAAGAAGGGTATTAGGAAATAAAGCGTTATAAAAAATCGGTAGCAGAATGCGCGAGAATAGCAAGTGGACATATTGAAGTTAATAGAGCAGGAGTTAAAAGAAAAATCTACTTAACTAAGAGAATTAAACAAAACAAAATCGGAAGTTGAAGAACTGCGAGAGAAAAGGCTAAGCTTAAGGAGACGCTTGAGGTTGAAAATGAGAGCAAACTCTCACATGTGTTTTCAAAGCAAAGACAAAAAGTTCGCATAGAAGAAGAGAAAAAGTTCTAATAAAAATACTAGAAAGAGAAAAAGTGATTGAGGAGTTAAATCAACAACTAAAAGAGACTCTAAAAAAAGCTGAACAGATACATGCAGTTGCAAGGAGAAGTTCAGGAACTTGCTATTGAAGAGTGGTTAGCTGAATCTCTACCTTTAGATACGATCAGTGAAAAGAAGAAAGTTGCACTCGGCGCAGTTGTCTGCACATAGCGATACAAGAGAAAAGAAGAACAGCGGATCGATCTATCATGAGAGCAAAGGACCAAAACATTTCAGCCTGCCTGCATAGAGAAATTCAAATCAGATATCAGGAAAAAACGGAGAACGAGAGGCGCTCTCAACGAACGATGCCATCGCAATGTCCAAGTTGAGCCTAAAAGATGGAAAAGATTCGCAGAGTGAGGAGTTTCCGTATCTGAGGTTCCATCGATAGACTCGATAATAAAGCTCAATACCATCGCAGATTCTCAAAAAAACAAGGGCGATACTACAGAGTCGCTCTAGATCTACTTAACTGGGAATGAGTCTAAGCTTCTAGTCGAAGCTATAGTCGAAGGATTCACTCATACGAAGCAGACCTTGAATCTGAAAAAAAAGCTATGCAGAACATTTGCAAAAGGAGAAATAAGCAAATTCAAAAAGTCTTGCTAAACACAACACACATGCACATTCCATTAAGGTATTGCTAGAAGCGCGATTCAGTCAGTACCGCTTTGTACTGCGAAGCGCTGATGGAGAGTTGCAGGAGATGTAGCGATTACTCATACATAACAAATATAAATCGTTAAACGTTCATATACTACAAGGCAGTCTACCGACCTCTGCTTAGTATAAATCTTGATCAAAGTGCATAATGACCTCGTGGAAGACCTCTAATATCCAAAAAGCTGGTACGCCAAGCGCAACAAGAAGAATAATGGAGAACAAAATCATGCTGCTCACCATACCCACACCGTACCGCACGATTATCCTGACGATCCTGCTCCTCATGTCCGCGGCCGCCTCGGCGGCCGGAGGGTAGATGCGGCCCCGGCCCCGTGGCGTGCCACGATACAGCATTTCGCCGCCGAGCATTTCAAGCACCCGGCGTGGGGCTACAGCCATTGCCAGCGCGATTACGAACTCGCGCGCAAGCTGGCCGCCGAGGACAAGGTCGCGCTCGATGACGACGTTCTTTTCGCCGCGGCTTACCTACACGACATCGCCGGGTTCTCGCCGTGGAAAGAGCCGGGCAGGGACCACCAGGACGTGGCGGTCGAGGTGGTGCCCGATATTCTGCGTGATGCCGGGTTCCCGATGGAGAAGCTGGCCAAGGTGCAATCCGCCATTCGCACCCACATGTACTTCCGCGACCCGCAAGACCCGGAGGCGCTCTACCTGCATGACGCGGACGCGCTCGACTGGCTCGGCGCGATCGGCATCGCGCGGATCTTCTCGCTGGTGGACCCGAAAGGCGGCACGCCCGACGGGCCGAAGGCGGTCAAGATGCTGCAGGACAATCTCGAGAAGGCACCCAGTCGAATCCTCTCCCCCGCCGGCAGGGCGATGATGCCGGCTCGGCGCGATGCGCTGAAGTCATTTCTAAACAACCTGGCAGAACAAACGGACGGGTATAAGACGCTGTGATTTACGGGCCAGGGTAACCGCCAGAGCACGTTGGCGGGATACAAATGCATTTACCCTGGCACTTTACCCTTATGCCAAACCCTTGACCCCAAGTCTGATGGTTGACAACTTCAATCTAATATGTAACTGTATGGTTACATGTTTGACGACCGTGACATGGACAATGTTTTTCAGGCGCTCGCTCACCAAAGCCGCAGGCGTATGCTGGATATTATCAAAGCGCAGCCCGGCATCCGTGTCGGCGCCCTCGCAGTCGCATTCGACGTCAGCCGTATCGCAGTGATGAAACACCTGGCCATCCTTGAACTCGCCGGGCTGGTCATTTCGGAAAAGCACGGAAGGGTGCGGGAACTCTATTTCAACGCTGCGCCGATCCAGATGATCCATGAGCGCTGGACAACTCAATACTCCGCCTACTGGGCGGGGCAACTGACGCGCATCAAGTATCTGGCCGAAGCCCGCGAAGCGACCCATGCTCAGGAAACGCCAAGAAAAGAGGAGCTCTGATCTGATGGATGACAAGAAATACGCTGAAAAGCAGGTCTATCGTGTGATGATTGATGCGCCGATCGACCGCGTGTGGTCAGAACTGGTAGCCACAACAGCCCCGCGTCCCTTCTTCTGGAATTCCAATTGGGATACTAGGGAAATGGCTGCGGGTAACGCCTATCGCATGGTTTCGAACAATGGCAAAACCGTTGCGGTCATCGGCAAGATTCTCGAGATGGATCCTCCGCACCGGCTGGTTCACAGTTTTCGGCTCACCGCGTTGCCCGATCCGCCGTCACAAGTGACCTACATGCTGAAAGAAAGACGGCGGCACGGAGTTTTCCTTGATCACGGAACTAGTCCTGGCCGGCTCCAAGAGCGAAAAGTGCATGGGCCAGGGTTCGCAATTCATCGTCAAGAACTTCAAGGCCTTCGTCGAAACGGGCAAGGTCACGCTCGGTGCGCGGATTACGCTGGGGTTGTATTCGTTGATGGCGCCGCTAACGCCAAAGTCCATGAGCGCATCTTAAAGTTGTAGGTCAGAAGAGTTGGGGCCAGAAGAGTTGGGGTCAGAAGAGTTGGGGTCAGAAGTGGCGGGGTCACCGCCGGTCGCCGTTAGCGCCCCCCCCCCCCCCCCCCCCCCCCCCCCCCCCCCGGGGGGGCGCGTCGCTGGGAAGGGCGTAACGTGCGTCAGAGTAAAGCGCCAAGGTAGTTATGCTCGGCCTCTAACTCTTCACTCTGGTGCTTTACTCTGATCCCTTTTAACCTTTCATCAGCGTGCCACTCCCTCGGGTCGACCCGGTAGTAGCCCTTGAGCACCTCGAACAGCTCGGCGTGGTGCTGCGCCATCTGCGCCGGCTTTTCGAAAAACGTTTCGGTGGCCACCGCGAAGAACTCCGCCGGGTTGGTCGCGCCGTAATGATCGAGAAGTGAGCGTTTGCCGTGCCAGGCGTCTTGCTGCAGTTCGCTGAATTCTTCTGTAAATGTCGTTGCCCACGTGCGTAGGCCATTGGCGCCCAGTATCGGGGCGCCGTTGACGCTGCCGGACTCGCTGTCCAGCTGGTGGGCGAATTCGTGCAGCACCACGTTCTCGCCGTCGACGAAATTGCGCGAGCCGTGCAGCACGTCGTCCCAGGCCAGGATGACTTTGCCGTTGCTCCAGGACTCCCCCAAAAGGCCCTTGCGCCCCTCGCTGACGATGCCGGCCTCGTCGATCTCTTCGTGTTCAACGACGAAGGCGGCGGGGTAGACGATGATATAGCGCAGCGCGGGATAGACGTTGGTTTTGCGGTTCAGCAGCAGCATGCAGGCCTCGGCCGCGATGGTGAGGCGGATCTCGTCGTTCATCTGCAGGCCGCCGGCGCCGCTGAAATGCTTCTGGTGCAGGAATTGCTTGATCAGCCTGCGCAACTGCAGACGCAGGTCTTCTGGCAGCTTTCGGTAAACGGCGATGTTGCGCTCGAGAATCGCGACCCAGGCATCCGGAAACGGCGCCTCGACAGCCCTTTTCAGACGGTAATGCGGCACCACCAGCGCGGCGGCGATGGCCGCCAGCGCCAATGCGACGAAAACCCAGTAGCCCACTGCTTACGCTCCCGCCAAGTCGAGATCACGCCGCCAGGTCACGGACGTTCCTGCCCATCGCGGGGCACTGGCGGGGCTCGGCCGGATGGGAGCGGCCGAGCCTTGGTCAGTCCTCGTCGTGGTCGTGCTCGGCCTTTGCCGTGAGCAGGGTGTATTGGTCTTCGTTCAACTGCGGCAGCCGCTGCAGAAAGGCCACGATGTTCCAGATTTCATCGTCCGTGTGATCGAGGTGCTGCGGCATGGCGGTCATCTTGATGCCGTTTTTTATGACCCAGAAAGCCTCGTCCGGTTCGACGGCATGGCGGTACAGGGCTGGCGGCGAAGGTTCGAAATGGGTCGAAGGATCGCGTCCCGGGTGGCCGTGGCAGCCCGCGCACATCTTGCTGTAGTGGTTGGCGCCGGCCTCGATGCGGCGCTCACTGTCGAGGTCGGCGGGTACGGTGAGGTCTTCGGCACGGGATTCGATGGAACGCTCGCGCACCGTGCCCAGGTACCAGGCGGTGAGGGCGTTGTGGCCTGATCCGACGGACACGTCGTAGACGCCGGAATAGGCAAAGCCCACCAGTCCGGCGGCAACGATGATGATCAGCAGAATAAGTGCTTTGATGAAGGTCATGCTTGGGTTCCTCTTTGTCAGCTCTTTACATGATACCGCGTTTGTTTTCACCGATGCGACGGTGTCGCATCGACCGCTGACCGGGCGGTGCACCCTCTCCGCCGCGGCGTGTCACCGGGCGCGCTCCAGCCCGCCCAGGAAATGGCCGTTTGTTCCATGCATTCTATCGCTTATCCTCCCTCTAGCACTTCTTTCTTTTTTTTTTATTTTTTTTCCCCTCTGGTAGCCCTGGTGTGGCGCGCTTGCATCCATGACCCATGACGCTATCCATCCAGTTCTTGCAATGCCACAGTCGGATGCTCGAATATAGATGTATGACACAGCATCAATCATTTAAGCGGGTCAATAATGCTAGTGTCTTGACAGTGACCGGGTAATTTATTGTCAATCATATATTTCTCAAGGAATCCTGTCGCGGTTTTAGCTGTGAACATGATATTGAGGATGAGGCACAGGAAACCTACCTGCGCGCTTTTGTCGCCGAGCAGCAAAAGGACATTGATAAGCCCAAAGCGTATTTATTTCGCGTCACAAGAAACATCGCCCTGACACGGCTCACACAAAAATCACGGCAGATTAACGATTATATTGAGGATTTGAGCCCGTCAGTTGTCATACAAAGCGGGACTTCTGCACAGGACGAGGCGGAGGCAGCGATTCCTCCGGGATATACTGTGAGGCTGTGGCGGCGTTGCCGGAGAAGTGCCGTCAGGTACTTTTGTTGCGCAAGGTTCACGGGCTGAGCCACCGGGAATTGCCGAGCGCATGTCCCTTTCGATCAGTTCCGTGGAGAAGTATCTGCGCAAGGACATTTGGCATGCCGGCGTTCGTGCAGTCGCGTGGAGGTCAAGCAGCGACTACGCCGACCCAGGTCGTTGCCGGGCCCGCCAAGAAAGGGGCGGCAAGTCACGAAACATTATTAAATATACAACCGCAGTGTCGTCTCGGACGAAGCGGCGATGTGGTTGGTTAAGCTGGATAGTGATCGGCCATTATCGGCTCAGGAGCAAGTCAACCTACGTAAATGGCTAGAGCAAAGTCCGCACATGCCAGGAATTGAATGAGTGGCCGCGCTTTGGGGCAGGATGAACATCCTCACGGAGTTCGGGGTACCGCTTGAAAACCGTCGGCCGCTACGGCTCGTGCCAGGGTTCGCGAGCCTGACGCGCGCGTTTCCCATGGTTTGGGTTGGGCCGGTATTTCCGCGGCGTGTTCTCCTGGGCCTGGCCGTGACATTGACCACGTGGCGGCGGCCAGTGACATGGGACGTGAGCAACGGTACCTATGCCACCGCGTGTCGCGCGGCGGGCAACTCTGGCCGACGGTCGGTGGTCTGCTCATACCGACGCCGCTTAGGGTCGAAACAGTCCGAAGTTCGATGTCTACCTGTTACAGGGCGAGGTGTATTCGAAGTGTCCAAAACGCCGCACGGCCGTTCAGGTTTACGCCGGCAACAGCCGCGTGCAGGCGGTCGGCACGACCTTTTCCGTGTACCTCAAAAACAACGCGGTCGACGTACGGTCACCGAGGCAGGTGGCGCTGGCGTCGCTGGACGCTGTCCGTCGCGTCGCCCGGCGCCCTCGGTCGCGGGCGGCGTCTGTAGTTCGGTCGACGACGCTGCCGTTACCGACCTGGTCATGCTCGACGCCGTCAGCCCCATCAGGAAGCGGCCGGACGCGTCCGATGGCACGGCCTATCTACAGGATCGAAACCGTGGACCGCCAGGAAATGAACACCCTGTCCTGGAAGCGGTCTGCTGCCTTACCGGGGACCCCTCGAAAAGGTCGTCAAGGAGATCTCCCGCTATATCCCGTAAATATTGAAATCACCGATCCAGACGTCGCGCGATAAGATCGTCCTTCCCGGTCGGTGGACGGATGCCATGTGAGCCCTTAGGTGATTCGGCTTCCGTGACCCGTCTCGACGCTAACCATGTATCCTCGCCTCCGCTGGGGATTCCAAGTAATCTTTCGGCGTGTCCATCGCAAGACGCCGGCTCCGACTGCTGCCGTGCGCTTGCCAGTGTTCCCCGGTAACACAATTCGAGCGATTGTAGTCAGCAATCTTTATGCCCGAGAAATGAAAACAACTGAATATTATTGCGGTTTTCCCCGTTCGACAGTCATCTGACTGACGAGACCGCTATGAAAGCGCAGGAGTTGACTTGCATGGCGGGCGGATCATCGAGGGAATATCGGCACGATTGGTGCAGCTAGCCGGCGTTTCGTCGCTTGTTTTGTCCTGACATTCGATGCTTCGTGGTGTCTGGCACAACAGTGGTCAACGAGCAGTTGTACGACATCGACATACCGGCACAGAACGCCGCAGATGCGCTTAACCTGTTGGCGGAACAGACTGGAGCGATCCTGTTGTTTCCCTACGATGTCGCCAAAGCCCGGCAAGCCAACGCGTTGCAGGGCGTTACACGCTGACCGAGAGCCTCGAGTTGTTGCTTCGTGGCTCCGGTCTTTCAGGCGTCTTTTCAAAAACGCGCGATCCATATCTCGGTGGACGAGGTGGCTGAGCGCACACGACAGGAAGGATCCAAAAAAGTGGCTAATGTACCATTCAGAAAAAAACTCGCAGCCTTTCTCGCATCGGTATTTCTCAGCGGTGGGGCCCTGGGCGCAGACACCAATGATACCGGTGACAACAGCACCGCCTGGAAGAGGTCGTGGTGACCGCAACCAAGCGCGGCCTGGTCAATGTCCAGGATGTCCCGATAAGCATACGCGCGATTACCGGTGCCGAACTGAAAGACCGGGGGGCCACGGTTTTCGATGAATGGTCCCGCTCCGTTCCGGGGCTTGTGTTTCAGGATCAGGGGCCCGGCGACAAGCGATTATCTCCGCGGCGTGCAGTCCATCGGCGCCGCCACGGTTGGCGTTTACCTCGATGACGCTGTCATCACCGATCCAATTCGAGGACGACAGCGCGGCAAGATGTCGATATCCGCTTGTTCGATATTAACCGGATTGAGGTATTACGTGGCCCGCAGGGAACGCTTTACGGCACCAGTTCAATGAGCGGCACGATCAGGATTCTATCAAACCAACCGGCTCTGGATGCATTCTCGGGAAATGCCGGCGTTGAACTTTCCGATACGCGTTTTCGCGGCTTTAACAACACCGAAAACGCAACCCTCAACCTGCCGCTCGTGACCGGCAGGTGGTCTTCGCGTCACCGGTTGGCGGTGGACGACAGCGGTTTCATCGATAACATCCGGCTTGCAACAAGGACATCAATACCGAAAAAACCAACAGCAGCCGCTTGTCGCTTGCCGTACAGCCCAACGAGCGCCTGCGGATCACCGGCCAGGTGCTGGTGCAGGACCAGGATATCGGCGGTAAGTCATTCTATTTTCCTTCCGACGGCGAACTGAAAGAGAGCGAATACACAGCCAGCGACGCAAGGACAAGGTATCCATTTATCAGGGTAACGTGAATTATAACTTCGGGTCGATGACGTTCGACTTTTCCAGCGCCTATCTGGATAGGGACGTGGACTTCCAGTTCGATTCGACGCCAATCCTGATCTTCTTCGGTGTTCCCTATTTACCGGCCGTGACGCTGCAACCGGAAGAGAGCTCGATCTGGACCAACGAAGCCAGGTTTGCGTCGCAGTTCAACAGCCCGTTCCAGTTTACCGCTGGGGCCCTGTACCAGAGGCAGGAGCGGGACTTCGAGAGCAGCGTGATATCTGTCGACGAACACGGGATACCCACGCAAGACACCCCGGATATTTTTGGCCGTATTTCATCCAGGGACGTCGACCAGTACGCGCTGTTTGGCGAGGTCAGTTACGACATTACTCCCAAGCTGACTGCGTTGGCAGGGCTGCGCTGGTTCAAGTCGAAAGAGCACGCCATTTCCCAGGAAGTATTCCCCTTCTTTGGCGGACCGCCGGAGCCGATTCGTGACGTGACGGCCTCGGAAACGAAATTTACGCCAAAGTTCTCGCTGTCCTACCACGTGACCGAGGAAGTCATGGTCTACGCCTTGGCGGCCCAGGGATTTCGCCAGGGCGGCACCAACAGCGGCGGTTTCGGCTCGATCATCGTCGTGCCATTTGAATACGAGGCGGATACCTTGTGGAACTACGAGATTGGAGCCAAGACATCCTGGCTGGATCGCCGCGTGATTCTCAACGTTTCGGCCTACACCATTCGCTGGTCCAACATGCAGACCAAGAACCGGAACCCGCAGGGATTCGTTTACATTGGCAACGCAGGCAAAGCCACCACCAATGGTTTTGAAGTTGAATTCAACGCGCTACCGGCGCAGGGGCTGGAAATCAGCGGTTCCTTCGCGTATCAGGACGCCAAGCTGACCGAAGACCAGCCCTTGGCCGACGTGGATTCTGATGTTGGCCAGGATGGCGACCGCATACCCAACGTGCCCAAGTGGACGGCCAGCGGCGCAGCCCAATATACTTTTCCCATCAGCGGGGACATGCGAGGTGTGGGCCGAGTTGACTACTCGTACGTCGGCAGTTCCAACACCTATTTCAGCCCCCGCAGCGCGTTCTTTCAGAATCTGGATTCCTATTCCCTCGTGAACCTGAAAGCCGGTGTCAGGACTGGGCGCTGGGAAGCGACGGTCTTCGTCAACAATCTATTTGACAAGCGCGCCGAGGTGGACAAGCTGTATCAGTTGGATGCGCCCCTATCGGTTTTCACCACCCGGCCGCGCACGATCGGTATCAATCTTGGCATCAATTTCTAACGGGATTCAGACGATCAGCCGCTGTGCGCTGATCGTAGTTCTGACCGTACTGGGCCAGTCATCGGCCAATGCCCATGACTGGCTGGATAAACCGAGTCTGGTTTATGCCGGCCACTTGATTCGTGCCGCAGGACAGCCCACGGAAAACGACCGCACTCTGGTGATTCGTAAGGGTCTGATCAGCGCTATATACCCAGGCGTTCTGACGCCTGCGGAATTGGGGTTGGCCGATGCAGAACCCCGCGTCGTCGATTTACGCTCAGCTTACGTACTCCCGGGCTTGATCGATCTTCACGTGCACCTGACCACTCTCGTAGAGCCCGGGGGGAAACTGCGGACAGTGAAACTTAATTCCGCTGATCTCGCCTTGATCGCCCATATTAACGCTCTGAAAACCATACAGGCAGGCGTTACCACCGTCGTTGATCTGGGGACCGGGCGGAAGGCACATGAAGAGGCCATCTTCGCGTTGCGCGATGCCATTTCGGCAGGCCGGGTATCAGGCCCCCGCATATTGGCTGCCGGCAGTCCGATCTCGCCGACAGGTGCATCTCGAACTGCCCGTTTTGCGCCGGCCGTCAACGGGGCACTTGAGCCACAGGGCGTATGCAACGGCGCCGACGACTGCCGGCGCGCTGTGCGGGAGCAGGTAAAGCGCGGGGCCGATGTAATTAACTTTTATAATACCGGGAGTCTCAACGACGCCTTCCTGGCCCCGCAAACGTTCACCGCGGAAGAAATGCGCGCCATTGTCGAGACTGCCCACAGTTTGGGACGCAGGGTGGTCGCCGACGGCCATACTGCAAAAGGGGTTAACGCGGCCTTGCGAGCGGGAGCCGATATTGTCGACACCATGCCCTGGCCGGACAGTGAGACATGGCAACTGCTGTATCACACGCGTGCTGTGTTCGTACCACATCTGCAGGCTTTTCGGGTTTCCTTTGCACAACTGCCTCCCGCCAGACGGAAAAACGAAGCGCCGGTTCTTGAACGCTTGCGGGAACTTGAGAGCAGGCCTCTGTCCGCCGCGCGCGCGCACGCGGAGGAGGTGCCGATGGCACTGGGTAGCGACCCGGGTATCATCCAGCACGGAGACAATGCCCGCGACCTGGAGGATATGGTGGCCATGGGTATGTCACCGGCCGAATCGTTGGCTGCAGCCACAACAGTCGGCGCCAGGGCCTTGGGGCTGGAACAGCGGATTGGTGCATTGGAGGTCGGCATGAGTGCCGACATGATCGCTGTAGAGGCCGACCCGCAAGAGGACATCACGGCCATCCGCAACATTCGCGCCGCAATGGTCCGGGGGAGATTGCAACCATGAAGATCAAGCAGGCTATGGTGTGGCTGGCAGCCGCAGTCACTTTATGCGGCGCGGGATCAAACCAGGCTGCCGCAGACGCCGTCCTGATCCAGGCGGGCTCGGTTCTGGCCATCCCGGGCCAACCGCCGCGCGGACCCACTACGTTGTTGATAGTTGATGACCGAGTGGCCGCGAGCCAGGAGGGGTTTGCAGATACAAAGGCCTTTGCGCTCGAGAGCCCACCGGCCCGCGTGATCGATTTGCGAGACGCCTTCGTATTGCCAGGGCTGATGGATACCCATGTGCACCTGACCACGCAGGCTGAGCCCGATGCCAACGGCGAGGTGACACTGACCGCCGCAGACCTTGCCCTGCGTGCGATGCTGAACGCGCGCGCAGAATTGACGGCCGGTTTTACCACGGTGATGGATATGGGCACCGGCCGGCGCGCCCATGAGTTGGCGGTCTATGCACTTCGTGACGCGATCAGGCAGGGACAGATCGAAGGTCCTACGATCTTGGCTGCCGGCAGCCCCATATCCGCCACTGGCAGTTCGCGCACAACCCGGTACCGCGATGAAGTGGAAGCCGTGCTCGTTCCACAGGGAGTTTGCAACGGCGCGGACGACTGTCGTCGCGCAGTGCGGGAGCAAATTAAGCGCGGCGCGGACTTCATTAATGTCTACAACACCGGCAGCTTGCTGTCCGCCCGCCCCGTGCCGCAAACGCTGACCGATGACGAATTGGCCGCGATTGTCGAAACCGCGCATGCGCTGGGCCGCAAGGTCATAGCCGATGGCGCCGGAACGAAGATGTCGGCCGCGGGGCTGAACGCGGCGCTGCGCGCCGGCGTCGACGCAATCGACACCGCCATGTATCCGGACGCCGAAACCTGGCGTCTGCTGCAAAGGACCGGTGCTTACTACATTCCCCATCTGTATGCGCTGCAGGTTGCCGTCGGCGATACCCCCGCGACCCTGGAAGAGGGAACGATGGGTTGGCTGCCGCGCCCGCTGCTCGAGAAATTGTTCGAATTGAAAAGCGAAACCCCGGCCGCAGTCACCGCCATCCGCAAAAAGGTGCCCATGGTGGTTGCCTCCGACCCGGGCGTCTTTCCACACGGCCGGAATGCCCATGAATTATTGGAGTACGTGAAGATCGGCTCCACGCCGATGGCGGCGATCGTCGCCGCTACCCGCCATCCCGTAGACTTATTCGGACTCGCTGACCGCGGCACCTTGGAGCCGGGTATGAGGGCCGATCTGATCGCCGTGCGCGGGAATCCTTTGCAGGATATCTCTGTCCTGACCCATGTGATATTTGTGATGCACCGGGGTCGCATCGTACTTGATCGTTGAATTTCCGGGAAATCCCGTTCACGCGCCCTCCAGCCCTTCCAGGAAATGGACCGTGTTGGTTCCGATCGCGTCGACCGCGTAGCCGCCCTCGAGCACCACCAGCGTCGGCGCATCCAGCGCGGCGATCGACTCTCCCATGCGGGCGAAGTCGTCGGTGGTCAAGGCAAAATGGGTGGTCGGGTCGCCGGCGAAGGTGTCGAGGCCGAGGGCGACGATGAGCGCATCCGGTGAAAAGCGGCGCACCTGCCCGAGCGCGTGGGTGAGTGCGTCGCCGTAGCGCGCCCAGTCCGTGCCGAACGGCAGCGGGTAGTTGTGATTGAAGCCTTCGCCGTCACCGTCGCCGCGCTCGTCGGCGTGGCCGATGAAATACGGGTACTCGAGCCTCGGGTCCGCGTGCAGCGACACGGTCAGGACGTCGTCGCGCTTATAGAAAATGCTTTGCGTGCCGTTGCCGTGGTGGTAGTCGACGTCGAGGATGGCGACCTTCGAGGCGCCGCCGTCCAGCAGCGACTGGGCGGCCAGAGAATTGTTGTTGAGGTAACAATAGCCGCCGCAATAGTTCCGCGTCGCGTGGTGACCCGGCGGGCGGCAGGCGGCGAAGGCGAGCTGCTCCCCGCCCTGGATCAGTTTCGCCCCGGTCAGGGCGATGTTCGCGGAGGTTTGAATGGCCCGCCAAGTGCCTGCGACGAACGGCGTGGTTGAATCGAACGAGTAACGCCCGAGCTTGCCATAGACGCTCTTCGTGTAGACAGGCCGCATGCCGGCGCCGACGAAGGTGTCCGGGCGCGCATTGGTGCCCGGCTCGCCCGCTGCGACCCAGTCGTCCCAGGCGGTCTTCAGAAATTCGACGTAATCGGCCGCGTGGATCCGCAGGTAATCGTCTTCGGCGAACGATCGCGGCGGGATAATTTCACCGAGATCCGCATCGCCGATCGCGCGGGCGACGTTATTGGCCCTGGCCGGGCACTCGGCGCTTTCGGCCCATTCATCGCCGCGCGGGTCCAGCAGGCCGCTGTGCAAATTGTGGTCTTCGCTGTAGACCGTCTTCATGTGGGGGTCATCGTGCTGTGGCTGTCTTGGCCGTTTCCTTGTTCGATGTTCGGGCTTTCCGATTGGTTCAGATTTTAATTTTCGCTACGATCAACGAGCGGTCGCCCGCCTGCCGCGGCACCGCGAGATCACCGCGGGCGCTTTGCAGGTAGTGCAGCGGCGCGGGCACGCCGGGCTCGACGGCCACCGCGTATATGTCCACCTTCTGCTGCGATGTCAATTCCAGTTGCAGCTGCAGGTCCGCGCAGGACCGGCCGCGGCAATGGAAGCGGTCATAGCCGTCGTGCATGCCGTTCTTGCCGGCGTATTCGAGGGTCGCGTCGTTGACGAGGATCCTGGCGAGGCCGGCCGCTTTCGGGATATGGAGCACGACGTCGCTGAGTCCAGGTGAGTCGCTTTCGATATGCAGTTCTACTTGCCGTCCTTGTGCGGTGGCCGTGTCCGCCGTCACTTCGATCGACAGCGGCTTCAGCCGGGCGCTTGCCACCTGCTTGACGAGATAGCGGTGCTCCGACCACGGCAACGCTTTTTCCATGTCCAGCTTGCCGGCGGCATCGCGCAGCGACGGACCAGGCGTCGTTGCCTTGTCGCCGCAGGATCACCAGCGCAGCGTCCGTCACGCCGTTCGGGGATTGCACGTAGATGACGTTGAGCGGCCGCGGCGTTTCCGCGGAAACGCCGGGCTGCAACACGGTGCGCGCCAGCGCGGCGACGCTGACCGCCGCCATGAGCGTGAACAGGGCGATCATCGTGCCATTGCGCTGCCATGGTGAAGCCGCCGGTCGTTCGGGGGTCTTGCCGGGGGCCAACGCCAGCAGCGGAATCACGCCGCCGAGCGCCAGGCCGAGCGCCGAGCCGATGGCGAGCGAAAGCCCGAAACCCAGCATGATCTCGAAGGTGTAGGCCAGCGGCATGAAGACGACCCCGGCGGCCAGTGCGATCGGCACCAGTACCGGTCCGATTCCGCGGCCAAACGCCGTGTGCGCCAGCAGTACCAGCAGGGCCACCGCGGCCGGGATAACGAACAGGAAACTGATGCCGGGCACCCAGGTACTGGTCACCAGCGCCAGTGCGACCCAGGCGCAGGTCACCCCCGCGGCGAGGCTGAAGGCGGAAGTATTCCTGACCAGTACGCGCACGCCCAGAAGGCCGGTGAGCGCGACCGCCAGCCACAACCCGATCCGCATCGGCAGCGGGTACGCGCGCCACGGCGTGGCGCTTTGCCCCAGCGACTGTACCGCCATTTGCACCAGCCAGGCCGTCGCACCCGCGAGTACCGCCGCCAGCAAGACCGCGGCGAAGCCGATGACGATACCACGCAGTTGCAGGCGGTCTTTCCGCTTGCCCTGCCAGATCAGCGCGGCCAGCAGGAGCAGCAAGGCGCCGCCGATCGTGCCGCGCCAGGCTTCGGGCCAGTGAACGGTGAAAAAGCCGAGCACGTCGGTGTAGATCAAATTGCCTTTTTCAACGCGGCCCAAATCCGCGTCCTTGATGCGCTGCAAAACGCCCCAGACGTTGTCGCCGTGGTGTTGCAGGCTGCCAGGATCGAAATGGGCGAAGTCGTCCAGCGGGGTGTGATAGAGCGGTTCGCGCTCGGCGTTGGCGAAATTGAGTCCCTCGAGGCCGTATTTCTTGTAAACGGTGAGGTCGGTGTCGTTGGGCAGGTACTTGTACACCTCGTAATACAGCGAACTGCTCAGCGGCGCCGGGGTTGCCGCCGCGTACTGCTTGACCAGCCAGCCGCTGTCCTCGCCGGTTTCGAACATCACGCTCTGGCCGCTGGTGCCGCGCGCCTCGATATTGATCGCGAGTTGCAGTTGTTTCGCCAGCGGGTGGGCACGCATGAACGCTTCGGCCCCGAACAGGCCGAACTCCTCGCCCTCGTTGAAGAGCAGCACGATGGTGTTGCGCGGCCGTGGCTGGAGCTTCAACAGGCGCGCGATCTCCAGCAGCGTGGCCACGCCCATGCCGTCGTCGCTGGCGCCCGGCCCGGCCGGAACCGAGTCGTAATGCGCCGATAGCAATATGCCATGGCCCGGTTCGCGGCCCTCGATGGCAACGATGACGTTCCTGACGTTCGTGCAGCGTTTCAACCCGCGCCAGACGCCGCCGCAGACCGGTGATTCCTGGACCCGCGGACGGTAGCCCAGGGCGCGCAGTTCCGCGACCAGCCGGTCCGCGACCGCACGGTCGGCGGCGCTGTCGACCGGGTGCGCGACCTCGCCGGGGTTCAGTTTCTGCAAGGCCTCGAAGGCGCGCCCTGCCGAGAAAACGGACATGGGTGCCGTCGAAGCGTAACGGTTGGATTGTATCGAGGTGGTAGCGAATAAAAACCGCCAGCAGCGCCAGCAATGCCAGCGAGACAAGCAGGGGCGCCGTCTTGGTGTGCTGGGCTTGCTTTGTCGCCATGTTGCCTCTTTGCTCAGATCGATACCGCGGCCGATCTGTCAATTCAGCCTTCCCGGGGAATGCTGGCCGGCATCGGCACGTCAGCGATCGCGGGCTGCCGAGTGTGCCACCTGCGCGGCCACCGGCTTGCCGGCAGCGGATATCCAATTGCTTCGCTGGTGACGGGCTGCGGCCATCGTAACGGGGCCAAATAGCGCGTCATGTGCGTGCCAGCTGTCGACGTCGGTGACATTGCGCCAGTTGGAAGTGATGATCCCCAGCGACGCCCGTAGTGTCAGCGAGCCGTGTGTGCCGGCGCGGCCGCGCAGCAGGGCGAAGGCACGAACCAGGCGGTTGCTGGCGTCCCGGCCATCACGCAACGACAGCAGAATGGGGCTGGGTTCGCGCACTTCGCCATGAAATGCCCGCCACAGCCGGTGCAGGGAGTCCGGGTATTTGCCATCCAGGCTGGCGTGGAACAGCGCGGCCTCGTCAAAGGCCTTGGTAGTTGCATCGGCATTGCCCAGAAGTCCGAGCGGGTCGCCGTGCAGATTGCGGTAGGTGTACGCTTCAACGGCGCTGCCCGGTGTCGGCCAGATTTCCGCTTCGCCGCCTGCCGCCGACAATACGACCACGCGCTGGCCGCGATCGAAGGCGACCAGGTCCACGCCGTCGGTGCGGACCAGGCAGCGGGAAACGGCGTCGACGCTTTCCGGCATGGCGGTGACCGCCACGGAACCAATGATGCCGGCAGTCGAGTAGGCAACCTCGTCGGCATTGCGTATATGGCTGCGGCGCCGGAAACCGCAGCTTCGCAACTGCCTGGTGAGCCGGACGTTCCGGCTCTTGGCCAATGTCGAGCCGTGATCGGAGACGATGTCTACCATCAGTTCTCTCCCGGTGCGCAAGCGTATTTCCGATTGCAGGTCGGCGAGGAAGCGGTCGAGCCGGCGCAGGAATCTGATGGCGCCCGCGCGGCCCTCTACGTGCACGATAGAGTCGGTCTGCTCCAGGTAGGCGACGAATGTAGTTTTCCTGCTATTCAGGATCTCGCGGCCAATCCGGCGCATGTCGCCGAGCGCGACATGATACGGGGCGAGGTAACCGACAATTCGATGCCAGCTTGAGTGGTCACTGGAGTCGGCGGGCAGATTGGGATGCGCCCGGCTCGAAAGCGCAAACAAGGTATTGCCGACGGACCGGTTCTTCGCCGGGTCGAAATGCATGACCTGGTAGCTCTCCGGCGGCCCGCTGCCGCCGATCGCTGCGAACGACACGTCAGACAGCGAAGGGAAAGGCGCGACCATGCGCGCGGCGGGTCGAAACGCGCGAAAGAAGCCCCGCGCCTGCATCTCGGTGAACAGTGAATAGGGAATGCCGTCGAGGGCGAGAACCAGGCGCATCGGAACCCCGTCGGGGGAGAGCGAAGGGTCCGGCCCCTCGGCCTGGCACGCAATGGCAAATAATGCCGCGGCCACCGCCGCGAACCACGAAACTCTCTTGCCACGAGTCTTTGCCGGTGATGGCATCAAAATCCTCCCGTCCGTTCCGCGGACAGGCGCCATTAAACCATCGCGTTCGGAATCCTGGCAAGCATCGATTAACGGCGGTATTCGGATCAGGAATCGGGATAAACCCAAAACTCCGGTACTTGCGACCGGGGGGTCGGGCGCTTTTGCAGGTTTTTTTATTCGGTGACTTGATGCGGATATAATGGCGGGGTAACCGAGGTGGTCATCATGCAAGCAAAGATTCGATTCAAACTCAACGGCAAACCGGTGGAACTCGATGGCGGTTCCGGCCGCTCCCTGCTGTGGGCCCTGCGCGGGGAACTGAACCTGACCGGCACCAAGTTCGGTTGCGGCGAGGGGCTGTGCGGCGCCTGCACGGTGCTGGTCGACGGCGCCGCCGAGCGCGCCTGCCTGCTGGACGTCAGCGCCGTGGCGAACAAGTCGGTGACGACCATCGAAGGTCTCGCCAACGGCGATGAACTGCATCCGCTGCAGCAGGCTTTCATCGACCACGACGCCCTGCAGTGCGGCTACTGCACGCCGGGCATGATCATGACGGCGGCGGCTCTGCTTGGCCGAAAAGCCGGCCGCGAGCAAGGCGGAAATTATCGCCGGGCTCGACGGCAATCTTTGCCGCTGCGGTGCGCACAAGCGGATACTGGAGGCGGTCGGCGCCGTCGCCGCCAAGACCGGGGGATAATCGGGAAAAGCGATGTACGAAGACGAACCGAGAGCAAGCCGCGGCGGCTTCAGCCGGCGCAGTTTCATCAAACGCGTGGGCGGCGGCGTCGTGGTCCTGTTCACGACCGTGCCGCGCCTCTCGCTGGCCGCGGAAGAGGTCACGAAGCAGGTTGAAACCGATTTCAACGCTTACCTGCGGATCGGCGAGGACGGCCGTGTCACCTGTTTCACCGGCAAGATCGAGATGGGGCAGGGCGTTATGACTTCGCTGCCGCAAATGCTGGCCGAGGAACTCGACGTCGCCGTGGATATGATCGACATGGTGATGGGCGACACCGACCGTTGCCCGTTCGACGAGGGCACCTGGGGCTCGCTCACGACCCGGGTGTTCGGTCCGGAACTGCGCGCCGCCGGCGCGCGGGCGCGCGCCGTTTTGATCGAACTGGCCAGCGAGCACCTGCAGGTGCCGGCCAAGAGGCTTTCGGTCGCGGATGGCGTGGTCTTCGACACGTCCGACAAGGGCCGCAACGTTTCGTACGGGGCGTTGACGAAGGGGCGGGCTATTGTCCGCGAAGCGCCGTCGCCCGCTCCGGTCAAGACGGCTGCGGATTACAAGGTCATGGGCACGGCCCTGAAGCGACGCGACGCCCTGGAGAAGGTGACGGGCAAGGCGCAATACGCGGCCGACATCAGGCTGCCGGGAATGCTGCATGCACGCCTGCTGCGGCCGCCGGCGCACGACGCCAGGCTCGATCACGTCGATACGGCGCCCGCCAAGGCCGTTGCCGGGGTGCGGGTTATCCAGGACGGCGACCTGGTGGCGGTACTGCACGCGAGACGCGAGGTCGCCGACCGCGCGCTGGCGCTGCTGAAGCCGAGTTACTCGCGGCCCGAAACCCAACTCAATGAGCGCACTATCTATGACCACCTGCTGAGCGTGGCGCCCGAGGGCGTGCCGGTTGCAAGTGGCGGCAGCGTGGCCGAGGGTGAACGCCAGGCGGCGCAGGTTATCGAGGAAACCTATCGCAACGCCTACGTGGCGCACGCGCCGATGGAGCCGCACGTGGCGCTGGCGGATTACACGGACGGCGCGATGACGGTGTGGGCCTCCACCCAGAGCCCGTTCGGGCTGAAACGGGAGATTGTTTCGACGCTGGGGCTTGCCAAGGACAAGGTGCGCGTCATCACGCCGTTTGTCGGCGGTGGTTTCGGCGGCAAGGGCAGCAGCCTCCAGGGTCTGCAGGCCGCGCGCCTGGCCAGGATCGCCGGCGGGCCGGTGCAGGTTTTCTGGACCCGCGAGGACGAGTTTTACTGGGATACCTATCGCCCGGCGGCCATCGTCAAGGTTCGCTCGGGCCTGACCGGGTCCGGCGCACCCGCGTTCTGGGACTACCGTGTCTATTTTGCCGGCGCGCGCGGCAGTGCGCAGCCCTACGACATTCCCAACCACAAGACCGTGGCCTACGGCCGGAACTGGGTGGGCCCGCCGGGTTCGCACCCGTTCGCAACCGGGGCCTGGCGCGCGCCGGGGGCCAATACGAACATCTTCGCCCTGGAACAACAGATCGACATCATGGCCGCGAAAGCCGGTGTCGACCCGTTGGCGTTCCGCCTGCGGCATTTAAGCAATCCCAAGTACATCGGGGTTTTGCAGGCGGCTGCCGGGAAGTTCGGCTGGACATCCGCAAAAGGACCGAGCGGCCGCGGCGTGGGCGTGGCCTGCGGTTTCGATGCCGACACGGCAGTGGCGACGATGGCCGAGGTGGAAGTCGACCGCAAGAGCGGGCAGATCAGGGTGAAACGCGTGGTCTGCGCGCAGGACATGGGGCTGGTCGTCAATCCCGAGGGCGCGGCCATGCAGATGGAGGGTTGCATCACGATGGGCCTGGGCTACGCGCTCACCGAGGAACTGCACTTCAAGGGCGGCGAGATCCTGGACCTCAACTTCGACCGTTACGAACTGCCGCGTTTCTCGATGCTTCCCGAGATCGAGACGGTCCTGATCGATTCGAGCGATCCCGCGCCCCACGGCGGCGGCGAACCCGCCATCATCACCATGGGCGCGGTCATAGCCAACGCGGTCTTCGACGCGACCGGCGCGCGTCTTTTCGAACTGCCGATGACACCGGACCGGGTGAAGCAGGCGCTGTCCTCCGCAACCTGACGTTCAGCTTTTCCGTCCGCCTCACGGCCCTGCGAAATTCACGCCGCCGAGCGGCGGCGCTGGTGGGGCGTTGAAGCCGGTGATCCGCATGGGGTAAGGTGCCGTTTTCCATGCCGCCGGTCGCAACGACCGGTTTTAAGCGGTTACCAGGAGGGAAAACGATGTGGAAGAAAGTACTGGCCGTCGTGATCGGGATCACGGCAATGCAATTTACCGCCGTCACGCAGGCGGGCGAGGGCGCTTCCGGCGCGAGCCGGTTCGGCCGGGCCAATGACCACGAGATCTCGGCCTACATCATGTTGATTCGCTTACGCGGTGATTTGCTGATCAAGTGGAAGGAAACAGGCAAGTGGCCCGACGATCCCAATGCCAACCGGGCCCTGGAGGCCCACAACGAGTACTGGCGAGAGCAACTCGGGGCTGGCCGGGCGATCCTGGGCGGCGGCATGAACGGGGACTTCTGGGACAACGTGGCCTTGATCATCTTCGAGGCAAAATCACAGGCGGAGGCCAAGCGCATCGCCCACAATGACCCGGCGGTAAAAGCCTACGTGTTCCAGGCGCAGGTGCGGCCGTTCGACGTCCACTTCATCACCGACAAGTACAGTGTCGGGCAAGACTGACCCCCGCGTCACGAAACCCGGCAGGTCGCCGCTCCAGCCGAGCAGCGATGGCCTGCCCGCGGTTGGCGCGTTCGCGGCGCTTTGGATCAACCTGCCAAACGACGGTCGCCGCCGCTCATGCTTTTAACGCGAAGGTCCTGTCCCGTGACAGGACACCTGCTTTGGTCTTCTTGCAGTGACTACTTGGCGGGAAGCGATGCGTAGTAAGCCGCCAAGTCGGCTATGTTCTTGTCACTCAGGGCTTCGGCATACATCGGCATCGTGTCGTCTCCGTCCTTGCTGGTGCCGGCCTTGTAAGCCTGCATCTGCTTGATGAAATAGTCTTCATCCAGCCCGGCCAGTTTGGGTGTTTCTTCATCTCCCATGCCGTTGTCACCGTGACAATCGGCGCATTCCGTCGACAACTCCTTGCCCTTGGCGGCGTCTCCGCCAGCCAGCGCCGAGCCGGCTGCAGCCATGGTGTCATCCATCTTTTCACCGGCTTTGTCCATGGCTTCAGAGGCGGTGTCACCCATGTCGGACATGGCTTCGCCGGTGGCCTCTTTGGCGTCACTGGCCATTTCGCCGGTTTTGTCCATGGCTTCAGAGGCGGCGTCACCCATGTCGGACATGGCTTCGCCGGTGGCCTCTTTGGCGTCACTGGCCATTTCGCCGGTTTTGTCCATGGCTTCGCCCGCGGCCTGCTTGGTGTCAGAGGCAGCTTCCTTTACCGCTTCCTTCGCCTGTTCGGCCTTGGTTTGAATTGAATTGGAATCGTCTTCACTCTTGCCGCACGCAGCCAGCAGGCTAAGCGAGCCTATCAAGAGGGTCAGGATTGGTGTTCTGAGTTTCATGTCTATCTCCTATGCGTTGCTACACGCTCGATTCATGGAATATCTTTCGCCGGTGTTTGACACGCTGCAAGAGCCCCGGCCTTCCGGCGGAAGACCACGAGGCAAAATCAGTCATGAAGGCAATATCCTCAAACATTTCCGTATTTGCAGATATGTTTGCCCTGTCTTGTCTGCCTGGCCGGCTTAACTGCGCCGATCGGCGGTGCGGTTCATTCGAGCGCGGCTTTTTCCATGTGCCGGCAAACCTTGTCCTCGGACAGTTCCAGCGCGACGGCCAGTTCTTCCACGAGGGAGCCGACCGACTGGTTGAGCTGCCGCCGGTCCGCGCCGCTGAGGGCGTCTGCCTGCTGGCGCAGGCGCAGCGTTTTGTAAACTTCGGCGAGTGCGAACGGGCTGCCGTCGTCGAGCTTCCGTTGCTGCGCGTTGGCGCGCACCTTCCATGAATCGCTCGTCGATTCACTCCAGTCGCCGATGTGCGCCAGCACCTTGCGCGCTTCTGATTTCTCGATCGGTTTGCGGATGGTGTTTGCGAGCTCGTCCTCGCGAACCATCATGACCAGGCTGTCGCGGGGGAAAAGCAGTTCCGCGAACCTGGGACCCTGTGGCCCTGAAAAACTTCTTTCACGGATGGACCGTACCGTGCCAATGCCATGCTGGGGATGATGGATGGAGTCGCCTTCGGAAATCGTAATGACCTGTCTCCTTGATATCTGGATTGATTCGGATGTCTAAATAAAAAACAGTAATTTCAGTATCTTACACTAATTAGACGAAAATAGCAAGGAATATTTTGCCACGCTCGGCGAAAAATGCCGTACGTATTGGCCGGTCTATCGCTGCGGCCGTTTGCTGTCGGCCCGGGTCAGGCCATCCTGAGCGGCAAGGTTCGAAGCCGTTTTCCGGTCGCTGCGAATATGGCGTTGCCGACGGCTGGAAATATCGGCGGAGTCCCGGGTTCGCCGATGCCGCCCATGACGGCTCCGCTGTTGATGATCTCGACTTCGATCGCCGGCGCCGTGTGCATGCGCACGACCGGGTAGTTGTTGAAGTTGTCCTGCTCGGTGCGGCCGTCACTGATCGTGATTTCCTCATAAAGCGCGGCGCTTAGCCCATAGACGATGCCGCTCTCCATTTGTTCGGCCACCCCCAGCGGGTTGACCGCGAAGCCGCAATCGACCGCGCACCAGACTTTTTCTACGGCGATATCCTCGCCGCTGACCTTCACCTGCGCCACTTCGGCCACGATGGTGCCAAACGATTCGGCGATGGCCACGCCGAGACCGGTATTGTCGGGTAACGCTCGCCCCCAGCCGGACATCTTGCCGACCTTTTCCAGCAAGGCGACGAAACGGGGTCGTGCCTGCAGCAGGCCGAGGCGGTAGGCCAGCGGATCGGCGCCTGCCGCATGAGCGGCCTCGTCGAAGAGCGTTTCCTTCAGAAATGCCGTATGGGTATTGCCGACCGAGCGCCACCACAGGCAGGTGACCGGAGATTTGACCAGGTGCGCCTCGAGCGTGAGCGCCGGCACCGGGTAAGGCTGATCCTTCAGGCCGTCTACCTGGGAGTCGTCGAAGTTCTCCATCTTGGAGCCGAACATGAGCATGCCGTCGAGCCCCTGGCTGACCACGCGGTTGCGCCAGGCGACGGGTTTGCCGGTCTTGTCCAGCGCCAGTTCCGAGCGGTGCACCGTCATCGGCCGGTACTGGCCGCCGTGCATGTCGTCTTCACGCGTCCAGGTGGTCTTGACCGGAAAGCGCTCGCCCTTGGCGACGTGCGTCGCTTCGACGACGAAGTCCGAAAAAGCCGCCGCGCGCCGGCCGAAGCCGCCGCCGAGGAACGACGTGTGTATCTCGATGGTCTCCGGCTCGTACCCGAGCGCGGCCGCCGCGTACTTGCGGTCGAGCGTGGGGTTCTGTGTCCCGGTCCAGATCTCGGCCTTGCCGCCGTGGTCCCGCACGGTGCAATTGAGCGGTTCCATGCAGGCGTGGGCCAGGAACGGGAACTCGTACTGCGCCTCGATGACCTTGTCCGCGCCGGCAGCCAGCGTGTCGAAGTCGCCGCCGTCCTGCACCACGTAACCGGGTTTTTTCGCCAACTCACGGTACTCTTGCAGCATGGCGGAGGTGTTGCGGGCGCCGTTTTCACCCTCGTCCCAGGTCATTTCCAGCGCGTCGCGGGCCTTGATGGCGCGCCAGCTACTGTCCGCGATGACGGCGACCCCGGTCGGGATCTGCTTGACGCGGACCACGCCGGGCATGGCCCTGGCTTTGCTGTCGTCAAAGGACTTCAAGCCGGCGCCGAAGACGGGCGGCCTGGCGACGGCTGCGTAATGCAGGCCGGGCAGTCTGACGTCCAGACCGAATTGCGCTTTGCCGGTCACTTTCACTTCCGAATCCAGGCGCTTGTATGTCCTTGCCCAGCAGGCGGAATTCGCTTTCGGGCTTGAGGGTGACGTCCTGTGGGACGGGCTGCGCGGCAGCCGCGACGGCCAGTTCGCCGTAGCTGGCCTTGCGGCCGGACTTCGATATAACGACGGCGTTGTCCGTGCCCAGGGATGCGAGCGGTTCCGACCAGTTGCTGGCGGCGGCGGCGAGCAGCATGGCGCGCGCGCTCGCGCCGGCTTTGCGCAGCGTTTCGTAGCTGGTGCGGACGCTGGACGAGCCGCCGGTCATCATGATCGGGAACCAGGGCGAGTTGTAGACCGGATCGACGCCCGATTGTTCGATGCGGATCGTGCGCGGGTCGACGTCGAGTTCCTCGGCCACGATCGATGGCAGCACGGTGTAGACGTTTTGGCCCATCTCGGCCTTGGCCAGGATGATCGTAACGGTGTTGTCGGGCGCGATGCGGACAAAGGCGTTGGGCGCGAAGTTCCCGTTCGGGGTAGCCGCTGTACCGGCCCTCGCGTTACGGGGAAGGTAAAAGCCCAGCGTCAGCCCGCCGGCGGCCAGGGCGCTGTTCTTCAGGAATTCTCGTCGATTGATGGCCATGTTACGCTCCCGCCGCTTTAATTTCAGCGGCCCGGTGGATGGCTTTCCTGATACGCTGGTAAGTCCCGCAGCGGCAGATGTTGCCTTTCATCGCGGCATCGATGTCCGCGTCGCTGGGATCGGGATGTTTTTCCAGCAGGGCCGTCGCCGACATGACCTGGCCGGACTGGCAATACCCGCACTGCACCACGTCCTCTTCGATCCACGCCTGCTGCACGACGTTCAGACCTGTCGCCGACAGGCCTTCGATCGTCGTTACCTTTCCCTTGCCCACCGCCGCAACCGGCAGGACGCAGGAGCGCCTGGCCACACCGTCGATATGCACGGTGCAGGCCCCGCACAGGGACTTGCCGCACCCGTACTTGGTGCCGGTCAGACCCAGCGTGTCACGCAGGACCCACAAAAGCGGCGTGTCCGCTTCGACATCGACGATATGCTGCTGGCCATTGACTGTTAGATGAATAGACATAGCTTCTCCATGGACGAATTCCGGATCGTGCGGTTGCATTTCATGCCGGCATCGGCAAACCCGTTCCCCTTACATATTAAACCTTAAGCAACGTGGACGGCTACGGCCGCAAACACCGCGCCGCGTTGAACCGGGGGATTCTTATGCGGTATGGTGCCGTTGGCAATCCGCCTGTCGCGTGATCGGGAACGACTGGGACAACGTGGGCCTGACCATCTTCGAGGCGGTTTCCCCGGCCGCGGCCGAGCGCCCCGTCAAGAAGGATCCGGCCGCTCGACGTGCTCTTCAGCGCCAACAAGTACAGTTCCGGGCAGGACGGATGTCGGTTAACAACGAGAGAAAAGAAATCCAATGACAGCGAAGTTCGTTCTTGCGGCCAGCCCGCGCGTCCGCTACGCGACCGGCACGATGATGTATTTTGCCCAGGGCATACCGCGCGGTTTATTGAGCATCTCGATCCCCGCCTGGCTCGCCAGCCAGGGCGTCAGTGCCTCGGATATTGCGTCCTACCTGGCCGTGGTCGTTTTGCCCTGGGTCTTCAAGCTGATAACCGGGCCGTTCATGGACCGCTACGAGTTCCTGCCGATGGGGCGCCGCCGGCCCTGGGTGCTGGGCGCCCAACTGGGTCTGACGTTGTCTCTGCTCGCGCTGATGCTGGTCAAGGACCCGGCCAGGCAGATCGGCCTGCTGATGCTGATCGGCGTATTGATCAACTGTTTCGCCGCGACCCAGGATGTCGCCGTGGACGGCATGTCGATCGACCTGACGCCGGTCAATGAGCAGGGGCGCCTGAACGCCTTCATGAGTTTCGGCTCGGCCATCGGCTGGAGCGTGGCGGCCGCCGTCTCGGGTGTGATGCTGGTGACGGTTGGCCTGGCGGCCACCGCCGTCGCCGCGGCGGCAGCGGCCGGCCTCATATTGGTGGCGTTCGTGTTCGTGCTCGAACGCGAAGGCGAACGCGCTCTGCCGTGGAGCGAAGGCAAGGCGGCCACCGAGAGCAGCGCGGACAAGAGCTTCATGACGGTTTTCGCCGGCATCAACCAGGTGCTGTGGAAGCGCGCCAGCCTCGTCGTCATGCTGATCATGCTGGCCGACGGCCTGGTCCACGGTTATGGTATGGCGCTGATGCCGATCGCCGCGGTCAAGGTATTTGGCTTCACCACGCCGCAGTGGTCGCAACTGGTCGCCGTGATGGGCCTGGTCGGCGCAGGGGTCGCGCTGGCCCTGGGTCCCGGCATCGACCGTTTCGGCGCGAAGACCATGCTGATCCTGACTGCCTCTTTGGTGGGTGTGCACGCCTTCTTGCTGGCGCAGACGCAATTCCTGTGGCACGACAGCACCTATGTGCGCGCGATGCTCTCGATCTGGGTCATGATGTCGCCGGTGACGATGGTCTGTGCGATCGCGCTGCCGATGGCCGTCTGCTCGAGCCATTGCTCGGCGACCCAGTTCGCCATTTACATGTCGGTCGCCAACCTCGGTTATTCGGCGGGCTCCAAGCTCTTCGGAACGATCGTTGGGCAGGCTTCGTACGTCGAGTTTTACTATGCTGCTGGGCGCGCTCGTGGTGGCAATGATCGCCGTACTGATTTTCCACCGCCACCATGGCCATGAAAAGGGCGGCGCGAGCCGTAAGGCGGTGCCGAAGCATACCCTGGGGTCCGGCCTCGGCGGGGCGGGCGTCTTTTTTTCAGGCGCGATCCGCTGCCCCAAGTGCCGCGCGGACATGGAACAGGTGGAATACGAGGGCACCGAAGTGGATCGTTGCACCACCTGCCACGGCCTCTGGTTCGACGCCGGAGAGGTCGAGGTATTGCGCAACAAGGAGGCGGCCGCGGCGCTGGACACCGGCAAGGCGGACAAGACCGGCCGCTACAACTTCATCGACCGCTACCGCTGCCCGCGCTGCGGCGGTGCGATGTTGCGCAAGACGGACCCGCGCCAGCGTCATATCTGGTACGAGACCTGCTCGGTCTGCGATGGCTCGTTCTTCGACGCCGGTGAATTCCGCGACCTGTCGCAACTGACGATCGCAGATTTTTTCAGGCGGCTAAAAGCCCCCAAGCGGACCTGATCGGTCGGCGCCCGCTAACGGGCAAAGAGGTTATACAGCCAACCGAAAATCGCGCCGCCGATGGCGCCGTCGACGAGGCCGTAGAGCGTGCCGGTGATCGCCGAACCAATGCCGCCCGTCGGCTGGTAGCCCGGGTAGATCGAGGCGGCAAAGTTCAGGAACGCACCGCCATACGGCGGCCACAGCATGTTGCCCAAGGCGGCCGTCAAAATCATACCTCCCCACAGCAGGCCCGCAGCCAGCGTTAACGCCTTGATATCCAGTTTCATAGTGCCTCCCATTGATCGGGGCAGGGGCTCAGCCCCGCCCGGAAAGTTCTACATCAATCCCGTTCCTCCGCATCCGGCACACGGTCGGTGACGAGCGGCCGGTGGGGATTGGCATCGGCCTGTTTCGAGCCGGTCCCCCTATCCATTGGTGTATCCGCGCTTGTGCAATCAACGCTTTTGGCCCGTGGTACCCGGCGGTGCCTTTCGTGCGCTGATATCCCGGATACTTGTGCGCTATGCAGGCTAGCGTAGCACCATCCATAACGAAGCGAAAACGTTGGACTGTCATTGCCGCATCATGCAAAGGAGAGAGAGTTCAGAACAAGTTGGGCCATCCATCTCTTATCGCGGCATCCAAAAATGCAGGCGTGTTCACGTCATGGGGTCGTTCACCGCCGCCGGTTCGTCATCCGGCACGATCATCTTCCGCATAGGAATACCGCGGACACTTCGGGTCAACGCGGGGCGCGTGTTCAATCTGTTCCAATATCATCACCACGATATTCAGCGTGACGTTGCTGTCCCCCCTGAGGCGGGATTTACGATTTCATGTGTGAGGCGGGATTACGACCCGTGCCATCGGGACTTGGGAGGTACATGAAGAAGTGTTCAGGTTGAGGCACGCGTGGAGCGTGCAACCAGGAAAGCCCGGGCCTTCCTCCAATCGCGCTTGATGGAGCGTTCCGAGCGCGAGAAGAACGTGCCGATTTCGGCATGGGTCAGGCCGCCAAAGAATTTCAGCTCAACCAGTTCACGCAAGTTCTGGTCGAGCTGGTCGAGTTCGTCGAGGGCGGAGTGGATGTCCAGCAGTTCCTGGGCCCGGTCGGGTTGCGACGCCAGCGCATTGGTGAACGCGCAATGGTCGAAGTCACCGCCGCGCTTCTGGGACATCGCAGCGCGCGCGAAATCGGTTACGATGAAGCGCATGGCGCGCGAACAGGTGGCGTAGAAGTGATGCCGGTCCTGAACATCGAGGGCTGAGCTGTCGCGGAGCTTGAGATACAGTTCGTTCACCACCGTTGTGGCAGAAAGCGCGCCACCCGTCTCGACGCCCGGCTTGGCGGAGGCCATGCTGTGGAGCAGCGAATAGACCGTCTCGAACAGTTTTTCCAGGGCGGCGTCATCGCCATCGCGGGCTGCGTGTAACCAGCCGGTCACCGGATGGGTATCGATATCCTGGGAAGGTTTCTTGCCTTGGGTCATTCCTTGACTCTGGAAATTGGCGCACGTTACCTGGGGTGTCTTATTATTGAGCAGCACTGGCTGTCGTCGCAAGCGGAGGACGTGATCGGAGTATGGACCCAGCTGAAGCCATTCGTTGGAGGCGTGCCGCAGACATGTTGGACCGGGTTCTCGAGTTGCCGCGCGAGCAACAGCCACGCGCGGTGACCGAGCTTGGCCGTGCGCATGGTGTCGAACGGGAACTGACTTGCCTGCTGGCGGGTTCGCGCGGCACCAGCGTGCTGGATGATTCACTCGACGAGGTGCTGCAGCAGATGCCGGAAACGGCGCCTGCACGTAACGCGCTCAAGGGACAGGTAATTGGCCATTGGAAGCTCGGCGATGAAATCGGGCGTGGCGGTATGTCCGTCGTGTACGATGCCGAGCGCACGGGCCAGGATTTCGAGCAACACGCGGCGCTGAAAATCCTGCTGGTGGGTTTTCTCGGTGACGACTTCGTCGCCAGCTTCCTGCGTGAGCGCCAGATCCTGTCCAACCTGCAACACCCAGGAATTGCTCGCCTGATCGATGGCGGTATCACGCCGGACGGCGCCCCCTTCCTGGTCATGCAACATGTATACGGTGAGCGCATTGACCGGTGGTGTGAGCAGCGTGGCGCCGACCCGCGGAGCATCGCGCAGTTGGTGCTCAAGCTGTGCCACGCGGTGGCGTACGCGCAGCGCCACTTGGTTGTGCACCAGGATATCAACCCGGCCAACGTGCTGGTGGATGAGCATGGCCAGCCCGTGTTGATCGATTTTGGCATCGCCAAGCTGCTCGGAAGCACATCCGGGAACCGCACCCTGCGGTTGTTCACCCCGCAGTACGCGGCGCCGGAGCAAAAAGCGGGGGGCGAAATTACAACCGCCACGGACGTGTACACGCTGGGTGCGCTGTTTCGCCACCTGACCGACGGCGACCGGCTCGATGCCGACCTTCAGTTGATCCTGGTGACCGCCACGCAGGCGGACCCTGAAAAGCGCTATGCCAACGCCCGCAGCCTGGCAGATGACCTGCAGGCGTGGCTGGAGCAACGACCGGTGCGGGTGCGGCGTCCAACCGCCGGTTACCGCGCCAGCCGCTTCATCGCCCGCCACCGTTGGGGCGTGGCGGCCACGGCCCTGGCCGTTGTGGCGCTCGTGGCTGGTCTTGGCGTTTCCTTGTGGCAGGCTAGTATTGCGGCCAACGAGCGCGACCTGGCCAGGGTCGAAAGCGCGCGCGCCATGCAGGTCACCGGGTTTCTCAAGGACCTGTTCCGTGCGTCCGATCCCGATCGTGCCCGGGGCCGAGCGGTTTCGGCCAGCGAACTGCTGAACCAAGGCGCCTATCAGGCGCGCAACGCAAAGAATCTCGCGCCGGAACTGAAGGCCGGGATGGTGGTGCTGGTGGGCGACCTTTACCGGGAGATGGGCGACCTGGAGGCTGCCGCGCCGCTGCTGCGGGAAGGACTTGACCTGGCCGACACAGCCGGTGACGTCCGCTTGCGTGTGGATGCGCGCCGGGCGCTGGCGGTGCAGGAGATGGAATCCGGCAATCATGAGCATGCGCTGGCGCTGGCGGAAGAGGGCGAGCAACTGCTGCGGCAGGCCGGCAGAATCCCGGGCCGACAGCATGCGTCATTGATGCAGCCGATCCTGTTCAGCCTGACCGAAATGGGGCGTGTTACAGAGGCGGTCGAACGCAGCCGCGAGGTGTTGGCGCTGATGAGGGGTCAGGCAAAATTGCCGGCCATGGCCCGTTACCAGTACCTCTATAGCGTCGCTAACGTGATGCTGATCGCCGAGCACGCGGACGAAGCTGAGAGCTTGTTGCTGGAGGCGGCAGGACTGGAGTTCGAGGGCGCGGGCGACCCCTCCACGCAAATGGACTTGCACACCAATCTTGCCGGTGTCTATAAGCGCAAGGGGGATATGCTTGCGGCTTTAAAGCATGATCGCAAAGCCCTGGCGCTTGCCGAAGAAATTTACCCGCCGGAGCATCCTCGACGCGCCCGCAAGCTAAGCAACCTCGGCAGCACGCTGGTCGGTCTCGGGCGCTACCGGGAGGCCGAGCGCGTGCTGCACGAGGCGCTCTCAATCTATGAGCATATTTATAAGGACGATGCGCATCCGCGGGTCGCGGCTGCCCACAACAATCTCGGGCGGGCACTGGAGGCGGCGGGCAGGTTCTCGGCCGCCGAACCCCACCTGACCCGGGCATGGGAATTGGCCGCGCAACTGTTTGGAAAGAACGATCCGCGCTACCTGATCGCGACCGGCAACCTGGGCAACCTTCAGCGGAAACTGGGAAACCTGGACCGTGCCGACGAGTTGCTCCAGGAAAGCCTGTCGCTGCGCCGCTCCATTCTCGGTCCGAAGCACCGCGCGGTTGGCAACGGCCTCGCATTGCTGGCCGCCCTGCGTCTGGATCAGGGCCGGCCGGCGGAGGCACTGAAATTGAGCGACGAAGCCCTGGCCCTGTTCCAGCGCATCGGCTACAAGGATCCCCGCGCCATCGTCGCTACCAGGACGCGCCGCGCGCGGGCGCTGGCTGCTTTGGGCCGTGTTGAGGAGGCCAAGGATGGGTTCGCCAAGGCCCTGAGCATCAGCGAGGAGGAGGCGATCGATGCCGGCCGCGCCTGGCCGGAGCTGCTGGCCGCGCACGCTGACTTTCTCGTCGGACGCGGAGATCCCGGCGCGCGGGCTGCCGTCGAAAAGGCATTAAAGGTCTATCGCCAGATGCTGGGTGCCGACCACCCCGCCACCCGCCGTATCGAAGCCCAGTTGCGTACACTGGCCGCCACCGGGCCCGGCGCGCGTGCCGATGCCAGCGCGCATAAATAGTCTGACGCTGAACCGGCAGGTTCAGCCAGGCTTGGAGTAGCACTATCGGGACAGCGGCTCAGCCCCGCCCGGAAAGTTCCACATCAATCCTGTTCCTCCGCATCCGGCACGCGGCCGGTAACGAGCGGCCGGTCGGGGTTCCCGCCCCGCTGTTCCGGATCCTGTTGCGGGTTCGCTTCCGCGCAGCCGCCGCGACCGCCCCGCAATCTGCGTCCGTGCCTGCCGTCGCCAAAAGTGATTCTGCCGCTGTCGCGGTCTGCGCTGCCGGGCTGTCGCTGCGGCATCGGTGTTCGGCGCACACGGGACCTGCGGTTTGCTTGCTGGCTTCCGCGCTTCGCGCGCTGAGGGCGTCGCCCGTGCACCCGTGGGCCGCGCCGTGTTCGCGGCCCCGGCCACGCCCGGGTCATGTCCGTTGTGGTCGCTCCACTCGGCAGAGGCCGCGGGCGGCTTATTTGCGGAACCGGAGTCGGGTTCGCCTGGCCCTGCGCCGGCGGCCGCGGCGAGCGCGAAGGCCATCAGAACGAATGCCGGAAGACGTTTCATAACATAAGGTTAGCACCATCGGCGGCGATTCGAAAATATTGGTCTATACTTAATTTCGAGGCACCCATTGTTTAGCGGCAGGGTGCCGTTGTTGTCCAGCAATAGCGCCACCGGTGATTTCGCGTCATCCGGTGTGCCTGGAGGAAAAAAATGAGTACCGAGCCAAGCTATCAGGGCAGCTGTTTTTGCGGCGCCGTCCAGTTCACCGTCAGCGGTGAACCCGAGGCCATGGGCTTTTGCCATTGCGAGTCCTGCCGCAGTTGGTCCGGCGGTCCGGTGAATGCGTTCTCGCTGTGGAAACCCGATGCCATAGAGATTACCAGGGGCGCCGACAATATCGGCACTTACCACAAGACCGAGAACAGCTACCGCAAGTGGTGCAAAACCTGCGGCGGCCATTTCTTCACCGAGCATCCGGGTATGGGCCTGATCGACGTCTATGCCGCGGCTATACCGGATTTCGAGCACCGGCCGGCCGTGCACGTCAATTACCAGGAAACCACGCTCCGCATCAAGGACGGCTTGCCGAAACTGAAGGATTTTCCCGCGGAGATGGGAGGGTCGGGCGAAACCTTACCCGAATGACCGGGGTGATCAGCGCAATCGCCTGAACAGGCCGACCGCAACCCAGACGGAGACCAGCAGCCCGGCTGCAATCGCGTAGTTCGGAGCCACGGTAAACTGCAGCCAGGCCAGCGCCAGCAGGGCGGCGCCCGTTGCCAGCTGCAGCAAGGCCGCCGCGGCGCGGTTGTCGACGGCGAAACCGAAGAAGACGAAGCCCGCGCCCCAGGTCGTGGCGCTCGCCGGACCCTGTGCGTCGAGGCCGGTCGCCCAGACCGACAACAGCACGATGGCCGCTGCCGCACCGCCGGCAGCGAACAAGGCCAGGGCCTCGGTGAGGGCTGTCGCGATGAGCGGAACCAGGGATTGGTTGCCGGGCGTTCCGAAGGCCCGGTTGCCGGGCAATGTCAACGCTAAAATCTTCACAAATCTCTCCACTTAAAAATACTTACTGATAAGTAAGGTTAATTCTTAAATTTTTTACGCGGCGATTTCCAGGTCCCGGCGAATCTGGGTAAAGACAGCGTCCAGTATTTCGATGCCGTCGACACGCGCCAACTGCCTGGCGCCCTGCAGTCCGGCCAGGATCAGCAAGGCCTTGGCCCTGGCATCACCGTTGAACTTGAACTCGCCTTGTTCCCGGCCCGCTTCGAGCACCCGGGTCAGCCAGGTGATCGTTTCTTCCATCAGGCCCGCCGTGGCGCTGCGCACTGCTTCGGGCACGTCCATGTAATCCACGGAAAACGCGCCAAATGGGCAAATGCATCGCCCCTGCTCGCACTGCTGGGAGGTAAATGCAAAAAAACCCTCGAGTTGCGGCAGCGCCGGTCCGCCATAGGCCATGAACTCGGAGGTGCGGCGCCGCAAGGTTTTGCGGTATTCATCGATCAGCGCCAGCGCCAGGTCCGACTTGGCCGGAAAGTGATAATGCACCGCCGCGTTCTTGACGCCGAGGTGGGTGGCGATATCACGATAGGAAAAGCCGTTGAAACCACGGCTCATCAAGAGTTGGGCCGCCCGGTCCATGATCTTCTGGCGTGTGTCTGAAAGGCGTGTCACTGTCAGTTGCAAAATACTTACTTAGTGATAAGTATAATGACGACTAGAAAAAATGCAAGTGGAACCATTGGGGCCGGGAAAAACGGGGTCAGAACCGGAAGTCCGGCAGCGCGTTCAATGCCGACCGTAACGCCTCGCTCCAGCGTTTCGAGACGTCCTGGAAGTAGGTATCGTCGTGGTCAAAGCGGTGTTCGTGGGTGATGCGGTATTCGTCAGCCGCCAGCACCTGCAGGTCGAGCGGCAAATCCACGCTGAGATTGGCGCGGATGGTGGAGTCGAACGACACGCACAACAACTTGACCGCTTGCTGGAAGCCCATGTCCGGGTGCAGCGCGCGCACCAGGATCGGGCGGCCATACTTGGTTTCGCCGCTCTGAAAGAACGGGTTGTCGGCGCCCGATTCGATGAAATTGCCTTCGGGGTAAACCAGGAACAGGCGCTGCTCGCTGCCCTTGATCTGCCCGCCGAGGATCAGGGTCGCGCCGAACAGGGATTCGGACGCGGGCCCGGCTGGCTCGTAATGTTTGACCACGTCCCGCAGCGTGTCTCCAACGATCGACGCAACCTGGAACATCGAAGGGGCCCTGAGGATCGACGGACTGCGTTCTTCAGGCGCCTTGGAGCGCTCGTCCAGCAGGCTGATAACGGCCTGCGTCGTGGCGAGGTTGCCGGCGGACAACAACGTAATCACGCGCTCGCCGGGAACTTCCCAGGTCTGGATTTTCCTGACCCGGGCGATATCGTCGACGCCGGCGTTGGTGCAGGTGTCGGACATGAACACCAGTCCTTTGTTTAGCCGCAGCCCTACGCAATAGGTCATGATGGTTCGATCCCCTGTTTGTGTCTTAACCCGCCTATTGCACCAGTTTACGGGACGCCGGTGCAACAGACGGGCCAGTGTTTACTGCTGAACCTGCAACTGGACCTGCATGCGTTCATCGGTCGTGCCATAGCGCATGCCTGAAATGGGCGCTGCGTCCTTGTAATCAAGCCCGGTGGCCACACGGATATAGCGCTCGTCGGGCGAATAACCGTTCGATACGTCGAAACCCACCCAACCGAGACCGTCAACCCAGGCCTCCGCCCAGGCGTGGGTCGCATCCTGCCGAATCCGGTCATTCATCATCAGGTAGCCGGAGACGTAACGTGCAGGATGGCCAAGCAGGCGCATCGCGGTAATGAAGATGTGGGCGTGGTCCTGGCAAACGCCGGCGCCGCGGGCAAGCGCCTGTTCGGCGTCCGTGCCCGCGTCGGTCATCCCGCTTGCGTACGGCACATGGGCGACGATCAGGGCGGAAAGGGCATGAGCCCGGGCGATGTCGTCTTCGAAGTCGTCTTCGAGTTCCTCCACCAGCGCCTGCACCTTCGGCCCCGGCGCCGTCAGCAGCGTCGGGCGCCTGAACATCCACAGCGCCGTGTAACCTCGCTGCTGGCCGATGACGCCTGCCGTGTCGCTGGTTTCGACTTCGCCTTCGATGTTGAGCAGCAGCTGTTCACTGCCCGGTTCGATGCTGATCAGGTCGACGTGGTTGGCGTGGTGGTCGGTAAAGTGCAACTCCTTGCGCCCGCCTTCAACGGTGATGTCCCAATGGAGGATTTTCTGGCCCGTGCGCTCCTTGGGTGTCAGGCGTACCTGCTGCAAGCCGTAATCGACGGGTGCGTCGTAGAGGTAGCGCGTGCTGTGCTTGACCGCGAGACGCATGGCTATTCCTGGAACCTGTAATCGCGCTCGATCTGTGCCGCGATCGCGTTGTTCTCGACCAGGAAATCGCCGACGAATTCGTGCAGGCCGAGTTCGAAGATGTCTTCGATGTTGCTCTCCGCCAGTTTCTGGTCCTGCGCCTTCGCCATCCGGCACGACGGCATCTCCTCGCCGTATTCCCGCTCGAGGTAAGCCAGGTTGTTCCTGATTTTCTGGCAGCAAAAGGCCAGCGAGCGCGGCATCTGCGGGTGCAGGATCAAGAGGTCCGCCACGTGCAGTGGGCGAATGTCGGCCCCGTGCAGCCAGCGGTAGGCCCGCCGCGACGACACCGAGCGCAGGATGGTCTCCCAATGCATTTGATCCAGCGAAGACCCGATCTGGGCAAACGAGGGCAGCAGCAGGTAATACTTGACGTCCAATATCCGCGCGGTGTTGTCGGCGCGCTCCAGGAACATCCCCAGCCGCGCGAAATTATAGCCGTCGTTGCGCAGCATGGTGCCCGTCATGGCTCCGCGCACCACGGCTTTTTGCTGGCGAATGGCGCTCAGCGTATCGGGCAGGTCGCGCTCCTTCACTGGCTTTGCCAGCAGGCTCTGCAACGTGATCCAGGCCTCGTTGGTCGCTTCCCAGACCTCCCGTGTCAGCGCCGTGCGTACCAGCCTCGCGTTATCCCGGGCCGCCTTGACGGTGCGGATTACGCTGGCCGGGTTGTCCGGGTCGCGCAGCAGGAAGTCGATCACCCTGGCCGAGTCATAACCGTCGTGGCGTTGGTCATAATCGGCGAGCGCCCCCGATGTCGCCAGTATGGATTTCCACTCCGCCGAGGCGGTCGCCGAACGGGTCAGCGCGATACGAAAACCAGCCTCCAGGAGCCGCGCCCCGTTTTCGCTGCGTTCGAGGTAACGGAACATCCAGAACAGGCCGCCGGCGGTTTTACCTAGCATCGGCTCATTCCTCCAACACCCAGGTGTCCTTGGTGCCGCCGCCCTGGCTGGAGTTGACCACCAGGGAACCCTCCGTCATCGCCACCCGCGTCAGGCCGCCGGGTGCGATGTTGATCCCGTCCGGCGACATCAGCACGAAGGGCCGCAGATCGACGTGGCGGGGGGCCAGGCCCGCCTTGGTGAAGATGGGTACCGTGGAGAGCGCCAGGGTCGGCTGCGCGATGTAGTTGGCCGGCCGGGCCTCGAGTTTCTCGCGGAAGGCGCGGATCTCTTGCTGGCTCGCGGCCGCGCCGATCAGCATTCCATAGCCGCCCGAACCGTGCACCTCTTTCACCACCAGCTCGGCCAGGTGGTCGAGCACGTATTGCAGTTGGTCCTGCTCCGAACAGCGCCACGTCGGCACGTTGTTCAGCAGCGGCTTCTCACCCGTGTAAAACTCGATGATGTCCGGCATATAGGAATAAAGCGCCTTGTCGTCGGCGATGCCCGTCCCCGGCGCATTGGCGATGGTGATGCCGCCGGCGCGGTATACGTCGAAGATGCCGGGTACCCCGAGCACCGATTCCGGCTTGAAATTCAGGGGGTCCAGGAATTCGTCGTCGACCCGGCGGTAGAGCACGTCGATGGTCCTGTAACCGCGTGTCGTCCGCATCCCGATGCGGCCGTCGACAACGCGCAAATCGTGGCCTTCGACCAACTCCGCGCCCATCTGGTCGGCGAGGAAGCTGTGCTCGAAGTACGCCGAGTTGTGGATGCCGGGCGTCAGCACCGCCACCACCGGCTTGTCCCCGCACGCCGGGGGCGCGCAGGCGGTCAGTGAGCGATTGAGGTTGGCTGGATAATTGCTCACCTCGCACACCGCAATCTGCGCGAACAGTTCGGGGAACATGTGCAGCATCGTCTCGCGGTTCTCGAGCATATAGGATACGCCCGACGGGGTGCGCGCATTGTCTTCGAGCACGAAGAATTCGTCCGCTCCGGTGCGGACGATATCGGTGCCGACGATATGGGTATATATCCCGCCGGGAGGGTCGACCCCCACCATCGGCATCAGGAAGGCCTCGTTATTCGCGATCAGTTCGACCGGCACACGGCCGGCGCGCAATATTTCCTGACGGTGGTAGATGTCATGCAGGAACGCATTGAGTGCGCGCACGCGCTGTTCGATGCCGCGTGACAGCCTGCGCCATTCGCGCGCTGACAGGATGCGGGGCACCACGTCGAACGGGATCAGGCGCTCGTCCGCCTCCTCGGCGCCATAGACACTGAAGGTGATGCCCGTTTTGCGGAAAAAGGCTTCGGCCTGGGCCGCTTTCTGCAGGATGCGCTCGTGGTCCTCGCCCCGGTACCAGCGGCCGTAGTCCGCGTAGGGGCCGCGCAGGTCTTGCGCGTCCCCCGCGTTGGCATCTACCAGCATCTCGTCGAAAAAGTCGGTCATCTGCTTCCCTGGCCGCAATGGGCCCCAATGTCATTATGCCGCAATCATCCCACGTTCGGCCTTTTCGCGGATGATGCGTAGCAACGACAGGGTACGGCGGCTTGCCGGGTAATTGCAGCTAATTCGCCGGGGCGGCGGCGCCCGCCGGCCCCGGTGTCGTGTGTCAATGGAAACCTAACAAAAGCCCGGCAAATCCACAAGCTGCGGTGATGATCATGGCCGGTAACCCGGGCCGCGAAGGACCCGGCCGGGCAGGGCGTCGGTGGCCTTGCCGCCGGCGACGACCGGAACGCCGTTCACCAGCACGTAGTCCATGCCGACCGAGAGTTGGTTGGGCTCGGCAAAAGTCGCCGTTTCATGGACGGTATCGGGGTCGAAGACGACGATATCCGCCCACAGGCCGAGCTTGAGTACGCCGCGGTCCGCGAGACGCATGCGTTGCGCGGGCAGGGCGCTGAACTTGCGGATCGCGTCCTCGAGCGTCAGCACGTGCTCTTCGCGCACGTACTTGCGCAGGATACGCGGGAAGGTCGCGTAGGCGCGGGGATGGGGATGCTCTTTGCCGAGCAAGCCGTCCGGCGCCGTGCCCGAGGAGTCGTTATTGATGGACACCCACGGCTGGCGCAGCGCCAGCGTGACGTCCTGCTGCGACATGGCGAAGACGGCGCAACCGGTGAAGGCCTTGTCCTCGATCAGGATATCGAGCAGAGCGTCTATGGGTTTCTGCCCGCGTATTGCGGCCGCTTCGGCCAGGGTCTTGCCCTGCAGCGGCAGCAGCGCCGGGTTCGAAACCGCGCCGATCAGGACGGCCTTCGGCCCGGGAATCTCCTGCCATTCGTTGTCCCAGCCGCCGCCGGGGGTTTGCATGTCGTGGATGATGCGTCGGCGCGTTTGAGGGTCCTTGAGCCGTTCGATCAATTTTGCATCGCCGCCGTCGTGGGCCCATGGCGGCACGAAGGCGGACATCGAGTTGTACCATGCCGTGTAAGCGTAAGTGTCGGCCGCGATGTCGACGCCGCTGCGCCGCGCCGCCTCGATTTTGGCGACGATATCGGGCATGCGTCCCCAGTTGGCCTTGCCGGCGGCCTTGATGTGCCAGACCTCCACCGGGATGTGCGCCTCGCGGCCGATGCGGATGGCCTCGTCCAGGGCTTCCAGCACGGTGTCGCTTTCCGAGCGCATGTGGGTGGCGTAGACACCGCCGTAGGCCGCGGCTGCCGAGGCCAGCGCGATCAGTTCTTCGGTCGAGGCATAGGGGGCGGGGGCATACTGCAGCGAGGTCGAGACCCCGACCGCGCCCTGTTCCATCGCTTCGCGCACCAGTTTGCGCATCTGCGCGAGTTCCGCCGGGGAGGGCGCCCGGTCCTGGTCACCGAGCACCATGCGCCGCACCTGGGTCGCGCCGACGTAGGTGGCCAGATTGATGCCCATGCCCTGTTTTTCCAGCCGCGCGAAATAGCCGCTCAGCCGGCGCCAGTCCGGGTTGATCTGGTAGTGATCGTAGTAGACACGGTCTTTCTGGATGATCTCGTCATTGAGCGGCGCCACCGACAGGCCCTCGCCGGTGATCTCCGTGGTGATGCCCTGGAAGATCTTCGACGGCAGGTGCGGGTTGACCAGGATGGTCAGTTCCGACTGGCCGAGCATGTCGATGAAACCGGGAGCGACGACTTGTCCGTGCGCGTCGATGCGGCGTGCCGTTGCAGCATTGGCCAGGTGCCCGATGGCGGCGATGCGGCCGTCGCGGATGCCGATGTCGGCGGCGTACCAGGGCGAGCCCGTGCCGTCGATGATATGGCCGTTCTCGATAACGACGTCGTAGGGTCGCTCCCCGGCGGCCTGTGCCGTGCAGAACACGAACAGCAGTCCGAGAATCGGTGCGGACAGGCGGGATAATCCCGGTTTTCATGGCGCACTCCCGAAAAAGTCTGGCTTTGCTGGCAGCAATCTAACGGAATGCTGCAAAAAGCGCCAACCCGGGTCAGCGCAGCAGGGATTATCAACCGACGCATTATCCACAGCGGGGTAGGGGCAACATGGGGGATGCCGGAGCGGATGGCAAATCGTGGCGCCCTCGCGTGATCGTGCGCGGTGTCCGCGGCGAAGCGGCGTTGCGGCACGCGTCGGCGCGCCTTGGCCTCCTACAGCAGCGATAGCTGGGGGCTGGCGGGCCGGCGGAACTGGTCCGTGCGAAGCGCCCGCGGCTCTCCGTCGAGGCCGTGGCGGCGGCGCGCGGTCTTGAAGCGCTGCGCGAGCATGTCTGCGAACAGGCCCTCGCCGCGCATACGCGCGTGGAAGCGCGCACGGTAGGCCTTGCCGCCGTGGCAGGCCTGCATCGTGTGCATGACGGCCGCGGCCCGCTGCGGGTAGTGAACGTCGAGCCAGTCCCGGAAAAGCGGTTCGACCTCGTGCGGCAGACGCAACAGGATATAACTGGCGCTGCGGGCCCCGTGCTCCGCCGCAGCCTGGAGGATGGCTTCCATCTCTGAATCGTTGATGCGCGGGATCACGGGCGCGGCCATGACGCTGACGGGAACACCTTCATCCGACAGGCGCGAAATGACCCGCAGGCGCGCGCGGGGGGAGGCCGTGCGCGGCTCCAGCCGGCGCTTCAGTTCGTCGTCGAGCGTGGTCACGCTGACGCATACGCGAGCCAGGCCCCGTCCGGCCAGTTCCGCGAGCAGATCCGTGTCGCGCAGGATCAGCGCGCTCTTGGTGATCAGCACCAGCGGCTGGCGGAACTCCAGACACGTTTCGAGCAGCCCGCGGGTGATTTCGAGCTTACGCTCGGCGGGTTGGTAGGCGTCGGTGTTGATACCGATCGCGATCGGCTCGCAGACGTAGCGGGGCGAGGACAGTTCCTTGCGAAAGAGCGTGACGGCATTGGTCTTGGCCAGGATTCGGGTTTCGAAGTCGAGACCGGGGGAAAGCTCATGATAGGCATGCGTGGGGCGGGCGAAGCAGTAAACGCAGCCGTGTTCGCAACCCTGGTACGGATTGACCGAGAGGTTGAAGCCGACGTCGGGTGACTGGTTGCGCGTAATGATGGAACGGGCCCGGATGGGTGTGACCGTCGTTTCGGGCAGCGGCTGTTCGTCCTGCATCCCAGGTTCCGCCGCCACGGTGCGCTGGCTGAAGCGGTGGTCGATGTTGCACCTGGCGCCGCGGCCGCGGATGGTTGGTTGATCGTCATTACTGTACATATGTACAGTATATATCAATCTCCGGGAGCAGCAATGGCGACGGCCGCCGCGACGGGCTATCAGCCGTCGCTTGCCAACGGGTCGAAGCCGGGCAGGATGCCCTCCGCATCGGGTGCTTGCTCGAGCGGCCGCTTGGGGTCGGCGAGTACGTGTTCACGGTAATAGACGATATTTTCCGGGTCCAGCCATTGCATCAGATTGCCGCCCTCGGGGAGGAACAGCCACAGCAGGCGCGGGTTGCGCAACTGCTCGTGCGCGTAGAAGTCGAGTTCCGTCTGCAGCAGGCGCATGCGCATTTCGTCACCGGATTGGGCGGCGATGCGCCACTGGTTGAGGTGGTTCTCCCACATCGTCAGGATGCGGCCGGCGAAGGCGCGTTCCTGCAGGTAAATTTTGCGCTTCTCTTGCGTTGACAGGCCGGCGGTGTAGGCTCTCAACACCTCCCGCTGGTGCTCGTAGGTGGCCGGCGCCTCGACCAGGTGGCTGGATTCCCAGTAGGCCGGGTCCGACAACATGTCCCAGTCCTCGTAGATGGCGTTGATCAATTCCGAGTCCCGCTGCTCGCTGAATTGCCGGTTTCCCAGGATGACCGCGTAGCCGGAGATCAGCACGGCCAAGATGGACAGGGTAACGGCGATAGTTTCCGGCCAGGGTGAGTCCCGGCGTTGTTTTGGCTGCACGTTGGTCACGGCGGCGTTCTCCTTGTAGTCAAGCGTCAATGCTGAGTATAGGACAATGCGGCCCAGACCATTTTTTTGCCCAATCCGGGCAACTTACGTAAGATGCGCGCTATCCGACGACCACCCGGACGGAGCGCATCAGATGCCGATGAAAAGTTTCATTGTCTCACTATGCCTGGCGGTAATCGCCCCGGCAGCCGCCCATGCGGCGGAGCCTTTCACCTTTGTCGCCCTCGGTGACACGACGTACTCGCCGCCGTATGACAATCCGCTGTACGAGAAGCTGATCGCAACGATCAACGATGCCCGGCCGGCGTTTTCGATCCACGTCGGTGACACCAAGGGCTACGGCGACTGTGGGCGCGCGTTCCAGCAGAGCCAGCGCGCGTTCTTCGACACTTACGCGCAGCCGGTCGTCTACACGCCGGGCAACAACGAGTGGGCCGATTGCTGGAAGGCCAACCGGGGCAGCGCCGACCCGCTCGAGATCCTCGGCATCATGCGCGAGGTTTTCTGGTCGCAGCCGGTCAGCCTGGGCAAGACGACGATGCCGATCAAACGCCAGGCGGACGCCGATCCCGGTTTTCCCGAGTTCGCCGAGAACGCGCGCTGGCGCCACGGCGGCGTAACCTTTGCGACCCTGAACCTGGCCGGCACCCACAACAACCAGGAACTGCGTGTCGAGTCACTGTGGAAGGAGTTCGTGCGCCGCGAGCAGGCCAACATCTCGTGGGTCAGGCGCGCCTTCGCCACCGCGCACGCGAACGGTGACCAGGCCGTCGTCTTCGCCTTCCACACCAACCCCTTCGACGAGAAACTGCGGTACGAGAATGGCCCGTCGGAGCCGGTGCTGAAAGCGATCCTCGAAGGCGCCGATGCGCTCGACGGCATGGTGCTGATCGTGCAGGGGCATGCCCACGAATTTACCGTCAACCGGCCGGTGTCGAAACTCGACTTCGAAAAGCCGGGTGTCAGCCACCCGAACGTGCTGCGTCTGCAGGTTTACGGCTGGCCGGACATGAAAGCGGTGCAGGTGCACGTCGACACGTCGAAGCCCTGGGTGTTCGGCTTCGAGCCGCTGTACGCGGCGGGTTCGGTCTCGACCCATTCCGATCACTGAGTATCGCGGCCGCGCCCCCGGATTCGCAAGGCGAGGCGCAGGGGCAAGACTGATCCTTGCCGAGCCCGGAGCAACTCGCTATCGCGGACGGTGATTTCAAGGCAGCCGGGCAACGCCGGCTGCTTCGATTTCTGGTTTGAGCCGCGGCGCGGCCGCCGGGATCAGGCCATGCGGCGCCTGCAGACGATGCCGCCCAGTCCCAGTAGCGCCAGGATCAGCAATGCCGCGCCCCAGCCGTTCAGGGCGGGTATGACCCTGCTTGAGCTCGCAGCAGACGGGCAGTACGGCTCCGGGATCGCCGCAGGGCCAGGCCTGAAGGAACGCAGTGTCATGTAATCGGCACTGCCGTGGTTGGCGCCCAGCACGAAATAGAAAACGCCGTCCGGAGCGCTGGCGGTGTTACCGGAACTGAACAGGTTGAAATCGCCTGCCTGGCCGGAACTGCCTTCGGCGCCCCAGGGCCACCCATCGGTGGCTTGTCCGACCAATTCGGTATTGAAGTTCATGGTTCCGCCGTTGGAATCCCACGCGATGTCGCTGAAATCGTCCCGCCCGAAAGTGCCGTTGCCGGAACCGGCGCCGGCGACGGTGACCTGCAGGTCGAGCACGGCTGATGCATAGAAGGCCCCCGCATCACTGGTATTATCGAACGGACTACTCAACTGGTTTTGGTCGAAGGTGATAAAACCGCTGGCAGTTGCCGTGTTGTTGGGGCCGCAGAAATTGAACTGGAAAGACACCGGTACCGGCTCCTGCTGGGCAAGTGCCGCCGAACTGACGCAGCATGCCGCCACGGCCAGCAACCGTCCAAGCTTCTTCGCTTTCATGAAACACACTCCTTGTGCTTGTTAACACTTCCGGCGGCTGCGATTCGTTAGGCCTCAGGCACCCCTCGAGGCGGGTCACGCAATACGCGAGAGCCGGAATTGCCATTCGGTGGCGATGCTTGATCCTACCATAATGAAAAGCTGCCGCAAATGCCGTGGTTGACGCGGGCTGCCGCGGCAACCCGCTTTCAGGCGCGGGGTTGCCGGCAGCACAAACCGCCCCATATATAGTTCTGTCGAGACGATTGGGGAATGCCTGGGAGGGCTGGACCATTATGCTGGAATGGCTGCAAGACTGGTTGTCGGGCCATGGTGTGAACGGCGACATGACGCTGTACGCGGCCCATGCCGTTGCCGTCGTGGCGGTGCTTTGCCTGGCCTTCGCTGCCAGCTTCATCGCCAGGCGTTACATCCTGGTTGCAGTCACGCTCATCATTTCCAGGTCCAGGTCCAAATGGGACGACGCCATCCTCGGCAGGCGGACCCTGAGGCGGCTGGCGAACCTGGCGCCGGCGCTGGTGCTCTATGTGTCGATCCCCGTTGCGCTCGATGGTCTCGACTTTACGATTGCGCTGATTCGGGGCGCCCTTCAGATCTACATGCTGCTGACGCTGATGCTGGTGCTGGATTCTCTGCTGAGCGCGTTCGAAACCATCTACAAGAACTTCCGCGCCGCCAGGGAGATACCCGTCAAGGGCTTTGTCCAGGTGGTGAAACTGGTGCTTTATTTCGTCACCGGCATCCTGGTCATTTCGATACTGCTGGACAAGACGCCGGTGTACCTGCTCAGCGGGATCGGGGCCTTTGCAGCCGTGATGATGCTGATATTCCGGGATTCGATCCTGGGTTTCGTAGCCGGCATCCAACTCGCCGCCAACAAGATGGTTGCGGTCGGCGACTGGATCGAAATGCCCCGGTACGGTGCCGACGGGGACGTGCTGGAGGTGGCGCTGACGACGGTCAAGGTGCAGAACTGGGACAAGACGATCACGACCATCCCGACCTATGCGCTGATCAGCGAATCGTTCAAAAACTGGCGCGGCATGTCGGAGTCCGGCGGCCGCCGGATCAAGCGCGCGGTCAGCATCGACATGAACAGCATCAGGTTCTGCGACGAGGACATGCTCGAGCGGTACGCGAAAATCCAGTACATCGCCGCCTATATCGAAAAAAAGAAACAGGAACTGCAGGCTTACAACCAGTCCATGAACGTGGACAACACCAGCCTGGTCAACGGGCGGCGCATGACCAACATCGGCACCTTCCGCGCTTACGTGCGCGCATACCTGGAGCACCATCCCGCGATCAACAGGGACATGACCTTCCTGATCAGGCAACTGCCGCCGACCGAGCACGGCCTGCCGATCGAAATATACGTATTCAGCAAGGATACGGTCTGGGCGAATTACGAGGCGATCCAGGCGGACATTTTCGATCATATCCTGGCCGTGATCCCGGAATTCGATTTGCGCGTCTATCAAAATCCGACCGGGGCCGATTTCCGGGCGCTGGAGCGAGTGCGCGGCTGACCGTTAAACCCAGCGCAGCCTCAGCCGAGCCAATGAGCGGCGAGACCTGGCTGCTGTTCGTGCTCACGCAGATTCGCTGTTTCCGACCGCGTGGGGGCTGGACTAACAGGGCTGAACTGGCCAGGGCGCGGCCAACCGCTTGTCCCGTATAACCGGCGCTTGAACGCTCACCGGCGGCTTTGATACCGGTGTGGGTAAAGGTTTTACTCGTCTGCCGGCGGCATAAGCGATATCATATGACGCTTTTCCGGCCGGGAAACCAGACGGCTGGACGTGCACATGAAAAGAGCCGATATGAAAGCAGATTTCTTGCGTATCTTGATCGCCGGAATCCTTGCCTTGCCGCTAGCCGCGTGCGAGCGGGAATCCGCGCCGGGGCAGCCACAAAATGGGCCGCCCCAAGTGGCGGTCGTGACCGCGCACGCCGAATCGGTTCCGCTGACGCGCGAAGCGGTCGGACTGCTTGCATCGACCCGCATTGCACAGGTGCGCGCGCGCGTGGCCGGCATCGTTCTGAAGCGGGTCTATACCGAAGGCACCGACGTCAAGGAAGGGGATGTCCTGTTCCAGATCGATCCGGCGCCGTTCAAGGCCGACCTCCAGGCCAAGCAGGCGCTGCTGGCCAAGGCCAGGGCCGATGCGGCCAATGCCGCCCGCATTGCCAGGCGTTACCAGGACCTGGCGGCCAAGGGGCTGCTCGCGACCCAGGACCGCGACACCGCCATCGCCAACAAGCGCAGCACCGCGGCTGCGGTCGAGGAGGCCCAGGCCAACGTGGACAAGGCCCGCCTGGATTTGGAATACGCCACGGTGAAGGCCCCGATTTCCGGGCGCGCCGGCCGGGCGCTGGTGACCGAAGGCGCCCTGGTTGGCCAGGGCGAGGCGACACCGTTGACCACGGTCGAGCAGATCGATCCGATTTATGCCAACTTCAGTCTGCCGGTGGGTGAACTGCAGGGCCTGCCGCGGAATACCCGTGCGCAGGCGTCCGGGAACGCGGGCGCCGAACCGGCTGTCGAGGTCCTGTTGCCGGACGGTACGGCCTACTCCGCGCGCGGGACCCTGGATTTTTCCGACCTGGCCGTGGACTCGGGCACCGGCAGCGTGTCTTTGCGCGCGGTTGTGCCCAATCCTGAATACCGGCTGTTGCCCGGCATGTACGTCACCCTGCGCTTGAAAACCGGGTATGTCGACCACGCTTTCCTGCTGCCGCAGCCAACCGTGCAGCGCGATGCGAATGGCGCTTATGTACTGGTTGTCGGCGGCGATGGCAAAGTGGAGCAATGCCGCGTCGAGACCGCGGGAATGACGCGCTCGGACTGGATCGTCACGGGGACGCTCAAGGATGGTGACCAGGTCATCTCGGAGGGCGTGCAAAAGGTCCGTCCCGGCCAAATGGCCCGGGCCGTGGCCGCGAACGCCGAGAGCGCCGACAAGGCCCCGGCCGGGTCATCTTCTGCCGACACCGATTAGCCGATTATGCCGAGATTTTTTATCGATCGCCCCGTCTTTGCATGGGTTGTGGCCATCCTGATCACGCTGGGCGGGTGCGTTGCAATTTTCCGCTTGCCGGTTTCCGCCTATCCGTCGATCGCCCCGCCGCAGGTGAGCATCAGCGCCAGCTATCCCGGCGCCAACGCACAGGTGCTGGAAAAGACCGTGACCTCGGTGATCGAACAGCAATTGACCAGTATCGACAACCTGCTCTATTTCCAGTCCGAATCACGCTCCAACGGCAGTGTGAGCATCACCCTGACCTTCATCGCCGGCACCGATCCGGACATTGCCGCCGTGCAGGTGCAAAACCGCCTCAGCGTCGCCGAATCACGCCTGCCGGAAGAAGTGGTGCGCAACGGCTTCACCGTCGCCAAGGCGAACAACGATTTCCTGATGATAGTGGCACTGCGGTCGAAGAATTCCGGCTCTAGATGCGTACGATCTGAACAATGTGCTCGCTTCGCAGGTGATGGATCCTATCCAGCGGCTGCCCGGCGTCGGCAACGCCAGGATGTTCGGCTCGTCCTACGCCATGCGCATCTGGCTCGACCCGGACAAGCTGCACGCCTACGGCCTGGGCGCGGAAGAGGTGCTGGCGGCGGTGCGCGAGCAGAACGTGCAGGTCTCCGCCGGCAACATCGGCGCCGAACCGGCGCCCGGAGAGCCAGGCAATTACCGCGACCGTCACCGCTGCGACCCGTTTCGTCAAACCGGATCAGTTCGCCGCGATCATCCTCAACGCCCGTCCCGACGGCAGCGTGGTACGGCTGGGTGACGTGGCCCGCATCAAACTGGGCGCCGAAACCTATGGCCACAACGTGCATGCCGACGGTGTGCCGATCGCCGGTATGGCCGTTCAACTCGCGCCCGACGCCAACGCGCTGGATGTCGCCAAGCGGGTGCGGGCCAAGATGGACGAGCTATCGCCGTATTTTCCATCGGGTGTGGGCTGGTTTTCGCCGTTCGACAGCACCAAGTTCGTCAGGATATCGATCCGCGAGGTGGTGTTCACGCTGATCGAAGCCGTGGTGCTGGTATTCCTGGTCATCCTGCTGTTCCTGCAGAACCTGCGGGCGACGCTGATACCGACCCTGGTGGTTCCGGTCGCCCTGACCAGCGCCTTCGCCGGTATGTACCTGGTGGGCTTTTCCGTCAACGTGCTGAGTCTGTTTGCACTGGTGCTGGCCATCGGCCTCGTGGTCGATGACGCCATCGTCGTGGTGGAGAACGTCGAGCGCATCATGACCGAGGAAGGACTGCCGCCGAAAGAGGCCACGCGCAAGGCGATGGATCAGATAACCGGTGCGGTGATCGCCATGACCTCGGTGCTGGCTGCCGTGTTTATTCCGATGGCGCTGGTCGGGGGCAGCGTCGGCGCCATTTACCGGCAGTTTTCGCTCACCATTGCCATCTCCATGGGCATCTCGGCCCTGATGGCGCTGAGCTTTACGCCGGCCCTGTGTGCGAGCCTGCTCAAGCCCGTGCACGAACCGCCGGGCGGGTTCCTGGGCGCCTTCAACCGTTTCTACCAGCGTGTCAGCGGCGCCTATCTGCGGCGGGTGGCGCAGGCCATACGCCACATACCGCGCTGGATGATCGCCTTCGTCCTCCTGGTCGGCCTTGTCGCGCTGTTATTCAGCCGCCTGCCCTCGAGCTTCCTGCCGGATGAGGACCAGGGCTACGCGATGGCCGATGGTGCAGTTGCCGCCGGGCGCCAATATGGAGCGTACCGGTAAGGTCCTGCGCGAAATGGAGTCCATCCTGGACAAGAATCCGATCGTCGACAGCGTGCTGGACGTGGCCGGCTTCAGTCTTCTCGGCCAGGGGGAAAATGTCGGTATGGGCTTTATTCGACTGAAAGACTGGGACGAAGCGCAAGGGATCGGATGAAACGGCCGAAGCCTTCATTCGCTGGGCCAACGGGGCGCTGGCGGCGATCAAGGATGCCCAGATTTTTCTCGTCAACTATGCCGACCGTGCGCGGCCTTGGGCGCTTTGGCGGGTTCGACTTCCGCCTGGAGGATCGCGGCGGCCTGGGTTATGACAAACTGTTGCAAGCGCGCAATCAGCTGCTCGGTGCCGCAGCCAAGGATCCGCTCCTTTACGGCGTGCGCCCCAACGAACTCGAAGAGGCGCCCCAGTTGCACCTCACGGTCGACCGGGTGAAGGCAAAATCGATGGGGCTGTCGCTGAACGATATCTATACCGCCATTCGCCTGATGCTCGCGCCCGTCTATGCCAATGACTTCAATTACGAGGGTCGCGTGCTCAAGGTCATGTTACAGGCCGATGCCCCCTACCGCAGTCGGCCGGAGGACATGAATCGCTACTATATCCCTGACAATACGGGCAAAATCGAGAACATGGTGCCGCTAAGCAGCGTGGTCACTTCGAGCTGGGCTATCGCTCCGCCGGCCATCGCCCACTACAACGGCTTCGCGTCGATCGAGATCAACGGCAGCGCCGCGCCGGGGCATAGCTCGGGCGAGGCCATGGCTGCAATGGAGAATATCGTCAAGAACGACCTGCCCAAGGGCATCGGCTACGAGTGGTCGGGCAAGTCCTACCAGGAGATCCTCTCCGGTGAGCAGGCGCCGATCCTGTTCGCGCATCTCGCTGCTGGTCGTGTTCCTGGTGCTTGCCGCATTATACGAGAGCTGGTCGGTGCCGGTCGCGGTCATGCTGGTGGTGCCGCTCGGTATCCTCGGCGCCGTCTCCTTTACCTGGCTTCGGGGCCTTGAAAATGACGTTTATTTCAAGGTCGGCATGATCGCGGTCATCGGCCTTTCTGCCAAAAACGCCATCCTGATCATCAGCTTCGCCAACACCATGCGCCAGGACGGAAAAGACCTGCTCGAGGCGACGCTTGAGGCCTGCCGCCTGCGTTTGCGGCCCATCCTGATGACCTCGATCGCCTTCATGCTGGGCGTGCTGCCGCTCGCGATTTCCACCGGCGCGGGCGCCAACAGCCGCCACGCCATCGGCACCGGCGTCATGGGCGGCATGTTCGGCGCCACCGCGCTCGGCGTCCTGTTTGTGCCGGTGTTCTTCGTCGTGGTTCGCCGAATCTGGAAAGGCAAGCGTACGGAAGATACCGCATCGGGCTGAGATGCCGGCCGCCGCCCGCTACTGCGCCCGCTTTTTCGTCTGCGCTTCGACAAAAGCCCTGACGTCCCTGAGCAATGCCTGCCGGGAACTGTCGTTGACGTACATCATGTGGCCGCCCTCGTAGTAGTGGTAGTCCACGCGGCCGGGTTTGATGTCGTGTCGATTCAACGTGTACTCGGCATCGAAGAACGGCGTGACCAGGTCGTAGTAACCCGCGGCCAGCAAGACTCGCAGTGACGGGTTTCGGCGCAGCGCGGCGGACAGATCCGGCGCGGTGTCGACATACCTGGGCTCCCAGGCCTCGTCGTCCGGCACCGGGCGCCAGCGCCAGGCTTTGTTGATCTCCGCACCGGATGTGGCGTAGGTACGGTCCCAATCGATGTTCAGGTCGTGCCGCATGTATTCCATGACGGCAGCGTTGAAAGCGGGTGATATCGCATCGCTGGCGGCGTCGCTTTCGGGCCCGGCCTCGAGGTCGTCGATGTCGTCGCGCGTATAGCGGGCGTCGAGCAGGCCGAGCGCCAGGCCCTTGTCACGCAGCAACTCCTTGGCGAAACGGAACCCGTTGATACGCAGGTCGGCGCGTTCGATGTAGCCCGCGCTCAGGCCCGTGAAGTAGGCCAGGCGGTCGCGGATGTGAGCGCGGGTTGCGGCATCAAGCCGGTTACCCTTGAACAGGGCCGGCATCAGTTCGTCCGTGGCGAACGCCCGCGCCTGGTCCAGGAACGCCCGCCGGTCAGGCGGCGGCGGGTTGATCTTGCCGTGGTAAAGCGCCACGGCGGCCATCGTCGGCACGTAGGTCACATAGGCAATGACGTTGCCGCGCTCCATCGGCGTCGAGCCGGTGTAGTCCAGCGCCTGGGAAATCAGTGTCAGGCCGCTGAGGTTCATCATCATCTTGTCTTCGAGGATGTCGGCGACCGCGGCCGCACGCGTCGTGCCAAAACTTTCTCCCAACAGGAACTTCGGCGAATTCCAGCGGCCGTTGGCGGTGACCCAGTCGCGAATGAACTCGGCGATGGATTTTGCGTCAGCGGTCAGCCCCCAGAACTCCTTCTCCTCGTGGCTCCCCAGGGCCTTCGAGAAGCCGGTTCCGACGGGGTCGACGAACACCAGGTCGGTGACGTCCAGTATGGTTTCGGGGGCATCGACGACCGGGTAAGGCGGCGAACCGGGGTAGCTGGCGTCGTCGGGCACCGAAACCCGCTTCGGCCCGAACGCGCCCATGTGCAACCACAGGGAGGCCGAGCCGGGCCCGCCGTTCCAGACGAAGGTCACGGGCCGTTCGCCGGCCCTGCCGGTCTCATCACTGGTATAGGCGAAAGTGAACATGGCCGCGCTGGGCTTGCCGTCCTCGCCGTGCAGATAGGTCTCACCGGCGGTAACGGTGTACTGCAGTTTCCTGCCGTTGAACACCCCGCTGTGGTGCGACACGAAAACCGTGGGCTGCGGTATTGGCTGTTCTTCCTTGGCGGCTGTGCCGGCGTCCGGTTTGTCTTGGGCGGGCAAGGTGGCCGGGGCCAACAGCAGGCCGATCGCCATCAGGCTGAAAGCGCAGACTGCTTTAAGGCTCACGCAGACGGTTCCTCATGTCGGTTCAGCGGGGCGGCCAGCGTAACCGGCAAACGCATCGGAGTCCAACCGAAAAGCAGCTTGAGCGCAATGTCCCGGTCAAAATTGGCCGTGATCGCGGGGCCGGCGGGGCCCTGGTGGGTTCACTGTTCAATGGCCACCCTGAGGTTGACCGTCACGTGGTAGGTGTCCTCGCCGGACTCAACCGGCACGCGGTCGGCCGGAACGGCAGCGGCAAATTCCATCCTGCCCATGGGCTGCGGCCGCGGGTTGAATGACTGCTCCGAGATTTCCAGGATCTTGCCGGTCTTCACGCCCGCCGCCGCGGCCAGGGTTTGGGCCTTGGCGAGCGCCTGCTTGACCGCCATGGCCCGCGCCTCTTCCAGCACCTTGGAAGGATCGGAATTGGTAAACGTGACACTACCGCCCTGGTTGACGCCCAGCGTAACGGACTTGTCGAGGATAACGCCCAGAACGCTGAGATCGCGAACGCGCACACTGAGGCTGTTGCGCACGGTGTAGCCCACGATCCGGGGCGGTTCGCGCTGGCCGGACGGTGCCGGCGGCGGCTGCAGGTAACGGGGCTGGATCGAAAAGTCCGAGGTCTGCAGATCGCGCGCCCCGATGCCTTGTGTTTTCATGGCTTCGATCACGCTCTCCATGGCGGCGGAACTGGCATCCAGGGCTTCGCGGGCCGTAGCCGCCTCGCGCGTGACGGACAATGACAGCAGCGCCATGTCAGGTGCGACGCTGACGCTGCCCTGGCCGCTGACCAGGATGTGTGGCGCCGGCACGGACTCCGCCGCCCAGAGCGGGGGAGCCAGGCTCAGCAAGACAGCGGCGGCAGCTTGCAGGATGACGGACCTGGACGCGACGGGATTGATCATGGCGGGCATTCTCCTTGCAATCATCTGAATAATACGGGCCTGGCGTACATTGCCCGGGTATTACTCTGGCACTTTAGCCCGATCCTGTCCACGTCCCGCTTTTCGGGCCCAGCGGGAAAACGGGGATTCGCCGCGTTCGCCGGTGGTTTACACCGGGTAATTGGGTTAATGTAGTCGAGCCAATGACGTTACCGCACGCAAGCTAGATGAGCAGAAACGCCGCACGTTTCGTCAGCCGCCTGACGCACGACACGCTGGCCCTGGTGCTGGCCGGCGGCCGTGGCACCCGCCTGGGCGTGCTGACAGAGTGGCGGACGAAGCCGGCGGTGCCGTTCGCCGGTAAATTCCGCATCATCGACTTCACCTTGTCCAATTGCATCAATTCAGGCATACGGCGCATCTGCGTGCTGACGCAGTACAAGTCCCACCGCCTGATTCAACACATCCTGCAGGGCTGGAATCACCTGAACACCGGCCAGGGCGGCTTTATCGATGTCGTGCCGGCCCAGCAGTGGCTGGACGAGGACCACTGGTATCGCGGCACGGCCGACGCCGTTTACCAGTCCCTCGACATCATCGAGAGTTATGAACCCCGGTACGTGCTGGTCCTGGCCGGCGACCACGTGTACAACATGGATTACGGTGAAATGCTGGCCGACCACGTCAGCACCGGCGCGGACCTGACCATTGCCTGCAATACCGTGCCGCGCGAGGAGGCCAGGCACTTTGGCGTCATGCAGGTGGACGAGTCGCTGCGGGTCATGGACTTCGAAGAAAAACCCGCGCAGCCGACACCCCTGCCGACCGCGCCGGATGAGGTTCTGATCAGCATGGGCATCTATGTCTTTTCCCTCGACTACCTGCTGGTGCAGCTGAAAAGGGATGCCGCGGACAAACGTTCCAGCCATGATTTCGGCAAGGACATCATTCCCAAGGCGCTGCAGCAGGATCATCACGTCCAGGCTTACCGCTTCCGGGGTCCGAGCGAGGGCGCCGATCACTACTGGCGGGACGTGGGCACCATCGACGCTTACTACCAGGCCAACATGGAGATCATTGCGCCGGACCCGCCGCTCGATATATACGATCTGGACTGGCCGGTTTACACCCACCAGCCGCAATTGCCGCCGGCCCACTTTGTCGGCAACGGCCGCGCCTGCACCGTGCGTAACTCCATAGCCAGCGGGGGCTGTGTCATCGAAAAATCGTCGCTGTATGACTCGATCCTGTTTTCCCTGGTCAAGGTACACCCAGGCTGCGCCCTGCAGGGCGTGGTGGCCTTGCCGGGTTGCGACATCGGCGCCGGTTCACAGTTGAAGAACGTCCTGCTCGACAACCAATGCAAGGTGCCGCCGGGCTCGATCATTGGCGAAGATCCGGAGGAGGACGGCAAACGATTCCACATTACGGACGGCGGCATCGTTGTCGTCAACCGGGAAATGCTGGGTCAGGGCGCGCACTACCTGCCCGGGGTCGAGCCCGAGCCGGCCAATGTCTAAGTAACTGAAATTATTACGAGTGACGGGCTTCCGCAATGGGGCCGGAAAGCCGTTCAGCCCGAGCTTGCCGCAAGCACATCCTTGTTCTCCAGGTAAGCCCGCAAACGCGCGCTGGCGTCGAGTTCGGGAATGGCTTCGCCTCGCGCTCCGGGCGCGGCAGCTCCGGATTTGGCGACGGCGAGGTAACCCTGGGCTGTCTTCGCCCAGGTATAGGTCTCGATGACGCGCCGGCGGCCCCGCCACGCCAGTGAGGGCGCATCCTTGAGCGCCTGCAGCAATCCGCGGGCAATATCCGCGGTATCGAAGGGGTCGACCAACACCCCCGAGCCGTCGGCGAAAATCTCCGCCGGCCCGCCATTGCGCGTCGCCACGCAGGCCAGGCCGCAGGCGGCCGCCTCGATCGGCGCCAGGCCGAACGGTTCGTAAAACGCCGTCAGGGCGAACACCGAGCCGCGACGGGCAAAATAGCGATAGGCGGCGGCCAGCGCCTTTTGTGACGGAATATTGAGGAAGCGGACGCGGTCCCTGATGCCGGCGTCGCTGATGGCATCCAGGATCGGCCGTAATACCGCCTGTTCCGTGCCGGGGAGCAAATCGACATCGCGGTACGGGTCGTCGATCCCGCGCATGCAGATAGCGAGGTTCGAGCGTTGCTGCAGTGCGGCCGAGCCGGCATAGGCCCTGACGATCCCGAGGATATTCTTCTTTTCGTCCAGGCGGCTGGAGACCAGCACCCAGGGGCTGGGACCGGCCCGCAGCCGCTCATCGAGCCCGCGCCATATGGTTTTGTCTGCACTGTCACCATGGTCATTGAAGACCCCGAGATTCACGCCCGGCGGGATTACGTCGAAACGTCCCGTGTCGGCGGAGTCAACCGCACCCACGTACAGCGGATGGGCGTATTGCTCGTCGCGTTCCTGGGCGGTCGAGGTAATGATCTTGCAGGCGCGCTCCATCGCCAGTCGTTCGGCGTCGATTCGCCGGGAGAAATGGAAGCGCCGTTCCATCGCTTCCATGTTTTCCGCGTTCATCCCCAGCTTGTCTATTTTCTGCGCACCCAGCGAATGCCCGGTGAAGCTGAAGTCGATGCCGGTCAGGTGTTTGAGTTGCGCCGCGCAATAGCCGCCGTCCGCGTAGTGGGCGGTGGCGAATGCAGGCAGGGTATTGCCATAGAATGCAACCAGGTTGTGCACGAACTCGTCCAGGTGCGGCCACAACCGCTCCTTGGCGAGGAACGCCGCTCCCCCGCAGCGGATCCTGACAATACGAACGAGGCTTTCGTACCCCGGGTAATGGTCCAGCGGTGACGAGAACTCCGGCCACTCGGGATCGTCGATCAGGCGGGTGACGATATCGATGCGATGGCCCTCGTCCGCCATTGCCATGGCGAGTTCTTTGACGTAGACGAGTTGGCCGCCGAAGTCGGGATGCTCTGTCAGGTGTGAATCGGCGGCGTCGAAGTTGCCCTGTGGGTTAATGAAGACGATGTGCATAGGCAGCTCTTGGAACGGATTGGCAGCGGAGACCGGCCCTCATTCGGTGGCCTGCGAGACGGTGTAGTCCTTGTTGACGATGATATCGGCCCGCGCCTTGTGCGAAGAGATGATATCGTGCTCGATCTCCAGCACCCGGTCGATGAAGGGGTCCAGTTCCGCAACGTCGCGGCTGCGCTTCTCCCGGTGGCTGCGGGTGTCGAGGTAGCTGCGGTCAATAAAGATGCGTGTGTCGAGCGCACTTAGCAGCGACGTGTACGTGCCTTCGGCGATGGCGACGCGGGCCTGTTTCGTATCCAGCACTTCCTCGGTAATCCGGTCCTCGTCGTAAACCACCAGCGGCTTTCCGATTCTGCTGCTGCCGGCTCGGAAGGCCCCGAGGTGCTGATCCATCAGGTCGAGCCTGACCTCCTGCGGCCCGACCCATTCGATATCGTGGCGGCGGGCCTGGTCGTTGGTCTTCGGGGGATAGACGAAGTAATCGTCCTGTTGCAGGATGACGCTGACGATATCGCTCTGCGCCAGCACCTCGGCGATGGCCGTGGCGGTTTCCGACTTGCCGCTGCCGGATTCCCCGGCCACGGAAAGCGTGTAGCGCCCGCTGCCTGCCTGGATGCGGGGCAGGATCAGGGGCGCAATGGCTGCCGCGGCCCGCCGGTGGTGTTCTTCGACGATAATCGTGTCACCTTGCATTTTTTGTACCCATTTTCGCTTCGATTTGGTATAACTTCGCGCCAATCCTTTGCCCCGGTCCCGACGGCCGATTTCGCCGGCAAACGACAATTCCAGGAGAGGGAATACGATATCCAATGGCCCTGAATAAGCAAAGTAACGCCCCCGCGATGATGCCACAGAATTATGACGATGTCTGGAGCGGCCTGAACACACGCCTGCGGTCGATTCGGCCGGCCGGTGGCCTGGATGCCGTTTTTCGTGCCCTGGAAAGTCACCAGCAGGACAGCGGCTTTATCCGCGACCGCGCCGAGGGAATTGCGCGCTTCAAGTTCCATCATCCGCAGCATCCCGAGCGCTTCCTGCGGGTCCAGTTCAATCCCAGGCGGGCGTTGCGCGGCAACGGCTCCGGCATCAGGACGCCGCCGCCCGGCTACCGGGAAGTCAACAACGGCTGTTTTTTATGTCGTGACAACGTGGTCTGGCAACAGCAGGGCGCCGAGGTGGGCTACGAGCTGGATTTGGGCGGGCAGCGCTGTATTGCCTGGATGAACCCGTTCCCGTTGTTGCCGACCCATATCGTTCTTGCCTCCGACGCGCATATCACCCAGGATTGGAGCTACCACGACGCGGGCGGGCAGGACGTGGACGACCTTTTGCACACGCTGGTCTCAATGTCGGCGCAACTTCCCGCTTACGTGGGCTTTTATAACGGCGTGGGCGCCGGTGCATCCATCCCCGGCCATTTGCATTTCCATTTCAGCCGCAGGCCCGAAGACGACCCTCGTTTTCCGCTGGAGTTTGCCGCTGACGACTACAACGCGGGCCAGGCCGAACCCGGCCGGGTGCAGGATTACCCGCTGGATGTCGCGGTTTGGCGCGGCGCCGGCGAGTCCTTGGTTACCGCCGCGGCATCGTGGATGGGACGCTGGGCGGACCGCAACCGGTCCCGGTTGCCGGGTCTCTCCGCCAATTTCATCGTCACGACGGATGCGGAGACAGGTATCACGTCCCTGTATTTCGCCCCGCGGCGGCGCAACCACGTCTCGAACGGGGTGATGTCGGGTCTGATCGGTGGCCTGGAGGTCCTCGGCGAGTTCGTCTACACGGTCATCGACGAGAAAACCCGCCTCGAGAACGGGGCCGTGGATTATTTCTCGCTGGAAAATATCCTGCGGGAGATCCACACGCCATTTTATCTCCAGTAGCCTGTGCGAAATACCGCAGGGCCGCTTGCGGCGCGCTGGCGCCAGGTTGCTGTAGGCAGGTTCCCGCTGGTATCAAGGAGGGCCTCGCTGAGCTTTGGTTGGCACTGCCGCCTTGAAACTCTTACGACCGGCGGTTGTCCCCAGGTGATGAAGAAGCTTGCCTGGCCCGGCAGGCGAAGCCTTATACTCCATACCAAACTACGCTGACATTAAGGATGGACATCATGCGCACCGGATACGCTCTTCCGCAAGTCGGCCCCGTGGCCGGACCTGAAGCCCTGGCACGCGTCGCCCGGGCAGCCGAGGACAGCGGCTACGATTCGCTCTGGGTGCTCGATCGGTTGCTTTACCCGACCGAGCCCCGCTCCGCTTACCCGGCGGCTGCCGACGGCGTACTGCCCGAGCAATACCAGCGCACGCTCGACCCGGTCGGTACGCTGACCTGGGTGGCGGCGCTGACGGAAAAGATCAAGCTCGGCACCAGCGTGTTGTGCCTGCCGTTCTACAACCCCGTTCTGCTCGCGCGCTCGCTTGCCACGCTGGATTTGCTGTCGGCGGGGCGTCTGCGCCTGGGTGTGGGGTCTTCCTGGTCTCCCGACGAATTCGAGGCGGCCGGTGTCCCGTTCGCCGAGAGGGGCGGGCGCACCGAGGAAGCGATCACGGTGCTGGAGACGCTCTGGAAAGGCGGCACGGTGGGGCACCAGGGGAGGTACTTCAGTGTGCCGGAATCGGTGCTGTCGCTGCGGCCGGTGCAACAGCCCCGCCCGAAGATCTACATGGCGGCCTATGCCCCGGTCACGCTGAAGCGTGCAGGTGAGCGCGCCGACGGCTGGATGCCGGCGGGGCTGCCCAATGCCGAGCTTCCCGCTCTGTTCGACGTGGTCAAGGCGGCCGCGGCGGCGGCTGGCCGGGATGCCTCGGCGATGGAGCTGATCGTCCGCGCCAATCTGGCCTTGACGGACAAGGCCATTGACGGCCCCGACCGTTATTCCTTCACGGGCTCGCTGGAGCAGATTGCCGACGATGTCGGCGAGTTGCGCCAAATCGGGGTGGACGAAGTTATCTTCGAAACCCAGTTTTCACCCGGGATTTCAAGCATCGACGACCACACGGAAATGCTCCGGCAGTTGCAGGCGCTGACCGGCTAGTCCGTAGGTTGCCCCGGCACACTGGTGGCGGGACCGCCGGCGTTTGCCAGCGTTTCCGCGTGGTGAGCCAGTGACAGACGTTTCATCAACGGCAGCGCAGCGATGGCGATCGCCGTGCAGACCAACGCCGCGATACCCAGCTTGTTGAACAGATTGGTGTAAATCGGCAGCGATTCCAGCGGATCGGTGATATTGCGCGGTACGCTGGCATAAGTTGCGACCACGCCGCCCAGGTATTGCGAGACGCCGGATGCAACGAAGTAGGCGCCCATCATGAAGCCGCCCATGCGCGCCGGCACGTAGCGCGCGATCATGGCCAGCCCCAGCCCGCTGACCAGCAGTTCCCCCAGTGAGATGGCGCCGTAGCCCCAGACCATCAGCCATGAGGACACCTTGCCCTGGTCGTTGGCGATCAGGCCCGCGGCGCCATAGATGAAAAAGCCCAGGGCGACGATGACGAAACCGAGGGCGAACTTGGCCGCGATCGAAAGGTCCTTGTTGGTTTTGCCCGCCTGCGTATATACCCACGCCAGTATCGGGCTGAGGATAAAGATCCAGATCGGGTTAAAGGCCTGGAATTGCGCCGGTGACCAGTCCCACAGGTGCACGCCGAAGACGTTGAAGGCCGGGTCGACGTTGCGCAGGGCAAACAGGTTCAGCGAGGTCGACATCTGCTGGTAGAAAATAAAGTAGAAAATGGTTTGTACTGTCAATATCAGGGCGGCGATCAGGCCCGCACGCTCACTGCGCTCGCCTGTGTGGATCAGGTAGGCGAAGATGCCCACGACCACGACGCCGGCCACGTACACGAAAATCCGGGCGACGTCCTGGTTTTGTAGTATGAAGGCGGAAACAAATACTGCCACGGCGCCGGCTGCCAGTACCATCACCAGTTTGCCCCAGTGCAGCGGTTCCTCGTCGGGCTCCGACCCTATGTGCGCCATGGTCCGGCGCATCAAGGCATAGTTGGCCAGGCCCAGCGCCAGGCCGATGGCACACACGGCAAAGGCGATATGCCAGCCCAACTGGTTGCCGTAGTGGTCGTTGACGTAGTCCTTCAGCCATGGTGTCAGGAGTTGCGAGATCATCGCGCCCAGGTTGACCGCCATGTAGTAAATGGTGAATGCGCTGTCGATCTTGGAGTCGTCGCCTTCGTAGATCTTGCGCACGAGGTTGCCCGCGTTGGCCTTGAACAGGCCGTTGCCGACCACGATGACGCCGAGTGAATAGAACAGGAACCAGACGTTCTCGCCCGGTATCACCATCATGCTGTAGCCAAGAGCCAGGATCACGGCGCCGAGGAGCATGGTGCGGCGGGAACCGAGGACCTTGTCGCCGACCCAACCGCCGATGGCGGGCGCCACGTAGATCAACGCCGCGGCGGCACCCCACACCAGCGCCGCGCGATCGTCGGGAAAATCCAGGCGCTGCACCATGTAGTAAACGATCAGCACCTGCATGCCGTAGTAGCCGAAACGCTCCCACATCTCGATCAAAAAGACCGTCGTGAACGAACGGTTTCGGGAAGGGGTCGTGGTGACAGTGTTCATGGCTCATCCAGTGGTTGATTGTTCGGAATTATCAGGGCGAGACCGGGGCTCAGCCAAGGCGCAGAATATAGCAAAATACGGCTGGAGCCAATTCTCGGACCGAAAGCGGTGGATTGGTTTCCATAACCAGCCTGCCGCCGCCCGGATGACAGGCGAGATGCCACAACCGCGAATCCCGGGCAATCTTGGGATGCCGCCGCGCCCCGCGGCCAGCAAAATTCAATGCGCCACGTGTTCTGGCGGTCGTCCTGTCACTGGGTCGTCGACCCGCATGCCGCTCTTCGATACGCGGGCTTCAAGTAATGACATCAAACGCTCAAATGGGGCTTGCAAATGCAAATGAGAATCATTATCATTTGAATTGATCGTATCAACCGGATTTATCCGACCACAAAGAGGGAATTTCGCATGCGTCGTTCACAGCTTCTGCTGGTCCTTGTCATGGCCTTCGTCAGCGTCCCGGTTCAAGCCGGGGCGCCCGTATATGACCTCGTCATCAAGGACCATCAATTCCAGCCCGCGCGGCTTGAGGTGCCGGCCGGGGTTCGCATCAAGCTATCCGTGCACAACCAGGACCCGACCCCGGAGGAGTTTGAAAGCTACGAACTCAATCGTGAAAAGATCATACCGGGTAACAGCGTGGCAATCCTGCATATCGGGCCGCTGAGCCCGGGCGAGTACCCGTTCTTTGGCGAATTTAACCCACAAACCGCTCAGGGCGTCCTGATCGCAACTCAAAACTAAAGGAAAGGCAAAAATGCTGGCATCAGCTGTCATCTTGTTCCGTGAGAGCCTCGAAGCGGCTCTGATCATCACCATTATCCTGACCGTAACCCGGGGTCTGCGGCACCGGGGACTCTGGGTCGGCCTGGGTATACTGGCGGGCGTTGCCGGGGCGTTCGTGGTCGCGCTTTTCGCCGGTGAGATATCCGCCATGGCCGAGGGGACCGGCCAGGAATTGTTCAACGCCGGTGTGCTGCTGGCAGCGTGCCTGATGCTCGGCTGGCACAGCATCTGGATGGCCGGTCACGGGCGTGAGCTTTCCGCGCAAGCCAGCGTGGCGGGCCGCGCGGTCACTGCCGGTGAGCGTCACATGAGCACGCTGGCCGTGGTGGTCGGTCTGGCCGTGCTCAGGGAAGGCTCCGAAGTCGTACTGTTCCTGACCGGCTTGCTCGCCGGTGGTTCCGGCGCGGCCCCCGTGTTGACGGGTGCTGCGGCGGGTCTGGCGGCCGGCTGCCTGCTCGGCGTATTGCTCTACCAGGGACTGGTGCGTGTTCCGGTCAGGCACTTCTTCAGCATGACCGGCTGGCTGATCCTCCTGCTGACGGCCGGCCTGGCAGCGCAGGCCGCCGGCTACCTGGCGCAGGGCGGTTACCTCACGCTGTGGCAACAACCCGTTTGGGACACCTCGGCTTTTCTGTCCGAAGGAAGCATCCTGGGCCGGCTTTTGCATTCGCTGGTGGGTTACACCGCGCGCCCCAGCGGTATGCAACTCATCTTCTGGGGATCCACTCTGTTGCTGGTGCGGGGCTTGATGGCGCTTACGCAAAGCAAAGCCGGGAGGCCGCGGGTGGCCATGATCGCCTCACTGCTGGTGCTGACGGCCGCCGGCCTGCTGTATGCGGGCCCGTTGTTCGCCAGCCATGTCATTTATTCACCGATCGTCGATTTTGGCGAAACGGAAGTGGAACTTCGCGGGCACTACGACTTCGACAACGATGACGCAAAAGACGGCAATGCGAAGTACAAGCTCGACATCGGGCGAGGTGTCCAGCCCCGCTGGTTCACTGAAATCGTATTGGAATACGAGGACCCCGCTCATGAAAACGGGTCAGTGACCGAAGTGGAATGGGAAAACATTATCCAGCTGACCGAGCAGGGCCGGCACGCGTCCGACTGGGGTGTGCTGCTGACCTACGCCCACTCGCGTGAAAAAGGGCACGCGGACAAGCTCGAATTCGGGCCGCTGATGCAAATGGAGCTAGGCCGTCAGCTCTGGACCAACAACCTGATATTTGAAAGGGAAGTCGGCAACAATGCCAGCGACGAGGTGGAATGGAAATTCGCCAGCCGCCTGCAGCGCCGGCTCAACCCGCATTTTGAACCGGCACTTGAGGTTTTCACCAGCGAGGACGAGCTACAGGCCGGGCCCGCGGTGCTGGGCCAGGCCAGGCTCGGTGCAAAGCGCACGGCCTACCGTTGGCGCGCGGCTGTGCTCGCTGGTTTGACCCATGAAACGCCGGATCTGACTTTAAGTTTTCAGATCGAAGCGGAATTCCGTTAACCGGCATCGCCGATAGCACTTGGTGTCAGCGTAAAAACCCGATATTCTTCCCACAGCTGTCCGCTAAGCGGATGATTTTTAACGGCGCCGCGGCAACCGCCGGCCGAGGCGGCGTGAGTGTCGGGCCATGAACAGGAATTGCTTGTGATTATCAATGAAAAGTTGCGCGCTCTGCAGCCGGACGCCTCGGCCGCGCTGGCGCGCATGAATGCGGCCGCCTGGGAGGCGACCGAGCCGGGGCTGCTGGAGCTGTGCCGGTGTTTGATCGTATCGATGCTGGATCAGGACACGCCACGACCCGCCGCCGACCCGGCCGTACCCGGACCGACCGCGGACCAGCTCGGCGCGCTCGGCGCCTGGAGGGACTCCGAGCTGTTTTCACCATTAGAACGGGCCGCGCTGGAATTCACGGAGCAGTTCGTGGTTTCCGTCAGCTCGGTTACCGACGAGCAGGTCGAGGCGCTGCGCTCGAGGCTCGGCGACGAGAAAACCTACGCTTTCGCCGCTGCCCTGTACGTGATCGAAATGAGCGAGCGCCTGCGCATCGTGTCGGCGGTTGTTCTCGGCAATGGGAGTGAGCACTGATGTCGGGATTATCAGCACGCATCACCATCCCGTCGGGCCTGCCCATGTGGGGCGGACACTTTGACGAGGTCATCGACGCCTTCGCCGCCTCGGTCATGCGCGCTACCGGGCTCGACCCCATGATCACCGAACTCGTACGCTTGCGCTGCGCGCAATACCACGATTGCCGGTTGTGCGGAAACCTGCGCCTGGGCCAGGCCAAAAAACAGGGCATGGACGAGACGGTCGTGGCCAAAATCGCCCGTTACGGAACGAGTGACCTGAGCGACGCCGCCAAGGCCGCGCTGCGGCTCGCCGACGCGATGATCATGCAGCCGTCCGCGGCGGATGAGGGGCTGCGGGCCGAACTTCACGAGCATTTCAGCGATCAGCAGATCGCGGAAATCTGTCTCGACGTGGTCAAATGGAGCCAGCAGAAGTACCTGGTGGCCCTGCGGGTGGAAACGCCGCCGTGGAGCGGCCTGGGCACCCTTGACTTCGACGCGGACGGCAACCCACAGGTCAGCGTGTAGCAGTCGCGTTTGGCGACGGGCAGGGGTCTTGGCAAGGACCTAATAGCAGACCACGCGAGGCGAAAGGGGGTGGGAAAGACGCCTTGAAAACGCGCGATTATCCATTGACGGTACTGACGCGCCTGCTTGCGGCGATTCCCGAGCTGGCGCTCGCCTGAGGCTTTCTTTTCTGGCCCCCGGGGGTGTGTTTGCCGTCAATCATCGGCTTCATTTTCCCTGAAGTCCGCGGGATCGAGTTCGTGCTTTTTGAGCAGTTTGTAAAATTCGGAACGGTTGCGCTCGGCAATTCTCGCGGCCTGCGACACGTTGCCCCCCGCGGTTTTGAGCAAGCGTGACAGGTATTCGAATTCGAATTGCTCGCGCGCGGCGGCAAACGACGTCAGGCGTTCCGCCTTGCCGCTCATTGCGCGTTCGACCAGGCTGGCTGGCACCAGTTGCGAGCGGCACAGCACCACGCAATGCTGCACGACGTTTGCGAGTTGTCGAATGTTCCCGGGCCAGGGCGCGGTCGCCAGCAATTCAAGCGCGTCTTTGCTGAAGCCGCGCACGGGCCCTTTGTCCTGGCTGGCGCGCAGAAAATGATCGACCAGCAGGGGGATGTCTTCACGGCGTTCTTCCAATGGCGGTATTTTGAGCCTGATAACGTTCAAGCGGTAGAAGAGATCTTCGCGGAAGCGGTTTTGCTTGACGGCCTGCTCGAGGTCGTGGTGCGTGGCCGCAATGACCCTGACGTCTACCGCCACGTCCTGGTCAGCTCCAACCGGCCGCACCGACCGTTCTTGCAGGGCGCGCAGCAGCTTGACCTGGCTCGCGGCGGGGAGGTCACCGACTTCGTCCAGAAACAGCGTACCGTGCTCCGCCTGGCGGAACAGGCCCGGCTTGTCGCGGTAGGCCCCGGTAAACGAGCCTTTCGTGTGGCCGAAGACTTCGCTTTCGAACAGGGTTTCGGCTATGGCTGAACAATTGACCGTAACGCACGGGTTGGCGGCGCGCGGGCTGGCCTTGTGGATGGCGCGGGCCAGCAGTTCCTTGCCGGTACCGCTCTCCCCGTGCAGCAGGATGCTGACATCGCTGGCGGCGGCCAATTCTGCTTCGCGCAGCACGGTTTCCATCAGCGGACTTTGCGTCACGATGTCATTGCGCCACGCCTGTCCGCCGTCTTCCGTATCGCCGCTCTGCCCGGCGCAGGCCGGCCCGACGGCAGCATGCACCTGGCTGATCAGTTCCTGGTTGTTGATGGGCTTGACCAGGAAAGCGAAGGCGCCGCCGGCGGTGGCTTTGACCGCATCGGGAATGGTCCCGTGCGCGGTCAGCAGGATAACCGGCAGCACGGGAAAGCGTGACTTGATTTCCGTCAGCAATTCAATTCCGTTGAGGCCCTGCATCCGCAGATCGGTTATGACCGCAGCAGGTCGCAAGTCGGTCAGTATCTTGAGGGCCGCCTGGCCGCTGGCGGCGGTTTTGACATGGAAACCTTCCCCCTTCAGGCGGATGGTGAGGAGTTTGAGGAGGTCCTCGTCGTCGTCGACCAACAGCAAGGTGGGTTCTCGTGTCATGGCTGGTTGCGCGCTCCCTCTTTACCGGAACGGCTGAGGTCGGTTTCGATCTTCTTCAAATCTTCCAGCTGCGCTTTCAGTTCCAGTATTTCACCTTGCGCCCGTTGCAGGCGAATTGACAGCAGCAGCTGCCGGTCCAGCATGTCCCGCAAGGTCGCGAAGCGCCCCAAGGAGTCGACTTCCGCGAGGATTTGGCGGGCCCTTTTCAGTTCCGCCAGCGAAGGGTCGGCGCGGCTCATTACGTACGACAGCTTGAGCCGCACCTCGTCGCCGGGTTGCCCCTGATATTCCTGTTGCAAGCTCGAGCGCGTCGCTTGCAGTTGCGCCGGGTCCATCCTGTCGATGCGGGCCATGTAGTCAGCCCACTGGTCGCGCGCCGGCGGCAGGGCAGAGCAAGCCGACAGGAACAGGGCCGCAAAGAGCAATGTCATCGCGAATTTCTTCATTGGCCAACCTTCTGAAACGTGACGCGAAAATGGGCGCCCTTGGCGGACGCCAGGTATTTTATCCTGCCGCCGAGCCTTTCGACATACTCCTTGGTGATCGCCAAGCCCATGCCGGTGCCAGCGACCACGGCATCCGGCGGTTTGGCGCCGGTGTGGAACCACTCGAACAAGTGGGGCTGATCTTCTTCGGACACCCCGGGACCGTCATCGAGGACGTCCAGCCGGACCGCCGCAGACCCAGCCTCGAGCCGGACCTCGATGTGACCGCCGTCGGGCGCATACTTCATGGCGTTGGAGAGCAGGTTTGCAATTATGACGCGCAGGCGCTTGGCATTTCCCGCCAGGGTGACCGGCTGCAGGGAATGGCGGATCGTGACGGCACGGCGGTTTGCCGGCGATTGGTGGGCCTCCAGGACCTCCAGGACCAGCTGGTCCAGGCGCACCGGCTCATTCGGCGCGTCGGCGCTCATGTCGCTTTCGCTGCCGTAGCGCAGGAGTTCCTCGATCATGCGCTGCAGCCGCAGGCTGTTCTCGCGGACGATTTCCGCGACCTCGCGCATCTCACCGGTCGCCCCGGTCGCGCGGTCTCCTGCCAGCAGGTCCGCGCCTTCGCGGATGTTGGTCAGGGGCGTTTTCAGTTCATGCGAGACATTGCGCAGGAACTGGGCTTTTTGCGCCTCGAGTTCGAGCAGCCGCAGCCGCAGCCATTCCAGGCGCCTGCCAAGCTGTTGGAGGTCCTCCGTCCCGTGGATATGTACTTCGTGTCCCAGTTCGTTGCGCCCCAGCGCGGAAATGGCCTGGCCGATTGCGCGGATGGGGCGGGCAATGACGGCGCCGAACAGAAGCGCCAATCCCGCGGAAATGGGTATGACCAGGGCCGCCCAGGTGATCAGCGTTTGCCGCAGTTCGAGGGCGTCCCGCGGAAAGGCCAGGGCCAGCTCTCGGGAAACCTTGTTTTGCTCCTTGAGAATAGTCTCTGTCGCGCCACGCAAATCTCCCAGTGCCTCGTTCAGATCAGCCCCGGTCGTCGAGTCCCCGACACCCCCGACCAGTTTGTCGACCCTGGCCAGGGCCACCCGCGCCTCAGCCACCGCCCGGCCCAGCGTCGGGCTGCCCGTTTCCGCATTGAGACGGTTGAGTTGGGTCAGGGCGGCGTGGCGGTGCTGTTGGAAATAGGTCTTGAACAACGGGTCCTTGAGTACCAGGTACTGGCGCGCACTGCGTTCGATGGACGTAGTGCGCTCTTCCAGCAAGCGACTGGCGCTGGTGCCTCCCTGCACGGCCATGATGCTGGTGAGGCTGCCCTCGGCCAAGCGTTCGACCTGCGAGATCGCGGTTACGATGGACGCCACCAGCGGCAGCAGAATCAGCAGGAATCCGAACAGCATCAGCCGCAAAAGACTCGGGAACGCTGCAATTTTCAATCCGGGCCCTCCCCGTGCAAGCCTCGTGTTTTCAAGCCAAGCGGCAGGGTGTCGTCGTTTGGCAACATATGCCAAGCATAGCAGCAAAACCCAGGGATAGCGCGGCAGAGATGGGGTTGCCCGGCCGTGAGGTGGTCGCGGCAGCCCGGAACTGTCGTCAGGTGGCGACAGTTAAGCGGGCCAGGGTCTTGCCGAGGCTATGTAAATCGTTGCCAAAGCGCGGGCTTTAGCCGCTGGCATGAAATATGCATCTCTGTGGGTGGCATCAAAGAATGCCAAGCAACTACGGAGGATAAGACGATGTTGAAATTTGCAACTTTTCTCGGCGCCTTAGCGATGGCTATGCTCGCCCTAACCACCGATGTTTTTTCCGACGAAATGGCAACCGACGAAACTGCCACGGCATCGACCCAGCCCCAGCAGAGCGCGGAAGCCGCACAACGGCCAGCGTTTGACCAGCTGGACCAGAACCACGACGGCAAAATCTCGGCGGCTGAAGCTAAAGGCAGCTGGCTGTCGCAGTCGTTTGCCAAGGCTGACTCGGATCAGGATGGGTTCGTCAGCCGGGACGAGTACGAGCACGCCGTCAGCTAAAAGCCTGACAGCATCCCAGCGGCGGGCGTGTCCAGCCGGCACGCCCGCCCGCAGGGGCAATTGCAACCGCATACGGAGGACAATTACCATGAATCGCAATTATTCCAAAACGCTTTCTAAAACGCTGCCCGCGCTTGTGCTCCTGGGAGCGATGAGCGTGGCGCCAGTCGTTACCTATGCCGCCGAAGCAAACACGGAAGCGGCTTGTGCAAAGCAAAGCGGTGCCGATGATCTGTGGACGGATACGCGTCTGGAAACGGCTTATCTGCTGAATCCGAACCTCAGCGCTTTCACCATCCATTCCAGCGTCGAAGACGGTAAGGTGACGTTGACCGGTACGGTCCGCTCGGACGTCGACCGCGACCTGGCCGAAGAAATCGCCAAGAGCCTCAAGGGTGTAAAATCCGTCGACAATGAGCTCGAGGTGGACCAGCAACTGCAACCGGCCCCGCATTCCGCGGCGGACCGCGATTTCCTGCAGAAGGTCTCTGACGCCACGACCACGGCGCAGGTCAAGATCAAGCTGATGGCGAACAAGAACATCAGCGCCTCGGACATCAATGTCGATACGCGCAACCACATTGTGCAACTCCGCGGAAAGGTGGGTTCGACCGCACAGCGTGAACTGGCTGAGTACATTGCCCGCAACACGCATGGGGTGCACAAGGTGCAGAACGATCTTGACATAGCCGCGCGTGGCTGATCGGGCGATTGACAACCCATTTCAGACCTAGGAGACTGGTGTCTGGAAAGATCGGACAAACCACAGACAATAAGTGTTCAAGGAGTCAAGCATGATGAAAAGAATCGTAGCCATCTTTATGTCGGCAGCGCTTTGCTGGACGGGGTTGACCCTACCGGCCATGGCGAGTGTGATCGACACCCAGCACGTGATGTCGCTGGACGCGAGGCAGGCGCAGATCAGTCGCCTGCAGGCGCAACTGGCCCGGGACGACGTTCGCCAGGGGCTGATTGCCATGGGCGTTGATCCAAACGATGCCATCGGGCGCGTGTCCGCACTCAGTGACCAGGAGCTTGCGCAGCTGCAGGGTCAGCTCGACAGCCTGCCTTCCGGTGGTGACGTTCTGGTCCTGGTCGGTGCCGTCTTCGTGGTGCTGATGATTCTGGAGTTCACGGGCGTCATTGACATCTTTAAACACGGGTGACCCGCAGCTTCAAGCAGTGAGGTGAATGGACGCCCCCAAGCCCTGCGTGGAGTGGCCGCATGACCAGAAGGACATGGTCGTGCGGCTTTTTTTGCTCCTGGTCAGCCTTTTGCTGTCGGCCTGTGCCATCAATCCGCGGGTGGACCTCGCCGAGCTATCGGATGCGAAGCAACCTGTCCTGCTGAACGCCGTACCCTTCTATCCGCAGAAGAAGTATCAATGCGGGCCCGCCGCGCTGGCCGGCATTCTGCAGTATTCGGGCGTCGACGCGGATCCTGTTTCCCTGGTCGGCGAGGTCTACGTGCCGGCGCGCAAGGGCAGCTTGCAGGTGGAGATGCTGGCGGCTACGCGGCGTGCCGGACGCGTACCGTACCTGCTCGGCGGTGAGGTCCGGGACATTCTGACCCAACTCGAAGCGGGGCGGCCGGTGTTGGTGCTGCAAAACCTCCTTACGCCGCACGTGCCGGCCTGGCACTATGCGGTGGTCGTCGGTTTCGACGCAGACGACAACGAGTTCATTCTCAACAGCGGCCGCAAGCGGCACCTGGACGTTTCCGCCGGTAAGTTTCTGCGTACCTGGCGTTGGGCCGGGTACTGGGCCATCGTCGCATTGCGCCCCGGGGAGGTGCCTGCCGGAGCCGAGCCGATGCGGTTCATGCAGGCGGTGGCGGCGTTCGAGGCCGTCGCGGGTGCTGACCTGGCGCGGCCCTCGTGGCAGGCGGCGGCGAAGACCTGGCCGCAATCATCGCGGCCGCACCTCGCGCTCGGCAACCTCGCGTATTTCGGCGGCGACCTGCGCGGCGCCGTTGCCCATTATCAGGATGGCCTCAGACGCGCGCCGCAAGACCCCGTATTGCTCAATAACCTGGCGAGCGTGCTGGGTGATTTGGGTTGCCCGCGGACCGCGGAGCAGGTGTTGCGGCCGGCTTTTGAGGTGGCGGAACCGGGTTCCGCCTGGCGCCTGGATATCGATGCCACCCTGGCGGAGCTGAAGGCCGATCAGGACGAAGACGCGCCTGCCTGCGCAGGCTATCTGCGTTCGGATTAAGGCCGGGTCCCCAGGTCGCTGCCGTGCCCGCGAGGCAGGTGCGACAGATCGACTCCCAGCCGGTGTCTCGCAGTTTTCTTGTGTCAGCCGCCGTGTCTCCGAGTCGTCTGAAACGGGATGCGAACCGGTTCTCACATCCAGGACGCGAGTAAAAAAGAAGGCCGGCGATCGTTAGACCGCCGGCCCAAACCCCCTTGGGTGCACGCACAGAGTGAGAGGTCGACTTCCCGCCGCTGAACTAATCAGCTTATGGCAGGGTCGTCGTGCGCGCGATTGATATCTCCACGTTCGTCGCCGTTGTCACGTTGCCCAGCACCTGGACCGTGTAGCTTCCGGCCGGGGGCCGTTTTACATCCAGGCCGACCGTACTCGCGCCGGCCAGCAACGTATCGCCTGCGCGGATCAGGTTACCGAGCGAATCAAGCAGGTTGACGGTCAGGGGGATCCGGGCGCCCTCAACGACCACCGACAGCCATTCGTCGTCGGCTCCGACCGTTACCGTCCTGGTCAGCACGGCCGTGCTGAGCGGCGAGAGTTCACCGGACGAGGCCGAGGTGTCGGAGCGGGTCCGGGCCGCGGATTCATCGGCGCCGCCATCCGTGCCGGAGACGATTTCGAAACCGTCGACGTAAACCGCGCCCGAGCGGTACACGATGAGAAACTCATGGCTGCCTTCGCCCAGTTCGTCAAAGGTGACCGAATGGCCGAATTCGGGAGCATTGCCGGCAGCGGTGCCGGCGTAATCGACCGTGGTTCGCAATTTACCGTCGATGTAGACGTCCGCGCTGCCGCCTTGCTCGGAGCGGCCGAAGAAGTACGTGATCTCTTCGCCGTCGAAGACCAACCGGGCCGTGGGGGATTCGCCGTTGCCGGTGGCGCCCAGACGACGGCTGTAACCCCCGTTGGAGGCGGAGTCATCGCTGCGGCGGTGCCAGCCCTTACGGTATTCGACCGCCGGGTCGGCATCGTCCACCAGCGTCACTTTCGTGGGTTCTTCAACTTCGATGACCACCTCGGCGGCGTTGTTGCTGGCCAGGCCGTGCGAGTCCGTGACCGACAGTTTTGCCTTGTACTCACCGGCCGAGTCGTAGCTGTGCGAGACCGTCGGCGAGGATTGCGTGACTGGCGCACTGCCGTCGTTGAAGTCGAAAGTGTAGCTGGCGATGGAATCGCCCTCATCGGGGTCGAAAGAAGCACTGCCGTCGAAATTGACCGTCAAGGGCACGGTGCCGGACGTCGGTGACGCCATCATTACCGCGACCGGGGGTTCATTCACCGCTTGTCCACACTCGGCGTTGGTCTTCACCGTGTAGGCGCCCTGGCGGCCCAGGCCATTGGGCATTTCATCCACCATTACCGCGGCGCCGATGGCGGGCGTTTGGGCCGGTTGCACCACGCCCGAATTGAAACCGCGGATCAAATCGCCCGCACCGATGCCGAAGTCGGCGATCGGTACGCTGATGACGATGATGCCATTGGGGGCGTCGTAGAAACCAGCGGCGGCGATTTCACTGCCGCTGGTGACGAAGCGGCCGTCGACGGTGCCGTCGTTACTCGCGCTGGCGACATAAGACTCGAACACCGGTGTTGCCGGTGAAGAATCCTTGAACACCATCCGCACACCGTGCACGACGTCGTCCGGCGTTTTAAATGAGGCGTACCAGAAGGAGTTGGGCGTCTGCGGCTGGACGCCGGGGTCCGTATTGATCTGGAAGCGCAGGCGGATGTTGCCGTCCTCGGCGAACGGTTGCGCCAACTGGAACGACCGCAAGTCGGAACCCGGGGCCGGGCTGAGGCTGTCACCCGAACTATCGGTAAGCGTGGTCAGGCCGGGGGCCACGCACGCATTTTCCACGACCTCCGCGGTAACCTCGAGGCCGGGCTCATTGCTGGCCGGGCTGTCGCCGAGCGCATTGACCGCGACGACGTGGTAATAAAGCACTGGTACGGACGGGTCCGCGGTCGCATCGACAAAGCGGTTTTTGGTACCCGCGACGGTGGCGATTTGGGTGCCGTTGCCCGGGCTGTCGCCGCGGAAGATTCTGTATTCGGTAATCGGTGAACCGCCGTCGTTGGGCGGGTTCCAGTAAAGTTCGGTCTTTGTCTGGGTGCGTGTCCCGTCAAGGTACGGGGCCTTGGGAAGCGCCGGCTCAACTGGGTCGTAAGTGGCCAGTAACGGTTTGCCGCCGTACTGCCGCGCCACTGTCCAGTAGGCTACGAAGTCATTTTGTCGGCCACCGCTGGTGAGACAGGTATCACTGACACAGCCGTCGTTATAGCCGAACAGCACGCGGCCCCGGTCATCCATCGTGACCTCGTTGAAGTCGAGCAGGTTGCGATTGCTGCCGCAACCCAGGCCATCGGTGCAAATACCGCCCTCGCCCTGCACGGGATCATTTGGCGTGGCATTGACCGTGCTCCAGGTCGCGCCGCCGTCGTACGTGTGGGCAATGAAAAGGTACCATTTCCCGCGGAAGTCCAGACCGCCACTGTTGCCGACCACGTCGGTGCCCAGGAAACCACAGGCAGCGCGGTCGGGGTCGCCGGCCACGGCTTCGGGGAACACGGCTTGCTTGACCCCAACCGATTCACCGATGTTGACGCTTGGCTGCCAGGTCTCGCCGTTGTCGTGACTGACGGCGACCCAGGCGCCGCTGTCATTGGTATAGCAATAATAAAGCGTATTGTCCCTGGCGATGCCGATGGACGGGTCGCTGCCGCCGGGTACGCTGTCAGGCACCAGAAACTCGTGCCAGGTAACCCCGGCGTCCGCGCTTGCCGTACCTCCCTGTACCGGGCCGCAGCTTTTATCGGGCAGGTAAACCATGCCGTTGGGCGCCACCTTGACGTGCCCATGGAGACCACCGCACTGCGTCGTTACCTCGTTGTTGACCGCCACGCCCGGGGCGAAGCTCAAACCGCCGGTATCGCTGCGCTGGCAGAAATCCGGGGAAAGCGCCTGTGTGCAATAGTAGACGGCATTGGGGTAGGCCGGGTTCTGTCCTGCAAGCGGTGCCGGATACGGTCCGGCCCCGATGGTCTGGTGGTCGACGCCGCCGACGGGCGGAGAAGCAGAGGCCTCGATCCAGGTTTCGCCGTCGTCATCGGTAAATGCAAACAGTGCTTCAGCGCCGGTAGTCTGATTCGAAATAAATGTTCGGCCGGTCGCCGGATCGGTGATCATGATCGGGTCGAGCGTCTGCACGCTGTCGATCAGCGGCGATACGTCCACCCATTTGGCGGGCCCCGCTTCGGGCAGCGGCGGGTCGAGCAGTTCCGGCGGAGTGAGACGGAACACTGGCGCGTCCGACATCATCATGATGTTGCCCGAGTTGGGGTTGTAGCCGATATTCGCTTCGCCGGAACTGCCTTGGGCTGCCGTTCCGTCGGGTGCATGGAAGTTCTGGTATCGCGGCTTCCCGGGCGCCGTGGGGGTGGCGGCCCCGAAGCTGAGTGCACCGCCACAGAGTTTGCCCGCTTCGGCCGATTCGCCCTTGACCAGTTCGATGGTACCGTGGACGATCTCGCCTCCGCTGGTGTACGGCACGACCTTGATCGTAAGCTTATCCGAAGCCAGTTGGCATACGCCCAGGGTTGTCGTCTCCGGATTGTCGCCAGTAGCCGCGTCCGCATGGGACGCGTCGGAACCGCTGGTATCGCCCACGATGCCATCGTATACATAAAAATCATAGTCGCCGAGCCCGGAGGAGGCATCGTCCCAGTTAAAGGTAAAGCGGATAAAATCGTTCGGGTTGGCGTCCGCATACCCGTCCGGCAGACTGACCGTCAGCACATATTCATCGCACGGCTGTACCGGGTTGCTGCAACGCGGCCCGTCATCGACCTGCGGAACCGGCGTCGGGTTCGAAAGCGTAAACGGGCCGGCGTCGAAGGTCACCGGGCCGGAGGTGTCGCTCAACGTTCCGGCGGCAGGCGCCGCGCCCTGGGCCGCGCCTGTCGGAACGAACAGCGTGCTCAGCAAGCACAGTGTAGTAGCCAGTAGATTCGATTTCATCTGTCATTTCCCTCCAATGTTTTTATCTACAGTTTTGTCCAGGCGGCCCGGGTAAAGCAGGCTGTCACTATGACTATGCAAAAGGTATGCCATTTTCTATATCTTCCTAATTTGGAAAACCTTTTTTAATTAATCCGCGCTCACACCGCGTTACGGCAAACCCAAACTGTGGCCAAATGGCCACAGTCGGGCCGCGGGCGGTGCTGGCGACGTTTTTCGTGTCCGTGGCGACACTGATTTTTGCCTGGCTCGCGTATTCACCGTCAATGACGCCGAGCGCTAACCAGCCACAGTCGAGGCGCACGAGCGCGTGGGTGTTGTCGTGTTGTACGTGGCATGAAGCATGCGTTATGATAGTTGTACGACCATTAAAATAGATAGTAGTACTATGATCTAATTTGAAAGTGGCGCTACCATACATAATAGTGATGCTACTGTCAAATGTGTCAGAATTGACTTATGCCGCCGGATAAAATCAATCAGCCACGAGACTCCAGCACAGCTGCCGGACCCGCAGCCAAGACAGGTCCGCGTGAACGCCTGCTGGCGGCGGGTAAGCGCCTCTTTGCGGAAAATGGTTTCGAAGCTGCCTCGACTTCCTCCATTGCCAGCAGCGCCGGCACGTCGGAATCGCAACTGGTGCGTTACTTTGGCGGCAAGGCGGGTCTTTTGGAGCAGATTTTCAACATGGGGTGGTCGCGGCTCAATCAGGCCATCAGTTCCAGGGTCGTCGCTGCCCCGACCGGGCAGGATGCGCTGATCGTCGTAATGGAGACCATGAGCAACGCCTTCCAGCAGGATGAGGAACTGGCCATGATCTACCTCTTCGAGGGCCGTCGTATCCGCGGTACCGCCCACGAAGTTTTCATTTCCGAGGGATATCTCCGCTTTCGCGAACTGATACACAGCCTGGTCCAGAGAGGCCTTGCCGACGGGAGCTTTACAAGGCAGTTGCCTGTAACCGCGTTGGTGTCAGCATTGATCGGGTGCGCTGAAGGGATGATTCGCGACCTTCTCGTCGCACGGCGCGAGGGGGAGTCCGGGGATTTCGCTCCGGCCGATATCCAAAAGGTGATCGCCGCCATTTTGGCTGGCTTGTAAGGGAACTGTGGCCCGCCTGGCTGCAGGGTTATCCATTCCGTGCCTGAATTCCGGCCCGGTTTTCAAAAGCGGATGCGGTGTCGTATCCTGAAAAGGAACTCGTTCAGGCACCAGGAGGCACCGTTTTGAAATTCTCGGTAACCATCAGCGGGGCGGCGCTGATCATGGCGGCATTACTTTTTGGCTGCGGCGAAAAGCCGGACGCGGGCAAGAACCCCCGGGCCGAAACGCCGGTCACGGCAACTCCTAATCTTCTGGATCTCAAGGCGGTCGGTCTTCGCTTCGAAGGGCCGGGCCAGATCGGATCGGGCTGGACCACGATCCGTTTGCAGAACCTGTCCGGCATGACGCATTTTGCCTTGTTGTACCGGCTCCCCGAAGGTGTAACCGCGCAACGGGTCTCGGACGAAGCCATCGACCTGTTCCAGGCCATGCTGAGCGCGCAGATCGCCGGCGATGAAGACAAGGTCCAGGCACTTGCCGGGAAGATTCCGTCCTGGGTTAGCGACCTGGTCTACCTGGGCGGTCCGGGATTGCTCGCCCCCGGGGAGACAGTGGCGACGACGATGTACCTGGAACCCGGACGCTACCTGATCGAGTGTTACGCCAGGACCAATGGCGTGGCCCATAACTACAATCCCGATCCCGATCAATTCGGCATGATCCATCCGCTGACCGTCACCGGCAGCGACGGCGGCGCGAACGAACCTCACGCCAACGCGACCTTGCGGATTTCCACCAATGGCTACGCGTTCGTCGACGGCGCGCTGGTCAATGGCGACAATACGATCCGCGTCGTCTATGCCGACCAGGCAGTCTATGCCGGTCTGGTGGGCCACGATGCGCATTTTTTCAGGATCGATGCCAACACCGATATCGACACCGTCGCGCGATGGATGGATTTCAGACGCCCCGAAGGGCTGCAAACGCCTGCGCCGGCGTATTTCGTCGGCGGCATCGAAGACATGCCGGCGGGGAGCACCGCCTACCTCAAGGTCCACTTGACGCCGGGCGACTACGGCATCATCGCGGAAATACCTCACGCCATCGATAAAGGTTTATATGCGACATTTGCCATTGCCAGATAGCACTTGCTGTTGTCAGACGAGCGCAGCAGCTACCTGGTTGCCAGGTATTTCGATACACCATTGCTCAGTTTGACGACGGCATGGGCAGCCACCGCCAGACCGACGTACTGTTTCGCCTAATCGGTCCATTCGATGAGCCAGGGATCGGGCTTTAAACCGTCGCCAACCAGCAAAGATATTAAAATTAACAATACTCCAAAGACTAAAACGGCTATTGCATAGGTCTTATCCATTTGTCCTCCTGCGGTATATCCGCTCTTTAACGTGTTCGGGCTATCCCCACCGTGTGCAACGTATAAGCATGAAAGTTGCTTACAGCTAAGCGCCAATGGCATTTAGCGACCTCCATTACCAGGCGCGGCGGACACAATGGCATCAATATCCGGCATGACCCCGATAGGGTCATTCTGGAAATTTGCCTGTTGTGTCGACGTGTCGGGGTTGGATAGGAGCGTGCGCATCTGCACCGGTAAGAGGGAGCCCCCGTGCCACGATTGTACTAAGGCGGCCGCACCGGCGATGATCGCCGATGCACCGCTCGTCTGGCCAAAATTCGACGTGTAGGCGTCCTTTTTGCCGGAGGCGCCAGCAATCGTTCCGTATCCGCAGGTGTAAATGTGTTCACCCCATGCATATACGTTAATGCGCGATCCGAAATTTGAAGTGTAATAGCGTTTATGACCCTTTACGCCTTTGGAGTCCACGATTACCGAGGCAGAAGCCGAAGCCACCATGATCGCACCTGAATCGATATGTTTGTCGGAATTTACATCCAGGCAGTGCTGGCCGGTCGGGTCGATCCAGAGGTCGAGATTTTGCTCCCCGTTGCCCGCTGCTTCGACCACGATAACTCCGTGCGCCGCCAGCAATCTGATGGCCTGCAAATCCACGAAGTCGATTTCTACAGGAAAGGCTTTGCCTTCCTGGTGTCGCTGAATCGCCATTAACACGATGTCGCCGGGTTGCAAGTCAGGCATCACCGCAAGAATGGCGTCCGCTACGTGCAATCCGGTCTTCTGGGCGACGTCATAATGAGACGCCGCAGAAAGATTGCCAATGTTCGGGGCGATGCCGATAATGCCAGCTCCGTTGCTGCACGCCCCAATAACGCCCATTGCAGCAGCGCCGTGGTCTCCCGAGACATAGCCATCGGCGGTCCCGTTATCGCCCGCCAGCAACTGCGGCCCTGGCAGATCCTCGTGGTGCAGAATCCAGCCGGCCTCGAGGTCGACTACACGGACCCCACTCCCGTCGCAGCCGGGTGTTGACCATGCCGCGATGGCACCGATGCCCTTGGGCCTTGCCTCGAGATAGCCCTGGTGCTGGAAGTAGGGGTTCGTTGCGGGAGTGAACCCGCTCGCTTCCAGCACAGCCGTTTCATGGTACGCGAGGGAGATTTCCGGCAAATGCTGCAGGCGATTTCGGAGCGCCTCGGAATCTTCCACGTGTCGGACATCGATTCGCCAGAATGCGGTGAGTGTCTCCAGAGGCGCAAATCCGGATAAGCCCGCGATTCTTTCGCGGTCACGGATAACCCTCGGGGCCGTGCTTCGAATCACGCGTTCCGCCTTGAGACCCGGATTTTCCGCGAGTAGGGTTTTCAGCCCTCGGAAGCCCTCGCTTGTTGCCACTTTTCGCAGATCCGCTGAATCATCGGTCAATTTTCGAGCCAGTTCGATAATGATGTATCCGCCGCGCTCGTCCAGGCTCGGAACTGAACCAAGAGAAGGGTTATCCGTCTTCGCCGGCAAGTCGATCATCGTGGACTGCCCGTATTTACAGCTTGGGTGCCGGTAATGCCGGGTCGGCTGACGCTTGTCTCATTCGCGGTCACCAGATCCCAACTCTTGTAGTGGAGCGCTTTGAGGTGTTGGCGCAAGCGCTCGGCCGCCTGGCGCTTATTGAGACCTGCCAGCACCGCTGCCCTGAGTTCAATGATGCGTGGGTCTTGCGAATCGCTAAAGTATTCGTCGAGCGTTTGAAGCGCCTCATTCAAGTGTGTGTTCCCCGTGTCGGGATTGGCCAGGCGTGCAAGGCAAAGATCGGCGTACACGGACAGCTCGCGTGTTTCCAGGGCCGACGGTTCCTGCTGAATCAGTGCATTGATGTACTGTTTCACCGTGCTGAGTTCCTTCGCCGCCAGTGCCGGATCTGCCTGGCGCATGGCAAAATCGGAGAGGGTCAGCTTGCTCCGTATGAACTCCCGCCGCCAGGCCGTATTTTGCGGATCGGCCCGCGATACCCCTCTGAGCATAGTCACGGAGGACCGCAGAAGGCCGAGCCCCTCCGATATCCTTCCGGTCAACTCCTGGACCTTTCCCAGTTCCCGCCCAATAACAGCCCGGCGTACCTTCCAACCTTTGCGCTCCGGCGCAACGTCGGTTAAGTACTCAAAGTGCTTCAACGCCGCAGAGAGATGGGACTCGGCCTCCGCATAGGAACCACGGGTTTCCAGCAACTGACCGAGGAAATATAGGCTGACCGCGAAGTAGGACCGCTTGACGTTGTGGGTCGGATCGGATGTATAAATCTGGCGTTTTATTTCCAAGTCCTTCCGATAGTGTGATTCAGCCTCGTCAAGGTGGCCCAGTGCCGTCAGAAGCTTTCCGAGGTTGTTGTGCGCAAAACCGAGTTCCATATGCCACTCGGAATTCTCCGGCTCGAGCGCCATCAGGGACCGGTCGACCTCCATGACGACCCTATACGACCGCAGGGCGTCTTGGTATGCACCCTCCAACTCCAACACCCGGCCAAGATTGGTGTGGGCGTAGGCTCGCTCAACCAGCCATTTGGTGTTCTTTCGATCTCGATTTGAAATCCCGTCTACGATGGGTATATTCAATTTGAAGAGTGCGCTGGCCTGATTCAAATCCCCGCGTTGCCAGTACGTGTAGCCCACGTAGAAACGGCTGTTGGCGAGGGCTATCAGCGCTTCTGCGCTATCCGGCCGGCGCGCTGCCATCTTTTCCGAGATGCGGAGCGATTTCCTGAACGCCTCGAGTGCGGCAGCCGTATTGCCCTGCTCGCTCCTCACTTCCCCGATCTGCCGGAGATTCCTGGCACGTTGCTCCAGCGTGTGCCAGCTGTCGTCATCGTCTCCGACCGCGGCAAAATATTCGAGCGCCTTGTCGCCTACGCTTTGAAACACGTCCAAGCGGCCGATCTTGCGCAGCTGAGTCCTCAGGTCGCCGAGCATGAAGTCAATCAGGTTGTCCGCTTGGGCACGCCGTTCCCTCGCTTCATTTCGAGAGATAACGGCATTGATCGCCAGTGTGGTCGTAATCGCTGTAATTAGTAAAGAACCCGCAGCAATGGCAACGAGTCTTCTGTTACGTCTTCTCACATCACGTTGCCGCAGGACATCCAATCCGACACCGAGCATGCCAGCGGCGATTTTTAAGAAAGCATTGTTGCGTCCGTCACCTGCGCGCCTAGCGTCTGCGGCTACTGGTTCCAGTGTGGCTGCACCCGGTTTTTCGGGTGTAATGACTGCCTCGGGAAAACACTCGAATTCATCCCCAGATCCAGGCTGACCGTCAACTACGAAACAGAGAATCCGTTCCGTTCCCCGGAGTTTCCTGAAAATGCGGGCTTCTTCATTGACCCACCGCGAAGCTGCAGCACGTGGCGAGCAAACGACAATTAACCACTCAGACTGCTCCAGGGCCGATCTCACGGCATCGGTCAGACTGGAGGTGCTCGGCAACTCGTCGCGATCTCTAAATACCGGGCCAAGTCGTTCTTGCAGGCTCGATGTGCCTTCGGTGCTCACATAGCGGGGAACACGGTAGGACTCGAGTGCGCGGTGCAACCAGCGCGCCCACTTCCGGTCCGCGTGAGAGTAACTGAGAAACGCCCTGTATTTCATCGGGACAACCGTTCCGGACAGCCCGTAGCCACCTTTGTTCCAAGGTCGGCCCGCCGACCGTCGCAACTTGCCGGTTTCAGACGCAGGGGTGGGGGCGGCGCATGAATGGCACTAAGCGAACAGCATGCCTCATACCGACCGGAATTAGTTTCGTATCACCGGTCTGTCGTCCGTAGCCTGATCGGAAGTCTCCGTCGTGTTATAGGTATGTGTATTGGGCGGGGTTCCGGTGGTCACCGTCAACGTGTAGGGATATTCGGCATCCGGGTCGGAACTCGGCGGCTGGTAAGTCGAGCTCAACCATTGGCCGGAACCGCCAGTTGTAGGCGTTGAAAATGCTTCTCCCGTGCCTGTCGGACTCAGCCCCGTAATATCGAAATCGTCGTTCGTGTCTTGTTTTTGCCACTTGATCGTGTCTCCATTGGCTGCTGGCTCCGACCTGGCCGACGAACCGTTTTGTTCCTTCAATACCACTGCCGGATTGGCGTTTGTATCCAAAGTGACATAGATATTCACTGTTGCCATGACTTCTCTCCTTAGTTATCAGCAGCTTTCCGGCCGCCCCGGTAATGAGCTTGGGAATTCCCCAACGACCGAAGTTGCCAAACAGTTACGCGGTATTAAGTATAGGATAGGACGGAAGTTTTCACAGGAAGCGAAACGTGGAAATCAGGCGAAACCAGTCAGTGTAATGCTCAATCCGGCTCCACCAACAAAGTGGACAATACGGCGTTGACGATGGCGAACAGGATCGCGCCTGCAATGGCCGCGCCGAAACCCGCCACGTAGAGACCATGGTACAGGCTGCCCGCCAGCAGCAGGATGATGCCGTTCAATACAAAGGTAAAAAGACCGAACGTCAGGATGTTGATCGGCAATGTGACGAGGAACAGGAACGGTTTGACCAACGCGTTCAGCAATCCGAGCACCAGCGCAGACACGATTGCGGCCCCAAGGCCGTTGACGTTGATCCCGCTGTAGAGCGAAGAGACGATCAGAAAGACCAGGGCGTTGATGACGAGGCGTACGATGAAGCTGTGTCTTTTCATGGAATTAAGCTTTGGGGCCCATTTGAGATTTCAAGAGCGCAAACACCCGGTGTGCGGGCGCGCGAGCTCGATTCTACCCTGAGTCAATGCGGTGTTTCTAACCCGGAATCGCCATTTTGATCAGCCAGCCCGCCAGCATGGCGGCCACGACGCCCCCGGCCCACAGCGCGGCGAACCAGGCCAGTTTTTTCCACAGGGGGCTCTTGGTCGGTTCGGCGCTCAATGGTAGCCCTCGCCGAGCCGGACCTTGCCGCGGAACAGCCAGTAGGTGTAGGCCGTATAGGCCAGCACGACCGGCAGCAGGATCAGCGCGCCCACGAGCATGAACGCGAGGCTGCCCTCGGCGTTGGCCGCCTCGGCGAAGGTGATGGACGGCGAAATGAGATACGGGTAAAGGCTGCTGGTCAGACCCAGGAAGGAAGCGGCGAAAAAGCCCAGCGCCAGCACAAAGGGCAGTACTTCCTTGCGTGAACGCACGGCCCACACAAAAGCCACGGCCAGCGCGGCCGTCAAGGCCGGGATCACCCATAAAAAGACGAAGGAACCTACGTCGAACCAGCGTTGGCGCACCGCGGGGTTAACGAAAATCGTGCCAAAGCTGACCAGTAGAATAAAGGCCACGACGACCACGCCGAGGGGTAATTGCAGGAGCCGCATGCGCTCTTGCAGACTCCCTTCGGTCTTGATCACCAGCCAGGACGCGCCCAAAAGCGCGTAGCCCGCGACCAGCGAAAGGCCGGTCAGAATGGTAAACGGAGTCAGCCAGTCAAACCAACCGCCAGCATAAACGTGGCCGGTCACTTTCACGCCCTGGACCCAGGCCCCCACCATGACGCCCTGGCAGAACGCGGCCAGGGTCGAACCGCCGATGAAGGCGAAGTCCCAGGCGCCGCGCCATTTCTCGCTGCGGAAACGAAATTCGAAGGCCACCCCGCGTAACACCAGGGCCAGCAGCATGGCAATGACAGGCGCGTAGAACGCGGTCAACAGCACGGAATAGGCGAGGGGAAAGGCGGCGAACAAGCCGCCTCCGCCCAATACCAGCCAGGTCTCGTTACCGTCCCAGACCGGCGCGACCGTGTTCATCATCGTGTCCCGTTCGTCCTTGGTCCTGCCGAGCGGAAACAGAATACCGACGCCGAGGTCGAAGCCGTCGAGTACCACGTAGGCGAGCAGTGCCACACAGATCAGCACGGCCCAGATCGTTGACAGGTCAAACATGATCGGTACCTCCCGGGGCGTTATCGCCGGTTGGCGCGGCGGCGGGACCCGCCCCGGCCGTTCGCAACGGGCCCGTCTTGAGTGTCTTCAAGGCCACTTGGTCCGGATTTCTGCGCATCAGGCGCAGGATGAACCCCGAACCGGTTGCGAACACGGTCAGGTAGACCACGAGGAAAGCCAGCAGTGAGCCCCCGACCCCTGGCGCGCCAATGGGTGAATTTGCCTGTGACGTCCGGATCAGGCCGTGCACGATCCAGGGCTGGCGGCCGACCTCGGTCACGAACCAACCGGCCAGCACCGCGATGAACCCCAGCGGCCCCATCAGCACGGCCCAGCGCAGGTACCAGGTGCTTTGCGTCAGCCGCCCGCGGAACGCCCGCCAGGCACCGGACAAGCCATAGGCGACCATCAGCAGGCCGATGCCGACCATGACCCGGAACGACCAGAACACCAGTGGCACATTCGGCCACTCGTCGCGGGGGAATTTGTCGAGGCCGGTCACGACGCCGTCTGCATCGTGCTTGAGAATCAGGCTGCCCAGCTTGGGGATGCCGATGGCCGCTTTCGTTTCAGCCGCGTCTGTATCCGGCAGGCCGAACAGGATCAACGGCGCCCCGGCCCGCGTTTCGAAGTGTCCTTCCATCGCGGCGACCTTGGCAGGCTGGTACTGTTGCGTGTTGAGACCGTGCAGGTCGCCGACGAATAACTGCAGGGGCGCGACCACGGCCGCCATCAGCAGCGCGTTCTTGAACATCAAGCGTGCAGGCGCGCTGGCGCGGTTGCGCAACAGTTGCCAGCCGGCGGCCCCCCCGACCGCAAAAGCCGTGGTCAGGTAGGCGGCCAGCACCATGTGCATGAAGCGGTAAGGAAAAGATGGATTGAATATCACGCCGATCCACGATTGGGGCAGGTAGCGCCCGTTTGCCAGAACGTAAGCCGCCGGCGTCTGCATCCAGCTGTTTGCGGCCAGAATCCAGAAGGCCGAGATCAGGGTGCCGATGGCGACCAGCAGCGTCGCGGTGAAATGCAGCCTGGGACCGACCCGGTTCAGACCGAACAGCATGACACCGAGAAATCCCGCTTCGAGGAAGAAAGCCGTCAATACCTCGTAAGCCAGCAGCGGTCCGAGTACCGGCGCCGTCATCTCGGCGAACGGTCCCCAGTTGGTCCCGAACTGGTAACTCATGACGATTCCGGAGACCACGCCCATCGCGAACACCACGGCGAACACCGGCAGCCAGAACCTGAAGGCTTGCATGTACACCTCGCGCCGGGTCAACAGCCACAACCCCTCCAGCACGGCGAGGTAACTCGCGAGGCCAATGGTGAAAGCCGGAAACAAGATGTGAAAACTGACGGTAAATGCGAACTGGATACGGGCCAGGAGGATCGGGTCGAGAAAGTCCACGTTCAGCTCCTTTGGCCAGCCTGGCCGGTACGCCAGGAAGCCAACACATCTGCCGGCCGGCGGGCGCCGGCCGGTTGCAAAAGCGACCGCTATATATTAATTAATTCTAAACTGAATGGCCAGCCAGCGGGCGTTGATCTTCGGCGGGTAAGGCTTGGCGCGGAACCGTGCTCGCCTATGCGCCGCGCCGTTGGCCGCGGGATGGCGCAGCCCGCGGAAAAGGCCGTTATGGTGTTATAACAGGTGTCAGGGCAGATGCCGGGGGTTGGCTCCCGGCATCTGCCCTGTGTCCTTCGCTAATTTCGATGCAGCGTTACCCGGGCAACGATGGCTGCCGGGGCGCTGTTATCGGCTATGCCGCTGCGGAACGGCGCTCGTGTTCCGCGCCGATGGCCTCTTCCAGGTGCTGCCAGTTAACGACGTCCCAGAAGGCCTTGACCCATTTCGCCTTCTCGTTCCTGTACTGCAGGTAGAAGGCATGCTCCCACATGTCCAGCACCAGTAACGGTTTGGTCCCGGAACCGCTGTTGTCCTGGTGATCGTATACCTGTTCGATCAGCAGCATGCCACTGTCAGGTTCACGGCTGAGGACGGCCCAGCCGGAGCCCTGTATGCCCATGGCCGCGCTCGTGAAGTGCTGGCGAAAGGCTTCCACACTGCCAAATTCTTCCGCGAGCACACGGGTGACGGATTCGGGTGGCGTACCGCCACCGTCCGGATTCAGGCTCTTCCAAAGCAGCGAATGCAGTTTGTGGCCGCAGAGGTTGAAAGCCAGATCCTTTTCCAGTTGCCGGACGAATTGGTACTGGTTCTTGTCCCGCGCCTCTTTCAGATCGGCCTGGGCCTGATTAAGTCCCTTGACGTAGGCCGCATGATGCTTCTGGTGATGCAGTTCCAGCGCTTCGGCGTTGTAATGCGGTTCCAGTGCGTGGGTCGAGTAGGGAAGTTCAGGAAGTGTGTAATTGTTCATGGATCCTCCTTGCTAAAAAAAAGTGGCATATGCCATTAGATACGAATTCCACACCACGAGTTCCGTTGCGTTTCGAGGAATTTGCGATCCCGTCGCCAGAGACGTTGCGGGCCGGGCGCCGCTGCCGGCATTTGCCGCCGTTGGCCGGACCCTCGCGGCGTGCCGCGCTATGACGGTCCGGCCCCGCATGCGTCCGGAGCGGGTTGAATTAAACCCTGAATGGTCCTGTTTTTCACTGGAGAATGCCGGGATGGTGTATCCTTAAGCTCTTGGCTATACGAGCCTTTCAGCCATCGGGATAGTGCGTGATAACGGACGGGGTGGCTGCCCCTGCATATGATGATCGTCGTATGAACGGATAGGGGTTGAGCGTGACCGAAATGGCAAGCATCGCGGAACAACGACGACCGCCGATCGGCGAGATCGCGGAGGTCCACGGTCCGGTTGCCGTCATTGTCTGCGACACGCTACCGCCGCTGCGCCAGGCGCTGCTTTGCCGTGACGATCAGGAAACCTACCTGTTCGAAGTCCATCAACACCTGGACGAGCGCCACGTCCGCGCCATCGCCCTGCATCGTACAGCCGGCCTGCATCGCGGCATGGCCGTCTATGACACGGGCTCGCCTCTGCACATACCGGTCGCGGACGCCAGCCTGGGCCGGCTGCTGAACGTTTTCGGGGAACCGCTGGACGATGGTCCGCCGCTCGAGTCGCAGTCCTTTCGCAATATCCACGGCGAGCCGGTGCCGCTGACCGAGGTTCGGGGCGTGAGCGAAGTGCTGGAGACCGGCATCAAGGTCATCGATCTGCTCTGCCCCTTCGTCAAGGGCGGCAAAACCGGGTTGTTCGGCGGTGCCGGCGTCGGCAAGACGGTGTTGATCATGGAATTCATGCACGCCGTGGCCAAACTGCACGCGGGCGTGTCGGTGTTTGCCGGTGTCGGCGAGCGCATCCGCGAAGGCCACGAACTCTGGTTCGAGATGCAGCGGGCGGGTGTCATGGACCAGACCATGATGGTGTTCGGGCAGATGGACGAGTCGCCGGGCGTGCGCTTCCGGGTTGGTCTGTCAGCGTTGACCTACGCCGAGTACCTGCGCGATACGCGGCAGAAGGAAGTGCTGCTGGTCATGGATAACGTGTTCCGTTTCGTGCAGGCGGGCAGCGAGATCTCGAGCCTGCTGGGGCGCATGCCGGCCACGGTTGGCTACCAGCCGACCCTGGACACGGAGGTGGCGGAGTTGGAGGACCGCATCCTCTCCACGAGTCGGGGTGCCGTCACCTCGGTACAGGCCGTTTACGTGCCGGCCGACGATATGACCGACCCCGCCGTCAGCAGCATCCTCAGCCACCTCGACACAACCGTCATACTTTCCCGCGCGCAGGCCGGCAAGGGTATTTACCCGGCGGTGGATGTGTTGAGTTCGGGCAGCAAGCTGATGGACCGTCACACGCTCGGCGACGAGCACTACCGGACCGCCGAAGCGGTGCGCGAGCACCTGGCGCGCTACCACGAACTGGAGGATATCATCGCCATGCTCGGTATCGAGGAGCTGTCGCCCCGGGACCGGCAGATCGTCATGCGCGCCCGTAAGCTGCAGCGTTATCTGACCCAGCCCTTCTGGGTCACGGCCAAGCACACCGGCATGGATGGTGTCTCGGTGCCGTTGGCCGATACGCTGGCGGACTGCAAGGGGTTCCTCGAGGGGCGCTATGACGAGGTCCCGGAGGAACAGTGCTACATGCGCGGCACGATGGACGCCGCGGCCAGGCCAGCGGGGCAGGGGGCCGAGACCGCATGAACAGTTTCAGCCTGGTATTGCAGGACGCCACCCACAGCGAGCGCTTTGACGGCGTCAGCAGTTTCGTCGGCGAGGACGCCAGCGGCAGTTTTGGCATCCAGGCCAACCACGCACGCCTGATGGCGGTGTTGGTGTTCGGTCTGGCGCGCTTTCGCATCGGCCAGACACACTGGCAATATCTGGCCCTGCCCGGCGCGGTCCTTTATTTCGAGAACAACATTCTCACCCTCAACACCCGCCGTTTCCTGCGCGACGACGATTACCGGCGTATCAGCACCGCGCTGCAGCAACAACTGGTGGCCGAGGAAGAGAACCTGCGCGGCGTCAAGGAAAGCCTGCACCGCATGGAGCAGGAAGTGCTGCGCCGTTTATGGGAAATGAGCCGCAAGGAGGCGTGATGGGCACTCCGCGCGAGGACAAGCTGCGCCAGCGTGTGGAAAGCCAGGCCCGGCGTATACAAAAGGCCGAGCGCGCCCGGCCCACGCTGCTTTCGCAAACCGTCTACGTGGGTACGCTGGGCCTTTTGCTGGTTCTGCCCATCGTCGGTGGCGCCTTTCTGGGTCGCTGGATCGACGATCACTTCCCCGGTTACGCCATCCATTGGACCGTGAGCCTGATCCTGGTCGGGGTGGTGGTGGGGGCCGTCAACGTGTACCTGTTCACGAAGGAGTGAGATATGCATGACGGCAGCCTGATCAGCATTCCTGTCTACCACCTTGGCCCGCTCGAGGTCAGCGGCACCGTGATTTCCACCTGGGCGGTTATGTTGTTGCTGGCGCTGGCGGCCTGGCTTTTGACACGCCGCCTCAAGCAGCAGCCGGGGAGCAGCCAGGCCGCCATCGAGGGTGTGGTCGCCACGATCGAAGCGGCCGTGCGCGAAGTCGCGCCGCAGCATGCAAAATTGATCCTGCCTTTTATCGCCACGCTGTGGGTGTACATCGTCGTGGCCAATCTGGTCGGCCTGATACCGGGCCTGCATTCGCCCACGCGCGACTTGTCCGCCACCGCCGCGCTGGCTTTCCTGGTGTTCCTGTCCGTCCATTGGTACGGCATCCGCAGCCAGGGGCTCAAGCGCTACCTGCGCCATTACCTGACGCCCAGCCCCATTCTGCTGCCCTTTCACATCATCAGCGAAATCAGCCGCACCGTGGCCCTGGCCGTGCGCCTTTTCGGCAACATCATGAGCCTGGAGATGGCGGCGCTGCTGATCCTGGTGGTGGCGGGGTTCCTGGCGCCGGTCCCGATCCTGATGCTGCACATCATCGAGGCCCTGGTGCAGGCCTATATCTTTGGCATGCTGGCGCTGATTTACGTCGCCGGCGGCCTGCAATCACAGCAACTGCGGCAACAACAGAAGGAGTAAGTCATGCCTGACATGTCGAGTTTCACCATCGTTTCAACCGCTGCCGCCGTCATCGGTATCGCCGTCGGCGTCAGCCTGCCGGCCGTGGGTATGGGTTTGGCTATCAGCCGCGCCATGGACGCGCTCGCGCGCCAACCGGAGGCGGAAAAGGCCATCATGCGCACGTTGTTCATCGGCCTGGCCATGATCGAGTCGCTGGCCATCTACGTGCTGGTGATCGTGCTGATCGTGTTGTTCGCCAACCCGCTGCTGAGCCAACTGCTGAAATAGACGGCGTACACACGAACGAAAACGGAGCATAGCCATGGAGTTGAACTGGACGACCTTTATTCTGGAGATCATCAATTTCCTGGTGCTGATGTGGCTGCTGCAGCATTTCCTCTACAAGCCGGTGCTGGCGGTGATCGCGCGCCGCCGCGCCGCCATCGAGCAAAGCCTCGAAGACGCCAAAAAGATGCGTGCAGAGGCTGATGCGCTGCAGCAACGGTACGAAGGCCGTCTCGGCGACTGGGAACAGCAGCGGCAGCAGGCCCGCGCCAAGCTGCAGCAGGAAATCGAGGAGGAGCGCAAGCGGCTGCAGCAGGAATTGCAGCAGGAAATCGAGGAGAAGCAAAAAAAGGCCGAGACAGCCGCTGAGCGGCAGCGGCAGGAGCGGGCACTCAAGGCGGAACAAACGGCGTTTGCCCACGGCGCCCGCTTCGCGACCCGCCTGCTCGAGGCGGCGGCCGGGCCGGAAGTCGAGGAGAAACTGCTGGAGCTGCTCGTGAGCGAATTGCAGAAGCTGCCCGAAGAAAGGCTCGCCGCGCTGCGCGGAGGGCAGGCCGGAACGCCAGCGGAAATTCGCGTCAGCAGCGCCTTTGCCCTCGCTGACGACCAGCGCGGGCGTTTGCGCAAGGCCCTGGCCGCGGCCATGCAGGCGGATGTGACGTTGCACTTTGAGCAAGACCCCGAGTTGCTGGCGGGGTTGCGTATCACGATCGGCGCCTGGGTGCTGGGCGCCAACCTGAAAGACGAACTGCAGGGCTTTGCCGAGATGGCCCGGACATCTTACTAGCCCATGAACGCCCGAGGGACTGAAGAACGGCGGGAAAGCCTGCTGCAGCGGCAGGCGGATTGGTTGGGGTCGTACCGGCCCGGTCTGCGGTTACGGGAGCGCGGCACGGTGGTGGCGGTGGGTGACGGCATCGCCTGGATCAGTGGTTTGCCCTCCGCCGCGATGGACGACGTACTCACGTTCGAGGACGGCAGCCGCGCGATCGTCTTCGACCTCAACGTGGACCTCGTCGGTGCGGTGCTGCTGAAGGAGACAGGCGGACTCACGGCCGGCACCGCGGTGCACCTGGCCGGCCGCCAGCTGAGCGTGCCGGTGGGTGATGCCTTGCTGGGACGGGTCGTGGACCCGCTGGGCGTGTCGCTGGACGGTGACCCCGCGCCGCGTCGCAGTGCCTGGGGGCGTTTGCAGCACGGCTCGCCGCCGCTGACCCGGCGCGACTTCGTGCACGAACCGCTGTATACCGGCACCAAGATCATCGATACGCTGATCCCGATCGGCAAGGGTCAACGACAATTGCTCATCGGCGACGAGGGCCTGGGCCGCAGTTCCCTGGCCATGGACGCGGTCATCAATCAGCGCGGCAAGAACGTCCGCTGTGTCTATGTGCTTATTGGTCAGAAGCGCTCCACGGTGGTCAACACGCTGGACATGCTGAGAAAGTACGAGGCGCTTGAGCACACCACGGTGGTCGTGGCCGAGGCCAGTGCGTTGCCGGGTCTGCAACACCTGGCGCCGCTCGCGGGTTGCGCCATCGCCGAGTACTGGATGCAGCAGGGCCGCGATACGCTGGTCGTGTACGACGATCTTTCGACCCACGCCCGCATCTATCGCGAACTGTCGCTGTTGTTGCGCCGCCCGCCCGGGCGCGAAGCCTACCCCGGCGACATCTTCTCGGTGCACGCCGGACTGCTGGAGCGCTCCACCTGTCTCAGCGCCGAGCAGGGCGGCGGCAGCATGACGGCCCTGCCCATCGTCGGGACCCAACTGGGAGAGATCGCCGCCTATATTCCTACCAACCTGATATCCATTACCGACGGCCAGGTCTATCTGGATCATGACCTGTTCGCGGCCGGCTTCCGCCCCGCCATCGACATCGCGCGCTCGGTCTCGCGTATCGGCGGCCAGGCTCAGCACCCGCGCATCAAGCAGGAGGCCGGGCGCATGAAACTGGACTACCTGCAGTTCCTCGAACTGGAAGTATTCACGCGCTTTGGCGCCAAGCTCGAGGCGACGATGGAGAAGGCCATCCGGCGCGGGCGCCTGTTACGGGAAATCCTCAAGCAGGAACGGCTCGAACCGCAACCCATCAGCTTCCAACTGGCCTGGATGATGGCCTTCAACGAGGGCCGTCTGGATGCTTGCGATCCGGATAACGTGCTCGAGGTGCTGCGCACGCTGGACGACGGGGTCCGGGAGTCACCGCTGGATCTCGACAGCCCGCGCGAGGCCTGGCAGGCTGCCATCGCCGGGTGGCTGCCGGATCAGCCTGCACAGGATACCGGGCAGGCATGAGCCGGCGCCGCGAACTCGACACGCACCGCGTCAGGCTGGACGAGATCCGCGAGATCATGAATTCGATGAAAACGCTGGCTTACATGGAAACGCGCAAGCTGGCGCGTTTCCTCAGCGCCCAGCAGGCCGCGGTGACGAGCCTGGAGACGATGGCGGCGGACTTTCTGCACCATTACCCCGGGGCCATGCCCAGGTCGGAGCGGTACAAGCAGGCCTATTTGCTGATGGGTTCGGAACGGAGTTTTTGCGGTAACTTCAACGAGCGCCTGCTTGAGCGGCTGGACACCGGCCCGGACAAGGGCAATCAGCCGCTGCTGCTGGCCATGGGGCAAAAGCTGCATGCGGTGATGACGTCGGCGGGGCGCGAGTTCGTGGCGCTGCCAGGCGCCAGTGCCGTGGAGGAAGTCGAGGCGGTGCTGGGCCGGTTGGTGGAGTCCGTCGCTGCCATGCAGTCGCAACAGGGGCCGCTGGACCTGTTCGTGGTCTATAACGGCGGCGAGGACGGCGCCAGCCTGTCGCGGCAGCTATTGCCGCCGTTCCGTTCTCCGGGCGGCAGCGCGCCGCCCTCCGCCCAGCCGCCGCTGCTCAATGAAACACCGGCCGAGTTTCTCGTCGGCCTGACGGACCAGTACCTGTTCGCCGCCCTCAACGCCATGCTCTATACCTCGCTGATGGCTGAGAACCGGATGCGTGTGCAGCACCTGGAAGGCGCCGTGCACCACCTGGAAGACAAGGTGACGGAATTGCTGGGCAAGAGCAACGCCTTGCGTCAGGAAGAAATCATCGAGGAGATCGAGGTCATCCTGCTCAGCGCCGACCTGGTGGGCGGGCCGCGAGTACACCACAACGGCTAGGGGCAGGCGGTTTTCAGCCTGCGTGGCGCGGGTGTGGTGGAGTGGCTGTTGAGGCAGATGGAGGAGGGGGAGGCGGTCAGCATCGCCCTCCTGCTCTTGCTCGCTGCGGTGACTTATACGTTGGGCAAGTTAATCCGCAGGCCGAGGGCGGCAGGTCGATAAAATCGATTCCGTGGATGCGGGCGAATATCGGCTGCGGCAGCGGCAACGGCAGCGGGAAAATGCAGGCCCCGATCGAAAATTGGCGCGAAGTTGGCTCGCGCCTTGTTCTCCTTACAGGCCGTCGCCAGATCATTAAAGGACAACATTACGGCAACCGCAGTGGGCCGGTGGCCGGTGTTGGTATCATGGGAACCGTGCCGGCCATGGCCGGGTCAATTCTTAACAACCCCAGACTTAACGGAGGTATACATTGAAATTCGGTGTTCAGATTCACCCACAGGCCACTACCGTCGAGGACATGCGCGCGGCCTGGCGCGCAGCCGACGAACTCGGTGTCGACAGTATCTGGGTGTGGGACCACTTCTATCCCCTCTACGGTGACTCGGACGCTGCACATTTCGAAGGTTACACGCTGCTGGCGGCCATGGCGGCCGAGACCTCCCGCGCGCGGATCGGCGCGCTGGTGACCTGCTATTCGTACCGCAACCCGAACCTGCTGGCCGACATGGCGCGCACCATCGATCACATCAGCGGCGGGCGCTTTATCCTCGGCCTCGGTGCGGGCTGGTTCAAGCGCGATTACGACGAGTACGGTTACGAGTTCGGCAGCGTGGGCAGCCGCCTGCAACGGCTCGAGGAAGGTCTGCCGGTTATCAAGGCGCGCCTGCAGAAACTGAATCCCGGCCCGGTCAACGGCTCACTGCCGCTGCTGATCGGCGGTGGCGGCGAGAAGGTCACCTTGCGCCTGGTGGCCGAGCACGCCGACATGTCCAACCTGTTCGGGCCGGTTGACAACGTGCGGCACAAGAACGAGGTGATCGACCGCTGGTGCGGAAAGGTCGGCCGTGACCCCGCGGACATCGAGCGCACTGCGCTGGTTCGGCCCGAGGAACTGGAAAAAGTAGATGCCTACGCCGAGGCGGGTACCGATCACCTGATCGTCATGACCGAACACCCGTTCGATCTGGACGCAGTGGAAAAACTGGTCGCTTGACACCAAGGAAGACGAAAACCATGAAAGAACATCCATCCGCCATCATAGCCGGCGTCGGACCCGGGCTGGGTCATTCGTTGGTCAAGGCATTCTGCGGCGCCGGATTCAAGGTGGTCATGGCCGCGCGCGATCCGGAACACCTCGCCGACCTGTATCCGGAAGGCAGCGACGGTGAGGTTGTCGCGCAAAGCTGTGACGTCACGGACCCGGCATCGGTCGCGGGTCTGTTCGAAACCGCGGACGATACCGTCGGCACCCCGGACGTCGTGATCTACAACGCGGGTGCCTTCGTGCCGGGGCGCGTGCTCGAGATCAAGCCGGCCGAATTCGAACGCTGCTGGCGGGTCGGTTGCTTCGGCGGCTTCCTGATCGGTCAACAGGCCGCCCAGCGCATGCTGAAGGCCGGCCGCGGAACGATCATCTTCACCGGCGCCACGGCGGCGCTGCGCGGCGGCGCGGGCTACGCCAACCTGTCGTCACCGAAATTCGCGTTGCGCTCGCTGTCGCAAACGATGGCCCGGGAACTGGGCCCCGAGAACATCCACGTCGCCCACGTGATCATCGACGGTCAGATCCGGTCGGAGCGCAGTGCGCCGCTGGAAAAGAACAGGGGACCGGACAGTTTGCTCGACCCGGATCATGTCGCGCAGAATTATCTGCACCTGGCCCGGCAGCCGCGCACGGCCTGGACGCAGGAACTGGACCTGCGGCCCTGGTCGGAGAAATTCTGAGCGGAGAAGCCGGCCTGGGCCTTCAGACCGACGCGCGTTCCGCGCTCACCAGCAGCAAGGTCCCTGGTATCACGCGAGGCCCAGGCGCCCCCAACAGTGATTTTCAGTTTCGGTCAGGCATTTACCGCGGTAAGGCCTTCTTGACTTGTTGATTAATCTGGCCTACTTTGAAGAGAAATTAATTTAAACTTAATTCAAGTTCAAGTTTGGGCGCGCGGCCCTAAGGATACGCCCGAACGGGTCCCGGTCACTGCAAACCGGAAAAATTGACGCAGGAGGGAGATACTGATGCATAGAACCAGGCTCATGACCCGGGCGATTATCGCCCCTGTTGTTTTCGCGTGCGTTTCGCTGTCGTTCGCACAGCAAGCTTACGCCAAGAGCGAGGCGGACGAGGGGACGCTCGAAGAAGTGATCGTCACGGCGACCAAGCGCAGCGAAAGTCTGCACGACGTGCCGATGACCATCAGCGTACTGACGGAAGAAGATATCCGGGCTGCCGGTATCATACGTTCAAGTGATTTCCTCAACAGCATCCCGAACGTGACGCTGCTGCAGGACGATACGGGAGAGACGTTCATCAATATCCGGGGACAGACCTCGAGCCGGAACTCGGATCCCAACGTCGCCATCGTGATCGACGGCGTGACGATGACGAGCATGAGGGATTTCTACCAGGACTTGCTGGACGTGCAGCAAATCGAAGTTTTGAAGGGCCCCCAGAGCGCGTTGTACGGACGTAACGCCGCCGCCGGCGCGATTATTATCAACACCAAGGCACCGAGCGACGAATACGAGGGCGGCGTCACTTTCAGTTACGGCAATTTCAACACCCGGCGCGCCATGGCTTATATCGGCGGTCCGGTTTCCGATGAATTGAAGTTTCGGGCTTCAGCGTCGATCCGCAACACTGACGGGCCTTTTACAGACCAGACTTCCGGTGAGAAGGTAGCGCGGTATAACCCGACCCTGGGCCGCCTGCGCCTTCTTTATACCCCAAGTGATCGACTCACCGTGGACCTGAAACTGGGTGCAGAAAAAACGGACGGCGGTTCGCTGTCCGCCGCGCAGTCCCAGGTGGTCGGTCTGCCGCTGGGCAATTACACGGCGACGAAACTTGACGCCAATTTCACCGACATGCCGTTTGTGACCAATGTAAATGGCCTGTTCGACCAGACTTACTACGAGGCCACCGCGAAAATCGACTACGCGTTCGACAAGGTCACGCTGAGTTCCATCACGGCCTGGACGGATCTGGACACCTTTTGGGGCGGCGACACACCTCCCTACATCGTCGATACCGGTGTGCCCGGGTCGGCGGTTTCGGGCTACGCCTACCTGGATAAGAATTACTCGCAGGAGTTCCGCCTGACCTCGCCGAGCGACCAGCGCTTGCGCTGGCAGGCCGGCGTTTATGGTCTGCGCTACACGCGCAACCAGTTCAGCGAATTTAATGCGGACATCCTCGGCACCGTGCCGGCGACGCGCAACCGCATCGATGGACCGGAGACGTCGGAGCCGACGACGGCGTTCGGGCACCAGTACTACAAGACCAAGAGTTATGCCGTATTCGGCAATATCCAGTACGACATTACGGAGCAACTTCACCTGCGTCTCGCCGGCCGTTACGACAAGGAGCGGCGGACCGTCGCCGAAGAGGCCCCGGACGAGATCAATCCGGTAACAGGCACGAACTATAACCTGTGCATCGCCCTTACGGGCCGGCCCCTGTCCCAATGCCATGATTCCGCCAAGTTCAAACAGTTCGAGCCGAAGGTGATCCTTTCCTGGGACGCGACACCGGACATTACTACCTATGTCAGTTATGGCAAGGGCTTCAAAGCCGGCGGTTTCAACCCGATCGGCGGGCGTGAAGCAATCATTGCAGCCGCGGTCGCCGCGGGCCAGGCTCCCGACTCTGTGTACGTTGAGGACGCCTACAACAAGGAAGTCTCCAAATCCTACGAGATCGGCGTGAAGATGAGGTTGCTGGATAACCGCCTGGCTTTCAACGCCGCGGCCTACAAAACGGATATCGAGGGCGCGCAGCAATTTCAGTTCGTACCGACGGTCGGTCTGCAGACGACGGTGAGCATCGACAAGGTCAAGGTCAAGGGATTCGACCTCGATTTCACGGCCATGCTGCCCGGTGACGTCAAGCTATTCGGCGGCTATGGCTATACCGATGGCGAGGTGGATAATTTTGCCGCCAACCCCGAGTTCAACGGCAACGTGGCGCCCAATTCTTTCAAATACACGCTGAACCTGGGCGCAACAGGGACATTTCCTGTTACCGATGACTGGGCGCTGACGCCGCGCCTCGAGTGGAACCGGTTCGGCTCGATCTGGTGGGACGTCGCCAACACACCCGGCACCAAGCGCAAGCCGTTGAACCTGGTCAAGGCACGACTCTCGCTGGCCAACGAAAATGGCTGGGACATAACGGCATGGGTGGACAACCTGACCAACGAGAAATACTTCAGGGAAATCGTGCCGATTCTGGAGTTCTTTACCGTCAACTTCAGGGGTGCCACGCGCACCTACGGTCTGGACGTAACCAAGAGATTCTGATCTTTGAATGGCGCCCCGCCCCGTCCCCACCATACGGGTGGGACAGGGCCGGGCGCGACTCATTCCCGTGCACGAATTTGTCGATATCTGGTAGCATTAGCGCCGCTTGTAGCTGCTTGCGGGTGGCGCTTGCCATCTAAAAAGCCAACAAGAAGGAGTGCCGATGAAGCCGCAGACCCCCCCGCAACTGACATTTCGCGCCATCGTGCTGGCCGTCGTACTGGCGATGACGCTGGCCGGCGCCAACGCCTACCTGGGGCTTTTTGCAGGCATGACGATTGCTTCGGCGATTCCGGCGGCCGTGGTCTCGATGGCCGTGCTGAGACTGCTGGGCGGCGGGCACATTCTCGAGAACAACATCGTCGCCACCGGCGCTTCCGCCGGCACCTCCATCGCCACCGGGGTGATCTTCACGTTGCCGGCGCTGCTGATCCTCGGTTACTGGCAGGATTTCCGTTATTCGTGGGTATTGGCCATCGCCGGTCTCGGCGGCCTGCTCGGCGTGCTGTTTTCGGTGCCGCTGCGCCGCTCGCTGATCGTCGAGCAAGGCCTGGCCTTTCCCGAAGGCAAGGCGGCCGCCGAGGTGCTGCGCAGCGGTGACCGGCCCGGCGCCGGGCTGAAGCTGCTGGCCGGTGCGGCCAGCATCGGCGGCGCCATGAAGCTGGCGGCGGCCAGCGGTCTGCGCCTGATCCCGGATACCGCGGATGTCTCCGCCTGGTGGGGCAAGACGCTGGCGTATTTCGGCACCAATTTGTCGCCGGCGCTGTTCGGCGTTGGCTACATCGTCGGCCTCAATATCGGTATCGTCATGCTGGCCGGGGGCGTCATCGCCTGGAACATCGCGATACCGATCTACAGCACCTGGTTCCTGGCCCACGACCCGGTCCTGAGCGCGCAGCTGGCGGGCGCCGGCGCCGAGGACGCCGCCTACGGCATCTGGTCCGCGCAGGTGCGTTACCTGGGCGTCGGGGCCATGCTGATCGGCGGTGTGTGGACCTTGTTCTCGCTGCGCCATTCGTTGGTTTCCGGTATTCGCAGCGGCCTCAATGTCGATCACGGCGGTGAGGGCGTAGCAGTGCCCGAAACCGAGCGCGACCTGCCGATGCGGTACATTCTGATCGGCCTGGTGATATTCGTGCTGCCGCTGATGGCGCTTTACCAGGCCATCGTCGGCCAGTGGTTTGTCAGTATCCCGATGACGGTCATCATGATCGTGGCCGGGTTCCTGTTCGTTTCGGTGTCCGCCTACATGGCAGGGCTGGTCGGCTCGTCGAACAACCCGGTATCGGGCCTGACCATCGCCACGATCCTGTTCGCCGCCGTGGTGCTGGCGCTGTTGATGGGGCGCGACTCGCCGATCGGCGCGGTCGCAACGATCATGATCGGCGCGGTCGTGTGCGCCGCCGCCTGCATCGGCGGCGACAACCTGCAGGACCTGAAGTGCGGCTACATGCTGGGGGCCACGCCCTGGAAACAACAGCTGATGCTGGCCATCGGCGGTGTTTCCAGCGCATTGATCATGGCCCCGGTGATGAACCTGCTGGCGCGGGCCTACGGCATCGGTGTGCCGACGGTGGCGCATCCGAACCCGTTGCTGGCGCCGCAGGCCAACCTGATGGCTTCGGTGGCCAAGGGCATTTTCGGCGGTGAACTGCCGTGGGGCATGATCGGCATCGGCATCCTGATCGGCGCCGCGATCATCTTCCTGGACGAAACCCTGAGGCGCCGCGGCAGTGGATTCCGCACACCGGTGCTGGCCTGTGCCGTCGGCATTTACCTGCCGATCGAACTGAGTGTGCCGATCTTTGCCGGCGGCCTCGTCGCGCATTTGGTCGAACGCCGCCTGAAACCCGGCAAGGCCGACGGGGAACGCGAGCGCATCCACCAGAAGGGAACGCTGTTCTCGGCCGGCCTGATCACCGGTGAGGCCCTGATGGGCATCTTCATGGCCATACCGATCGTTGCGCTGGGAACGGCCGATGTGCTGGCGCTGCCCGAGCGCTACCATGTCGGCGGCTGGCTCGGTCTGCTGATGCTCTTGGGCGTGGCCGTGCTGCTCTACCGTCTTGCCATCCACCAGGACGACGCAGTCTAGCGCGACACGGCCCCCAGGACCCGAACCAGGCACACGCGCAAGAAGCCACCGTTCAGAAGAAGCGCCCGAAAGCGATGGCGCGCGGGTCGCCCTCGATCATGCGGCCGCGGCCGCTGATCGTGATCGCGGGCTGCTGCGCTTGCGCGGCTTCGCCGGCGCGGATCTGGCCCTGGAACCAGAACTGGGTGAGGGTGCCCGGTGTGAAATCGTGCAGCTCAATGACGTAAGCGGCTCCCCTTCGGCCCCGTTCGATCCGTGGGTCGGCGTCGCGGGGTTCCGCGGCGGACAGGTTGGTGACCCATTGGCCACCGCCGATGTTTGGCGGCAAACCGGTCAAGCTGACCACGACCTTGTCTTGCTTGCGGCGGCCGGTGTTGGCCACCTGCAGCCTGGCGCTGAATGCGCATTGCTGCTGGCGGCAATAGGTGACGGAGACATCGTAATGGTAGGTGACCTCGTAGCTGGATTGCCAGAATACGGCCACCCAACCGTTGGCGACGCCGAAGGCCGCGAGGACCGCGGCCAGAGCGATCAGGGCAACTCTCAGGGTCAGAAATCTTTCCACGGCGAGTCCGGTTCGATGGCGGTCGTCACCCTATCTTAACCCAGGCCTTTTTTCACCCCGCGGCACCGGGATAAAAAAGGGCTTTCCGCGATTGCTCGCGGAAAGCCCGGTTTCACTCACGACCATTGCTGCCCCGGTTAAAGGAGCAGCCAGGTCAAGGGTTATTCCCCGCCGAACTCGTGGGTCACCTCGAAGCCGAAGGTCCGCGGCGGCCGGATGGCCGCGTACGACCAGATGCCGGCCACGTCGTAACCGATCATGTAACCGTCTTCATTCGTCAGGTTACGCCCGTAAAGGCTGAAACGGGTCTTGCCCCAGTCGTAGTTGATCGAGGCGTCGAACAGGTTTTGCGGGCTGTTCTTCAATTCCGGCGCATTGGTGAAGTCGGTGTAGTCGGAGGCGATGTAGTGATAGGACACGCGAGCCCACACCATGTTGTCGCCCATCGGCCACTCGTAGGTGGTGTCGATGTTGCCGGTCCACTTCGGCGCACGGCGCGGCTTCAGATAGCTGTAGTCGACCGCTGGCGTACTCGGGTTGCCGTCATCGTCAAACGTGAACTTCTTGTACTTCGCGTCGAGGTAAGCGAGGTTCGCGCGTATGTACAGATTGTCGGTCGCATTCGCCTGCATCTCGAACTCCGCGCCCTTCATCTCCGCGGTCGCGGCGTTGGCGATGACGGTTTTCTGGCCGGTGCCGCTCAGGGTGTCGGGCAGGTGGATTTCTTCCTGCTTGTCGTCGTAGTTCATCAGGAACACGTCGGCGCTGATGCGCACCCGTTGGTCCAGGACCTCGCTCTTGATACCCAACTCGAAGTTCTCCACGGTTTCCTCGTTATACGGCGTGACCGCCTCGCTGTAGCTGTTGACACGCGAGTTGTAACCACCGCTGCGGTAACCGTTCGACCAGGTGAAATAGGTCATCGTGGCGTCGTTGAGGTGGTACTTGAGGCTGGCCTTGGGCGTGAATTTCTTCCACGAATCCGACGGGTCGCCGGAAAGGCCCGGTGCGAAATCGACCGGCACACCGCTGGAAAGCGGGATGCTGGTGTCGACGAAGCCGCGGTCACGGGCCGTCTTCTCGTCCTTGGTGTAGCGCCCGCCCACGGTCAGTGTCAGCGCGTCGTTGAAGGCGTAGTCACCCTCGAAGAACAGCGCCTTGGACTTGGTCGTCTGGTAGCCGAATTGCGCGATGTCGAGAACGGCTCCGGGCGCGGCGAAACCGATGTAACTGCGCAGCCGGATGTCGAATTTCGACTTCCACCAAAAAGCGCCCGCGACCCAGGTGAAGCGGCCGCTGCCTTTGTTCAGGCGTACTTCCACGCTGTCCTGTTTCCAGTCGCCCGGGCGGTCGGTGTGATACAGCATCTCGGGTGTGCCATCCCAGTCCGTGAAGACTTTCTCATGGGTCTCGTAGTGCCCGTAGACCGCATCGAAGTGATAGCTGTCGTTGACGTCCCAGCGGTATTCCACGATGTGCGTATCCGCATCGAAGCTGGCGTTGAAGTTCGTCGGCTCCAATTGGTCCACCGTGCTGATGTTGAAGGCCGCACCGTTCGGATCCGGCGGCCGCAGCGGCACGATCCAGACCTTGTGGCGGCTGCCGGTGATCGTCGAATGGACGGAGGGCGCGCAATACTGGTAAACGTCGCAAAACAGGGCCCCGGGCTGCCCGGCATTGAGCAGCGGCGGCGTGTCCTGGTGGGTCCGTTCCCAGGTCCCCGTGTATTCCAGTTCCATCGACTCATTGGGCGTGAACAGGACGTTGACGCCGCCCATCTTGTAGTCGTTGGAGCCGATGTGGTGCCCGGTCGCCATGTTGATGTAATAGCCGTTTCTCTGGTTGTTCTCGGCGGCGCTCAGCTTGACGGCGATCTTGTCCGCCAGCGGGAAATTGAAAATGCCCTCGGCATGGTAGGTGTCATAGGAACCGTAACCGAGACGTACCTTGCCGCCGACAACGCCGGTCGGCTTGCTGCGCGTGACGTTGATGACGCCGCCGATCGTGTTACGGCCGAACTGCGTGCCCTGCGGGCCGCGCAGCACTTCGACGCTGGCGAGATCGATGCTCCGCAGGATCGACCCCGCGTTGGAGCCGATAGAGAGACCGTCGACCACCACCCCGACCGCCGGGTCGAAGCTCTTCTCGACGTCGGCCACGCCGACACCGCGGATATAAATCGCCGCGACACCGCCGGGGCCCTGCGCCGTGTCGTCGACGATCAGGTTTGGCGAGACGCTGGCGAGGTCTTTGAGGTCACGCGCGAAGGTGCGGTTGATTTCCGTCGCGCTGAGCGCGGTGACCGCGATGGCGACATCCTGGATGTTCTCCTCACGTTTTCTGGCCGTGACGATGATCTCCTCCAGTTGATGGGCCTCCTGACCTTGCCGGGCCGTATTCTGGTCCTGAGCGAAAACGTCCATTGCGGCGCTGGCGCCGAAGGCGACGGCGAGGGAGATACTCAAGGTCTTCCAATGGTCACATATTCGAAATTTCTTCATGGTCTGTTTGCCCTGCTCCGAATTTCAATATATTTGAATATAAGAGGCGCTCATCGAGACGTTAGCACCCCACCCACAACATCCCGCGCATTGCGGCCCCCGATTCGCGTCCGCGCAGAACTTGAACTTTGTTAAAATTCTGTTGCATGAACTTCGCATATGCCGGTCAATCTGTCAAGTGACTTTTGCCACGGTGCAGGGGCGGGATCAGGCCCGTGATGGCACCCGATCCCGCGCTGTGAGAGCTTGATATCCGGGCCAGCTGCGTTAAATAAAAGCATTGGGTATCAGTAGCTTAACCGTATTTTTGGAATTTTTCTCGACCAGGAGAGAACCGCTGACGACTCTTGAAATAGATTCAAATTAACCGCATAATGCCTGCAGCCCGACGAGGGCCAACGACGGTGTTGCGGGAGGTTCGGCATGCGGTTAAAGGACAAGGTTGCGGTGATCACGGGCGGTGCCAGCGGGATCGGGGCCGCGTCGACGGAGCGTTTCATCGCCGAAGGCTGCCAAGTGGTCATCGGCGACATACAACGCGAGCGCGGAGAGGCATTCGCCGCCGGCTTCGGTGATGCCGCGCGGTTTGCCGTTTGCGATGTTACCCGCGAGGACGACGTGGCCGCGCTCGTCGATCTCGCGGTCGAGGAATTCGGACAGGTCGATATCATGTTCAACAACGCCGGCATCGTCGGCGCCATCGGCCCCATCGACACCACCCCCACGGCGGAATGGGCGGCCAGCTTGGATGTGCTGCTGAACGGCGTTTTTTACGGCATGAAACACGCGGCCAGGGTCATGAAGCCGCGCGAGAGCGGCAGCATCGTCAGCATGACCAGCACCGCCGGTTTGATGGGCGGGCTCGGCCCGCACGCCTACACGGCGGCCAAGCACGCGGTGGTCGGCCTGACCCGCAACGCGGCTGCGGAGTTGTGCCGTTTCGGCATCCGCGTCAACGCGATTGCCGCCGCCAGCATGGCGACGCCGATGGTCGCGAACGTGCTGACCGGCGACCCCGAGGACATCGAGGGCGCCAAGCGCGCGCTGGCCGAGGCCTCTCCGCTGAAAGACCGTCCGGGGCTGGCCGAAGACGTGGCCAATGCGGCGCTGTGGCTGGCCAGCGACGAGTCCGGCTACACCTCTGGCCACACGCTCACCACCGATGCCGGTATCACCATCGGCGCCACGGCCGCGGGCCCGGTGTTCAAGGACTACGCGCCGATGATGCGCGAGGCCGGGCGCTCCGGGCTTTAATAGACACGGGCTCAGAGTAAAGGGCCGGAGTTGCTGCTCCGGCCCTTTACTCTGCCCCCGCCCATCGTCTAACGTCGTGTCTGTTCAAGCCATTTCCGAGGAAGGGCCATGAAGGTGCGTTTCTCCGACGCCCGGCAGATTACCGTGATGTTGGTGCTGGTCGCGTCCGCCTGGCTCTGGGCGGCGGTGAATCCGAATGACCGCGGTGACTGGGTGCTGGAAAACCTGCTGGTCTGGGTTACTCTGCTGGTACTGGGGATCGGCGCCTTCCGTTTCCGCTTTTCCGTCGGTTCGTACTGGCTTGTCACGGTGTTCCTGCTGCTGCACATTTACGGGTCTCACTACACCTACGCGGAAACGCCGCTGGGGTTTCGCATCAGCGACTGGTTCGGGTGGCAGCGCAACCAGTACGACCGTATCGTCCATTTCGCCTTTGGTTTGCTGACCACGCTGCCGTTCATGGAGTACATTCACCACCGTACCGGGCTGCGCGGCCGCTGGTTGTCGCTGTTCGGAATTTGCGTGATCCTTGGTTGGAGCGCCTTTTACGAGACGATGGAAATGGTCGCGGCCGCCATCGTTCACCCGGAATTGGGCACGGCCTTTCTCGGCACCCAGGGCGACCAGTGGGACTCGCAAAAGGATAGCGCCCTGGCGTTCCTCGGCAGCCTGGTGGCGATCGCGTGGCTGCACGCCGGAGGTTGGAAACCCGCGTGGCTGAGAACGAATTGAATGGTGGGCGATACAGGGCTTGAACCTGTGACCTCTGCAATGTGACTGCAGCGCTCTCCCAACTGAGCTAATCGCCCTTGACCCGGACCGGTAATGAGACTTGCAGGCGCGGGGAGGTAAAAGTACTGGCTTCAGCGCGGTACGTCAACTTCGATTTCAGTCCGGCGCCACCTCGAGGTGCACCGATTTTACGTAGTGCATCTTTTTCTTCTTGTACAGAAGATCCAGTTGCCTGTCGTAGTCGAAGGTAACGGTGAAGCCGTCAAGCTCGTTCGTGACGAGGAACTTGTTCGTCATGTCGTCCATGTTGTTCATTTGCAACATGCGGATCACCTTGGCGCGGACCTCGTCGATGCTCTCGACCGGTTCCGAGTGCTGGGTGTCCTTTAGGCTGTAGAGGATGGAGCCAATCGATTGCGACTCGATGAACTGCGGCACGTACTGCATGCCGACAAAGACGCCGTAAGCGATGAGGGCAAGCAGGATCAGGATCGAGATGATCGACCGTCCGCGTTGCCCTTGCCCCGCCGTGCTCATGGTTCCTGCGTCAGCACCCCAGTCGCCAGCCGGTGCAGCGGCGCCTTCCGTTGTCTTCTCTCCCACGGTTATTTTGTTCCTGTTTCTCAAGGGCAAGCTTACCGTATTTATTTTTCAGTTTAGCAGCTTTCCGCTGCGCCTTTTCCTTGTTCTCAACTTGTTGTAACAGTTTCTTGCTGGTTTCGGCGGCCTTTTCGTGACCGCGTTCCGCTGCCAGCACCGACCAGGCGTAGGCTTCGGTCAGGTTGGTGTTGCGGCCCTGGCCGTTGGCTGTCATCGTCGCGACTTTGTACTGGCTCTCCGCGTCGCCGCTCCTGGCCAGCTTCAGGTACCTGCTGTAGGCCTTCTTGTAGTCGCCGCGCTTGTAGTACTTGTCGGCGATCGACCTGTGCAGCGGTATTTCATTCGCCGGGACCATGGCGGCGGACACGGTGCCTGCCTGTAACAGGCTGGCGAGCAAAACGAACGCAGTGGCCATCAAAACGGTTTTCACAAGGACCCTCCCGGGGCGTCGGTGGTGATGAAATTGGGGCGATTGAACAGCCCTTTATGATACCAGATACTGCCGGTTCGAGACATATTGCAAGAGCGCTGAAATCCGTGACTGTCGGCGCATATACGCGTTTCCGGCAAAACGGTAAAATGGAGCCCTTCTTGTCGAAACGCGAACAGCCAGGAGCCCAGGGGAGTGACCGTCATGAAGACTTTATCGTTGTCCGGCAGCTGCCTTTGCGGCGCCGCCCGCTACGTGGCCGCCGGCGAGGCACAACATTTCTACCACTGTCATTGCAAGCGTTGCCGCAAGGCGACGGGTTCAGCCCATGCGAGCAACCTGTTTCTGCGGGGCTCGCTGGACTGGGAAAGCGGCGAGGAACTGGTGAAGTTTTACAAATTACCGGAAGCGAAGCGCTTCGGTAACACGTTTTGCGCGCAATGCGGCGGCCGGCTGCCCCGTTTTATCGAGGCTTCGGGCATGGTGTTCATACCAGCCGGCTCGCTCGACGAGGAACCGGGAATCAAGCCCGAGGCGCGCATCTTCACCGCTTCGGGCGCGGACTGGTGCTGTGGCGGCGATACGCTGCCGATATTCGACGAATACGCGTCCTGAGCGAGACGGGGCACCCACATTGGAACTGCGATGATGAAGAACTCGATCAAGACCGGCGCGCTGGCCCTGCTGCTCGGCGCCACGGGCAGCGCGTTTTGCGCACAGGACACGGGCGCTGGAAAAATCCTGCCCTATCCGATTTACCAGCACCGGCTGGCCAACGGCCTGAACGTGGTCACGGTGCCTTTCGACTCGCCGGGTCTGGCCGCACTGCACATTATCACGCGCGTCGGGGCCCGCAACGAGGTCGAACCCGGCGTAACCGGCTTCGCCCATTTCTTCGAACACATGATGTTTCGCGGCACGGAAAAATATTCCAAGGAAGCCTACGCGGCGGCGCTCAAGTCGACCGGTGCGGCGGCCAATGCCAACACGACGCAGGACCGGACCGATTATCACATGACGGGCAATGCCGACAAGCTGGAACTGATGTTCGATTTGGAGTCGGACCGCTTCATGAACCTGAAATACTCCGAACACGATTTCAAAACCGAGGCCGGCGCCGTCAAGGGTGAATACACCAAGAATTTTGCCAACCCGTACAACCAGCTGAGCGAGAAACTGGCGGAAACCGCCTTCAGGAAGCACACGTACTCGCATACGACCATGGGCTACTTCAAGGACATCGTCGATATGCCAAACCAGTACGAGTACTCGAAAAAGTTCTTCGACCGGTACTACCGCCCGGAATACAACACCGTGCTCGTGGTCGGCGATGTAACGCCCGAGCGCGTCAACGCGCTGGCGGAAAAATATTTCGGAAAGTGGAAGCACGGCAGCTACCACTCCGTCGTACCGGCGGAACCGGAGCAGACCGAGACGCGCTACACGCACCTGAAGAACGGCAGCATCCCGCCGTTTCTCAGCATGAGCTACAAGGGTCCCGCCTTCAGCGATTCGAAGATCGACATGCCGGCCCTCGACGTCCTGTCCTCGATTGTTTTTTCACCGACCTCCGAGCTTTACAAGAAACTGGTCATCGACGAGCAGAAAGTGCGCTTTTTGAGCGGCGGGGCGTACGATCAACGGGATCCGGGCCTGTTCACGATCCAGGCCTCGCTGGTGAAAAAAGAGGACATGCCCTATGTCATGGCCGAGATCAGGAAGGCGATCGCGAAGGTCAAGGCCGAGGACGTGGACGCCGACTTGCTGGAGCGGACCAAGTCCAATCTCAAGTACCGCTTCGCCATGAGCATCGATACCCCCGACGCGATCGCGCAATCGCTCAGCCACTACATACAGCTGACCGGTGACGCGGAATCGGTCAACCGGCTGTACGCCCTCTACGACAAGGTCGGTGCCGCCGATATCAGGATGGTCGCCAACAAGTACTTCGTGCCGGATCACCTGACCATCGCGACGATCTCCGATGACGAGAAGGGAGCATTGAAATGAAGGCCTTTATCCGCGCGGCCGTGGTGCTGGCCGTCTTTTTCGGCGTCCAGGCACAAGCCATGGAAGTCATCGCACTCAAGCAGGCAAATTCCAACAAGGTCGTGTTCAAGGTCCGCTTCATGAACGGCTCGATCGCGGACCCGGCCGGCAAGGAGGGGCTGACCTATGCCACCGCTTCGATGATGGCTGCGGGGGGCGCCGGCGGCCGCAGTTATGCCGAGATCCAGGACAGGATGATGCCGTGGGCGGCCGGCTATTCCGCGGCCGTCGACAAACAGGTCACGACTTTCACCTTCCAGGTGCCGGTCGATTTTGTCGATCAGTTCTACCCGCTGCTGAAGAATGCGCTGCTGGCACCGAATTTCGAAGAGCGGGACTTCTCGCGCCTGATGCAGGCCCAGCAGAACTATGTCGATCAGGTCGTACGCGCCTCGTCCGACGAGGATTACAGCAAGTTTGCACTCGAAGACCTGCTGTTCCGCGGCGGCAATATGCAACACATGGTGCAGGGCACCTCGGCGGCGGTGCGGTCGATCACGCTCGATGACATCAAGGCCCATTACCGCCGGGCGTTCACACGCAACAACGTCATGCTGGGCATCGCCGGCAGTTACACCGACGCGATGCTGGAGCGATTCAAGCAGGACCTCGAAGAACTGCCGGATGCGGCCTACACGCCGCCCAAGCCGTCAGCGGCCAGGACGCCGGACGGCGTGGTCGTGGAAATCATCGTCAAGGACGGGGCCTTCGGTTCCGCCATCTTTACCGGCGCGCCGCTGCCCATTACCCGCGCCGACGACGATTTCGCTGCGCTGATGATCGCGAATTCGTGGATGGGGGAACACCGCAAGTCGTATTCGCGCTTGTACCAGAAAATCCGCGAAACACGCTCGATGAATTACGGCGACTATAGCTATATCGAGTGGTACAGCGACGGCGGGAGCAACCAGTTGCCGCCTTCGGGTGTGCCGCGCGCTTCCAATTACTGGTCGATCTGGATCCGCCCGGTACAGATCGCGAAGCAATTGCGGAGCCAGTATCCCGAGTTGGCCGGCGTCAAGATCGGGCACGCGCACTTCGCACTGCGCATGGCGCTGCGCGAGTTCGACCTGTTGATCAAGAACGGCATGAGCAAGCGGGACTTCGAAGCGACCAGGACCTTTCTGCGAAGCTATACGCGGCTATATGCACAAAGCCCGGCGCAGCAACTGGGCTGGCTCATGGACAGCCGCTTTTACGGGCGGACCGACTACCTGCGAGACCTTGACCGCTTACTGGAAAACGTCACGCTGGATGAGGTCAACGCCGCGATTCGCAAGTACTGGCAAACGCAAAAACTGTTCGTTACGATCGTCACCGACAGCAGCGAGGCGCAACCCCTGGCCGACAGCCTGATCAACAATACGCCCTCTCCAATGAGTTATTCCAATCTGGTAAAGTCCGGGTTGCCGGCGGATGTTCTGGCTGAAGATGAAACGGTGGCGGAATACCCGCTGAATATCAGCAAGGTCACCGTGGTGCAGTCAGCCGATACATTCAAGTAATGAACGGGCTTTCGTTCAGCCCTGGTTAACCCCAGTTTCTTTCAGGAACCAATATGAAGCAGGAAATTCAAGAGGAAAGAATCCACACTTTGAGTGAAATCAGCAGCAGGCACGCGGCCAGGGAGATCGCGGGCTGTGTCAGTTGGCGCCATCTGGCCGTGCACCAGGACCGTGCGTGGCTGCTCAACGCCATCAGCAAGATCAGGCAACAGGTGGAGAACGTGCGCCGGGCCCGTGACACGGGTCAAGCCGAAGCCGAAATCGACAAACTGCTCGCCATGTTCGAGGAGGAAGCCCTGGATCATCTTGGTGACTGAAAGCGGCTGCCCTGTGCCGGGCGCCGTTACCCGGCGCAGGTATTAGACCTTTGGCCCTATTTTTATACTTGTCAGGCCAACGCGTTATACGCAGCATGAAAAGCCGATCATGCTCCCGATAATCAAAAGAAACCCGGGGCGGAAACGTGGAGGACATTCTCATGCGCACAGCCAACTTCCAAAAATTACTGTTGCTGTTTTTTCTGATGCTACTTCCAACCACGCTGCTTGCTTCGGAGATCGAAGAAGTCATCGTAACCGCAACCAAGCGCGGCGATACCGATATCCAGTCCATTGCCGGAGGCATCCATGCGATCGGCGGCGCGGACATGGAAGCGAAGGGGATTCTCGATTTCGAGCAGTTTTCCGCTTCGGTGCCCGGTTTGAACTTTCAGGATCTGGGCCCGGGTGATAAGGAATACATCATCCGCGGCATTAACGGCAACGGCCCCGCGGTGGTGGGTGCCTACTTCGACGAATACGTCATCACGGCCAATGATCAGCAGGACGGCGGCGGCAAAAACGCACCGATCAAGCTGGTCGATCTCCAGCGCGTCGAAGTGCTCAATGGTCCGCAGGGCACGCTTTACGGCGCCAACTCGATGGCGGGTACGATCAAGTTCATTCCCCGCAAGCCGGATACGGGCGCATTCGACGCCTACGCGGACAGTGATTTTTCCGATACCAAAAACGGGGGCTTCAATTACTCGCTGACCGCCGTCATCAACGTACCGGTGGTAAAGGACCGGCTGGCCCTGCGCTTGGTGGGCTGGCGCACGGACAACAACGGCTGGATCGACCAGCCGCGTCTGCAAACCGGTCCGTACGTCTTTGACGGTAATGCCCATAACATCAACGACGAGGAAACCAACGGCGGGCGTTTCATGCTGCGCTGGACACCGAACGAAGATATCACGATCGACGCGCTGGCGTTGCACCAGGATATGGACGTCGGCGGCTCTTCCCGCTTCACGGGCAAGGGCACGATTGCCTGGCCGGGCCAGCCGCCCGAGATCGCCAACCTGCCGGGCAACCCCGGTTTTGCCAACCTGCCGGGGCTGGCCCCGCTGACGCCGGATCGCAATTTTGAAAATGCGGACATCACCGTCAACCCGCGTTCGGACGATGTCGACCTGTTCGGCATCACCGGCGAGTTCCGCACCGATTACGGCGCGTTCAACCTGTCGGTGAGTCGTTTCAAGCACGATATCGAGTTCGTATTCGACAGTACGCCCGTGCTGCTGTTTTTCGGCGTGCCGATCCCCGGTATCACGGTGCAACCGCAATCGTACGAAACCAAGATGTTCGAGGGCCGGTTCGCCTCCAGTTTCGACGGCCCGTTCAATATCGTCGCCGGTGTTTACTACCAGAAGGACGAGAATGACTTCGAGGTGCAGGTGACCACGACCGACGACCACGGGCACAAGGTGCCCTGGGATCCGTTGAACTCCAACGACGCCCTGAGCGCCGGCGGCACGGCGTTTTTCGGCCGCATCCGCAGTGACGAGATCGAGCAAAAGGCGGTCTTCGGCGAGGCCACGCTGCAACTGGCGGAAAAGTGGACCCTGCTGGGTGGTCTGCGCTGGTTCAAGGCGGACGTGGTGTCCGACCAGGCGACAACGCACGGCTTTGTCGGCGCCATTTCGGTGCCCGAGGGAGAGATCATCGGCTCAACCTTCAACGGCAACCCGATCGGGCGCCTCAGGCAGAGCGGCGACACCGTGCGGCCCAAGTTCAGCCTCTCTTACCAGGCCGCCGATGACGTCATGGTCTATGCCCTATATTCCGAAGGCTTCCGCGTTGGCGGCACCAACAACGCCAACCAACCGTTTGCACCCGGCATCCCGGGAACTTACGATTCCGATGAGTTGAAGAACACCGAGTTCGGCATCAAGAGCCGCTGGCTCGACGACCGTCTGCAGGTCAACGCCTCGGCATTCTTCATCGACTGGAACGACATCCAGGTCGAACCGCGCGACCCGGCAGCGGTCGAGCCATTCACGACCAACGGCGGCGGCGCCAAAGTCAACGGCCTCGAATGGGCGGTGGAGTTCCTTCCAACCGACAGTCTGCGGTTTGATTTCAACGGCGCCTATTACTTCGACCACCAGTTGACCGAGGACCAACCACCGCTGATCGCGGCCTCGCCGTTCGTGATTACCGGCCTTAAAGGCGACAAGATTCCCAACGTGCCCGAGTTGCAGTTGTTCGGCTCGGCCAAATACAGCACCGAGGTGGGCGGCATGCCGTTCTCGGTGACCGCCGACGTGACTTACCGCGACAGCACCGACACCGAGTTCAGGGCCGATAACCCGTTCAGCATTCACCTGCCGTCCTACGTGGTGGTGGACCTGTTCGCGAACCTGGACATCAACCGGCACTTTTCGCTCGGCGCCTACATCCGCAACCTCAACGACGAACTGGCGGTATACGACGGCATCGGCACGTTCCAGGATCCCGAATCGCTGGTCGCCGCCCGTCCGCGCACCTACGGCGTCACGCTGAAATGGCGTTATTGATCTGAGCCTGCACTAATCCGCGATTCGCGGGTCAGGGCAGCAGTGCCAGCACCCGCGCCGGAAAGCCGCTGCCGCCGCGGGCCTTGGGCCACGTGGCGATCAACACCGCTCCGGTTTTCGCAAATCGCTGGCGCACGCAGGCCTGCTCAAGAAAGCTGGCGATGGGCTGCTCGATTGGCTATGCTTATATGCTAAATCATGCATTTTGAGAAACTGCGTTGGCCGACAGGTAGACTGAAATGAAAACAAAAGTTGAGAACGTTCCCGATATCCTGCACAAAGAGTCACACAGCGTTTTTTGGGGCTGGTTGTTTTCAAGCCTGGTGTTATTTTTATCTTCGGTTTTTCTGGGCGGTGGAGTCGTTTGGGCGCAGCAGAATTCTGCCTCAAATGACAGCGGGGTGATTGAAGAGATCATCGTCACCGCCACCAAGCGCGGCGTCCAATCCTCACAAAACGTGCCAATCAGTATTTCCGCGTTTTCCGAAGAGTTTCTCAAGGACAAACGTGTGGACAGTTTTTCAGATTACGCATCGATGGTGCCGGGATTGGCCTTTGAAGACGCGGGGCCGGGTGACAAGATTTACATTATCCGCGGTGCTAACTCCACCGGCACCGGCGTCGCGACTGTCGGAATGTATATCGACGAAATGCTGGTTAGCGGTGACCTGCGGCAGCCTGATTTCAAACTTTTCGATATCCAGCGAATTGAAGTTTTGCGGGGGCCTCAAGGCACGCTGTATGGTGACGGGTCGCTTACCGGTACAATTCGCATCATCACGAACAAGCCGGATCCGGCAAAGCTTTCCGCGCTCGCAGACGGCTCGATATCGCACACCAGGTTTGGCGGAGAAAATTACGAGGGCAACGCCATGGTCAACATACCCCTGGTGAAGGACCAGCTTGCGTTCCGGGCGGTCGGGTACATCCGCGACATGGACGGCTTCATCGATAACGTGCGTTTGGGGAATGACAACGTCAACACGGAAGACACGGACGGATTTCGTGCCGAGTTGGGCTACTATCCTTCGGAACGTACACGGATTACCGCCACTGCTATGCACCAACACACGGATCTCGGTGGCCGCTTCATTTTCACCACCGCTGACGGTACGTTAGGTAACTTCAATACGGATCAGTACGTGATCGACGGGCTGGATGACAGAATGGACCTGTACAACCTGACCCTGGTCCAGGATTTCGATGCAGGGACCGTGACTGCGTCGACCACTTACTTCGATCGAAAAGTATCTGACGATTTTGACTCGACACCGTTTGATCTGCAGTTCGGTGAGTTCCTGTTCCTGGAAGTGTTGGGTCTGCCCACAATCAACGGCGTAACGAATCAGACTGATACCACCAAGGCCTGGACGACCGAGGTTCGCTACGCTTCCCAGTTCGATGGGCCAATAAATTTTGTTTCTGGTGTGTTTTACCAAGACCTCAAGACGACGTTTGACACGTTGGTCGTTTCCACGAAGGACGATGGGACACGCTACGTTCCGCTCTTACCTATATTTGGCGAATACCTGGCCAACGAAACGGAGAAGCTGGCCCTTTTCGGAGAATTGACCTACCAAATCACTGACAAGCTGTCGGGGCTCGTCGGCTTGCGCTGGTTCACCAGCGATCAAAAGGACGATAGGGTTAACACGTTTCCATTTGGAGGCTTCAGCCCGCCGTCGACCGAGCCGACGATCAAGACATCCGAGGACACATTCACACCGAAGTTGCAGCTTTCGTATCAGGTTTCGGACGAAGCCATGGTCTATGCTACGGTGGCGAAAGGATTTCGTGTGGGTGGAGGAAACCAGAATCCAGTTTTCCCGCTACCGCCCGAAAACCAGAGATATAAGTCCGACTCGCTCTGGAACTACGAAATTGGCGCCAAAACTCGCTGGTTTGACGATCGCCTCCAGGTCAACGGCGATGTGTACTTGCTCCTGTGGGACAACATACAGGTATCGGATTTCACCGATGATGCGAATTCATTCACATTTATCAGCAATGCGGGTAAAGCAAGGTCGGTTGGGGTTGAATTGGAAGTGGCCGCGCGTCCGACACCGAGGCTCGAGACGACCGCGACCTTGGCATATACGAATGCCAAGCTAACCGAGGACCAGCCAACGGCCAACTTCGGGTTTGGCGGACGGGACGGAGACAAATTCCCCAACGTTCCGGAATGGCAGGCCAGTTTCACCGCCCGGTATACGTGGCCGGTCAGTGCAACCCTGAACGGGTTTGTCGGCACCAACTTTTCCTATGTCGACGGTTCTGGCACCCAATTCAATCCCAACAGTCCGATCTATAACTACAAGCACAGTTACACCGTAGGTAACGTCCGTTTCGGTGTTCGCAGTGAACACTGGCTGGCGCAAATATTCATTGACAACGTGTTCGACAAGCTGGCCGAGATCAACATCATCGAGCAGGCAAGCAATCTTACGCCGCGAGCCATTGTGCCCAATCGACCGCGAACCGTCGGCTTGAACGTGAGCTACCGGTTCTAAAGCTCAGTCGAGGTTTCAACAAGGCGGTTGGGCGGCAAGCCATCCCTGGTTTCGGGATTGCAATCGATAGATAAGGCTGGAGCGGGCCTGACTTGGGCCGCTTGATGCGGTTACGAAGGTGTTTTGCAAAGTTGGTACCATGCCGCGCTTCGACGGGGTTTGAGGCGGATGCAATCCGGGTGTCAATAGTGCGTTCGACCTGCGCCAACACCTTGGATGTGGACACCATTGCAAGCTAGGGTTTTAACTCCTTGTAAACGACTTCGGCGTTGTCGGCGAAGGTTGCATGGTATTTCGGATACTGGCGAAAATCCTTGTATTTTTCCATCCGCAATTGGCTCTTCACCTGCTCGAGACTCGCTCCAGAGCGTTTTAAGCGCTCAACCTGGGTGTAAAGATCGTGCAAGTAGTCACGAAAGCGTTCGATGTCCGCTTTCGTTCCAAGTTCGAAGTGTCCCGGAACCGCCGCCAGCAGCGGTTTTTTGAGTATTTCGTCCAGGGCCGTGATCCAGTTGGAGACACTCCCCCGGTCCATCGCGGGCGAGGACCGGTTGAGAAAGATATCTCCCGTGGCCATGGCCTGCTGCTGCGGGAAATACACAAGTGCATCACCCGAGGTATGGGCTTTACCCGGGAACCAGATTTCCACTTCGTATGGGTCGAGATGTACCGTTAGCGCCCGAGAGAACGTGATGTCAGCGGGCCTCAGGGTAGACATTGTCGGGTTGGCGCTCTTCAGCGCAACGGTTTGAGTTCTGGTGTAACCTGTACTGATTACCGTGGCTTCAGGGCCCACCGTTGTGTTGCCGCCCTGGTGGTCAGGATGGTAATGCGTGTTGATGACGAATTGGATGGGAAGGTTGGACACGCGTCGGATCGCTTGTAACAATTTCTTGCCCTCAATGTCATTCAGTCCGGTATCAACGACGAGAACGCCTTTCCGTCCGACGAGAAAGGTGGAGTTCGCACTGCCGTCGTTATCCGATATATAGGCATAGAGATTGGTTCCGATCTCGCTTACCGTCGGGTCTGCCCAGGTAAAGGGGGAAAGCATGAGAATCAGAGCAGCGAGCGCCGCTTGCCACAAGAAGTGGTGCTCAGCGCGACCAGGTGCGCGCTTTGTAAAGCAGCCTACGTTACGTGAAAGACGCATAGTTCGGCCTCCATGAGATGATCGCGTCCGGCAGCCACGGCCAGCCTGCGGATTGAAAACTGAATGGCGAAGTTGAATGTAAGTACAGGTCATGATGGAAGTGATAGCGGCACATTTCGATGCTGAGGACATAATGGTACCCTATCAGCACTCATGGCCACGCGTGAAACACAAAGACGGATTATTCAGGCTGCTATCCAACTTTTCAACAAGCATGGCACCGCGGCCGTCTCGGCGAACCGCATCGCCGAAGAGTGCGGTATCAGCAAGGGCAATCTGCACTATCATTTTCGCACCAAGCTGGAAATCATACAGACGATCTTCCAGCTGATCGTCGAGGAAATGAACGACACCTGGTACCAGGATTTGCAGCAGCCCACCATTCAGCACCTGGCGGAGATGTTTTCGCGCCAGGTGTTGCTGGCGTGGGAGTACCGCTTCTTCTATCGCGAGATGCCGGCGTTGCTGAGAAAGGACGACCTGCTGATGCGGCGTTACCGCGACAACCGCTTGCGGCGCACGGGTGTGCTGGAAGATTTCTTCATGGAATTGAACGACCGCGGGGAATTGCGGTTTGGCGGTGACCGTAAGCTGATCCATTCGATCGTCGAGAGTACGTGGATCATCTCGGACAACTGGCTCAATTCCAGAGAGTTCCTGGGCCAGGGGCTGGATGAGCCTTCCATCGTCGACGGCTACCGCCTGATCCTGGATATATTGCGGCCGTACCTCGCCGGTGACGAAGAGCGCGTCGTCGACGAGTCGCGCCTCGCCATTCACCGTTACCTGAAACGCGAGGGTCTCGAGGCCTGAAGCGGGTCAGGGAAGGCCGCCGAAGGAATAGATTTCGTCCCAGGCCGGTACACGCGCGAGGCCCAGCGAGCGGCCCATGGCGCCGACGGCATTGGCCGCGATCGTTTCGCTGGTGCGGCCATCGCGGGTAAAGCAGCCCCGGTAATAGCGCGCGGTTGCCGCGCTCAATTCCTTCTCAACGGCGAAGTACTTCTCCAGCACGGCCGCGCAGAGCGCGTCCTGTTGTTGCACCAGCGACAGCCCCCCGGCCAGGATTGCGACCAGTGTCCGGATCTGCCCCGGCTCCCGTCGCAGCAACTCGGCGTGCACCGCCAGGCCGGTGGTCGGCAGCCTGATTTCGTCACCCACCAGGCACAGGCGCCTGATGCCGGCCCGCTCGATTTTTGCCGGGGCGACGGCCGAGCTGATCACCGCCGCGTCGACGCTGCCGCTGAGCAGGAGACCGAGCCTGGACGCATCGTCGCGGGCGGCGCGCAAGGTCAAGTCGCGGCCGGCGTCGATGCCGTGTCTGCCAAGGACCATGTTGGCGAGATGGTGCGGCGGCGCCGTGGGCGGGTAGGTGGCCATTTTCTTGCCGGCGAGTTTTTCCAGCGGGTCTTGGTCACGCGCGTAGATCCAGAACATGGGCTTGTCGACAGCGACGAACACGACCCTTTGCGGGCTGCCCTTGAGGGCGGCTTGCCAGGGCCGCGCCGCAACTCACCTGGCACATGTCCTCAGGCAGGCTCATGTCCTCGGCAAAGGTCAAATCGAAAAGTTCCACGGTGATGTCGTGATGTTGGTAGAGGCCCGCCTCCAACGCCACGAAATGGCACAGCAGTTCGTGCGGGTCGAAAGCTTTGAAACCGATCTTCACCTGCACCGCCATCACGCGGCCGGCTGCGTTGCAAGTTGCGGCAGCACCTCAGCCGCCAGGGTGCGGATGATCTCGCCGGGGTTCCCGGTGGCGATCGGCAGCACGAAATCCTCGACTCCGAGTTCGATCAACTGGCGAAAGCGGGGCACGGCTTCCTCGGGGGTACCGGCGATGGCCACCGCATCGAGGATGCGGTCGGTGATCAGGTCCGCGTGTTTCGCGTCCATACGGCCATGCTGCTGATAATCATAGGCTGCCTTCATCCGCTGCAGGTCCTGCCACAGCGCTGCGGGCACGTCCTCCCTAGGGATCGCGGAATAGACGGTCCCAGCGGCGACCGAGACGTAGCCCCTGGCCTCGGCACGGACCCGCTCGCGGTCTTCGGCGACAGCGCAGGCAAGGCGCTGGTAGAGCTTGACCTCGCCGGGGTCGCGGCCCGCCTGGGCCGCGCCCAGCGCGATGTTCTTCTTGGCATAGCGCACCAGTTCCGGCGCCGAGCCAACCTGGAACAGCACGCCGTCGGCAATGCGCCCGGCCAGTTGCAGGGATCTGGGTCCGGTGCAGGCGATGACCACCGGTATCTTCCGCGCCGGCCAGCTGACCCGGATGTCGGCGCCGTCGTAGCGGGCGGTCTTGCCGGCCAGCAACGCCCTCAGGACAGCGATCGTTTCTTCCAGGCGCTTCAGCCTGGCGGGTTTTTTGCCGATGTTGACCACCGCGCTTTCACCCACGCCGATGCCGAGCACGGCGCGCCCGCCCGAGAGTTCGTCGAGCGTTGCGAAGCTGTGCGCGAGCACGGCCGGGTGCCGGGTGGTGATATTGGTCACGCCGGTCGCGAGTTGCATCTTCCGTGTGCAGGTGGAGAACAACGTCAGCGCCATGAAGGCGTCGCGGAATACCGACTGGGAATCGGCTACCCAGACGCCGCCGAACCCCAGTTCATCCGCCATCGCGATCCAGTCGACGAAGTCGGACAAGGGCCGGTTGGGCAGGATGCCCACGTGAAAAGATACCGCCATGCTCGCAGTTGCCCCGTTTGTGAACAGCAATCGTTATAACCGCTGGCAAGCTTAAGACATGCGCCTGCTCATGGGAAGGCGGCCGGTTACCGCGACGGCTATTACCGAAAAGGCTGGCTTGTGATTAAATGGGGTTGCGCCAAGAGCCGCGAGCGGGAGTGCGGGCCTTTGAAATACATCGAGATCGTCGCCAGTTCGGACGTCACCGACACGGTCGCCGCCATTGCCGACAGCGAGGGGGCGCTTGACTTCCGGCCGGGTGCCCCGGGCGATGACGGCGTCCTGCAGATGCGCCTGCTGATCAGCGACGACAAGCTGCAGTCCGTGCTGGACGCGCTGCAGAAGGTACTTTCCTCCCACGCCACGGCCCGCATCGTCGTTCTGCCGGTGGAGACGTCGCTGCCCAAGGCCGATGATGAGGAGCGCAAACAGGAGGATGCGGCGGTGGCTGCACGCGAGGAACTTTACGAGACGGTGGAAAAGAACTCGCGCCTGGACCTGAACTTTCTGCTGCTGGTGGCGCTCTCGACCGTGGTGGCGGCAATCGGTTTGATCGAAAACAACGTCGCCGTCGTCATTGGCGCCATGGTCATCGCGCCGCTGCTCGGACCCAACCTCGCCCTGAGCCTCGGTACCGCGCTGGGCGATGTCAAGCTGATGAAAACAGCCATCGTGACCAACGTGGCGGGCCTGTCATTGACGATCGTGCTGTCGTTCGGCGTCGGCCTGCTCTGGGAACCAGAAAGTTACAGTGTCGAACTGTTGACCCGCACGCATGCAGGGCTCGATTCGATCGCGCTGGCGCTGGCGTCGGGCGCCGCTGCCGCGCTGTCGCTGACGACGGGGCTCTCCAGCGTGCTGGTCGGGGTCATGGTCGCCGTCGCCCTGCTGCCGCCGGCAGCGGCCTTCGGCATCATGCTGGGTCACCAGAATTACGAACTCGCAACCAATGCCGGTTTGCTGCTGGTTATCAACGTCGTCTGCGTCAACCTGGCGAGCAAGCTGGTGTTTCTGATCCGCGGCATACATCCGCGTACCTGGCTGGAAAAAGAAAAGGCCAGGCGGGCCACGGCGGTCTACCTCGTCGGCTGGTTCCTGACGCTGGTCCTGCTGGTTTTCGTGGTTTATGCCCGCGCCGCCTGACGGGGGCGCGGATCAGTCTTTTTCAATGCTGTAGAGCAGGTCGAAGCTCTGGGCCTCTCCGGCGCCCGCCTCGAGGGTCAGGTGCTTTGACAGCTTGTAGCGCAACAGCAGCGTGCCGATGCGGCTGAAGACACCATAGGTGTAGCGGGCATAGAGGTTCCGGTTCAGGTGCTTGCCCGCCATCAGGGCGGTGCCGTTGTTGCCGTCGCCGGCCACGGTCAATTCGTCCAGTCCCAGATCGCGACCGATCTGTCCGGTGATTTTGCCGGCCTGCCCCAGCCCGAGGGCGACGGCCGCGTTGGCCATCTGGTTGCCTTCGCTGTTGGTGGCCAGGCGCAGCGGGCGTCCCAGTGTCAGGTAGGAGAGCGCGTCCCCCTCGGACATGGCCGGCTCCGAGTACACGGTGGACGAGATATTTTGCGCCCGGCCGCTCAGTTGCAGCCCGGCCGTGACCGGGCCGGTTGCGGTGTCGATGACGCGCTCGGCACGCACGTCGACCAGCGGATTATCGAGCGGACCGGTAAAGGTCAATGTGCCCCGCGAGATTTTCAATTCCTGTTTGAGTGCTTTGAACACGCCGTCAACCAGGGTCAGCCGGCCCTGGGCCGTCAGCGGCCCGCTGGCAGGAATTTCAAGTTGCAGTTGGCCGGTTACGCCGCTGTCCAGGCCGAAAGCCTGGATCCTGACAGCATCGCCCAGGGTCAGGTCAATTTTGCCGCTGTACGGCTGGGTCGGCTCGGGTTCGGGCGCTTGCCCGCGAACGACCACGTCCGCGGAGGGGCGGGTCGCCTGTTCCGGCAACTTGCGCACCCGGACCTCGGCCCGGGGCACCCGCATGTGGCCGGCCAGGGTCCAACCCGAGGCATCTCCCCGAATCTTCAGGTCCGGGCTGGCCCACAGGCGGTATTCAGGCCAGTCGAGCAGGCGCGCGTCGCTGCCGGTGAGGGTCAGGGAAACCGTTCGCTGCGGCTGCAGCAATTGCTCGATGCGGCCGCTCACCGTCAGCTTGCCGTTACCCGCGTCGAGACCGCCCTTGATATTTATGGCGCCGTCTGCTGCGCCGATCATGGTCAGGTTGATATGGTCGAAGCCGGTATTCAGTGCGGGTACGAACAGGCGGCCGTCGCGCCAATCGAGGTTGCCGCTGAGCGCGGGCGAGGGCAAGCGGCCGTCGGCGCTCAGCCCGGCATCGAGTTTGCCCTCGAAGCGATCGACGAACGGCAAGACGGCCGGAACCCACTCCCATTGCGCACCGCTCAGGTGGAGTTCTGCGTGCACTGCGGCATCTGGCGATAGTTGCTGCATGCGTAGCGTGGCTTCCGCGCTGACACCGGGCTCGATAGCGAGTTTCACCTCCGCTTCCGCGCCGCCGTCCTTGAACTCCACGTCCGCCTGGGCCCGGGATACCTGAATTTTGGCCGGCTCACCGGCGGCGGGCGCGACCGTGATGGTGCTGTCGTGCTGGCGCCAGTGGGCGAATCCGGACCACTGACCGCGCTCTCGTGTCAGATCGATGTCGGCGTTGGCGGTGCCGTGCAGGCGATACGCCGGCGGCAGTATCGCGTTGAAGGTCTGCAATGGCACAGCTGCGAGCCGGGCCTCGATCCTCAACTTCTGCCGGGTGATGAGCAGGCGGCCGAGATCGAGTTCGCCACCCGCCCCCGTCCAGCGCTGCGGGCTGGCGCTGAAGCTGTCGCCATCGAGTTGAAAATCGAAGGCAGCTTCGAGGTTCCAGTCTCCGCTGACGGGTTCGTGTATGTGTGCCCGCTTGACGCTGCCGGCAAACCTGCTGCCGGCGCGCGCCATATGGCCCGCGATGCTGGCGCTGAGCCCCTTGTGTTGCCAGTTGGCCTCGATGTCCGCGTCATCGAAACTGCCTTGGGCCCGCAGATCGAGATCACCGTACACGGTCTTGTCCTGCTGCAACCCGCTGATGTGCAGCTTGACATCGCGGTTATCGCTGGCGGTACCCTGGCTTTGCAGCTCGAGCCGGGAAGCCCGCAGGTCCGCGTAGCGCATATTGGAGCCGGTAAGCGTACCGTTGAACACGGGGTTCCCGGGGTTCCCCTGCAGGCGGCCTGTGGCCTTGACGCTGCCGGCCAGATCCGGCCAGAGGCTGCCCAGTTGCGGTGCGTCGACGGTGAAATCCAGTCCGATGGCAGCAGCGCTGGCCTCGCCTGCCAGGTCAATCTGGTTTCCTCCCAATGAAATGCTGCATTGACGACAACGATACGCCCCGTTGGCGGCGGTCAGCTCACCGTGCGCTTCGACGCTGTTCGAGTTGAGCTGGCCGCTGACCGAGGTGACGGTCAGTTTCGCCTGTTCAACACCGGCCAGGCTGAGCTTCGCGCGTGCCTCGAGTTTGCCTTCGAACCGGGTGTCGATTCGCGCGGGATCTACATCGTGCAGTTGGATATCGGCGTCCAGCGCCAACGGCCCCTCCCAGGAGACCGAACCCGTCACGTCCGCGTTAGCCGCGGGACTGGCGAGATGCGCCGCGAAGCTCCGCAGGGATTCGCGGTTGCCGCGGGCCTTGCCGGAAACCTTCGCCGTGATCAGTTCGGGCACCTCCGCGGTGGCCTGGTAGTCCGCCGCGTAATCGTCAATGACGCCGTTGAGGTGCACCGTTCCGCGATGCAGGTTGAAGCGCTCGAACGGCAGAACTTCCCAGGAAACGGTGATATCGAAGCCGGGCTCGGCGCGTCCGAGCAGGACCACGCTGCCGGACGCGTTGACCGCGTAGGGCTTGTCGAGTTCGTGGGTGAACTGTAATTGCGCCAGGGACCCGCGGACCGATGCGTGTCCGCGCCAGGCACCGTTCGTGGACACCCACTCCAGCGCAAATTGCAGCGGTACCTGGCTTGCCAGGTGCGCACGAAACTTCTGCAGCCGAAGTTCGAACTCCGGCGCGCGCAACGCCAGTTGCGCCAGGCGCAGTTGGCGGCCGTCGAGCAGCGCCCGCTCGAGATCGATAGCGGAGAGTTCATTGCGGGTGTTGCCGGCAATGAGCGTCAGGCTACCGAGCCGGCTTCGCCGGACGCCGATCGGCAGCGCCAGCGGCTCGAAGGTAACCGCGAGCGGTTGCGGTGCGGTATTGGAGCCACCCAGGCTGGTGCGCACGACCGAGCGCGCATCGAGCCGGGAAAACTGCAGGCGGCCGCCGGCCAGCGCTGCCCAGTCAACGCGAATGTCGATGTCGTCGGCTTGAATTTCCTGTGAGGCGTCCCGGTACTCCAGGCGGGCGACCTGCAGGCCGTGCCAGAGCGTGCCGTGCCATGTCGTCAGTTCGAGCCGCCCCGGCAGCCGCTCGGCCAACCGCTGCAGCAGCCAACCGCTGCCGGTCTCGGTGCCGGCAATGATAAACACAGCCAGCGCCAGTACGGCGACGCCGGCGAGCAGCGCAGCCAGCGCGCGCAATAGCCAGCGTGTGGGTCCGCGCTTCACAGGTCCGGCCCGAAGATGATGTGGAGACGGATATCGCGGCCCGAGCCGTCGAGCGGATGGGCGAAATCCAGCCGCACCGGGCCGATCGGCGAGTACCAGCGCAGCCCCAGACCCACGCCGGTCGAAAAATCGGGGTTGGCGCCGCTAAAAGCGCTGCCGCTGTCGGCAAAGGCGGCTACGGCCCAGTCTGCGGAAACCATCTGCTCCAGTTCGAGACCGCCCTCGAGTAAGCGCGAGCCGCCGACGACCTTGCCGTTTGCGTCCACCGGGCCCAGGGAATTGTAGGCGTAGCCCCTGACGCTGCGGTCGCCGCCGGTGAAAAAACGCACCGAAGCGGGCAGGGACTGCAACTTCTGCTTGATCGTGTAGCCGGCGCGGGCATGGCTCAGCAGGCGCGTGCGCGGTCCGAGGGAGTGTACCCACTTGGCACTGGTACGCAGTTGCAGAAAGCTGGTGTCCGAACCCACGGCGTCGCTGGCGCCGCGGATATCGAAATCGAAGCGGCGGCCGTGCCGGACCCGGCTCAGCTCACGCCCTTCGACGAATTCCCAATCGATGCCGAACAGGAGCAGGCGGCTGGACCCCCGCTGGCCGGCGACGGAGAAGTCTTCGAGCGCATAGTCCAGGTACCGTGTCTGCAGCCATGAACTGGAAAGGCTCTGGGTACGGCTCAGGCCGAGCTTGTAGGCGTCGCTGTTGCTGGTGTCGGTGTTCTCATGCTGGGCGCCGGCGGCCACGGTGTACCATTCCTTACGCGGGTCGTTGCGCGGCCAACGGTAGGCCGCCGTCAGTTCGGAATGCACCCTGGAGGCGGACAAGCGGCTCTCGAACTGGTGGCCGCGGTCGTTGAGCCGGCGATTGGTGAAGCCCAGCTTCAACACCGGGCCGAGGTCGGAAGCGTAGCCGGCACCGAACGTGTAGACGTGGCGCTTGCTGGGTGTCAGCTCGATCGTGAGCGGCACCCGCTTGTGCACGCGGTCCAGCGGCTTGGTGCTGAGGAGCACCGATTCAAAGTAGCCGCTGCCGCGCAACGCGGCCAGCAGGTCGTTGACCCGGTTTTCGTTGTAGGGCTCCCCGGGCTTGATGTCGTTGTAACCCTTCAGTACGCGGTCGCGGATGATGCCATGGGTGAAACGAATGTCACCGATCTCGTAGCGCGGCCCGCTGTCGAAGACGAGCGTCAGGTTGGCCCGCCCGGCGTCGCGGTCGACGACGATCTGGTGGCGCCGGAAAACGGCGTCGAAGTAACCCCGCGCCATGGCGGCCTTCATCAGCGTATTCTTGTAGTGCTCGTAGCGGCCGTGATCGAGGACATCGCCCTGCTTCGGTCTGCCGGCGCGAATCAGGCCGAGGAAATACTTGTCCTCGGCCGCCGCCCCCTCGATCCGGATGTCGACCTTTTGCAACTGCACCGGCGCACCCACCGTCAGGTTGAATTCCGCGTGCCAGCAGGGCTGCTTCCAGCTCAGCGATTTGGAAACCTCGACATCGTAGTAACCCAGGGCTTCCAGGGCCTTCCGGATTTGCCCGTCCGCGTCACGGAACAGGCGCCTGACGCGCCAGGGCGCGGAGTCGCAGGCAGCCGCTGCAATGGCCGTGAGCGCGCGGACGTTCTTCTCCTGCTCGCTATTGAGGCCGGTAAATGTCACATCGGCCCGGGCGGCGGCAACGAGGCACGACATACCCAGCACAACACCCGCAATAGTCCTGTAAGGTATCCGCGGCAATTCACAGCGTCCCAATTACGAAAGAAATGTGATAATACATGCGATTCATCATCACTAGGTTGATGGCTGGCAGGCAAATTGCAAGTTATCAAGGCGCGACATTTAATATCAGGGCCATTCACTCATGCGTTAGTATTCGCTTATGGAATTCGAACAGATCTGGAACCAGGACCTGCTTCACTTCAAGGATGGCGCGGTGTTGACGGTGGGGTTGCTCATAACCGCTCTGCTGGTGCTCGTCATCGGAATATTGGTCAGCGCGTGGCTTGCCCGCTTGATCGGACGCCGCATGCGCCAGACCCGTCTGAGCCTGGACACCGTCGCGGCAATGCAAAAGCTGTTCTTCATCCTGTTCGTCATCGGCACCGTATTGACCTCGCTGAGCCTTCTGCAGGTGCCGCTGACGGCCTTCACGTTCCTCTCGGGCGCGGTCGCCATCGGTTTTGGTTTTGGTGCGCAAAACGTCATCAACAACTACCTCTCGGGCTGGATTCTGTTGTCTGAAAGACCGGTCCGCATAGGCGATTTTGTCGAGATCGAGGGCTCGAAGGGCGTGGTGGAGAGAATCGGTAATCGCTCGACCCAGATTCGCCGGGTCGACGGTGTCCACATCATGGTCCCGAACAGTATCCTGATGGAGCGGATACTGGTCAACTGGACGCTGGTCGACAAGGACATCAGGACGACCGTTGCGGTCGGCGTCGCCTACGGCTCGCCCGTGCGCAAAGTGCAAGAGCTGCTGAACCAGGCCGTCGCGGAGCACGACGAGATCAAGACGACACCTGCGCCGGTCATTGTCTTTGACGAATTCGGCGACAGTGCGCTGATCTTCGAAGCCTATTTCTGGTGCAGCGTCAGCGGCACTTACCAATTGCGCCAGATTCGCAGCGACGTTCGCTTCAGGATCGACGAACTGTTCCGGGAAAACGGCATTACGATCGCATTCCCGCAGCGTGACGTGCACGTCTACAGCGACAAGCCGTTGCAATTCGTGGCCAACGCCGGGGAACCGGGCCAGCCTGACAACGGAGAATCACGATGACCAAAGCGAGCAACTACTCGGACATGGGGCTGCTGCACGCCTTTTTGCTGGACGGCGCCGGCAATGCCCGCGTTGTCGAGCCGTCCGAGATCGAAGCGGCGCGCAAGGGCGACGGCGTGCTGTGGCTGCACGTCGATATCTCGACACGCGCCGGCCAGGAATGGATCCAGCAACACGCCGGTATCGACCAGACCGTCGCCGAAGCGCTGCTCGAGGAAGAGATCCGGCCGCGCAGCATGCAGTACGGCGACGGCTTACTGGCGGTCATGCGAGGGGTGAACACCAACCCCGAGGCCCAGGCGGAGGACATGGTGTCACTGCGCTTGTGGCTCGAGCAGAAGCGGATCATCAGCGCCCGCAAGCGGCGGCTGAAGTCGATTCAGGACATCAAGCAGGAACTGGAAACCGGCAGGGGTCCTGTCGACAGCGGCGCTTTTCTGTGCGAACTGACGGAACGGCTGGTCGACCGCATCGGCGAGGTCGTCAACGATATCGAGGAAGAGCTCGAAGAAACCGAAGCGCGGATTCAGGACAGCGTTTCGAACAGCCTGCGCGGTCGTTTTTCGGATATCCGCAGACGCACGGCCCGCATCCGCCGCTATCTCGCTCCGCAATCCGTGGCGCTGGACAAGCTGTCACGCATGCAAAGCGAGATCCTTTCGGAACAGGACTGCCTGGCGTTGTACGAGCAGACCAACATGGTGACGCATTACGTGGAGGACCTCGACCTGGCCCGCGAACGGGCCATGGTGGCGCAGGAGGAAATCCTCAATATGATCGCCCAGGACCAGAACGCCAAGATGTACCTGCTTTCCATCGTTGCCGCCGTGTTTTTGCCGCTGTCGTTCCTGACCGGGCTGATGGGCATGAACGTGGCCGGCCTGCCGGGCACGGTCGACAAGGCGTCCTTCGATATCATCGTCGGCATCATGATCGCCGTGGCCGCCCTGATCCTGGGTTACCTGCGCTACCGGAAGTGGCTCTAGCTGTGAATTCCAGCAAGGTTGGGAATAACGCGTGAGTTTTTGAACCGCACTCATTCGTCGGCTGTTCAGTTCGTGTTCCCGACTCAGCGGCCCTTGCTTCCACACCCGAACTGAACAGCCGGCGGGCGCGTGCATCGGTCCAGGCGTTGAATCTCGCATGCCGCGTGGAGGGGGAAGGCGGTTACCTGCGTACGGGACCGTGCATCCGTCCGGAACGAATGCCGAGCGCCCAGGACGGCTCGAGCGTGTCCCGTACGCAGGCAACTGGCATCGGCCCCACGCCAGCCTGAACTATCAGCCACCCATGAGCACCCTCAAGCTGTCAGTTAACAACCTGGTGGCTTTACACATCTAGCCCTTGTTTTGCGGGTTGGTAAGAGTCGCCGCCGCCGCGCTATCCCAGCGAGGTTGACCTGAGTCAGGTGCCGGCGCTTGCATTGCGCGCATAATGCGGCGCAATATCCATGATGCCCGGCTGCGGCCGGGCAAAACGCAGATCACGGGGAAAAGCACTTGAAAACCATCGTTGAACCCTTTCGGATCAAGTCCGTCGAGCCTCTGAGGATGACCACCGTCGAGGAGCGGGAGGCCTATCTGAAGGCCGCCCATTACAACCTGTTCGGGCTTCATTCCGATCATGTGCTAATCGATTTTCTGACCGACTCGGGCACCAGCGCGATGAGCACGCGCCAATGGGCGGGCATACAGATGGGTGACGAGAGTTATGCCGGATCGCCCTCTTTCTACCGCTTCGAAGCCGCGCTCAGGGAACTGGCCCCGTACAAGCACATCATTCCGACGCACCAGGGCCGCGCCGCCGAGAAAATTCTCTTTACCATCGTTGGCGGCAAGGGCAAGGTCATACCCAACAATACGCATTTTGACACGACGCGCGCCAATATCGAGGCCAGCGGCGCCGAGGCGGTGGACCTCGTCAACCGGGAAGGGCTCGACCCGCAACTGGTGCGCCCGTTCAAGGGCGATATCGACCTCGAGCGCCTGCGCGATCTGCTGGTCAGCCGCGGTGCCGACGTGCCGCTCGTGATGCTGACCATCACCAACAACTCCGGCGGCGGCCAGCCGGTTTCGATGGCGAATATCAAGGCCACCAAGGCGTTGTGCGAGGAATTCGGCAAGCCGTTGTTCCTGGACGCGTGCCGCTTTGCGGAAAACGCGTATTTCATCAAGTTGCGCGAACCAGGCTACGCGGACAAGTCGCCGAAGGAAATCGTCCAGGAGATTTTCAGCCATGCCGACGGCATGACGATGAGTGCGAAAAAGGACGCGCTGGTCAACATGGGCGGGTGGCTGGCATTGAACGACGACGAGTTGGCCATGCATGCCCGCAACATGCTGATCCTGACCGAGGGTTTTCCGACCTATGGCGGCCTTTCCGGGCGCGACCTCGAAGCGATGGCCGTGGGTCTCGACGAGGTGGTCGACGAGGACTACCTCAACTACCGCATCACCTCGACCGCGTACCTGGGGAACGCGCTCGACAAACTGGGCATACCCATCGTCAAGCCCGTCGGCGGGCACGCGGTCTACATCGACGCGCGCGCGATGCTGCCGCACATCGAACCGCTGCAATACCCGGGGCAGGCGCTGGCGGTCGAAATGTACCGCCTTGGCGGCATCCGGGCTTGCGAGATCGGCACCATCATGTTCGGGCGCCAGCCGGACGGCACGGAGAAGCCGGCGGCGATGGACCTGGTGCGCATGGCGATCCCGCGGCGTGTCTACACCCAGAGCCACGTCGATTACTGCATCGAGTGCCTGGCCGAGGTCAACGCCAGCAAGCTCGACCTCAAGGGCGTGAAAATCGATTGGCAACCGCCGATGCTGAGGCACTTCACGGCGCACTTCTCACCGTTGTAGCGGTGGTTGCGGCTTCCTGAGGCGCCCCTGACCGCGGCCGTGTGCATAGCCGGGGGGGTTGGAAAGCAAAACAAGCAGGCGATATACTTCATTGGCGCGTTAAGGGTTGATGTCAAACTGGGTGGCCGGAGCGCATTCCGGCCGCCGTGCAGGAAGGGGGTTGTTATGAGGGGGAATGGCTTTGTCGCCGCGGCCGTCCGGGCGTTGCCGCTGATCCTGCTGCTGGGCGGTTGTGTTACCACCCGTCCCGAACTGTCCAATGGTGCCGCCTTCGCATCCGCGGGCATCATCTATACCGATGCCGTAACAGAACTCATCGAAGAATCTTTCACACTGGCAGTGGAAGCCAATTCGATCCAGTTGGCCCTGGCGAGAGACCCATTGACCGGGCAGGAACGATCGGAGCGGTTGGCGCTCGCGGACAGGCAATTGGAGCGGCGGCGCCAGTTGCTCGACGACCTGCAGACGCACGTGGATGTGTTGCGGGACTATTTCACGGCGCTCCACGCACTGCTGGATAGCGGCCGTGGTGAGTCGGTCGAGGCAGCGGTGAGGGGTGAATTGTCGCGCCTGCCGGGCCTGCAGAAAGCGATCGCGGCCAGGGAAATCGGTGGCGCCAGAATTGACGGGTTGGTGGCCCCGGCAGCGGCCATGACCGTTGGAAACCACCGCAATGCGGTGCTGCAGCATGAACTCACCGCTCGAGCTGTCGTGATCGAACGCGAATTGGCCCTGCAACAGGCGGTGACGCAGGCATTGGTCGGGCAAATGCGCGACGACGCCCAGTTCATCGCAACGGTGAGGGACGTCAACCCGGTTTACGAAGATTATGTCTCGGCGCGCAAATTGCCGGCCCGCTGGCCGGACCGGCGCGTCAAGAAATTCACCCAGGTGTCGCGTCTCAAGTCACTCGACAAGCTGAGCCAGGCCGCGCAGAAAATGCATACCGGGTGGATTGCGCTGGTGGAAAACAAGGCGGCGGCCGGCGGCTGGAACCTGTTTCTGCAGGACATCGAGCACCTGCTCAGCGCGCTGGAGACGTGAGGTGCAGGAATGACCAGTCCCACCCGGCTGAGGCAACAGACACTGGCGGCGCTGCGCGGCACGCGGCGGGATATGTCGACGCCCGGGTGGTTACGCTCACTGAACGGAAAGCCGCCAGAGGTTCGGCGCAAAGCGGCCTTCGCCCTGCTGGAGGTGTCGGAGGCGATCCTGGCCCTGGAAAATGGCGGTTTGGCTGAAATCGGGGCCGCGTTGAAGGAAAATGAAGCGGCATTGCAGGCAGGCCGGGCTGAACTGATCCGTGCGCGTGAGCACCTGGCGCGGGTCAGCGCGGTACTGGCGGCCACCGCGAAACTGCTGGACGTTATCGCCCGGGTTGTGAGGCTGCCGGCGAGCCTGTCCTAGCCGCAAATTGACAGCGAACCCGCAAGGGGTGGGCTAGGAACCGGGCGCCAGGTTGCCTTCGCGGGTGTCGATCTCGGCGCCGTTGTGTACGACGCGGGTACTCCAGGGCATCGGGTTGCGCAGCGCGTGATGGGCCATGCAGGCGCCTTCGGCCTCGGCCACCAGTCTGCGGATGGTTTCCACCGGTTCCGGGCTGTCGATGACGACGTGGCTTTCGATGCCCTCGCATTCGCCCTCGGTGGTGTGCCCGAGGGTGCGCATCGTGCTCAAATTGGTCTTGAATCGCACCCGCTGCTCCACCCGCATCGCGTCCACCCTGATCTTGCGCGCGGTGAGAATGTCGCTGAGGTGAGTCAACAGGCAAAATGCGATGCCGGCGGAAAAGAACGCCAGCGGGGGCGGCGCGGTGTCGTCACCGATCGGCGTCTGTTCGTCGCAGTAGAGCTTGACCGGGCTGAAACCCGGGATGTTGACCTGGATCAGGCCGTTCTTTTTTTGCCGCTCCTCGGCGTGCGCGACCACGCAGACTTCGAAGTGCAGCGGTTGGGGCACCTGCGCCTTCTTGAACGGGCTGGGTTCGAATTCGGTCGGCTGCGGCGGGGATTCGCCGAGTTCGCCGACATGAAAAAACTTGTCTTTCCGCATGCGTGCGCTTCCCTCCGGCGGAACCCGGCTCAGTTTTTGTAGGATTCGAACAAGGCCGCCATGAACGCCCAGACCTTGCCGATGGACTCGATATCGATCTTCTCGTCAGGTGAATGTGGATTCCTGATCGTGGGTCCGAATGAAATCATCTCCATCCCGGGATACTTGGAACCGATGATGCCGCACTCCAGGCCCGCGTGAATGGCTTCCACGGTGGGTTTCCTGCCGAACTGGTTTTCATACACGGCAACGCATCGGGCCAGCAGAGCCGAGTCCGGATCGGGATGCCAGGCGGTATAGCTGCCGCTGAGCTTGCCTTCGGCGCCGGCCAGGCGCGCCACCGAGAGAATGCGTTCACCGAGCGCGGCGAGGCTGTCCATGTTGGAGCTTCTCTGGTTGGACAGAATGATCAGATTGCCGTTGCTGATGTTGATCCGGGCCAGGTTGTTGGACGTCTCCACCAGGCCCTCGATGTCTTTCGACATGGCATCGATTCCGTGAGGAAATACCAACATCGTGTCGATGATCCGCCGCGTCGCCTCGGCGCTGGCGGCCTCGTGCCGGCCAGCGTCGGCCTCCAGCGTCAGGCGCAAGCCCGGGTCGGTGCTGGCGTATTCCGCCTGCCGCTTGCCGCCGAAATCCGTGACCTGGTCTTGCATGGCCGCGAAATCCGCCTCGGGGAGCAGCAACACGGCCTCGGCATCGCGCGGTATCGCGTTGCGGGAGGTGCCTCCGCTAACCGTGGCGATACGCACATCGGACCGCAGGCTGATTGAATGGATGCAGCCGAACAGTAGCTTGATGGCATTGGCGCGCTCGTAAACGATATCGATGCCCGAGTGCCCGCCGGACATGCCGGTGGCCGTCAGCCGGGCCGCACGGTAGCCGGGGAGTACCTCGCTCGCCGCGAACGGCAGCGCCACCCGGGCGTCCTCGCCGCCGGAGCAGCCGATCGTAAATACGCCCTCGTCCTCGGAATCGATGTTCAGCAGTTGTTTGCCGCGGATAAAACCGGGCTCGAGCGCATCGGCGCCGGTGAGGCCGGTCTCCTCGTCGGTCGTGAACAGGAGTTCGAGCGGCGGATGTTCCAGTTCGTCGTCGCTGGCCGCGACCAGGGCCATCGCCAGGGCGATGCCGTTGTCGGCGCCGAGCGTCGTCTGGTTGGCCGTGAGCCAGCCATCTTCGCGGTAGACCAATTCGATGGGATCGTGGTCGAAATCATGACTGGATTCGCGGGTCTTTTCGCAGACCATGTCCATGTGGCCCTGCAACACCAGCGTTTCCGTGTCTTCGTAACCGTCGCTGGCCGGGACCTCGATGACGACGTTCAGGGCCGCGTCGCTGCGGGCCTCGAAGCCATGGCCGGCGGCCCAGTTCAGCAGCCACTCGGCAATTTTTTGTTCCTTTTTGGAAGCTCTGGGAATCTGGCTGATTTGCTCGAAAGTGTCCAGGATTTTCCTGGTGTAGTCACGCTGATGATTCACTCTTCTCGTCTTCCCTGGAAGCTGTTTGAGGTGGCGTCCTGCTGACCGTCTATTTTACCGCCCGGGGGCAACGTGTACCAGCAAAGCCTGGTCGCGTGTTCGGGCTCGGGCTGCCGCTTCCAGCGGCTTGTCGGCCTGCCTTTCCACGCATCCGCTGTTGCAAGCCGGCGTCGGGCGCCCGGTTGCAGTGGAGGCAGGGCCGCCGAGGCGATGAATGTTCGGCCGCGAGCGGTTTTGACTCCGGTTCCCGACTTTCCTGTATGATTCAGGCTTCTTAATGTCGACGGGAGTTGGAGCTGATGCCGATGGACGAGTCGCCGGAAAAAATAGCGGCGGCCAGTTTTTGGTCCGAACTCAAGCGGCGCCGCGTGGTCCGGGTCGTTGTCCTCTACGCCATTGCGGGCTGGGTCGTCATCGAGGTGGCTTCCACCGTTTTGCCCAACCTGAACCTGCCGACCTGGACGGTCACGCTGGTTACCGCACTGGTGGTGCTCGGCTTCTTTATCGCGGCGACGCTGGCCTGGGCCTTCGACATCGTTCCCGAGAAGCCCAAAACCAGTCCCCCGGAAAATGAGCCCGAGCCGGCCGCCGGCCCCACGGCGGCGGTTGTTGCCGAGACCGCGGCGCCCGCGGCCGCCAGCGGTGACCGGCGCAAGTCCATCGCCGTCCTGCCGTTCGTCAATATGAGCGATGACAAGGAGAACGAGTACTTCAGCGACGGTATGTCCGAGGAAATCCTGAACCTGCTGGTCAAGTTGCCGCAGTTGCGGGTGGCATCGCGCACTTCATCGTTCCTTTTCAAAGGCAAGGAGGCCAGCATTCCGAACGTCGCCCGCGAACTGGGCGTCGAGACGGTGCTCGAAGGCAGCATACGGCGCGCCGGCGGGCGCGTCAGGATCACCGCCCAGTTGATCGACGCCACCACCGACTCGCACCTGTGGTCGGAAACCTATGACCGCGAGATGAAGGACGTATTCGCGATCCAGGACGATATCGCACAAAGCATCGTCGATGCCTTGGAAATGACCCTGACACCGAAGGAGCGGCGTTCCATCCAGAACGTCGCCACCGCGGACGCCGGCGCCTACGATTACTACCTGCGTGGCCGCAGTTATATGTACACGATGACCAAGCGGGACTATGAACACGCGATCGCCATGTACAAGAAGGCGATCGACCTGGACGCCAAATACGCGCTGGCTTTCGCCGGGATCGCCGACGCCTATTCCCACATGTATCGTTACGCCGACGGCAGCAGGGAGATCGCGGCCAGGGCGCTGGAATACAGTGAAAAGGCGGTTGCGATGGACCCGGATTCCGCCGAGGCGCGCGCCTCGCGCGGGCTGGCGCTGTTCATCAATGAGCAGTACCCGGATGCGGAGCGCGAATTCGAGCGGGCCATCGAACTCAACCCCAACCTGTTCGAAGCCTATTATTACTCAGGTCTGGCGTATGCTTCGCACGGCCAGTTCGAGCGCGCGGTCGCCATGTACCGCAAGGCGGCCGAGGTGAACCCGGCCGATCCGCAGCCGGTGGCGTTCCTGGCCCAGGCGTATTCCTCGCTGGGCCGGCGGCACGAGGAAATGAAGGCGCGGCTGGCTTCCATCGAATTGATGGAACGTCACCTGAAGATGAACCCGGACGATACCCGCACGCTCTGTATCGCCGCCAACCAGTACAGCAATGTGGGCGAATTCGAGCGCGGCCAGGAAATGGCCGAGGAGGCGCTCAAGCGCGGGGCGGATGAGCCACTGGTCCTCTACAACGTTGCCTGCTTCTATACGTTGCGCGGGGACCTCGATCGGGCCCTCGATTTGCTGGGCCAGGCCGTCGACCGCGGCTGGGGCGACCGGGCGTGGCTGGAAACGGACTCGGACCTCGACGCGCTGCGTTCGGATAAGCGCTTCACCGCGCTGCTCGAGCGCATCCAGTAGGGGGCCAGTCGGGGCGGCGGCTCGCCGCTGCCGGCAGGTCCGGAGTTGCCCCCGCAAAGGGGTCGTTGCAGGATTTTCCGCTCTGGCAATCAAGCATTACGCTCTCACAATCAAATGCCGCTATTCAATGTCAATTAAATTACTATTTGTTATAATTTAAGCTTAAACTATAATCTGAATTTCGCTTAAGCTTTGTTGCTAAAGCAGATAGCGCGTATCCTGAGATACGCATGGGGACGGTCACATGGGTAGTTTGACCAGAGCACCGCGGGCCCGTCGGGCCCCAGCATTTTTTCGTGCCGGATCATCGGCAGCCGCTCTGATTGCTTTCGTTTTCCTGCTTACCGGCTGCGAGGCGCCGCTCGATCTGTCGGGCGTGGCCGCGGAAAAGGCCAAGCCCACGCATCGTTCGGACCTGTTCCAGGCGATCGCGCGCTTCAAGGACCAGGTCGTGGTCGTCGGCGGTATGGGCTCGGTCGTGCAATCCGCGGACGGCGGCAAACAGTGGCGCAGCACGACGCTCGCTGGCCGGCCGTACCTGGTCGACGTGACCGCCTGTGCGGATGGCGCCTTCTACGCGATCGACAAGACCGACGGCATCTGGTCTTTGCAGGAAGGTGGCAAGTGGAGCCGCCAGCCCTTGCCCGAGGGTACCGAACCGCAGGCGCTGACCTGCAACCCGGACGGTGTATTGTGGGTGGTCGGCGGCTTCAGCACGATCCTGCATTCCCTGGACAAGGGAGCGAGCTGGGACAGCTGGTCGCTGGATGACGACCTGTACCTGACAACGATTCAATTTCTCGATGAGCAGCACGCTTTCGCGACCGGTGAATTCGGCACCGTGCTGGTTTCCGAGGATGGGGGCGTAAGCTGGCAGCGAGCCACCGAACTGCCGAACAGCTTTTACCCGCAAAGCGCCTATTTCAAGGACGCCTCCACCGGTTGGGTGGTGGGCCTCAGCGGTACGATCTGGAAAACCACCGACGCGGCGCAGACGTGGAACGAGGTGCCGAGCGGCATCACCACGCCGCTCTACGGGATCACCGGTTTCGGCGACACGCTCGTCGCCGTCGGTGACAACACCATTATCCTGGTTTCGCGGCTCGAAGACGGTACCTGGGGGCCGTTGGGCCAGACGGTGATGTCGCGGACCTATCTGCGCGGGGTTATCGGGCTGGACCGCAGCCATTTTATCGCCGCCGGCGGCGGCGGGTCGCTGTTGCCGGTAACGATCCCGGACTCGAAACCGCTGCCAAGCGCGGAGAAGAACGCGGAGACGAACAATGATTAGCTTCAGCCGCATCCTGAACCGCTTCGTGGAACTTGTCTGGAGACATCCCAGGAGTACCTTGCTCATCATCGCGTTGATAACGGCGGTATTTGCGGTCCGTGTGCCGATGGTGCGCATGGTCTCGGACTTTGCCGACCTGTTGCCCCAGGACCACCCCTATATCAAGCTGCACAATGAGATCAGGGACACCTTCGGCGGCGCCAACAATATCATGATCGCGGTCAAGGTCGACAAGGGCACGATCTTCACCAACGAGACGCTGGACCGGATTCACCGCATTACGATGGCGGTCGATGCACTCGGCGGCATCAACCACAACCTCGTCACGAGCCTGACGCACCGTAACGTGCGCAAGGTCTGGTTGAGCGGTGAAGGCACCGTGAAGTCCTCTCCCTTCTACGATCCCCTGAAGGGCGGGTACACCGACACCGAACTCGAACAGATCAAGAACGATGTGCTGGCGGACCCGCGTGTCTTCGGCCTGCTGGTTTCACCCGACCTGAAATCTGCGCTGGTAAGGGGCACATTGAACGAAGGCGCGCTCGACTACCAGAAAGTATTTGACCAGGTGCAGGCCCTGCGCAAGAAAGAGACAACGCCGGATACCAAGATTTACGCAACGGGCCAGCCTATGCTGGTCGGATGGGTCACCAGTTACGCCAACCAGATCATCACGATTTTCCTGCTGACCGTTGTCATCATGCTGGGGCTGCTGATCATCCATTTCCGGCGCCTTTACGGGATCGTGCTGCCGGTCATCGGCATCCTGCTGACCTCGATCTGGGGTCTGGGTACGCTGTCGTACCTCGGTTACAACCTGGATCCGCTGATGTTGGTGGTGCCGTTCCTGATATCCGCGCGGGCCATGTCTCATGGTATCCAGATGGTCGAGCGCTACTACCAGGAAATCGCCGCCGGCCACGATGGAAAATTTGCCGCTCACCTTGCGTTTTCGAATTTGTTCAGGCCCGGCTCCCTGGGCGTCATTTCCGACGCGATCGGCCTCTTGCTGATCTCGGTCGGGTCGGTGCCGATCAATGACAAGCTCGCCGTTTACGCGTGCTTCTGGGCGCTGTCGGTCATTTTCACCGTCATTATCACGGTTCCGAGTATCCTGCAGTTGCTGCCTACACCGGCCGACAAGCCGCGGCATACCGGTTCCATCGACAGGATGTTCAAGTTCGTTGCCGACAAAGTCACCCGCCCGCGCGCGCCCACGGTCGTTCTTGCCGTCTGCTCGGTGCTGTTCGTGTTGGCGCTCGTCGCCAGTTCCAGGGTGACGATCGGCGAGACCGAACCGGGCTCACCGTTGCTGTACGAGGACCATGACTACAACGTGTCCTCCAAGGTCATCAATGAATCGTTCCCGGGCTCCGAAGAGCTATACGTGATCGCTCACACGGCCAAGAAAGGCGGTCTCAAGCGGCCCGAGGTGATCAAGGCATTGGCCGACCTGCAGGCCTACATGCTGCTGGACCCGATGCTCGGCGGCACCAAGGGGCTGCCGGACCTGATCCGGGCGGTCAACCGCATCACGCACTATAATGACCCCAGATGGTTCAGTGTGCCGGACGATCCGAGTCTGGTAGGCGGTCTTATGTTTTTGTACATGATGTCCAGCCCGGTGCAGGGAGCATTGCTCGAATTCCTCGACACCGACGAGCAAAACGCCAACATGGTGTTCTATTACAAGGACCACCAGGGCGGGACCATACGCCGCGCGATCGAAATGGTGAAGCACTGGAGAGACACGGTCGGCGCCACGGTCGAGGGATTCGAACTGAAACTGGCGGGCGGCACGATTGGCGTCAACGCCGCGATCAACGAGGCCGCATTTCATACCAACCTGATTATCATACCTGCGGTATTTCTGCTTATTTTTCTTTCAGTTGCCGCGTTTTATTCGTCATTCCACGCGGGGCTGATCATGTTGGTCGCGATGTCTTTCGCGACCGTTCTGACGTACGCCTACATGGGTCTCACCGGGATCGGGATCAACGTCAACACGGTGCCGATTATCGCGGTGGGGATCGGCGTGGGTATCGACTACTCGATCTATCTGATGGACCGCATACGCACGGAATGTAAAGCCCGCAGCGATTTGGCGTTCAATGAGGCCATCAAGACGGCATTGGCAACGACCGGCCGTGCCATCGGCTTTACCGCTGCCACGCTGATTGGCGGCGTAATGATGTGGGTGTTTGTTTCCGATCTGAAATTCCAGGCTGACGCGGCTTTACTATTGATCGTCATGCTGGCCCTCAACGCGCTGGCTTCGATGTTCCTGGTGCCGGCCTGGGTCAGAAAATTCGAACCCGCGTTTATTACAAGACAAGACCAACAGGAGGAATAGAAGTGAATTACAAGAGCACAGTTCTATACACTGCAGGGCGGTTTGTCCTCATCTGTTTTGTCGCTCCCTTACTGTTCATCGCGCAGGCGCAGGCAGAAGATACAGAGGTCCGTGGCTTCATCGAAAATGCAACCTTTGTCCGCGATCACGGGGTCGGGCTGACAAAGTCACGCTCGACGGTCCAGTTGGAATTGGACCGGGCGTTCCAGTCCACGGGCATGTTCACGGACTTGTCGGTCCACGCCACGTTCCGTGGCACCTATGACGCCGTCTATGACCTTAACGACGACGAATTCGGCAAGAACGCCGGCCGCTCGGTCAGTTACGCGGCCCCCGGCAACCCGGCATTCTTCGGGATACTGGCAACCGGTAACCCGAACACACCGCCGTTTCCGCCGTCGACCAATCCTTCTTATGCCGGTGTCTTCCCGCCCCCGACCGCAACCGGGGCCATACCGCTGCCGGGTGTGCCGGGTGGTTATATCGGCACCGACAACCCCAACGAAGGGATGGGCCTGCTCGGGGAAGACGTCCATCATTTCCAGAAAGGCGGCATCGTCATGGCCTATCCGAAACGGCCGTGCAACATCGATCCGCGCGGTTGCATCGACGGTTACATGGACGACAGCCTTAACAACCTGCGTTACCCAGATTTCAACGACCGGCTGGATTTCATACGCGAGCTCTACCTGACTGCGACGGTCCCGTTCGACAGCGGCCGTGAACTCGGATTCCGGATTGGCCGGCAACAGGTGGTTTGGGGCCGGACCGACCTGTTCCGGGTGCTGGACGTCATCAACCCGGTCAACTTTTCCCGTCAAAACATCTATGACGAGCTGGAAGACATCCGTATCCCGATGGGTATCCTCAATACCGAGTTCCGCTCCGGGGCGACCGGGCCGTTCGAAGACCTGAACTTCCAGTTCATCTGGAAATTTGAAAAATTCCGTCCCAATATCCTCGGCCAGGGCGGAGTTCCCTACGCCATTCTCGGTGCCGGTAATTTCTTCCGCGCCATGAATAACTGCTGGGACAATGGCTGTACGGTCTGGAATTTCCCGGATACCGGCCTGGCGGTCGATTTTCCGGCGCATTCGATCGGTATCCGCCAGGCAGACCTGCCGGATACGAATCATGGCAAGGACGTCGGTTTCCGTGTCGAAGGCGTGCTGCATGGTGTCGGTTTCTCACTGAACTACCTGCGCTACACTTCGCAAATGCCTTCGCTCAGGGGTGGTATCCCCGCGGACAACCCGTTCACGCCCCCCGTGGAGTCTCAGTTCTATCCCTACAACATCGCCTTTGACATCGCTTTCCCGCGCCTGACGATGGTCGGTGCTTCCGCGGACTTCTACGTCGAACCGATGAAATCCGCGATCCGCGTCGAGGTCTCTCACACTTCCGGCGAAGAATTTCCGAATACGCTCCGGCAAAGGCTGTACTCGAAGTCGGACGTCATCCGTTGGGTCATCGGTATCGACCGGCCGACGTTCATTCCGTTTTTGAACAAGGACCGCGCGTTCCTGCTTTCGCTGCAGGTTTTCGGACAGCACCTGATGGATCACGAACTGCAGACCGTGAACGCGCAGGGTATGCCGACCCTGTCCAAGGTCGGCATGGTGGACTGGAAGAACAACTACATCGCGACCTTCCTGTTCCAGGGCAATTACCGCAGCGACACGATTACGCCGCAGATCCTGTCAGCGTATGATTTTGGCGCCCACGCAGGCGCGGTTTCGCCGTCGGTGGACTGGAAGATCAACAACAACTGGCGTCTGACGGCAGCGCTGAATTTCAAGTTCGGCACCGGCGCCAGGGCGTTCGACGATGATCGCGGCGCCAATATCTTTCCACCTTATACCTGTGCACCACCGCTCGCCGCTGCCGGCTCGCCGGCGTGCTTCAGCCCCTACAGCAGCCTGGGCCTGAGCGGATACGAGCCACTCGGGCGGTTCCGTGCCGGTCCGATCGGCATGGCAATCAACGAAGACGAATATCAACTGACACTGCGGTATCGGTTCTAAACAAGGAGGCCAACATGAAACACGGCAAATTAATACTATTGATCACCGGCCTGATCGGGCTTGCTCAGACCGCGGCCGCTGAGCCCTTTACGGAGGCGGACATCAATAATTCGTTCTATCCCTACAAGGACTGGACGCCGACCGCGGAGGGCTATACGCCCGGTGACGTCATCGACCAGAACAACGTCGAGAAATACAAGGCGATTCTCGACGAGGCCCTGTACAAGTTCGTCAAGGATGGCTGGGTAACGATCAGGACCGCGCCGACCACGGACATGCCGCTGACGCCCGATTACGTGCAGGCGACCCGTGACCACGCGGCCGACGTCGCAATCAACCCGGACGGTACGCTCAAGAACTTCGTTGCCGGACGCGCCTTCCCGCAGGAACCGAGCAAGGACGACCCGCTGGCCGGGCAGAAGCTGGTCTGGGACTACCAGTACGGCTTCAACTCGGGCGACAGCGAGACGATCTACCCGTTCTGGTGGACATTCAGGAACGTCAAGACGGGCAAGATCGAACGCCGGTTGAAGTTCGAATGGCATTTTCTGAACTATGTCCACCGCGTGACCTTCGACCCCAAGCCGGCCTATGCGGACAACCCGGGCGAGATTTACCGGGGTATCTACGGTATCGTCAAAGAGCCGTTCGATCTGGCCAACACCCAGATTCTTATCCACCGCTACCAGGACGACACCAAGCGCGACGACGCCTGGCTCTATGTCGGCTTCCAGCGGCGTGTGCGCCGTCTTGCGGCCGGGCAGATCACCGACGCCTTCCTCGGCAGCGACCTGATGATCGAGGACTTCGAGGGTTACAACGGCCGCGTCACAGACTACAACTGGAAATACGGCGGAACGCGTAACCTGCTGCTGCCTTTCTACTATCACGACGACATGGACCTCTCCGATGAACCCAAGGACGATCCGGACGGCTACCATTTCGTCGACGTCGAGGGCCAGGGCAGTTGCTTCCCGAAGGTGACTTACCAGCTGCGCAAGACCTACACGCTGATCGGTACACCCAAGGATCCGAACCACCCGATCGGCAAGCGCGTCATCAACCTCGATTCGCAGACCATGACCATGGCCTCGCTGGTGACTTACGACCGCAAGGGTGACATGTGGAAGTGGTTCCCGATCGGCAAGGCGTACTCGGACAAGGGCCACTTGCCGGTGAACAAGGGCAAGGGCGTTGCGCTGGATGACTTCGCCGTGGTGATCGACATCCAGGCCAATCACTGCACGACGCTGCAGTTCAAGAGCCAGATTACGGACGACGTCAACCAGCCCAAGCTGTTTACGGTGCAGAACCTGCGCAAGGCGGGCCGCTGACCGGCGGGCATTGAGGGACTCAGACGGGGCGCCTGCTGGTCAGGCGCCCTTTTTTTGTAGCATGTAAAAACCATGCGCCATGGCATAGAATGTTGCAGCCATGGAAACCATCACCACGGAAATCGCAAGCGAGGTCTTTCGGCTATCGACTTTTATCCCGGAGCTCAGGTTGCAGTTCAACCAGTTCCTGGTCAGGGATGAAAAGCCGTTGCTGTACCATACCGGCATGCGCGGCCTGTTCAGCAACGTCCACGCGGCGGTCGCCAGGTTGATCGATCCGGCGTCGCTGCGTTTTATCGGTTTTTCGCACTTCGAGGCGGACGAATGCGGCTCACTGGGTGAATGGTTGACTTGCGCACCGCGGGCAACGGCCGTTTGCAGCGAAATTGCCAAGTTCGTCAATGTCGACGACGTGATCGGCGTCAGGCCAGCACGGGCGCTGGCCGACGAAGAAGTGCTGGTTACCGGCACGCACCGCTTCCGCTTCCTGCAGACGCCGCAGGTTCCGCACGCCTGGGACGCCGGCCTGATGTTCGATGAAAGCTCGGGTACGCTGTTGTGCTCCGACCTGTTGCACCAACTGGACGACGTCGAGCCGCTGACCGACAAGGACGTGGTCGGACGGTTTCGCGCCACGCTCGAGACCTATCAGCAGGGCCCGTTCGCTGATTACCTGCCGTACACGGCACATACCGTGCCCACGCTGGAGCGGCTGGCCAGGCTCGAACCGACGACGCTGGCCGCCATGCACGGCTCCGCCTACTGCGGTGACTGCAGCCAGGCCATCCGCGACCTCGGCGGTGTCATGCGGGAGGTCTTCGAGGCCTGAACCCGCGCCTAGCGCGTTGCTTCCAGCCTGACGCGATTTTTCAGCGCGGTGTGACCGGCGGCGTGCAGGTAACAGGTCTGTTCACCCATCTTCACCAGCTGCCGCGAAGCGGCCTCGTCTTCGTTGCTTTGCACAAAGACGTGCGTGTCGATGTCGCCGGCCTTTGCCACCCGCGGCACGGCATCGGCGGCGGCCCGCGTGAAGCGGGTGTCCTGGATGATGCGATAGGCTTCAAGGTCCTGTTTCGCGAGCTTTGCGTAGCGGCCCAGCTGGGTCATGAAACAGAATGACAGCCCCGCCGACAGGTAAGCCAGGCTGCTCGGGGCGCGCCCGTCCCCGCCCTGTGCCGGCGGCTCGTCACTGAGGAACCTGAAAAGGCTGCCCGCGGGCTTGATACAGGCAACCTCGGCTTGCTTGAGGCCGTCGTCGCGCAGGAAGCCTTCACCGTGCACGTGGACGATTCTTTTTTGTTCGGTCTTCAGCCCGACGGCGTCGTGGGTCGCCGCCGCTTCTAATGCCTGGCGCTTTGTGACGATGTCGTCGGCTGCCCGCGGGTCGGTGCGGGGCCGCGCCGCCGCGAACAACGGCGATGGGTCGGCGGGCACTTCGAGCGCGGCCCCATTCCCGTTTTCGAGGTCGACCCGGACGCCGTTTGCGGTCAGTGTGAAATGGCTTTCGAGGCTGCTGCGCAAGAACGCGTCCGCCGCCGACCGGGCCGCCGCGGCGTAGGCCAGTTGCAGCAATCGTTCACGGTCGGCTTGGGCCTTCACCCTGAACGTGATTTCGACCGGCAAGGCGGAACCGCGCAGCGTTCCGCTCAGCGCCGATCCCTCCATGCCGTAGTAATTGTCGATGGAAAGCGCCAGCGAAGCCAGGGCCAGGCCCTGTTCGGCCGCGGCTGCGGCATATTCCGTGAGGTAGGAAGAGACCAGGCCGGCGGTAAAGAAAGCCAGCGGAAACGGCGCCAGGTCGGTGCCGTTCAGCCATGGGCCTTCATCGCTCAGCATGCGCCAGCAGGGGCCGTTTACGCCATGCCGCACGATCGCCTCTTTCTGCATCCCGGCCAGTGCGCGGCAAATCGTGCGGAAGCCCGGGTCCTTGCCGGTTTGCCGGCTGGCCAGCGGACCGTACGCGTCCACGGCGGGCGCGGAAAAGACCAGGGGGTGGCTGTCCGTTTGGACATGATTCATGTTGCTCTGCCTCGTGCTCGCCTGAAGGTGTGACCGGACTATACCGCAGGCGGTCGGCAAATCAAAAAGCGGATCAGCGCCGGTTGGGGCGGAAAAAGCAAAAGCCGGCGCCGGCCGGGTACCCGCTGCGTCAATTGCGCAGGATCAGGCTGCAGCAGGTCACGGCGCCTTCCGCTTTCTGCAGTTCACTGACGTCGACCGGGTAAACGTCGATGCCGGAACGGCTCAGTCTGTCCAGCGTCGCCGGAAAGGCGGACGGGAACATCACGCCGGCCTGCAGCCACAGCGCGTTGGCGGCGTGCGCCTCGCGGCGATCGACTTCGATCAGCCTGGCGTGGTCGAAGACGGCGGTGGGCACCCAGTCCGGGTTGATCAGCAGGGTTTGGTCGCCAACGCGGGTAACGGCCGACTTCAGATGCAGACATCGCCGTACCGGCACCGGCCTGACGCTGTATCCCCAGGCGCCGATAATGGCGCCAAGCTGGCGGATGCCTGCGGCATTCGTGCGTGTCGAAAGACCGGCGTAAACCGTGTTGCCGAAATGCAGCAAATCGCCGCCTTCGAGCGTGCCGGGCGCCTTGATCGCAACGCATTCCCGGTGGCTGCGCAGCGTCTCCGCGACCGCCGCCACTTCCGCGCGCCGCGAACGCGCCCCGGGACGGCTCAGCACCGCGATTTCATCCAGCACGAAGGCGGTGTCCTCGATGAAAACCGAGTCCGCCAGCCCAGGCGCCGTCGGCAACGTGAGGACTTCGCAGCCCAGTACGGCCAGCATTTTGCAGTAGTGATCGTGCTGTTGCCGCGCCAACCCGAGGTCAATCCCGACCCTGTCCATGAAGGTCAGCTCACCGTGGTTCATGTCCTTGTTGACTTCGCGGGTGATAGCGATGGGCATGGTGAAATTACTCGTTGGTCACCGGGGCAGGATGCCCGCAGGCCCGTGCCGGGACGGTTTCAGGTCATCGCGTTTCCCGCTTTCCCAAGCGAAAAACAGAACCCCAGGCGGTTACTGTAGCAGGCTTTGGCGGTAGCAGTCGATGACCCGCCCGGGGAGAGAAGTGACAAGGTCCAGCGCTGTCAAGCCACCGCGGCAGCCGTCCGGGATTGGCGCTGCCGGGATGGCCTCGGGGTCGAGCAGGCGGAAGACTGCGCGCGCCCGGACTTCCGTTACAATGGTGGCCGGGCATGGTCAAGGCCGGCAATGCCGGCGGCGGCGCGATCGCGGGCGTCACGGCGGTGGAAAAGCGCCGCCGTATGTCCTAATCGTACCCTTGACCCACTTGCGTAAATTGAACCTGAAAGCCTGGCCAGGATCGAGCGGAAAGCATGGCAAAAACCCGGGAACCCGTTGCGGCTACGAGGACAACGCCGCGTTTGCGAGCCAGGTTCGGCGGCCGGGCCCGCGGCATTGCGGGAGCAACTGTCAGCCTCCTCATCCTGGGCGCGTCCCTTTGGTTTTTACACCATGAGCTCAAAAGCCTGCAACTGCAGGACATCGCCATACAAATGCGTTCGATCCCGTGGGCCGCGTTGCTGGCCGCGGGCCTCTTTACCGTGGGCAGTTACGTCGTCTTGACCGGTTATGACACGCTGGCCATGCGCTACATTGGCCACGAGCTCGGCTACGCCCGTTGCGCACAGACGGCTTTCATGGCGTTTGCCGTGGGACAGAACGTCGGTTTCGCAGCACTATCGGGCGGGTCTATTCGCTATCGCATGTATTCCCTGCAGGGCCTGTCGGGTTTCGAGATAGCCAAGGTCATCGTCTTCGTATCGACGACTTTTGTCCTGGGCGCAGCCTTGCTGCTCGGAGCTGCGCTGTTGGTTTTGCCTGTTGCCACAGCCCCGGCCTTGGGGCTTTCAGAGTTCGCGTTACATTCAACTGGCCTGTTTTTGCTCGCCATACCCGCGGTTTACTTGTTACTTGCGGTTTCCGTGAGCCAGCCAATCACCGTCGGCAAATGGATGCTGTCTTTCCCGCGGCCAGCCATCGGCCTGGCACAGGTCTGCCTGTCCGTCATCGACTTGATGTTATCCGCGGCGACGCTTTACGTGCTGATCGGACCGGAACTGCCGTTCGGTTTCTTTCCCTTCCTCGGGATTTACCTCGTAGCCATGTCTGCAGGCCTGGTCAGCAGCATTCCGGGCGGGGTCGGGGTTTTCGAAGCCATTATGCTGATGGGTCTGCCCGGGGTGGACCGAACCGTGCTGCTGGGCAGCGTGCTCGTCTACCGGGTGATCTATTATGTCTTGCCGCTGTGTTTCGCCCTGTTGCTCCTGACCATCAACGAAATCAAGCAGCATCGCTCCGTGCTCGTTTCCTCGAGCGGAAAAGTCGGAGGATGGCTCTCTGCCATCGTACCGCAGGTCGTCAGCGTGGCCGTGTTCCTTGCCGGCGTCGTGTTGCTGGTTTCAGGCGCGACCCCGGCGGTCGTAAGCCGCCTGAATTTCATTGCCCGGGGAATTCCGTTGCCGGTGCTGGAACTGTCGCATCTTGCAGGAAGTGTCCTGGGGGTCGGCCTTCTGGTGTTGGCCCGAGGTCTGGCCAGGCGCTTGCGCGGCGCCTACTTTGCCGCTTTGCTGGTGCTCGCCGGCGGTGTCGTCGTTTCCTTGCTCAAAGGGCTGGATTTTGAAGAGGCCGCGACCCTGTCCATCGTCTTCCTGATTCTGCGGGTGTCGCAAGATGAATTCTATCGCCGCGGCTCGGTCGCTTCGCAACAGTTTACGACGGGCTGGGTCGCGTCCATCGTATTGGCGCTCGGCTTCGTATTCTGGGTCGGCCTCGTCAGTTTTCGACAAGTGAGCTACTCCAACGATCTTTGGTGGCAATTCGCTTTGCATGCCGACGCGCCGCGGATGTTGCGGGCAAGCCTGGTCGCCGGCATCACCGCCATGAGCGTGGCGCTCTGGAAGATTTTCCATGCCGGCCGCAAGCCGTTGCCGGCTTTGGCGCCCGAGGGGCAAACCGAGCGGGTCCGGAACATCGTGCGCGATTGCAAGGACGCGTCCGCCAATGCGGCGTTGACCGGGGACAAGCAATTTCATTTCTCACCCAGCCGAGAGGGTTTCATCATGTATCGGCAAACCGGCAGAAGCTGGATTGCCCTGGGAGATCCGGTCGGGCCCGAATCCGAATGGGATCAATTGGTCTGGTCCTTCAGGGAAATGGTGGACCGTTACGACGGGCGCGGGGTATTTTACAAGGTCTCGGCCGAGACGCTCCCGCTCTACCTGGATATGGGGTTGAGCCTGGCAAAAATCGGTGAAGACGCACGGGTGGACCTGGATGAGTTTGGTTTGGAAGGCAACAGGAATGCAAAATTTCGCTACGCACGGAACAAGGCACTGAAAGAGGGCGCCCTGTTCGAAGTCGTGGCGGCGCAGGACGTCGTTGACATCGCGGCGAAAATGGGTGCGGTCTCCGATGCGTGGCTGGATGAGAAAGGGGCTGGCGAAAAGGGCTTTTCCCTGGGTTCGTTCTCCGCGCGCTACGTCAGCCAATTCGATTGCGCGGTCGTACGCCTGGATGGCGCCATCGTGGCCTTTGCGAACTTGTGGCAGGCGCCGCGCGGCGGCGAGCTGTCCGTGGACCTGATGCGGTTCAACAGGAACGCACCCAACGGGATCATGGACTTTCTTTTCGTCGAATTGATGTTATGGGCGAAAGCCGGCGGGTACGCGTGGTTTGACCTCGGCATGGCACCTCTTTCGGGCCTGGACCAGCACGCACTGGCGCCGCTTTGGCACAAGCTCGGCAACTTGATTTTCAGTCATGGAGAGGGCTTTTATAACTTCGAGGGTTTGCGTACCTACAAGGAAAAATTCAATCCTCGGTGGCGGCCGCGCTACATTGCCTGCCCGCAGGGAATAATGAGCCTGCCGCGAGCGCTACTGGATACTGCCCGGCTGATATCGGGCGGCTACGGCAAACTGTTGGAGAAATGATGCCGCCGGTCTCCCGCGCCAAGATAAGCCCACCGATTCCGCAATTGGTAGGCCACCGCGGTTACCTGAGATGCTACCCGGAGAACACCTGGGTCTCGCTCGAAGCCGCCCTGGACCTGGGTGCTCCCTGGCTCGAGTTCGACATCCAGTTGTGCCGTGACGGCGGCTTTGTCCTGTTGCATGACGACAACTTCAGGCGGACCGCGGGCCGGGATCAATCGGTATTTGGGCTCGAAAGCGATGGCATCGGCATATCCGTTCACGAACCCGCCCGTTTCGGCGACCGGTTTTTGCCGACGGCAGTGGCGACGCTGAAGGGTGTTTTGCGCAGGCTGTCTTCCTTTCCCGGCGCAGCTTGCATGGTGGAGCTGAAGCAGGAAAGTATCGATCACTGGGGTCTGGCAAGGGTCATGGAGGAGTTGGCGCCCCTGTTATTGCAGCGAACAGATTGCGTGTTGATTTCCTTCAACCGGGAAGCACTTCGCTGGTGCCGGCGGCATTGCGCCGGCATCCGCACGGGTTGGGTGCTGGAGAGTTACGACGACGCCAGCCGAACCCTGGCCGAGCAGCTGCATCCCGATTTTCTCATTTGCAACCACCTTAAACTGCCGGCCGGCCGGGCGCCGTGGCCGGGGAACTGGCAGTGGATGCTGTACGATATCGTCGATCCCGAGGCGGCGCTCGACTGGGCGGCACTGGGCGTCGATCTCATCGAGACAGCCGACATCGGTGGTCTGTTGCAGCACCCGGTTCTGCAACGGCGGGCGAACCGGCGTGGACTTTGACCTCGTCGTCATCGGCGCGGGGATCCATGGCGCCAGCCTTGCCAGGGACGCGGCGCAACGCGGTTGGCGAGTCCTGTTGCTGGAGCAATACAGCGGACCGGGGCAGGGCACTTCGAGCAAGTCTTCGAAACTGATACACGGCGGATTGCGTTACCTCGAAAGCGGCCAAATCCGGCTGGTGCGCGAATGCCTGGTCGAGCGCCGCCGCCTGCTCAGGGAACAATCCGACCTGGTCAGACTCGTGCCGTTCCATATACCTGTATACGAGCACACGCACCGGAAAACCTGGATGATCGCGCTCGGCCTGAACCTTTACCGGCTGCTGGGTGGCAAGGATTTCAAACACGTCGAGCGCTGTGACTGGCCGCAACTGGACGGCCTCAAGACCCAGGGCCTGAAGCGGGTATTTCGCTACTGGGACGCGCAGACGGATGACCTGCGCCTGACCACGAGGCTCGTGCAACAGGCGGAGGGCCTGGGGGCGCGAGTGCGTTACGGCGCCACCTTCCGGGGTGCCGAATGCAGCAGGCGCTGTTGCACAATTTTCTACCGTGCCGCCGATGGCGGGCATGAACTGGAAACGAGAACCGTCGTCAACGCGAGCGGTCCCTGGGTCAACCTGGTGCTGGAGAAGTTCAGGCCGGCACTGCCGGTTTTGGATATTGACCTGGTACAAGGCACGCATATCGTGATCCCCGGTGCGCTCAGGCGCGGGATCTACTATATCGAGGCTCCCGCAGACCGGCGGGCGGTGTTCGTGATGCCGTGGAAGGGACATACCATGGTCGGAACGACCGAGACCCCTTATCACGGTGACCCGGCAAACGTGAGGCCGCTGGAAGCGGAGATCGAGTACCTGCTCGACACCCGCAACGCCTACTTCGCCGATCCGGTCAGGCGGGAACAGGTTATAGACAGTTTTGCCGGCTTGCGCGTGCTGCCGGTCAGCGCCAGGCGCCTATTCGACCGCAGCCGGGAAACGCGTTTGCACCACGCGCGGAAACTGGAAAACGTCATCAGCATATACGGCGGCAAACTGACCTCACATCACCACACGGCTCAACGCGTGTTGAAACAACTCGCGAAGGCCGTACGGAAGAGCGCAGGGTAGACTCCCGGCGTATGCCGCCGTAACCGCTCCAGCGGTCGACGCCGTCGCCCGCCACGCTTTTCGAGCGATGAAAACTAGGTAATTTCGACGCGTAGGCGTATAATTTGTGTTGGGATCTCCGGTCGCTGACGAGTCGAGTCGACAGGGTGTCCATATAAGCCCGCCAAGAAAAACCCGATAACCTCCCGATCCGGCAGCGGCGTTGCTGCATCGAAGGAGGTCATCATGATTTATTCACGTCAAAACATTTTCCTACAGGCCATTTGGGCCCGGTGTGAACGTGCAGACTCAGCACGCCCAGGCGGGCATGCCCGCCGCTATTTGTGCGTGGCCGCGGTGATCGGCCTGTTGTCCGGCCCGGCCCTGGCCCAGACGCAGATTGGCAGGGATATCGATGGGGAAACCGCCGGGGATCATTCCGGCTTTTCGGTATCACTGTCTGCGGATGGCACCCTACTGGCCGTCGGTGCGCCCCAGAATGATGGCAACGGGCCCGACTCCGGCCATGTGCGTGTCTACTACCAATGGTCGAATTACGACTGGGCGCAACTCGGCGACGATATCGATGGCGAGGCCGCCTACGACGCTTCGGGTTATTCGGTTTCGCTGTCGGCAGACGGCAACCGCCTGGCTGTCGGCGCCACCACCAACAACGGCGGCGGAGAGTACTCGGGCCACGTGCGCGTTTATCAGTGGATGGGCGGAGTGGCCTGGAGGTGGAGTCAGCTCGGTTCCGACATCGACGGTGAAGCTGCCGGCGACAATTCCGGTTACTCCGTTTCGCTCTCGGCTAACGGCCAGCGCCTGGCCGTCAGCGCAGCCGAGAATGATGGTGCGGCTGAAAACGCCGGCCATGTGCGCATCTTCGAATGGTCAGGTTCGGACTGGATCCAAATCGGTGCAGACATCGAAGGTGAAAGCGTCAACGACCATCTGCAGGCGGTGTCGCTGTCCGCGAGAGGTGAACGCGTCGCCCTGGGAGCCTGGGGTAACGACGGTAACGGCGCGGAGTCGGGCCATGCGCGCGTTTACGAATGGTCCGACGGAGCCTGGAGACAACTGGGCGCGGATATTGACGGGGAAGCCGCCGGGGATTGGTTCGGCACTTCGGTTTCATTGTCATCCAACGGCAACCGCCTGGCGGTCGGCGCCCCCGGGAACGACGGCAACGGCGCCTATTCCGGCCACGTGCGGGTTTTCCAATGGTCCGGCCTGGCCTGGAGCCAGCTCGGTACCGATATCGATGGGGAAGCGGCTGAGGACTTCTCCGGTCATTCGGTATCATTGTCCGGGGATGGCACGCGCCTCGCGATCGGCGCCAACAGCAATAACGACAATGGTGATTATGCGGGCCAGGTGCGCCTGTACGAATGGTCGGGTGCCACCTGGACGCGGATCGGGGCGGACATCGACGGTGAGGCCGCCTATGACGCTTTTGGCGGCTCGGTTTCGCTGTCTGCCAACGGCAACCGCGTCGCTGCCGGTGCCGACCAGAACGACGGTAATGGCAGCCAGTCGGGCCAGGCGCGCGTTTTTGACCTGACCGAGTTCAATGCGTTCCGGATCAACGCGGGCCTGAACGACGCGTGGTATTACAAAGTCACCAAAGGCCAGGGATTCTTTATCACGGTATTTCCCGACCTGGGCACGGTGTCACTGGCATGGTTCACTTACGATACGGAACGTCCCGCCGAGGACGTGGCCGCTCATCTCGCTGATCCCGGCCACCGCTGGTTGACGGCGCTGGGCCCGATCGACGGTGACCACGTGGTCATGGACATCACCATCACTTCGGGCGGCATCTTCGATACGGCGACCGAATTGGAAAAAACCGATCCGCCGGGTTCGGACGGCACGGTGACGCTGACCTTTCACAGTTGCAACTCGGGTACTGTCGAGTACGACATCCCGTCGATCAACAGGCAGGGAATTATACCGATCGAGCGTGTCGCGATCGACAACGTCGCCCTCTGCGAGGCGCTGCTCGCACAGTAAGCGCGGCGTTCAGCCGCGCTCTTGTGGCGCGGGCGGCTGGACCGCTTGTTGCGTGATGAATTGGCCAATTTTGGTCCAAGCGTCGCGTGCCTGCGGCAACTCACGTTCGAATATCTGGAAAACGTGGAACATGCCGGCCCAGGTCTGCAGCCTGGCTGGCGTGCCCGCGGCCCGCGCCTTGTAAACATAACGGCGGGCGTCGTCCAGCAGCATTTCGGCATCGCTGGCCTGTACCAACGTCGGCGGCAGGCCGGACAGGTCACCGACAAGCGGCGATGCGATGGGATTCGCGGGCCGGACTCGATAAGCCCAAACGATCGAGAGGCTTCTGAGGAACGGGGGCAGCCTGACCAGCGGGCGCAGTGCGGGGGCCAGCATGACGTCGGTGGCCAGATTCTCGCGTATGCTGGCGCCGGAAAAGGTGCTGTCGGTCAATGGCGACATGGCCACGACCGCGTCCGGCAGACGCAGGCGCCTGTCCCTGAGCCAGGCGGCCAAGGACAGGGCCAGCGTAGCGCCCGCGGAGTCGCCGGCGACAAACGCCCGCTGCGCCTTGCCAGCACCCGCGGGCCCGTTTTCCAGCATCCATTGGTATGCGTTTCGGCAATCTGTGACCGCGTCCATGAATCGATTTTCGGGCAGCAAGCGGTAGTCGACGGCCAGAACGGCACAGCCACAGACATCGGAGAATTTGCTCGTGATCGTGCGGTGGCTGCGGCTGCTGCCCATCACGAATCCGCCGCCATGGATATAGAGCGCACGCCGTTGCGGGTCGGCGCCCGGCGCCAGCACCCATTCCGCCGCCACGCCGTCGGCTTCAGTGCGCTGGAAACGGCTGCTGTAACGGCGGTCTTCGCCGAGCCTGTCCATCAATTCTCGTGCGGCGGTGAAATTGTGCCTGCGCAGATGCGCCGCGATCTCGCCGGACAGGCTTTCCACTTGCCTGGCCACGGCTGCAAATTCGGACTGTTGGTGCGCCGCGGAGCCGAAACGGCGGACTGCTTCCGGCTCATTCGGGACGGGATAATCTGCCGGCCCCGGGCCGCGCAGGTAGAAGCGCTCGAACGCCCACAGGAGCAACAGTGTGATAATGAACCAGATCATAGCTTGCATGGCCTGTGGCCGGCACGCAACTAACGATGACGCCGCCGTGAGACGTTACTTTAAGCTAAACTAGCCGCGGCTGGATAGTGACGTGCGGCGAACGGTCGTTCCGGCCGGAATCGATGGCATTATAGGACCCCGTGGCGGTGCGGCCGAAGACCCGGTGAAAATCGCTGGAGCGGCATCCGCCCCTATGCGCCCGCTCGAGCGCTCACGGGAAACGGATGACCGTTCCGGTCCGCTGGCGTTCTGTCGTTGCCGCCTGATTCGGGCAGTCCGCTGGCTCGGTCTGAATTAAAGGAACTATGTTTTGCGTGCTTCAAAATGGATCTGTCTCTTTCGGCATGCCCGCTTGCAGCGGCATGGTGTTTTCACGCTCGGTGACCCATTGCCGGCCCGTCGCCCAAGCGCGTTCGGGCACACGGTGAGCCGCCGCAGTTTGTGTTGCCTGTTGCTGTTGTTCGTTACGAGCGCGGTGCTGGCCGACGAGCAGCCGCTGGACGAGGTCAGGGTCATCGGCAGACGCGTAGCCAACTTGCAGCCCGCCGGCAGCTATGCGTCGCTGGCCACGCGCCTTCGATTCGACCCGCAGACCGAATTGCAGCCGCGCGGCTTGCCGGAAGGCCAGGCCGACGTAACGGTCGAAGGCGGCGTTTTTGAAAATACCGGTTTTGCCGTCGGTGCGGCAACCATCATGGACCCGCAGACCGGCCATTATTCAGCGGGCCTGCCGATCGATCCGCGCTTTTTGACGCCGCCCCGGGTGCGGACCGGCATCGATAACGCCGTTCTCGGCTTTAATTCGAACGTGGCGACGCTCGCGTATTCGCTGCCGGCTGTCGCCGCGGGCGGCGATACCCTGCTGGGCGCCGGCAACGACAGTCTGGGCTACGGCTCGATACGGCAGGCATGGGCGCGAAGCGGGACCGGCGGACGGGTATCGGCCATGGCGCTATCGGCCGCCTACTCGAAAGGCGACGGCACGGTCGCCAACGGCGATCACGAATTCAGCCGCTACAACCTGCACCTGCAGCGCCGGCAGGGGAACACGCAGACGGACCTGCTGTTGGCCTACCAGGACAAGTTCTTCGGCTGGCCGGGCGCGTACACGGGTTTTGCCTCGCTCGCGGAGACCGATCACACCAAGACACGGCTGCTGCTGCTGAACCACCGCCGGGAAAGCGCTGAGGGCTGGGCGGTATTCAGCGCTTACTACCGCGGACTGGTGGACAACTACGATTTTGACCGCACCACCAAGGAGTCCGGCAGGCCCGGCTCGTTCGACCACAAGACGCGGGTCTGGGCCGCCGCGGTCCAGGCAGGCTGGCGCGGCGGGCGCATCGACTGGCGGTTCGGCGGGCAACTGACGGCCGACCGGCTGGTGCGTTCGACCGATCTCACCGGGGGCGGCTTCAACGCTCGCCGCTATCTCAAGCTCACGCTGGTGCCGGCGATCGATCTTGCCCGCTCCGCCACGCGTGTCGTCCGCTTGCGGGCCGGCGCGAGCCTGGACAACTCCAATCGAGACGGCGGCGCCGTCTCGCCGCTGATTGGTTTGAGCATGCGCAGTTCGTCAGCGGGCGGCAGCACCCGCGTGGCGCTGGAATATGCCGCGACGTCGCAGTTGCCGGGCTACACGGCCCTGAAGTCGCCCCCCGCGGGCCTGTTCGGCGGAAATCCCGACCTTGGCCGTGAAAGAGCCCGCCAGTTGGCGCTCACGGCGAGCCGGGAAACACCGGCCTGGAACGCCCTGGCGACGCTGTTCTATCGCAAGGACGACAACCTGGTCGACTGGACCTATTTTACGGGTGCGCCCTTCGCGCGCCAGGCCAACGCGGTGGATATCGATGTGTTCGGTGCGGAAGTGATCGCTGCCAGGAATTGGCAAACGCTGCACGCGGTCGCCGCCTATACGTGGCTCCACAAGAACGCCGACTATGGCACCAGCCTGGTCGACGCGAGTTTCTATGCCCTCAATTTCGCACGCCACAGGGCAACGCTTTCATTGCGCTGGGACATGAGCAAGCAGGTGGAATTGCGCCTCGACAACGAGTACCGGGTGCAGCAGGACAACCCGCTGCGCCAGCACGGGAAAAGCGCGTATTTCGGCGCCCTCTCGCTGGCCTGGAACCCGCCGGCGGTCGATGCCTTTGTCCTCACGCTGGCGGTGGACAACGTGAGCGACAGCCATTACCAGTATTACCCGGGGACACCCGCCGTCGGCCGCCAGGTGAGCCTGAGCGGCGCTTATCGGTGGTAGCCGGGACGCCGCCGGAAAAGTGCAACACGGTTTTGGCGCAAAGGCGTTACTGCTACGGCCGCATTGTTTCTGACCAAGCATCCGGCTAGCCCGGATATTGCACCAGCATCCCGGATGCTGCTGCAGAACAGGTGCGGCTGGGCGCCGGGCTGGACTGAGAGCCATAGCCAAAGCTATGGCTGGAGGGAAGCCCAAGCCCAGGTGTGCCTGGACAAGGCAGGGCCGGGATAGGTCGCTGGCCGGTTACAAAGTGTACCTTGGAATAAATTTGATAAATCGTCATTCTGTTTTGCAAATTCATCAGCTTATGGTGAGGCCAGTGGCCGGCTGGTGCAATATGCGGGCTAGTGTGTTTGCTCTAAATTTTGCGGCTAAAATGCAAGCATCGCTGAGCCAAGACTCAATGGAGCAAAGAGGTTGAAATGACAGAGAAAACTTCGGAAAAGAAGCCTTCGGGAAAGACACAGGCCAGGCGCGACGCACCCGGGTTTGCCGCGCCGGTACTGGATTCCGCGCGTGAAATCTGGCTCGCCGGCCTCGGTGCCGTATCCGTCGCCCAGGCCGAGAGCGGCAAGCTGATCGAGCAGGGCAACAAACTGTTCGAAAAGCTGGTCTCGGAGGGCAAGAAGCTGGAAAAGAAAACCCGTAATGCGGCTGAATCGGCCGTGGGTGACATCAAGGGCGACGTGGACTCCAGGGTCGGGGCGGTGCGTCAGCAGGCCACCGACAATTGGGACAAGCTCGAGAACATCTTCGAAGATCGCGTTGCGCGGGTGCTGGGCCGTCTCGGCGTGCCGACCGCCGAGGAGGTGAGCAAGCTGTCCGATCGTGTTGAATCCCTGTCGCAAAGGGTGAGCGCGCTCACTGCAAGTACCGCGACCAGGACCGCAAAGACACGCAAGCGGGTAGCGAGGAAAACGGCGGCAAAGCCGGCACAGAAGAACGCGGCCAAAGCGGCGGCAAAAACCCGCCAGGAGTGAATAAAAGCCGGCGCCTCGCCGGCCTTTTTTGACACGACACCGCAAAGCCTTAGTTTTGCCGATAGCGGAGCGCCAGCGCTTCGAGGCGGCCGGCTTCGGGTTCCCTGGCGTAAGGCAGGACCAGGTGCAGGACGCGTGCGGCCGCATCGGCCTGAAGCCGTCCGTCGGACAGGCCGGGGTCAGCGCTGACCTGGGCGAACGGAATCCAGCAGTTTATCGCCAAAAGCATGGATTCGACCAGGACCTCGCTTTCATTGGCATCGATTTCGAGGATGCCTTTACCCCGCAGCGCCCCGATCATGGCCAGCAGCGCGGAACGCTGGCGCCCGAGCAGGCCCTGGAACGCGCGCTGCAAATTGCTGACGCGGTCGCACAGATCGGGCAGGTTACGGAACAAAAAGCGGTAGCGGCCCATCAGCTCGAATATCAGGTGCAGTCGCAGCCACAGGTCTTCCATGTCCGTGGCTGCGCCCTTTTCGGTTGCCAGCATCGGCTGGATTTCGAGCAGGTAGCGTTTGCACAGTTCAAGGGCGATCTCCTCCCTGTTGTTAAAGTGGTAATAGAGGTTGCCCGGGCTGATATCGGCCGCGTCAGCGATATGATTGGTGCTGACATTGGGTTCGCCCAGTTCGTTGAACAGCGCGAGACTGGTGGCGAGGATCAATTCACGTGTGTCGCGGCGCTTCATCACGCCGATTGTAGCAGGATGGCTCCCTGCAGCATGGGTGCCACGCCACGGCGGGCGTGTTGGGCGGTGACGCGGCGGTCATGGCCGCTTCGTTTGATCAGTGGCTTCGCCGCTATCGGAAGCGGCAGCCGAAGTGCTCCTCGAGATAGCGAACGATTTCCCGCTCGATGGAATCTTGCAACAGCGTCAACATCAGACCCAGGTGCGCTTCTACCGCGATCTTGGTGTCCTGTACGCGGATGCGTCCGCGGATACCGGGCCGCTGGAACACAATCACCTCGTCTTCCCAGTGATAAGCGATAGCGAACCTTTCCGCCAAATCGCGCGACAACGCTTCGGCGGCGCGCAAAGCCCCGGCATGGACCAGTTGGTGGCTAGCCTGGATATCGATAGTGAACACGTTCGTCATGCTTTCCCCGGTGTTAAGCGCAGTCTAATCCACCGCCCGCGCCGTATTCCATGACGACAAGCCGTTTGATTTAGATCAACAACATCCAATTTGCCATTTTTGTTTTTGCATACGCTGCCGTATGATTGGAAAATGACCTATTGCACGCGCAAGAGACTGCCAGCCAGAGAAGCAGTCAATGGGGTTGTTAAATAACACAAATTCAGCCTTGCCCGCGAGCGGACTTCGGCCCGCCCGGCTCCGGGCTCGCGGCATAACGGCGTATTGGTACTGCACTTTTTATGGGGAGCTCAATCATGAGTAAGCGTCTAATCCTGCTGTTCCTGTCACTTTTCACGCTCAACGTCAGCGCCCAGTACGGTCCGGCGCTGAACAAGGACGGCAGTGTCGTCACCGGCGTGCTGACGGCGAGTTTCGCCCCGCCTGACGGTCCTATCCCGTTTCCGTCGAACCTGGCGTTCACGGACACCACCGACCTGACGCTGAATATCCCGGCCGCGGACCCGACCGATTACGGCGACCCGATAGTGGCGCTCGATGCGCTCGACGGCTTCAGCACCACCGAGAAGTGGGTGACCGGTTTTGTCGACGTCAACGGCCAGCCCGGCGCCATCGACCCGGCCTCCGTCGTGCCGGGGCAATCGGTCAGGGTGTTCGAGGTCACGACCCAATCGTTCGTCGCGGTGACCAGTATTGTCCGCGAACTGACGCCCGGTCTCGATTACTTTGCGCTGGCCTCCGGCAGCAACGTTGTCATTCTGCCGCTGCGCCCGCTGCACGAGTACACGGCCTACATGGCCGTGCTGACCAACGGCATCAAGGATGCTGCCGGCAACGACGCGACCCCGGACACGACGTATTTCCTGACCAAGCGGCGCACGCCTTGGGTCGACGCCAACGGCCACAGTACTTACTCGCTGATCGACGACGAGACGGCGCAAAACCTCGAGCCGCTCAGGCAGGCTACCCAGAGCATGGAGCTGAACGCGGCCGCCTACGCCGGTATCGACCCGGACGACATCATCCTCAGCTGGACGGTGCAGACCGAATCGGTTACGCGGACGCTGAAACAACTGCGGGCCGCGGCCCAGCCGGCGCCGACGACGATCGTGCCGACCATGATGACGACGGCCGCGGTGGGCGGGGCGGGCATCGCCGATATCGAAATTGGCATCATCACGCTGCCGTATTACTCGGGCATACCGACGCCGGAGAATCCCACGGCCGCGCTGACGGGGTTCTGGAAGGCCGCGCCGGGCGCTTACGTGCCGCCGTTCGACCAGTACGGCCTCGACCCGACTTCGACCAATATCACGGTCGCCAACCCGATGCCGGTTTTGACCGGCATGCAGACGGTGCCGCTCTTGGTGACGGTGCCGAACGCGTATTCCGGGCATGCCAAGCCCGCCGGCGGCTGGCCGGTCGTGATATACGGCCACGGCATCACGCGTAACCGCACCGACTTGCTGGCGATCGCCGATACGCTGGCCTCCATCGGCTACGCGGCGGTCGCGATCGATTTTCCGTTGCACGGAGTCAATCCGGACGAGGAGCCCCAACTGGCCGGTTTTTACGTTGAGAACACACCCTTTGCGCCGGTCGCGAACGAACGCACCTTCGACACGGATATCATCAATAACCAGACAGGTGCGCCGGGACCGGACGGCCTGATCGACCCGTCGGGCACGCACTGGGTGAGCGCTGCGCTCGCCAGCATGCTGACCGGGCGCGACACGATCCGGCAGGGCGTCGCCGACCTGTCCGTGCTGGCCTTGTCGGTGCCGCAAATGGATTTCGACGATGACACGGTGCCGGACACCGACGGCACCAACATCGCCTATGTCGGACATTCGTGGGGCGCCATGCACGGCACGATCCTCAGCGCCTATGAGCCGTTGATTTCGCGTTCCGTGCTGTCCGCGCCGGGCGGCGGTATCGCCCGATTCGCGGAAGCATCTCCCACTTTTGGTCCGCCCATCCGCGCTGGCCTGTACGCCGGAGCGGGTCTGGAACCAGGCACTGCGGACTACGAGCAGTTTTTCATCGCCTGGCAGACCGTGCTGGATTCCGCGGACCCGGTCAACTGGGTGCAGGAGGCTGCCGGTGTCACACCGATCATGCTGCATGAAGTGATCGGTGACACGGTTGTCCCGAATTACGTGGACACGGCGCCGCTGTCGGGCACCGAACCGCTGATCGCGGTCGGTGGGCTGACGCCCTACAGCAGCACGCTGCAAAGTCCCGACGGTTTACGCGCCGCGGCGCGCTTCCTGCCGCCGGCCGAGCACGGTTCGCTCATAAGCCCGGCGTATTCCGTGGCTGCGACCGTTGAAATGCAGACACAGATGGCCTCGTTCATCGCCTCGCACGGCGGCCTGATCCAGGTCACGGACCAGAGCACGATGGTGCCGATCATCGCGGTGCCCGCCGTCAACGTCCAACCGGGGGTCAGCGAGGCCGGAAACACGGACGGGAAATCGAAGGGCAAATCCGAACCGGTGGCCGCCGCGTCTCCGCAGGCGGTGCAGGTGCCTTTGAGGCGGGGGGTGCGCCGTGAAAACTGATCTTGCGAAAACCAGTACGTTAAGGGCCATTAGGGAAACGAAAATGAAGAGCCAACGCAAGCACCTTGCAGGCGCCGTGTTAACCTGCCTGCTGCTGTCCGCAATGGCGAGCACGGCAGCCTCGGCCCTGGATTTTTCCAGCGGGGAGATGACCGGCAGCCTGGATACGACGATCAGCTTCGGCGCGACGTGGCGCGCGACGGACGCGAAAGAGAAATTCATCGGCAAGGCCTGGTTCAACCCGACCACGTTCTTGCTGGACAACGCCGGCCAGCGGGCGGCGCCCGGGCGCTGGTCGGTCAACAACGACGACGGCGGCCTGAACTATCCCGACGCCGGTGACCTCGTGTCCAACACGGCCAAGATCACGTCGGAACTGGACCTCCGCTGGCGCAATTTCGGCGCCTTTACACGCTTTATGGCCTTCTACGACCTGGAGAACCACGACAAGGCGTTTCTCTCGCACGATGCGAAACAACGCGTCGGCAAGGACGCGCGCCTGCTGGACCTGTATATCTGGGGCAACCAGGGCTTGGGCGAACACACGCTGAGTTGGCGTGTCGGCCGGCAGGTCGTGAGTTGGGGTGAGTCGACCTTCATCCAGGGCGGGATCAATATCATCAACCCGGTCGACGTGTCCCGCCTCCGTGCGGCCGGGGCCCAACTGAAAGAAGCCTTCGAAGGCGTCAACATGCTCTGGGGTTCCATGGACCTGACGCAGAACACGTCGGTGGAAGCGCTGTACATGCTCGAGTACCGCAAGATCATACCGGACCCGGCGGGCGCGTTCTTCAGCACCAACGACATCGCGACACCGGGCGCTTCCTACGTCATGCTCGGTTTCGGCGGGGTACCGCAGCCGGTGATCAACCCGGATCTTTACGGAACGGTTTGCGGACAGGGCAACTACGCGGCATCTGACACGGGACTGCCGCCAACGCTGGTGGCGACCGGTTGCAGCCTGTCGTTCCCGCGGGCCAAGAGTCGCCTGCCCAGTGACAAGGGACAGTTCGGTGTGGCCTTGCGTTATTTCGCCGACAACCTGAACAGCACCGAGTTTGCGCTGTATTACCTCAACTATCACAGCCGGCTGCCGTTGATCAGCGGTTCGGCCATTACCAGCCAGGCGCTGGGCAGCGGCACCTACTGGACCGAGTACCCGGAAGATATCCACCTCATCGGCGCCAGTTTCAACAGCAACATCGGCACCTGGGCGCTGGCGGGTGAGGTCAGTTACCGGCCGAATGCGCCGCTGCAGATCGACGACGTCGAGATCCTGTTCGCCGGCCTGTCGCCGCTGAACCCGCTGATCCCGGCGCCGGTGCTGCGCTTCAAGAGCCAGTTGGGCAATTTCGCTCCGGGCGAGGAAATCCGGGGCTGGCGCAGGTTCAAGTCCTGGCAGGCCCAGGCCACCACGACCAAGCTGTTCGGGCCGAACAATGCCCTCAAGGCCGACCAGGTCGCCTTCGTGGCCGAGGTTGGTTTCAATTACGTGCCGAACCTGCCGTCCAAGGACGTTTTGCGCTTCAACGGGCCGGGCACCGATCTCGGCGGCGGCCCGGATTACCTCAGCGGGGATTTCCGCAACCCGATGACCGAGCCTGACGGTTTCGCCGACGATTTCAGTTGGGGCTACCGCGTGTTGATCCGTCCCGAGTACAACAACGTCGTCGGCGCCTGGACGGTTGCACCGAGGCTGGCCTGGGCGCATGACGTCAACGGCACGACGCCCGGACCGGGCGGCTCTTTCGTCGACGGGCGCAAGACCTTGACGGTCGGGCTCGGCTTCAATTACCTGCAAAAATGGGTTCTGGATTTCGCCTACACCAACTACATGGGCGGCGGCCGGTACAACCTGCTCCAGGATCGGGACTTCTACACTGCGAGTATCAGTTACTCATTCTGATTGCCGGAGAATGTCATGCGACTATTAAGCAAACGAACACTTCCAACCTGCATGGGAATCGCACTGGCGGCATGCCTGGCCGCCGGCCAGGCGTTCGCCGGCCCGCACCCCGACCAGGTTCACCGCCTCAGTGAAGACCTGACGCCGATGGGTTCCGAGCGGGCCGGCAATGCGGACGGCACGATCCCGCCGTGGACCGGCGGCATCACCCAACCGCCGGCCGGTTACAAGCCGGGAGACCATCATGAGGATCCGTTCCCGGACGACAAGCCGCTGTTCCGGATCACCGGCGCCAACTACAAGCAGTACGCGGACAAGCTCAGCGTCGGCCTGCAGGCCATGTTCGAAAAGTATCCCGATACCTACTTCATGGACGTGTATCCGACGCGGCGCTCGGCCTCGTTCCCGCAGCGGATCTACGAAATGACCGCCAAGAACGGCGCCACCGCAAAACTGGTCGCCGACGGCGAGGGGGTTGCCGATGCGGCGGAAGGGTTTCCGTTCCCGTTCCCCGAGAACGCCTATGAACTGATGTGGAACCACAAGCTCAAGTACAAGGGCATCGGCGGCGTTCGCTATAACAACCAGATTGCACCGACGGCCAGCGGCCAGTACTCGGTCACCGTCATTCGCGAGGAGCTGCTGGGTTTGTACTACCAGCCGGGCGCCACCATTGAATCGATCAACAACATATTGCTGTATTTCTACCAGGAAGTGGAGTCCCCGGCGCGCCTGGCGGGCAACATCCTGCTGGTGCATGAAACCCTCAACCAGAAACTGCAGCCGCGTCAAGCCTGGATTTACAACCCCGGTCAGCGTCGCGTGCGGCGCGCGCCCAACGTGGCCTACGACAACCCGGGAACGGCTTCCGACGGTCTGCGGACCAACGACATGACGGACATGTTCAACGGCGCGATGGACCGGTTCAACTGGAAAATCATCGGCAAGAAAGAGATGTACGTACCGTACAACTCTTACAAGGCCCATGCAGCAGGGGTCAGTAATGACGACTTCATTCAGCCCGGTCACCTGAACCAGAACCTGATGCGATATGAATTGCACCGCGTCTGGGTGGTCGAGGCCGATCTGAAGAAAGGCATGCGGCACATCAACCCCAAACGCACCTATTACCTGGACGAGGACAGCTACCAGATTCTGCTGACCGACCATTATGACGGCCGGTTGCAATTGTGGCGCGTCTCCGAAGCGCATTGCATCAATTATTACGATGTGCCGACGTTCTGGAGTACGATCGAGGTGCATTACGACCTGCAATCCGGCAGGTATGTCGGTCAGGGTTTCGACAATAATTACCCGGTCAACACGTTCAACGTCAAAATGAACCCGAGCGACTTTACGCCACAGGCCTTGCGTACGCGCGGCCGCCGCTGATCCGGCTTCACGGGCCGGTGCCGACCGGCCTGTCTGGCGGCGCTATGCAGGCAAGGGAGGTGATACAACGTCAGCTGAGCAGGCCGGTGCAATTGCTCGCCGGGCTGTTATGCATGTTGATCGCAGTGGCATTTGCGAACCCCGGGGCGGCGGACGGGGGCCGCGATATCCTGTACGCCGAGCACATGCCGTTGGCCACCCACTCCCTGCTGCTCGACATTACCCGCGCTGATGGCACGCTGGTGGCCGTCGGCGAGCGCGGCCACGTTATCCTGTCGAACGATGGTGAGCACTGGAAGCAGGCCGATGTCGTGCCGACACGCTCCACGCTGACGACGGTCTTCAGCCTCGGGCAGCGCTTGTGGGCCGGCGGACACGATGCGGTGATCATCACCAGCGCTGACGGCGGCAACACGTGGACACGGCAGTTCTTCGACCCAGGTCGCGAGCAGGCCGTCATGGATATTCTCTTCACCGACGAAAACCACGGCGTAGCCATCGGTTCCTACGGTTTATACCTGCATACCAGCGACGGCGGCAGAACCTGGAAGGATGGCGCAGTCGACCCCGAGAATACTTACCACCTCAACGGCATGCTTCGTTTTGCCGATGGCAGGCGGATGATTGCCGGGGAGGCGGGCTATTCCTATCGGAGTTTTGACGACGGGCAAAGCTGGGAGGCCTTGTCACTGCCCTACCAGGGTTCCATGTGGGGCGCGTTGAAGACCGATGCCGGCTGTGTGTTGTTTTACGGGCTGCGCGGCCACGTAATGCGCAGTTGTGATTTCGGTTCCACCTGGACGGAACTCGACAGCGGCACGCAATCGAGCATTTCGGGCGCGGTCCAGGCTGACGGCAAGGTCGTGCTGGTCGCCAACAACGGCATCATCCTGGTCCTTAAAGACGGAGTGTTCAAAGTCCATCGGCATAGCAGCGGTGTCGATTTCTCCGCAGTGGCCGCAATGGGAGACGGAAGCTTCGTACTGACGGGCGAACATGGCACTTACCACTTCCCGGAAAAGAAGGTCAGCGGGGACGGCAATGACTGAACGGGTCCGGGAGACCAGGCTGCACAGGATCGCCACGGCCCTGATCAACACCCGCTACGGCATCGTCGCGGCGTTCCTGGTCATCACCCTCGCCATGGTCTACCAGATGACGGAACTCAAGGTCGAGACCGGCTTCAAGAAACAATTGCCGCTGGAACACGAATACATGCGGACGTTTCTGAAGTATGAAAAGGAGTTCGGCGGGGCCAACCGCGTACTGGTCGCGCTGATAGCGCGCGACGGCAACATGTTCACGCCCGCGTTTTTCGACGCTCTGGAAAAAATCACCAACAAGGTGTTCTTCATCCCTGGTGTGGACCGCGCCAGCGTGCGTTCGATCTTCACGCCGAATGTCCGTTTTGTCGAGATCGTCGAGGACGGTTTCGCCGGCGGCAATGTCATACCGTCGGATTACAAGCCGTCGCCGGAGATGTTCAGGAAGATCCGCTCGAACATCGTCAAGTCCGGCGAGGTCGGACGGCTGGTGTCCGCCGACTTTTCCGGCGCCATGGTCTGGGCCAACCTGCTGGAGGAAAACCCCCAGACCGGGCAGAAACTGGACTACCGCGAAGTGGCGGCCCAGTTGGAGGATATTCGCAAAGAATTCGAAGGGCCTGAATTCACCGTGAATATCATCGGCTTTGCCAAGATTGTCGGCGATATATCAGACGGCGCGCAGACGGTCGTCTGGTTCTTCCTGATCGCACTGGTGCTGACGGCCCTGCTCCTGTACCTCTATTCGAGGTCCATCTGGCTGACCGTACTGCCGCTTTCCTGCTCACTGGTGGCGGTCGTCTGGCAGTTGGGCACGCTGAACCTGATGGGCTACAGCCTCGACCCGATGAACATCCTGACGCCATTTCTGATATTTGCCATCGGTGTCAGTCACGGTGTGCAGAAAATAAGCGCCTGGACCGTGGAGAAGGAATTCGGCGGGCGGACCCCGGAGCACTGGTATAACGAGGGCATCACGTCCGTTACCGATATCCCGCGCCGCTCGCCGATGCATGGGTCGCGCGAGGCGATCAAAAAGCTTCTGGTACCGGGTTCCATCGCGCTCGCTTCGGACACGATCGGGTTTTTGACCATATTGTTCATCAATATACGCATCATCCAGGAACTCGCCATCACGGCCAGTATCGGTGTCGCGGTCATCATCCTGACGAACCTGATTCTCTTGCCGTTGCTGCTGTCCTGGGTGCAGTTCAAAAACCCGACAAAATACCGCCAGCGGCTGTTGAACAAATCGGTACAGAAATCGGTGCTGTGGAATTTTTTGGCCGACTTCACCAACCGACGGCGTGCGGCATGGACGCTGGCGGTCACGCTGGTGCTGTTTGCCGGCGGGTTCTGGCTGGCCAGGGACATGAAGATCGGCGATTCCGAGGCCGGCGTGCCCGAATTGCGGCCCGATTCACGCTACAACCAGGACGCCGAACTGATCTCGAGGAAATTTGCGCTTGGCGTGGACGTGCTGACCGTGATCGCCGAAACCGTGCCGGATGCCTGCACCGAAAACTATAACGTCATGGAAGCCATCGACCGCTTTGCCTGGCACATCGAAAACACACCGGGCGTGCAGAAGGTCATCACGTTGCCGAAGGTCGTCAAGGTGGTCAATGCCGGCTGGAACGAGGGCAATATCAAGTGGCGCATCCTGCCGCGGAATCACTACCTGCTGCGCCAGGACCTCAGTAATATCGATACCGACACCGGCCTTTTGAACAGCGACTGCAGCGCCATGCCGGTCATGATATTCACCACTGATCACCGCGCCGCGACGATCGCGCGGATTGTACGCAAGGTCAAGGCGTTGCGTCGGGACATGGACATCGACCCGGCTGCCGTCAGTGAGGCCAAGCAAGCCCGGCGCAAAAAGGCCGGGGAAGGCCAGGCGGCCGCCGAGCGCCTGCGCTTCCGCCTGGCCACGGGCAATGTGGGGGTGATGGCGGCCACCAACGAGGAAATCGCGGCGGCACAGGACCCGATGCTGGCGTTGGTATTCAGCTCGATCATTCTCCTGTGCCTGGTGACCTACCGCAGTTTGCTTGGAACCTTGTGCATCGTGCTGCCGCTGATCGTGGTGTCCACGCTGGCCGAAGCGCTGATGGCGGTCTATGGCATCGGCCTGAAGGTCAACACGCTGCCCGTGGTGGCGCTCGGTGTCGGTATCGGCGTGGATTACGGTATCTACATCTACAACCGCCTGCATAAGTTGCTCAAGGCCGGACTGGAATTCCGTCAGGCTTATTACCGGACGCTCAGGCTGACCGGCAGGGCGGTGATATTCACCGGTTTCACGCTGGCGATCGGTGTCGGCACCTGGATTTTTTCGGCCTTGCAGTTTCAGGCCGACATGGGGATACTCCTTTCTTTCATTTTTCTGGCCAACATGGTCGCGGCCATCGTCGTGTTGCCTGCCCTGGTGCGCTGGCTGATGCTGCGCAGGCGGGAAAGCTTGACCGGCTGAGCGCCAGGCGATCGTGGAAGCACCACCAGGAATTCCCGTAATTATTAACAGTTTCAAGGCAACAGCTTTTAATTTACTCTATCCATTGGGGGTCCACAGGGAACAACGCTGAACCCAGCGCGTGAGCGGGCTGTTTGGGTGTAATTGATCACCCGGATGCAGACGGCATGTCAGGCAGGACATAGCGGTCTGCGGTGCATTGAAAACAGATCTATGACATTTTCCAGCGCTGGTTGCGCGTGTAAACCTACCTTTGCAAGACGGGTGAGTGGTTGATGGGTGTCTACGTGCTCGCCGCGTCGCTTGCGGCCCAATTGGCAGCCACGGTTTTCGCCCTGCTCATCTCCTGGAAAGCGGAGCGCCTCTCGTGGATAGCCGTGAGCATCGCGGTCCTGTTGATGAGCCTGCGCCGTGCAATCAGCTTTTACGAGGCTGCCGTCGGGGTCAGACAGGTCGATCTCGCGGTCGAAGTAACCGCGCTTTTGATTTCCACCCTTTTGTTGGTCGGCCTGGCCAGGCTGTGGCGCTCAAAGCGTTCGCATGGCAGCGACGTTGCCGATGGTGTGGAACCCCGGCTGCGGCAGAAAACGTCCACGTTCAACCTCGGCGCGATCTTGCTTATGGCGTTGATGGTATCGCTGACGTCGGTCACGGTTTATTACAGCTACAAGCAGGAAAAGGCACTGAAGTTCAAGGACGTGGTCCAGGAAAACCTGGGCCTGGCGCAATCGTTGGCCGCGCTTGCCGATCAGCAGCCAGCGTCGGTCAGCCGCGCGGAACGCATGCGCCTGATCGATGTCACCTGGGCCGGGCTGCAACACGAATTCGAAAACAGCCGGTTGCTGTTAGTCGACGCGCGCGCCGCCTCCGCGCGGCCAACCGCCGGTGTTTCACTGTATGGCGAGTACCGGGACGAGGCCGGTGCGGCAGGGCGGCCGCAGCGCGCGACGACGTTGGCCCAAGTGCTCGCATCCCAATCTGACTGGAGCGGCTGGATCGCGCCCAATTCAGGCGAGCGCCAGGCCGCGGTTTTTGCCTACAGCGCATCGCTCGGGGCGGCGATCTCGATACGTGTGCCCGAGTCGGTCATTATGCGGGAAGTACTGGCCGAGCACCTGCCGCTGGTCATAAGCCTCGCGATCACGCTGCTGGTCCTGGTCCCGGTTTTCCTGCTCGTGTTCGCCAGGGCCTATGGCCATTCACTGGCGAGAATCCAGTTGAGCGAATCGCGTTACCGCACGCTGCTGGACCACGCACCAGTGTGCATCCACGAGGTGGATTCATCCGGCGATGTCGTCGCCATCAACGCCAGCGGCCTCGATATGATAGGCGTGAGCGACGAGCGCGCTGTTCTCGGCACACCCTACCTCGACATGGTGGATTCGAAGGACCGGGAGCGAATCGGTGCATTGCTTCGCGATGCGTTTGCCGGCCGCGGTTCGGAATTCGAGTTTTCCGGCCATGGCACCACAGCAGACGAGATATTCGCTTCGAATTTCGTGCCGATCCCCGATGCCGATGGCGCGGTGGCGAGGGTCATGGGTGTGACCCAGAAAATCACCGAGGAAAGGCAGGCGGAAAGAAAGCTGAGAGAAAGCCAGGAGAAGTTTTCCAAGGCGTTCCATACGCACCCCACTGCCATGCAGATACTGAACCTGGAAACCGGTGAACGCCTGGAAATCAACCAGAAATGCCTTGAACTTTACGAGGTCGAAAGCATCGAGGAACTGAATGTCAGTATTTTTACGGATAACAAATGGGTCGATTTGGGTGCACAGTCCGAGTCGGTGCAGCAGTTGATCAGGGAGGGCTTCCTCAGGGATTACCCGTTCGACGTCTATTCCAGGGACGGCGACGAAAGAAACCTGATCGCCAACGCGGCGATGCTGGACGTCGGTGAAGGCAAGACCGCGGTCATATCCTACGTCGATGTCACCGAGAAGAAGCAGCTCGACGCGGAATTGCAGGCGCACCGCGAGAACCTCGAGCAACTGGTCCGTGCGCGCACGGAGCAATTGGCCGAGGCGACGGAAAAAGCGAAGGCCGCCAATCTCGCCAAGAGTGCGTTTTTGGCGAACATGAGCCACGAAATACGCACACCGATGAATGCCATCGTTGGTCTGACCCATTTGCTGCAACAGGAACAGACAACGCCGGCACAGGCCGACCGGCTGAGCAAGATCAATGTCGCGGCGTCGCACCTTTTGTCCATCATCAACGATATTCTGGACCTTTCCAAGATCGAGGCGGGTAAGGTCGCGCTCGAAGTGGTCGACTTCAATCTCGACGAGCTGTTCGGTCAGGCCCGTTCAATGTTCAGTGACCAACTCGAGGAAAAGGGTTTGCGGATGGATGTCGAGGCGTACGACTTTTCGCCCTGGCTCAAAGGCGATGCCACGCGCCTGCGCCAGGCCCTGTTCAATTACGTAAGCAATGCGGTCAAGTTTACGGACAAGGGCGTCATCACCCTGCGTGCGATCAAGGAGGCCGAGGGCGCCGACGATCTGCGTCTGCGCTTCGAGGTCAGCGACACCGGGATCGGGATCGAAACCAGCCAGCTGGCCGGGCTGTTCGAACCGTTCCAGCAAGTGGACGCGTCGACCACGCGCAAGCACGGCGGCACCGGCCTCGGTCTCGTCCTCACCCGGCGGCTGGTGCGGCTGATGGGCGGCGAGACCGGTGCCCGCAGCCGACCGGGAAAGGGCAGCACATTCTGGTTCACGGTGACGCTGGGCCGCGGACAGAAGACGGCACGGGCAAGGACGAAGGTCGACAATGGGAATGCCGAAGAACAATTGCGCAGCCGGCATAACGGAGCGCGTATCCTGTTGGCGGAAGACAACGCGATCAATCTTGAAGTGGCAAAAGCCCTGCTCGAACGAGCGGATTTGTCCGTGGATACGGTCGAAGATGGTGAACAGGCCGTGCATAAGGTCAGGGAAAACCCTTACCACCTGGTGCTGATGGATGTGCAGATGCCCAACATGGACGGCCTGGAAGCCACCCGGATCATCCGCACGCTCGGCAATGGGCATGCTTCGACCCTGCCCATACTGGCGATGACGGCGAATGTCTTCGAGGATGACCGCGTCGCCTGCGAAGAGGCCGGCATGAATGACTTTGTCGCCAAGCCGGTCAATCCGGAAAACCTGTTCGCGGCGCTTTTGAAGTGGTTGCAGAAGCCCATTGAATATGAATAGGCGCATTCCCGGCAAACTGCCCGGCACCGGCACCACTATTTTTACCGTCATGTCGCGCCTGGCCCAGCAACACCGGGCGATCAACCTGTCACAGGGTTTCCCGGATTTTGACGGTCCGCCGGCGCTGCGGGACAGGGTCACCTACCACCTCCGCCACGGCCACAATCAGTACGCGCCTTTGCACGGTGTCCCGGAACTGTGCGAACAGATCGCCGAAAAAGTCCACGCGCTTTACGCGTGTCGTGTCGATCCCGATCACGAAGTGACCGTAACGCCGGGCGCGACGGAGGCCCTCTACTGCGCGGTCACGGCCGTGGTCCGCCCGGGCGACGAGGTCATCGTGTTCGACCCCGCCTACGACACCTACGCGCCGGCGGTGACACTCAATGGCGGCATCACCCGGCATATCCGGCTTTGCCGCCCCGACTTTCACATCGATTGGCAGCAGGTTGCGGACAGTATCAACCAGAACACCCGGCTGATCATACTGAACATGCCGCACAATCCGACCGGCAGCAACTGGCGGGAGAGAGATATCGCGGCATTGCGCGACATCGTCGACGGAACCGGTATCTTCCTGCTCTCCGACGAAGTCTACGAACACATCGTTTTCGACGGCCGGCAACATCTCAGCCTGTTGCGCTACCCCGACCTGGCGCAGCGCGCGTTCGCCGTTTTCTCCTTTGGCAAGACTTACCATGCCACCGGCTGGCGCATCGGTTACTGCGTGGCGCCGCAGGGATTGATGAAGGAGTTTCTCCATATCCATCAATTCATCAACTTCAGCACCAATACACCCATGCAATACGCATTGGCCGACTTTTTGCGTGATTGCCCGCAACACCATTTGTCGCTGGCGGACTTCTACCAGCACAAACGCGACCTGTTTTGTGAGTTGATGCGGCCATCCCGTTTCAAGTTCACACCGGCCGCAGGCACATTTTTCCAGTTGCTGGACTATAGTGAAATAAGCGACGAGGCCGATACTGCCTTTGCCAGGCGCCTGACCACCGAGCACGGCGTGGCCGTCATCCCGGTATCGGTCTTTTACGAAACACCGCCCGAACAGCGGCTGCTCCGGATATGTTTTGCCAAGCGGGAAGCGACTTTGCGCCAGGCGACCGCACGCCTGGTGCGGATCTAGGAGGTTGATAAACATGGGGAAAACGCGCGCCCTGCCCTGGGCGTTTTTGTTGTATGACCTGTTGGGCGCTGCGTTGCTGGCGGTGGGAATCATGGCCCTGACCGGTATCGACTTCGGCTATCCGGTGTTGATAAAGGTCGCGCCGGTTCTGATCGTGACCGGTGTATTGCTGATGGTGCCGCTCATCGCCTGGGCCGTGCGCGGGGCGCAGCGGAAAAGGTGATGAAATCCGAAAACGGGAAGCGCGGCCCGGCCGGGCCCGGGCACCTGGTTTCGGGATGCGGACTCGGGCTTTGCAGCAGGGTGGGCGGCCGTTGAGGGTTTTTATCGGTGTTCCCGTTGGCGGTCGTTGTCAACGGCAGATCCATGATCTGCTTTGCAACGCGGTGTCGGGCACGCGCGCCTGGCGCTGGATACCGGAAGAAAAGCGCCATCTGACGCTGGCTTTCATCGGCGAGTTGCCGGCAGCCCGCGGCGCGGGACTCGCGAGGAGGTTCCCGGCCGTGTACGAATGCATGAAGGCGTTTCAGTACCGGTTTACGTCGCTGCAACGATTTCCGCACCCGGCGGCCAGGCTCATCGCGCTGACCGGGAAGCTGACGCTGCCGATGAACGACCTCGTCGCAACCACACTCGGGTTCTTGCAGCGCGAGCGAATCTCACATGATCAGAAACCATTTCGCAGCCACATCACGCTGGCGCGGACGCCTCAGCCAAGGCCGGGTCGTGCCGCGATTGATGTGGCCGCCGACATTTCCCTGGAGGTCGACCGAGTCGTGCTTTACCGGAGCAAACTTGACCGTTCCGGCAGTACTTATTCGGTGTTGGCGACGTCACGGCTGCGTCGGCCGGGCACCGTCTAACCGGTAGACTTTCCATTCAAGACTGTCAATTTCTACAGTAGTACCCGGGTAGCCGTCGGGCGATACTTTGCATGAGTTGGTGCGGCCGGAAGGCGCTAGGGTCATTCCGGCCGGGCACACAGGGATAGCACCATGCTGAAATCGACAGTTCTCCTGAGTATCGCAATCTTCCTGGCAACGGCGCCTCAGCCCGATGCGAAGGACATTGCCCGGATGAGCGGCTCGTTTATCGTCGTCAAGGACGCTACCGGTTTGTGGGCCGCGGATGATACGCGGAGTTTCGATCACAGAGCAGACGACACCCAAGGTGACACAGTAGACTGATTGACGTTCCTTCCCAACTGCCCGGTCAGTAAGCGTCCGCCTATTGGCCGGGTTTTTGTTTCTGCCGCAGTTTATTTGCCCGCAATGACGACCGTAGACACCGGTATCGGCTAAACTAAAGCCTTTTCGCCGTACACCAGGATATCAACTTGAACACCATCAGAACGAGCAAAAGAACCTTGTGGAATCTGGGGGTGGGCCTTTTCGCCTTGTTGCTTGCCGCCAAGGCCGGGGCGCAAGTACCCGCTGCCGCTTACTCCGACCTTCATTGGCGCCTCCTCGGGCCGTATCGCGGCGGCTGGGCGACGGCCGTTGCCGGGCATCCCGACAATGCGGCGACATTCTATTTCGGTTCCGCGGACGGCGGTATCTGGAGAACCGACGACGCCGGTGTCACCTGGAAACCGATGTTCGAGCACGAGGGCAGCGCTTCCATCGGAGCCCTGCAGCTGGCGCCGGGCAACCCCGACGTGATCTGGGCCGGTACCGGCCAGATACAGCAACGCTGGGACGTCGTCGACGGTGACGGCGTCTACCGCTCGGTCGATGGCGGCAAACACTGGCAACGGGTGGGGCTGGCGAAAAGCCGCCACATCGGCGGCTTGTGGGTCGACCCGCATGACGCCGATATTGCCGTGGTGGCTGCGCTGGGGCCGGTCTTCGGTCCCGGCGGGCAGCGTGGGCTGTATCGTACCGAGGACGGCGGCGGTCACTGGACCCGGGTGCTGTACGTGGACGCCACCACCGGTGCGGCCGACCTGGCGTACAGCCGGGACGAGCCGGACGTCCTGTATGCCTCCCTCTGGCAGCTGCAGCGCCATCCCTGGCTGGATTACTTTCAGCCCTCCGTGGGGGGTAACAGCGGCATCTACAAGTCCACCGACGGCGGCCGCAGCTGGGCCAAAGTCGGCGGCGCGGGTCTGCCGGCGGCACCGCTGGGGCGGATCGAACTCGCGGTGGCCCCCGGGCGCGGAGCCGAAAGGGTCTGGGCCTCGGTGGAAACCGCTGACGGCGGCGGGCTGTACCGCAGCGATGACGGCGGTGGGCACTGGTCGCTGGTCAACCCAGACGCCAGCCTGGCGTCCGACTACATGGGCTGGCTGTGCGCCGACCCGCAGGACCCCGAAACCGTCTGGGCCGGCGGGCAGCCGCTCAGGCGTTCCACCGATGGCGGCGCGTCTTTTACCATCGTGCGCAGTTCTCCCGGCGGCGACGACTACCATGCGCTGTGGATCGATCCGCGCGACACCGGGCGGATGATTACCGGCGCCGACCAGGGTGCGGTGGTGACTTTCAACGGCGGCCGCAGCTGGAGCAGTTGGTACAACCAGCCCACCGGGCAGTTCTATCGCCTGGCGGTCGATAACGGCTTTCCGTACCACGTTTACAGCGGCCAGCAGGACAGCGGCACGGTCGCGATCGCCAGCCGCAGTGATTACGGGCGTATCAGTTTCCGTGACTGGCATCCCGTGGGCGGTGACGAACGCGATGGCGACGTTCCCGACCCGCTGGACCCGGAAATCGTCTATGGCGCCGGCCTGGGCGGCCGCATTTCGAAGTGGGACGCGCGCACCGGCCAGGTGCAGAACGTGTCCCCGTATCCGCTATCGAGTTACGCGCAAGACCCCAGGACCGTCAAGTACCGCTACGACTGGATTACCCCGCTGGCCATCGCGGCGGTGCCGCCCTATGCAATATACACCGCTGCACAGGTCGTTTTCAGGTCACTCGACGGCGGCCAGGACTGGCGGGTCATCAGCCCCGACCTGACCGGCGCCAGGGCCGGCGCCGAGGGCTGCGATGGTGATGTGCCTGTGAAAGAGGCCAGCAATTGCGGGTTTGGCACTTTGTTCGCTATCGCGCCGTCACCGCTGCGTGACGGGCTCGTATGGGTCGGCAGTGACAACGGCCGGGTTCACGTGACCGATGACGGCGGCGAACACTGGCGCGACGTCACGCCTGCAGGGCTGGAGGACTGGAGCAAGATCAACCTGATCGACGCCTCGGCGCGTGATCCGAAAACCGCGTATCTTGCCGTTGACCGACACCGCCTGAACGACTTCGACCCGCGCGCCTACGTAACGCACGACGCAGGTGCCAACTGGCGCGAAATCGGCCACGGTCTGCCCGCCGGCGAGTATGTCAACGTCGTGCGCGAGGACCCGGCGCGGACTGGGCTGCTGTACGCCGGCACCAGCCGCGGCGCCTATTTTTCCGTGGACGACGGTGAGCATTGGCAAAGCCTGCAACTGAACCTGCCCACGACCGGGATCAATGACCTGCTGGTGCACGAGGATGACCTCGTGATCGCAACCCAGGGAAGGGCGCTGTGGATCCTGGACGACGTCGCACCCTTGCGGCAGGCCGCTATGGGTAATCCCGGGGGAAGTGCACGGCTGCTGGCGCCGGCCACGGCTTACCGCCTGCGCTTCAACCAGAACAAGGACACACCGCTACCGCCGGAGGAGCCCACCGGTGACAACCCGCCGGCGGGGGCGGTGCTCGATTACATTCTGCCGGCGGGATACAGCGGCGTCTTGCAACTGGACATCCTGGCCGCCGACGGCAGCTTGGTGCGCCGTTACGAAAGCGGCAACCCCCCGGTGCGGGCCAAGGCGCGAGTTTACTTCGCCGATACCTGGCTGGGTCGACCGCAGGTGTTGTCCGCCAGTCCGGGGCATCACCGATTCGTCTGGAACCTCCGCTATGCACCGCCGCCGACACTCGAGTCGTCGTATTCCATTGCCGCCGTGCCGGAGCGGGAGACGCCAATCCTGCCGCAGGGCGCGTTTGTGTTGCCGGGAAACTACACGGTGCGGATCAGCGCCGGCGACATCAGCAGCAGCCAGCCGCTCGAGGTGGTCATGGACCCGCGCGTGAAGGTATCGCGCGATGAGCTGGCGTCGTTGCTGAAATTCCAGCGGCAGGTGGCGGCGGCGCTGCAAAGGACCGTTGCCCTGGCGAAGCAGGGCGGGGCCGATGCAGGCAAAGAAGACGTGCCCGTCGGCGGGGCAACGATCGACAGCGTGGCCGAGGCCTTGACCGCGTTGGCAACGGACCTGGAAAGCGCCGATGCAGCGCCCACGGCGGCGCAACGGGCCTTGCTGGCCGAGATGTCCGCGCGGCTGGAGAAGGCCAGGTAAACGCGGATCGCGCACCGTCTGGTTGCTATGCCTGGCCGTGCTCGCCTCTTGCCTTATGGGCAGCGGCGGCGGGCAGCCCCGCCCTCAAGCCGCGGCGTGCAGCCAGCCTTGGTGCCGCCGTATCGCTCCCTGGCTTTTCCGCCGGGCAGCTTTTCGGTAAGGTTCCACTGCATCCCAGCGGGATTCAAGGAGAAAAGCGATGACACCTGAACTCAAATACCTGGCAATGATCAGCGTGTTTACGGCGCTGATGTGGATTCCTTATATTCTCAACGCGGCCGGCAGAAACAGGATTGCTGATTTGGTCGGGTACCCTGAAGCGCCGCTAAGCCTGTCGCCATGGGCGCAACGGCTCAAGAAGGCCCACTACAACGCGATCGAAAACCTGGTGGTGTTTGCCGCGGTGGTTCTGGTTGCCAATGCCCTCGGGATCAGCAACCTGGCGACGACATCGGCGGCGGCTGCCTACTTCTGGGGTCGCCTGGTGCACGCGCTCGCCTACACGGCCGCGATTCCGTGGCTGCGGACACTAGCCTTTGCCGTTGCCTGGGGTGGTATCCTGTGCATCTCCTGGCAGATTCTGGGGTGACCGGCAGATTCCGGCCGAAGCAAAAGCAACGGGCGTAACATGCACCCGCTTTCGCGCAGGCGTCTGTCAGCCGGTTGAAGTTATCGGCGCAGGCTGTCCGCTCTCGTCGAGCGCGACGTAAACGAAAACACCCTCGGTGACGGGGACGTGGCCGCCGCTGTCCTGGCGCATGGCCACGGCCTTGATCTCGACGGTTATCGATGTTTTGCCGATGCCCACGATCCTGGTGTAGCAACTGACCACGTCACCGACGTGCACCGGCTTGCGGAACGTCATCGCGTTGATGGCGACCGTAACGACCCGGGTGCGTGCATGCTGCCGGGCGGCAATCTCTCCGGCCATGTCCATTTGTGACAACAGCCAGCCGCCGAAGATGTCGCCCGCGGGGTTCGTGTCGGCGGGCATGGCCCGCGCACGAACCGTCGCCGCCTTGTCACCTGCCGGGGTCATGCTCCCGCGTACCAGGGCCAAAGCCAGCCAAAAACACCGGCGGTAAGCAGGGCATATACCAGTCCGTCAGCGACCGCCTTGAATGTTGTGCTCCAGGCGCGCTTGTACCAGATGGAATTCTGCAGCAGCGCCAGCGCATAGCCGCCGAACGCCGCCGTGCCTGCGAAGCGGAAGACTTCCAGGTATTCCGCCGGCTTCGCCGGCAGCAGCGCGCGACTGGTGATGTAGGCTGAAAACACGCTGATCAGCAGGCAGTAAAGAAACCACAACAACAAGCTCTTGCCCATCTTGAAATCGGCGCTCATGACGGTCATGAACGCGACCGGCCCGCGCGCGAGCTTGTGCTGGAATTCCGGGTCCTTGAAGTTCTTGTGACTGCCGGCGTGCGGCAGTGCGTATTGCCCCGGCGGAATATTGAACGGCTGCAGTGCCGCCAGGATTTCATCTTCAGCGGGCAGCCTGTGAAAATCACTGTCGTGGTAGGTCAGCACCGTATGCATGATCGAACTGGCCGCGAATACCGCCATCGCAGAGACCACGATCGGCAGCCACAGGGCAAAGATACTGAGCATGGCTATCGATTCCTGTATTTACATGAAAATGCCTGACGGCACCGCCCGTCGCGGGCAGTGCCGGTTTGTCAGTCAGGGTGACGCTGGCCGGGAACCGCAGTCGAAACAGTTCTCAGCCGTTCAACTCAGGAGCCGTCGTCACCGCTTGTCGCCTTGTCCGCGGCGTCCTCGGCGGCATCTGCCGTGTCTTCAGCCTGGTCTGCCGCATCATCCATGGCGTCCTCGGCCATGTCTTGCGCCTCTTGGGCGGCATCACCGGTGGCATCGGCGGCATCGCTGGCAGCGTCCATGGTAGCGTCGGCGGCATCGCTGACAGCATCGGCGGTGTCGTCCGCGGCCTCGCTGGTCGCATCGGCGGCGTTGTCCGCGGCTTCGCTGACCGTGTCGGCGGCTTCAGCGGCCGTGCCTTGGCTTTCGTCTTGCTGCTGGCAGGCCGACATCGCGGTCATGGCGATTGCAAGGGCGAGTGTGAAAAATAATTGCTTCATCATTGTGGTCTCCTATCTCCCTGATTTTTAAAAGGGGGATGAAAGTTAAGCACATTAGACGGGGTTCTGGCAACCAATGTCGACAGTGAACCCACCGGGAGTGGGGCGGCCCGGCAAAATTTTGTCAGGAACCGAAGAGGTCGGCGAAGATCAGAAAGACCCACGACAGGGCATAGATGCTGCAGGGAATGATGATCACCCACTTGGCGATCCACTTGATCCGCTCGACCCTTTCCTGGCGGGAGTCGACCTTGGTGCCCCTGATCTTTTGCCGGGGCGCGCCCCACAATCTCGAGCGGGCCTTACTGCTGCGCGCGCCCGGTGCGGCTTGCCCCTGGTCCTTCTTGAGGGGTTGCCCGGCATTGGTTTTGAATGGGAGTTTGCTTTCAGGCATATCTACTTTCCAGCTTCCGCTACAAGTGTTGTCGTAACCAATGATCGAGTCAAGTCGGAGAGTGTCGGCCAGGCGGCCGGCGGGTTAAAGACGAAGGCGCGGGAACGCTACTCGGTTGCCGGTCAGCGGGTGAAATAGTACACGAGGAGGATGATTACCGCGGCACCCACTGCCGCCGCGGCCATTTTCAGGCCGCCGGAGCGACCGCTGCCGGCAGGGGGCGCCGCGCTTTCACCCGCGGCGGTTTCCGCGGCCCCGGAGTCTGCGGCCGGGCCTTCGATCTCGGAGCGGACCGACGCGATGAACTCGTCGCCCATGGTATCGGCCTTTTTCTTCATCATGCCGAGCCCGAACTTGCCGAGCCGTCCCACGATGGAAAGCTCAGACGCGTAGTCGACCTGGGTCTTGCCGCCGTCGAGCGGCGCAAGGGTCAGTGTGCTGTCGGCTTTCAGGCGGCTGGCGCGGTGGCCTTCCTCACCGCGGCTGGCGTAGGCAAAATATTCCATCGGCCGGCTTTCGGTCTCTTCGAACTTGATATTGAATACCGTTTTGATCGGTCCGATCTGGACCTTGATGTCGGTCTCGTACTGGTTCCCACCGAGCTTCTTGACACCCTCGCAGCCCGGAAAACACGGGCCGACCTTTTCCGGCGAACTGATGAAGTCCCATACGGCTTCCTGCGGAGCGTCGATGACAAAGCTTTTTTCGATTTTCATCGGCGCGAATCAGAGCTTGCCCAGACCGGCCAGGATTTTCTCCGGCGTGATCGGCAATTCCTTTACCCGGACCCCGACGGCGTTGAAAATCGCGTTGGCAATGGCCGGCGCCGGAACGGTGCAGCACGGCTCCGAAAGGCTCTTGGCGCCAAAGGGGCCGGTGGGTTCGTTCGATTCGATGAAAATGCTCTCGATCCGGCGCGGCATTTCCACCGCGGTCGGCATCTTGTAATCGAGAAAGTCGCCTGTCAGGCAGGTTCCGGTCTCGGGGTCGAACTGGATTTTCTCCATCAGCGCATACCCCATCCCCTGCTGGAAGCCGCCTTCGACCTGGCCTTCCGCCGCGGCCGGGTTGATGAGCTTGCCGACGTCGTGCGCGAAGACGGCCTGCAACACCTTGACCTCGCCGGTCTCGGTATCGACCTCCACCTCGACGAACTCGACCGAGGAGGGTGAAGGGTTCGAAGGCGGGGCCAGGCTGGAAACGCCGATAATGGTGCCTTTTTCGGGAATCGTGGTCGGCATCGGGCCTTCCGCCGTCATCTGCACGAACGGGCTCTCTGCCCGCGTGACGACCTCGGCGATGGTCAGTTTCTTGTCGCTGCCCTGAAGGTGCACGTGACCGTCGCGGACTTCGAGTTTGTCAGCTTCCGTGTCGAGCATGATCGCCGCGACCTTGAGCAGTTTCCGCTTCGCGTCCGCGGCCGCGGCCTGGACGGCGTTACCGGCCGAATAGGTGACCCGGCTGGCATGGCTCGGCGCGTCGAACGGCACGGTTTCGGTATCCGCGTACGTCATGCGCACCTGCTCGGCCTTGAGGCCGAGTTCTTCCGCCGCGATCTGGCAGAGCGTGGTAATCTGGCCGGAGCCCATGTCGACCGTCGCGTTGGCCAGGTTGGCGGTGCCGTCCGGGTTGAGCGTGATGATCGCGCCGCTGTGTTCGTAAATGTCCGGAAAACCCACGCAGCCGCTGACCCACAAGGGCTGGCAACCGAGTCCGACACCGCGCCGCAACACGCCCTGCTTGTCTTTGTGGGAAGTCCTTTCTGAAAAGCCGATGCGTTCCGCGGCCTGGCGCAGGCAGTCTTCGAATCGATACGTGGTGAGGTCGAACCCCTGCAGAAACGGGTGCGGATCGCCTTCGTGGTGCGCATTCTTGAGACGGAATTCGATCGGGTCGAAACCCAACTCGTTGCAGATTTCGTCGATCTGGGATTCCACCGCGAAACAGCCCTGCGGTGATCCGTAGCCGCGATAGCCGCCGCCGATCATGTTGTTGGTGTAGACCGTCCGGCCTTCCCAGGTCTGGTTGGCGCAACGGTAGGTGAGCAGGATGCCGAACATGCCGTGAACCATGATGACCTCTGCGCCGTGAGTGGCGTGGGCCCCGCAGTCCAGCGTGCTACGCGCGTAGCGGGCCGTGAAGGTGCCGTCCTTGCGGATTCCGGTTTTCAGGTATACCTCGATCGGGTTGCGCGTGGTCGAGATGAAGTCCTCGAAGCGCGTCTGCTCGATGCGCACGGGCCGGCCGGTCTTGCGGCTCAGGAGCGCTGCAATAGGCTCGATATAGCCGATATCGAGTTTGCCGCCGAAGCCTCCGCCGATGTAGGGGGGCTTGATGACCTTGACCATGCTGTCCGGCAGATCCAGCGCGAACGCGAGTTTTTCCCGCAGACCGAACATGTGTTGCATGGACGAATGCACCGTCAGGCGTCCGTCGGCGTCGCAATCCACCACGCATACGCGCGGTTCCATGTAGCAGGTATGCACCCTTTGTGTCTTGTAAGTCCCCTCGAAGACGTGATCGGCCTCGGCGAACCCGGCCTCCAGGTCACCGAACTCGAACACCGGGTTCTTGGCGATGTTGTTTTCGGCATTCTCGTGCAGGCGCGGCGCGCCGTCGCGCAGCGCGGACTCGGTGTCGAAAACCGCCTCGAGTTCCTCGTATTCGACGTCGATCAGGTCCAGCGCCTCCGCCGCGATCTCGGCGCTGGTCGCGGCCACGGCTGCGACCGGTTGGCCCGTGTAGCGGACCGTGTTGCTGAGAATCAGCATGTCCTGGATCATGCTGGCGGCCATCGTGGGTACGAAAAAGACCGGGCAGAATTTTTTCTGCGGCACATCTTCGGGTAACAGAACGGCTTTTACGCCTGGCAATTTCTCAGCCTCGGATGCGTCGATGCTGAGTATGCGGGCGTGCGGGTAGGGGCTGCGCAACAGCTTGGCGTGCAGCATGCCCGGCAGTTCCACGTTGACCGGGAAGTTCTTGCCACCCCGGACTTTCTCAAAAGCGTCTGGTCTTAGAACACTTTGGCCGACGACGGTCGTCTTCGTCATAATCTCACTCACCTTGATTTGTATCAGGAGCCAACGGTTTTGATGGCCTCTACGATCTTGTGGTAACCCGTGCAGCGGCACAGGTTACCTGCGATGGCGTGTCTTATCTGCTCTTCGTCCGGGTCAGTTTCATGCGCCAGAAATTCTTTTGCCGTCATGATGATGCCGCAGGTGCAATAGCCGCATTGTACCGCACCCTTTTCGATGAACGCGGTTTGCAGCGGATCGAGTTCAGCGCCTGCAGAGAGGCCTTCTATGGTCGTAACCTTGCTGTTCTCGAGCGAACTGGCGAAGACCATGCAGGAGTAGACGGCCTTGCCGTTCAGGTGCACGGTACAACAGCCGCAGCCGCCGGAATCACAACCGCGTTTCGTGCCCGTCAGGCCGGCCTGCCGGCGCAGAACCTGCAACAGGCTCTCACTGGGCTCCACGGAAAGCTCCGTGGGTTCACCGTTGATTTCGAGGGTGACTAGTTTTTTCATGGCGGTATTCCCTTTAATTCAACCTTTCGACGGCCCGGTGCAGGGCGCGTTGTGTCAGCGTGCGCGCCATGGCCAGCCGGTACGCCGCCGAAGCCCTGTGGTCTGACATCGGCTGCAGTTCCTCACCGACCGCAGCGGCTGCCCGTTGTATCGACTCAGCGGATATTTCATGGCCCTGCAAGCGCGCCTCGGCGGCCTGTACACGCAGCGGCGTTTCAGCGCCGCCGCCGCCGATCACGATCCGCGCAGCCTGGCAGACACCGGAGTCATCGATCGAGACACGCGCCGCGACGTTGACGATGGCGAGGTCATTGGCGTTCGATTCGAGCTTGATGAACGCACTGGCCGAGCGCGCTGGCAACTGCGGGAGGGTGACGCCGGTGACGAATTCGTTGGATTCCAGCGAGTTCTGGAACAGGCCCTCGAAGAAGGACTCCAGCCCGATGTTTCTCGACCCGTCCGGGCCCTGTGCCTGGACGGTGGCGTCGAGTGCCATGATCGCGGTCGGTAAGTCGAAGTACGGACAGGCCGATGCAATATTGCCGCCGACCGTCGCCAGGTTCCTGATTTGCAGCGGCGGGTACTCCAGCGCGTCCCGGATCGCACCAAAAACGGCTGCATCGTTGATTTCACTTGTTTTCGTGAGATCGGTGAACGTTACCATTGCGCCGATGGACAAGCCTTCCGGTGTCTCCGTGACCTGATCGATCCCCACATTCTTGATATCGATCAGCGCGTCGATCCCGATCAGGAGATCGCGTGCGTCCAGACCATGCACGAAACTTCCGCCGGCAACGATCAGGGCACTGTCACCGTAAGTTTCGAGGAGGTCGAGCACCTCGTCTTTGCCGCTCGGCGTGAAGTATTCCTTAACGTTCGTCAATGACACTGGCATTCTCCGTAATGATCCGCAAACGGGTCAGTATTCAGTTGTGTGCGGTTCGCGCACGCGCCGCTGGAGCGGCGCGCCGTACATGAAACCGTGGCCGGCAAAGAGGTTGTGCGCCTGCTCTGCCCGCTCCACATGGTTGCTTATTATCTTCTGCCGTCTCGGAAAACGCAACGCGCCCTGAGGGCGGCCGCCGGGTTGGCGTCCAGGGCTGGGGCTGCTGCGCTGCGGGCGGCGCCGGCGGCGGCGCGAAACGGCCAATTTATTCGCGCTGCACTGAGAATCAACAAGCCAGACCCCTAGGGGCAAGACCCTCCGGTTGAGCCTATCTAGTATCATATAAAATTCCGGTGCCGGAGCCTCGGGGGCGGGTGCCGGGCAGTCATTTGCTACCGCATACAGGAGCTAGCCATGAGCACATCCGTCAGCCCGAAAGTCGGCGTCATTTTCAAGTCCTACGAACCGCTGTCCTCAATGCAGGCGTATGCCAGGCAAACCGAGGCTTCGAACATGAACGGCGGTTTCTGGATCGCCGAGGCCTATCACTGGTTCCGCCAGTATGGCCTCGAGTCGCGCGGCTGCTTTACGACACTGGCAGCGGTCGCGATGGTGACCGAGCGGATCCCGGTCGGCCTGGGCATCACCTCGCCGTATCTGCGCCACCCCACGATCCAGGCTTCCGAGGCTGGAGCCATCGACGAACTCTCCAACGGCCGCTTCATCATGGGTATCGGTGTCGGCAAGGTCGGCGTGGAATACCTTGAATACGATCTTGGCAAGATGAAGCCGGTGCCGGTTCACCGCGAGTCCATGGAAATCATGCGCAGGGTGTGGAAAGGCGAAAAATTCAATTACGAGGGCGACCTGTTCAAGTCGACGATGCCGGCCTATGACCGGGCGGCCGACGGGTTGCGCACGGAGATTCCGATTTACATCGGCGCCACCGGCCCCTACATGCAAAGGCTGACGGGCAAGGAGGGCGACGGCCTGCTGACGGCCGGACTGACTTCGCCGGCTTTTGTCCGTTACGCGATCGAGAACATGTGTAAGGGCGCGGCCTCTGTCGGCCGCACGCTGGATCCGGCCTTTCCGGTCGGCGGCGTCATCCTGTGCTGCTGCTCGGAGGACGGCGACAAGGCGCGCGACGCGACGCGCAGCTATACCGGAACCTATATCGTCAACAAGATCCGCAATATCAAGAACGATGTCATCCTGGCCGGGTCGGGATTGCCTGACTCGACTTGGGACCCGTTCCGCAAGGCGATCGCCGAGGGCACGGACGACAATGTCACGCACCTGGTAACCGATGAGATGATGCGCGCCTTCACCGTGATCTCCGGCGACCCCGACGATTGCCTGGAGATCACGCAGGAACTCGTCGACGCGGGGCTCAACCTGCCGCTGCTGGAAGTGGTCGGTGCGTCCGAGGCCGACAATCTCGAAAGCATCCGCCTGATGGGCGAACACGTGGTGCCGAACCTGAAATCGGGTCCGGGCCTCGACTGAATCGAATGGAGACGCTATGAAACTGGCAAGTCTGAAAATCAAGTCGACCGGTGCCGCCACCATTGGCGCCGTGATTGGTGACGCTTACCTCGACCTGCACGCAGCCAGCGGCGGTGAACTGCCTGCCACGATGATCGAGTTTCTGGAGCAGGGCGACGCTGCCATGCGGCGGGCCCGGTCGCTCGCCGAGGAGGCGCAGGCCGGCAAAGCCGGGCTGATCGATGCAGACGATATCGAATTGCTGGCGCCGGTGCCGAAACCGGGCAAGATCATGCACACGTCCTGTAATTTCTCCGATCACCTGTCCGAACTGACGACCTGGAACGAACCGGAGTGGCAGTCACATAACTGGGGCGAGTTCCATTTCGAACACCCTACCGGCTTTCTCGAAGCGCCTTCGTCGGTCGTTCCGAGCGGAGCCACCGTGAAAGTGCCGCACTTCACCAAGCAGCTCGATTATGAGATCGAGGTCGGCATCATCATCGGCAAGGAGGCCTTCCGGGTCAGCAAGGAAGACGCCCTCGATTACGTCGCCGGGCTGACTATCTTCAACGACTTGTCGGCGCGAGATATCCAGGCGCGCGAGCACTCCAACAAGGTCATTCTGCTGGGCAAGAGCTTCGACGGCTCCTGCCCGCTGGGCCCGCACCTGGTGACGATGGACGAGGTGGGTGATCCCAACGACCTGAAAATGGTCCTGACGCTGAACGGCGAGGAGCGGCAGAACTCCAGCACGGCCAACATGGTCTACAAGGTTGCGGACCTGGTTGCGTGGTGGTCGAACACGACCCTGCAGCCGGGCGACCTGATTACCACGGGCAGCCCGCCGGGTGTCATCGCCGGCATGGCCAACCCCGTCTATCTGCAAGCGGGCGACCGCATCGATGCCCACATCGACAAGCTGGGCACGCTGACGACGTTCATCGAGGAGTGACACGCGGGGCCGACCGCAGGCCGGTGGACCCGGCCGGGCGCCCGCAGAACCAGGGGAACCTGTACATGACTACCAAAATTGATCCTGATCTACTGGCCAGAGCGATCGACGCCATCGACCGAGACCGGTTGGTGCAACTGGTCATCGACCTGACCAACATTCCGAGCCCGACCGGCTATGAAGCCGACATGGCGAGGGCCGTGCACGAAGTGCTGCAGGGGATCGGCTTCGATCCCGTGTTGCAACCGATCGGCGATGGGCGTTACAACGCGATCGGGCGCTTGCAGGGCCAGGGCGGCGGCAAGTCGCTGATGTTCAACGGCCACCTGGACACCTCCTTCGGCCCCGAACAGGCGCACCGCGGCATCGGCTACGAATGCAAGGGTACGCTGATCGACGACGAGTGGATTTACGGCATGGGGACGTTCAACATGAAGAGCGCCATGGCCACCTACGTCACCGCCGTCGAGTCCATCCAGAAGGCCGGAATCCGCCTGGGCGGCGACGTCGTGATCGCCGGCGTGGCCGGTGAAATCGAAAAGGCGCCGGTCAACGATTTCGAAGGTCCTGATTACCAGGGCTACGGTGTCGGCACCAAGTACGCCATCAGCCATGGCGCCGTGGCCGATTTCTGTATTCTCGGCGAGCCGACCAACATGATGCTGATACCGCGGCATTGCGGTACCACGTGGGTCAAGATCACGGTGCCGGGCCACCTGATCCACACGGCCTGGTCCTCGGTGGAGAAGAATGCGATCAACAAGAGCCGCGTCATCCTCGACGCCATTCACGAATGGATACCGGAATACCAGGAGCGGCACCGGCAGGGGGATTTCCGGCCGGCGGTCAACGTCTCGGCTATCGAGGGCGGCTGGCCCTGGCGCGGCGCGCGTACGCCCGACGGTTGCACGATCTACATGGACGTGCGCACGCTGCCGGACGAATTTCCGAAAGACGCCTACGCCGAAGTGCGTGAAATGGTCGACGCGGCGGTCAGGGACAACCCCCAACTCGAAGGCACCAAGGTGGATATCTTCGTTTCGGCGCCGGGCACATCGATCCCGGACGATCACGAACTGGTGCAGACCATCATCGGAGCGCACACACAGCAGGTGGGCGAGCCCCCCAGGATGGGCACCGAGACCTGGTACAGCGACGCCGCGCACATGAACCGCTATGGCATCGCCACGGTCAACTACGGTTCGGCCGGGCGCATCCGTAGCGGGGGCGGCGGCTTCTCCACGCACCAGGGCGAACACGTTCATATCGGGGACATGCTGGACATCGTCAAGGTCTATATACAAACGTTGATGACCCTTTGCGGGGTCGTCGAATAGGGAGTCATGTCAATGCGGCCCGAAGAGCGATTCGACTACTCGGCGATCACGAGGCGCAAGCCGTGGAAGCTCCCCGGCAACGCGCGGGTGGCCGTTTACACCGTGGTCAACGTGGAGGCGTGGGACATCGACAAGCCGATACCGCGTGAATACGTGACCGCGCCGGCCGGTGTCGTCACCGTGCCCAACATACCGAACTGGTCCTGGCACGAGTACGGCATGCGGGTCGGAATCTGGCGCTTGCTGGAGGCGCTTTCTTCACGGCGAATCAAGGCCAGTGCGGCGATCAACGCCAGTGTTTGCCAGGGCGCCGGGGAACCCGTGGCGCGGGCAATGCTCGAGGCCGGCTGGGGCTTCATGGGTCATGGCGCCACGCAGGCGGCCCTGCACACGGTTGAGAACCAGCGCGAGTTCATTCGCACCGCCTTTAAGGTGCTGCAGGACTATACCGGAACCGCGCCCAAGGGTTGGCTCGGCCCGGGGTTGCACGAAACCCTCGACAGCCTCGATTACCTGGCCGAGGCAGGCTTCAAGTTCGTTTGCGACTGGCCCATGGACGAACAACCGGTGGCGATGCGCACGACCTCGACGCCGGTGGTGGCGATGCCCTACACGATGGAACTCAGCGACCTGCCGATGATGGTGGTGCAACAGCACCAGTCACGCGTCTGGTACGACCGCGTAACGGCCCAGTTCGACCGCCTCTACGCCGAGGGCGCGCAGCAGCCACGGGTCCTGTCGATGAGCGTGCACCCTTACATTACCGGTGTTCCGCACAGGATCGGTCACTTCGAGGCCGCCTTTGACCACATGCGTAAACACGAGGACGTCTGGTTTACGACCGCCGAGGAGATCTACGACTGGTTCATGGAAAACCCGGTCGAGCAGTGACGACGAGGTAAGCATGGGAAACACCGTACCGAAAGATAAAGTCTGGATCAGCGCTTTGAACGACCGCGACGAGGTTCAGGACGGTTTCGACCGCTCCAGGCCCGTCCGGTTTTACGACACGACGCTGCGTGACGGCGAGCAGGCCATCGGCGTGGTCTTCACCGCCGAGGAAAAATTCAACATCGCCTGCCAGTTGTCCGAACTCGGGGTCGGGCGCATCGAATCGGGTTTTCCCCGCGTGTCGAAAGCGGACACCGAAGCGGTCAGGCGTATCCTCGATGCCGGGCTGAAATCCGAGATCTGGGGCTTTGCCCGTTGCGTGATTGGCGATATCGACGCGCACATCGAACTCGGGACCCGCAACGTGCTGATCGAGATTTCGACCAGCGAGATCAAGATGAAAGCCTATGGTTTCGACCGGCAAAAGGTCATGCAGCGTATGTCCCAGGCCGTCGGGCATGCCCGCGACCATGATATGCGGGTCAACTTCTTCGCCGTCGACGCGACCCGTTCCGACATTCCTTTCCTGAAGGACGTCTATTCGGCCGCGATCGAGGCCGGCGCCGAGGAAATTTCGGTGGTCGACACGATCGGCGCCTGCGCGCCGGAAGCCGTCGAGTACCTGATCCGTGACATCGCCCGCCACGTCGGGCCCGATGTGCCGATCCACTGGCACGGCCACAACGATTTCGGCCTGGCCACGGCGTCCGCGATCGCGGCGGTGCGCGCGGGGGCGAGCTGGGTTCAGGGTTCGATCAACGGCATGGGAGAGCGGGCCGGCAACGCGGATATCTGCGAGGTGGCGCTGGCGCTGGAATGCCTTTACAAGGTGCCGGCCGAACTGGACCTGGGCAAGGCCCGCCAGGTATCAGGAGTGGTCAAGCGGGCCGGCGGCTACGAGGTCGACGGCTGGAAACCAGTGGTGGGTGAAAACCTGTTCGTGCGCGAAAGCGGGGCGGTCGCGAACCAGTTCCATATACCCGAAGCCATCGAACCGTATTCGGCCGATATCGTCAACGCGGAACGCAGGATCGTGCTCGGCAAGAAGAGCGGCCTTTCCAGTATCGAGATCAAGGCCAGGGAACTGGGCCTGGACCTGTCACCGGATGATCATGGCGCGATCCTCGCCGAGGTCAAGGAACGTGCAACAGCGGCGCAGAGGCTGCTGAGCGACGATGAGTTCCTTGACGTGGTCAAGACCGTAACGGCAAAGGCACAACAGGCATGAGTGTCCCTGTCCGCGCAGTGATTGCCCTGTGGCCGGAGTGTTGATATGCTCTTGTCCAACGCTTCAAAGTTAGCCAATGGTCCGTCATCCAGGGCATTCTGGATCATTCTGCAGGACTGCACTGGTGTGACGTTAACCGAAGGTCCGGATTTGCGGACAGGTGTCGAAGATAAAGATATTTCTACCCTGAATTGCCAATGCCGGGCGCGCAGCGACGTTGAGGTGCTGCGGGCCTGTATGGACTTATGCCGGTACGGTCGCCGAACTCCCGCGACGTGCCGGGAAATCGCTCTGAGAGCTGGAGGAATTTACAGTGAGTAGTCAACCCCGAATCAAACAGAACTCCCTGAAGCCGGGCCGGTGGATCAGAACCACGTGCAAGATGTGCCTGCATTCCTGCACCAGTCTCGTGCATGTGACCGACGCTGGCGTGGTCAACAAGGTCGAAGGCGACCCGACCAACCCGTCGAACAACGGCAAGCTGTGCCCGAAAGGCAATTCGGCGATCCTCAGGCACTACGACCCCCAGCGTTTCAAGCAGCCGCTGAAACGCACCAACCCGGAAAAGGGTCCGGGCATCGACCCGATGTGGGAACCGATCAGCTGGGACGAGGCGCTCGACCTGGCCGCCGAGGAAATCGGCAAGTCGATCAAGCAGGACCCGCGCAAGATACTGCCATCACTCGAAGATTTCCAGAAAATGAATATCTGGAACTGGCCGCTGGCTTTCGGTAACGCCAATTGCCTGCAGTCCAACGGCACCATGTGCGGCGGCGCCTACCACCCGACCAACGGGTATATACACGCGGCCTTCGCTTCGATCAACGACGCCAAGTACTGTAATTACTGGATCAACTGCGGCACCGGCGATGGGTTTTCGTCGCATTTGCATCCGGCGGCAGCGTCCTACCACGTGGCCAATGCCCGCAGCGACCGTAACATGAAGGTTGTCACGGTGGAGCCACGGATGTCGACCTCGGCCGCCAAGTCCGAAGAATGGGTGCCGATCAAGCCGGCCACCGACCGCCAGTTCGCGCTGTCGTTGTGCCACGTGATGGTCAACGAAAAGCTGTGTGACTACGCGTTCCTGAAGAAAGACACCAACGCGCCGTACCTGGTGAGCGAGGAAGACGGACGCTTCGTGCGCAACGCCGACGGCGACATCTGGGTCTGGGACGCCAAAGACAACAAGGCCAAGCTGTGGAACGACGAGAGCATCGGCGATTTTGCGCTGGAAGGCGAGTACGAGGTCGAAGGCAAGAAGTGCAAGCCCGCTTTCCAGAAATTCAAGGACATCCTGGATCGCTGCAGCCCGGAGGAGATGGAAAAAATCACGACGGTGCCGGCTGACGACGCGCGCCGCATCGCCCGGGAATTTGCCGCCGCCGCGCAAATCGGTTCGACCATCGAGATCGACGGCCGCACGCTGCCGCTGAGACCCGCCGCGTTCAATTATTACCGCGGCGCCCAGGGCCGCAAGAAGGGCTTCCAGGCCAACCACAGTTACAAGATGGTGAATTTCCTCGTTGGCAGCATCGACGCTCCCGGCGGTCACCTTGGCGTGAATCTCGACGAGCACATGATCGACTGGGTCCGCTGTGAACCGGGCGAGAGCGGCATGATGAAAGGCGAGCCCCACCAGCTCGGAATCGTGCCGCCAATGAGCTACCCGCCGAACGAGTACCACTTGTACAGTTACTTCCCGGTTGGTGTGCACCCGCCGCACCTGAATATCGCGGTGCACGACGACCCGGAGAAATGGGGCATCGATTTCAAGCCGGACGTCATGGTGATCTGCCATTCCAACCCGATGTGGTCGATGCAGGGGCCGCGGCAGAAGTGGTTCAAATTCATGCGCGACATGCGCTTCATCATCGTGTCGGACATCATACCGACCGAAACCACGGATTTCGCCGACCTGATTCTGCCCAGCCACGACGCGCTCGAATCCTGGAACATGACGATGATCGAGCCGCCCTTCAGCGAAGGCCAGTGCCTGCGCCAACCGGTGGTCGATCCGCTCCACGATACCAAGAGCGAAGAGGATATCTTCAACGAGATTTCCAAGCGCCTCGGTATCCAGGAAGCGTACAACCAGGTGATCAACATCGTGCTGGGTTTGGAGATGAAACCCGAACTCAAGCTCCAGGGCGATAAGGCCTACAGCGACAAGGAGATCGCCGAACGCAAGGGCAAGTTGTGGAACGACAAGGACCTCGACTGGTATATCGAGCACGGCCACTCCTCGACGGAGCGCCAGTCGAGGAAGGCTTACCGCCCGTGGGAGGGTCTGCGGTTGAATTTCTACATCGAGGACCTGCTCGATATTCGCGACAACCTGAAGGCGCAGATGGAAGAAAAAGGCGTCAAGTTCCGCGACGAGTGGCACTGGGACGACTACCAGCCGTTGCCGACGCCGGATCTCGATCCGATCCACCTGGAACCGCCGGAATACGACCTCTATGGCTTCTTCTACAAGGACATCCAGCTGAACTTCGGCGAGAGCCTGAGCAATCCGTGGATCAAGGACATCGTTTACCGCGATCCGGTGCACACGTCGATCCTGCTGAACAGCCGGACGATGCAGGAGCAAGGGCTTGAGGACATGGACATCGTGCGCATGGAATCACCGCACGGCGGGCCGATTTTCGGCCGCGTCATGGGCGTCGAGACCATGCACCCGGATGCAGTCGGGGTGTCCAATTCGCTGACGCGCATCCATACCGAAAACCGCGCGGTGCGCCATGCCGGCGGCCATTTCAACGACTTGCTGCCGTATAACCTGGAAAATACCGACGCGGTCACGGGCCAACCGGAAACGGGCTGCCGGGTCAAGCTGACGAAAATAGACGACTGGCCGGAACAAATCAAAATGGGAGGTTCCGTATATGAAATGGTCGATGAAATCGCCCTGGGCAAGGGGGTGCACTGATGGCTAGCATGGGAATGGTCTTCGACCTGAAGCGCTGCATCGGCTGCAACGCCTGCGTGGTCGCGTGCAAACAGGAGAACAGTCTGCCCGACGGCGTGTTCTTCACCCGCACGCTCAGCGAGGAGTACGGCGCTTACCCGATGGTGAAGCGGATTTACATACCGACGCTCTGTAACCATTGCGAGGACGCGCCCTGCGAGAAGGCCTGCCCGAGCGGGGCGACCTACACGCGCGAGGACGGCATCGTCATGATCGACGGTGATATCTGCATCGGCTGCGGCGCCTGCGCCGTGGCCTGCCCGTACGATGCGCGTACCCAGCTGGGCAAGGACACGCTGACCCGCGGTCTTTACGGTGAGGGCGAACTGACGCCGTTCGAAGAGGCAGGCTATGACCGCTACGAGGCCGGCACGATGGTCAAGTGCGACTTTTGCAGCCAGCGGGTCGACGCCGGCCTGGATCCGGCTTGTGTCGTCACCTGTCCGACCGACGCGCGTATTTTCGGCGATCTGGACGACCCCAACAGCAAGCCCAGCAAGCTGATCCGTGACCGCAAGGGCAGGGTGCCGCTGGCGGAGAAGAACACCAAGCCGAAAGTCTACTACGTGGATTGACCTCGAAAGGTAATAAACACTTAACGGAGCGTGATTCAAAATGTCAACCTCTCATACAACGTTTACCGGTTCAGGTGACAGCTTCAAGCTGGGATACCGGTTTCAGAGCTACTGGGATGTGCCCATGGCCGCCGCGTTCTTCTTTGGCGAGTTCGGCGCGGGCCTCTTTCTCGTCTCTTTCTATTTCGGCTACCTGCCCGGCATGATTCTCGGCCTCCTAAGTACCGGCGTCGGCAAGCCCTATTTCCACATCAGCCACATGGGCGTGCCCGGCAAATCGTGGCGGGCGATCATGCGCCCGGACCGTTCCTGGATCAGCCGCGGCCTGATCAGCATCATCTTCTTCATACCCTTTGGGGCACTGGTGGTGCTGGATGCCATTTTTGGCTGGAGCGGCGGCGGAATGCTGACCAAGCTGGTGCAGTTGATTGCCGTGTTGGCCGCGTTGGTGGTCATGTCCTACCAGGGTTTCGCGATGTCGCATTCTTCCGCTATCGCCATCTGGAATTCCGGGCTGATACCGATGATGAGCGTCGTTTACGCGCTGACCAGCGGCGCCGCCGTGACACTGGCCCTGAGCCAAATGTTCGGAGCCGTCAATACGCAACTGCTCGGCCACGGCGTCGTCGCGCTGGTGGTCGTCAACCTGCTGGTGTTGCTGAGCTTTTTGCACGCGGCCTATCACGGTACGGCGGGGGCGCGGCAGTCGGCCGACCTGTTGACACGGGAACAATTCCGCGTGGCTTTCTTCGGGCTCGTTTTCGGCGCCGGTATCGTCTTGCCGTTGCTGCTGTTGTGGCTCGGCGGCGTCAATATCTTCACCAGCCTGTTAGCGGCTGTGGGTGTGGTCGCCGGATTCTTCGCCTTCCGGGTGCTCATATTCAAGGCGGCGGTGTACGAGCCCCAGGTGAACTTCGCTGCGCGCCTTGGTTTGCGTTAGGGCCTGCTAACCTTTGCCCGATCGTCGCGTTGCCGCCCAAAATGTGCCGGGGCAAAGCGCGAGGAGAGAAGTTTAGTGAATCTAAATGAACGACGAGCAACGCCGCCCTGGCACATTTTGGGCGCAACCCTTCGGGGTGGGGTCATTTTCCCGCCAGGCGGTGTTACGGTTCGCTTATGTAGTGAAACTACACCGCGCTCACCGCGCCTGGCCTGGCAAAAAAATGGCCTACGCCGCGGCGACCGGGAAAATGTCAACAGACCCTAAGGACCATAACCGCATCGAAAAACACCCAGAGCAACCGGGTGTGTGCCGGGTCCAAAGCCTGCACTACCCGGGGCCCGGCGAGCCAGCCGAAGCGTCGACCACGCAGGTGGTGGAGGAGGACGCGCTGACGATCGATGTCGAGGACATCGGTACCTATACGCTGATGTGGACACCGACCGACCCGCTCGAAGCCGACGGTTACATCGATGGTGAAGGGCTGGTCAGCGAGGGCTTTTCCGGTGCGCTGGCGCTGGCCACCGGCTTCATGTTCACGGAAGGGATTATCCAGGGGCTTGGTGACATTCGCACGATGGCTTCCTGCGACGAGGTGCCCGGCGTCGTGCGCGTGCAATTGAAGTCGCCGGGCGACGTCGTGACTCGGCGGCGCAACCTCGTTATGAACAGTTCCTGCGGGCTGTGCGGCAGCCGCGAAATCATCGAAAACAATTCCTTCGGGCTGAAGCCGGTGCCGGACCGGTTGCGTGTCGGCGCGGGCTCTTTTTCGCAGTTGATGGGAACCATGTTGCGCCGGCAGGCCATCTTTGCGGAAACCGGCGGTGCCCACGCGGCCGCCATTTTTTCCGCTGACGGGCATTTGCACGCCGTCGCCGAAGACCTGGGCAGGCACAATGCACTGGACAAGGTTATCGGCGCCACCTTGCTGTGCGGTGAGGATTTCACGGGCAAGGGGGCGCTGCTTTCCAGCCGCTTGAGCCTGGAAATGGTGACCAAGGCGGTGCGCGCGGGGCTGGAAATCGTCGCCGCCGTCAGTGCGCCGACCTCGTTGGCGATCGAGGTGGCCGAACAATTCGGGTTGACACTGTGTGGCTTTGTCCGCGCTGAGCGGGCCACGGTCTTCAGCCATCCCCACCGTATTGAAGCGGCGCGATGAACGACGCCGCCGGACGCTCCCAAGGCAAGCCCCGACCACCGGCGCTGGCCTATTTCCTGCTGACGCTGACTGCGTTTTTTCTCGCCTGCAACCATGTCATCGGCCGCAGCGTCCAGGGCGTCATACCACCGCTGGGGCTGTCTTTCTGGCGCTGGGTGGCCGGCGCCGTCATCCTGGCGCCCTTCGTTCTGCGGCGGCCGGGGGCTTTGCGCCGGATTTTCGTGCATCACGCGGGGGTCATGTTATGGCTGGGGGCGATGCTCATCGGCAGCACCAGCCTGATCCTGGTCGCGCTCAATTCGACGACGGCGATCACCGTATCGGTCATCAATTCGGTGCAGCCGTGCCTGACGGTGCTGTTCGCCTGGGTATTTTTGCGCCAGCCGTTGAGCGGCAGGCAGTTGCTCGGCGTTGCGACCGCTTGCCTGGGGGTGTTGGTCATGCTGTCAGAGGGACGCTGGCTGACGCTCAGCGGCTTTCGCCTGAACGGCGGCGGTCTGATCGCCCTGTTGGCGATGTGCGGGTTTTCGGGTTACGCCGTCGGTCTTTCGAAACTGCCCGGTGAACTGAGCTTCGGTGAGGCGCTCTGGGGCATCATCGTGATGGGCAGCCTGGCCCTGCTGCCTTTTTACCTGCTCGAATCGGCCTGGTCCGAACCGGTGCCGCTGAACCCGCACACGGTCGGCGTCGTGCTGACGCTGGCGCTGCTGGTGTCGGTGTTGGGAATGCTGATGTGGAATTACGGAAACCAGCGCGTTGGGCCCTCCCGCGCCGCCGTCTTTATCAACCTGATCCCCGTATTCGGCATGCTGTTGGCCACGACCTTTCTCGGCGAAACGATTCGGGGTTTTCACATTATCGGGGCCGCGTGTACCATTACGGGTATATTGCTCGTGGTTGGCAAAACGCCGCGCACGCTGACCCCGGCCAATCCGGGCAGCGCCGTGTACGGGCAATCAATGGAGGAGTAAAACATGTCGTCCCTTTCCCCTCAACAACCATCGAGCGCATTTCTCGGCGGCGGCGATCCGGCAAGGCTGTTCATCATCGGCGGCATGCTGCTGGTGATTACGGGCATGATTTTCGGCGATCTCTACGCGATTTTTATCCTGCACCCGAATGTTGCCGATATCGGCCGTGAAATGGGTGCGGCGGTCGCCGCGGCGTCAGCCGGAAATGCCGATTCGGTGTTCGCTCACTTCGGCGCCGTCGGACAGTTCCTCGAAAACGCCGGCACCAAGAAGGACGCCCACGTTCATATGATCCATGGCGGTTACCTCGCGTTTCTGCTTGCGTTTCTGCAGCCGAAGGTGGCGTTGGGCCAGCGTGCCAAGCTGCAGTTGGCGAGAATTTTTTTGTGGGCTTGTGTGATCCTGCCGGTGTCTATCTTCCTGATCCACTACGTCGGACTCATCTATAGCCCGCTGCAGACGATCGGTTGGGCCAGCATTTTTGCCGATCTGGCCGGCCTGGTGCTGGTTATCGTGCTGTTGGTGGAATTCGTCGGCCTGCTGCGGCACGCGCTCGGTCACGGAGCGCCGGACACGGCGCTGATGCAGTTGCATGGGGGCGAGAGCCGGACCTTGGTCATCGGCGGCGCGCTGCTGATGCTGGCTGGCTTCCTGTTTGGCGCCTTCTACGCCGGTAGCCTGCTGGCGCAACACGAGAGCCGTGAATTGTCGATCCTGGGCGACCTGCTGCAGCAGGCATCGCAGCACGCGGGGGCGGCCGTGCAGCAAGGGCTGGGCGCCTATGGCAACCTCCAGGTGGAAAAAGCCGTAATGATTGCGGCCCACGCGCACGTCATCGAATTCGGGTTGCTGGCGATGATGCTGGCGATCGTACAGCCCTATGTCTACCTGAGCAGCGCCTGGCGCAGGCGGCTGGTCAGGATGCTGCTGGCGGGCGCCGTGGTGTTGCCGATCGCGGTGTACTCGGAAATGTGGTACGGCCTGCTGGCGGGCGGCGTGGCCGATTTCGCCGGTCTGCTATTGATCGTGTCGTTGTTTGCAATGATGATCGGTGTCATCCGATACACCGGCAAAGCCGACGCGCGGGAAGGAGAGACGGCATGAACGGTGCACAAAGGATCCTGCTCAAAGCCGGTTTTGTTTTGGCGATCGTGGGCATGAGTTATGGCTTCTGGTACGCGGTGGCGGACGAGCACCCGACGCTGGAGCGCATGGGGGTCGCGCTGGCTAGCGCCTTCGCCGGTGTCGCCAATGGCGATATGCAGGCGGCGACTGACTCCCTGGATACGTATGGCTCGACCCGTTTCGAGTACGTTCGCGAAGTCCACGCACATGGCCACGTGGTTGCGTTGAGCACCTTGCTGGTGCTGCTGGGTCTTTTCTTCAACCAACTGACCTTTGCCGAGCGTACACAAACTGTGCTGGCCTGGTTGCTGGTATTCGGCAGCGCAACCCTGCCACTCGGCGCATTACTGGATATTTGGGTGGCCGGCGCCTTGGGCACGGTGGTTGCGGCCCTGGGCGCAGTAGCGCTCATTGCCGGCCTGGCCGGCGTGGTGCTTGGCCTGATGCTGGTGCAAGAGGGACCAGTGGATTGACGCTCCAGCGGTTGGAGTTGCTCGCGCCGGCAGGATTTCCCCGTGTAAGCCCGGGCGATGCCCTGGATGAAATCGTACTCGCCGCGCTGGAGCGAAATGGATTGGAATTGAGGGACGGCGACGTCATCGTCATGGCGCAGAAAATCGTTTCCAAGGCGGAGGGCCGTTACGTACGCCTCGATGCAGCCAGGGTGACCACCGAGGCCCGCTCGCTGGCTGCGCGTTGCGACAAGGATCCACGGCTGGTGGCGCTGATACTCGCTGAATCCGAGCGCGTGGTGCGTTGCGCGCCCGGCGTGCTGATCGTTCGCCACCGCCTGGGTTTCGTGCATGCCAATGCGGGTATCGATCACTCGAATATCGAGGACGGTGACAACCAGGTCTTGTTGCTGCCGGAGGATCCCGATGCCAGCGCCGAGCGCCTGCGCCGGCGTATCGGCCAGGCGAGCGGGGCGGATATCGGCGTACTGATCATCGACAGTTTCGGGCGCCCGTTTCGTATCGGTACCTGCGGGGTCTGCATCGGCGCCGCCGGGATTACCGTCATTGACGATCGGCGCGGTCATCCTGACCTCTACGGCAAGTTGCTCGAAGTGACACAAGTGGCGGTTGCCGATGAACTTGCCGCGGCGGCATCGCTGCTGATGGGGGGCTCTGACGAATCGCGGCCGTTGGTGCTGGCGCGCGGACTTTCCCGGGGCGGGCGGCAAGCGGCGCGAGCGCTGTTGCGGCCTGTTGAAGAGGACCTGTTCCTGTGACGGCGCATGGGCGTATTCTGGCCCTGTGCGGGGGCGTGGGCGGCGCCAAGCTGGTGCTTGGCCTGAGCCAGGTACTGCCGCCGTCGCGGCTGAAGGTCGTTGTCAATACCGGCGATGATTTCGAGCACATGGGGCTCTTGGTTTGTCCCGATCTCGATACCGTCACCTACACATTGGCGGGATTGGTCCACCCCGAACAGGGCTGGGGACGCGCCGATGAGAGCTGGCAGGCCCTGGAGACGGTCGAGCGTCTCGGCGGCGAGACCTGGTTTCGCCTCGGCGACCGCGATCTGGGTTTGCACCTGGTGCGGCGCGCATTGCTGCAGCAGGGTATGTCGCTGAGCGAGGTCAGTGCGCACATTGCCGCCGAATTGAAAATCAAAGCGGCCATCATACCGATGAGTGACGACGCGGTGCGGACAGAGGTGGAAACGGAACAAGGCCGCTTGTCGTTCCAACATTATTTCGTCCGCGAGAAATGCGAACCGGCCCTATGGGGAATACGTTATGCGGGGGTGAAAAAAGCGCAGCCGGCAGCCGCTTTCATGAAGGCCCTCAAGGATCCCGGACTGAGCGCCGTCGTCATCTGCCCGTCGAACCCGTTCCTCAGTATCGATCCGATCCTGTCGTTACCCGGCGTGCATGAGACGTTGAAGGGTTTGCGGGCGCCGGTCATCGCGGTTTCTCCGGTGGTCAGGGGCAAAGCCATCAAGGGACCGACCGCCAAGATTATGCAGGAGTTGGGTTTGGCGGTCAGCGTGGACGGCATTGCCGATCATTACGATGGGCTTCTCGATGGCTTGATCATCGACCGCCTGGACCGTGGTGCGGCCCCACGGCTCGAAGAGCGTCTGGCGGTGCACTGGTGCGACACGGTGATGACGGAAACAGCGCATAAGGTTGCGCTGGCGAGAGAGGTTATTAAATTCGCGAACGAAATTTCCGGAAAAGAGTGACAGTGTGGTCCTGGCGGATGTGCAGCGCAGTTCCACCTTGAGACCGTCACGAGGCTGTCGACCGACCGATTCCACCTGCAGCCCGCTCATTGCACCCGTCGGTTGCCGCCTTGGAGGATAGCTTTTATGCTGGGCGCGAGGGTCTGGGGCACCGCGGCGGCGAGCCTGGCAAATCATCGAGACAGGATTTGACATGAATGCAGACAGTAATCAAGCAGCCCAGGAACAGGCGAGTCCCTGCGAACATTGCGGCATTTTTACCATCGGCGGCGATATACCGATCCAGGGCAGCTGGCGGGATATTACCTATACACCGGTGCGCGACAATATCTGGTCGGTGAGCGAGGGCATCTATCGTTCCATATTTCTGCGGGGCTCGAAAGGCGTGGTGGCCTTCGATACGCTGACGACGCCGGGAACGGCGCGCGCCTACGCGGCGGCGGTCGGCAGGGTGTACCCGGACAACCCGATCCATACCATCGTTTACTCCCATGACCACCTGGATCATACCGGCTACGCTGCCGACATGGCGCCGGAGGCCCGTATCATCGCCCACGAATTGTGCGACAAGGTGATCAGGGCGCGCCATTCCAATGGCCAGTTAGCGGCCACTGAAACGTTCTCGGGAGAGCGCAGTTGCTTCGAGATCGACGGGGCGTATTTTGAGCTGATTTACCCCGGCCCAACCCATGGCGACGGCAATATTGCCGTGTATCTGCCGCAAAGCAAGGTGCTGTTCATGGTCGATACGGTCATTCCGGGCGTCGGCTACACTTTTTTCCCCGACTGGCACCTGTTGCCCTACGTTCCGGTCATGAAACGCCTGCTGAGCCTGGACTGGGACCTGTTCGTCCCGGGGCATTTCTGGATTACCGACCGGCAGGGCTTTATCGAGAACCTGGACTACTACGAGCGCATGTCGGATATCGCACAGCAGGCCGTGATCGACGGACTGGATCCGCACGATTTCGCGGAGCTGACGAAATACACCGACAACAACCTGAAAACCGAATTCGGCGAGTTGTTCCGTTACGGTGAATACTGTGCGTTGAACCTGTCCCGTTACATGCAGCAGTTCATCACCGGCGGTTGGGGTATCGAGGGTAATTGGCACGCGGATACGACGCCGTTTTGAAAGGAGCCTGACCATGCAGGAATCCAATACCGGACTATTCACATTCCCCGACGCGCAGACTTACCTGCGGCGCGAGCCCGAGATGGAGGTTACGCAACTCACGGAGCGGATATTCACGATTACCGACGGTGTGCGTCGGACCCTGTTTTTCGAGGGGGACGCCGGCATCGTCGCGTTCGATACGTTCGGCACGCCCGGGGCGGCCCGGGCGTACGCCGCGGCCATGCGCGACGCCATTCCCGGCAAGGCCGTCAAAACGGTCATTTACACCCATGACCATCTCGACCACGCGGGTTTTGCGGGCGATCTGGCGCCCGCCGCCGAGATCATCGCCGACGAAATGTGCGCCAGGGTCATCGCCCTGCGCGGCGCCAGCGGCCAGTTGGTGCCGACCCGCAGGCTCAGCGGCGAACGCCACGAAATGGAGATAGACGGGCTGCGCTTCACCTTGCTGAACCCGGGGCCGACCCATGGCACGGGCAACCTCAGCGCCTGGTTCAGCGACGCCAGACTCCTGTTTTCGTCTGACACGATCCTGCCCAACGCCCGCTACGGCCTGCTGCCGGATTATCACCTCTGTAATTTCGTTCGTTTCATGCGCGGGTTTCTCGAACTCGATTGGGAGGTGTTCGTGCCGGGGCGCTACGAGGTCGCGGACCGCGAGCGCTTCGCCAAGGGCTGCGATTTCATCGAGGCCGTGCAGGAGGAATCACAGCGCGCCTTTGCCGAGTTCGTACCCATCTGGGTGATGGATGCCATGCAGGGCTACGTGGGCGGTAAGCTCGCGGATCGTTTCGGCGACCTCGACGGTTTCGACGAGCACATCGGCCTGACCTCGTTGCGGATCGTCCATCACTACCTGATGGGCGGCTGGGGACTCGAAGACACGCCCGAAGGGGGGCTGGTGCTGGCGGACGAGGTCGCCCAGCGGCCCCGTTAACCTTGCAAGGAGCCCGATGATGAACGATTCCAGCGTGCCCGACGAGCAGATGCAGAACCGGCTGGGCGCTTTTTTCGACAATTACCTGGTCCTTGGTATCGGGGTCGGCGCCAGCGGCGATATCCGCAACGCCGAAGCCAGCGAGGTGGAGGTCCGCTTCGCCAGCGAGGCGGACAGGGCGAAACCGGCCTACCAGGTGTCGTTCAAGTTGCTGAACGCCGGGTCCGACAGCCACCGGTACCTGGGTGCGATCGAAAAACGGTCGGGGGCGGTCACATTGCAATTGACGGAAGGCGGCAGGGAACTCGGCCCCGACGCCATCGCTGACAAGGTCCGCGCGCTGCTGGATGCGATCGAGGACAGGGTGGCCAAGGTCCACCGCGAGCAGTCGATCATGGGTATCCAGCCGGTCGGTGAGACGTTCCTTTTGAACAACAAGACCCGCTTCAAGGTCATTTCCGACGACGGCGAGGGGCACCTGCGTATCGAATTGCTCGAAAGGGACGGCGAGAACACGGCCAGCCTGTTGGCGAACGACCTGCTGGACGGTCTTTACGTCGGGCTGATTACCCGTGCTTGAGCATAACCGCGCGCCGTGTACTCTCGTGTACCGAACTGCCACGGGAGTGCCCTGTCTCCGTTAAGGACTCGCCGTAAACCCCTCCCTGGGGGCTCGAATGAAACATCCCTGTTTCATACGGTCCTTAACGGAGACAGGGCACCCCCTGGCTACCAAGGTGCGGGCTCCAGCCTCTGCAATGCTGTTGCCAACGGTTTGGATACCATCGTTCCTCACAGGCCCCGCTGCGACAATAATTGCCATATTTTTGATTCTGAACCCGGTTTCGTCGCGCCTTCAAAGCGTCCGCCTGGCCTCCATTAGAGCGCAGCTGTCCGTCGCGGCATTTGCCCGGGTGGGTCGAAGCGGGGTGGGGCGGCCTGCTTCATGGACCGTGCGCGTCAGGGATGACGCGCCCGAGCCCCCAGGGATGGGTTTACGGCGTGTCCAGGGAGCAGGCTACCCACGCCGGTATTTTGGATGAACACTGCACTTCTTCAGGTGCGGGCGTCGAGGTTCACCGAAAAGCAGCCTGCTTGGTTCAGAACTCGGTTTCGCCGCCGTGGTACACCTTGATCGGCACGCCTGAGAGCGGCTCGCCGCCGTTGCGCCCGACCCGGTAGGTTTCCTGGAAATACAGCGCGTGGGTGCGCTCCTGGTTCATGAAGTGCGGGTGCATCGAGCAGACCATGTTCTCCGGCAGCACGAAGTCGAAGCCTTCGCCGATGCGCGGCATCTCGATCATCGTCATGCCGATGGAATGGCCGCAGACGTGGCCCGAGCGGTAGCCGCGGTCGAAGATCGGTTTCATGCAGGCCGCGTTGGCCGCCTCGGCGGTGTTGCCGGCCTTCATGTGCTCCTGCGCCAGTTCGTGGAATTCCCGGTAGGCCTGCATCATCTCCTGCATCGTTGCGTCGAGCCCGTTGGGCGCCAGCACGCGGGAGAATTCCACCCAGTGGCCGCCCTCGCCGGCGATTTCGAGGCCGTACATCAGGCCGTCGCTGTCCTGGACCGGCCGCTGGCTGGGAAAGACCATCTGCGGGCGCAGGGAGCCGTCCGGCCCGGTCAGGATCATGTCCATCGTGTTGCGCGCGCAACCCAGCGTGGTGAAAGCATCTTCCGCCGCGCCCATCAACTCCGCTTCCGTCTTGCCGGCTTGATACGCCTTGATGACGGCCAGCACACCGGCCTTGTTGATTTCCATCGAGTGGCGTACCGAGGCCATTTCTTCTTCGCTTTTTTGCGCGCGGGCGTAGTCGAACGGGATTTCGAAATCGATCAGCTCGAAATCCTGCTTGGCCAGGGCGCCGTAGTCACGCACGTTGATGATGTATTCGAGCCCGTACACGCCGACCCGCTTCGCGGCTTGGGACTTGAGAAAGTCCGCCATCCATTCGCCACAGTGCGAGGGAAACTCGCGTTTTTCGATGTAAGTCGCGCTGTGGTCGCCGACCCAGGTAGCCTCGCGCGGGAACACGCAAACCGGATCGCCTTCCAGCGGCACCACCACATAGGCGTAGCGGTGCAGGATGTGAAAGCCGCAGAGATAGCGCACCGCGCCTTCGAAGCCGCTGTATTCGCTGCCGCTGACGATCAGGTGATCGATTCCGTGGGCCTCCATCGCGGCACGCGTGTTGGCATAGCGCCGTTCGATTTCAGCGGCGCTCGGCCGGAAGCGGTTGATGTATTCGGTCATGGTTTCAGGTTTCTCCATTCGTCTTCACGCCAGGAATATTCCAGCCCCTTGATGATCGCGGTTACGGCTTCGTTGAGGGGCGTGGCCACACCGACTTCCTTGCCGATACGGGCGATACCGCCATTGAGGGCATCGATTTCGGTGGCACGTTTGTTGAGCACGTCGCTGAGCATGCTCGGCGGGTGCTGATAAGCCTTCTCGCGCCCGTAGTCGATCAGGGCGTCCGGGTCGCTGTCGAGCGTAATGTCCAGCGCGGCCGCCACCGCCTTGCCCTCGTCGACCAGCGCACGCATGACGCGGCGTACGCCGGGCTGGTCGCAGGCCACGCCGTGCGGCAGGTGGGTGAGCGCACCCATCACGTTCGATGCCGAGTTGAATATCAGCTTGGTCCACAGCGCGCCGCTGGCGTCCTCCATGGCAACGATATCCGCGCCGCCCCTGATCAGGGTGTCCGCCAGGCGCTGCACTTCTTCCATCGTCGCCGGCTTGGGCGGGAAGGGGCTGATCCAGGTCTTGCCCCCGGTGTCGTGATTGACGACGCCCGGCGCGGTAATGTGTCCGGCCGGGAACGTCGTGCCCATGATGACCCGCGGCACGAACTCGGCGATGATTTCCTCGGCGCCGATGCCATTTTGCACCGAGCAGACCGCCCCGTCCTGGAAAATGTGCGCGGTCGCTTCCATGGCCGCCCGGGTGTACATGGTCTTGGCGGCGATGATGCCGAATTCGCACGGCGGGATCTGTCGGGCGTCGGTGCGCGCCTTTACCGGCACGACGATATCGCTCAGGCCGGTCAGGCGCAGACCGTTCTCGTTGATGGCGTTGACGTGGGTTTCATCGGGATCGTAGGCCCAGACCTCCACGTCCTCGAGCCGCCCCAGGCGGGCAGCGAACAGGCTGCCGATGGCTCCGCAGCCGATGATGCAAACTTTCATACTGACCTCATGCTTGTCTTTTGTGGGGATCGTTGAACGACCAGGAACTTTCCTTACCCTTCACCAGGCGATAGAGGCAGGCATTGATCGGTGCTTCGATCCCGGCCTTTTCCGCCTCGCGCACAATGGCGCCGGTGATCCAGTCTATCTCAGTCAGGCGCTGTGCACGAACGTCCTCGAGCATGGACGGCGCGTGCGCGTAATCCTCGTTGCCGGATTGGCCATGACTGGTGGCTTCGACATTCATCTCCCAGGGGTCCTCGAACAGGTCGACGCCGCGGGCGGCGGCCACGCGTTTCCCCTCGTCCATGGCCGCATGGACCAGGTGACCCAGGTCCTGGAATTGTTCGCGCTCGGCGAAAGCCTTGACATGCGGCAAGTCGGTCAACGCCGCGACGCTGTTGACGACCGCATTGAATATCAGTTTCGACCATTGCGCGGGCAACAGGTCTTCGAACGCGCGGGCCTTGAGGCCGCTGTCGTTCACGAGCTTTTCGACCCGTTGCACCAGGGCATAATCGGCCTTGCCCCCGGCCCAGGGGCCCATCCAGGTGGCGGTGTCCAGTTCGTACTCCACGTGGCTGTCGGAGTGGCGGATACCGCTCATGAACGTCACCGCCGAAATGACCGGCCAGTCGCCGTACCGGGCCACGACCTCCTCACAGCCGAGACCGTTCTGCACCGTCATGACGGCGGCGTTCGGGAAATGTCCCTTGAGGTGCCGGGCGCTGGTCTCGACCGCGCTGGCCTTGGTTGCGATGATCACGAGATCGACGTCACCCAGGTCCGCCGGGTCCATGGAGGCCGTGATTTTCGCCTGGAAGTTGCTCTTGCCCGTCACCTTCAGGCCCTGCTGGTTGAGCGCGTCGGTATGGTTTTGCCGCCGTGTCAGAACGGTGGATTCGGCGACGGTGGCGAGGTGGCTGGCAAAGAGGCTGCCTATGCTGCCCGCGCCGACAACGCAAGTACGTTTGATTTTTGTCATGTGGGTTCAGATACCCGTGTTGTTATAGAAGGCTTCGCGGGCCGTTACAGCCAGGCCCGCGCACATGTCGGGCGATAGGCCAACTGCTTAAAAATAGTAGACTAAAGTTCGCAGCAGGGGGCTGCTTGCTTGGTAATGCCGGCGGGCTTGACCGGTGGTGCATAAACGCCATCGCCGGTCCGCGGGGTCACTGTCGTTGGTCGGTTTGTGCCCGCTTGGCGCGCTGTTCCTGTTGAGCGCGCATCTTGTTGCGCATCGCGCTGGGGGAAAGCCCGAAACGGTCCTTGAAAGTGCGGCTGAAGTGGGCGGAGTCGTTGAAGCCCTTGCTGTAGGCGATGTCGCTGATGGTCTTGTGGGCCAGGGACGGGTCGATCAGGTCCTCCAGCGCGGACTTCAGCCGACGATCCCATATCCACTTGCAGACGGTCATGTTCGAGTGCCTGAACAGGTTGTGCAGGTGCCTGACCGACACGGCGTTGGCGGATGCCACCTTGGCCGGTGTCAGCTTGTGGTCTGAATAGTTCTCTTCCAAATAGGAGAGTATCCGGCACATGCGTGCAGCCTGGGCCGACCCGTGATTTTCGTTTTCCAGGCCATTGTGTGACCTGAAGACCGAACTCACCAATTCGAGCAGGCTTTCCGCCACCGTGAACTGTTCGGTCTCGCTGAGTTGGCCGGCTTGCTGGCCGAGGGAGGTCATCAGGTCGATAACAATCCGGGGCAGGCCGTTGCCGGTGTACACGCGGGCGCCGAACTCGATGATACGGTTGCCGAGGACGCGTTCGTGAAACACCTGTGGCGGGATCCGCAGGATCAGGCGGCTGCCCTTGTCCCGGTAATCGATGGAATAGGGTGTGCCGCCCGCCACCACGGCAAGGGCGCCGGGCTCCAACATGAAGCGGGCGTCCCCCTGCGTGATTTCCGCGGAGCCTTCGAGGTGCGTATGGATGAAGAAATCGAAGACCGAGTCATAAGCAATGTGCTCGTCGAAGCGGCGTACGGTAAACGGGTCGCTTTCGATTTTGTAGAGATGAAGCTTCGCCAGCGGGAATTCCTGCAGTACATGACGCTCGAACTTGTCGTGCGGCACCGGGGATATCCTGTAGATACCCCTGGATACCGATTTCAGTAATCCGCGATCATCGATGTCAGTATGCGGGTTCGACATATACCAAGTTAGCCTGCGTTTGCATGCGCTGAGGGACAGGCCGAAAACAGCCATAAACGGGCGTTTCGGCGGCCGCCCTGGTGCGCAACTATGTTGAATCCACTATAACACATCCGCTTTGGCCGTTTTCGCGGGCCCTCGGGGTAATGTGCGCTCCTGTACAAAATCATCTACTCTGACTGACAAGACGCTGAATGGTTTCAGCAGTAGCTTAGAAAAGCTTTGATCCATTCGTGAACCTGAACCTAGCGTCCATCATGTCCGGCTTCCGCATCGCAAATATTGCCCGAGCACAGCAACGCATGACGATCGACCCCCCGGTTCCGAACATTTTTGACCACGACGAATCCAAGGACGTGCGAACGGTTTTTGCCACGTTTTCAGCGAGGCTTGCACGGCTGAGTTTTGTTATGATAAGCGCCAGCCATCGAGGCTGGCAGCTTCGCTCAGGCCAGGGTGCCGGTTCAGCCGGCACGCTGGCGTTTTTCTCGACTCCAGAATGAGGATTGACCATGTATCCTGCGCCTTTTAATTATCACCGTCCCGGGTCCCTGGACGAAGCGGTGGGCCTCCTCGCCGAGTTGGGTGAGACAGCCAAGCCGCTTGCTGGCGGGCAGTCGTTGATACCGATTCTCAAATTGCGGATGGATGAACCATCGGATCTGGTCGATATCGCCCGCCTGCCCGGGCTGCATTTCATGCGCAACGAGGATGGTGCGATTCGCATCGGGGCCCTTGCCACACACGCAAATATCGGCCGGTCACAACTGGTGGACGATGTGCCCATTCTTGGCGATTGCGCCAATGGTATCGCCGACACCCAGGTCCGCGCGCGCGGCACGATCGGCGGTTCGGTATCTTCGGCCGACCCGAGCGCCGACTGGCCGACGTTACTGTACACGCTGGATGCCGAGGTGGTTTGCCGCGGGCGGGACGGCAGCCGCAACGTGCCGATTCGTGATTTCATCCGTGACTCTTACGCCACGGTTCTGGGCCAATCCGAACTGGTGACGGAGATTCGCTTCAAGGCGCCGCCCGCGAACAGCGGCGGGGCCTACATCGGCTACAAAAAATCGGCGCCCGCTTACCCGACGGCGTCTGCGGGCGTACAACTCACGCTGGCCGATGGCAACGTCTGTCAGCAGGTGCGCCTGGCTTTGGGCGCTTCGGGGCCGCGGCCGGTCACATCAGAGGAGGCGGAAGACCTGCTGCGGGGCAAGACGCTGACCCCGGAGTTGCTGCAGCAGGCAGCCGAGGCCATCGTGGAGGTTGCTGACCCGCCGACCGACTCGCGCGGAACGGCGGCGTTCAAACGCGCCATTTTGCGTTCACTGTTTGTCAAGGCCGCGCACCGGGCAATGGAACGGGCGGGCGGCAGCCGGATCGTAGGGAGGCACGAATATGTCTGATGCAACACAGAAGGTCGCGGTGGAAATCACCATCAATGGCACCTGCTACAAGCGCACCGTGGAGCCGCGCATGTTGCTGGTGGAGTTCATTCGTGAAGAAATCGGCTTGACCGGAACCCATATCGGCTGCGATACCAGTTATTGCGGGGCCTGCACGATCATTCTGGACGGCGCCGCCGTCAAATCCTGTACCTTGCTGGCGGTGCAAGCCGACGGCGGCGAGGTCATTACCGTCGAAGGGCTGGAGAAGGACGGCCAACTGCACCCGGTGCAACAGGCTTTTTCCACCGAGCACGGCCTGCAATGCGGCTACTGCACGCCCGGCATGCTGATGGCCACGCTGGCCCTGCTGGCGGAACAGCCTGACCCTTCCGAGAAAGACATCCGCAAGGGGCTGAGCGGTAACCTGTGCCGCTGCACCGGCTACCAAAACATCATCAAGGCGGTGAAGACCGCCGCGCAAGACCTGCGGGAGGCCTAAGCTCATGGAGATGAAATTCAACGGCACGTTCGATGTCAAGATGCCGCGAGGCGAAGTCTTTGAAATTTTGAGCGACCCGCGCCGGTTCGCGCCACTGCTGCCGACCTTCCGCGGCATGGAAATGAAAGACGACAAGACCGCGCACGTCCGCGTCAAGGTGGGTATCGGCAAGATCCGCGGGACAGCCAGCACGGACCTGACGCTGGAAGAGGCGGAGCCCCCGGTTCGCGCCAGCTACGTTGGCCACGGCCGGGTCATGCAGAGCGCCTTCAAGGTCAGCTATACCTTTGAGCTGGAGGAGGTCCCGGGCGGCGGCACGCGCATCAATTGGACCGGAGATACCGAGTTGGCGGGCAAAATCCTGTCGCTGGCCGGCAGTGGCCTCAAGGGCTACGCGGAGAAAGAGATCAACCACCTGATCGAGAGCGTGCAGCAAGGTCTGACGCCGGGGGCAGCCGTGCCCGCGGCCGCCGCGGAGCGCAAGCCTGCCCGCGCCGGCTGGTGGTCGCGTCTGCTGGCGTGGCTGCGCGGTGATACGCCCGCAGCCGCGGCGCCCGAGGGCCCGGAAGGCCGCCGCGAAACCACCTTCGCCCCACAGCCGCAGGAAGTGCGAGAGCAGCAACAGCAGGCGCGCGAGCGGATCAACCAGCTCCTTGCCGTGGAACGCGGCGACAAGCCGATGACGCGCAAGGAGGACAGGCGTCTAATCCGCGGCCGCGGCCGTTTCGTCGACGACTACAAGCCCGCGGGCGTCTTGCACATGGCTTTGGTGCGCTCACCTTACGCCCACGCCAGGATCATCAATATCGACACCCGTGCCGCAGAGGCGGCCCGGGGCGTCGTATGCACGCTGACCGGCAAGGAATTGGCCGGGCAGGTGCAGCCCTTCCTGCAAATCGGCGCGGAACCCTGTGCGCTCATCGAGGACTATCCGCTGGCCGTGGACGTCGTCCGCTACCAGGGTGACCCGGTCGTGGCCGTGGTCGCGGAGACCCTCAGCCTGGCGCAGGATGCGGCGCAACTTGTGGACGTGGAGTACGAGGTCCTGCCCGCGGTGGTTACCTGTGAGCAGGCGCTGTCGGGCGAGACGCTGGTGCACGAGCAGATGGGCACCAACGTCGACTGGCATGGCGTATACGAGTACGGCGACGTTGATGCGGCCTTTGCCGAGGCGGCGCACGTGGTGAAGATCGACCAGTTGAAATTCCACCGTTTCGGCAGTACCGCGCTGGAGGCGAACGCCGTGGTGGCGACCTGGGAGGACGACCTCGGAGGTATCGACTTTTTCTCCAACACGCACATGACCATCCCGATCTCGATGATCAGCATGGCCCTCGGGATCAGCGCCGACCGCATCCGTCTGCAGACGATGGATATCGGCGGCTCCTTCGGCAACAAGATCGGCAATTATCCTTACATGGCGCTGGCTGCCCTGGCTTCGCGCAAGCTCAACGGCAAGCCGGTGAAATGGCTGGAAATGCGCAGCGAGCACATGCAGGCCGGCACCCAGGGATCGGAGCGCAGCTATTTCGACACCGAGGTGGCGCTGGACGAGAACGGCGTGATCACCGCGCTGCGCTCGCGCCACGTCGATGATTGCGGCGCCTATCCCCGCTACGAACCCCTCGGCGCCGTCATCTGGGCCCAGGTGCTCCCTGCCGCCTACAAGTTGCGCAACGTTAAAATCGATTTCTCGCAGATCGTGACCAACAAGGGCCCGGCCGCGCCCAACCGCGGCTACTCGCGTTTGCCGCACATGTGGTTCATGGAGCGGGTGGTCGATATCTGTGCGCGCGAACTGGGTATTCCGGCCGACGAGATGCGGCTGCGCAACTACATCACCGAGTTCCCGTACGAGACACCGAACGGCTGCGTCTACGATTCCGGCGATTTCGTCAAGATGCTGGAGAAAGTCAAGGCGTTGGTCGGCTGGGACCAGTGGCAGCAAAAGAAAGCCGAGGCGCAGAAAGAGGGGCGCCTGATCGGCATCGGTATCGGCACCACGCTGGACTCGGGCACGAATAACTTCGGTCAGTCGATCGTGGTTCTGCCGGATTCGCCGTTCTCGGGCAACGCCGTTCCCGCCAACGCCAAGCTGGATATCGACGGTTCCGTCAGCATCGCGGTGGGTTCGTTCCCGCAGGGACAGAGCCACGAGACCGTGGTCGCGCAAGTGGTGGCCGAGGAGCTGGGGCTGACACCCGACATGGTCAATGTCGCCATCGGTTTCGATACCCGCCGTAATGTCCATACAGGACAGAACGGCACCTACGCCAGCCAGTTCGCGGTGACCGGCCTTTCCGCCGTCCACGGCGCCGTCGAGATGCTGAAGGCGGAGATGAAGACGCTGGCGGCGCACATGCTCGGCGCCGCTGAAGACGAGTTGGAATTCGGTGTCGGTGAGATGGGTCCGGAGCTGCGGGTCAAGAGCGACGCCGGGCGCAATGTCAACTACTGGGTGCTCTCCAACATGGTCAACGCCAACAGCGCGAATTTGCCGACGGAGTTGCGTCACCTCAGCCTGAACTGCCGTTACACCTACCGGCCGCCGTTCGGCCCGGTGGACCGCGAGAAGAAGTTCGGTAACCTGACGCTGACGTACGCGATGCAAACCCACCTGGCGGTGGTCGAAATCGATCCCGCGACCGGCAAGGTCCGGATTCTCGACTACGGTATCGTCGATGACTGCGGCAAGGTCATCAACCCGACGATCGTGGCGGGCCAGGTGCACGGCGCCGCCGGGCTCGGTCTGGGCGCGGCCCTGCTGGAAAACATGCCCTACGATGCGGACGGCAATGTTCTGGCGGGTTCGTTCACGGACTACACGCCGATCACGATCAGCAGCATCCCGACGTTGAAATACGACCACATGGAATCGCCCTCGCCGTTTAGCTATAACGGGGCGAAGGGCATGGGCGAAGGCGGGGGCGCGCCGCTGCACGCGATCTCGGCCGCGGTGCAGGACGCCCTGTTCGAGCGGGATATCATCGTCGGCAATTCGCATTGTTCGGCCAACGCCGTCTTCGACCTGCTGCAAAAACCGAACCGCGGAGATTTCGTGCACGTGGAAAACCGCCACTGACACAGGTGAGCGCACACCAGTGCCCTGGCGCTGACGGGCTGCAGGGGCAGCGCGGCTGATGCGCGCTGCCCGTCAGCGGATATTCTACGGCTGGAACAACGTCGCGGTCGGTTTTACCGGCATGGCGCTCAGCTATGCCATGTTCACCATTTTTGTCTTCGGCACCTTCGTCAAGCCGCTCGAGGCCGAGTTCGGCTGGCAGCGCGGTGAATTGTCCTTCGCCTACACGATGACCAACATCGGCGTCGTGCTTGCCTCGCCGCTGCTGGGCTTCCTGGTCGACCGGCTGGGTGTCCGCCGCGTCCTGCTGCCTTCGCTCGTGCTGATGGCGCTCGCGGTGGCCTCGATGGCTTTCCTCCGGGGCCAGATCTGGCACTTTTACCTGATGTATCTGCTGATCCCGATCCTCGGTGCCGGCACGCTGCCGCAGAGCTATTCCCGCGTTATCATCGCCTGGTTTTCACGCCGCCGGGGGATAGCCCTGGGTATTACGCTGGCCGGGTTCGGTGTTGGCGCTGCGGTGGTACCGGCCTTTGCCCAGTACATGATCGAACACCATGGCTGGCGCATGGCGTACCTGGCGTTCGCCGCGGCGATCGTGTGTATCGCGCTGCCGATGGCCCTGTTCCTGCTCAGGGAGACGCCGGCGGAGATGGGGCTCCAACCCGACGGGGGCCAGGGCGGCGCGGCGGTGCCGACCAACGGGGTCGGAGCGCCGCCGACAGAATCACATGTCGGGCTGACCGGCAAAGAGGCGGCCCGCACCCGCAGTTTTTGGCTGATACTGACGTCGTTCCTGCTGGTGGGGGTCGGAATTACCAGCATCCTGGCCCACCTGGTGCCGATGCTGATCGGGCGCGGGGTCGACGCGGAAACCGCCGCGCTGTGCATGTCTTCGCTGGGTCTCGGGCTGATTTTCGGCCGGGTCATGGCGGGCTTTTTGATGGACCGCTTTTTCGCGCCTTACGTGACCGCCATCTTTTTGCTTGGGCTGGTGGCGGGCATCATGATCCTGGCAACCGGCACCGGCGGTCCGCAGGTTTTCCTCGCGGCCGTCCTGGTGGGACTGGCAACGGGTTCCGAGATCGGGGAGATCGCCTACATCGTCAGCCGCTATTTCGGCCCCAAGGCCTTTGCACTGATCTACGGCATCATGTTTGCCGCCTTCCAGATTGGCTCGGCCTTCGGCCCGCCGCTGATGGGTTTTTATTACGACCGCGCCGGCAACTACATCGGTGCGTTGTGGGCCATCGCCGGCGTCGTGCTCGCCGGCACGGTCCTCATCGTCCTGTTGGGCCGTTACCCCGACCTGCGCCCGTCGCCGGACCGCCGTCCGGGCATCGCATAAAAAACCCGCCTGTCGGTACAGGCGGGTTCTTCAGATACGCAGGGCTTACTCAGAACTGGTACCGGAGGCTGACGCCGTACCACCGCGGCGGCTTGAAGGAAATTTCGTTGCAACCGCAGAGCGTGGCCAGGTCGAAGCCCTGGATGCCGATGTACTCGTCGGTGAGGTTGTTGACCATCAGGGCCAGTTCCCAATGCTCGTCTTCGCTGAGCCAGGTCCAGCGCAGGTTCACCTCGGTGTAGCTGTCGAACTTGTCGGCGTCGAAATTGCGCAGGTTGTAGTAGTACTCGTCCGAATAGGACGCATCCGCCAACAGCGCCATGGTGCCGTTCATCGCGCTCCAGGAGTAGCGGATCATGCCGGTCGCCTGCTTTTCGGGTGCGTAGTTCGGCTTGACGTTCCTGGTCGGCAGCGGTGAATTGATCCTGAGCGGCACATCCTTGACGGTCGCGTCGAACCAGGACAGACCGAACATCACGTCCCAGCCGTCGGCGACGTTGGACTGGACCTGGAATTCCATGCCGTAGTTCTCGGAGTCGCTGTTGATGACGATGCCGGCCACACCGGTGAAGAGAAAGGTCTGGTAATCCTGATAGTCGTAGTAGAACGCATCCAGGTGGAAGCGCGTCCTGCCGTCGGCCGTGGTTTTCTTGATGCCGCCTTCGAGGCTGTACAACACTTCCTTCTTGTAGGGCAGGGCGGAGTTCGGGAAACCGAGGCCGCCGGGGATCGGCGCATTGTAGCTGGCCGCCTTGACGCCGCGGTTGAGGCCCAGGTACACCAGCATGGAGTCGTCCGGCTTCCAGTTCAGCTGCAGCTTGCCGGCCCACAGCGGATCCGAGGTCTTGTCGGTGAAAGCATTGAGCGGGGCGAACGGGGTGCCGACGTTGACCTCGTAATTGCTGGTGTTGAAGAACAGGCCCTGGTTCATGCGGAAGTTCTTCTTTTCAATGATGTAGCGCAGACCGGTGATCAACGTGGTGGTGTCGGTCAGGTTCCACTCGGCCTGGCCGAACAGCGAATAGGACTTGGTCTTCAGGGTCGCCTGCACGCCGATATCCGCGCCATCGGGGAAGTTCAGGCCGCCGAACAGTGCCGGCAGGCTGTTGGCCGGCGCTTTCAGGCCGTTGTCGGAATCGGAATCGATATCGAGGAAGAACACGCCGAGCACCCAGGTGGCCGTGTCGTTTTCGCCGTTGAGGCGGAACTCCTGGGTAAAGCTGGTCGCGTCGACGCCGGCGTAGTTGGCCAGTTGGTTGACCGGGGCGGAATCGACATCGATAAAGAGCAGCTTCCAGTAATCCTTGTAGTCGGTGATCGACGTGAATTTCGTCGAATCGCTGATTTCGTGTTCCCAGCGAAGGTTGACACCCCAGTCCTTGGTCCTGTCATTGTCCTTGAAGGCGAAGTCCCCCGAAGTTTTCCAGCCCTTGCCGTCCGGGTCGATATAACCGAAAAAGTCACCGCCGGGTACCGGCCGGCCATAAGGAAAACCGAAGACGCCGGTATTGCCCTGGTCGGAACCAAAATCCGACCCGTCCGCGGCGATGCTGGCGCGGGTTTCGGTTGGAGAGGCGTCGATTACGTTGATCAACTCTCCATTGGCGTCGAAAACACCGATGGTCGGCTTGGACTGGTAGGGGCCGGTGGCCAGGATGCTCTTGGCGTAGTTGACCGAAATGTTGACGAAGTCCTTGTCGTCGGGCCGGAACGAGAGCTGGCCGCGGACCGCCCGCGTATCGTCATCGCCCATGTCGGCGCCGGCGCCCGGACCCGGAGAGTTATCGCTGCCGGCACCGAAGGTGGCGGCGCCCACCGCGTCGAGCGGGTACAGGTTCTTCAAATAACCGTCGTGCTTGTCGTAATAGACGGCGATGCGGCCGGCGACGGTTTCACTGAAAGGCCCGCCGGCGGCCGCTTCCAGTTTGCCCTGTTGCGCGTGCGCCGGGGAATCGAAGTAGCCGTAAGTGACGTCGACATAGCCGTCCGCTTCGTCGAAGTTGGGCTTGTTGCTGATGTACTGGACCAGGCCGCCGGTCGCGTTACGGCCGAACAGGGTACCTTGCGGCCCCTTCAGAACCTCGACCCTGTCGATATCGAAGACCGCGAAGGTCTGAGCCTGGGCGATGGCGATATAGCCTTCGTCAAGGTATACCGCGTTGGGGGACTCGATGATGTCGTTGAAGTCGTTTTGCGTCACGCCGCGGATCGTGAATTGGGTATTCTGGCCGGCGATGTTGCCGCTGATGTGCACGCCGGGCGTGAAGGTGGCGACATCGAAGCTCTTCTCGACCCCAAACGCACGCATCTGCGCACCCGACAGCGCCGTAATGGCGATGCCGACGTCCTCCAGGCTTTCTTCACGTTTCTGAGCAGTTACGACGACTTCTTCCAAAACACTTTTTTCTTCCGCGAACACCGGCAGCACCAGTGACGCGGACACCGTGATAGCGATCATGGGCACGAGGTTTGTCATTCTGAGTTTCATGAGATCTCCCCACCGTCTGTTAAAAAATTATTAAAAAACGCGGTTGCAGGGTGTATTAAGAATCATTTCGCACAAATTATCAATATGACGAATCATGAAATTGAATAAATTTCAAGGGGATTCAGGCCAGGGGGAGGCCCGTCCGGCGCCTAATCGTCCGTCTCATCCACCTCGAGTTGGCCGCTGAGACGCCGCCAGACGTGCGCCCAAGACAAACCGATGGCCAGCAACACGGAGGTTGCAATCAATACCAGCCAGGTGAAGGCCGTCGTCGAGTGTGCACGGATCACCCCGATATCCGTCAGCACCCACAATGCCGTGCCGACCAGGGCCGCGCCCAGCACGGTGCCCAGCAGTCCGAGGCTGCGGGCGGTTGCGATCAGGAAGATCGTCCATCCGATCAGCAGGACCACCGCCGCAAAGAAGTGAATGGCTTCGAGACCGCCGGCGGACAGTGCGTGCCTGACCCAGTGGAAATAGGAAAAGCCGGCCGGATTGTAGCTCGCCAGCACGAGTACGAGCGCGGCGAGCCAACGCCACAGGAAATCGATGAAGCCGAACGACTTGTGCGGTTTTTGTTTTGACATGGCCTGTGGCCGTCCCTTGTTGGGCGCTCAGAAACAATGGTACCGGACTTTGCGGCACAAACAAGCTCCCGCGCCCGCCGTTGCCGGGGCGGGCCTTACAGCTCCAGTAGTTCACCGGGGTGCGATATGACCCGGTCTGGTTGCTGGCGCCAGCTGCCGGGCTCGGCGCCGCTGTAGGTGACAATCACCGAAATCACGCGGCAGGAAGGGTGCAGCCGGGCACCGATGTTTCTGGCAAAGATGACGTCGGCGACGTGGTCGCCAACGTAAAGGATGGTCTTGCCCCGCACCTCTGGCAGAACCCCGCGCAGGCACTCGAGCCCCGGATCAGCCGCGGGTTTTTGCCTGTCGGGAGAGAATCTTTCGTAGCCGACGATCGAGCGGAATGCATCTTCGATGCCGTGCTCCGCGAGTACGCGCCTGATATTTTTCGACGAATTTGCGGAGCTGACGCCCAGCGGTCGGTCGGCGAGCTTCGCGATGGTTTCCAGAACCCCTTCGAACAAACGGACGTCGGTGTCGTCCTGGTCCTGGTAGGTCTGCCACATGGGCCCGGCCGTGCGGATATCCGCCTCGGTCATATCGAAGAACTCGCGGTACAGATCCCGCCAATTCTCGGTATTGTGAATGGCGCGCTGGTAATCCGCTACGCTGCGCAGCCAGCGGGGCAGGTTGTCACCCGTCAGTTCGGGCGCGACCTTTTCCAGGATCTGCCGGGTTATCGTAATGTTTTTGGCCGCCGAGTCAGCCAGCGTGCCGTCAAAATCCCAGAGGATCGCGTCGGCGGTCACGGCTTCGTTAGATCGAGACATATGAAAACAGCGCTTTTGTCCGGGCCGTATATATATCATCCGCCGCGCCCGATGTCTCGCGGGCCAGCGTGACCAGGCTATGCGTCCCAGTCCTTTCTCAGGGCCTTGAGGCCTGCCCGCCAGGCGGCGGCATCGCCGTAGTCCTGAAACCGCTCTGCCCGGTGATGGGGGTCTTTTGTGCGGCGGGCATGCTTGATCGGGCACCAGTACTGCTCGGTGCGGGCCGAAACTTCGCGGGCGTATTCGATCACGCCATTGCCGTAACCGCAGTAAACGCAGTTGAATTTTTCGATCGCATTGAGGTAGCCCAGATGGTGGCGGTCGATGACCACGTGCGCCCGGCGGCTGACGCGGGGAATGCCGTAGATACGGAAGCAGACGTGTTGGTACAGCGTGACCGACAGGTCCAGCAGCACCAGCGGAATGACCATCGCGTAGATGATCGGTGCCGACAGGATGAAACCGACGGGCGCCTTGCTCAGATATCGCCACAGCCCGGTACGGTGCTCCTTGTGCCAGCGTCTGATCCCCGCCTCGAAAACAACGCGTCCCCGGCGCAGGCTGTACTGGAATTGTTCGCGCTTTTCTTCCAGCAGGCGGTCCAATTCCTCGTGGAATTCGTCTTGAGCCGCTTGCAGGCGTTCGAGAATTTCGTCGAGACGGGTTTGGCTGTTCATTATCGGTATCGCTCCGGGCCGAGATGGTGGGGACACCCGGTTGCGCACAGGGGGCCGGGACTGCCCCGGATTATAGGCCTTGCCGGTCGCCCGGGGTTGATTTTAATGGGCAACGACTCGAAATTAAGCAGTAGACACAACTGCTTGCCGACCGCTTTTTCGCGTTGAGGAGTGAGGGTGATGTCAGAATACGCCGCTTTAAGAAGCCAGATGGTTGATCGGCAGATCGCGGCGCGCGGCGTACGTTCCCCCAAAGTGCTGGAAGCCATGCGCAAAGTCCCGCGCGAATTGTTCTTGCCGCGCGAAATCCGCGAATTCGCATACGAGGATGCACCCCTGCCCATTGCGGCCGGCCAGACGATATCCCAACCTTATATCGTTGCCTTCATGACGGAAGGCCTGGCGCTCGAAGGCGGGGAAAAGGTACTGGAAATCGGCACGGGATCCGGCTACGCGGCCGCGGTGTTGGCGGAAATCGCCGGTGAGGTCCATACCATCGAGCGGATTGAGGAACTCGCCGGGAAAGCGCGGTCGGTGCTGGAGAAACTGCATTATGACAATGTCAGGGTGATCCACTCCGACGGCACCCTGGGGCTGCCCGCGGAGGCGCCGTTCGACGCCATCGTGGTAACGGCCGGCGGGCCGCGGGTTCCGGAGACGCTCAAGCGCCAGCTCAAGGTCGGCGGCCGGCTGGTCATACCGGTCGGTGAGGACAAACGGTTCCAGGAGTTGGTTCGCGTCACCCGCCTTTCCGAAGAAGAATACCGCACGGAGGACCTTGCGGACGTGCGTTTTGTTCCGCTGCTTGGAAAAGAGGGCTGGCAGGAGCCGGCAGCGCCGGCGGCCGAAGCCAGGGGGGTGGGGGAGGTGGCGGTCTTGCCGGAAGAGCGCCTGGCCCACGCTATCGGCGGTGCCTGCGAGCCTTTTGACGATTTGGAAGCGGCTGACCTCGAGCCGCTGCTTGACCGGATCGGAGATGCCGAAATCGTGTTGCTCGGCGAAGCCAGCCACGGAACCTCCGAGTTTTACCGCATGCGGGCCCGCATTACCCGCGAACTCATTACGCGCAAGAATTTCAGGTTCGTCGCCATAGAAGGGGACTGGCCCGATGCCGCGCGTATCGATCATTACGTACGGCATTTTGAAACGCCGCCATCGGAATGGACCGCGTTTGCGCGTTTCCCGACCTGGATGTGGCGCAACACCGAAGTACAGCAGTTCGTTGACTGGCTGCGGCGCCACAACGCGGAAAAACCGCCCGAGGAACGCGTGGCGTTTCACGGCCTGGATCTTTACAGCCTGTACAGTTCCATCAGGGCGGTACTGGAGTACCTGGACGAGGTAGATCCTGAAACCGCGGCCCTGGCGAAAGAGCGCTACGGCTGCCTGACGCCGTGGCAGGCGGACCCGGCCACGTATGGCCGGGCGGCACTGACCGGGGCCTACCGGAGCTGCGAGGAAGACGTCGTTAAAATGCTGACGGATCTGTCGGCCCGGCATCGTTCTTACGCTGAGCACGACGGCGAGCGTTTTCTGGACGCCGTTCAGAATGCGCGCCTGGTGGCCAACGCCGAGCGCTACTACCGGATCATGTATTACGGTTCGCGCGAGTCCTGGAACCTGCGTGACAATTACATGTATGAGACGTTGACGAATTTGCTTGAATTCCACAAGCCCCGCAACAAGGCGGTCGTCTGGGCTCACAACTCGCACATTGGCGATGCGGCTGCCACCGAAATGGCAATCCGCGGCGAGGTCAATATCGGCCACCTTTGCCGCAAGGCCTGCGCGGATAAGACCTACTCCATTGGTTTTGGCACCCACAGCGGCACGGTGGCGGCGGCCTCCGAGTGGGACGGACTGATGCAGATCATGCAGGTCAGGCCGTCCATCGAAGATAGCTATGAGCGTCTGTGCCACCGGACCGGTTTATCCGGTTTCACGCTCGGGCTTAACCGTCTCGACCCGGATGCCCTGCGGCGGGGCCTGGAAAAACCCCGGTTCGAGAGGGCGATCGGCGTGATCTACCGCCCGGACACGGAAATGGCGAGTCATTACTTCCAGGCCGTGTTGCCGCGCCAGTTCGACGAATATATCTGGATCGACAGAACGACGGCCGTACACCCCTTCGGCACGGAGGAACTCGCCGGTATGCCTGATACTTACCCGTTCGGTGTATGACCCGCGGGTGACCCTGATGGAAAAGCCCATCGAATACGTGCTGGCAAAACTCGGATGGATGCAGGCCAACGGCATTTGGCCCAACGGGTTGCGCTACCTGTGGACCGACGCCTTCGGCGTCGTCCTTTTAGTCTCGTTGTACGAAGAACTTTCAGAGCCGGCCTGGCTGGAGGAGGCGCAATGGCTGGTGGCCGAGGTGGAAACGGTGCTGGGCCGTGAGCGCGGGATACGGATCGGCGAGGAGGCCGACCGTGATGGTCAGTATTTTCATTACCTTGCCATGTGGATGTATGCGCTCGCGGTCCTCGGGCGTCACGACGAAAGCTATCGGCAAAAGGGTATCGAACTGGTGCGCCAGGTGCACCGGCCTTTCTATGTGCCCGGCCACGGTGTGATCTGGAAGATGCAGGAGGACCTGAGTGGGCCTTATCCCGGTTATGGCCTCGGTGCGATGGATGCCTATGACGGCTATATCGCGTACCGGTTGCTGGACGCCGACGCGTTGGCGCCGGAAATTGCCGACATGCGCGCCCTGATCGATCGGTACAACCCGCAACTGAGGATCACGCAGGACCTGGGTCTGGGAATGATGTTGTGGCTGAGTCATTTCTTCCCGGATGAAGGTTGGGCGGTGACGCAGAAGCGCCGCTGCCTGCACACGCTCAGCGGGATGTGGCAGAACGCGGGTTATTTCTGCCGTGAACCGTGGCTGCCGACAATGCGGTTTGCCTTTACCAACTATGGCGTCTCCATCGGATTGCAGGCGGTCGGGGAGATGCTGGACCGGGTGCAGGCATTGCACGACTATTTCGAGAGCTACCGCGCGCATGACGAATATGACACCGCGGCGATTACGCATGTCATGGCCTGCAGCGCGCATTTCCCCGGTCGGATGATCTAGCCTGCAGCTTGCACCAGAAACAGGTGCTTGCTTCGGTTTATACGTTGAATCTCGCGCGCTGGATGGAGGGGATGGCAGTTACCTGTGGGCGGGACCGTGCATCCGCCGGGAGCGGATGCCGAGCGGCCAGGACGGCTTGAGCGTGTCCCGTACGCAGGTAACTGCCATCCCCTTGATTCGAGCAAACTGATTTAAAGCCCTATTTTGACAGATGTCGCATGTATACAGCCTTGCCGGGATTTACAACTCGCCCTTTGCCATTGGCCCGCCCTAGGTATCCACGCGCCAGCCCAGCTCTGCAAGCCGGGTCTGGTCGAGCAATTTCTCGGGAATGTCCGCCAGCGTGATGCCCGCTTCGCAGGCGACGGTGCCGTCCGGGAGCAGGATTTCTCCGTGCGCCTTGCCGAGCCTCCCGCGCATGCGCACGACCCGGCCGCGGACGTGGAGCGGCGTTTCAATGGGCACCGGCTGGCGATAGAGCACCTCGAGCCTGACCGACATCATGAAATGATGGTGGTCGCCGATCATGGCCACGCGGCCGACCACCTCGTCCAGCATTGCGGCCAGCACCCCGCCGTGGACCACCCCGGGATAGCTCTGGTAACAGCCCGGGACGGTGTAACGGCTCTCGACCTCGTTTTCACCGTTGTCATAAAACTGCATGTACAGACCCGCGGGGTTGTCTCTGCCGCAGACAAAGCAGTGGTCTGAATTCGGCTGCTTGTTGTTGTTCTTCATGACTTCACCTTATGTTCAATCGATCCGCGTCTGGAAGTATACTGGCCTGTGAAATTTCCGAACCTGCCGCCCAGGCTCGCTCATCAGCGAGCCTGAGAAGATTGCGGGTTCACACTTCCGTCCGGATAGTTTAGACTTAAACTAAGTTTTTTCTCGGGCCAGGAAACTATGAGGATTGCATGCGTCGGGGGCGGCCCCGCCGGGCTTTATTTTGCCATATCAATGAAGTTGCAGTCAGCGCAGCACGAGATCACCGTGTTCGAGAGAAACCGTCCTGACGACACGTTCGGCTGGGGCGTGGTTTTTTCCGACAGCGTGCTCGAAGGACTGGGGCAGAACGACCCGCCGTCGGCTGCCCGTATTACCGATGGCTTTATCCACTGGGATGACATCGACGTGCACTTCAAGGGTGAAGTCATGACATCCGGCGGTCATGGATTCTGCGGTATCGGACGGCAGCATCTGTTGACTATCCTTTATGACAGGGCACGGGACCTGGGCGTGGAGCTGGTCTTCGAAACAGAGGTCGAGCCCGACCTTGAACCGTTCAGTAAATACGACCTGGTGATTGCTTCCGATGGTATTAACAGCCGTTTCAGAGAGACCTACCGGGAACACCTGGACGTGGACATCGACATGCGGCCCAACAAGTTCCTGTGGCTGGGTACGCACAAGCTGTTCGACGCCTTCACGTTCATTTTCAAGGAAACCGCGGCTGGCTGGATCTGGGTGCACGCCTATCGTTTCAACCAGGACACGTCCACGTTTATCGTCGAGTGCCAGGAATCCACGTGGAGAGAACTCGGTCTCGGCGAAATGAGCCAGGATGAATGTTCGCGCTACCTCGAATCGATGTTCAGCGAGTATCTCGACGGTCACGAGTTGATGAGCAACGCCAAACACATACGGGGTTCGGCCTGGATCAGTTTCCCGAGGGTGCTGTGCGGCCGCTGGCATTACCGTAACCTGGTGCTGATCGGTGACGCCGCACACACGGCGCACTTCTCGATCGGCTCGGGAACCCGGCTCGGTTTCGAGGACGCCATCGATCTCGCTGCGGCGCTCAATTCCAACACTGACGTCGAGGAGGCGCTGGAAGACTACCGGGAAAAGCGCACGCTCGAGGTGCTGCGGCTGCAAAGCGCCGCGCGCAATTCGATGCAGTGGTTCGAAAACCTGCCGCGCTATACGCAACTCGAGCCGATGCAGTTCAATTACGCTCTGCTGACGCGTAGCCAGCGGGTCAGCCACGAAAACCTGCGTTTGCGCGACCCGCAGTGGCTCGAGCAAATGGAACACTGGTTTGCCAATCGCGCCGGCGGCCTGTCGGCTGCCCGGCCGCCTATGTTCGTGCCTTTCCAATTGCGCGGGATGACGCTGAACAACCGTGTCGTGGTCTCGCCGATGGCGATGTACAGCGCGGAGGACGGGACACCGAACGACTTTCACCTGGTCCACCTGGGCGCCCGTGCCCAGGGCGGCGCGGGCCTGGTTGTGACCGAGATGCTCGGTGTGTCGGCGAACGGCCGCATCACGCCCGGCTGCGCCGGCCTTTATTCGGAAGCACATGTCGACGCCTGGCGCAGGATCGTGGATTTCGTGCACCGGAACGAGGGTGTCAGGATCTGCGCCCAATTGGGTCATTCCGGTCCCAAGGGAGCCACCAAGCTGCTCTGGGAGGGGGCGCACGAACCCCTCGAGGAAGGCGCCTGGGAGGTCATGGCGCCGTCGCCGATTCGGTGGGCCCCGGAAAACCAATTGCCGCGCGAGATGACACGGGCCGATATGGACCGGGTACGTGATAACTTCGTCGCCGCCGCCGGCCGCGCCGAGGCCTGCGGGTTTGACATGCTGGAGATGCATTACGCGCACGGCTACCTGATGTCGTCGTTCATTACGCCGCTGAAGAACCAGCGTGATGACGAGTACGGCGGCAGCCTCGAGAACCGTCTGCGGTTTCCGCTGGAGGTCTTCAGGGCCGTGCGCGAGGCATGGCCACAGGATAAACCGATGTCGGTGCGAATTTCCGCCACCGACTGGGTTGAGGGCGGTATCTGCGGGGACGACGCAGTCCTGATTGCCCGCGCTTTTGCCGCGGCCGGCGTCGATATCATCGACGTGTCGGCCGGCGGCACCAGTACCGACGCGCAGCCGGTCTACGGGCGCATGTTCCAGACCCCGTTGAGCGACCAGGTCAGGCTGGAGGCGGGTGTGGCGACGATGGCGGTCGGGAATATCTACGAAACGGATCACGTCAACAGCATCATCGCGGCCGGCCGGGCCGACCTCTGCTGCCTGGCGAGGCCCCACCTGGCTGACCCGTACTGGACCCTGCATGCCGCCGCGCAGCTCGGTTGCCGCGACCAGGCCTGGCCGCAGCAGTACCAGGCCGGCCGCAATCAATACACCCGGAACCTGGAGCGGGCGGGCGAGATGGTTATAAATGTATAGGGCCTGCCAACTGGCCCCGATATGATGCAGTGAGACTGACATGACAAGCAAAGCCAAGACGGCGATAGCAAAACTGGAACAGACTTCCCGGCGCAAGATGGCCCTGCGTATATGGCTGCGCATACTGACCTCGTCGCAGTTGATCGAAAAAGAAGTTCGGAGCCGGTTTCGCACGGAATTCGATACCACCCTGCCGCGTTTCGATGTCATGGCGGCGCTGGCGCGTGAGCCCAAGGGGCAAACCATGGGCGATCTGTCCAGGTGGCTGCTGGTATCGAGCGGCAATATCACCGGCATCATTTCGCGCTTACAGGCCGACGGGCTGGTGACACGCAAAAGGGACCCCGCGGATCACCGGACCTACATGGTCAAGCTGAGCCGCAAGGGCTGCGAGGAATTCGAGCGCCTGTCGTCGGCGCACGAGCGCTGGGTCAAGGACTTGCTGTCCGGCATGAAAAAGGAAGAAATGGCCGTGCTCGACGAGTTGCTGCAAAAGGTCAAGCTGTCGCTGGCGCGGGCGGAGTCGGCGTGAACGGCGGTTCGGTCGAATTTCGGCGGGCGGAGCAGAGTTGATGGCGGAGACGGGCTACCTGGACTGGCCTTTTCTTGCCGATGAACACCGGCGGTTGGGCAGACAACTGCGGGAATGGTGCGCGGACAACGCTGGCGCACTCGACCCGCAGGGCCCGGACCTCGACGCCAATTGCCGCGGGCTCGTCAAGCTGCTGGGGGACGCGGGCTGGCTCGAGCACGCCGTGCCTGCTGGCCCCCGGCAGGGTGCGGCGGATGGCGCCGCGCTCGACGTTCGCGCCCTGTGCCTGTTGCGCGAACACCTGGCCTACTACTCGGGACTCGCCGATTTTTGCTTCGCGATGCAGGGCCTGGGCAGTGGCCCCATCAGCCTTTTCGGGGACGCGGGGATGCAGGCACGGTGGTTGCCGGGCATCGCGGCCGGCAAGACCGTTGCCGCGTTCGCGTTGTCGGAAAAGCAGGCCGGTTCCGACGTTGCCGCAATCAGCACGCGCGCCGAGCTCAAGGGCGACCGCTTTGTGCTCAATGGTGAGAAGACCTGGATATCCAACGCCGGGGTGGCGGATGTCTACACGGTGTTCGCGCGCACGGGCGAGGCGCCCGGGGCGGGCGGGCTGAGCGCTTTCGTGGTGCCGGCGGATACGGCTGGTCTCAGCGTTACCGAGCGTATCGATATCATTGCTCCGCACCCGCTGGGCACGCTGAAATTCGAAAATTGCGGTATCCCGGCAGAGCAGTTGCTGGCGCGGCCGGGCGAGGGCTTCAAGGTAGCGATGGCGACGCTCGATGTTTTCCGCACAACGGTCGCGGCGGCGGCGCTTGGCTTTGCGCGCCGCGCCTACGACGAGGCGCTGGGGCACGTCTTGAAGCGCGAGCTTTTCGGCGCGCCGCTGGCGGATTTGCAGATGACGCAGGCATCGATCGCCGACATGGCGCTGGCCATCGACGCCAGCGCCCTGCTGACATACCGTTCCGCGTGGGCCAAGGACCGGGGCCAGGCCCGTGTCACGCGGGAGGCGGCGATGGCCAAGCTCCATGCGACCGAGCAGGCGCAACAGGTCATCGACCGCGCGGTTCAGCTGTTCGGCGGGCAGGGCGTTACCAGCGGGCAGGCGGTAGAGCGCCTGTACCGCGAAATACGCGCGCTGCGCATTTACGAAGGCGCCAGCGAGGTGCAAAAGGTGATCATCGCGCGGCACGAATACCGGCATTTCGCCGCTGATTGACACGAACACAGGAACAGAGGACACGATGAGTCACGACATTCTATTGCCGGCCGGCTGGCCCAGACCGCACGGTTATGCAAACGGTATTGCGGCGCAAGGTCGCCTGGTTTTCGTCGCCGGGCAGATTGGCTGGGATGAAAACCATGTCATCCGCAGTGACTTGCTGGCCGCGCAGGTCGAGCAGACGCTGAAGAACACGCTTGCCGTGCTGGCAGAGGCCGGGGCGGATCCGCAGCACGTCGTCCGGATGATCTGGTATATCACCAGCCGGGCGGAATACCTGGCGGCGGTCAAGGACATCGGCGTGGCCTGGCGGTCCGTCATGGGCAAGCACTACCCGGCCATGGCGGTGGTCGAGGTCTCCGCGCTGATCGAATCCTCCGCCAAGGTCGAAATCGAGACCACGGCCGTGGTCCCGGCCGGGTGAACACCGCGCAAGGACCTGATGTACAAGCCCGCACAGCGAATCAAGCACAAGCCGGACCCCGGACCGTCTCCGACGGCGCAGGCGGCGCGTGAATCGCTTCTTTTCAGCCCGCTCGAGTATCGCAGCCTGCGTCTCGAGCAGCGCACCTGGGTGCCGGCGATGGTCCCCTGGCGGGCGAGCGAGGATGGTTTCGTCTCCGATGACATACTCGATTGGTACGAGCGCATGGCGTTGGGCCGGCCGGGCGCACTGGTCATCGAGGCCACCGGGATACGCGATATCCCGAGCGGGCCCCTGCTGCGTATCGGCGACGACCGCTTCATCCCGGGACTGAGGCAATTGGCGGAAGTGGTGCGGGAGGCCAGCGGCGGGCACACGCGGCTCCTGATCCAGTTGATCGATTTTCTGACGATACGGCGGCGCCCGGCGCCGGAAAAATTCTTCGGCCGCTACCTCGAGATCACGCCGGCACACCGCCGGGCACTCGGTCTGGAGGACGCCGCGGAGGAGGACGTTCGCTCCGCGCTGCTGGAACTCGGTGACGACGGCTGGCAGCGCGTGCTGACCGAGCGCGAGCACGAGAGCCTCAGCCGCGGCTACCGCGAACGCGTGAACGACATGCACCTCGAGCATATCCGCCGGTTGCCGGCGGTGTTGCCGGACCTGTTCGCCGCTGCCGCCGTGCGCGCGCGCGAGGCCGGCATCGACGGTGTGGAACTGCATTACGCGCACGCCTACACGATGGCCTCGTTCCTGTCGGCGCTCAATGACCGCGATGACGGTTACGGCGGCGGCCCGGCAGCGCGCGCCAGGCTGCCGCTCGAGGTCTACCGGCGGGTCAGGGACGCGGTTGGCGAGGACTATGTCGTCGGCTGCCGCTACCTCAGCGAAGACTGTATCGAGGGCGGCAGCACCGTCGCCGACGCGCAGTATTTCGCGGTCGAGTTCGCCCGCGCCGGCATGGATTTCCTGTCAGTCTCCCGCGGCGGCAAGTTCGAGGACGCCAAACAGCCCAGGCAGGGTTGGGCCGCCTACCCGTACACCGGGCCGAGCGGTTACGAGTGCATGCCGTCCTACCTTTCGGATGAAAAGGGCCCCTTCGGGCGCAATTTCGAGCCGACGGCGGCCATCCGCAAGGCCGTCCGTCAGGCTGGTTATGAAACGCCCGTGGTCGTGGCCGGCGGTATCCACGGCTTCGAACAGGCCGAGGCGTTGCTGACCGACGGCGTGGCGGACGTGGTGGCTGCTGCGCGCCAGTCCCTGGCCGACCCGGATTGGTTCATGAAGCTGTTGCTGGGCCGGGGTGACGAGGTGCGCGTCTGCGAATACACCAACTCCTGCGAGGGGCTGGATCAAAAACACAAGCAGGTGACCTGCAAGCTCTGGGACCGCACCGGTCTCGACGAGGAAGGCGTCAGCCTCAGCCGCGACGGGCGGCGGCGGCTGATTGCGCCGCGCTGGAAGCCGTAATGGTGGGGTCAGAGTAGTGGCGGGGTCAGAGTAAAGGGACAGAGTAAGTACTCTGTCCCTTTACTCTGACCCCTTTTTTGAGCCCTTTTCCAATCTCCGCAGCAGTGCACGGCCGATAAAACGCGCCTTGTTGCCGAACGTGAAGCGCTCCAGGTTGATTTTGACGATGCCCTTGGTGAAACGCGTGCGTTTCGAATAAGCAATATTGACATCGACGACGACCGGCTTGTCGTCTGCGGCGATGGCGAGCGCCTCGCGGATCCCGTCAGCGCAGCCGCCGTCGCTGCCGATGGCGACAAAGCCGCAGCCGCAGGCCTGCGCCAGGGCTTCGAGCTGTACCCCGTGCAACACGGAGCAGGTCTTGCGGTTATAGGGTATTTCCTGCGTCTGCGAAATCTGCGACAACTCGCCGTCGTTGAAGACGAAGTAAACGCAACCCAGTCCGAGCGAGGCGGCGGTCAGGGTCTCCATGCAGGTCATCAAAAAGGCGCCGTCGCCGACGATACCGACGACCTGCCGGTCCGGGTTGGCGAGCCTGGCGCCGTTGACCGCGGGTACACAGTAACCCATGCAATTGAAGTCGGTCGGTGAAATGAAGCCGCGGGGGTGCTCGATCGGCAGCAGTTCGGCGGCGAGATACGTGTGGTTGCCGTCGTCGGCGACGACGATGGCGTCGTCATTCAGCTGTGCGTGCAATTCGGTGAAGAAACGGGCGGGATTGACGCGCTCCCGGCTGTCGTGGGCCAGCCATTCATCGAGATAGGCCTGCTTGTCGCGCCCGATCGCGGCTTTCAGCTTGCCGTCGTCCTGGCGCGCCGGGACCAGCGCTTCGAGCTCCTGCATGAGTTCGCCGAGGACGGCCCGGGCATCGCCTTCGATGGCGATCGCAGTGGGGTAATTGGCGCTGAAAACGTCCGGGTTGATATCGACATGGACCAGTTTTTCTGGCGGCACGGCGCCGTAACTGCCCGTGGCGATTTCGCTGAAACGGGTACCGACCGCGAGCATGCAGTCACAGCGGGCAAAGGCGTTCGTGGCAGCCGGCACCGCGGCGCGGCCAAAGCCCATACCCGTGTGCAGCGGGTGGCTGGCCGGAAACGCGCTCAAACCCTGCAGCGTGGTGGCGACGGGCGCATTAAGATGCAACACGTTCCTGGGCGGCAAGGAAGCCCACGCCGAGGGCGGCGAGCAGGAACTGATGCGCTCGACCGACGCGGAGAAGCAGCAGCAGGTCGCCAACGTGGAGGCCTTTCGCGGCTTCCACGAGCAAGAGGCCAAGCCGCGGCTCGAGCACCTGCAGCAGGTCGCGCGCGAGCGCGGCAACACCTTCGAGGCGCTGGTGGAGGCGGCCAGGTGTTGCTCACTGGGCTCGATGAGCCATGCGCTTTACGAGGTGGGCGGGGAGTACCGGAGGAATATGTAGCCTCGCACCTGCGTCAGTCGCTGACGCATTTCCGGGGCGAATTGCCGCAGACAAACAAAGCCGAGACACCGGAGCATGACTGGGACCCCCATTCCGGTCATGCCCGGTGCATCCAGCAAGCCAGTTAACCACTCAGCCGGCCTATCAACGGCACCGTCCCGAACGAACGGTTCTCTACTCCATTATTGCCAGGCATTATCCGGCACTCGTGCAGGCGATTGAGCGCTCCGGGGGCCACTTGCCTGTATTTGTTCGCCAGGAGTTTGAGGATTACCTGAGGTGCGGTTTGCTGGAGCACGGCTTCCTGCGGGTCAAGTGTGATGGGTGCCGCCACGAACACCTGGTGGCGTTCAGCTGCAAGCGCAGGGGTTTTTGCCCCAGTTGTGGAGCACGGCGCATGGTGGAGTCCGCCGCCCACCTGGTCGATCACGTGTTTCCCGAGGCGCCGGTGCGGCAGTTCGTGTTGACCTTTCCCTTTGCGCTGCGGTTTCTGCTGGCGGCGAGGCCGAAGGTGCTGAGCGAAGTTCTGGCGGTGGTGCAGCGTGGTATATCCACCTTTCTCATCCACAAGTGCGGGTTTACGGTGGCCTCGGGCGCCCGTACCGGCACGGTCACGCTGATCCAGCGTTTCGGCTCGGCGCTGAACCTGAACCCGCACCTGCACATGCTGTTCCTGGACGGGGTTTACCTGTTTGAAGGTAGCCGGTCACGCTTTCACCGTGCCCGGCAACCGACCCTGGACGATCTGATGTGGCTGCTGTACAGCCTCAGCGGGCGTGTGATCAGGTTGCTGGAGCGGCGCGGCGTGCTGGTTGCAGAGGGGGAGTATCCGTCGCTGCAGATTGAGACTGGCTCCAGCCTGGATCAACTGCAGGCCGCCTCGGTCAACTATCGGATTGCCATCGGGCCGCACGCGGGGCGTAAAGCACTCACGCTTTACAGTGTTCCACCGCTGACAGATGAACCGGGTTCGGGATTGGCGGCCACGATCAGCGGGTTTTCATTGCACGCCGGCACCGTGTGCGAGTCATACCAGCGCTCGAAGCTGGAGCGACTGTGCCGCTACATCACCCGCCCACCGATTGCGACCAAACGGCTTTCCGTCGATGACCATGGCCGGGTGGTGTATCGCTACAGGAGGCCCTTCCGGGACGGTTCGACGCATGTGGCGCTTGAGCCGCAGGACTTCATGGCCCGGCTGGCGGCATTGGTGCCCAGGCCGCGCCTGAACCTGACCCGCTTTCACGGCGTATTCGCGCCCAATTTCAAGCACCGGCAAAAAGTTGTGCCACGGCGACCGCAGGGCCGGGTGGACAGCGACAAGCCGCTGGCGCCGATGAGTTGGGCGCAGCGGTTGAAGCGGGTATTTGCGATCGACATTGAATCGTGTCCTGCATGCGGGGGCAGGCTGCGGGTGATTGCCTGCATCGAGGAGCCGAAACTGATACGGAAGATTCTGTGGCACGTTCAGCAGCGTGAGGCTTTGGCGGGGTTTGGTGCGCGTGCTCCGCCGGACGGGCGAACGGAGGATACAGGATGGGCATGATGGTTGGGGTTCAATCCAAGGGATCAGCCTGCGCCGGCGCCTATGAAAGTGACGTTCAGGACCACGTTGGGCGCTGTAAAACGGCAGGAGCGCGGAAGGATCGACGGAATTTGACCAGGGCAGGGGGGATTGGTGCTTATTCAATGGCAATTGAAGGTGCGTATATCTTCCAAATTCACGAAAAAGGTGGTTTATACTTCCTACGCCTCGAATACACCAATTCCTGCGAGGGGCTGGACCAGAAGCACAAGCAGGTGACCTGCAAGCTCTGGGACCGCACCGGTCTCGACGAGGAAGGCGTCAGCCTCAGCCGCGACGGGCGGCGGCGGCTGGTCGCGCCGCGCTGGAAGCCGTAGTGCTCTAATGGGTGACCCCTTTCGTCTTAAGCTTGCCCGATTGCATGGTGTCTTAACGTTTGACTAACTTCGGGGGGGGGGGGCGTATATTTCTAGCCGCCAATCAATATTTTCAATTCATTGAAGGAGGGGGTTCCTGATGAAGACAACTGCCTTGCCAGTAATGGCAATTTGTACTTCGCTTTTTGTCACCGGCAATGTGATAGCAAGCGTGAATGCGACCTACTGCAACGGATGCAATTCCATGGAAACATCAACGGCAGCCACCAACGTGGCTAATGTTGGAACGGACATCATTTACGTCTTTAACAAAGCCGCAAAGAGCGTCAGCAAGTTTCGGGTAGATACCTACCGGGAGGACTCCCGGCCCTTCAGCATTCTCAAAGAAGCTTATGAACTCAATGTGGAACAGGACGTTAAAGACGCTTGGGCGTCTTATATTCAGGGTGTTAATGATGCTGCCGGGAAGCGCCTGGTACTTCCGCCGGATTTTCCTCAGCGATCCTCTGCCGGCGCATTGATGTGGCCCGCCGCCGCCAATCAGCACATTCTCGACTACATGCTTGATTTACCCTTCTGGAAAGATGTGAACATGAAGGCCAATACCTATGTCTCGGCGGCGGTCGCAAAAACCATCCCGGTAATAGACTTAAAGTTTGATGCTTACTATATAGTAGTGCAGTTTCCTGACGGTTCCACCCAGCAATATGAGATCACACATATGATCAATATCGTTGACGGTTATCCCTATATGCATGTCAGCCCGATCGACAACACGGCGACGGACCAAAACGGCAACCCGATTCCTCAACGCGCGAGCCACCTTGCGGGCGAGCGGTTCGATAATCTGACAGGGTCCATCAGTGAGTGGATCGAATACATTCGGTTCCTCAACGTTACTATCAACGGGGAAACCAGTCCACCGCCCGCTCATGTGACCTGTTCTTACGACGATACCGGCGGTGTGCTATGCGTGGCGCAACCATAAAAATCTGCGGGG
>CAVZEU010000004.1:0-446180 GCA_963774415.1 uncultured Gammaproteobacteria bacterium | reverse complement strand
GGACGAAAAGATGTTGTCCGAAGTCTGGGAATCCACCAAGAAAATGGAGGAGCGTATCCAGACGCTGGAACGGATCCTGGATATCGAGTCGCCCAGCTGGAGACAGCGCCATGAGTGATCTGTACGAACGAAAAAATCCGCACCGCCTGTACCGGGACCGGGAAAATGCCATCGTGGCCGGCGTCTGCGCGGGTTTGGCCGACTATTTCGGACTCAACCGCAGGGGCCTGCGACTGATCGCGGCCGTTTGCACCCTGTTCTTCATGCCCTTCATGGTGCCGGCTTACATCATCCTGGCGATCATTCTGCCGGCCAGGCCTGCGAACCTGTACGAGGACGAGAACCAGGAAAAATTCTGGCGCGGTGTGAGCATGGCCCCTGCCGATGTTTTCAGCAATCTCAGTCACCGTTTCAAGGAACTGGATCGGCGTCTGCAAAAAATGGAAGCCTTCGTGACCTCGCGTGAATTCACAATGGACAGCGAACTCGGCCGCAACCACCGCCCGGGCGGCGGGCAAGGGCGGTAACGAGGCGACGGCGAGGCCACGCGCCGCAACAGCGATGTAACGAATCGGTCGGCGCAAGCGTCAACATCAATAAGAAATAATTTTCATTCCATCCAAACAAGAACAGGTACGAGGAAGAAGGAATACAACATCATGAACCGAAGCGATGCCAACAAAGCGGAACTGGCGGGAGCGCCGCCACTATTTGCGTCGAGTTGGCGCGCGCTTTTCGCCCTCTTGTGCGCCTACTTGTACCAACGCGACGCACGCGTCAGCGAGAAGAACGGGGACACACCAGGGACCCACTGACCCCCAAGGCGTTTCTGCACCGCCCCGTCACGACGCACCCCGGCAGGAAGTCCCAACGCAACCCATTTCAGACAGGCTCGCCTCAGCGGCCCCCTAGCCCGGAAATTGCACCAGCATCCCGGATGCTGCTGCAGAACAGGTGCGGCTGGGCGCCGGGCTGGACTGAGAGCCATAGCCAAAGCTATAGGGCCAGAAAAGGCTTGCCAGGTCACCGCGTTGCCGCCCCAAATGGTTCCAGGCAAGATGCCCGGAGTGTCGTTTGGTGGTTCCAAATAAACGACGGGCAACGACGCATGGGGCCATTTGGAGCCGCAACCCGCAGGGACGGGTCCCATTTTGTCCACTACTGCGTCTCTCTTCACTTTGGTATTCATAATACCAGTCGTTCATCGTTCCTTGTCGTGGGCAAAATGTGTTCCCGGCGCGGTGACCTGGCAAGCCTTTTCTGGCCCTGTTGGAGGGAAGCCCAAGCCCAAGTGTGCCTGGACAAGGCAGGGCCGGGATAGAGCGCTGGCCGGTTACAAAGTGTACCCTGGAATAAATTTGATAAATCGTCATTCTACTTTGTAAATTCATCAGTTTATGGTGAGGCCAGTGGCCGGCTGGTGCAATATCCGGGCTAGCGCACCGCGTGCGCGTGGTACGCCTTCTCCCCGGCCGTGACCGCGATATCCATGCGGTTGCGCTGCGGCGGCAGCGGGCAGGTAGCGTAGTCGGTAAACGCGCAGGGCGGGTTATAAGCCTTGTTGAAATCGATGGTGAGATAACCGTCCCGGGGCAAGCCGTCGCTGTGCAGGAAGCGCCCGGCCCCGTAGGTGCCGTGACCATTGGTCCGGTCATTGAAAATGATCCACATGTCACCCTCGCCCTCCTCGATGGCCAGGAGCCTGAAGGTTTTCCCGGCCCGCTCGAATGAGACCGTGCCGAGCACCCGCTGCCTGTCGACCTGGCCGAGTACGTTGGCGATTTCAATGGTCTCGCCCCTCGGAGCGGGTTCGAAGCGGGCGCGAATGCGCCAGGATGGATCGACCGGGTAATGCGGCACGCCGCGAAACTGCAAACGGCCTGCTGCGTTCGCATCCTTGATGCGCAACGCATATGAGCCCCGGGAAATGACATAAAAGCTCAACGGACCGCTGGCGACAATGGTGGGCTCGCCGGCATCGTCCGCAACCAGGCGCGACCGCGCGCGGGAAACACCGTCGATCGTTATTGCCTCACCGCCGAAGTTGACGAACTGCAGTGTGTCGGCGTCCACCACGACCCGGCCCCAGTGGGCGGGTCCACCCGTCAGGCGGATATCATTGTCGGCCGCGCTGCCGACCCGGTTCTCGCCTTCCCTGAGCCACTCCATGCCGACGACCGTCAGCCAGCCGTCACTTTGCGCGAGGCTCCGATTGCGCTGCGCGCGCCACTTTTCAACCGACTTCAGGTAGGCCGGGGTCGCTTCACCCGGCGCGGCCTGGCCTGCCCGGGCATTCTGCGCAAGCGGCAGCCAGGCCGCCAAAGCCGCCGCAACCATCACCCGCATGAGCGGCGATGCGGCTTGACAACCGCGGCTCGTTGCCGCCCGCCGCCGCTTCACCCACCGGCTCATTTCACCCTTCCGTAGATGTCTTCAAGACGCTCGATATCGTCCTCGCCGAAGTAGTCACCGGTTTGCACCTCGATCAGGTGCACGTCCTCGCTGCCCGGGTTTTCCAGTCGATGCAGCGTCTCGACGGGGATGTAGGTCGATTCGTTGGCTTCGAGCAGAAATTCCTCCTCCCCGACGCGCACCTTGGCCGTGCCCCGCACCACCGTCCAGTGTTCGCAGCGGCGGTGGTGCAACTGCAGCGAAAGCACCTGGCCCGGCTTGACCACCAACCGTTTGACCTTGCAGTCCTCGGCATCTTCCAGAATCGAATAACTGCCCCAGGGCCGGTGGACCGTGGTATGGGACTCAACCGTGGGATGCCGTGATTCCGACAGCTGGGTGACCACCTCCTTGACATCCTGGGCGTGGTCCCGGTGGGATACCAGCACGGCGTCACCGGTATCGACAATAACAAGATCATTGACGCCAACAGCCGCGATTACCCGGTCCCGTCCCTGCACGAAACAATCGCGGGTGTTGACCATGACCGTCTTGCCGCTGAGACGATTGCCGCTTGCGTCAGAGGCATACAGATCGCTGATCGCCTTCCAGGAGCCGATATCGCTCCAACCGAAGTCACTGACCACGACAGCGGTGTTGCCGGCCTTCTCCATGACGGCGTAGTCAATGGATATGGACGGCATTTCGCTGAACTGCTCGGCCGGCAATTCAATCGGCCATTTGGATGTGTCCGTATGCTCCCAGACCCTCAGGGCCGCGGTATGCACGTCGGGGGCATGGCGCCGCAGGGCATCGATGACGACGCCGGCCTTGAAACAGAACATACCGGAATTCCAGTGATATTCGCCCGAGCGCAGGTACTCGACGGCGGTCGCCGTATCCGGTTTTTCGACAAATTCGGCCACACCGAAACTTTGCCCCGGCGTCAGGGAACGGCCCTGGCGAATGTAGCCGTAACCGGTTTCGGCGTGGGTCGGGTGGATACCGAATGTCACCAGGTAGCCCGCCTGCGCCAACGCGCTGGCCTCTGCGACGGCCGCCTCGAAACTGCGCATATCGTTGACCAGGTGGTCGGCCGGCATCACCAGCAGCACGGCCTGGTCACCGACATTTTCCTGCAGGCACATCGCCGCCAGCGCAATCGCGGGCGCGGTGTTGCGACCCATCGGTTCCAGCAGAAAACGGTTATTTTCACCGCCGCTGTGCAAGCCCTCGTACAAATCCCGCGTATAAAAATAGTAATCCCGGCTGGTGACGGTCAGCACGGGCGCATTCGGCGCCACCGCCCTGGCCCGCAGCAGCGTTTTCTCCGCCAGTGTCTGGCCATCGAGCAGTTGCATGAATGGCTTGGGGTGCGCGCGTCGCGATACCGGCCAAAGACGGGTTCCGGCGCCGCCGGAAAGGATCACGGGTATCAACGACGGTGGCGTTTCAGGTTTACTCATGCCGGCTCTTTGACTGACAAATCCTATGGCTTCCCGCTGTTCGCTATTTCGGTAATGACCTGTTGCAGCGCCTGTCGAAACGACTTCGGCTTGAGCCTGAATGCCGCCTCGATTTTTTGCGTATCCAGCACCGAAAACTTCGGCCGCACCGCGGCCTGCTGAAAACCGGCGCTGGGTACCGGTGTCATTGGCGGGGTTGCCTCCAGCAGACCCTCGGCCTCGGCCAAAGAAAATATGGCACGGGCAAAATCATACCAACTCAGGGCCTCGTCATCACAATAATGATATAAACCGTCGCGGACCGCCGAACCGGGTTTACACCACGCCCCGATGACTTTCTCACTGACGGCGGCAAGATTGCCCGCCCAGGTCGGACAGCCCTGCTGGTCGTCGACGATGTTGAGTTCAATGCCCCGCCTCGCCAACTCCAGCATGCTCAGTACGAAGTTCTTCCCGTGCGACGAATACACCCACGAGGTCCGCAATATGATGTGCCCGCAGCCGGCGGACGCGAGGGCCGTCTCGCCCGCCAACTTGCTTTCGCCGTAAACATTCTGCGGCGCGACCGGATCGGTTTCGCGGTAAGGCTTTTGGGCCGTGCCGTCAAACACGTAGTCGGTCGAGTAATGCAGCACGCGCGCATCGTTGCGCCTGGCCCACCGGGCCAGGCGGCCTGGCAGCGTGGCGTTGACCTCGAAGGCGGTCGCCGGATCACTCTCGGCCTGGTCAACCGCGGTGTAGGCCGCCGTGTTGACGATCAGGTCCGGCCGCAAACGATTCAGCATGGCTTCGAGTACGCCCGGCTCAACGATGTCCTGTTCCAGCCAGGGGTCACTTGCACCTGGCGGCGTGCTGCGGTCAGTGGCGACGACGCGCCCGCGCCTGGACAACAGCGGCAGCAATTCACTGCCGAGTTGACCGGCGGCACCGGTGAGCAGGATGTTCATTCCGCGGCCGGCAGGCGGGCGGGCGGGACCTCCCGCAACCGCGGAGCTGCGCTGTCCTTGGCCGATACAACGCCAGGTGCCTGCGGCCATTGCACGGCAATATCGGGGTCGTCCCAGGCGATGGCCGCGTCGTACTCCGGAGCGTACTCGGTGGTGCACTGGTAATGTAACAGCGCGCTGTCGCTGAGGACCAGGAAGCCGTGCGCAAACCCCGGCGGAACGTAGAACTGGCGGTGGTTTTGCGCGCTCAGCTCGACGCCGGCCCACTGACCAAAGCCGGCCGAGCCCGGCCGGATGTCCACGGCAACGTCATACACAGCGCCCTCGAGCACACAAACCAGTTTTCCCTGGGCTTGCCGGAACTGGTAGTGCAAACCCCGCAACACCCCCCGCGAGGACCGCGAAATGTTGACCTGGCGGAACATCGCCGGCAACCCGGCGAACTCGTAGCCGCTGGCTTTCCAGAGTTCCTGGAAAAAGCCCCTGTCATCGCCGTGGACCACGGGTTCTACGATGACGGCGCCGTCCAAACCTGTTTCCAGTGTCCTGGCGCGCGTCATGTGACGCTCCCGGCAAGGCGCAAAGTAGCCAAACGCGGGGCTCCGCGAATCCCATGTGACGGCCAGGGCGCTTGTGCTCTCAACCCTCCATCTCCCGTTCCATCATCTGCACCAGGTACTCGCCATAGCCGTTGTTCCGCAGGGGCCGGGCCAGTTCCAATACCTGCGCCTGGTCGATCCAACCTTGCAAATACGCGATCTCCTCGGGACAGGCGATCTTCAGTCCCTGGCGTTGCTCGATGGTTTCGATAAAGCTGGAAGCCTGTTGCAGGGATTCGTGGGTGCCGGTGTCCAGCCATGCGTAGCCGCGGCCGAGGCGCTCCACGCACAAGCTGCCGTCCTCCAGATAGCACCGGTTCAGGTCGGTGATCTCGAGCTCACCGCGTGCCGATGGTTGCAGGCCGCGGGCGAATTCGCTGGCGCGCCCGTCGTAGAAGTAGAGGCCGGTCACCGCATAGTTGGAGCGCGGTTTGCGCGGTTTTTCCTGCAGGCTGAGGACCCGCATCGTGTCGTCGAATTCGACCACGCCGTAACGTTCGGGGTCGCGCACCCAGTAACCAAACACCGTGCTGCCGTCCGTTCTTGCCGTGCATTCACGCAGCAATTTCCTGAGACCGCCGCCGTGAAAGATGTTGTCACCGAGGATCAGGCAGGAAGGCGCGCCGGCGAGAAAATCTTCGCCAATCAGCAGGGCCTGCGCGAGACCGTCGGGGCGGGGCTGCACGGCGAAAGAAATCCGTACACCCCACTGGCTGCCGTCTTCCAGCAACTGCCTGAAAAGGTCCTGTTCGTGCGGCGTCGTAATGATCAGGATATCGCGAATCCCGGCCTGCATCAGGGTCGCCAGCGGGTAGTAGATCATCGGCTTGTCATAGACCGGCAGCAACTGCTTGCTGATCACCCGCGTCAGCGGGTAAAGACGGGTGCCGCTGCCGCCAGCCAGGATGATGCCTTTTCTGTCAATTGCCATGAGATGAAGTCCGTCCGCCAACTTTAAACCGGATTGCTTACAATTCTGTCCGACAGGTGCGCGCAGTCGGAATACGCCCGCGCGTGATACCTGGGTGGCGCCAGCCCGTCAGAACGGGATGTCGTCGTCCGCAAAGCTGTCGTCTGATTGCGTCTGATCCGCCGGCTGCTTGCCGGACTGGTTTTTGCGGAAGCCGGTATTTTGTTGCGGGTAGTCGGCTGCATCTCCGCGGCTTCCAAGCATTTGCATGTCGCTGGCCACGATTTCCGTGGTGTAACGGTCCTGGCCGTTCTGGTCCTGCCATTTGCGCGTTTGCAGCTTGCCCTCGATGTAGACCTGGGAACCCTTGTGCAGGTACTCCCCGACTATTTCGGCCAAACGCCTGAAAAACACCACCCGGTGCCACTCGGTCCTTTCCTGCTTCTCGCCCGTTTGCTTGTCATTCCAGCTTTCGCTGGTTGCCACGGTTACATTGGCGATCGCCGCACCGCTGGCGGAGTATTTTACTTCCGGGTCCCGGCCCAGGTTCCCCACCAAAATTACCTTGTTTACACCTCTTGCCATCTACCTCTCCCACAACGCGAAGCCAGACTTCGCCTTTTCAAATTCAGACACTCAAGTTTAGCACACACCTTTACCCGGGCTTGTCGCTGTCAGCCGGTCTCAGCGTCAGTTTCAACAGCACGGCCCAGGCCGCGCAAACCAGCCCGGCGGCACTCAATGTCACGACGGGCCCGCTGTGGCCCAACAGCCAGCCTCCCAGGGCGCCGCCGGCAAACGCACCGAGGAACTGGAAGCTCGTATAGAGCCCCATCTTGTGCCCCCGGTCAGCCGTTCCCGCGAGCCGGCTCACCAGCGACGGCATGGTCGCCTCCAGCAGGCTGAACGCCAGGAAGAAAGCCAGCGCCACGAAAACAATCGTCATCACCGACCCGCTGATGGACATCAGGCCGAGTGACAGCCCCAGCACCAGGAAGGCCAGCGGCACCGCGCCCCGCTCTTTTTGCTGCACCGACAGGTGCCTCAGCAGCGGAAAAACCAGCAACGCCGAACCCACCATCGACGGCACGTAAATGCGCCAGTGATGCTCCAACGCAAAATCAAACTGCTTGACCAGCATTCCCGGCAACACCACGAACAGCAAGGTCATGGACGCGTGCAACAAGAATACTGACAACGCGTACGGCATGACACTGCCGGGTTGCCCCTCGTCCTGTAGGACATCGCCGTGTTCCGGGCGCTGGGACGGCAGCGTGACCACCAGCGCCATACCCGCCACACCGAATATCGCCGTCAACCAGAACAGCCCTTTCAAGCCCAGCAACGTGGCCAGGGGCACGGAAATGATCATGGACAAAAGAAAGGAAGTACCGATCGCCATACCGATGATGGCCATGACCACGCTGCGGTTGTTGGAGCGCGTATGGTCCGCCGCAAAGGCGAGTGCCGCGCCGGCAATGGCGCCGCAGCCCTGCAGCGCCCTGCCGACGATCAAATAGGTCATCGAGTTCGCCAAGGCGGCCACGGCGCCGCCAGCGGCGAACAATGCCAGGCCAATGAACATGACGGGGCGCCGGCCGAAGCGGTCGGATAACTTGCCGAAGGGTTGCTGCAGCACGGCCTGGGTCAGACCGTATATACCGATGGCAATACCCGCCCGTGCGTGGGTGTAGCCGGGTATGTCCGCCGCCAGCAGCATGAATACCGGCAGAATCATGAACAAACCCAGCATGCGGAATGAAATGACAGACGCGAGCGTGACGCCCGTGCGCAATTCACGCTTATTCAATTGACCAAACAAGAGACAAATCCTTTTCTTCGGAGTGTCGGGGCCGGCAGCACAGTATAAGATGCCAGCACGCAACACAATCATTTATAATCGCCAAAACGTCAGAGCAATCTTATGAGCGTTAGTTCCAAGTCAGCCGCTGCCGACCAGCAATCGCCCCTCGAACAGGTCACATCCCTGAGCGCCCCGGACATGGCGCGGGTCGATGCCTGTATTCAGAAGAGCTTGCGCTCAGACGTCGTTCTGATTAACCAGATCGCCAATTATATTGTTTCCAGCGGCGGAAAACGATTGCGCCCGATGTTGCTGACGCTGTGCGCTCGTGCCTGTGGCTACCAGGGCGATGAACACATACCGCTGGCGGCCATCATCGAGTTCATCCATACGGCCACGCTGCTGCACGATGACGTGGTCGACGAATCCGACCTGCGGCGCGGTCAGCGGAGCGCCCATGCGGTCTGGGGCAACGCCGCCAGCGTCCTGGTCGGGGATTTCCTCTATTCGCGCAGTTTCCAGATGATGGTCGGGATCGACTCGATGCGCGTGATGCAGGTCCTGGCCGACACCACCAACACCATTGCCGAGGGCGAGGTGCAACAGTTGCTGAACATGGGTGACCCCGAAGTGGACCAGCAACGCTACCTGACGGTCATCGAGAACAAAACCGCCAAGTTGTTCGAAGCCGCCTGCAGGCTGGCGGCCATCATCAGCGATCAGCCCCGCCCGACCGAGGAGGCGATGGCGTTTTACGGCAACCGCCTGGGAAGCGCCTTCCAGATTGCCGACGACGTACTCGATTACACCGGCGACGCCGGCACGATGGGGAAAAACGCAGGTGACGACCTGGCGGAAGGCAAACCCACGCTGCCGCTGATCCTGGCGCGCGAGAAGTGCACCGCGGCGGAGCGTGAATTGCTGGACAGCGCCATTCGCAACGGCGGTCTGGACGACCTGACGCCGGTGCTGGCGATCATCGATAAAACCGACTCGCTGGCCGCGGCGATGGCCTGTGCCGACGCCCGGGCCGAAGAAGCGCTCCGCGCACTGGAGAAACTGCCCTCGTCACCGTGGCGCACCGCGCTCGAGAGCTTGGCCGGCTACAGCGTCAACCGCGATCGTTAACCCTGCACGGCGCAGCGGCGCCATCCGCGTCGCACACATTGATGGGCCTCCGCGGTTGTTCGTCCCTGCAGACCGGCAGCCCGCGGACGTAAGCCTTGAATAGGTTTGCTTTGGTTGATTTTGCAGACCCATGCCCAAGCATGCGGGCGGCCCTATAGGGTTAGCGTGTCCCGGCTGCAGGCCTCTGCCGGCCCTGCCGCCAGTGACGCAGGGGCCTTTGCTCACCCATTCCCGCTGGAAGACGCCGAAAGCACCTGACAAGCGGCGAGATGGGCCTATTGTGCCGGAATCGTATTAAGGGCGATTTCACCCGGGCGGGCATGCTGGCGATGGGCAAAGCAGATGCCGGTGCTGTCGCCGGCGCTCACTGAACCGATGGATTTACCGCTGCGCGTGTCCAGGACCAACAGGTTTTGGCCGCCGTCCACGTACAGCCTGCCGCTGTCCGGTTCAATCGCAATTTGCTCGATGCCGAAGTATTCCGACGAATACGGGGCCTTGCGCACCCAGTCGGCCCGGAAACTGCCAACCAGCGGGTTGAAATCGAACGCTTCGACGGTTTCCGTGGTGCGCACGTACAGGCGGTCGCCGCCCTTGCTGAACACCGCCGCAACACCGCCGGCGCCCCTGAGCTTGACCTGCCCGGCCTGGTGCAGGCCCGGGAGTGTAAAGGATGTCAGTCCGCCGTTGCGGTCGAGCAGCACGCCGGCTGCCGAACCGGGCGCACAACTGGCATTGTTGGGCTGCGCGCCGCTGCTGAGGCGGTGACCGCCCAGCGTGAAATCGCCGCCGGGACCGATTCGCGCGTCATACAGGGCATTATCGTGCGGCATCGCGAAGGTCGTGCCAAACGTCGTCGTCAGCAGCAGGGTGCCGTCGTCGCAGAACTCCACCGAGGTGTGATCGAGGAAAGGCTCCGCTGTCGCAATTTCCCTGCCGGCGCGCGTGTCGATGATCGAAAGCGGTTCGTTGGTATTGCCGGCACCGGCGCTGACCAGCAGGCTGCCATCGGGGCTGAGGGTCATATCCAGACCCGCATTGCTGATGTCGATGCTGGAAACACCGATATCCTCACCGCCGGCGCCGCCGGCAAGCCGTGACAAATGATAAACCGCGATCTTCTGGTTCGCCTGGCTCGAAAAGCCGGTGGATTCGTCTTCGCTGAGGGCGCAATCGCCCGTCATGCGGCTGTCGGCGCCACGGAGGTTTGCGACCACGTCGCCCGTGGCGATGTCGAACAAACGCAGTTCGTCCGACGCATTGTCCGTGACCATTCCAAATGACGAGGCCAGAACCGCGCCACTCAAAACAACGGAGAAAAGGCCCGCAAGCGCCGGTATCGTTGCCTTGCACCTCGGCGGTGGCTGCGACGGAGTTGTCCAATCGGCACCTGGCACTGAAACCTCCTTGTTGCCAACGGCCCGGCTCGCGGTCCCGGCTGTTTGCGCTCGTCCCGGCTTCCCGCTCCGGGTCGGCGGTCATGACGACCCGCGCTGGTTGGCGCAGGTCTTGCAGTCAATTGCGGGACACGAATATGCTGGTTGCGGGTCCGCTGTCGCGGTTTCCGAATCTGCGTCCTGCAAATCCTCTTGTTCTTCCTATCCAGCGGTAATATAAACCTGAACCAAGGCCAGGTCTGCTGTCAAAACTACCAGAACTCGATGCTGACGGCGGCTCAATATACCAGAACGCATGAAATATACAATTCCTCTACAATACATAAAATTACCGGACTTTTTTAAGATTTTTCATGGGGTCGCTGATCGATGCCGATAATTTCCGTCCTGATATGGCTCGCGCAGATCGCGTTGGTGGTCCACGTACTCAAAACCGGCCGCAATCGATACTGGATCATCATGCTTTTGTTTATGCCGCTCATCGGCGGCATCGCCTACGTCGTCATCGAGTTGCTGCCGGAATTCACCGGCAGTATTAGCGGCCAGCGGGCGCTGCGAAACGTCAAGAGGAGCCTCAATCCGGGCGCAGAACTGCGCCGCTGCGAGGCCGCCTGGCAACAGTCTCCGAATGTCGACAACGCCCGCCACTACGCCGAAGCGCTGCACGCTTCCGGCCGCGACCAGGAGGCGCAGGAGATTGTCGACCAGGCTCTCAAGGGTCTTTTCAGCACTGAACCCACGCTGCTGCTGCTGAAAGCACAAATCCTGTTCGAGCAGGACCGCTCGCGCGATGCCGTCGAAGTGCTCGAAACACTGCAACAACACAATCCCGATTTTCATAGCCCGGAAGGCCACCTGTTGTACGCCAGGGCGCTGGAAGCGGAGGGTCAGACCGAGGCGGCCATTCGCGAATATTCTTCCGTCGCTGGCTATTTCCCCGGTGTCGAAGCGCGTTACCGGTTGGCGCTGTGCCTGAAAAACGCCGGCAGGGACGCCGCGGCGACATCCGAGTTGAACTCCATCCTCACCGACGCCAGGCTGGCGCCGGCGCATTTTCGCAAAAGCCAGAAATACTGGCTCGACGCCGTCAGACGCGAGACCGGATGAGCCCCGAACGGCGAACGACCGGCCGTGGCCCGCTGTCATGGAACCCTTGCCGCGCGCGGGCGGCCGAAGCGCTTACGATCGGCCGATACAAACCCGGCGCGAGCCTCAGCCCGGCGCCGCCCAGGTGACGGCAAATCGGCGCGGGCATTGCCGCGGGGCGTCTTTTTTGTTATAAAGGCGCGCTGTCCGCGCACGACCTTTTGTACGCGGACCCAACGATGCCGGTTTGGGCAGGCAGGCCTGCCGGGCCAAGGCATCAAATACGCACACGTGCCGCAACCGTCCGGTTGGGTGCCCTGCAAGTTGAGGGTTACCGGACAGGGTGCGTGGAGGATTAACCCGGGAAACCAGCAGCGTCAGGCCGATGGCCGGCGATGCCGGGTTTCCGTTACGTGAAGGAATTCACCAATGCCAAACATCACCATGCGCCAGATGCTGGAAGCCGGCGTGCATTTCGGTCACCAGACCCGTTACTGGAACCCCAAGATGGCGCCGTACATTTTCGGTTCCCGCGGCAAAATACACATCATCAACCTCGAGAAAACTCTGCCCATGCTGGTGGACTCGCTGAGTTTCATCAGCGGCGTCGCCGCCAAGCGAGGCTCGGTCCTGTTCGTCGGCACCAAGCGTGCCGCCTCGACGGCGATCGAGGAAGAAGCTCAGCGTTGTGGCATGCCGTATGTCTCCCATCGCTGGCTGGGTGGCATGCTGACCAATTTCCGTACCATCCGCCAATCGATCAAGCGTCTGCGGCAACTGGAGCAAATGGAAGAAGACGGCAGCTTCGCCCGCCTGGTCAAGAAAGAGGTCCTGCAATTGACCCGGGAGCGGGACAAGCTCGAAAAAAGCCTCGGCGGCATCAAGGATATGAAAGGCCTGCCCAGCGCGATGTTCGTCATCGACGTCGAAAACGAGGACATCGCCGTCAAGGAGGCCCAGAAGCTGGGTATACCTGTGGTCGCGGTCGTCGATACGAATTGTTCCCCGGAGGATATCGAATACGTCATTCCGGGCAATGACGACGCGATCCGTTCGGTCCGCCTCTACACGCAATTGGCCGCCGATGCGGTATTGGAAGGCCGTGCCTCGGTTCCGCACATCGAAGAGGCCGACGAGTTCATCGAACTCGACGAGCACGGCAACCCGGTGAAGCGCAGCGAAAAGCCGTCCCAGGGCGCGAAGCCGAAAACCACGAAGAAAAAGGTCGCCAAGAAGGTCGTGGTCAAGAAGGCGCCGAAGGCGGCTGCAGAAGAACCGCAAACAGCGGATGCCGGAGACACCGGCGAGGCGGCGCCGGATACGGCGGCCGCGGCACCCGCAGCCGGGGACAAGGCCCAGGACAAGACGGACACCGGCGCCCGGGAGGCTGCGCCCGAGAAGAAGGCGCCGGAGCCAGCGGCGGACGAAGCCGGAAAGACCGAAAAGGCCGAGCCCGAGGCCGCGAAAGCGGAGAAAGCCGAGCCCGAGGCTGCGAAAGCGGAGAAAGCCGAGCCCGAGGCTGCGAAAGCGGAGAAAGCCGAGCCCGAGGCCGCGAAAGCGGAGGAGGCCGAGCCCGAGGCCGCGAAAGCGGAGAAAGCCGAGCCCGAGGCAGAGGCAAAACCAGAAGCCGGGAAAACGGCGGTGAAGAAGAAAACGGCCGCCAAGAAAGTCGCCAAGAAGAAAGTGACCAAGAAAAAAACCAGCAAGAAGAAAGTCGCCAAGAAAGCGGCGCAAGACTGACGGGCCGCCAACGCGGCCAGGACCCTGGCTCGGGCCGGGAAATGGAACCGGCCCCTGACCGGGCCGAATCAACAGGATAAAGAAAGGAATATCGAAATGGCAGTGACTGCCGCAATGGTGAAAGAACTTCGCGAGCGCACCGGCGCTGGCATGATGGAGTGTAAAAAGGCGCTGGTTGAAAGCGACGGCGATTTGGAAGCCGCGGTCGAACACCTGCGCAAGACAGGTCTGGCGCAGGCGGACAAGAAAGCCTCCAGGATCGCTGCCGAAGGCACGGTCATGCTGGCCGCAAGCGACACGGGTGACAAGGCGGTGCTGGCGGAAATCAACTGCGAAACCGACTTTGTCGCCAAGGATGAAAATTTCCTGGCCTTCGCCGCACGAGTCGCGCAGGCTGCGCTGGACGCCGGAAGTGACGACGTCGACGCGCTGATGGCTTCCGGCCTGGAGACGGAGCGCCAGGCCCTGGTGGCCAAGATCGGTGAAAACATCCAGGTGCGGCGTATCGCCTGCATGCAGAGCGCTGACAATATCGGCGCCTATGTGCACGGCGGCCGTATCGGCGTGTTGGTCGAAGTCACCGGCGGCGACGCTGAACTGGCACGTGACATCGCCATGCACGTCGCCGCACTGAGCCCGGCCTACGTCAGCGCCGAAGATGTTCCCGCCGATGTACTGGAAAAGGAAAAGCAGATCCTCCTGGCGCAGGCCGAGAGCAGCGGAAAGCCTGCTGCAATCGTTGAAAAAATGGTCAGCGGTCGTCTGCGCAAGCACCTGGGTGAGATTACGCTGCTGGGCCAGCCCTTCGTCAAGGATGGCGACATCACGGTTGCAAAACTGCTTGATCAGCATGACGCCAGTGTGAAAGGATTCAACCGTCTGGCGGTCGGTGAAGGCATGGAGAAAAAAGCCGAGAACTTCGCAGATGAAGTGATGCAACAGGTAAAAGGCGGCTGAAACCGGCCGGGGCGAAAAAATGAACGGCAGCCCAGCGGGTTATGAAGGGCCTGATGACACTGCGACCATGAACGGCATGCCGCCAGGCAAACGCAGCAACTGACCGACAACGCGGCCTACGGGGATTACTGAGATGGCTTCTGATCATGACGCGCCCAAAGCCGTCTACAAACGCATCCTGTTGAAACTCAGCGGAGAGGCGCTGCTGGGTGAGGAAGACTACGGCATCGGCCCGGTCATGATCGGCCGCATCGCCGAGGAAGTCCGGGAAGTCGTCCGTTGCGGCGTGCAGATCGCGATCGTGATCGGTGGCGGCAATATCTTTCGCGGCGCCGGCCTGGCGGAAGCGGGAATCGATCGCGTCACCGGGGATCACATGGGCATGCTGGCGACCCTGATGAATTCGCTCGCCCTGCAGGACTCACTGGAAAAAGCAGGCGTGGAGGCCCGTGTCATGTCGGCCATTTCGGTCCACGACGTGTGCGAGGATTACATTCGCCGGCGCGCCACCCGCCATCTTGAAAAAGGGCGTGCGGTGATCATCGCGGGGGGGACCGGCAACCCGTTCTTTACCACCGACACGGCTGCCGCGCTGCGGGCCATAGAAGTCGGTGCAGACATCCTGCTCAAGGCCACCAAGGTCGATGGTGTCTATTCCGCCGATCCGAACATCGACCAGGCGGCCAAGCTGTTCGATTCACTGGACTACGACGAGGTGATCGAAGGCAAGCTGGCCGTCATGGACGCGAATGCCGTCGTTTTGTGCCGTGACCAGGGTATGCCCATCCGCATTTTCAATGTCTTCGGACCCGGTAACCTGATGCAAATAGTAAAGGGCCGGCCCGTCGGCACCAGCATTCAATAACGGCCGCGCAAACACCGTCACACCGCGGTTGTGGTTGCCGCGCGTCGTCACCGCCCCGGAGGCCCGAGACCGCAACAAGCAACCATAATAACTGCTAAAATCAAGGGCTGGCCTTTAGCGCGGCGCAGTTTGTGAATGTAAGGTAGTGCTTGTTGAAACCGGCGCAGGCCCTCGCCGGCAGATAAGGAGATGACAATGATCAAAGAAATCAGGAAAGACGCGCAAATCCGAATGCACAAGAGCCTGGAAGCATTGAGAAGCGAACTGGCAAAAATCCGCACGGGCCGTGCCCACCCCAGTTTGCTCGAGCACGTCCACGTCGATTATTACGGCAGCGAAGTCCCCATCAGCCAGGCGGCGAGCGTCAGCATCGAGGACGCCCGCACCCTGGCCGTCACCGCCTGGGACAGGAACATGGTGCAGAAACTCGAAAAAGCCATCATGGCCTCTGACCTCGGGCTCAACCCCGTGACCGCCGGCAACATCATTCGCATCCCGCTGCCGGCCCTGACGGAGGAACGGCGCGTGGCTCTGGGCAAGATTGTCCACCAGGAAGGGGAAAACGCCAAGATCGCCATCCGCAACATTCGCAGGGACGCCAACCACCAGATCAAGGAACTCCTCAAGAACAAGGATATCTCGGAAGACGACGATCGGCGCGCCGAACAGGAGGTCCAGGAACTCACGGACAAGTGCGTGGAGAAAGTGGAAGAAATCGTGGCCGTAAAAGAACAGGAACTACTGGAGTTTTGAGCAAAATCCACTGATGAGTGCAGTGCCCGCCATTCCCGCGCACATCGCCATTGTCATGGACGGTAACGGCCGTTGGGCGAAAAAAAGAAACCGGCCGCGCAGCCATGGTCACCAGGCGGGTTTGAAGGCATTGCGCGCCACCATCGAAAACTGCGTGCGCCGTGGCGTTGGGACGCTCTCGGTTTTTGCCTTCTCGAGCGAAAACTGGAAGCGTCCCGCCAACGAGGTGGCACGGCTGATGGATCTGTTCCTGCGCGCCCTGGACAAGGAGGTCGCGGAACTTCACGAAAATGAGATCCGCCTCAGGTTCGTCGGTGACAAAACGCCGTTCAGGAGCACGCTTCGCGAGAAAATGGCCGAGGCCGAAGCCCTCACCAGGAACAACCGGCGCATGGTTTTGAACGTGGCGGTCAATTACGGCGGCCGCTGGGACATTACCCAGGCGGCAAGACGTCTGAGCCAAGCGGTGGCGGCCAACGAACTGAGGGCAGAAGATATCGACGAAGCCTGCTTCGCTCGCTACCTGGCGGCGGACTCCCCGGACCCGGACCTCTTCATCAGGACCGGCGGCGAGATGCGTATCAGCAATTTCCTGCTGTGGCAGAGCGCCTATGCCGAATTCTGGTTCACGCCGGTGTTGTGGCCCGATTTCGACGCCGCCGCCCTGGATCAGGCCATCGATGCTTTCCAGTCGCGCGAAAGACGCTTTGGACACACCAGCGAGCAGGTCAGGGCCGGCTCCAGTGCTTAAGTCGAGAATTCTGACGGCACTGGTCCTGGTGCCGCTGGCACTGCTTGTCATTTTCGCGCTGCCGCCGAAGGGCTTCCTGGCCGTGGTCGGCCTGATATTGCTGCTGGGTACGATGGAGTACCGCCGCCTCGCCGGCCTCGAGGACATCAAGGCGGGTTATTGGCTGCTCCTTATCCAGGTGCTCATCTTTGGCGGGCTGATGTTGAGCGGGCGCGCGTGGGAGGACCTGTCCGGCCTTTTGTTGGCCGTGAGTTGCGCCCTCTGGCTGTTGATGTTTTTACGCCTCTTGTCATACGAGGCGGGCGCCGCTGTCGACCGCCGCTACAGGATCGACAGCTTTTTGACCGCGCTGGCCTCCGTCAGCACCGGCTGGTATGCGCTCGGCTGGCTGCATCTGCAGCCTGGCGGATCCTGGCTGATCCTGCTGCTTTTCCTGATCGTTTGGGCCGCCGATACCGGCGCCTATTTCACGGGCAAGGCCTGGGGCAAGAGGAAACTGGCCCCGCTGATCAGCCCGGGCAAAACGGTGGCGGGCCTCGTCGGCGGCCTGGTTGCCGCGGTTCTCGTCGGTACCGCGGCCGGCACGTGGCTGCCCGTACCGGCCCGCGACCCGCTGCTGCTCGCAGCGCTGGCGGTCCTGACCGCCGTGGCCTCGGTCGGCGGTGATTTGCTGATTTCGATGCACAAGCGCAGCAGCGGCTGCAAGGACTCGAGCCGCCTGCTGCCGGGACACGGCGGCATTCTCGACCGTCTTGACAGCCTGCTTTCGGCAGCGCCGTTTTTTGCGCTGGGTCTGAAAACGGTGGTGTCCTGAATGGGCGGCGTGACCCACAGCGGCCGCCAGGGCGTGACGATTCTCGGCTCGACCGGGTCCATCGGGCGCAACACGCTGGCGGTGCTGGCCCGTCATCCGGAAAACTTCGAGGTGATCGCGCTGAGCGCTCACGGCAATACGGACCTGCTCGCCAGGCAGTGCCATCAACACAAGGCACGCTATGCCGTCATCAGCGACAAGGCCCGGGCGGGCGACCTGCAGACGGCGCTGGATCGCCTGGGTTGCGGGACACGGGTGCTGGCGGGCCGCTCCTCCCTGTCCGAGGTGGTCGCGCTGGAAGCAACGGACATCGTCATGGCCGCCATCGTCGGTGCAGCCGGGCTCGAACCGACGCTGCACGCGGCCGCCAGCGGCAAGCGCCTGTTGCTGGCCAACAAGGAATCAATGGTGATCGCCGGTGAACTGTTCCGGCAAGCCGCCGCGGCCAGCGGGTCGGTGATCATACCGGTGGACTCGGAGCACAACGCGCTGTTCCAGGTGCTGCCCGCGAACTACGGCGACGGGCTGGAAAGTGTCGGTGTGGAGAAACTGATCCTGACCGCTTCCGGCGGACCGTTCCTGACGAGCACGAAGCAGGAACTGGAGACCGTCACGCCGGCGCAGGCTTGCAACCACCCCAACTGGGACATGGGGCAAAAGATTTCCGTGGATTCCGCCACCCTGATGAACAAGGGACTGGAGGTCATCGAGGCTCGCTGGCTGTTCGACGCCCGCCCCGCGCAAATCGACGTCGTCATCCATCCCCAGAGCATCGTGCATTCGCTGGTCGCCTATCGCGACGGTTCGGTGCTGGCCCAGTTAGGCATGCCGGACATGCGCACGCCCATCGCCCAGGCGCTGGCGTGGCCGCAGCGTATTGAAGCCGGTGTCGAGCCTCTCGATCTTGCCGCCATGCACAAACTCGAATTTTTCGCGCCCGATTTCGAGCGCTTTCCGGGACTGGGCCTGGCCTACGAGGCATTGCAGGCCGGCGGCAATGCCGTGGTCACGTTCAGCGCCGCCAACGAAACGGCCGTGGCTGCCTTCTTGCAGGAACGCATCGGCTTCCTTAAGATTCCTGCCGTCGTTGCCGCCGCCCTCGATGCCTGCAAAACCCGTAAAATATCCTCGCTCGATGAAGTCCTGGAATTTGACCGTGAAGCGCGCAGCGTGACAGACGGGCTGATCCGGTCCATGGAAGCGCGGGAAGCCTAGCCCGGATATTGCACCAGCCGACCACTGGCCTCACCATAAACTGATGAACTTACAAAGTAAAATGACGATTTATCAAATTTATTCCAGGGTACACTTTGTAACCGGCCAGCGATCTATCCCGGCCCTGCCTTGTCCAGGCACACCTGGACTTGGGCTTCCCTCCAGCCATAGCTTTGGCTATGGCTCTCAGTCCAGCCCGGCGCTCAGCCGCACCTGTTCTGCAGCAGCATCCGGGATGCTGGCGCAATATCCGGGCTAGTTCAATATGTCTGAATTCCTTGGTTCAATCTGGTGGTTACTGGTCGCACTGGGCCTGCTGATCACATTTCACGAATTCGGCCACTTCTGGGTGGCGAAACGCATGGGCGTGCGCGTCATCAAGTTTTCCGTCGGCTTCGGCAAGGCGATTTGGTCGAGAACAGGCCGGGACGGCACCGTGTATGCTGTCGCTGCGATCCCGCTGGGCGGCTATGTCAAGATGCTGGACGAACGCGAAACCGAGGTCCGGGCGGACGAGGTGGACCAGGCGTTCAACCGCAAACCCGTGCTGGCCCGTATCGCCATCGTGGTCGCCGGGCCCGCCTTCAACCTGTTATTTACGCTGCTGGCGTTCTGGGTCATGTTCATCGTCGGCATTCCCGAAACCAGGCCCATCGTCGGCGCGGTCACCGGCATCGCGGCCAACGCGGGCCTGCACCCCGGTGACCGCATCCTGTCGGTCGCGGGAGCACCCACCGACACCTGGCAGCACACGCTGCTGAACCTGGTGCCTCATGCGATCGACCGGGAGAACGTGACACTCGAGGTCGAGGCCAGGGACGGCAGCAAGCACAGCGTGACGCTGGCGCTTGACCGGCTGGGTGATGATTTTCGCGAAGAGCAGACGCTCAAGGACATCGGCATCACGCCATGGTCCCTGGAAATCCCGCCGGTCGTCGGCGAGGTCAGCCCGGACAGCCCGGCTGCGCGGGCGGGCATCCGCCCGGGTGACAGGATCACGTCGATCGCGGGCGAACCGGTGCCGGACTGGGCCTGGATCGGCGCGCTGGTGCAGAAACACGGCCAGGCCGGGCAACTCCTGACCATGACGGTGGAACGTGACGGCGCCAAACTCGAACTCGGCGTCAAACCCGAAAAACAGCGCTCCGGCCTGTTATCCAGCCGCCTGATCGTGGGCATCGTCAACCAACCGCCCAGCGCGGAACAGGAGGCAGCCCTCAAGCGGGCGTATTTCATGCACCAATACAACCCACTCGAGAGCATCGAAGCCGCATCTTCGGAGATGTGGCGGCTGACGCGCTCGACCCTGGGCCTCATCGGCCGCATGTTGACCGGCAGCGCTTCGGTGAGGAATCTCTCAGGCCCGATCAGCATCGCCCAATTCGCCAACAACTCCGCCCATGCCGGCCTCTCCAGCTTCCTCTATTTTCTGGCGGCCATCAGCCTCAGCCTGGGCATACTCAACTTGCTGCCGATACCGATTCTCGACGGCGGTCACCTGTTGTTTTACCTGATAGAATTGCTCAAGGGCAGCCCCGTTTCTGAGCAGGTTCAGGCAAACGGACAGTATATCGGGCTGGCGGCACTGCTCGGCCTGATGGGCATCGCATTTTTTAACGATATTTTACGTCTGGTCGGCTAGACTTCGCTCCGACCGCACCGTTTACGGATTCTTTGGACAATGAAAAAAACAGTATTCATCCTGCTCTGCGGCCTGCTCATCGCCAAGTCGGCTTTTGCCCTCGAACCGTTTGTCATATCCGACATCCGCGTGGAAGGTCTGCAGCGGATCTCTGAAGGGACCATTTTCAACTACCTGACCGTCGACACCGGTGACAGGTTGACCGCGGCCACCGCCCGCCAGGCCATTCGCGCCCTGTACCGGACCGGTTTTTTCAGCGACATCGATTTCGAGCGGGACGGCAACATCCTCGTGATCAAGGTGCAGGAACGACCGGCTATCGCCCGCATTACGCTGTCGGGCAACAAGGCCATCAAGGACGAGGACATGTACCCGGTGCTGGCGCAGATCGGCCTGGCCGAAGGCGAAGTGTTCCAGCCGCAGTCGCTCGACCGGATCAAGCAGGAACTGGTCCACCAGTACTACAGCCAGGGGCGTTATTCGGTCAAGGTGGATACCACCGTCACGCACCTGACCCGCAACCGGGTGCGCGTCGCCATCAAGATCAACGAAGGCAAAACGGCCAAGATCAAGCATATCAACATCGTCGGCAATACCCTTTTCAGCGACAAGGACATCGAAGACGATTTCGAGTCGAAGATACCGCCGGTCTGGAAGTTCTGGTCGAAAGCCGATCAATATTCGCGGGAAAAGCTGTCGGGCGACCTGGAGAAAATTCGCTCCTACTACCAGGACCGGGGTTATATCGATGCCAATGTCGAATCCACGCAGGTCTCGATCAGTCCCGACAAAAAGAATATCTACATCACGGCCAATATCGTCGAAGGGGAGCAGTACAGCATCGACCGCATCCAGGTGACCGGCGATATGGTGGTGCCGGAAGAAACGATCCGGCGTCTGATCATCACCAGGGAAAAGGACATCTTTTCCCGCAAGAAGATGGAACAGAGCGTCGACAACATCACGGCGCTGCTGGCCAACATCGGCTATGCCTTCGCCAACGTCAACCCGATCCCGCAGATCGACCGTGAAAACCGGCTGGTCACGATCAACTACTTCGTCGACCCGGGCAAGCGTGTTTACGTCAGGCAGATCACTTTCGTCGGCAACAGCGGCACCAAGGACGAAGTTCTGCGGCGGGAAATGCGCCAGTTCGAGGGCGCCTGGTTCTCGCAGGCCGCGATCGACCGTTCCAAGGTTCGCCTGCAGCGCCTGAGCTACTTTGAATCGGTCAACATCGAGACACCCGCGGTGCCAGGCACCGACGACCAGATCGACGTCGTCGTCACGGTCAAGGAGCGCGCCGCCGGCAGTTTCTCGGTGGGTCTCGGCTATTCCCAGGTACAGGGACTGATCGCATCGCTGAGCGTGCAGCAGGAGAACTTCCTCGGCAGCGGCAAACGCGTGGGCTTCGGGGTATCCCACTCGAGCATCATCGACAGTATCAGTGTCAGCTACGAGAACCCGTACTGGACCGAGGACGGCGTCAGCCGCGGCTTCTACCTGCGCTACCAGGAATTCAACCAGGCCGGCGCCAACATTTCGACATTCACCAGCACAGAAGCCGCCGGCGGTATCAGCTTCGGCATACCGGTGACCGAGGTCGACTACCTGAGAGCCGGAATCGGTATCCGCAGCACGGACCTCAATATCGGCAGTTTTGTCAGGGAAGTGAATTATACGGACCCTGACAACCCCGACAATCTTCTCTGTAACGACATCAACGAAAATGGCATCTGCCCGGAACAGTATTTCGTACCGACCCAATTCGACCCGCTGTCGGCTTCGCTCGACCACAACGGCGACGGCGTACTCGACGGCAACGAACGCAAATTCTTCAGTATCGATTTCACGGCCTCGTGGGCGCGCGACACGCGTAACCACTTCCTCAACCCGACCCGGGGCTCGCTGCAGCGCCTGAGCCTCGAACTCGCCGTGCCCGGCAGCAACCGCAGGTACTACAAGCTGTACTACAAGTACTCGAAGTACATACCCGTCTGGAAGGGCCTGGTATTCAATTATCACGGCAACCTCGGCTACGGCGACGCCTACGACAATTACGACGATTCCTCGAAGGCGGTACCGGTCGACACGACGGTACCGGTCAGTTCCAACCGCACCTGCCTGGCCAAGGAAGTGGTGGCAATCGACCGGGGCCTGCCGTTTTTCCAACACTTCTACGGCGGCGGCGTCAGCGATATCCGCGGTTTCAGGGACAACACGCTCGGGCCCAAAGACCCCTATTGCCGCGCCATCGGCGGTGACATGAAGGTCAGCGGCGGGCTGGAGCTGGCGATTCCGACGCCGTTCGCCAGCGGTGGCGGAACCCGCATCGCCCTGTTTGCCGACATCGGCAACGTGTATAAGGACTACAAGAGCTTCGACACCAGCCTGTTGCGGTCATCGGCGGGCATATCGGTCACGTGGCAAGCCCCGATCGGGCCGATCATCATGAACTATGCGTTTCCCATCAAGAAGTTACAGGGAGACAATACCGAAAGCCTGCAATTCTCGTTTGGAACGACATTTTAGGGTCTGTCAACCAGCCCTAGTCCTTGTAAAAAAACGACTATTTATTTGTTCGGGGGCCGGGTCGGTGTACAATTTGGAAGATCATGCGCCGCTTACCGACATTGCTGATGGCTTTGCTGCTCGTGGCCGGTCCCGCGGCAGCGCAACAGTTGCGGATCGGCTACGTCGATATGAAGGTCGTCCTCGACCGGGCGCCGCAGGTGCTGGCCGGCCGCGACCAGCTCGACCTGGAGTTCCGCCCGCGCAACGACGCCATCGAGTTCCAGGAAAAGCAGATGAAAATCATGCAGGAACGCCTGCAAAAAGGGGATATCGCGGAAGCTGCGCGGACGCGACTGGAGCGCGAGCTGAGGGAAACACGACGCAATATCAACCGGCAGAAGGAAGACCTGAGGGACGAATTGTCTTTCCGCCGAACGGAAGAAGTCCAGAAACTGGAGGAACAGATAAACCAGGCGGTTGAGCGGATCGCCCATGACAATGGTTATGACCTGATACTCTCGAGCCCCGTGATTTACGCTGACCCCTCCCTGGATATCACCCAGTTGATCCTCGACCAGCTCCAGCAGGAATATGAAGCGGACCAACGGGAAAGCTCACAGCGCTGACCCGAAAAGTTCGCCCGGGATGCCCGTACTGAAACTCTCTGAACTGGCTGAATTATCCGACCTCCGCTACCTCGGCGACGGCGACTGCCGAATCGACGGCATCGCCGGACTCGGGGACGCAACGCCGACGCAGATCAGTTTCCTCTCCAATCCCGCCTACCGCGGTCAACTGGCCGGTACGCGCGCCGCCGCTGTGATCCTGAGCGCCAGTGACGCCGAAAGCTACAAGGGCAACTGCCTGCTTAGCCAGAACCCGTATCTCAGCTACGCGAAAATTTCCGCCCTGTTCGACAGCCGGCGCGGGCCGGTGCCAGGGATAGACGACAGCGCCAGCATAGACCCGGACGCCCGGCTCGGGCACGACGTCGGCGTTGGCGCCAACGCGGTCATCGGGCCCGGCTGCGTCATCGGCGATGGTTGCAGTATCGGGCCCGGCTGCGTCCTGGAGGCTGATTGCAGACTCGGCCCGGATTGCCGGCTGGTGGCCAATGTGACACTCTGCGAAGGTGTCGTGATCGGCCGACGGACCGTCGTGCACCCCGGCGCCGTGATTGGCGCAGACGGATTCGGCCTCGCCTTCGACGAGGATCATTGGCAAAAAATCGCGCAAATCGGTTCCGTCGAAATCGGTGACGATTGCGAGATCGGGGCCAACACGACCATTGACCGGGGCGCACTCGGCAACACGGTTCTCGAAGCAGACGTCAGGCTCGATAACCAGATACAGATTGGTCATAATGTGCGTATCGGCGCCCATACGGCCATGGCGGGGTGCGTGGGCATATCGGGGAGCACCCGGATCGGCAAGTACTGCAGGTTCGCAGGCCGGGCGGGAACGGTCGGGCACATCAGCATTGCCGATCACACGACCGTGAACTTCAACAGCGTGGTAACCCGGTCGATCGACGAACCGGGCACGGTGTGGAGCGCGGCGCTGCCGGCCGTGCCGGCCAGGGAGTGGCAGCGCATACTCATCCATTTGCGAAAACTGGACAGGCTGGTCCAACGTGTTTTCAAACTGGAAAACAGGAACCGGCCGGAAGCAACGCCCGGTGAGAAAAAATGACAGACATGGTGCAATGACAGACAAAACATTCACAACGCCGATGGGGGTCAACGAAATCCGGGAAATACTGCCGCACCGGTACCCCTTCCTGCTGGTCGACCGGGTCGTTTCTTACACCCTGGAGCCGGAAATAACGCTGACCGCGATCAAAAACGTCACGGCCAACGAACCGTTCTTCACCGGTCATTTTCCGGACAAGCCGGTCATGCCCGGCGTTCTGGTACTGGAAGCCATGGCCCAGGCCAGCGGCATCCTCGCCTGCCTGAACGTGGCGTCATTGCGCAAGGGCGGCACCAACTACCTGGTCAAGATTGACAAGGCCAAGTTTTCGCGTGTCGTCGTCCCGGGCGACCAGCTGCTGATGCACATCACGCAAAAGCGGGTGTTGCGCAACATGGGTTTCTACGAATGCATCACGACCGTGGACGGCCAAAAAACCGCCAGCTGTGACATCGTCAGCACGCGGGGCTAGGGCCTTCTGACACGATGCGGATACCGCCCGAGACATGATTCACCCCAGTGCATTGGTCGATCCCAAGGCAGAACTGGCCGACGACGTCAGCGTCGGCGCCTATTCGATCATCGGCCCCAACGTGCGCATCGAAAGCGGCAGCTGGATCGGGCCCCACGTCGTGCTGACCGGGCGCACGGCGATCGGCAAGCGCAACCGCATCTTCCAGTTCGCCTCGCTGGGCGAAGAACCCCAGGACATGAAGTACCGCGGTGAAGACACGGAGCTGGTCATCGGCGACGACAACTACATCCGCGAATACTGCACTTTCAATCGCGGCACGGTGCAGGGCGGCGGGGTCACGAGGATCGGCAACAACAACTGGATCATGGCCTGCGTACACGTCGCGCACGACTGTCAACTCGGCGACAACATCATCATGGCCAACAATGCGTCGCTGGCGGGTCACGTGCGGGTCGGAGACTACGCGATCCTGGGCGGCTACGCACTGATTCACCAATTCTGCGACGTCGGCGAGCACAGCTTCACGTCTTTCGCCAGCCACGTCAACCAGAGCATCCCCCCCTTCGTCACCGTTTCCGGGGAAAAGGCCCGGGCCAGGGGCGTCAATTCGGAAGGGCTGAAAAGACGGGGCTACAGCACCGAGCAAATCAACCTGATCCGGCGGGCCTACAAAATTCTCTACCGCGAAGGCTCGCCGCTGGAAAAAGCCAAGCAGGAATTGCAGGCGCTGGCCGCTTCTTCAGCCGAAATCCGGACCCTGATCGATTTCCTGGAAATGTCCGAACGCAGCATTATCCGGTAATGACCGTAATCGCCCTGGCAGCTGCGGAAGCATCGGGCGATCACCTGGGCGCCGCACTGATGCGGGCGATCCGGCAGTTACAGCCGGCGGTCCGCTTCGTCGGTATCGGCGGGCCGAACATGCGGGCCGCCGGGCTCGACGCCTGGTGGGACTGCGCCGCGTTGTCGGTCATGGGACTGTCGGAGGTTGTCCGGCACCTGCCCCGCCTGCTGCGCCTGAGACGGCAACTGGTCGAGCGGCTGCTGTCGCTGCGGCCGGATGCCTTCGTCGGCATCGACGCACCCGATTTCAACCTGGCGGTCGAAAGAAAGCTCAGACGCGAAGGCATCCCCGTGGTGCATTACGTCAGTCCAACGGTCTGGGCCTGGCGGCCCGGCAGGGTCCGGACCATCGAACGTTCGACCGACCGCGTGCTCTGCCTGTTTCCGTTCGAACCCCGCTGTTACGAAGGTTTCCGGGTCAACGCCGACTTCACCGGTCACCCGCTGGCCGACCGCCTGGACGCCTGCCCCGACAGCGGCGGCGCGCGTGCAAAGCTTGGGATCGCCGCCGGCGGGCCCGTCATCGCCATTCTCCCGGGCAGCCGCCTGCAGGAAGTCAACAAACTCGCACCAGCGATGCTGGCCGCGGCCGAATCGGTGGCGGCCGCTCACCCCGGCAGCCGCTTCCTGCTGGCCGCGGCCAGCAACGAAATCAAGGACCGGCTGCAACGGCTGTTGCCGCTGCACACCGGCCTCGATGCCCGTATCCTCACCGATGCCAGCGAAACCGTCATGGCTGCCGCGGACTTGGTGATTTGCGCCTCTGGCACGGCCACGCTCGAGGCCATGCTGATCAATCGCCCAATGGTCGTTTGTTACCGCGTATCCAGCCTGACCGGCATGCTCGTGCGTCGCCTGAACCTGCTGCGGACACGCTACGTGGCGCTGCCGAACATCCTTGCGCAAACGGCACTGGTGCCGGAGCTTCTGCAGCGGGACATGACCGCCGGGCGCATCGCGGACGAGGCCTTACGGTGGCTGAATGACCCCGCCCGCCGGGAGTCGCTGGCCGCACAGTTCGAAGACCTGAGGCGGCAGCTGCAAACGGGCGCGGCCGTCAAGGCCGCGGCGGCGGTCCTGCAACAGATTGGAACGGGGTTCGATGCGCGCGCTTAGGCAACGCTGGGTCGCCGGTGTCGACGAGGCGGGGCGGGGGCCGCTGGCCGGACCCGTCTGCGTCGCCGCCGTGATCCTGCCCGATGAATTCGATCTGCCCTGGCTGGACGATTCCAAGCGCCTGAGCGCCGCCAAACGCGAAACGCTGGTCCCGCTGATCGAAGACCAGGCGAGGGCCTTCGCGGTCGAGTTCGTGGCTGTCGAGGTCATTGACCGGCTCAACATACTGCAGGCGACCCTGCTCGGTATGCAAAGGGCCGTCGACCGGCTCGATCCGTTCCCCGCCAAGGCCCTGATCGACGGCAACCGCGCACCCGCTTTGTCCTGCGAGAGCGAAACCATCGTTGGCGGTGATCGCCTGGTCGCGTCGATTTCGGCGGCATCGGTACTGGCCAAGGTCTATCGTGACCGCGCAATGCTGGCGCTGCACCGCCAGTACCCGCAATATGGTTTCGACCGCCACAAGGGCTATCCCAGCGCCTACCACCTCGAGCGTTTGAACGCACTTGGTCCGTGTCCAATCCACCGGAAATCCTTCGCGCCGGTGCGACGGTTGCTGGCCTGCGCCCAGCCCCTCCCGTCCCGGCGCCTTTGATCATCTATAGAGCGCGGGTATTGCCCTGCAAGCAGCCACGGACGGCCCGGGCGTACGCCGGTCGCGATCAGGCGGCAGCCGCCTGTGACAACCGCCACCGGTAACACCACGGAAGACCCCGCTGGCGCGGGCAAGGCGTTTATTTAGCGGCAGGGCATTGCCTCAAGCGCGAACCGCCTGTTCAGGCATCCAGGACCTGGTTCCATGCGGCCACCCGCTCGGCCTGCTCGGCAAGCAACTCATCGCCGCCGTCGATGGTGACGGAAATGATCTCGTCGCCGCCGGCAATGGCATTGACGACGTCCTGGTCCGCTGCCGAAACCACGCTGCCGAAGACCGTGTGCTTACCGTCGAGCCACGGGGTTTCGACATGGGTGATGAAGAACTGGCTGCCATTGGTGCCGGGGCCGGCATTGGCCATGGACAACTTGCCGGGCGCATCGTGCCGCAATTCGCTGTTGCATTCGTCTTCGAAGCGGTAACCGGGCCCGCCGGTGCCCGTACCGTTGGGGCAACCACCCTGGATCATGAAGTTATCGATGACGCGGTGGAAATTAAGACCGTCGTAAAAGCCGCGCCTGGCGAGATTGACGAAGTTCGCCACCGTGACCGGCGCAACTTCGGGGTGGAGGCGAATATTTATGCTGCCCTTGTTCGTCTTGATTTCGGCCAGAATGCCGTTGGATGAATCACTCATAAAAAAACTCCATTTTTTTAAAAAACATTTGAAACTTTTCCCACGAAGCCGCGGTCTATGGTTTCAAGAGATCGCGGGACAATGGTCTCTCCCTCATGCCAACAGGGTCTAAATGCACTCCTCATCCCTGTTCCCGCGATCTTTTTTTATGGGCGGATGAAAAGCACAGGCAAAACAAACAGGCTGGCAGAGGGGCTTTTACCCTCATATGCGGGCCACTCAGGTCTTTTCAATGCCGGCGCATTGCGCAAAGGCGTCACCGCGATGCTGAAAATCCCGAAAATGCGGAAAACTCGGCGCGCCCGGTGACAGCAGAATGCACCCTCGGGCCGGCACCAGGTCCCGCGCCAGCGCAACCGCCTGCGCCAGACCGGGCACGGCATGCAGCCCGCCCGGCGGCTTCACCCCGGCGCTTTCCAGCTGCGCTTTGATCAGCGGGCCGTTATCCGGCATCGTGATGATCGCGTAAGGGGGCTCTTTGGCCGCGCCACGGGCAAAACCCCGCCAATCGAGCCCGCGGTCCAGCCCCCCCAACAGCAACACGACGTCCTCACGCCCGAGGGTGTCGAGGGCCGCCATGACCGACACCGGCGTCGTGGATATGCTGTCATCGACGTAGCGGATCCCGGCCTTCTCTCCCAGCAATTGCAAACGGTGCGGCAGGCCCTTGAACGCGGATACCGCCTGCTGCAGGTGCGGCACTTCGATGCCAAGGGCGTCGATCACGCTCAGCGCCGCCGCCAGGTTGTGCCGGTTGTGGCTGCCGCCGAGGGCCGGCGGAGCCTCGATCAGCCTGCCGCCCGACGAGACGCCTTCGGCGCAAGCCATCCAGCCGCCGTCTCGATTGAACCACTCGGTCCCGGGCCGGCGCCGCAGCGCGCTGGTCAGAACCGTGTCCGCGAAGTTGGCGATCAGGCGGCCGCTCCGGGCCATGTCCGCAAGCCGCAACTTGTCGGCGCGATAACGCCCGGGACCGCCGTGCCAGTCGATGTGTTCGTCACTGAGATTCAGCAGCACGGCAACCTCGGGTTCGGCAACGAGGTCGGACAGTTGGTAACTGGATAATTCGATGACCCACCAATCGGTGTCGGCGCCGGCAAAATCCAGCATCGGGCGGCCGATATTGCCCGCCAGGTTGACGCTGTGGCCGGCGGCTTCGAGCAGGTGGCTGACGAGCGCTGCGGTCGTGCTCTTGCCCTTGGTGCCAGTGATGCAGATGGTCCTGGCCGCGGGGTTTTCCGCAAACCAGATATTGCCGGCGCTGGTGAAAACGACACCGTGGTCCCGCAACCCCTTAAGCTCCGGCCGGTAGGGGCTGACGCCGGCAGAGCGCACCAGCACATCGAAGTGTTGCAGCTTTTCACGCTCGAACGCGCCGCAATGACACTGGTCAAGCGCCGGGTCCAGCCGCGCCGCGAAGTCCGCGGGAATGGCGCTCTCTGCAAACAGCCATAACGGCTTTTGCGGAAAGCGGGTGCGGATACCGCGCCAGACGGCCTGGCCTTCGCGGCCCGCGCCCAGGATTCCGACCCTGGGCTTTTCCAGTTCGTCAAAACGCATCGATTCTCGCCATGACCGCTGCCGGTATGCAGTGCTCCGACCGGACATCCGGCTGCCACCGCGGACTACCGGCCTGGCGGATTTCAGGCTCCTGCGCCAACGCGCTGATCACCGCTTTGCCGCGCCACCGCGGCTGTCCCGCCAGGCACTTGAGCAGGGCCCGGCTTTCCGCCACGCTGCCGACGCATTCGAACGGCTTTTCCTGGCCGAGACCGCAAAGCTGCCTGAAACCGTCCAGCTGCCCTTTCTCGTCCAGCAGATCGACACCCTGCATGGCTTTCAGGTCCGCCGGCGCCAGGAAGGGCGCCAGCGCCAGCGCGGTGAAGCGGCACTTGGGGCAACGCCCGCACCAGCGTCCCTCGATGCGCGCGCCGTCCAGGTGAAAATTGCGGTTGCAGCTCGAAAACACGCCGTGATAGCGGTCAAGCGCCGCAAAACGCCGGGCAATGGCCGCCTCGCCGAACGGCCGCAGCAGGGAAAAGTAATCCAGCGACGGCGACACGCGTCGATGGACCAGTGCGGCGAAGGTCTGTTCGAACGCCAGGCTCTTGCTGTACTGGTGGTTCACTTCCAGGCCCTGCGCCGTGGTCAGCGTCGCCTCATCGGCCGAGGACTCGTTGGCGAACACGACGTAGCGGTAGCCGTAAAGGAGGGCGGCGCAGACGATGACGGCGGAATTGATCGCCGTGACCGGCACGTGGCCATTCCAGGCCCCCTGCTCGTTCAGTTCGGCGAGCTGTGGCGCCAGCCGGCGCCCGATACGGATCAGCGGCAAACCGGCCACCCTGACGGTGTCAGCGATCAAAGGGGCGCCGCCGACGCAGACAGGCTGAACCTCGATGCCGGCGCCGCGCAACAATTCCAGGCAGACGAGGCTGTCCTTGCCCCCGCCCATCGCCACCAGCGCTCGTTCGGGCAGGTCCAGTTCGACACCGCGGGGGGCTGCATCGGTATTGGCCCGGAACAAAGACAAGCCGGACAGATCAAGCTGGTTGACATAGGCGAATTCACCCAGCCCGCGGGTATAGAGTTCGTTCAGAAAACCGCTCAATGCCGGGTCCAGGCGATCGCCTCCAACGGCGATGGCAGCCGCCAGACCGGCCTTGTAATAGGAAATGCCGGCGATCAGGTGAAGCAATTCGAGGGCGTTGAGGAATGCCGCCTGACGCGAGGCGTCGGCCGGCCAGGGCTGCCACGGGAAGCTGAGCGCTTCCACCAGCTCGAGGCCGTCAACTTCATAAGTCAACGCGATTTCACCGCTGGCCATGTCGTAATTGCACGACGTAAAGGCGAAGCACCCGGCTTGCTTGCCGCTGTCTGCGGGCCGCTGCACGGTTCAGGCCTGCTCCTGCCAGGCGGGGCCGAACACGGCGCCGTGGCGCTCGTCCCCGGAACCGTTGCCGATCAGCCGGCCGTGCAGGTTTTCGAGCAGCGCTTGTGCGTCCTGGGCCATCACGACGATGCTGGTACACAGGTCGTTGGCCGATTGCGACAACATCAGCAGCCGGCGCTGGGCAAAAAACGTCGCATCGGGGTCGAGCCCGGCCAGCGCGACCCGAACGCCGCGGCCGACCAGGTTGATCGCGCTGCACTCGGGATAAACCGTCACCGCGCAACGCGCCCGCAACGACTCCGCCAACCGTTCCAGCAAGGCGTCGTCGAGTACATTGCTGGTGCGGTTGAGCGCGACCGTGGTGGTCGTCTCTGATGTCGCCACGAGGTCGATCGATACGCCGGCCTCGGCGATGCAGGAAAATACCCACGCCAGGAACCCGACGTGTTCCCGGGTGTCGAGATTGCGCAGCAGCAACACCGCCATGTCGGAGCGGTGGCAAACACTGCGGATACCCGCGGCGGGTGGCGCGGCCCCGGCCGCTGTCGCCGGCGGCGCGCAGATACACGTGCCGCGGGCATGCGGGCGCGCCAGGTCGCGAATCTCGATCGGGATCGACGCGTCGGCCGCCGCCCTGATGCAGCGCGAATGCACGACCCTGGCGCCGCTGGCCGCCATTTCCAGGGCCTCGTCGTAAGCCAGCGTCCGCAACAAGCGGGCGGACGGAACCAAACGGGGGTCGGCGCTGAACAAACCGTTGACGTCGGTCCAGATTTCGACCCGGTCGGCATTGAGCCGGCCCGCCAGCAAGGCGGCGGACGTATCCGACCCGCCCCGGCCCAGCAGCGCGGTGCCGCCCCGGTGGTGCCTTGCCACGAAGCCCGCGGTTATCAACGCCGGCTTCTTCGACGCCCATTCGTGCTGCAAGCGTTCGCTGGGGCGGCTGTCGCAACGCGCGGACAACCAGGCCCGGCGTCCGTCGGGGTTGGCCTCAGGCAGGGTCTCCAGCGCCAGCCGCGCATCGACCCACTCGATCTCCAGCGCCTGCGCCAGGTAGCGCTCGCCGATGCGGGTGCTGAGCCATTCACCGATCGCCAACAGCGACGCCAGAGCCGCGTAACCCACGCCTGCCGTGGCGGCGCCCGACAGGGATTGGAGTGCGTTGCCGATGTCTTCCCGCGCCTGCAGGAGCAAGTCCCGCGACTCCACCCCCAGGGCCCGCGCCAGTTGGCGGTGACGCTCCAGGATCGCCGTCACCTGCCCATCCCCCGTGGCCCCGCCGCCGTCGGCCAGCGCCTGCAATGCATTGGTAACACCCGCTACCGCGGAGCAAACCACGACGACCCTGTGGCCGTCGTCGATGCGCCGGCGCAACAATGCCGCAATGGTTTCCCACTGCCATTTGCCGCTGACACTGCTGCCACCGAATTTGAGTACCCGCCAGGATTCAGACACGTCCGTGGGCCCTGCAGCCTGCATATTGCACCGGTATTGCGGGTGATGGCGCCGGGCAGCCTTTTCTGGCCCTGATCGAGGGAAGCTCAAGACCAGGCGCGGCTGAACAAGCCAGGGCCGCAATAGAGCCTGGGCCGGGGTCATGGATTACGCCCCTGGCGCAATAAGAAACCAACTTGAAAGTATACTGATCCATATCGTTATGGCGAGGCCCAGGCTCGGCTGGTGCAATACGTTACCGGAAGCGCATATAACTGTACAGGATGATCGCTTTGAGGTCGGCGGATTGCCCGCGGCGCGCCATTGGATTGCCCGACCCGGGTCGTCGGGGCCCACGCGGAGATAAAAAAAGGCGGTACCGGTTGCCGGTACCGCCGGGGTGCAGTTCCGCGGAGGGTGCTTTGGAACTGCTGGAGTGTGTTCCTGGACCGATTCAGCGGCCTATGGGCCTGACACTGACCCTGATGCGCTCACCGGGTTCCTCGTCCATGCGGCTGTGGTAGACCTGGCCGTGGAAGTCCCAGGTCACGTCCCAGGCCACGACACGGTCCTCGTCGCGGTAGCGTGTCTCGGTGCCGCAGACCTTGACGACGTCGTCGTAATACCTCGGCGGCGCCGCGCTGTACTGCACCGAACTACCGATGATGCTGCCGATCGCGACACCCGCCAGCGTGCCGGCGGCACGGTTGCCGCCGTGCCCATGGTCATACCGGTAGCCACGGCGGTAACCACCGTGGTAGCGGTGGCCGTGACCGCGGCTCAGTTCGCTGCCGATCACCCCGCCCAACAGGGCGCCGACGATAACCGGGGCCGGTGAACGGTATTCCGGCACGCGCCTGGTCACGGCCTCATTGCGGCATACCCGCCGGGTTTCCGGGATCTGGACGCGTTCATAGACAGGCTGGGCATCGAGCACCCTGGCCCACTCGTAATGCAGTGCGTCAAAGTCGGGCTGCGGGTCGTAGGCCTGGGCCTGCACCGCCCACATCGGGATCGCGATTGCAGCCAGCCACGTTGCGGTGGTTCTTGCGAAGTATTTGGCCATTTCAATCTCCTGTGTACATGCGGTTCCCTGACCGTCGGGCAAAGCTTAACGCAGCGCAGATGAATCGAAACTGAACGCCGCGGCCCGTTGGCTCCGTGCGTCCGCCCAGCGTTGGCACGGAGCCAACGGCCCCACCGATGACCTATGTCATTTGCCGCTTTTGGATAAACGTAATAGGATGGCCGTCCCACACTGATTCAGACACAAAAAAGGACTGCTGCATGCCCAAGTACCGTACCAAGGATATCCGCAACGTTACCTTTGTCGGCCATACCGGATCAGGCAAGACGACACTGGTCGAAGCGCTACTGGTCAAGGCCGGCGCCAAGGGCGAAGCGGGCACCGTCGAGCGCGGCACGACCACCACCGATCACGACCCGCTGGAACACAATTACCAGCACTCGCTCGACTCCGCCATCGCCAGCCTCGATTTTGAGGGTATGCACCTGAACATGATCGACACCCCCGGATTCCCGGATTTTCGCGGCCCGACGCTGGCCGGCATCATGGCCACAGAAATGACCGCCATCGTGGTCAACGCGAACGCCGGCATCGAGCTGTCCACCCGCGGCCTGATGCGACGGGCGAAGCGGCGGCGCCTGTGCCGCATGATCATCGTCAACCGCATCGATGCCGAAGATGTCGACCTCAACAGCGTGGTCGACGAACTGCGCGAGGAGTTCGGACCGGAATGCCTGCCGATCAACCTGCCGGCGGAAAATTTCGGCACGGTGCGCGACTGCTTCTTCCAGACCGACGGCGAGACCGACATCCTGTCGCTGTCGGAAGCGCACAGCGCCATCATCGACCAGGTCGTCGAAGTCAATGAAGACCTGATGGAAAAATTCCTCGAAGGCGAGGAACTGACACGCGAGGAACTGCATACGGCCTTCGAACAGGCGCTGCGCGAAGGGCACCTGGTGCCGATCTGTTTCGTCTCGGCCAAGACCGGTGCCGGCACCGGCGAGTTACTCAAGTTCTTCAAGCGCCTGGCGCCCAATCCCCGCGACGGCAACCCGCCGCCGTTTTTCAAGGGTGAAGGTGGCGAAGCCAAACAGGTCGAGATCACGGGCCAGGCCAAGCACCATGTCATCGCGCACGTATTCAAGATCACCAACGACCCCTTCGTCGGCAAGCTGAGCATCTTCCGTATTTACCAGGGCACGCTGACGGCCGACACGCAGTTGTATGTCGGCGACGCGCGCAAGCCCCTGAAGATCGGCCACCTGTTCACCATTCAGGGCGGCAAGCACGAAGAAATCGACGCCGGCGTTCCGGGTGACATTTGTGCACTGGCCAAGGTCGAGGACATCACCTTCGGCGCCGTGCTGCACGATTCCCACGAAGCCGACAATTACACTTTCAAGGAAGCGAGTTTTCCGCAACCGATGTTCGGCCTGGCCGTCAACACCAAGAGCCGCGGACAGGAGCAGAAGCTCTCCATCGCCCTGCAGCGTTTGCAGGAGGAAGACCCGTGTTTCGTGGTCGAGCACAACCAGGAATTGAACGAGACCGTGATGCGCGGTCTGGGCGAACTGCACATGCGCGTCATGCTCGAGCGCATGCAGGAGCGCTATAACGTCGAGGTCACCACGCGCCCGCCCCGTATTGCCTACCGTGAGACCATCACGCGGCCGGCGGAAGGGCATTACCGGCACAAGAAACAGACCGGCGGCGCCGGCCAGTTCGGCGAAGTCTTTCTGCGTGTCGCGCCCAAACCGCGCGGTGAAGGCTTCGAGTTCATCAACGAGGTGGTCGGCGGCGCGATCCCGTACAACCTGATCCCGGCGGTGGAGAAAGGCATCCGCCAGATCCTCGACGAAGGCGCGATCGCCGGCTACGCCATCCAGGACATGGCCGTCACGGTCTACGACGGCAAGTACCACCCGGTCGATTCGAAGGAAATCGCTTTCGTCATCGCGGCGCGTCACGCCTTTCTCGATGCGATCAACAATGCCGGCCCGCAGATCCTCGAACCGATCGTGAAGGTCGAGGTCACCGTGCCGGAAGCGGTCATGGGCGACATCACCGGCAACCTGGCCGGGCGCAGGGCGCGCATCAGCGGCACCGAGAGCCTGCGCGGCGGCCTGGTCACGATCCGCGCCGACATCCCGTTGAGCGCCTTGTCGAATTACCACACGGAGCTGAAAAGCCTGACCCAGGGCCAGGGCAGCTACACGATGGAATTCAGCCATTACGACCCGGTGCCGTCAGATGTCCAGCAGGAGCTGATCAAGGCTTACAAGCCCAGGGAAGACGAGTAAAATCAATCTCGCCGGCTATGCCGGGCGGCCTCATGGGATATAATGGGCCGCCCGTTTGCCCCTGCACGAGCGAGAGACCACATGTACCGAATACCGGACCGGTTCAGGCTGTTTGCAGCCGTTGCGCTGACCGCGCCGCTGCCTTACGGCCTCAGGATCGCAGCCCGCGGCAAGTGGCTGAGAAGCCAGCACGGGCGCAAGACCCGCGCCGCCGATTTCATCATCATCAACCACCCGAAGAGCGGCGGCACCTGGCTGCGGGTGATGCTGTCGCGCCTTTACCACGTACGTTACGGCCTGCCGCCGCGGCGGCTGGTCAAGTCGGATGAATTCTATAACCTGGACCAGAGCCTGCCGCGATTCCTGGTCAGCAACGGCTACTATACCTACGAGAGCGTCGTCCAGGACGTGCTCGACGAACTGGGACCGAGCGCCGGCGGCAAGAAGCTGGTGTTGCTGGCGCGCAACCCGCTCGACCTGGCGGTGTCGTGGCACATCCAGCTGACCAAGCGCACCTCGGCCTACAAGCGGGAATTGATCAACAGCACGCTGGAGAACCCGATCGACAAGGACCGGATCACGCGCTGGGAGTTCACGCAGCACGAAGGCGTCGGTCTGCCGGCACTCATCGATTTTCACAACCTGTGGCAACGCCGCCTGGCCGCCAGTGACACCGGCCTGGTGATCCGCTACGAGGATTTGCGCAGTGAACCGGTGGCAACGATGGTGAAGCTCTGCGGCTACCTCGACACCCCTTTCGACAGGGCCGAGATAGAACACGCGGTCGAGTTCGCCGCCTTCGACAACATGCGCAAGCTCGAGCAGAGCAATTATTTCAGGAACTCCAGCATGGCGCCGAACAAGGGCGAAGGGCCCAAAGTGCGCCGCGGCAAGGTCGGCGGTTACCGCGATTATTACAACGCCGAACAGATCGCCGCGATGGAAGCGATGGTGGCTGAGCGCCTGACCCCTGAACTGGGCTATTCGCAACCGCCCGCGGCAGCGATGAACGAGGCCAAGCGGCCCTGATTCACGCCGGAATGTAAGCCCGAACCAAGGTCATGGCCAAGAAACATCTGCTGATCCCGAAAAGCCTCGTCGACAAGCTGCCGATACTGCGCAAGTTCAGCTGGTTCGTGGAAGCGGCCGTGGTCAAATCCCTCGCCCGCTTGCTGCAACGATTGCCGACCGCCCGCGCCTATGGCCTCGGCAACCGGCTATTCAGGTGGCTGAAGCCGGTGCTCCCGTTCACGGAGAAAATACGCCGCAACCTGCAAATTGCCCTCCCGGGCAGGGACGGAAAGGAGATCGAAGGGCTCACGCGCGCGGTCTGCGGCAACCTCGGCCGCGCCGCGGTCGACCTGGTGTTGGTCCCGCGCATCTGGCAGGAACGCCAACGGCGCATCGAGTTCGTCACGCAGGAGGGCATGGACTTCAGCCTTTACCGGCAGCGTCCGGTCGTGCTGGTCAGCGGTCATATCGGCGCCTGGCAGATCGGTGCCTTCATCGCCGCGCATTACGGCCTGCGCGTCACCGCCGTCTACGCGCCCGAGGTCAACCCGTACCTGAAAGACTTCATCTTGCGCTTGCGCGAGGCATTACCCGTGAATTTCACCTCGCGCGACGGCTGTATGCGTCACCTGACCAGGGAACTCAGGCAAGGCAATGCCGTTGGTCTGATCGTGGACTCCCGTTACGATGGCGGGGAACGGGTCGATTTTTTCGGCAAGCCCATCGAGGTCAATACCGCGGCCGCCCGCCTCGCCTTGCGCCACCAGTGTGATCTGGTTCCGGTCTCCACCGAAAGGCTGGACCAGCAGAAATTCCGCGTGACCGCCCATCGACCCATCAGACCGACGGACCCGGAAGCGCCCCCGGCGGAACAGGCCAGGCAAATGACCGCCGCCATGTTCAAGCACTTCGAGTCCTGGATTCGAAAGGATCCGGCGCAATGGATGTGCTTCAGCCGCATGTGGCCAAAGGAAGTGTTCGGGCAGTAAGGCGCGGAGCCCCGAACGGCATCCCGCCATCGCGGTCTGCACGGGCGCACCTCGCGTGCAACATTTTCCCCGTCGCCTATACTTCTTGATACTCAGGTTCCCGGTTTCTCTCGACTCAAGCGAACCCGGGCCATTTCAACTATGCGGGAAAGGGGGCCGGCATTTTGCACGACAGGGAGAGAACGAAAATGCTTGAACTCAGAATTACAAAATCCGTTTTGGCACTGGCATTGATGGGCGCCGGGATGGCCGCGGCCGTTGCCGACGCCGACATGGATCAACTCATTGCCCATGCACGCTCCGCCGCGCCGGCCTCGGTCAGCGATCACGCGACCATCGTGGTCGACGGCAAGGCGGTGGTCGAAGGCGACAACGGCTGGACCTGCATGCCGAACACGATGCCGGGCGATACCGCACCGGTATGTATCGATGCGGTCTGGGGCGAGATGATGCAGGCCATGGGTAAGAAAGCGCCTTTCAAGGCGACAAAAGTCGGGATTTCCTACATGCTGCAGGGCGATACCGGGGGCAGCGGCGCCAGCAATTCCGACCCCTTCCACCCCGACCCGCAGAGCGCCGACGACTACGTGGAGACCGGACCGCACCTGATGATCATCGTGCCCAAGGAACTGCTCGAGGGTATGACCGACGATCCGTCGACCGGCGGCCCGTACGTGATGTGGGGCGGTACCGATTACGCGCACATCATGGTCCCGGTCGCGGACAAGAAATAGTCGCAAGCGGCTCTTGCCATTGCGTAACTGTCAGAACCAGTCACCCGCTAAGCGTTCTGACACCGACCGGAATCCGATCACGGTTTTCCGGCCCTCAGCCCCGGGCCATGGCCCGGGGCTGTTTTCTTCGCGTCGAGTCCGCAAATCGTCGACGACGCCTGGGCCTGTTACCGGCCCGATGAGGGCCTGGCAGTCGTCGCGCTTTCCACCCTCCCGGGTGCACGCGCGGGGCTGTCTGACTTCGATATTGCGCAAACCGTCATCGGTGAGTCTACCGGCAATGACCGACGCTTGTTCTTTCCAGGCGTGATGGGAGGTGATGGCGCCCGGTTAAAAGGAATAGAACAAAACAGGGAATGATCGATAGCAGAAGGAAAACTTTCGCCTTTGCGCCAACCCCATTTGATCGAACCGTTTGATCACCCCATTTGAGCAATAGTTTCTTCTGCATGCATATTTCATGTACGCTTGGTCGCCAGAGCCGCTGCCCGGAAAACGACCATTGTCCTTATTCAGCGAATTAAAGCGCCGTAACGTCTTCAAGGTGGGCACCGCCTACGTCGTGACCGCATGGCTGGTGACGCAGGTGTTGCAAGTCGTATTCGAAAGTTTCGGCACACCCGCATGGGTGATGAAGACCGTACTGGTGCTGCTGGCAACCGGCCTGCCGTTCGCCTTGTTCTTCGCCTGGGCCTTCGAATTGACACCCGAGGGCCTGAAACGTGAAACCGAAGTCGACCCGGCAGAATCGATCACCCCGCAAACCGGCCGCAAACTCAACCACCTGATCACCGCTGTACTGGTCATTGCGCTGGCCTATTTCGCGTTTGACAAGTTCATCCTGCGCACAGCGCGCGACGCGGCACCCGCCGGCCGGCCCGTCACGGCGGAGAAGCAGCGTATTTCACCAGCGCTCGAGCCCGAAAAATCGATCGCCGTGCTGCCCTTCGTCAACATGTCCGACGACAGGGAGAACGAGTATTTTTCCGATGGCCTGACCGAGGAACTGCTGAACGCGCTGGCGCGCGTCAAGGGACTGAAGGTGACCGGGCGCACCTCCTCGTTCGCCTTCAAGGGGAAAAATGTCGACCTCAGGGAGATCGGGCACGAACTGGGCGTGGCCAATGTCCTCGAGGGCAGCGTCCGCAAGGCCGGCAACCGCGTGCGCATCACCGCGCAACTGGTCAAGTCCGAGGACGGATACCACCTCTGGTCCGATACCTTCGATCGCGACCTGGACGATATTTTCGCGATCCAGGAAGAGATCGCCGCCACCGTCGCCGCGGAACTCACCAGGACCCTGTTGCAGAAGAAACCGGAGCCGCTGGTCCATGTCGGCACCAAAAACACCAAGGCTTACGAAGCCTACCTGCAGGGACGCTACCTGTTTGTCCGCAACGCAGACGACGAGCAGGTACAGGACCGGGCCGACGCGCTGTTCCAGCAGGCGCTGGATCTCGACCCGAAGTTCGCGCTCGCCCTGTTCGGACAGTTCGAGGTCCTGGATTTCAGGCGGCGCAATGGCGCTGTCGATTACAAGAAAAGCATTCCCCGATTGCGTGAACTGGCCGATCAAGTGACCGCCACGGACCCGCAACTGCCGGAAGGCCAGGTGGCCTTGGGACGCGTGGCCCAAATGGGGATGCACTGGTCCGAGTCCGAGGCCGCTTACAAGAGGGCCTTGAGCCTGAGCCCGGGCAATATGAGCGCCTTGCACTCGATGGCCGGGCTGCTGGGTCTGTTGGGCAGAAAAAGCGAACAACTCGATTACGCCCAGCAGGCGCTGGTGCGCGACCCGCTGAACCTGGCGGCCCTGACTGGAGTGATGTCCGCGAACGTGGGACTGGGCCGCTGCGAGGACGCGGAGGACATCGCCAAACGCGCACTCAGCCTGGTGCCCGGGGCGCCCCGCGTGAATTATATGCTGGGTACCTGCCTGCTGCAGCACCGGCAGGCCTACGCCAGGGCCAGGGACCTCTTCGCCAGGGAGCCGCTTGATTTTCTCCACTATACCGGCCTGGCCATCGCCTATAACAAGCTGGGCCAGCAGGACAAGGCGCAACGGGCCTTTGATGACCTGTCCCACGTCAAGGGTGAGGTCGCCGCCTATCAATACGCACAGATCTTGGCCCAGTGGGGCCAAACGGAAAGGGCCCTCGACGCCCTGCAGCACGCCTGGGATATCGGCGACTCCGGCTTCGTCCGGACCAACGCGGACGCCTATCTTGACCCGCTGCGCGGCGAGCCCCGATTCGAGGCCTTGCTGGAGAAGTGGCGGCACCCGTCAGATTAACGGTCAGGTTGAATTTCTGAAAAAATTCAACCTGGCTCCATAAAACCATAAAATTCGCGCATGGCACATTTCAACCCGCCCGGACCGCCGCCCGACGCCACGCTGCGTGGTTTTTTCGGCGTGTTCCGCTACGGCCGCCGCGCACTGCACCTGGTTTGGAGCACCAATCCCCGCCTGACCGTGGCCTTCGCCGCGCTGACGCTACTGGCCGGCGTGCTGCCGGCGGCGATGGCCTATATCGGCGCCCTGATCATCGACGCGGTGCTGGCGGCCATCAAGGTGGCGCAGGACAACGGCGTCACCGACATGAGCCGTGTTTTCCTGCTGATCGCCGCCGAGGGTCTGATCGTCGTCGCCCTGGCCGGTGCGCAACGCGGGATTGCGCTGTGCCAGTCGCTGTTGCGCGCGCAACTGGGCCAGCGCGTCAACGAAATGATCCTGGAAAAAGCCCTGGGCCTGGAACTGGCCCAGTTCGAGGATTCTGAATTCTACGACAAGCTCACCCGGGCGCGGCGGGAGGCGTCGAGCCGGCCGTTGTCGCTGATCAACCGCACCTTCGGCCTCGGCCAGAACATGATCTCGCTGGTCAGTTACGGCGTGCTGCTGGTGCAATTCTCGCCCTGGACCGTGCTGATCCTGGTGCTGGCCGGTCTGCCGGTGTTTATCGCCGAGACCCGCTTTTCAGGTGAGGCTTTCAGCCTGTTTCGCTGGCGTTCGCCGGAAACGCGCATGCAGCTCTACCTCGAGACCGTGATCGCGCGCGAGGACAACGTCAAGGAAGTCAAGCTGTTCGGGCTCGGCCCGCTGCTGCTCGAGCGCTACCGCGATATCTACCGGCGCCTGTACCGGGCCGACCGCTCGCTGGCGATCCGCCGCGAAGGCTGGGGTTTCGCCCTTGGCCTGGTCGGCACCGGCGCGCTCTACGGCGCCTATGCCTGGATCGCCGTCGCCGCGGTTGCCGCGCGCATCACGCTGGGCCAGATGACGATGTACCTGATGCTGTTCCGCCAGGGCCAGTCGGCGGTCTCGGCCATCCTCTCGGCCATCGGCGGCATGTACGAGGACAACCTGTACCTGTCCACGCTGTACGAATACCTCGAAACCCCGGTGAAGCACGCCGGGCCGGGCCAGGCGCGCGGCCCGCGGCCGGCCGACGGCGTGCGCTTCGAGGCCGTCAGCTTCACCTACCCCGGCGCCAGCGAACCCGCACTCAGGGACATCAACCTGCACATCAAGCCCGGCGAATCGCTGGCGCTGGTGGGTGAGAACGGTTCCGGCAAAACCACGCTGATCAAGTTGCTGACGCGGCTCTACGACCCCGATTCGGGCCGCATTCTGCTCGACGGTCTCGACCTCAGGGAGTGGGACGAGGGCACGCTGCGCCAGCGCATCGGGGTGATCTTCCAGGATTTTTCGCGTTACCAGTTCCTGGTCGGCGAGAACATCGGCGTCGGCGACGTGCGTTACTTCGAGGACGAGCCGCGCTGGCGCGACGCGGCTGCCAAGGGCATGGCGGACGCACTCATAGAGGGATTACCGTCAGGCTACGCCACCCAACTCGGCAAGTGGTTCAAAAACGGCATGGAACTGTCCGGCGGACAGTGGCAGAAAATCGCCCTGTCACGCGCGTTCATGCGCAGCGGCGCCGACATCCTGGTGCTGGACGAGCCGACCGCGTCGATGGACGCGGCCGCCGAGGCGACGATCTTCGAGCATTTCCGCCAACTGACGAAAAACCGTATCGCCATCCTGATCTCGCACCGCTTCTCGACGGTGCGCATGGCCAGCCAGATCGTCGTCATCGAGAACGGCAGCATCATCGAGCGCGGCAGCCACGAGCAACTGATGGCGCTCGACGGCCATTACGCCCGGCTGTTCTCGCTGCAGGCGGCCGGTTATCGGTAGTGCGGCTAATCCCGTGCGCGCGTTAGCACCAGGTAGGCGAATATCAAAACACCCAGGTAGGTGCCCATCAGGATGAAATCCATGATCGGGCCCAGCTTCGGGCCCAGGTCCACATTGCTCAGAACCAGGTAGAACATGCCCAGCGCCGCGGCGACCGTGACCGTGTGCAGCAGGTAATGCACGGTCGCCAGGCCGCCCTCCTGCATTCTTGGCCAGGCGCGGTAACACAGCCCGAACAGCGTCATCAGAACAAATCCCAGCAGGTTCAGGTGGGCGTGCAGGTCGCGCATGGCGAAATTCTGCGTCATCGACATCTTCAAACCGAGCGCCAGGCCGATCAGCAGGAATATCACGCCCGTCAAAACAAACAGCCGATCAATATTTTTCATCGCGTCTTATCCTTGTGTGTTTAGCTTTATTAAGCCGGCTTTTACTTCCCCAAAAGACAATCGACATCAAGTATAGGTCAATCTCCAGCGCTTGCAGGAAAGGCCGGGCAAAAGTTCGAGTGGGGGTCCGGAATCAGGGTCAGGCTCAATCACTCGGCCGAGTAATTGCACCTGGCGCCCCGTTACCTGAGACTTTCTACAGCCCGCTCAGGACGGCCGCGTAGATATCGATGGCATCCCACAGGTTTTTCAGGCGCAGGTTCTCGTTGGCGCCGTGCTGGTTGTCGTCGTGGTTGGCGACGGGCAGGATCAGGATCGGGCTGTGCGTGATCCCATGGACGATATAGAGCGGCAGGCTGCCGCCCATGGTCGGGGTCTGGATCAGCGTGTTGTCCGACAGCCTGTTGAGAATGGCCGAAATCTTCTGCGCCAGCGGGTTGTCCATCGGCGCGCGGTAGGCGGGGTAACCGGCTTCCGGCCAGTCGACGCGGGCCAGGCGCCGATACCGGCGCCGTTCCCCGGCGGTCGGGGCGGCGTGGATGACATGGAATCCCTGCGCCTCGATGTGGCGCTCGATGGCCGCGTGCAAATGGGCCGGGGTCTGCTCCGGTACCAGCCGCAGGCCGATCGACGCCGTCGCCGACGGCGATATGACGTTGCGTGCCCTGGCGCCGACGTCGCCGCCGCGGATTCCGCGCAGGTTGATCGCCGAACGCGTGATTGCGCGTTCGACGCGGTCGGAGGTTTCCGGCGCGCCGATACCGAACTCGTTGGCCAGGTACACGTCCATCGGCGGCGAGGCCGCGATCGCAGCCTCTTCGGCTTGTGTCAGCGGGCGCACCTGGTCGTTGAAGCCAGCCACCAGGATCTCGCCGTCGGGGGCGCGCATGCTGGTGATCAACTCGGTCAGCAGCATGATCGGGTTGGGCGCCCAGTTGCCGTAGTGGCCGCTGTGCAACGGCCGGTTGGGGCCGTACACGGTCAGGCTGAATCCGTCGGCGCCGCGTACACCGTAAACCAGTTGCCAGCGGCGGCTCTGGTGCACCGGGCCGTCGCAGAACAACCACAGGTCGGCAGCCAGCTTGTCCCGGTAGGCCTCGAGCACGCGCGGCAAGCTCGGCGAACCGGCCTCTTCCTCACCCTCGATGAAGAGCTTGAGGTTCACCGTCGGCTCGATCCCGGCCGCCTGCATACCTTCGAGCGCCGCATGCAGCGCCGCCAGCGGCGCTTTGTCGTCCCCGGCCGAGCGCGCGAAGATGCGCCAGTTCGGGTCGAACGGGGCCTTCATCGGCACCTCTTCGCCGCCGTTTTCGACCATGTCGGTGCGCAGCACCGGCTGCCACGGTCGGCTGGCCCAGTTGTCCGGGTTGACCGGCTGGCCGTCGTAGTGCACGTAGATCATCAGGGTGCGGCGGGCGTCGGGTATTTTCTTCTCGGCAAAAACCACCGGGTTGCCGTCCTCGACTTGCAGCAGTTCGCTCTCCATGCCGACGCCCCGGAACAACGCCGCGATGTAATCGGCGTTCCTGCGGATATTGGCGCGGTCGGTGGCGACGTTGGGGATGGCGAGGAGTTCGGCGAAACTGTCCACGATCCGTTGCTCGTGGGCCTGTCGCCACTGAACGACCTCGGCGGTGGTCTGGTCCGCGCCGGCATTGGCCAGGCATGAAAACAACAGCAACAGCGGCAACAGCAGGACGCGTACGCTCATATGGGCAGGCCTCGATCCGGGTTCGTTACCAGCTTACCCTGCATAGGGGGCCTGTCAACAGGCGCGCTGACAGCAACATCGCGGGCGGCCGCCCCCTGGGCCAACCTCAGGCCAGGCTCTCCCCGCTGAGACGTTCGAGAATACGCAACGAGGATTTCTCGGGCTCCGTCATGCAACTGGCGGGAACGAAGAATGTTTGATCCAGACTGTATTGACCGGAGCGCGCGCCGTGCAGCACCAGGTCCGTAATCGCAATCCAGGCCGAACCCACCGGGAACTCGACGACCCGCTGCGGGCTGCCAGCCTGAAAGGCCGTGTCCCTTTTGCCCTGTCCGCGAATATCCGCCATCAGGTGGTCATACGCCGTACGCCGACCATTGACGATACCCAGACCCGCCATGAGTTTTTCCACGGGGTTGGTCTTTCTGATTTTGGCGGAACCCAGGTACCGATTGGCAAAGGCTTCGAAGTGTTCGCCGACCTGCCAAACACGCGGCCGGCCCGTCGGGTCGATATTGCAGAATACGCGCAGCATCCCGCGACCTTCGGTCGGCCGGCCGTAACTTGCGTCGACATGCATGCCCTGCGGCTTGGCCCGCTCGCAGGGACGAAATGTCAGGCGATCGATAACTAGCGATGGCGCATAGGAGGGCAACAACCTGGCCAGCAGTTTTTCAGCCCAGTCGCTGTAGCGTGCCATCATCAGCTCGAACTCGCGTCTTTCCGGTTGCCGGATACGGTGACTCAGGATTTTTGCCTGTTCCGGATCGTAGATGACGGTTGGCCGCCCATTGCGGCTTTCGCGTTCCCGGCGCGTCGGCAGCGTGACACTCGAATCCAGGATCATCTCGCGCTCACGCTCGCTGAGTTCGAAGCCGGATTTCGGCACGTAGATGATTCCGCCGTTCTCCAGCGTCTTCAATACATTGGCCCGAACTCCAGGCGAAGTCGGCTCGGCCGCCAAATCGATTTCCAGCAGCTCTGCGGTCAGGCTGGTCCTGTCCTCGGTCATGCAAACGTCCTCTTGCGCCAATTCGGGGGCGGAACCGTGCCCGGACCCGGCATGCGGCAGCGTCCGCGTCATGCCACCGCCGCGCGCTTTGTCTCCAGCACGCGTCTGATGTGGTACGCCATCAGCTCGCCGAAGCGCCCGTTGCCGACCGGTTCGCGGTAGATCCGCTGGATGATGTCGAGGTCGGGGCCCTTGTTGCCCTCGACGAGTCGGGGACCGTCGTCGAGCACCGCGATGTCCCAGCCGATGGCGACCTGGTCGGCAAAGGCGCCGTGCGCCTTGCAGGCGAGCGCCTTCACCTCGTTCCAGTACGGCAGCACCCTGTCCAGGATCTGCCCGCCGGTGACCGGGTGTGCATCCCACCATTGTGAGTCAGCCGTCAGCCCCATGTTGGAGGCCTGCCCCAACCTGCCGCTTTGCAGATCGATCTTGGCCGCGATGCCGCCGGCGTGGAAATTGTCCACCACGACATTGGCGCTGCTCGCCATCCGCAGCACCGCATGCGTCACTTCCGCTTCACCGCTCTCATTCATGATCGTGAGCACCCGCACCGTGTTCAGTGCGCCCAGGTTGAGGTCGGACAACCCGGAGTGGTTAACGGCCAGCATGCGCAGGACATAGTCCTCCGACAAAGAGAGCCTTTTGACGTGCGCTGACAACTCCGCCCCGCTGAAGGCATTGCCGTCGCTGTCGTAGTACTTCCCGTCCTGCGGCTCGTATCTCCAGCGGGACGCGCTTCTGCCGCCCGCCCCCCGGTTCGCCTTCAGGAAAAAACTCTGTTTCGGCAACGACCCGGGCGTTCCGTCCAATTGCACGATCTCACCGGCAACGGCCTTGGCGAGGGCGGAAACGACCGGCACCGCGTGCTGCTCACAGCGCACGGCGAACAGGGTCTTGTCACTCAGCGCCATCGTCGTTTCAGGCGACGACAAATAATCCCTGAACATGTGGTAAAGACCCGTTTTGGTTTCGAAGCGGTAGAGGTATTCACGCGCATGAGAACGGTACTGGTCGTTATGGAACTCGAAGATGTAGTACCAGTGCGACGGCACTGCATAGCGAATCGCCAGCCCCAGTTGCTCCCGGACCTGGCGCAACACCGTCTTGCCCTGCTGGCGTCTGACCCGCGGCCCGCAGCGAAAGCTGTTGTAGACCACCGTACCCAGCAGCATCGGCGCCCAGCAGACGAACCCGAGAACCAGGATCAGGCTGCCCACTTCGCCGCCCTCGACCCAGCATTCGCTGCAGAAGGTCTGGTGGATAAAGGACGCGCAGGTCCCGTCTTCAGGCAGAAACTGCCATAGGATGGCGGCGCCACTGAGCGCCTTCACCATCACGTTTGCACCCATGGCCTTTAACAACCGCAGCACGAAGCCGGGTGAACCATCTTTCATTTTCGCCATGGAACACGGCCTCTGCAGGTTCGTAAAAACAGGCGCTCGTCCCTGGCAGGTGCACTGCAACGGCGAACGCCCGGTCAACGGAGGAAGCCAATGATCTTTATCAGGGTGATCAGCGCTCTTCCCTTTTTGAACGATGTTCAGACCTCCGTGGAGGCGAACAAGTTCGGTGTCAGTGTACCCACGCTCGTGTGAAATGGTTGTTTACTGGCGTAAAATGCTTGTTAACGACCCGCGGGACTCGTGGCGGGCGGGCTTGGTATTTGCTTATAATCCAACCCGGCCCGAGCAACGAGAAACCCATGAAAATAGCCCTTATCGCCGGTCCGGTGCGGACCAACGACCGTGTAGGCCATCATGATTATGCGGCGGCATGCGCACTGGCGGCCGGGTTGCTCCGCCGATTGCAGGATATCGATCCCGTCGTCATCAATGGCGGCTGGCCGCAGGACGAGCGCCTGCTCGACGACTGTGCCGCGATCCTGTTTTATGACGGTGGCGGCGGCAAGCAGGGTTTCCTCGCATCACCCGAACGCATCCAGCGGCTGCAACGGGCTGTCGACAGGGGGGTCGGCCTCGTGGTTATACACAAGTCAATCGCGTTCCCCACCACCCTGACGGACACGGGCACCGCCTGGCTGGGTGGGACCTATGTCCCGGGCGTTTCATCGCGCGGTCATTGGAAGTCCAGGCATCGGGATTTTCCCGAGCACCCTGTCACAACGGGCCTCGAGCCGTGGTCTGCCCGGGACGGCTGGCTCGGCAATATCCAGTTCACGCACGAGATGCGGGGCGTTACGCCGCTGCTCTGGTCCGGCAAGAAACTACAGGGCTCGTCCCGGGGCGGAATCCAGGATATCGTCTCCTGGGCCTATGAGCGCCCGGGCGGCGGCAGGTCGTTCGTGTTTACCGGGCTCGATGCGCATTCGGCCTGGAAGCTGGCGGGCCTGCGCCGGTTCCTTCTGAACGGCGTGTTGTGGTCGGCCCATCACGAGATTCCCCGCTCGCGCGAGTGGTGCGAACTCGGCCCCGCCGAAATCGATGGTTTTCTGACCGCGCGTCAACGGCGCGCAGGGAATCTGCTGGCCGGGCTGAGAAAACTTTCCGCCAGGGCCGCGGGCCTCCGCCGCCGTTGGTGAGACCCCGCCGGGCAGTCAGCGCGGCGTCATGAATCCGGCATCAACTCCCTTATACCGGTGTCATCGCCGGTCAGTTGCCACTCGATCAGGCTGACCGGGATCACGCCCTGGTCGTCGAACTGGCGGAAGAACTCGGACAGGCGAAAATCCTTCCCGGCCCGATGGTGCATCTCGCCGAGCAGTCTCTCCATCTGGCTCTTGCCGGTCACGTAGCTGGCGCCGTAACCGGGCTGGCGCAGGTACAGCAGCTGTTCGAAGCCGAGCAGGTCCAGATCGGCGCGCATCCAGCCGCGCGGCACGTTGGCCACGTGGAAATCGCGCGCCTGCTGCAGCGTGAAGATGTTGGCCTGCGCGTACAGCGAACCGAGGCCGCGCGCGGCCCGCGCCGCCAGCATGATCCAGACCAGTTCGCGCGCCCGCGGCTCGTCGTCAAAGAGACCGGCGTGCATCGTCATTTCCTCGAAAGCGGTGGCCATGCCCTCGGAGCGGTAGGCCCAGATGTTGTACAGCAGCGGCCCGCGCCGGACCGGGCTCGGGTTCGGCATCGTTTCCATGTGGCCGTGGTCGAACCAGTGGTACCAGTGGGTCCACAGCGCCAGCAGTTGGTGGTGGGCGACCGTGGCGAAGAAATTGCGCCGCCCCGGTGGCACGAACTCGCCGGTATGCGCTTCCAGCGCTGATTCGATATACGGGTAGTCGGGGAGGACGTCCTGGTCCCTGAGGAAGTTGGTGAAGCGCTTCACAGCGCGCTCGGCACGCTGATGGTACTCGACGGGGCTGGCGATCACCACCAGCTTCGGCAGTTTGCGGTTATGGTGCTCCTCCAGCGCCAGCGACGCGCGCGCGCGGTCGAGTTCGCGCCTGAGCAGGGTCACCTCCTCGTCCCAGGTCATCGGCACCAGATAGACGTTGCGCAGCAGCCAGTTGTAATTGTCCTTGCCGACGCCCGAGGGCCCGGTCTTCAATAGCGCCTGCGCTTGCAGCCAGCTGATAAACTCGCTGGTGGCGGTTTGCGCGGCCCCGAGCGCCGCCTTGAAGTCGTCGCCGCTGCCGCGGGTCTCGTTCGCCAGCGCGGCCAGCGCCTTGCCCTGCCCCCGCAGATTCTCGATACCCGCGACCCACAATTCACGGGCATTGCCGGTCAGGTTGGCCCGCGCCTGGCGCAGCAGCGGCGGTATCGTCCTGAGCTCGGCGGTCAGCTTGCGTTCGGCGGCGGCGCTGAGCGGAAAACTATAGGTCCAAAGCTCCACCAGCGCGTCGTTGGTGGGGCCCTCGTGCGCCGGGGTGTCGCTCTGCTCGGTCCACACCGAGGTGTAAAAGGCCGGATCGCGCTGCCACGGCTTCAGCACGCGGATATTGAAATCCATGCCGTTCATCTCGGCCCGCACCAGGTGCCAGTCGACCTGCCGCGCCACCGGCCAGCCGCTGATATTGAACACCTGCAAACGCTGCTGGTAGCTCTTGAGTTCGCGGTAACGCCGCGCCGTGGTCTCCGCGGTGTAATCCGGCGCGCCGTCGAGCAGCGGCGGCCTGGCGAACTGCCGCCAGTCGGCGAACAGCCTCAGCAGGTCATCGTAGCCCTTGGCTGGCGGCGCCTTTTCAGCAGGCGCCTCGTGCCCCGCTCTGGCTGCCGGGCTGGCCGCCCAACCGGCCGCCGCCCATGTCGCCGCAATGACCAGTAACAGCAGGGCCGTCAGCGCCGGGGCGGTGTGGTTTCGGGATTTGGTGTTGCGCGATTGGGAGGGATGCAGCGTTGACACGGTTCCGGCCTTTTTTCCTGAATTGAGCATACAGGTTAATCATTGGGCCTGGAAAAAGATAGTTGGAGCCGGGGCGAACGGGGCGCCCGCTGCGGCCAGGCCGGCAAGGCGCCGAAAGCGGCCCACGCAGACGCCTGGCGCCTCGCTAACCTGGCCGCTGAACTTTCACACGGAGATCACCCGACCACCCACCGAGACCCTCACTGCTTCGGCAAAAAATCCTCCAGCACGGCCTGGCGCAGCAGGTCCGGCGGCAGCAGGCCTTGCTCCAGGATGAAGTCGTGGTACTTGCGCTGGTTGAAGCGCTCACCCAGCGCCATCTCCACCTCGGTGCGCAGGCGCTCGAGGTTGCGATAGCCGTAGTAATACGCCGTCGCCTGGCCCGGCGCGAGGAAGGCGTAACGGTCGGCTTCGGAACTGGCCATCGCCTTTGAAAGGCCGATCTGGTTCATCATGAAGTCGATCGCCTGCGCTTGGGTCAGCCGGCCGAGGTTGATCATCGGGTCCATGAACATGCGCCCGGCCCGTTGCAGCCGCGCGAACAGCGTGAACAACTGGCCGTCCAGCGGCAGGTGCTCCAGCATGATGGCCTCGGCGTAAAGGCCCCAGCCCTCGACGTTGGCGCTGTTGAAGGCGTAGATGGAACGCGCCAGCGAGGTGCCGTTCTCGACCAGCGAGGCGAACTGCAGTTCGTGTCCCGGCCGGGCCTCATGCACGGTCAGCGCCCAGGTCACGGCGTAGTGGCTCCAGTCGTCCATCTGGCTGTCCTCGGCCATCGCCGGGTTGTTCTGCACCAGCACGAATTCACCATACTGACCGGTGTTGCCGATCAGTTGCGGCGGGCTCATGAAGGGCGCCGGGATACTGGCCGATTCCGCCTCGGTCGCCAGCCGGATCGAGGCCTTGCGTTCGGGCAGCGTGATGATGTCGTACTTGCGGATCATGTCCTCCACGCTCGCCAGCCGCGACTTGTACACGTCAAGGATTTCGCCCTGCGGGATCTGGTTCTTCTTCAGTTCCTTGATGACGTACATCAAGTCGCCGTTGTCCCAGCCGCGCTTTGCCGCGATCTGGCGCGCAAGCGAGCGCATCTGGCCCTTGATTTCCTGGAAGCCGAACTCGGCGTCGCGGATCAGGTCCTCGGGGTCCTCGCGCACACCGAAGTTCTTCAGGTTGTCGGCGTAGAGTTCGGCCGGCAGGCGGTGGTCGGCCCGCGCGCGCGGCAGCATGTCGGTCTTCAGCCAGGTGGCGTAGTCGTCCAGTTGCTCGAGCAACACATCCAGGTCCTGCTGATAGCCGTGAAGGCCCGAGGCGGCAAAGATCTGCTTCATGCCGCCGGCAAAACGCGCGACGTTTTTGAGGTCGCGCTCCAGCTCGCCCTTGTATGGCCCCAGCAGACCCGGCTCGGCAAAACGCTCCATCGTGCGCGCCTTGGCCAGTTCCGTGATCGACGTATAGCCCTCGGCCTTGCCGGTGTACTCGGCCAGGCGCGTCAGCGCCGCCGGGTAGCGGGCGTGGTCGGCACGCGGGTCCAGCAAGGCCCTGAAACCGAAAAACAGCGTCTGCGACAGGTTGTAATACGGCAGCAGGTACTTGTGCTCCAGCGTAGCCGAATGAATGCCGTCGGCGAGCGCCTGGCGCAGAATGTTGATGTCCTGGATCACCTTGGGGTTTTCGGTCGTTTGCAGCCAGTCCTGCGTCTTGGCGAGCAGGGCCTGGTCGACTGCGATCGAGCGGGCATAGACATCGGGCTCAAGGTCCATGACCGCCGTGTCAAATTCCGTCAGACCAAGGCCGGAAGCGCCTTCCGGCTGAAATTGCGACTGCGCTTTCAAAACCACCCTCGTGTGTTCGTTGCTTTCCTTCACCCACTCCTGCGCGTAGGCCGCGACACTGGCCAGCCACAACAGGAGGGTCAACGCGATCTTGCCGCTTGGTTTCATTTCCGTGCGCTCCTCTCAGCTCGTAGGCAAACTATGCCAAAGCCCGGGCCGGTCACAGTGGCAGAAGTCATGGCGGCAGCGGCGAGTGTTGCGGTTGCCTGCCCGTGAAATGGCGATGCTGCCGGTACCTGTGTCGTTTCTGCGCCACAGCAAGGACGCGGTCGAGGTTTACGCTGGCCGGCGCATGGTGTTCAATACGCCCATGCGCGACCGGGACCACGACCAAGCGAACTTCGGCCCGCGCTTGATCGAGATGGGCACCGAATGGTAAAGAAACGGCGATGTGCCTGATCCTCTTCGCCTGGCAAGCTGCCGAGCATTACCCGCTGGTGGTGGCCGCCAACCGCGACGAATTCCACCAGCGCCCGACCGCCGCGGCCGGCTTCTGGCCCGCCGCGCCCGACCTGCTCGCCGGGCGCGACCTCGAAGCCGGCGGCACCTGGCTCGGCGTCACCCGGCAGGGAAAGTTCGCGGCGATCACCAATTACCGTGAGCCGCAACACCCGGAAGGGCGGATGCGACACTCCCGCGGCCACCTCGTCAGGGATTACCTGACCGGCCGGGAAGCGGCGGCGGACTATGCTGCACACCTTGCTGCACGGGGCCAGGATTACCGCGGCTTCAACCTGCTGCTCGGCGAGCCCGGCGCCCTGCTCCACGTCTCCAACCGCAGCGACCGGGCCATCGAAGTGAGCGCCGGCTGCCACGGCCTCAGCAACCACCTGCTCGACACTGACTGGCCCAAGGTCCACTGGGGCCGCGCCCGCCTCGAGGCCTTGCTGGAACAGGATCGGATCGACCCGGAAGCCTTGCTCGAACTGCTCGCCAACCGCAATATTCTGCCCGGTGACGAGCCGCCGGGCGCCGACCCGGGGCTCTCGCCCGAACGGATCACCCGGCAGGCCTTCATCGTCTCACCCGAGTACGGCACGCGCTCATCCACGGCCTTGCTCATCGACCGCGATGGCGAGGCCGTATTCGTGGAACGGCAATTCGACAGCGCCGGCGCGCACAGCGGTACGCGCAGCTATCAATTCGAACTGGCGCGGGGGTTCGCCTGAGCATGTGCAACAACGAACGCGACGAGGAGTCCGCGACGTGACCACCGGCCTGTCCAAGTCCCGCATCATGTCCTCTCTGCAGTGCCTGAAGCGCGTTCACCTCGAGGTCAACCGCAAGGACCTGGCCCAATACTCCGCGGCCACCGAGGCCGCTTTTGCCGTCGGCCACGAGGTCGGCGCGATGGCGGTGCGGCTATACGGCGGCGCTGCGGGCATCTTCATCGACTACGACGGCGGCCATTTATCGGGCGCACTCGACGAGACCCGCAAGTGGCTGGCCTCAGGCGAGCGTCGGCCGCTGTTCGAGGCCACCTTGCAGCACGACGGCGTGCTGGTGCGCGAGGACGTCCTGCTGCCGGTCGAGGACGGCGGCCGGCCGAGCTGGCGCCTGGTCGAGGTCAAGGCCTCGACCAGGCTCAAACCCGAGCACGTCAACGACTGCGCGGTGCAGGCCTGGGTGCACCTGGAGTCGGGTTATCCGCTGAGCCGCGTGGCGCTGGCACACATTGACAACAACTTCGTCTATGCCGGCGACGGTGACTACGGGGGCCTCCTGCTCGAGCACGACCTGACCGAACAGGTCCTGGCCCTGGTGCCGGAGGTGCCGACGTGGGTGCGGCGTGCCCGCGAAGCCGTCGCGGGCGGGGTGCCCAATGTGCCCGTCGGCCAGCACTGCGGCGAACCTTACGCCTGCCCGTTCATCGATTTTTGCTGGCCGGGCGAGAGCCGCTACCCGGTGCAGGGCCTCGGCGGCGGCAAAAAGCAGCTCGGACGCTGGGTCGAAGCCGGCTACTGCGATATCTGCGACGTGCCCCCGGGCGCCATCCGCAGCGAAACGCAGCAGCGTATCCAGCGCGTGACCCGCGCGGGTGTGCCTGAACTGCTGCCCGACGCGCGGCGTTTCGTCGATTCCCTGCCCTACCCGCGCTTCTATCTCGACTTCGAAACCGCTGGCCCGGCCGTGCCGCTGTGGGCCGGCACCCGCCCGTACCAGGCGCTGCCGTTCCAGTGGTCCTGCCACATCGAGCGGGCAGCAGGCGAGATGCAGCACGCGGAATTCCTCGACCTCTCGGGCGAGGCGCCGATGCGGGCGCTGGCGCTGGCGCTGATCGAGACGCTGGAGACCGACGGGCCCGTTTTGATGTACACCAACTATGAGCGCAAGGTGATCGAGGGCCTGATCGCGCGCTACCCGGACCTGGCCGCTGCCCTCGGCGCCATCATCGAACGGCTGGTCGACCTGTACCCGGTGACCAAGTCCAGCTACTACCACCCCGACATGCTGGGATCATGGTCGATCAAGGCGGTGCTGCCGACGATCGCGCCCGAGATGGACTACGCCCGTCTCGAGGGCATCCACGAGGGCACCGAGGCGGCGAACGCCTACCTCGAGGCGATCCGCCCCGAAACCGCGGCCGCGAGGAAAGCGCAAATACGCGCGGACCTGCTCAAATACTGCAAGCACGACACCGAGGCCATGGTGCGGCTGGTACACTTTTTCGAACGGGCTTCAAGTGCCTAGCCGCGCCCGGCGCATGCTCCCCAGGACCAGCAGGCCGATGCCGGCCAGCGGCACGACCGCCGCGACGCAGGACGCCAGCCCCGGCCCCAGCAGGCCGGTCATCGGCGTCAACAGGACAAAGGCGGCGAGGTAGATGACCGCGCTGACCAGGTGCAGGCGCAGGATCTTGCCGGCGTGGCCCATGGCGTAACCGGCGGAGCGCATGACGGTCGCCAGCAACTCCAGCGTGGCGGCGATCAGCAGCAGCGTCAGCAGCGGCCCTGCCTTCGTGTAGTCGTCGCCGAGCGCGGTGCCGAAGACCCACCTGCCGCCGAAGAGTGAAGCCACCGTGAACAGGCCGCCGAAGAGCGCCGACAGCACCAGCGCGCGCGACAGCAGAGAACCGAAGATACTGCTCTGGCGCACCCACATCCTGACCATGTCCGGGAACAGCACCTGCCGCAGGAGGGACCCTGGCTTGGACAGGATCTTGGTGGTCTCCGTGGCCAGGCGCAGGTAGCCGGCGCCGGCCGGGCCCAGCAGCGTGCCGGCCAGCAGTGTGCCGATCTGCTTCGGCAACAGGTCGACGTTGGACTGCCAGTAGACGATGCCGATGAATCCCTTGAGCCCCGGAAACTGCTTGTTCCAGCCGCGCAGGGAAAATCCCTTGAAGCTCAGCGCACCGGTCTGGCGCTTGAGTTCGCTCCAGCCGCGTTCGATCAGAACGGCGTTGCCGATGGCGGTGGCCAGCGTCAGCGCGATCACGTACCAGAAGACATCGGGCCGGATCGCCATCACCACCAGGATGCCGGCGAGACGCAGCACCGGGCCGATCATCAGCTGAATGCTGAGCGTGCCGTAGCGGTCGAAAATACGCAGCACGCCCTTGGCGGTGCCGAAACCGTAGGTCAAAAGCGACGTACTGTAAATAATGGTCAGGTACGGCAGGTCCGCATCCCAGCCAAGCAGCCTGCCCACCAGCGGCGCCGCCGCGATCGCGATCAGCATGGCGATGAAACAGGAGGCGGTGTCGATAAAAAGGGTCAGGCGCAGCAGTTCCTTGAAACCCTTTTTGTCGCCCCCTTCCAGCAACGGCACGCCGAAGCGCACCAGCACTTCGTAGAGTTTGAAATTGAACAGCCCGCGCACAACCAGTACGTACGACTGGGTCAGTACGATGTAACCCAGTAATTCGGGGGTCAGCGTACGCGCCACCAGGGCGATGGAAAGCAGTTCCAGCAACGCGGCCACGCCGCGGCCGCTCAGCAGCTTGCCGAAATTCCTGCCGGCGCGGCGCAGCGGCGAGTGTGATTCGCTGTCCGTGGAAGCGGCCTCTTCCGGCATTACAACTTGCTCATCAGTTGCCGCACGAGCGCTCGCGCCGCCGGCAGCGGGCTCAGCGGGTTCCAGCGCGCGCGGCGCAGTTCACCGGCCAGCCAGTCGAACCTCGCCAGCAGCGGGCGCAGCGCCTCCAGCCTGCCACGGATGCTGGCCCAAGCCTGCCACAACTCCTCGCTGCTGCTATCCAGTTCATCGGCGGCGAGGCGGTCGAGCAGGCAATAGGCCTCGCGCAGCAGCGGGTTGATACGCTCATCGCGCATCAGTTCGTCGATGCCGAAGCGGGTATGGCGCAATCCGGGGCGCAGGAACTGGGTGCAGAACTCGTCGATGCCCTCGCGGCAGGCATCGTCCAGCGGCAGGTCGAGACCGGCGGCCATTCTTTGCAGCGCCGCCTCGGGGCCGGCCATCAGCCGGTCGTAGTCGACCACCACCAGGCGCCGGTCGCGCACCAGGTGAAAATACGGCACCACGTTGACCAGCCATTCGAGATCGCTGTTTTCCTGCTCGCCGCGCTGGGCGTCCAGCTGCGCGCGCGAGCGGGCCACGCTCAGCGGGTTGCGCACCGGCATGACGTAGCTCGGCTCGATATCCATCGCATCGAACAGGCGCACCCAGAACGGCAGCAGGCGCATCGTGCGCGCGTACTTGAAGCCCCACACCGCCGCCGCGCCGAAGCGGGTTTCGATGGCGGCGGCGAATTCGGCATAAAAGGGTCTGACCAGCAGGCCGTCCCAGACCGCCTCGTCGACAAGGCGCAGGCTGTCCGGACGCAGGCCGAGCGCGCGGCGCAGCTTCTTGCTCAGCCGCAGCAGTTCCTTGTCCTCGAAAAAGCCGGTCGGGTTCTTGCGTGACGGCGGTTTGAAGTCGTCGCCCAGTTCGATCCCGATGGCCTGCGCGGCGCGGGTGACGATGCTGGTGCCGCTGCGGCCGGCGCCCAGCACCAGCACCGCGCGCTGGCGCGGTCCTGTGCCGGGCCCGCCCCCTGTCGTAGCTTCGTCGTTCACCGTGTTGGACAAAATATTTTCCGTTGCAGCGGCCTGCCAGGTGCCGCAGGCTTTACTTGTTCTTGATCCGGTTCAGGACCTGGCGCCCGGCGTACAGCAGCGGGTGGTTGACCACGACGATGAAGACCTTGCGCAGCCTGCCTTCCGGGCAGGTCAGCTCGCGCACGCCGTGCCAGGAGCGGTCGCGGCGCGCGAACAGCGTGCTGACGTTGCCGACGCATTCGCTGGCGAGTTCGCGGTCGAAGTCCTCGAACGCGGGCGCCGAGTTGGTCTCGAACCGGCCGTTGTCATCGAGGATCAGCGTCTGCCCACCCCACTCCGGGTTCCAGTCATCCTCGGTGTTGAGGTAAAAGATATGCGAACCGAGCTTGTGCTGCGCGTCGCAGTGCGGCGACACGGAGCAGCCCCTGGGCGCGTAATGCCAGTGCATATTGATGCGCAGCCGTTTGCGCTGGTACATGCGCTGCAGGAAGCGGGTGTATTCGGGGCCGTGCAGTTCGGCGACGAATTCGTGCCAGACGGGCGCTACGGTATCGAGGTCCTCGCTGTATTCGAGCAGGTAACGGTCGTGCGATACCTGGCCGTGCGAACGCTTGCGGCCGAAGCTCGGCTGCATCACCTCGAGCGGCGGCAGGTTTTCGATCAGCCGCTGGTAGCCCGCCCCGGTCAGCGCCCCGGCCGGATTGATGAACGGATAGGGTTTGACCGCGAGGAACGCCTCGCTGTCGATCGCGTTCAGCTTTTCTGTGTCAAGGTATTGCATCAGGCGTGCTGCCGGCCGCCGGCTTGCGCCGGCGTGTCTTCGATCTCGTGCTCGGGCTGCTCGAGCATGCGGCGCAAACGCCCGCCGAGGTCCGCCTGCTCGTACTTGTTCTTCACGGGCATCGCTTGCAGTGAATCGCCGAACATCTCAGCGTAACCCAACTCGACCATGCGCCGGTGCAAGCCTTCGATGTCCCGCGGCGGCACGACCCATTCCAGCTGCAGCAGGCGTGCGCACAGGTACTCGAAGCCCTGTTGCGGACGCTCGGTGCCGCGGCGGTTCCGGGGCCGCCGCGAGGAGCGCTGCCACAGCCACTGGCCCAGCGCCATTACCGGCTCCAGCCGGCGTTTTCGCAAGGGGTAGATGTACACCGGCTTGTGGGTCGCGATGGCGTCGGTAAGCATCGATTCGCTCTCCCCGGTCACCACGATGATGTCCGCGTTGGCGAGGTATTCCAGGTACGGGTTGTGAATATCACCCGGGGTCCAGACGTGCACCGCGGCCTCGCCGGCCAGCGTCTTTTCCAGCGCCTTGGCGGCTTCGGCGCTGGTGCGCCGCGCGGTCACCACGAACAGCGAACCGCCCGCCTGTCTGACCTGGGCCATGACCTTTTTGCCCATCGCCGCGGCATCTTCGGCCGAGAACGCGTGCTGCTGGGAATCGCCTCCGACCAGCAGCGCGACCCGCGGCCTCTTCGCATCGGCATACTGCCCTTGAGTGCGCTCACGCACTTCGTCCAGTTTGTGCCCCGAAAGCGGGTGCACCGGCAGCAGCGTCTCGATACGGCGCCGGTGCGCGGGCAGGTGGTAATGCTCGCAACAGACGATGATGTCGGTGGTGTTGCGGACCCCGCCGCTCTTGCGACCGGCCAGCAACAGCCGCGTGCGGCCGCCGCTGCGCGCGCGGATCCAGCGCGCCACGTAACTGGGCCACCAGCCGCAGCCGATGACCACGTCGGGCCATGGCGGCCGGCAGGGCCCGATACGGCCCGGCGGCAGGCCCAGCAGCACCGGCAACTGGCTCAGGAAGGACTGGCGGATCTGCTTTTTCTCGTACGGCCAGCCGATCATCTCCGCCAGCGCGTTGGTCTGGCTGCTGTGGCCGAGCTTGGCGCTGCTGAGCGCCCAGACGCGCACATCCCGCTGCCGGGTCTCGTTGCCTTCGATGATCGACGGCCCGCGCGCGCGCAGCCCGCGCTTGACGAAACGGACGCGCCAGCGCACGTGCGGGTGGTGACGCGCGACGGTCTCGAACTGGTAATGCCACCATTCCCGGGTCCGCTGCCACGGGCGCTGCCCGGGCATGCCGGCCCGCCTCGCCCGCGCCGGGGCTTCGTCGACGCGGCAGTACAACAGCCGCCCGGCGAAGGTAAACAGCTGCTCGAGCAGCCACGGCATGTCGTCGTCCGGGATACATTCGAGCAGGTCTTCGCAGACCACGGCGTCGAAGTCCTGCGACGACAATTCGGCCACGGCGTCCTGCTCCGTCACCGGGTCCAGGTGCCGGATCGTATCCAGGGTGTCGGCAATCGGCACCGCGCTGGTCCCGGCGTAGCTCTTGATGCGGCAATGCAGCAGGCTCTGCGCGCGGCATTCCTGCAGCAAAGCGGCCACGTCGGTGCTTTCCCGGCCCGGCGCCGCCTTTTCCTTCCCGCTTCGCGAGGCGTTGGCCTGGCCTGTGCTCAACTGGCCGCGCAGGGCGCGAAACCCCTGGCTCGGATGCGCCGCGCTGAAAACGCGGAAGCCGGCTTCGTTGGCGGCATCCTCGAGCCGGTACCAAACATCGCCGTGCGGGTTCTTCTGGTAGGCGAATAGCCGCGGGAACGGATGCCACGGCTGGCGGTGCAGGGCGGTATAGTGCAAGACACCGGACTCGCCCTCGACGAATTCCCGGTCGCGGGCATTCCAGCCGCCATCGAGCCTGCCCCATAGGCCGGGGGCGTTTTTCGCCCGCGCCAGCAGCTCGTTTTTCGGCCGCGCGCGAGCGTCTTCCAGGCTCCAGATCCGCGCCATTTTCTCGCAGTCGAGCAGGGCCACCGAGATGTCCCCCGCGTCGATCGCGAGGTAACCGTGGCCATTCATCGGCAGATCGAACAATTCCGCCGGATCCTTCAGGTAGATCTGGTCCACGTCGTTGAAGATCGCGCGGCCGCGGCCGCCGGCAAAATGCGGGATCGCAAAGCGATAATTGGTAAAACCGGTGAGCCAGAACCTGGGATCGAAACCTTTCAGGTTCTTCATCAGGTAAATCTCGTAGACACGCGCGGGATCGCGCACCTGCTCGATCGACCAGATGAATATCCGCTCCGCCTTGTACTGCGCGGGCTCGGTACCGAGAAAAATTCTCACGGCCGGCTTGCCGCAGGGCTCGACGCCGTCCCGTACCGGCAGCGTCACCAGATCGGGCGCATCCCAGAGCTGCGTCTTGCGGATGGCGGCCGGTGTCTTCAGGGCCGACTGGACGAAGCGTTGGGTCAGAAAAGCCATAGTTGCGTGTTAAACCTGTCGAAACAGACCGTAAGGTCTTGGAATCGTGAATTTTACAGTGTTTTCAGGGTGCGACCAAGGATTCCAGCAGGTCGGCGTAACGCGGCAGGACATCGCGGTCCGGCACATCGACGATCGCCTGCAGGAACGCGTCAACGTGGGCCGGGACATAGAATTCGCCACAACCGTGTTCGAGAAAACGCTCGACCTTGGTGTAGGCGTCATCGCGGCAACTGAGGACGCACTCGGGCAGGTAGGCGCCGACGGTGGAGGTGCCCGCGTGCAGGTAGTCGGCCGCCAGCACCGGTTTGTTCAGCTTGACGGCCTCGAAGGCGACCGAGGTCGCGATATCGATGATCGCGTCAGCCCAGCCGAGCAAGTGCGACGAGTGGATTTCCCCGGCCACGAAGCGCACGTTTTCCAGCCGCCGCAAACCGAGGTCGCGAGACAGCGGCTGGCGCCAGCCGCCGCGCGTGTGCGCCTTGATGATCAATTCGACGCCGTCGAACGCCGCCAGCATCCGGATCACGCGGCCGACCTCGTCCCAGAAGATCGAAAAATCGCTCTTGCGCAGAAACATCACCAGCTTGAGCTTGTCGCCCGCGGCGCGCAGCGGCGACGGCGGCAGCAGCGTATCCAGCTGCGCCAGCCATTCGTCGCAGTAGCGCGGCGAACCCAGCACGGCCACTTGCGCTGCCTCGACAAACGGGCGGAAACGCGTCGCGCACAATTCGTTGGGCACGACGATCTTGTCGAACATTTTCGCCGGCGCGAATTTCAGCCGCGGCTCCATGCTGAGTTCCTCGACCCGGACCAGGTAATTGAAGTGCGGGCTGTCGCCGTGCGGCAGCGACACCGTTCCGAGGCCCCGCGCGCGCGCCGATTCGACCACCGTGCGCACGAATTCGATCGGGAATACCGAATTTGCGCTGATCCAGTCGAACGCGACCACACCCTTTTCGCCCTCCGCAAAAGTGCGCCGCAGCATCAGCTCGGCAATTTTCCGCCAGAAGCTCCGCCGTTGCGCTTCTCCCAGCCAGCGCTCCAGGATCCGCGTCAGCGCCGGCGCCAGCGCGCGGATGTGGCGATCGAGCAACAGGCGCTGCGCGTGCATGCGGAAAAGCTGCCCGCGGCTCATGATGTCCCCGGCCCGGGCCACGCGCACACCCTCGAGCGAGGCCAGATACACGATCCGGTAGTCCTGCATGAAGCCGGGGTCACCGAGCAACACCACGTCACAGACATGACCGCGCCCGATCCACTTGTGAACCACCGGCGTGATGTGGTCGATATCGTTATAATGGCGCAGGAAAAAGAGTGCTTTCACGTGAACCTTCTTTTGCATTTGGTATTAGGCGAAGGGCGGATTGATTATACCGCACCGGCGCCCCTATGCGGCCCTGGCCAGCCGCAGTAAAATGCACATACGAGCACGCTTTCCGAGGCAGCAACACTTTTCATGAAAATCGTAGCCATCATACCGGCCCGCATGGGTTCCAGCCGCTTCCCGGGCAAACCGCTGGCGCCGATACTCGGCAGGCCCATGATCGAGCACGTCTACCGTCGCGTGGCCATGTGCGAGCGGCTCGATGCGACCGTCATCGCCACCTGCGACGAGGCGATCAGGTCGGCCGCGGAGTCCTTCGGCGCACCGGTGATCATGACCTCGGACAAGCACGAGCGCGCCAGTGACCGGGTCGCCGAGGCCGCGGAAGCACTGGAGGCCGACATCATCGTCATGGTGCAGGGCGATGAGCCGATGATATTCCCGGACATGATCGACGCCGCCATCGCCCCGTTTCTCAGCGACGCCGACGTCGGCTGCGTCAACCTGACGCATGCGATCGATACGCCCGAGGACTTTGCCAACCCCAACACCATCAAAGTGGTCACGGATGTCCACGACAACGCCATGTACATGACGCGGGCGCCGATACCGACGCTCGCCAAGGCGGGGTTCGAGGCCACGCGCGTGCTCAAACAGGTGTGTATCATCGTTTTCACCCGTTCCGAACTGGAAACCTACACGCGCCTGCCGCCGACGCCGCTGGAAGCATACGAATCGGTCGACATGCTGCGCCTGATGGAGCACGGGCGGCCGGTCCGCATGGTCCCCACCCGGCGCGATACGCTGGCGGTCGACTGCCCCGAAGACATCGGGCGCGTCGAGGCGCAACTCAGGGACGACCCGCTCGTCGAACGTTATTGATTAACCGCCGGGCCAGGGTGCAAGCCTGTTTCCGGCCGAGGAGTGAACATGCAAGCCGCCAACGAGCGAACACCGCTGAAGCAGCGCCTGGCCGCGAATGAACTGACGATCGGGTCCTGGGTCACGCTGGGACACCCGTCGATCGCGGAAATCATGGCCGCCGCCGGCTTCGACTGGCTGGTCATAGACGCCGAGCACAGTGTCATCGAGTTGGCGGAAATCCAGGCCCTGATCCAGGTCATCGGCGCCAGCGGCTGCCCGGCCATCGTCCGCCTGACCAGCAATGAACCCAACCAGATCAAGCGCGTGATGGACGCGGGCGCCAGCGGCGTCATGGTCCCGTTCATCTTGACCGCCGCGGACGCCGAGGCCGCCGTGCGGGCCACGTACTACCCGCCGAGGGGCACGCGCGGCGTTGGCCTGGCCCGCGCCCAGGGTTACGGCGCCGGCTTCGCCGCTTACAAGCAATGGCTCAATGAGGAGGGGGTCGTCATCGCCATGATCGAGCACATCGACGCCGTCAGGAATATCGAATCGATCCTCGCGGTCGACGGCGTCGACGCGTTCATCATCGGCCCCTACGACCTGTCGGCTTCGATGGGCATGCCCGGCGAAACCTCGCACCCGGACGTCAGGGCCGCGATCCAGGAGGTCTGCAAGGCCGGGCTCGAACTCGGCCGGCCGGGCGGCATTCACGTGGTCGAACCCGACCTGGAGGAACTCGACCGCCAGATCGGCGCCGGCTTCCGTTTCCTCGGCTACACCCTCGATATCCGGATCCTGGATTCGGTCTGCCGCAACGACCTCGAATCCATCCGCGACCGCCATGGCAGCCGCTAGCAGGCCATAGCGGAAATACTGAGATGTCAGCAAGAATCGTCATCTCCAGTTCGTCTTTCAAGCTGGAGAACAATCCCGGGATCGAGTTGCTGCGCGGGGCAGGCCTCGAGATCACCACGAACCCGTTCGGACGCAAGCTGACGGAGGCCGAAATCGGCGCTCTGCTGGACGCCCCGGTGGTCGGCCTGCTGGCGGGGGTGGAACCGCTGACCGCCGAGGTGATCGCCAACGCCGCCGGTCTGCGCGTGATCTCGCGTCTCGGGGTCGGGCTCGACAACGTCGACCTGGAAGCAGCGAAACGGCATCGAATCCCGGTCTATTCGACCCCCGACGCGCCGGTCGACGCGGTCGTGGAGATGACGATCGGGCTGATGCTGGCGACGCTGCGCCACATACCGCAATCCGACCGCGCGGTAAGGGCCGGCGACTGGCCCCGCAGCAAGGGACACCTGCTCAAGGCCAGCACCCTCGGTATCCTCGGCCTCGGTCGCATCGGTCGGCGCGTAGCGCAGATCTGCCGCGGTTTCGGCGCCCGCGTGATCGCCCATGACCCCGAGGTCCAGGACCCGCAAGACGCCGAGTGGCTGGAATTGCCGGGCCTGCTCGCCGAAGCCGATATCCTGTCGCTGCACCTGCCGCATTCCGCCACCACCCATCACCTGGTCAATCGCAAAACCCTGGCCGCGATGAAGCGCGGCGCCATTCTGATCAATACCGCCCGCGGCGGCCTGGTCGACGAGGCGGCACTGGCTGATTCACTGCGCCAGGGGCAGTTGGCCGCGGCCGGCCTTGATGTGTTCGAGACGGAACCTTACAGTGGAGAGTTGCTGACTTTTCCACAGGTGGTGCTGACGCCCCACCTGGCGTCCAGCGCCATCGAGTCGCGCGATGCAATGGAGCGCGAGGCGGCGATGAACTTGTACACCGGTTTGTGTGACGCCGGTGTGATCGAAACCGGGACACGCGCATGAATAAACAGAAAATCGTGGTTTTTGGCGGCAGCGGCTTCCTCGGCAGCCACGTGGCCGACAGTCTTTCGGACGCCGGTTACGACGTGCATGTTTTCGACACGCGGCCCTCACCGTATCTGCGCGAAGAGCAGCAGATGGTCCTCGGCGACGTCACCGATTTCGAGCGGGTCAGGGAAGCCCTCGAAGGCGCCCACGCGCTTTACAATTTTGCCGCCGTCGCCGATATCGACGAGGCCTACGACCAGCCGCTGAAAACCGCCGAAATCAATGTCATGGGCGCGATCACGGTGCTGGAAGCCGCCCGCCAGGCCGGTGTGCAGCGCCACATCTTTGCCAGCAGCGTCTACGTGTTTTCGGAATCCGGCTCGTTCTACCGGGCCAGCAAGCAGGCCGCGGAACGCTTTATCGAGACCTACCATTCGCGCTACGGACTGGAGTACACCATCCTGCGTTACGGCTCGCTCTACGGCCCGCGCGCCGACGAGCACAACGGCATCTTCCGCATGCTGCGCCAGGCCATCGAAGACAACGCGATCACCTACGCCGGTAACGGCGAGGCGGTCAGGGAATACATCCACGTCACCGACGCGGCCCGCCTGAGCGTCAAGGTCCTGGCGCCGGAATACGCCAACCGGCACCTGGTCCTGACCGGGGTCGAGCGCATGCGGGTGCGCGACGTCATGCAGATGATCGCCGAAATCCTGCCGGACGGGGTCGAGCTGCAGTTTTCACAGGGCAACCCGGTCCATCACTACATGATGACGCCGTACGCCTACCAGCCGAGCACCGGCCACAAGCTGGTCGGCACCGATTTCGTCGACCTCGGACAGGGCCTGATCGAGTGCATTCGCGATATCCAGCACCGGCGCGGCCACGACCCGAACGACCATTCCTTCAAGAACCTGCCGTCCATCGATTGATTGCGTTTGACCGAGGCTCGCCGGCCATGCTTTCCGACGCCATTATTTTCGATTTCGACGGTGTACTGGTCGAGTCGGTGGACATCAAGACGCGTGCCTTCGTGGAGTTATACGCGCGGCACGGCGAGGCCGTGATGGAGCAGGTCGAACGCTATCACCTCGGCAATACCGGTATTTCGCGATTCGTCAAGTTCCGCCACATCGAGACCGAGATCCTCGGGCGACCGCCGCTTGACGAGGCAGGGGTCGAAAGGCTGGCGGCGCGTTTTGCGCAACTCGTGATCGACAAGGTCGTGGCCGCGCCGATGGTCGCGGGTGCGCAGGCCTTCCTGGACCGCCAGCGCGGGCGGGTGCCGATGTTCGTGGTATCCGGAACACCGTCGGAAGAACTCGCGGCGGTCATCGGGCGCCGCGGGCTCGAAGCCTACTTCGAGGCCAGCTGGGGTTCACCCGGCAGCAAGGCCGAGCATATCGCCGAGTTGCTGGATCTGCACAGGCTCGACGCCGGCCGCTGTCTCATGATCGGCGATGCGATGGCCGACTACGAGGGCGCACGCGCCAACCGCGTGCCTTTCCTGGGCCGGGTGGCCAGCGGTGACGCCAGCCCGTTTCCGCCGGGCACGAAAACCTTCACCGATTTCACCGAACTGCCCGAACAGCTGTAGGCATCGCTTTCCGCGAACGTCGCATGCCGCGTAATGGCCCGTGGCCGACTGCCCGCGGGACACGCTCGAGGCGTCCCTGCGCGCTCGGCATCCGTTCCCGACGGATGCACGGTCCCGCGCCACAGTCGGCCACCACCCTCCGTCAAGTGCACGGCAGACTTGGGCGTTCTCGCTTTTTGCGCCAAGTACCGACCAATATGCCGGCCTGGGCTATCCCAAAGCGTCACGTGGCCGGGACAGGTGCTACCACCCCGGGACCGTGCGCAACAGGGACGTTGCGCCCGAGTCCCCATGGATGGGTTCACGACGTGTCCCGGGGCGCTTGTACCTGTCCCGGCCGGCAACCCGTCAGGTGCCAGCTGTATACAACGTTGCTGGAATTCACAGCCCGGATATTGCACCAGCATCCCGGATGCTGCTGCAGAACAGGTGCGGCTGGGCGCCGGGCTGGACTGAGAGCCATAGGGCTGGAGGGAAGCCCAAGCCCAGGTGTGCCTGGACAAGGCAGGGCCGGGATAGATCGCTGGCCGGTTACAAAGTGTACCCTGGAATAAATTTGATAAATCGTCATTTTACTTTGTAAATTCATCAGTTTATGGTGAGGCCAGAGGCCGGCTGGTGCAATATCCCGGCTAGAACATGTCCAGTGTTTTCTCGAGTGCGTCGGCAAGCACATCGATTTCGGCACGCGTGTTGTAGATCCCAAGTGACGCGCGCGCGGTGGCCGGCAGGCCAAAGTACTGCACCACCGGCATTGCGCAGTGGTGGCCGGTGCGGATCGCCACGCCATGCAGATCGACGATGGTGCCGACGTCGTTGGCGTGGATCTCGCCGAGCACGAAAGACATCACCCCGGCCTTGTGCGCCGCCGTGCCGATCATCCTGAAGCCTTCCACCTGGGCCAGACGCTCGCTGCCATAGGCCAACAGTTCGGCCTCGCGCGCGGCGATGTTGTGCATCCCCAGCGACTCGAGGTAGTCGACCGCGGCGCCGAGGCCGACCGCGCCGGCGATATTGGGGGTGCCGGCCTCGAACTTGCCGGGCGGGGCGCTGAATTCCGATTTTTCGAAGGTCACACGGCTGATCATCTCGCCGCCGCCCTGGTAGGGCGGCATGCTTTCCAGGTGCTGCATCCGCGCCCACAGCGCGCCGATGCCGGTGGGACCGTACATCTTGTGACCGGAAAAGCAGTAGAAATCGCAGCCGATGGCCTGCACGTCGACCGCCTGGTGCGGTACGGCCTGGGCGCCGTCGACCAGAACGGGTACGCCGCGCTTGCGGGCCAGCGCGCAGATTTCCCTGACCGGATTGACCGTGCCCAGCGCGTTCGAGACGTGCACGAGCCCCAACAGTTTGACCCGCTCCGTCAGCATCGCATCGAGCGCGTCCATTTGGAGTTCTCCGCGCTCGTCGATCGGCACCACCTTCAGCACCGCGCCGGTTTCCTCGCACAGCAATTGCCACGGCACGATATTGGAGTGGTGCTCCATCCAGGTGATCAGGATTTCGTCACCGGGCTGCACCCGCGGCCGGACGAAACTGTGCGCCACCAGGTTGATCGACTCGGTGGTGCCGCGGGTAAAGACGACCTCCGCCGCCACCGGCGCGTTGATGAAGGCGGCCACGCGCTCGCGCGCCCGCTCGTAGGCCTCGGTGGCTTCCTGGCTCAGCAGGTGCACGCCGCGGTGGATATTGGCGTTGTGGTTGAGATAAAAATCCTGCACGGCGTTGACGACCTGCAGCGGCCTTTGCGCCGAGGCCGCGGAGTCGAAGTACACCAGCGGCTTGCCGTGTACGCTGCGCTGCAGGATCGGGAAGTCAGCCCGCACCTTGGCGACGTCGAAGCCCGCCCTGTTCGCGCCGGTCAATGTTTCGACAGATGACCCGTTCATTGCTTCGGCTGCGCCTCGAGCAAACGCTCGGCGATGACCTCCGCAAGCTCACGGTCCGCCAGCCGGTCGCAAACCGAGCGGCAGAACGCCGCGATCAGCAACTGCCTGGCCTCGTCTTCACTGAGACCGCGGCTGCGCAGGTAAAAGACCGCCTGTTCATCGAGTTGCCCGACCGTGGCGCCGTGCGAGGCGATGACGTCGTCGGCGTAAATCTCGAATTCGGGTTTGGTGTCCACTTCCGCGCGCGCCGACAACAGGATATTCGCATTGGACTGCCGGGCCTCGGTGCCGTCAGCACCTTCGTGCACCCGCACCGCGGTGTTGAATACCGCCTTGCCGCTGCCGCCGGCGACACCGCGGAAATACTGATCGCTGATACAACCGGGGGCCACGTGATCGACCCTGACGTGGTTGTCGACGAGACGCTTATCGTCCACCAGGTAAGCGCCGCTGATACGTGCCGCGGCGCCTTCACCGCTCAGCGTGCTGTGCAGGTCGTGGCGCACGAACCCGCCGCCCAGGTCAAAGCCGTAATAGGCATAATCGCTGTCGGCGGCCTGGCTCAACTCCGTGCGCGTAATCAGGCTCGCCGTGTCCGGCTCCTGCTGCACTCGCAGGTGCGCCAGGCTGGCGCCTTTGTCCAGTTTCGCCTGCAGCACGACGTTGCCGGCGTTGGCGCTGTCCGCTGCCGATTCGAACTGCTCGATCAACTCGAGCCGGGCGCCGGCTTCCAGCAGCACGCACACGCGCGTATTGAAAAGGTGCCGCGCGGCGGCCCCGGCGCTCGAATAGTTCAGCAGGACCCGCCCCGCATCCCTGCCCGCCTCGACCCGGATGACCAGCCCGTGTTCCAGCAGCGCCGTGTTGAGCGCCGTAAATGCCTGCGCGGAACCCTCTGCAGGCAGGGATTCGAGCATGAAGCGCAAATCTTCGTCCGCCGCCGCCAGGGCTTCGCCCAGCGCCGCCACGCTGACGCCGGCGGGTATGGCGCCGGTCATGTCCGCTACCCGTCCGGCCAGCAATTGGACCTGCAATGGGACCGGTGTCAGCGGCTCTGCCGGAGTGGGCATCGCGGCGGTCGCCGGTGGCGCCCCAACGGAGATTTCATCCCGCCCCAGCGCGCTCAATGGCGTGTATTTCCAGGCCTCGTCCTTGCGCGTCGGCAGACCATGGCTGCGAAACTTTTCCGCGCCATCGTGCCTCAGCGTTTTGAGCCAATCCGGCAGCGGGCCTGCGCTGTCGCCGGGCGGGAGCTGTATCGACAGGTTATTCATGGGCTTGCGGCCTGCTGCTGGTCCGCCCCGACCGGGGCGATGCCGCCCTCCTCCAGCCAGGCATAACCCTGATCTTCCAGTTTCAGGGCCAGGTCGGCACCGCCGGTGGCAACGAAGCGGCCGTTGGCCAGTACGTGCACCCGGTCCGGCACGATGTAATCCAGCAAGCGCTGGTAATGCGTAACGACGATCATCGCGCGTTCCGGGCTGCGCAGGCTGTTGACGCCGTCGGCGACCGTTTTCAGCGCATCGATGTCCAGACCCGAATCGGTCTCGTCCAGGATCGCCAACCGCGGTTCGAGGACGGCCATCTGGAAAATCTCGTTGCGTTTCTTTTCGCCGCCGGAAAAACCTTCGTTGACGGCGCGGCGCAGCAATTCGTCACCGATGTGCAGGATTTTCAGTTTGTCCCGCACCAACCGCAAAAAGCCGGCCGAGTCCAGTTCGTCTTCACCGCGGTATTTGCGTTGCGCGTTAAGGGCCGCGCGCAGAAAATAGGTATTGTTCACCCCGGGAATTTCCACCGGGTACTGGAAGGCCATGAACACACCTTCGCAGGCGCGCTCCTCGGGTTCCATTTCGAGCAGGTTGCGGCCATTGTAGAGCACCTCGCCCGCGGTCACCTCGTAGCCGGCACGGCCGGCCAGGACGTTGCCGAGGGTGCTTTTGCCGGAGCCGTTCGGACCCATGATGGCGTGCACCTCGCCGCCGTTGATCTCGAGATCGAGCCCCTTGAGGATTTCCTTGCCATCCACACTGGCGTGCAGATTCTTGATTTTCAACATGCTTGTCATACTCTTTGAATAAATTGAATGTCTAATGAATTGAAGCTCCCGAAGGTCCGGTTGCGCCCGCCGGGACTCAACCGACCGCCCCTTCCAGGCTGACTTCCAGCAAGGCCTTGGCTTCGACGGCGAACTCCATCGGCAACTCCTTGAATACCTGCTTGCAGAAGCCGTCGACGATCATCGAGACGGCATCCTCTTCGGCAATGCCGCGCTGCAGGCAGTAGAACAACTGGTCTTCACCGATCCGCGAGGTGGTGGCCTCGTGCTCGACCCGGGCGCTGGGATTGCGCACCTCGATGTAGGGGAAGGTATGCGCACCGCAACGCTTGCCGATCAGCATCGAGTCGCACTGCGTGTAGTTGCGCGCATTTTGCGCACGCGGTGTGATCCTGACCAGGCCCCGGTAGGCATTCTGCCCCTGGCCGGCGGAAATGCCCTTGGACACGATCTTGCTGCGGCTGTTGCGGCCGATGTGGATCATCTTCGTGCCGGTGTCCGCCTGCTGGTGGTTGTTGGTCAGGGCGACCGAGTAAAACTCGCCCACCGTATCGTCGCCGCGCAGGATACAACTGGGGTATTTCCAGGTAATCGCCGAACCCGTTTCGACCTGGGTCCACGATATGCGCGAGCGGTCGCCGCGGCAGTCGCCGCGCTTGGTGACGAAGTTGTAAATGCCGCCCCTGCCTTCCTCGTCACCCGGGTACCAGTTCTGGACCGTTGAATACTTGATGTTCGCGTCATCGAGTGCTACCAGTTCAACCACCGCCGCGTGCAACTGGTTTTCGTCGCGCATCGGCGCCGTGCAGCCTTCCAGGTAGCTGACGTAGCTGCCTTCCTCGGCGACGATCAGGGTACGTTCGAACTGCCCGGTTTCCGCGGCGTTGATACGGAAATACGTTGACAACTCCATCGGGCAGCGCACGCCCTTGGGGACGAAAACGAAGCTGCCGTCGCTGAACACCGCCGAGTTCAGGGCGGCGAAAAAGTTGTCGCGGGTCGGCACCACGCTGCCGAGATACTGGCGCACCAGTTCGGGATGCTCCTGCACCGCCTCGGAAAACGAACAGAATATGACCCCGGCCTCCCTGAGTTCTTTTTTGAACGTCGTGCCGACGGAGACCGAGTCGAAGACCGCGTCCACCGCCACGCCGGCCAGGCGCGCGCGTTCGTGCAGCGGCACACCCAGCTTGTCGTAGGTTTCCAGCAGTTTCGGATCGACCTCGTCGAGGCTCTTGGGCCGGTCCTTGTCCGAACGCGGCTGCGAAAAGTAGGAGATTGCCTGGAAGTCGATCGGTTCGATGTCGAGGTGCGCCCAGTGCGGCTGCGGCATCTCGAGCCAGTGCCGGTACGCGGCCAGCCGCCATTCCAGCAGCCACTCCGGCTCGCTCTTACGCGCCGAAATGGCGCGAATGACGTCCTCGGACAAACCGGCCGGCAGCGTATCCGAGTCGATGTCGGTGACAAAGCCATGCCGGTATTTCTTTCCGACCAAGCTGTCGATTGTTTGGGTTTCAGTGCTCATCTGTCTGTCCGGTTACCTTCTTGCGGTATGGGTTCATGCGTTCAGGGTCGTTATTTGCAGCGGTTTTTGCGCCGCTCTCGGCGGCTGCGCCATTTCGGCCAGCGAAACGCCTTCCATCGCCTCGGCCACGGCCATGCTGATCCGCTGCCAGTTGCCGCGCAGGCTGCACATCGCTTCCTGCGCACACAGGCCTTCCTCGACGCTGCACTCGGTCATCGCGATCGGCCCCTCGATAGCCGCGATGATTTTGGCCACGCTGATGTCGCGCGCATCCTGCTTCATGCTGTAACCGCCGCTGGGACCGCGGTACGATTCGACCAGTCCATCTTTCACCAGTAATTTCAGCACCTTGCTGACCGTCGGCAGTTCCAGCCTGGACCGTTCCGCCAATGCCTGCGCGCTCAGGACCTCGCCCTTCGACGCGTTCAGCTGCACCATCACCATGATGGCGTAATCGGTCATTTTGCTGATGCGCAACATCGCTTTGGTACGGTCAACGGGTATTTTTCATCGTCGTCATCCATATATAGTACCATATTAGTACCATTTAAAGCCCCCGCGACAAAAAAGGCGGGAAGCGGCGGTCATTTCATTGCCGGGTGAATTACGGCAGAATTCACGACATGAGCAGGCCCGCAGCCACAACGGCAAATGACCCGCGTCTCGAGGTCGCGCGGCGCTGGCTGCAGGCGGCCGGAATCGGGCGGGCCTCCGACTTCCAGCCGATCGAGAGCGACGCCAGTTTCCGCCGCTACTTCCGGCTCACGGCCGACGGCCGCGGCTGCGTGCTGATGGACGCGCCACCGCCCAACGAGGACGTGCGCCCGTTTTGTGGCATCAACGCCCGCTTGCTCGCAGCCGGCCTCAAGGCCCCGGAAATTCTGCACGCGGATCACGAACTCGGCTTCCTGCTGCTGGAAGACCTCGGTGACACGCAGTTGCGGAGCCTGATCGATAAACGCTCGGCCGATTTGCATTTCAAGGCGCTTTTCGGCGTGCTGCGGGAGATGGCATTGAAGGTCGATCATCGCGGCCTGCCCGCCTACGACCGCGGCCTGTTGCAGATGGAACTGGACCTGTTTCCGGACTGGTACCTCGCGCGCCACCGCCCCGGAATATCACGCGAGCGTTTCGAGGCGGCCTGGAATCCGCTGTGCGAAGCGCTGATCGAATCCGCGACGAAACAGCGGCAGTGCTTCGTGCACCGCGATTTTCATTCCTGTAACCTGCTGCTGACGCCGCAGGGCGAGATCGGCATTATCGATTTCCAGGATGCCGTTACGGGGCCCGTGAGTTATGACCTGGTGTCGCTGCTCTGGGACCGGTATATCCGTTGGCCGCGGCAACGCCTCGAGCAATGGATCCACCAGTTCGCGGCGCTGCTTGAGCTGGAGGTACCGGCCGCGGACTGGCTGCGCAGCTGCGACCTGATGGGTTTGCAGCGCAACCTGAAAGTCGTCGGGATCTTCGCCCGGCTGCACTACCGGGACGGCAAGCGCGGCTACCTCGAAATGATCCCGCGTTTCTACCAGTACCTGCTCGATACGTTGCAGTACTATCCCGAGTTCGACGCATTCCGTGGCCTGCTGGAGCAAGAAACATGCGCGCCATGATCCTCGCCGCCGGCCGCGGCGAACGTTTGCGGCCGCTGACCGACAGCACGCCCAAGCCGCTGTTGGAGGCCGGCGGCAAGCCGCTGATCGAATACCACCTGGAACGCCTGGCGCTGGCGGGCTTTCGGCAAATCGTCATCAACCTGGCGCACCTGGGCCCGCAGATTCGCGCGGCCCTGGGCGACGGCGCGAAATGGGGCCTTGACATCCGTTACTCGGAGGAGCCGCCCGGGGCGCTGGACACCGGGGGCGGCATCCGCCAGGCGCTGCCCCTGCTGGGTCCCGTGCCATTCGCGGTGATCAACGGCGATATTTTCTGCGACTATCCGCTGTCCCGCCTGCGCGCGGTCAAATGCGAGCAGGCGCACCTGGTGCTGGTGCCGAACCCCGGCGACAAGGCAGGGGGTGACTTCGCCCTCGCAGGCGGCCGCGTGGCCAACCGCGGGGAGCCGCTCCATACCTTCAGCGGAATTGCCGTCTACCACCCTGGGTTCTTCGCCGGCAGCCCCGCGGGCAGCTTCTCGGTCGTGCCGTTGCTGCGTGCCGCGGCCGACGCCCGCCAGCTGACCGGGGAGCTGTACCGCGGCGACTGGCATGACATCGGCACACCGCGGAGGCTCGAGCAACTGCGCCGGCGCCTGATGGACAATGCATGACATAAATCATCTTGCCGCCGTCCAATCGGTCTACAATAGCGCACGCTTTTAAGGGATAATAAACGGTTTTCAAAGCGGGTCTTTAGACTTGATAAGCCGGTCTCGAGCGTTAAAAGGCCGGTTTTTGTCGCGTAACCGCGCCTTAGGAACAGGGAGAATAACTGATGTCATTAACCGTAGCGGTGCTCAAGGAGCATGCCGCAGGAGAACGCCGCGTGGCGCTCGATCCGGTCACTGCCAACAAGTTGGCGGGCAAAGGCCTCCGGGTCCTCGTCGAGAAGGGCGCCGGCAAGGCGGCCGGGTTTTCCGATGAACAATATTCAGACTGCGTGTTGCTGGACGACGCGGAAAGCATTCTGACCATGACCGACATCTGGTTGTGGGTGCAGGCGCCGGCGGCGGACAGGTTGGCGCTGGCGACGGAAGACAGCCTCTGCATGGGGCTGGTTTTTGCCCACCGCAACCCGGCCGTGGTCGAGACGCTGCAGCAAAAGCGCCTGACCTGCATGGCCATGGAACTGGTGCCGCGCATCTCGCGGGCGCAATCCATGGACGTGCTCTCCTCGCAGGCGACCGTCGCCGGTTACAAGGCCGTCATCCGCGCGGCCACGCTCGCGCCGAGGCTGTTTCCGATGCTGACAACGGCCGCCGGTACCCTGCGGCCCGCCAGCGTGGTCGTGATTGGGGCCGGCGTGGCCGGTTTGCAGGCGATCGCCACCGCGCGCCGTCTCGGCGCCAGGGTCGAGGCCTACGACATCCGCGCCGCGGCCCGTGAACAGGTCGAATCGCTCGGTGCGAAGATGATCGACACCGGTGTCAGCGCCGAGGGCGAAGGCGGTTACGCCCGCGAACTGACCGCAGAGGAAAGCCAGCAGCAGGCCGACAAGCTGGCCGAACACCTGGCCAAGGCGGACGTGGTCGTCTCGACCGCCGCCATCCCGGGCAAGCCGGCGCCCAAGATCATCACCGAGTCCATGGTCGAAGGCATGGGCCCCGGTTCGGTCATCGTCGACCTGGCGGCCGAATCGGGCGGTAACTGCGTGTTGACCGAACCCGGCGACACCGTCACCCACCGGGACGTCATCGTCGACGGGCCACTGAACCTCGCCAGCCAGGCTGCCATCCACGCCAGTGAAATGTACGCGCGCAACCTGGTCAACCTGCTGGAGTTGATGGTTGCAGACGGGGTATTGAACATCGACCGCGAGGACGAAATTATCGACGGCACGCTGCTGACCCACGGCGGCGAGGTGGTCCACAAGGCCACGGCCGAACTGCTCGCGAGCGGTAACCCAAGCCAAACACAGGGAGATTGATATGGAAGGTTTTGTCGCCCTCTACATATTCATGCTGGCCGCATTCACCGGCTACGAGGTCATTTCCAAGGTACCGACCATATTGCACACCCCGCTGATGTCGGGTTCGAATTTCGTCCACGGCATCGTGTTGGTGGGCGCCATGGTCGCGCTGGGCCACGCACAGACCGACGTGGAGAAGATCATCGGTTTCATCGCCGTGATTCTCGGCGCAGGCAACGCCGTCGGCGGCTACGTGGTGACCGAACGCATGCTGGAAATGTTCAAATCCACCAGGGACAAGGGCTGATCACCATGAATATGAACATCGATATGCTCATCCAGGTGCTGTATTTCCTGGCGGCCATCCTCTTCATCATGGGATTGAAGGCCATGTCTTCGCCGGTCACGGCCCGCAAGGGTATCGTCTGGGCCGGTCTCGGCATGCTGGCCGCGACGGCGATCTCCTTTGCCTGGCCCGGCATGCACAACTACATCGCCATGACCAGTGCCATGTTCATTGGCGGTGTGCTGGCCTGGTGGACCGGCAAGCGCGTGGCGATGACCGACATGCCGCAGATGATCGCGCTCTACAACGGCATGGGCGGCGGCTCCGCGGCGGCGATCGCGGCGGTCGAGCTGGTGCGCCTGTCGAGCGGCGGCAGCCTCACCCACGAGGGCCCGGTCAGCCAGGAACTGGCGGTACTCGGCGCCCTGATCGGAACCGTCGCCTTTTCCGGCTCCATGATCGCCTTCGCCAAGCTCCAGGGCTGGATGCGCAAGGTATACCGCTTCAAGGGGCAGCAGATATTCAACCTGCTGATCTTCCTGGCCGTGCTGATCTTCGCCTGGAGCAACACGGGCGCCGAGGTCACGCAACAGAACCTGGTGATATTTTTCGCCCTGGCGCTTCTCGCCGGCGTGCTGATGACCGTACCCATCGGCGGCGCCGACATGCCGGTCGTCATCTCGCTGTATAACGCGCTGACCGGTCTGGCCGTCGGTTTCGAAGGTTTCGTGTTGCAGAACCCGGCCATGATGATCGCCGGTATCGTCGTCGGCTCGGCAGGTACGCTGTTGACGCAGCTGATGGCCAGGGCCATGAACCGCTCGCTCGGCAACGTGCTGTTCGGCAGTTTCGGTACCGGTGACGACGGCGCCGCCGGCGTCGAGGTCAGCGGCAACATGAAGGCGATCGACCCGGCCGACGCGGCTATCACGATGGCTTACGCCGAAAGCGTGATCATCGTCCCGGGTTACGGCATGGCGGTCGCCCAGGCGCAACACAAGGTCTGGGAACTGACCAAGGTGCTGCAGGATAAGGGCGTCAAGGTCAGCTTCGCCATCCACCCGGTCGCCGGCCGCATGCCGGGTCACATGAACGTGCTGTTGGCCGAAGCCGGCGTGCCCTACGACCTGATCTTCGACCTCGAAGACATCAACAGCCAGTTCCCGAACGCCGACGTTGCGCTGGTCATCGGCGCCAACGACGTGGTCAACCCGGCCGCGCGCAAGGACCCGTCCAGCCCCATCTACGGTATGCCCATCCTCGACGCCGACAAGGCCAAGAACGTGTTTTGCATCAAGCGCGGACAGGGCACGGGTTTCTCGGGCATCGAAAACCTGCTGTTTTTCGAGGACAACACCCGCATGTGCTACGGCGATGCACAGGATGTCGCGCAAAAACTGATCGCCGGTGTGAAGGCGCTGTAGTTACTGCCCGCTCCACCTTTGCCCCGGCGCCCTGCCGGGGCAAAATACCCCCGTTCGCCAGTGAACGCAGCGGCTCGAGCATACGCCCATCGATTGCCCGCGGGTGCGCCCCAGCGCGCGCTTCCAGTGCGAGATCTTGCATATAGTGTTATACTGTGGTAAAACACCTATACATAACACGATCCAGGACAGTAATACGATGAAATCCAAACTTGCGTTATCGCTGCTTGCCGCCCTCGGCCTGCTGCTGACGGGCTGTCACAAGGAACCGGAAGCCACCGCCAAGACCGGCAGCAATCCCCTGCTCGCCTTCGCACCGGCGGATACGCCCTACGTCTTCGCCGAACTGGAACCGGCGCCCAAGGCAATCACGGATGCCTACATCGCCCGCTTCCAGCCGCTGCTGGACGCGATCAACAACAAGGCGGCCAGGTTCCAGGCGGACTACGCCGGCAACACCAAACACGGCGGCGGTGAACGGCTGCTGGCCGCAGTTCTGGATGAACTCGGCGGCAAAGTCAGTCCCGAGAGCCTGGAAAAGGTGGGTATTTCACTGCAGGCCCATCATGCCATTTACGGCATGGGCATCTTTCCGTTCGTACGACTGGAACTCACGGACGCCCAGGCACTGCGGGCCGCCATTGCCCGCATCGAGGCCAAGACCGGCATCAAGTGGCCACAACAGGAACTCAATGGCAGGCCTTACTGGCGCCTGGCACAGGACCAACTGCCGGTTGGCATCTATGTCGCGATACTCGACAGGCAACTGGCCGTGGCCGCCTTTCCGGTCGCCGCGCAAGCGACGCTGCTGCCGGCATTTCTCGGCCTGGCCAAGCCCGCGCAAAGCATCGCCTCGAGTCACGCGCTGGCCAAGCTCAACGCCGACAAGGGCTACTCCAACTACGGCTCCGGCATGGTCGATTTGCAGAAGGTCGCGCATGAATTTCTCGACACGGACAGCGTCACCCACAGCTACCTGGGCAAAAACGTCAGTTTCGACCCCGCAGCCCTCGGCCCGGTCTGCAGCAGCGAAATCAAGGCGATGCTCGCCAAGACGCCCCGCATCACGGCCGGCACCACCGTCCTGACAACCAATGAAGCGGGCATGCGCTACGACCTCGAAATGGACAGCACGCTGGCACAGGGCCTGGCCGATGTCGTTTCCGACATGCCGCCGGCCGGCAACGACGCGCAGTTCTTCGATGCCGCGCTGGCCCTTCGCATCGGCAAGCTGCGCACATTCCTGCTGCAAAAAGCCAATGCACTGGTGGCGCAACCATTCCAGTGCCAGCGCTTCGAAAATTTCAACCAGGCGGCCCGGCAGATGGTGCAGCAACTCAACATTCCGATGCCGCCCATGGTCAACAACCTGATGGGGGTTCGCGTGCGGGTCGACGACATGGATCCCAAGGCCAGGATACCGGTGAGGAGCGCCCTCGCCGTCGTGCACGTGGACAAGCCTGAAATGTTCGTCGGCATGGCCAGCATGATGGTGCCCGGAGTCCAGGAACTGGACCTAGCCAACCAGACTGAACCGGTCAGGCTCCCGGACAACATGGTTCCAGGCGAACATGCCCCCGTTTTCGCATTGATGAATCACGACGCGATTGGTTTCGCGCTCGGAGAGCAGGAAGCAGCCCGCCTGAAAAAGTACATGGAGGCCGACAGCAAGGACGACGGCACTTTCCTTTCGGTGAATTACGACCTCGCGCGGCAGATGCAGGTTAGCAGCGACGCGGCCGAGCGTTGGCGAGTCAATCCGGGCGCCGACAATCAGGAACTGGAGGAACTGGTGGCGGCGGCAAAAGCGGCGTCCAGGGCCATGGCCGGAACCATGCGTGTGCAAATGAAATTCGACAAGCACGGTCTGGTCATCGACCAACGCGTCACATTTCGTTGATGCCCGCGTCCGGGTGCCCGCAGCGGCACCGCGCACAGACCCGCATAAAGCAGCTGGGGTAACGGCTCAATCGGAGGGCGGGCCGCCTTGCCCGCGGCCCGCTCTCAAGACCTCGCGGGCCAGCGGTATCGTGATTCGGCGTTTGCCGGCGAGGGCGGCCCGGTGCAGGTCCTCGACGGTACCGAGCAGCGTGGGCAGGTGGCGCTCCTGGTGTTTGACCAGGTATCGCCTGACCTCCGCCGGCAGACGAATGCCGAGCGCCTCACTGCCCTGAGCGAGCGCACGCAGCAAATCCTCGTCGCCGAGCGGCAGCAATGACAGGCGCAAACCCCATACCAGCCTCGACCGCAGGTCCGGCAGGACGAGATCAACGCTGGAAAGCCGTCTGCGGCTGCTGACCACGAGCCGGCCGCGGGCGTCGCGGAGCCGGTTGAAGAGGCTGAACAGGGCCTCTTCCCAGGTCTTGCTGCCGGCAATCGCGTGCAGGTTGTCCACGCATACCAGGTCGAGGTTCTCGAGCCCCTGCAACGACTCGATGGCGTTGTCCGGCAGCTGCCGCAAATCGAGATAGAAAGCCCGCTGACCCCGCTCCCGCAGATACAGGCACAAGGCTGTCAGGAGGTGGGTTTTGCCGCTGCCTTGCGGCCCGTACAGGAAAATGCTGCACCCCGGCTCGTCCGCCGCATGCTTCAGTGCCGCCACCAGCGCGCCGTTGGGGCCGCTGACAAAGTCATCGAAACGCTTGGCCGGCGGCGCCGCCAATTGCAGGGGCAGCTGCGGTGAATACAGCATCTTCAGGCTCCCGCGCCCGGCTCCGACTTGTACAAATCACTCTGCCGGTACCTGCGATGCAGGTGCAGGACGAGCACGTTCAGCGCGGCGGTTGCCGGCAAGGCCAGCAGCACGCCCAAAAAACCGAACAACTGACCGCCGGCCAGCACCGCGAAAATGACCGCCACCGGGTGTAAGCCGATGCGGTCACCGACCAGCCTGGGCGTCAGCAACATGCCTTCCGCCGATTGACCTACGGCGAAAACCAGCAAGACCAGCATCACGTGCAAGCCGTCATGGAACTGGTATAAGGCCGTGGCGGAAGCCACCACGACGCCGGCGATCGAGCCCAGGTACGGAACGATGCTCAATAGTCCCGCCGTCATCCCGATCAGAACGGCAAAATCGAGCCCGATGAACGACAGGCCGATGGAATAAATCGCCCCCAGGGCGACCATGACCATCAGTTGGCCGCGGAAGAAGGCGCTCAAAACCGCATCGACTTCGGCGGCGAGAGACCCGGCCTCGCCCCTGATCCGGCGCGGCAGCATATCCCCGATGCCCCTGAGCAGGTCGTCCCAGTCCCGCAGCAGGTAAAAGGTCACCACCGGAATCAGCACCAGGTTGGTCAACCAGGTGGCCACGGCCACGCCTCCGCGCGACACGATATTGACAACGCTGACGGCGGCGGTGCTGATTTCCTGCCAGTAGTCCTTGACCACGCCCGCGAGCACCGGTAGCTTGAAGCCGCTCAGGTCGACGCCGGTTTTGCCCGACAACCACGGCAGGGCCGTCGCTGAAAACCACTCGATCCACTGCGGCAGGCGCCTGACCAGCAAGTGGACCTGTTCAAGCAGCGCCGGAACGAGCACCAGCAGGACCACCACCAGCAGGGACAGCAACCCCACGAAGACGACGCTGACAGCCAGCGACCTGCCGATCCGCCAGCGCCCAAGCGACACGCGCTGCAGACGGTCGACCAGTGGATCGCCAAAATAGGCCAGCACCGCGGACACCGCAAATGGCGTAATCACGGCCGCCAGCCTGTAGATCAGCCAGCCGCACAGCAGCAGCACCGCCAACACCAGCCAGTTGCGCGATTCCGCCCGCATCAGCGCAAAAACCGGTATTGGAAATTGTCAGCCGCACCGACCGGCAACAGCACCGCGGCACGCTGGAAGGCTTCCACCAGGTACCTGGGCGCAGCGTTGACCTGCAAGCGGAAATGCGCCCGGCCGGGTTCAGCGGCAACCACCTGCACCGCCGTCACGAGCACCTGGCTCCGCAGATAGGCCAGGCAGCGATTGTAGTCATCTCCGTTCCTGAGATCTTCCACGCTCAAATCGATTTGCCATTGGCCCTGGTCCCGGGCCGCGATGGAATTGACCGCAGCGATCTCGTCGACCGTCCGGTGCACACCATCCGCCAGCGCAAACATCAACTCCCGGTCGCTGTTGTGCCAACTCCAGTGGCGGCCGCTGGCGGCCAGGTTCCAGCGCAGCAGCCATTGCGGCCCTTCGCGCCGCGCCGTGACGATCAGCACACCATCGGACGGCGCGCCGAATTGTGCAAGGTAATCCGTGAACCCGCCCCAGACCAGCCTCATGTCCAGCAGTTGCATTTCCTCGGCATCCAGCTCGGGCCAGCTCAGATGCAGTCCGCGCCTCGACGCGATGTCCTGCATCGCCTGCCAGGCATATTGGTATTCCATCGGTTTCAGCGTACGCGTCTGGCCATCGTCGATGACCGCCCAGACCTGAACCACCGGCCGGTCAACCTGCCAGCGGGGCAGATCGGCCTGCCGCAGGACACGGTCCATTTCACCGGGCCTGAAACTGGCGACAAGATGCAACTCGTCCTTGCTGCTGCCGTCCGGCTGCAGACGCGCCTCCGTTTGGTAGCTGAACGCGAGCAACAAGTCATTGGCCCGGGCGAGGGCCTGATCGATGACCGGCGAGGCCGGCAAGTCCCGCTGCCCGCTGAGTTTCTGCAACACCTGGATCAGCGCGCCGGGCAGCGCCTCGTCACGTTCTGCGGCGCTTTGCCCGCTAACCACGACTTCGCCGGTATAAAGATCCTGCGCCCCCTGCGCCGCCGCCGGACCAACGGCCGCCATTCCCAGCAGCAAAATGAATGAGAGCAGCATTCCACGCGCGGACGTCACGGGCCGACGGCAGCCGGGAGCCGTTACCTTGCCGAAGAAATCATGGAGTACCGAACGCCTGCGCAATGGGCCATACACCTTTAGGGCCTGTTAACACTATTTAAATCGTCACTGTTGTGCCTGAAAAAGTCCCAATCAAGGCACGAGGAGCGCGGTTTGGTCACTCCAAATAAGCGACGAGTAACGCAGAGTGGGGCTTTTTCAGGCACAACCCGCAGGGCCGGGGCCCTTTTCCCGACTGAGCGCGTTGTCACTCGTTTATGTAGATTCACTACAATGCACTCCTTCCGCCTTGCCAGTCAAAAAAATGACCTCCGGCAGCGATGATTCAAATAGTGTTAACAGGCCCTAGCTGCCGGTGAAATGTTCTGGTTTTTCAGACCGGCAAATACGATACCATATGACATCTCCAACGGCATGAAAATACGGACCGGCCCGTGAATGGCGAGAACGAAAAGAGTCGCAGCTTGAGTTACCGTGACGCCGGCGTCGATATCGACGCGGGTAACGCGCTGGTCGAACGCATCAAGCCGGCGGTCAGATCCACCCGCCGTGCCGGGGTCGTTAGCGGCCTGGGTGGCTTCAGCGGGATGTTCGAGCTGGACACGAGCCGTTACCGGCAACCGCTGCTGGTTTCGGGGACTGACGGTGTGGGTACGAAGCTGTTGCTGGCCAGGCAGCTGGACGACCACAGCACGATCGGTATCGACCTGGTCGCCATGTGCGTCAATGACATCCTGACCAGCGGCGCGGAGCCGCTGTTTTTCCTCGACTACTACGCCACCGGCAAACTCGAACTCGACACCGCGCAAACCGTGATCGAGGGTATTGCCGAAGGCTGCCGGCAGGCCGGCTGCGCCCTGGTCGGCGGCGAGACCGCGGAAATGCCCGGCATGTACGGTGGGGACGACTACGACCTGGCAGGGTTTTGCGTCGGTGTGGTGGAGAAATCCCGGCTGATCGACGGCAGCCGCGTCGAGGCGGGTCACGTCGCCCTTGGACTGCCTTCGTCGGGCCCCCATTCCAACGGCTACTCGCTGATCAGGAAAGTACTGGAGCGCTCGGCCGACGGACCCGGCCAGCCGTTGGCGAACACGACCCTCGGCCAGGCCCTGCTGGCGCCGACGCGAATCTACGTCCGCACGCTGCAACCGCTGCTCGCGAGCGGCCTGGTCGACGGCCTCGCCCACATCACCGGCGGCGGCCTTTTGGAGAACATCGTTCGCGTCATGCCCGCGCACCTGGGCCTCGATATCGACCTGTCTGCGTGGCCGTTGCCGCCGGTTTTCGAATGGCTGCAAGCCAACGGCAATATCGACGAGGCGGAAATGCTGCGCACCTTCAATTGCGGCATCGGCATGGTGTTGCTGGTCGCCGCGGACAAGGCCGAAGAAATCCGCGGGATGCTTGCCGGGGCCGGTGAAACCGTGCATGTCATCGGCCGGGTCACGCCATGGCCCGGGAAACAGCCGCGAGTCGTCTATTCCCGCTCATGAGTCCTGCGCCCCTCAGAACCGCCGTGCTGATATCCGGCCGCGGCAGTAACCTCAAGGCCATCATCGACGCCATCGCCGCAAAACGCCTGACCATGCGCATCGTCACGGTGATATCCAGCCGTGCCGATGCCGCCGGCATCGCCTTCGCGCGGGCCGCCGGAATCCCGGTCACGGTCATCAGCCAGAAGGCGTATACCGACCGGGCCGCGCACGATGCCGCCGTCAACGCCGCGCTCGAGGCCGCACGGGCGCAATTGATCGTCCTGGCGGGCTACATGCGGATCCTGACCGAGGTTTTCACCAACCGCTTCGAGGGCCGGGTCATCAACCTGCACCCGTCGCTGCTGCCGCTGTACCGGGGTCTGGACACGTACCAGCGCGCACTGCAGGCCGGTGACGAGGAAACCGGTTCCAGTATTCACTTCGTGACCGCAGGGCTGGATGCCGGACCCGTGATCTCGCAGGTTCGAATTCCGATCGAAGCGGGCGACGACGCCGCCTCGCTCAGCGCCCGCCTGGGGCCGCTGGAGCATAAACTCGTGGTGGCGACGCTGGAACTGTTCTGCCGGCGCCGGCTCCGGCTCGAAGGCGACACGGTGCTGTTTGACGGAAACCCGTTGGAGCAGCCGCTGCAACTGGACAGCGACGGCCGGTTGCACATTTGAATTTCACCGCAAAGCGGGGATACCGAACAAGCACTTGCAGGGCCGAGCCTCGCTGGAATGAAGATCGCTGCTCACTCCTGCCGGCCACTACGGGTGCCTTCGGCATCTCCCAACGGGTTTTTTAAGAGCAAGAGCAGCGCGTCGGCTGCTGCAAGGGCAGCGGGCATTTGCAACCGGGACCGTGCATCCGTCGGGAACGGATGCCGAGCGACTATGGATAGCTAGAGCGTGTCCCGGGAGCAAAAGCCCGCTGGCCCAAGAGCGGTCTGGTTTGATGTCCCGGTTCAGCAAGCCACACATAACATCCCAAGGCCGGTGTGAATTAAAAGCTAAATGCGGCGGATTCTCGCGCCCAGCTGACCGAGCTTCTCCTCGATGATCTCGTAACCGCGGTCGATGTGGTAGACACGGTCGACCCGCGTGGTGCCACGGGCCACCAGCCCGGCCAGCACCAGGCCCGCCGAGGCGCGCAGGTCGGTCGCCATGATCGGCGCGCCGTGCAGCTCGGCCACGCCCTTGACGATGGCCGAATTGCCTTTCAGCGTGATATTCGCACCGAGCCTGACCAATTCCTGGACGTGCATGAAACGGTTTTCGAATATGGTCTCGGTGATAATGGCCGCGCCCTCGGCAACGGTGTTGAGGGCCGTGAACTGCGCCTGCATGTCGGTCGCAAAACCCGGATACGGGGCCGTCGTGATATCGACCGCTTGTGGCCGGCGGCCATGCATGTCCAGCTCGATCCAGTCGTCACCGGTCCGGACCTCGGCGCCGGCCTCGCGCAGTTTCTCGATTATCGAATCAAGGTCGTGCGGGCGCGCCCGGGTCACGCGCACGCGCCCGCGCGTGATGGCGCCGGCCACAAGGTATGTGCCGGTCTCGATCCGGTCCGGCAATACGGAATAGTCGGCGCCGTGCAGCGTGTCCACGCCCTCCACGGTGATCGTATTGCTACCGGCACCGCTGATCCTGGCCCCCATGGCGATGAGAAAGTTCGCCAGGTCGACGACCTCCGGCTCCTGCGCCGCGTTTTCGAGAACGCTGGTGCCTTTTGCCAGGGCCGCCGCCATCATCACGTTCTCGGTGCCGGTGACGGTCACCGTATCGAAAATGATATTGGCGCCGTGCAACCGCTTTGCACGGGCCTCGATATTGCCGTTGACTACGGTCACTTCCGCACCCAGCTGCTGCAGCCCCCGCAGGTGCAGGTCCACCGGCCGCGAGCCGATAGCACAGCCGCCCGGCAGCGATACGAAGGCGCGGCCGTAGCGGGCCACCAGCGGTCCCAGCACGAGTATCGACGCGCGCATGGTCTTGACCAGGTCATAGGGTGCTTCAAACTGATGCATGCCCGACGGATCGATGCCGATGCGCATGTGCTCATCGACCTCCAGGCTGGCGCCCATGCGGCCCAGCAACTCCATTGTCGTCGTTACATCCTGGAGGTGGGGAACATTGCAGATTTGTGAAGATCCGTCCGCCAGCAAGCTGGCGACGAGGATCGGCAGGACGGCGTTCTTGGCGCCGGATATCCAGACTTCACCGTCCAGCGGCAACCCTCCGGCAATCTGGATGCTGGCCATCAGCCGTGTTCCGGCTCCGGCAATTCGGTGCGCAGCGCCAGGGCGTGGATTTCATTGCCCATCAACTCGCCCAGCGTGGCGTATACCATGCGGTGGCGCTGCAGCGTTGACTTGCCCGCAAATAACGGGCAGCGCACGACCGCTTCGAAATGGACACCGTCATCGCCGCTGACGCTGACCTCCGCATCTTTCAAGCCTGCACGTATCATTTGCGCAATGGTCGTGCTATCCATAGACTAACATCCTTCATTTTCGGGCAAGGCGTCACAACCATGGCCTCGCAGACCAGGAAAACGTCTAAAATACGTTGACCGGACGGCCGTGGGGGAACAAATGGACCTGAACCACGATGAATGATTATGATAATGGATTCCAGCGCCATTAAAAACTCCCGGGCCACACGGGCTAGAACTACTGCGGGGTCGTGCCAATCTCCTTCCCGCAAGCTGGAATGCCATTCGGCATGCTGATCGCCAGCATCCAGTTGATCGCCGGCTTTCTGCTGCTGGTGTGGGGTGCTGACCGCCTGGTCGCCGGCGCATCCGCGGCAGCGCGCAACCTCGGCGTATCACCGCTGGTTATCGGCCTGACCATCATCGGCTTCGGCACCTCGGCGCCGGAACTGGTCGTATCCGCGGTCGCCTCGCTCAATGGCAGCGAGGGGCTGGCCGTCGGCAACGCGATCGGGTCGAACATCGCCAACATGGGGCTGGTGCTGGGTGTAACCGCCCTGATCTATCCGTTGCGTCTCGAGTCCACCGCACTGAAGCGTGAATACCCGATGCTGTTGCTGATCATGCTGGTCTGCTTTCTGATGGCACTTGACGGCACCTACAGCCGCTTCGAGGGCTGGATATTGATCATGATGTTGCTGGCCATCGTTTTCTGGATCGTGCACATCGGCCTGCGCCGCTCGCCATCGGACCCGCTGGCAGAGGAATTCGCTGCCGAAATCCCCAAGGACATGCCGTCCGGCATTGCGCTGACCTGGTTGATCATCGGGCTGGTGGTGCTGCCGGTCAGTTCGAAGTTCCTGGTGGACGGTGCGACCACCATTGCCCATATACTGAGGGTCACCGATACCACGATTGGTCTGACCATCGTCGCGCTCGGCACCAGCCTGCCCGAGCTTGCCACCGCGGTCACGGCCGCGTTGCGGCGCGAAGACGACCTCGCCATCGGCAACATCATCGGTTCGAACATGTTCAATTTGCTCGGTGTGCTGGGCATTGCGGCAGCGATACACCCGGTGCAGATCTTCACCATCATCCTGGCGCGTGACTTTCCCGCCATGTTCCTGTTGACCGGGGTGCTTTACCTGATGGCCTCCAATTTCCGCGGCCCCGGCCGTATCGGCCGGCGCTCCGGGACCATTTTATTGATAATGTTCATCGTCTATGTGACCATGGTTTGGCTGAGTTCAGGGCCGGTGAAACTGATGGTCAAAGGTTGAGCGATCATGAACGTCGACTGCGAAGCGCTGAAAGCCCTGGCCACGGGTGTAATACAAACGGAAGCGAGCGCCGTTACCAACCTGGTATCGCGGATTGACGACAAATTCGTTCGCGCCTGCGAACTCATGCTCGCCTGTTCGGGCCGTGTCATAGTGACCGGCGTCGGCAAATCGGGCCACATCGGCAGCAAGGTCGCGGCGACACTGGCCAGCACCGGCACCCCCGCATTTTTTGTCCACCCGGCCGAGGCGTCGCACGGCGACCTCGGCATGATTACGCCCACGGATGTCGTACTGGTGTTGTCCAACTCCGGTGAAACCGACGAAATCAAGCGCCTGTTGCCGATCATCAAGCGCCTGGGCGTCGGCATCATTACGCTGACCGGCAATCCGGACTCGACGCTGGCGCGCCACGCGGATGTCAATATCGATGTCGGTGTCGAAAACGAGGCCTGCCCGCTCGGCCTGGCCCCCACTTCCAGCACCACGGCGGCACTGGTCATGGGCGACGCGCTTGCGGTCGCTTTGCTCGAAAGCCGCGGTTTTACCGTCGAGGATTTTGCCCGTTCCCACCCGGCCGGCCAACTTGGCAGGAAACTGCTGCTGCACGTGCGCGACGTCATGCACAGTGGTGAGGACATGCCCGTTGTCGACACCGAGGCGACACTTAGCGAGGCCATCATGGAAATGACCAGGAAGCGGCTCGGCATGGTCGCCGTGACCGACCCCGGGTTAAAAGTTCTGGGTGTATACACGGACGGCGACCTGAGGCGCACGATGGAACTTGCCCTCGACCCTCACGCCACGCCCATCGGAGAGGTGATGACGCGTAACGGCAAAACCATCGGCCCGGAGGCGTTGGCCGCCGAGGCGGTAAAATTGCTGCAGCGCCACAAAATCCAGGGTCTGCTCGTAACCAATGACGATGCACAACTGATCGGCGTGCTCAATTTCCATGATTTACTGCAGGCGGGTGTCGTCTGAATGCCGCTGATCGACCCCGCATTGCGCGAACGCGCGGCCGCCATCCGCCTGCTGGTGCTCGACGTCGACGGTGTTCTCACCGACGGCAAACTCTATTTTGACTCCGGCGGCAACGAACTGAAGGCCTTTAACACACGCGACGGCTTCGGCATGAAGATGCTGCAGCGCAGCGGCGTCGAGGTCGCCGTCATCACCGCCAGAACCTCGGCGGCCGTTACCCACCGCATGCGGCAACTCGGCGTCCGCCACCTATTCCAGGGCTGTGAGAACAAACTGGAGGCGTTCATGCAGTTGCTGTCCACGACCGGTCTCGATGCCGAACAGGTCTGTTACGCCGGCGACGACTGGATCGATTTGCCGATCCTGATGCGTGCCGGGCTGGCCGTCGCCGTGGCCAACGCCGAACCGCTGGTCAAGGAGCGCGCGCACTGGGTAACCCGGCAACGTGGCGGTGACGGTGCGGTCAGAGAGATATGCAACCTGATACTCACGGCCCAAGGCCGGGACCGCTCCGTACTCGATGAAATCCTGGCGTAACCATGACACGCAAATCACGTCAGGGCGTCGTCCTCCTCGTGTTTCTGACATTGCTCAGTTTCTGGCTCAGCCGCCAGCACCGGGAGCACGCGCCGCGGCCGCTGAACGGCCTGGACCCCAGCCTCGACTACATGCTGCGAAATTTTGAACTGCAAATCTTCGACGCCAAGGGTGCTCCGCTGCTGAACCTGCGCGCTCCGCAGTTGAGAAACAATCCAGCGGAGAAACTGGGTACAATACAGCAGCCTGTCATCGCGCTCAAAAAGCCGGATGCAAACTGGTCGCTGGTCGCCGAGCGCGCCACTATGACCGAAGACCGTCAGCACATTCACCTCTTCGGCCATGTTAATGTAGAGCGTGTCGAGATCGCGACCGGAAAACGCGCGCAGATGGACACGAGCGAGATCGAGGTGCGGGTGGATGCACAAACGGCGAGTACCATGAAGTTCGTCAGCATTACCGAGGGGCAAAACCGCTTACAGGCGCGGGGAATGGACCTTGACCTGAAAAGCGGTAAATTCAGATTGAAACATGACGTGAAGGCCCGCTATGAAGTTGAATAGAAAAATTGCTGTCCTGCAGCTTTGCCTGTGCCTGTCTTTGCTTGCGACCGGCGTGCCGTCGCTGGCGCTGCAGTCTGACCGTGAGAAGCCACTGGAAGTTTACGCCGACAACACCGATGGTTTTCTGGGCGACGGTATTACCACGCTGCGCGGGAAAGTCGATATCCGCCAGGGCAGCCTGCATATCACGGCAGACGAGGCTGAAGTCGACAAAGCTGACGGCAAAGTCAAATCAGTCACACTGCACGGCAAGCCTGCCTACCTGGAGCAGGAAATCGAGGGCCAGGGCCGTGTAACCGCAACGGCCAACCGCATCGACTACCAGGTAGCCACCGGGCTGGTCACGCTCACGGGCAATGCCAATGTCGTGCACCCGCAGTACCGCATCAGTGGCGACCTCTTGACCTACGACCTGAACATCCAGCATTTTGAGGGCACAAGCGACAACAATCCGGACGGCAGGGTGCGGATACAACTGGACCCGGAACTCATCCAGAAAAAGGACAAGAAGACCGAAAAGCCCGCCAAGGGCGGGAAACCGGACGCACCCCCGACAGACGCTGCGAAGGGCTCCGGCGACGAGGGTGGCCACTGAGATGCTGAAAGCCGAAAACCTGCACAAGACTTACCGCAAAAAAGAAGTCGTCCGCGGTGTCGATATCCAGGTAGAGCCCGGTGAGGTCGTCGGCCTGCTGGGACCGAACGGCGCCGGCAAGACGACATGCTTCTACATGATCGTCGGCCTCATAACGACCGAGAAGGGCCGCATCACCATCGACGACGTCGATATTACCCACAAACCGGTCAATATCCGTTCCAGCCTCGGCCTGGGCTACCTGCCGCAGGAGGCCTCGGTCTTCCGCAAGCTCTCGGTGCGTGACAATATCATGGCCATACTGGAACTGCGCAAGGACCTCGACACGGACGGCCGCAACGAAACGCTGCAGACCCTGATGGAAGAACTCGGTGTGGCGCACTTGGCCAAACAAATGGGGCAGGTGCTTTCGGGGGGAGAACGCCGCAGGGTGGAAATCGCCCGCGCGCTCGCCGCCAAGCCGAGGTTCATACTGCTAGATGAACCGTTTGCCGGGATCGATCCGATCTCGGTGAAGGAGATCCAGGAAATCGTCACCCAACTGACGGCGCAGAATATCGGTGTACTGATCACGGATCACAACGTGCGCGAAACCCTGGGGATCTGCGACCATGCGTATATCCTCAACGAGGGCCAGGTATTGGCCGAGGGCGATGCGGAAAAAATCCTGAGTAACAAGGAAGTCCGCAAAGTCTACCTTGGCAATGAATTCAGGCTCTGAGCGGCATGCCGACTGAGACCACCCATGGCTAATCCATCGCTGCAACTGCGGTTGTCGCAAAAGCTGGCGCTCGCACCCCAGTTGCAACAGGCGATCCGGCTGCTGCAGCTCAACCGCATCGAATTGCGCGATTACGTGCAGGAACTGGTGGATGCCAACCCGTTACTCGACCAGGAAGATTCGCTGCCGGCCGACGACCCGCTGCAAACGGGCGAAACGGCCGCGGGGGAAACGGCCGGGCCGGACGTGTCAGAGCGCGAAAGCGGTGGTGAAGGGGAAGGTGGTGAAGGGGAAGAATATTTCAGCGATGACTTCGACAGCGGGGAATGGCAAGAACCCACGCAAAACGAACCCTGGGCGGACAATGCCGGCTGGTCGGAAGACTTCGGCGAGCGCCAGTTTGCCGATACCAGCGGCAATTCCCTGCGCGAACACCTGCTGCGGCAAATCCTGCTGGCGCATTTCAGCGACCAGGACGCCGCCATTGCCCGGGCCATCATCTACGCCCTCGATGACGATGGTTTTCTGGCCGACAGCATCGATGAAATTGGCGCCAGCCTGTTGCCCGAACTGCTGGTCTCGGAAGACGAAGTTCTGGCCGTCCTGCACCGCGTGCAGCGCCTCGAACCCGTCGGGGTCGCCAGCCGCGACACGGGCGAGTGCATACGCCTGCAATTGCAGGCGCAGCCATCGGGGACACCGGGTGCGGCCATCGCCAATCGCCTGGCTCGCGATTACCTCGACCTCATCGCGGCCAATGATTTCCCCGCGATGCTCAAGGTCACCGGCGCCTCGCCCGAAGAACTGAAGACGGCGCTGGAGCTGATCCACGGGCTGGAACCGCGGCCGGGTGCACGCTATGACAATCGCCGCGATGAATACATCGTTCCCGACGTCTACGTCCGCCGCGAAGGCGACAACTGGGTCGCCACCCTCAGTCCGGAGAGCAATCCGAACCTGAAGCTGAACAAGTACTACATCAGCCTGCTGCGTAAATCGGGCGGCAAGGATGCAGAGTACCTGCGCGCCCGGCTGCAGGAAGCCCGCTGGCTGCTCTCCAGCCTGGAGCTGCGCAACCAGACGCTGCTGAAGGTTTCGCAGTGTATCGTGGACCAGCAAAAGGAATTCCTGAACGAAGGTGAAATCGCAATGAAACCGCTGGTGCTCAAGGACGTCGCGGAAGAAGTGAGCGTGCACGAATCCACCGTTTCGCGCGCGACCACGCACAAGTACATGCTGACCCCGAGGGGTATTTTCGAATTGAAGTACTTCTTCTCCAGCCACGTGAGCACGACGGACGGCGGCCGCGTGAGCGCAACGGCGATCAAGGCCCGCATCCAGCTGATGATCGAGAAGGAACCCCATGAACAGCCGTTGAGCGACCAGGAACTGTCACGCCTGCTGCGCGAAATGCACATCTGCGCCGCGCGGAGGACGGTCGCAAAATATCGTGAAGCGCTGGGTATCGGCTCGTCCAGCGAGCGCAGGCGAAACTACCGTCGTAATTTGGTGTATTGAACAATGGGCAGATAGAAAACCATGTAGCGGCGAACTACACTGATGGTAGGTCCCGTTAACATGATGCCAGGATACGTGCTTCACTCAAGTCATACCGTTGATGCACGATCGAGCGGCCCTATATTTGTACTATGGGGCAACATTTACCAAGGAGATTGTTGATGCAAATCAATATTACCGGACACCACGTCGACCTTACGCCCGCCCTGCGTGCCTATGTCACCGAGAAACTGCAACGCCTGTCACGCCATTTTGACCAGGTCGTGTCCATCAACGTCATCCTCAATGTTGAGAAGTTGCAGCATCAAGCCGAAGCCACCGTCAACGCCGGAGGCCGCACGCTGTTTGCCAATGAGAGCGCCATGGACATGTACGCTTCCATCGACGGACTGGCGGACAAGCTCGACCGCCAGGTACGCCGTTACAAGGACCGCATTACCAACCATCACCGTGCCAAAGCGGAACCGCTGGAAACGGGCGGCGAACAGCCATAGCGGCCATCCAGACAATTCACCCAGACCCGGGAAACTTCCATGCTCGACAGCGATTTGCTCAGCCCGGCGCGCATTCTTGCCAACGTAAAGATCAACAGCAAGAAACGCGTCCTCGAACTGATCAGCCTGGCGCTGGCGAAGAGAAACAAGCAGCTGGACGCAGCGGAGATATTCGAAAGCCTGTGCGCCAGGGAGCAGCTCGGCAGTACCGCGCTGGGGCACGGTGTGGCCATTCCCCACGGCCGCATCAGCAGTACGCAGGACGTCGAAGCCCTGTTTCTCAGGCTGATCAACCCGCTGCCCTTCGGCGCCGAGGATGGAAAGCCGGTTGACCTGATGTTCGCGCTCGTATTTCCGCAAAACTGCACCACGGACCATCGCGGATTGATCTCGGATATCGCCGACCGCTTCAGCGATCCGGAACTCTTGAAAAAAATCCGCGAGGCTGCCGACGCCAATGAAATATGGCATTTGCTGACCAGCTCTCACGCGTGAGGAAGACATTGTTCCGCGCCAGGCTGTTGCGGCTGCCCGCCGCGGCAGCGCTGTGCGCATGGCGGGCTGAGCATAGCCGAAGAGTTTGACATGGCCAGGTCCGCGCAGGAAATCATTATCGTGAGCGGTATGTCGGGCGGTGGCAAATCGACCGCCCTGAATGCGCTGGAAGACCTGGGTTATTACTGTATCGACAACTTGCCCGGAGCCCTGCTGCCTGAATTCGGCCCGCAGATTTCCGCTAATCCCAAACTCTATCGCAAGGTCGCGCTGGGGATCGACGCGCGCTCGCGCGAATCCGACCTGCAGGTTGTACTGGACTGGATGCAGTGGCTCGGGAAAAATGGCTTTCGCTGTAAACTCCTGTTCGTCACCGCTGACAAGCCCGTCCTGATCAAGCGCTTCAGCGAGACGCGCAGACGCCACCCTCTGACCGGCAGCGAAATGATCCTCGCCGATGCCATCGAGAACGAGAGGCGGTTGCTGGAACCGATCCGTCAGAAAGCCGACAAGGTTCTCGACAGCAGCACGGCCAATATTCACCAGCTCAGACGCCAGGTCTGGGACTGCGTCGGCGGCAACGGCGATGAATTGACCATCGTGCTGCAATCGTTTGCCTACAAGCGGGGCGTTCCCCAGGACGTGGATTTCATTTTCGATACGAGGATGCTCCCGAACCCGCACTGGCAGGCGAATTTGCGAGCGCTCAACGGCCGCGACAAAGCCGTCCGTGAATGGCTGGAGAAAGACCCGGCCGTGGCCAGGATGGTCCACGACATCGAGGCTTTCATGAACCGCTGGCTGCCGGCCCTGAGAAGCGAACAACGCAGCTACGTCACGATCGGCGTCGGCTGCACGGGCGGGCAGCACCGTTCCGTCTATATCGCGGAGATGCTGGCGAAGGCGCTTAGACCCGAGCACAAGAACGTTTTGGTCCACCACCGGGAACTTTCCCCCCGCTTGCTTAACGACCTGATCTGATCATCGCTGGCAAAATTGCCCGCAAGGCCGCAGCGGAAGGAGATTCTTGAGAAAACGTCCTCCTGTATGGAGGATTTCCCGCCGCTTTCCTTATAATAGGCCGCACAAGGCAGCGGTTTTGCCGGGATGACTCCCTCTCAACAGCAGACAGGCCGACGGATATGACTCGGGACCTTCAGCACGAAGAAAAACTGGCCCGGCACCTCGAACATATTTCCGAGGCGCTCGACAGCGGCGCCCAGTCCCGTCTCAAGCGGCTGATCAACAGCCTCAGCGGCGCCGAAATCGCCGACCTGCTCGAATCCCTGCCACAGACCAAGCGCCAGGCCGTCTGGGAACTGGTCGATACCGAACTCGACGGCGACGTGCTGGTCGAGGTCAATGACGAGGTTCGCGCCAGCCTGATTCGCGGCTCGTCTCCGGATGAACTGATACAGGCCGTCGGCGACCTCGACATCGACGACCTCGCCGACATCCTCAACGACCTGCCCGAAGCGGTCATTGCGGAAGTCCTGCACGCCATGGATCGGCAGGACCGCGAGCGCCTGACGCAGGTCATGTCCTACCCGGAAGATTCGGCCGGCGGCCTGATGAACCCGGACGTCGTGACCGTGCGCCCGGACGTCACCATCGATGTCGTGCTGCGCTATCTGCGTCTGCGGGGCGAATTGCCCGAGTCTTTCGATCAGTTGTTCGTGGTCAACCGCGCCGGCATCTACCAGGGCCAGCTCAAGCTCTCGGATGTGCTGACCAAGGATCCGGCCATGCAGGTGTCCCACCTCCTGGACACGACCAGGAAGGCGATACCGGTCGACATGCCCGCACGCCAGGTGGCGCTGGAATTCGAACACCACAACCTGGTTTCGGCCGCGGTGACGGATTCGAACGATATCCTGCTCGGGCGTATCACGATCGACGATGTCGTCGACGTCATCCGCGAGGAAGGCGAACACATGATGCTGACCGTCGCTGGCCTGGACGAGGAAGACGACATGTTCGCCCCCATCGCGCAGTCGGCGCGGCGGCGCTGGATCTGGCTGGGCGTCAACCTGTTGACGGCTTATCTCGTAGCACTGGTGCTGTATATTTTTCAGCCAACGCTGGACAAGTGGGTGCAACTGGCCGTGCTGTTCCCGATCGTCATGAGCATGGGCGGTATCGCCGGCACGCAGACGTTGACGCTGATGGTCAGGGGCATGGGGACCGGCCGGGTAAGCGCCCGCAATTCAATGTCGATCCTGCGCCGGGAATTGGCCGTGGGTATGCTCAACGGCCTGTTTTTTTCGATCATCATAGCGGCCGGTGCCTATGCATTGTACGGTAACATTATGCTCGGTCTGGTGATGGGAATCGCCATCGTGATCAACCTGGTGGCGGGGGCACTGGCCGGCGCCCTGGTCCCGGTGATATTGAAGCGCATGTCGATCGACCCGGCGCTGGCAGGCGGTGTCGTCCTCACCACGGTGACCGACATTACCGGGATCATCGCTTTTGTCGGCCTCGCCAGCTACGTGCTGCTGGCCACCTGAAGCCACTTTAGGCACCATGCAAATTCTTCTGATCACACAGGAGCCGCCACTGGCACCCGCGGCCGTAGCCACGGGCAATGCCGTGCGTAATGCCCAGCTCGAGAGCACATTGAAGCGGGCGGGGTATGCCGTCAGGCAAGTCTGGCTGGATAAGGAGGGCAGTTCCGACCCGGCTGCTTTCGCCACTCGCGAAGAATTGCAGGCCATCCTCATCAGCATGCACCCGGACATCGTTTTGGTGGGCTACTGGGAGTTGCTGGAGTTGCTGCCTTTTGACCTGGCGCAGCCGGTCGTTGTGGATTTTGTCGCGCCGCGGCCCCTGGAGGTGCTCTACGAGCACCCCGAATCAATGGCGTCGCAATTGCAGCGGTTGCTCGGCAACCTGTCCAAGTGCGACCTGCTGTTGACCGGTAACGAAGCGCAGCGCAGCCTCCTTTACTATTCCCTGCTGCAGGCCGGATTTGATCTGCGCGGCAGCGAGCCCGTACTGGCTTTGCCCTTGTCCGCAGAACCAGTGGGGCAACCACGCTCCGACCCGGGCAGTGATGGCTGGACGCTGGTCAGCGGCGGCGTGAATTGGCCGTGGCGCAAATCGGAGGAATACTGGCACGTTATCGATTCCATGCGGGCCGAAGCGGACGCAGACGCGCCGCGCCTGGTCTTGTTCGGGGGCAACTACCGCTGGCACGCTGATGCCGCCGCAGCGGCCGAATCGTCTTTCCAGACGCAGGCGCTGATGCCCTATGCCAGTTTCAGCCGCTTCCTGCTGGATTCCGCTCACATCGGGCTGGAACTGGCGAGTCCCAATATCGAGCGCAGATTCAGCCAGTCCTACCGCTCACTGGAATTCCTGCGGCATGGCCTACCGCTGATTTGCAACGATTACCTGCCCATCGCCCGCCTGATCCGAGAGTATGAAGCCGGCTGGACGATCTCCTCAGCGGACGAGTTGGAGGCGTTGTTGCGCGACATCATGCGCGACCCGGGCGAATGGCGGCGGCGCTCGGACAATGCGTTGCGGCTGGTGCGGGAGCGGCTGGATCCGGACGAACTCGCGCGGCCCTTGCTCAACTGGCTGGAATTGCCGGCCAAGGCGCCGAGGCTGCCGCACAATGAACCGCGGCCCGCCCCCGTCGTGCTCGCCAGGCCCGCGTGGCACGAACGCCTGCGGCGCCAGGCGGCACTGCTCAGGCGCATACTGCTGGCAAGGCTGATCGGCGCCCGCCCCGGTGACAATGTCCTGATCGTTACGCGCAGGGACCTGTTCCCCGCGGACCACGGCGCCGCGGTCAAGATCGTCGAAACTGCGCGGGCGCTGTCACGCTCGGGCCGGGAGGTGGGGGTCGTCAGCGAAGACCGACGTTATTGGTGGCTGTTCTCGGGCGGGCGCGAGCAGCGCCGCAGGCTGCCAATGTGGTTGCGGTTGTTGAGCCTGCCCCGCGCGCTGGCCCAGTTGCTACATCTCAGCAAGGAACTGCCCGAAAGCAACAGCTTTTTGTACCTGCCGTTGACCGATCGCGGCTTTTTCTGGCACTGCCTGTTCGTCGGCGGCAAACTCAAACCGGGCATTTTGCAGGCGGAGTTTCCCGCCTATGCGAAGCCCTGTATCGAGGCGCGGGAAATACTCGACGCGGCGGTCGTGCTGGTCGAGCACAACGTCGAATACGAACGCCTGCGGGCGCAGGTACCCGAACTCAGCGAAACCCAGTCCCGCAACCTGAAGGCCATTGAAATCGACCTGTGCAACCGGGCCGACGCCGTCGTATGTGTTTCCGACAATGACCGTCAGCGCTTGCTCGATGACGGTGTAAAGCCCGGCTTGCTGCGCACGATTCCGCACGGTTTCGACCCCGCGTCTTTCGCCTCGCCGGCCAGAGAAGACATCCGTCGGAAATTCAAACTGCCGGACGATGCGGTGCTGATCGCATTCCACGGCACCTTTTCCTATCCACCCAATCGTGACGCCCTGCAGGTTTTCGCGGACACGCTGCTGCCGCTGCTCGAAGACGCCGCCCCGGCAGTCCACGTGATCGCGATCGGCCGCAACCCGCCGACAGAGAATTTGCACGAGCGCATTCACTTTACCGGCAGCGTGGACGAGGTCGGGCCCTGGCTGAAGGCTTGCGACCTGGCGGTCGTACCCCTGCGTGAAGGCGGCGGCACGCGCATGAAAATCGTCGACTGCTTCGCCGCCGGGCTGCCGCTCATCAGCACCCGTAAGGGGATCGAGGGTATCCCGGTCGTCAGCGGCCGCGAAGCCATTATTTGCGATGACTGGACCGAAATGGCCGCCGTCATTCGGCGACTGGCAGAATCGTCAGCGGAGCGCGAGCGACTCTCGGCCGCGGGCCTGGCGTTTACCGCGGGGCTGGACTGGGACAGTATTGCCTCGAGCTACGTTAAAATCTATGCGGCCATTCGGCGCGGCGGCACGGGCGGCGGCCGGAGCGGCCCAAAGAAATTCCCCGAAAACGCAAGCGGCTGAATCGGAGCAAGCATGAAAGCGGTTGGACACCAACAATGAACACTCAATCCGAAAACTCCCTCGAAATCAGGGAGGTCAATGACAAACAGACGCTCGATACCTTTATCAGGCTGCCGTGGCGGCTGTACGAAGACGACCGGAACTGGATTCCGCCGCTCCTGGTTGAACGCAAGGAAGCCCTGGCGGAGAAGAACCCCTTTTTCGAGCACGCCCGCTGGCGTGCCTGGATTGCCGTGCAAAATGGTGAGGCCGTCGGCCGCATTTCCGCGCAGATCGATGACCTGCACCAGGAAACCTACGGCAACGCAACGGGGTTCTTCGGTCTGCTCGAGGGACCGGAGGACGAGGCGGTGTTCGATGCCCTTGTCAAAACCGCTGCCGCCTGGCTGCGCGAGCAGGGAATGCACAGTATGCTCGGCCCTTTCAACCTGGGCATCAACCAGGAAATCGGCGTGCTGGTGGAAGGCTTCGATTCGCCGCCTTACGTCATGATGGGACACGCAAGGCCCTATTACGGCGCCATTATGGAACGCTGCGGACTGGAACCCGCCCAGGACTTGCTGGCCTACGAGTTGAGCACGGATGATCTGCGCATACCGAGGGTCATGAAAGCGCTGATCGAACGCAGCAGCGACCGCGCCGTGGTCAGAAAACTGAGGCGAAAGCAGGTTGCCGAAGACCTCGAGATCATGCGCGACATATTCAACGACGCCTGGCGCAACAACTGGAACTTCGTGCCCTTCACACGCGCCGAATTCGAGGCGGTCGGCAAGGAACTGCTGATGATTCTGCCGGATGACTTCATCCAGATCGCCGAACTGGATGGCGAGGCGGCCGCTTTCGTCGTGCTGATTCCCAATATCAACGAGGCCATTGCCGACCTGAATGGCCGTCTGCTGCCGTTCGGCTGGGCGAAACTCCTGTGGCGCCTCAAGGTAGGTTTTCCCAGATCGGGCAGGGTCGCGCTGATGGGCGTCAGGCAAAAACACCAGAATACCCGCTTCGGTCCGGCGCTTGCGTACATGGTTATCGACGCCGTCATCGAGGCCGGTGTCGGCAAGGGTTTGAAAAAGGCCGAGATGTCGTGGATTCTCGATCACAACAAGGGCGTACGCAACATCATCGAGAGCCTCGGCGGCAAGATCTCCAAGCGCTACCGGATGTATAGCCTTGAACTGTGAGGCTGCGCCCCGCGACGGCTGATACGGAGCAGGTATGAACATGCACCAGCGCCCATTTACAGCGGTCGTGCTGGCGGGTGAACGGCCCGGCGGCAGCGCGCTGAGCCGGGCTTTCAACGTTGCCGCCAGCGTCATGGTGCCGGTCGCGGGCAAAACCGCGCTGACGCGCGTTCTCAGCGCCATTGGGTCATCCCGGCAGGTGCGCCCCGGCGTGATTTGCGGGCCTGCCGCCAACGCGGTCAACGCAGATCCGGCGTTGGAACAACTCCTCGCTGACTCCGGCTTCGCCTGGCTGGCGCCCGAATCCGGACCCGCCGCCAGCGCCCGGGCCGCGGTCACGGCGGCAGGCGCCTACCCGGTGTTGCTGACCGCGGGTGACCACGCCCTTCTGCAACCTGCAATCATCGATGAATTCTGCGCCGACGTAACCGAGTTGGACGCCCGACAGGCACATGATTTCGTCATCGGTTTCGTCCCTTATGAACTGGTCAGGAACGCCTGGCCGCAGAGCAAGCGCACCGTGCTCAAGTTTTCCGACGGTCGCTTTTGCGGCAGTAACCTGTTCGCCGTCCTGACGCCGGCCGGCCTGCGGGCGCTGGCATTTTGGCGGCAGGCGGAGAACGACCGAAAACGCCCGTGGCGGATCGCGCGGCGCTTCGGTCTGCCGGCGCTCGCCCGGTACCTGCTGCGGCGCCTGAGCCTGCCGGCCGCATTGGCTTCGCTGTCGGAGGCGGCTGGCTGCCGGGTGGGCTGGGTTGCGGTTCGGCATGCGCGCGCAGCCGTTGACGTCGACTCCGTCGAGGACCAGCAATTGGCCGAAAAAATCCTGTCATGCGAGCGGCTGAAATAACCACGACGTGCATATTCTGCAGCTGGATGCGACCGCCCGGAGAGGTGGAGCAGGTCCGGCCGTGCCAGGGTCCGGTTGGCGGCTCGCTTTTCATGTACACCTCAACAACGGTAAGAATTCCTTGAAAACCGGCTCGAAAGCAACCCGGGATTCGACCCTTTTTTACGCAGCGCTGGCGGCGATTGCCGCGTTTGGCGCCTGTCTGAGGTTGTATCAATTTACGCAGCAGGTACTGCTGGACGACGAATGGCACGCCGTTCACCAGTTGCTGCTGCGAACTCCGGCGCAGATGTTCCTCAACTTCGGACAGGCCGACTACAGCATTCCGCTGGCCTTACTGTACTGGCTCGAGCAAAGGTTCTTCGGCCTCAGCGAGACCCTGATGCGGTGGCCGATGATGGCGGCCGGACTCGTCAGCCTGGTGCTGTTTCCGCTGTACGTCCGCAGGTATTTTGACAAGACCGCCGTCCTGATCTTCACGGCCTTGCTCGCCACTTCACCGTTGTTGGTCATTTACAGCAGAACGGCCAGGCCGTACGCGCTCACGTTGCTGCTGTCGATGGTGGCCGTCGGCTGCTTCCATCGCTTCATGACCATGGAGAAACCTGACTGGAGACCAGGGGGCTTCTACGTGCTCTGCATGGTGTCCAGCACCTGGCTGCACCTGATCAGCCTGCCCATTACGGTGGCGCCGTTTCTGACGTTTGGCGTTGCCGCCCTCCTACAGGGCCGGCGGGACCAGCTGCGGCGCATGCTTTGCATAGGCATTGTGTGCCTGATCGGTGTGTCGGCCCTGGTGCTGCCTCCTTTTTTCGCCCACCCGGAAGCCCTGGGCGGCAAGCTTGGCGCAGGCGCGCCCGGCTTGCAAACCTTCGGCGGCCTGGTGTATTTCTGGTCAGGCACTTCCTCGCCGGTTATCGCCGTCACCGCGTCACTGCTGGCCCTCGCGGGCGCCAACGAACTGTGGCGGAGGTTGCCGCTGGCGCGGAGCATCCTCGCGGGCCTGGGTTTGAGCCTGGCGCTGATCCTGCTGAGCCGGCCGGCATGGGTTCAGCATACCCTGACGCTGGCGCGGTATTTACTGCCGGCCGTGCCGTTGTTTTTGCTCGCCGTGGCGCTCGGGACACGCCGACTGATCGCAGCGGTGAGTCGCAGATGGGGCCGCCGGGGACGACTTCTGACAGGCGCCGCGTTGTTGTCAGGGTTGTTTCTGGCAAGCATCTTCTCGCCACTGTGGCGCATCCTGGAGTATCCCAACTCGAATAGCCTGCACTCGGTTTTCCAGTTTGATTTTCGGCAAGACGAGAACCTGATTTACCAGTTCCAGAGCCGTTTTCCCGTCAGCCCGTTTTGGCGGAAACTTGCGGCCTTTCCGCCGGGCTCGATCAAGGTCGCGGCCAGCCCGTTTTACTTCGAGACCTACCTTTGGGACGCCCCCCGCTGGGAGCATATCTCACACCAACGCGTCTTACCCGGTTACCTGGACGGGCTTTGCGCCGAGCGCCGTTGGGGCGAAGTTCCCCGGGGCCGCGGCTTTGACTTCAGGAATGCGGGCTATCTCGCGTACCCCGCGGACCTTGTCCGACGCGGTTTTGACCTGGTCGTATTTCAGAAGCGCTATAGCGTCATGACCGGGCAGGGAAAATTAGATTTAGGCGAGGACACAAAAAATTGTTACGCTATCTTACTCGAACGGATGCCACCGCCCATTTACGAAGACAAGTGGGTGATCGTATTTCCTCTGTCGGCTGACATCGCGGGTCAATTCAATGCTGAATAAAAAACGATTAATGGTGGTCATGCCCGCATACCGCGCCGCGAAAACGGTCGAATCGACCTGGCGCGGATTACCGCACGACATCGTCGACAAAACGCTTTTGGTCGATGACGCCAGCAATGACGAAACGGCCGCGATCGCCCGGGAACTCGGGCTCGATGTCCTGATCCACGAATCCAACCGCGGCTACGGCGCCAACCAGAAAACCTGCTACCATGCCGCGCTGGACGACGGTGCCGACATCATCGTCATGGTACACCCCGATTACCAGTATGAACCGCGGCTGGTGACGGCCATGGCCGCAATGGTCGAGTCGGGCATTTACGACATCGTCATCGGCTCACGCATCACCGGCGGGGGTGCACTGCGCGGCGGCATGCCGATTTGGAAATACGTGGCCAACCGCGGACTGACGGCGTTTCAAAACCTGCTGCTCGGCGCCAAGTTGTCAGAATACCACTCCGGTTACCGCGCTTATTCGCGCGAGGTGTTGCAAACACTGAACTGGGCGGAAAATTCAGATGATTTCGTGTTTGACAACCAGTTCCTGGTACAGGGCATCCTGGCCGGTTTCCATATCGGCGAAATTTCCGTGCCGACGCGGTATTTCGAAGCCGCGAGCTCGATCAATTTTAAACGCTCTGTGCGCTATGGCCTGGGGGTGTTGGGCACGTCCGGCGCGGGCCTGCTGAAGCGCCTGAATATCTACCGCGGCAAGCTGTTTCGTCCGCCGGGCAACGCGCACCCATGAAGGCCAGTTTGGCGGCACTGGCCAAACGCGTGTTCACGCCGGGGGGCGGCACAGACTGGCAGATTCAATTCCTGCAGCACGTCATCACCGGTGCGGCGGCGACGGCGGCGCACTATGCCGTCATGTGGCTATGCCTGTCTGCATACCTGATGCCGGCTGTGTCAACTTCTATTGGTTTTATTGCCGGCGCCGCAACCCGCTTTTTGTTTTCGTATTTTCACATTTTCATGCCGGCAAGGGCCGTAGCCAGGGCGCTGCCGCACTTCGTAATGGCTCTGGCGCTGCAGATGGTATTCAACGCGGCCCTCCTGACATTGTTCCTGTCAGCCGCACTGCCGGTATGGCCGGCGCAGTTGCTGACGACCGGTCTACTCACCGTGTTCAATTTCCTCACCTACAAATTCTGGGTTTTCAGATGAAAAGGGAAACATCCAGGCCCGTGGTTTTCAAGCTGGCGGCGCTCGCGTTCCTGCTGGCTGCCGGCAGTATCCTCACGTACTACGGCAGTACTCGAAACAAATTCGTCTGGGATACGCTCGACTATCTCACCCAGCATCCGTTTTATCTTTCCAGCCTCGGCATCGACCACATCGTATGGATGTTCACGAGTCTGGATAATTCCAATTGGCACCCGCTGACGTGGCTCTCCTGGGCCGTCGATTATCAAATATACGGCGGCCTCAAACCATGGGGCTACCACTTCAGCAACATCGTATTCCACGCCATAAACAGCGCGCTTTTATTTGTCACCATCCTGACCCTGTTCGGGCTCAACCAACCACGAAGCAGGGGCTATCCGCTGCGCGCCGACAACGCGGCGCTGGCTGCAGCCTGGCTGGCAGCTGCGTTATTCGCCGTCCATCCGCAACACGTCGAGTCCGTGGTCTGGGTCGCGGAGCGCAAGGACCTCCTTTGCCAGATGTTCATGCTACTGTCCGCGCTCGCCTACTTCCGGTATGCCACTTGCGCCCCGCCCGGCCGTTCACGCTGGTATGCGGCGAGCCTGTCACTGTTTTTACTGGCGCTGCTTGCAAAGCCGATGGCGGTTACTTTTCCGGTGATTTTACTGCTTTTGGACGTCTACCCGCTGCGGCGCAGCCGGTTTGTCGAGCCGCTGCACCGGGCCATCACACAGCAGAGGTTCGCGGCCCTGGTGCGCGAGAAGCTTCCGTTTTTCCTGTTATCGCTGCTGCTGGCGCTCATAACCATCAAGGCGCAGCAGGCATCGATCGCCGATATTTCAATCGGTTACAGAGTCCTCAATGCTTTCAACAGCATCATCTTCTATCTCGTCAAGTTTTTTGTCCCTTTGCATCTTTCCCCGCACTACGCCTACCTCTGGAAGGCGGGCGAGAGCTTGCCATGGCGCGCATTCGCCCCCGTGCTCGGCTTTGTCGGCATATCGCTGTGCAGCGCAATGGCGTGGGCCCGCCGACGGCATGCCTGGTTGATAGCCTGGTTGTTTTACCTGGTCACGCTTGCACCCGTTCTCGGCATCATCCAGGTGGGTCAGCAAGCGGCGGCCGACCGCTATGTCTATTTTCCGACCTTGCCCGCTTATGTCCTGGTGGGCGCGGGACTTTTGAAACTGCTGGAAAAGCTGACTGGCATAAAAAGATGGCTTTTACTAATCCCCGTTTTGTGTGTCATCGGCCTGCTGGCGGGGCAGACAATGGCGCAAATCAAAGTCTGGAAAGACCCTCTCAGCCTGTGGCAGTACACAGCCGAGGAATCTCCGGGTAGTTGGTTGGCGCAGATCAATCTGGGAATTGTGTATCTGAACAAAGGGAATCTCGACGGTGCAGCAGAGCAGTTCGAAAAGGCCCATCAGCTGGCGACGAAGCCGGACAAGGACCATGTGCTGGCTTGGCTCGGATTTACCTATCTGCAGCTGAACAGGTACAAGGATGCGCTTGCCGTTCACACCGAACTTGCGCATTTCGGACGACGCGGATCGGAAATTCGTCTCGACCAGAATTGTGTCCAGTTCAACATTGGCTGGCTCAGTGCGGAACTCGACATGCCGGAACAGGCACGGCTGCATTTTGGCCAGGTCGAAGCGGATTCGGGTCTGGGGTCCGAAGCCGGCGTCTGGCTCAAATGGCTGGAAGAGCATCCACACATGGACCATGCGCCCGCCGCAGGCGATATCAGCTTACCGTCATATTGCACCTCGTTGATCCCCGCCATTGCAGGCAACCCATGGGTGAACATGCTCAAAGCCGCCAAGTAACACCTGCCGATTTGCAACCGGCGCCATCCTGGTGAACAGGATCGGATGCTTCTCGATCCCCCTGCAACCGACACGGAACCCGGGTCGGTGCAAACCCGGAAAATGCAATTTGTGCCGACCTGATCCCTGGCTTTGTTAGGCACGCGATTCGTGTTTAAATGCACCACTTGCCTGTCGAATGCCATTTTTCAACAAGAACCAAGGAATCCATGTGAAAGCCATTATTCTCAGTGCCGGGCAAGGGCGCCGGTTGATGCCGTTGACGTCCGAACTGGCCAAGTGCTGCCTGCCGCTCCACGGCACCTCCATCCTGGAATGGCAGATCAGCCAGATCGCCAAATGCGATATCGAAGAAGTCGTCGTGGTAACCGGGTTTGCCGCTGACAAGGTCGAGGACATCGTCGCGAGGATCGACGGTGTGCGGGTCCGCACCCTGCACAACCCGATGTACGCGCACACCGATAACCTCGGAACCTGCTGGGAAGCCCGGGCCGAAATGCAGGAACCGTTCGTATTGATGAACGGCGACACCCTGTTCGAAGCGGCGGTTTTACAACGGTTGCTGAGCAGCGGAACGGATTATCCCATCATCCTGGCAACGGACAGCAAAAACCATTTTGACCTGGATGATATGAAAATCACCGCCGACGGCCGACGCCTGCTCAGGGTCAGTAAACAGCTCGATATCCGCCAGGTCAATGGTGAGAGCATCGGCCTGATGGTTTTCGACCGCGACGGCGCCGACGCATTCGTCTCCAAGCTGGAGGAAATAATGGACCAGGCCAATGCGCTCAAACTCTGGTACCTTTCCGCCATCGACCAACTCGCCGGCAGCGGTCGTGTCGGCATCTGCCCCATCGACGGGCTGAGCTGGTGCGAAGTGGATGACCCTTCCGATTACGCGGCGGCGGCAGAGGTCGTCGCTCAGTGGCAACGCTAGCCCGGATATTGCACCAGCCGGCCACTGGCCTCACCATAAACTGATGAATTTACAAAGTAGAATGACGATTTATCAAATTTATTCCAGGGTACACTTTGTAACCGGCCAGCGATCTATCCCGGCCCGGGACTTGTTCAGTGACTGGCCGGGACCTCGATGGTGACACCGCCGGCGCCGCCGGCGAGGTAGTGGTTGTTGTCGATGTTGAAAACGATCCAGGTGCTGCGGATGGTTTCCTTTTCAAGCTTCAATACGGCGCCGCCGCTGAGTTTCAACGTGCTCGAGGCACGCTCGTATACCATATCGGGCGCGCTTGCTGTCACCGGCCCGGTATCGGACTGCGTGATTTGAATGTGGGCCGGCTTGCCCTCGAGGTGCAGTTTGTCCGGCTTGTCCGCCCGGCCGTACACGGTTGCCGTATCGGAAAAAAGCTTCCACTCGCTGCTGCGCATGAAGAAATGGCCGCGCAAATGTAGAATATCAGGCTCGGTATCTTCGTAGGCTTCATCCGCCCCGACGCTGATGGTGTCGAAAGCGGTATCGCCGAGCGGCGACGCAAGGCCGGCTGTATACATCACCGCAGCGATTGCGCCAAGACAGCCGATGACCGTTTTTAACATACAATAGCCCTACAGAAGTCTCCTGGCTCCCGGATCATAACACTAACGGCATTCAAGATATTCGATGACGATTGAGGCAGCAAATACGGAATTACGGGCGCCGTCATGATCATTGACCGTTACCTGATACGGGAAGTCGCGCAGCCGTTCTGGATCATCGGCCTGACGCTGGTCGTCATCTTCGTCACTTTCAGTTTGAGCCATTTTCTCGTCAGCGCGGACGCGGGTCTGTTACAGCCCGGCGAGGTCCTGCAGCTGACGGTCCTGAAGACGATCATCGCGCTCGAGGTCCTGCTGCCGCTCAGTCTTTACCTGGCGCTGATGACCGGGCTCGGCAGGCTCTATTCGGATTCGGAAATCTATGCCATGCGCGCCAGCGGAATATCCGAGGCGCACCTGCTGCGGTCGGTGATGCGTCTGACGCTGGTACTGGCGATCCTGATCGGACTGCTGTCGATCTGGGTACGCCCGTGGGCCTATACGCAATCCTACGCGATCCGGGCCGAGGCCGAGGCTTCGTCGGAAACCGGCCGTATCAAGGAAGCCCAGTTTTATACCTATGGCAAGAGAGAACAGACCGTGTTTATCGAACATATCGCCAATAACGGCCGCGATCTGAAAGGGATATTCATCCGCACGCGCAAAGGTAATGACCTGCAGGTCATTACCGCCGCGGTGGGCGCGTTTACCTATTTCGCCAAACCCGAGTTTCACCGGCTGCAGCTGAAAGACACGCATATCTTCAAGAAAGTCGCCGACGGCGCCGATTTTACCGCCCAGTTTGGCAGTTTCACGATCTGGCTGCCGGTGCGTGAGCCGCAACCGCCGGGCTACAAGGTCAAGTCCACGTCAATATTCGATTTGCTGCAGTCCGGCAATCCAGTGGACAGGGCGGAGCTGCAGTGGCGCCTGTCGACGCCGGTGTCCGCACTGTTGCTGGCCCTGCTGGCGATTCCCCTGAGCCGCAGCCGGCCGCGCAAGGGCCGTTATGCCAAAATGTTGCTGGCCATCGGGGTTTACGCGGTCTACGCCAATACACTCGACATCAGTCGCAGTTGGGTGGCGCAGGGCAACGCCAGCTTTATCTGGTGGGTCCCCGGCTGCCTGGCGGTATTGGTGGTCATCTCCTACTGGCCGGTCGAGTACCGGTCCTGGCGGTACCGTCATGCTCACGATTGACCGCTACATCATGCAGCGCTTCATGGCAGGGGTGCTCCTCGTGCTGCTGCTGTTACTGGCCCTGTTCAGCTTTTTGGCGCTCGGCGAGGAACTGGGAGACGTGGGCAAAGGCCAATTCATGCTGCCCGACGCATTGCTGGTCGTCGTCCTGACGACTCCCAAACGGATACTCGAATTGCTGCCGGTGACCGCGCTTCTGGGCGGTCTGATGGGCCTTGGCGCAATGGCCAACAACCGGGAATTGATCGCAATCCGCGCCGTTGGCATGTCCAAGCGGCGCATCGCCCTGACGGTGACCGGACTGACCCTGCTGCTCGCTCTGGCCATGACGGTACTGCAATTTACGGTGGTACCGGCATTCGAACGGGAGGCCAGCCAGCTGCGCACCAAGGCCGTGCCCGGCACGGCTTCCAAAGAGGGTCCGGCGCGGGCGTTCTGGACCCGCAACGGTGCCTGGTTCATCCGTGTCAACGATGTGCTGTTTGATCAACGCCTGGCCGACATCGAAATCTACACCACCGACAGGAACGACCGCCTGACACAAATTGTCACGGCCAAGTCGGCGGACTACGCGGGTGACAACAACTGGCTGCTCACCGACGTGCAGCGGACGAACCTCAAGCAATCCCATGTCGTGGAATCGACGCAAAAGAGCGTGTTATGGAAGGGCCTGTTGTCGGAAGAACAGGCCGCGGTACTGATGCTGCCGTTGGAAGCGCTCGCGCCGAATGATCTTTTCAGCACAATCCGCAACATGAAGCACAACCACCTCGGCACGCAACGCTACGAGATCGCGTTCTGGCAGCAGGTCAGCCTGCTGCCCGGACTGCTGGCCATGGCACTGTTATCGTTGCCGTTCCTGCTGGGCTCGGTGCGCACGGTCTCGGCGGGGCAGCGTACCGTCATCGGCGGCATGTTCGGAATCGGTTTTTACCTGATTCAGCAATTGGCCGGCCACCTCGCCGGCGTGTTCGACCTCAACCCGATGCCGGTCATCCTCAGTCCGTCATTGCTGCTGCTGGCGCTGGCCATCATCATTATCCGCCGCCAGCGCTCTTAGCGACCCAACCAGCCCCTGCAACGGGTACCTGCCAATGTTGCTCGTCGACGGTCGTGAAAGCCAATGCCTTCTCGCCAGCCACGGACCTCAACCGCATGTCGATCTGCCAATGCTCCCCGCGCCGCTGGATGTCGAAGACACGGTAGGAGCCGTCCTTGCTGCTCGATGCCGAGGCCGTACAGAAAATTCGCGTGTCTCCCCAGCACTGTTCACGATTGCGGTGCATGTGCCCGTGCAGAACCAGCAGGGGCGGATACGTCGCCAGCACCGCCTGCAATTCGGCTGCGTCACGCAAGGCCACACGCCACTTGGTCATGCCCGGCAGCGGCGGATGGTGGATCAGAAGGACAACGGCCCGCCGCGCGTGGGCAGCCTTTCGCAGCAACGTCTCGAGCCGCGATAGCTGGCGGTCGCCGAGCCTGCCGTAGGCCAGGAAAATCGGGGTTGCCCGGGCACTGTTGAGACCGATCAGGCACAGGTTATCCAGTTCACGCGTTACCGGAAAGCCGGCCCGGCCGCCCCCAGCGGCGCCGTGAAACAGGTAGTCACGCCAGGCGTGCGTGATTTGCACCGCGCTCTTGCGTGTATAAATATCGTGGTTGCCCGGAATCAGCATCACCCGCTCTTCAGGCCCGAGCCGCCGCAGCCATTGCGCTGCCTGCGCCATCTCTGACTCGAGCCCAATCTGGAGCAAGTCACCCGTGACGAGGATCTGGTCGGCATTCTCCGCCTGCACGGCCGTCAGCGTCGTATGCAGCATGCGTTGCAGGTATTTCCTGGCGGGGTTCTTCCACCATGCCCCGTAACCGGACCAGCGCTTGCCCCAAAGCGTCAGCAAGCGAACTTTTTCGAGGCTGCTCAAATGCAGGTCGGTCAGGTGAACCAGGCGCATGATTTCCGCTACGCGGCTTTGCCGGTCAGCGCCGCACTGACTATAATCCAAGCTTCCGAACGCATCGCACTCCGTCACCAGCGTCGCAAAGGTCGCAATATACCATGACCATCTACGTAGCCGTTCCCAGAAAATCAGAGATTCGGCTCTGGGGCCTTGACAGCCAGCACCGATTGCGGCGGCAACTTACTGAAATCAGTAAAGAAGCAGAGGATGGTCCGAGTGAATTCGTATGGCTGGAAAAGCCCGGGGAGGCACCTGAAGGCAGCCGCGTGCTGCTGCTCAACGGGGAGTTTCTGTTCGAAAAGAGAACCCTGAAGGGTGTGTTGCAAAATGCCGGCAAGCTGCTGTTGTACCCGCATCCCGACCGGGCGGCCGCGGTGCTGGTAGAGCGTGACAGGCTGGACGCGGCGTTGGGCTGCTTCGAGGGCGAACTGCGGCAGGTACCGGCGGGAATCGGCAGCATCTACACCCGTGACCTGGCGGCTTTCGATGAATACCTGCGACGTTCGACCCGGCCGTTGCTCGAACCGATCAGCCCGGAAAACAGGCGCCAACTCGAAAACGAGCTTTACGGCAACGCCTATCGGGGCATCACGGACCTGGTCACCAAGTTCGTCTTTCCCAAACCGGCGAAACAGGCGGTGCGTTTATGTGCGCACCTGGGCATTACGCCAAACATGGTCACCACGCTGGGGCTCGCGCTGGTCATCTTGGCCAGTTATTGTTTTCTTCACGCGCATTACGCCTGGGGCCTCGTGGCCGGCTGGTGCATGACCTTCCTCGATACCGTTGACGGCAAGCTGGCGCGGGTAACCGTCAGGTCCAGCAAGGCCGGCCACCTTTTCGACCATTTCATCGACCTGTTTCATCCGCCGTTCTGGTACATATTCTGGGGCATGTCGCTGCAACACTTCGAGCCGGTGATGGGCATGGACCGTTACCAGTTTTACTGGCTCATCGTGGCTGCCTACGTTAGCGGTCGCATGGCCGAGGGCCTTTTCGCCTTGCTCGGTCGTTGCAGTATCTTCACCTGGAGACCGCTCGACGCCTGGTTCCGGCTCGTGACCGCACGCCGCAACCCCAGCCTGATCATGCTCACCGTCAGCGTCATGCTAAAACGGCCGGACTGGGGTTTTACTGCGGTGGCGCTGTGGTCGGCCATCACGTCCGCCATCCTGCTGTTGCGCCTGGCGTGGGCAACGGCATCGCGAATTTCCGGCGGACCGCTGCGCTCGTGGCTGGAAGAAGAGGACGTTGCCAACGGTCCGCACGCGGGCTCTTACCGGATATTCGGCGCGACCCGGGGGGCTTATGCACGAACAAGCCGCAAAGCCCCTGTCTGAGGATACGACCCTCCAGGCCCTGCTCGAAGATATCCGCCGGCGGCACGGCAACACGCTTGCGGCCGTGCTCGTCTACGGTTCATGGCTGCGCGGCGCCCGTGACACGGTACTCGATTTTTATGCGCTGGTGGATAATTACGAAAGCCTGGATACACGCTGGCAGGGCTGGATGTGCCACCTGCTGCCCCCGAACGTTTACCAGATTCACCAGCGGATTGACGACAGGGACGTACGGGCGAAATATGCGCTGCTGACGCTGAAGCGGTTTCACCGCGCCGTCCTGCATGACTTTCACTCCTACTTTTGGGCGCGTTTCGCGCAACCGTGCGCCATCGTCTATGCGCGCGACGCCGGCGTCGAGGCTGATTTGCTGGAAACCTTCAGTCTGGCGGCGGCCAACTTTGTCAGGCACGTTGTGCCGACGCTGCCCGAATATTTCAGCAGCGAGACTTTGTGGGTGCGGGGTTTGGGCCTGACATACCACTGTGAACTGCGAACCGAAAGCGGTCAGCGCCCGGCGGCGATCTACACCGGCAACTGCGCTTACTACGACCGCGTGACACGCACCTTGGCCGCTCAGGGCATGACAAAAATAGCCGCCGCGGAAGACGGCGAATACCGCAACCTGAGTTCCGCAGCCGCGAGGACTTTCGCCGGCGCCGCCTGGCGGCTGCGCAGCGTGCAAGGCAAGATACTGTCGCTGCTGCGCCTGCTGAAGGCCGCCTACACTTTCAATGACGGCCTGGACTACCTGCTGTGGAAGATCAAGCGCCACTCGGGCATGTACATCGAGCCAACAGCGCGACAGCGCAGACACCCGCTGATATTCGCCTGGCCGTTGCTTTGGCGCCTTTACCGCCGGGGGGCTTTTCGTTGACACACGCCGGCAAGCGTGTTTTGAAAAACTTCGGCGTCGTGCTGCGCGGCCGCGGCATCGCCGCGCTGCTTACACTGACCGCCACCGCCCTGATGGCCAAGGCCCTGCCCGCCGCCGAATTCGGCCTGGTCATCCTGTTGCACACATACGTCCTGGCGATCCGCGGTATCCTCAACTTCAGAACCTACGAAGCCATTGTCAGGTTCGGCGTGCCCTTGCACGAAAATGGCGAGAATGCGCAGCTCGAAACCCTGTACCGTACCACCACCCTGATCGATATCGCCTCCGCCATGCTGGCCGCAGCGGTGGGCTTCGCCATGGCGCCCGTGGCGGCGAGTATGCTGCATTGGGACCAACACATGACGTCGCTGGCGGGCCTGTACAGCCTCGTCATGCTGACGACCGCGATCAACACGCCCAACGGCATGCTGCGGCTATACGACCGCTTCGACGCTCTCAGCACCTACTACCTGGTCGGTCCGTCGATCCGTCTTCTCGGTGTGCTCGTCGCCTGGCCCATGCACGCACCGATGCAGGTATTCATCGGTATATGGGCCGCCGCTTTCGTCACCGAGAATACCTGGCTGTTCTTACGCGGCCACATCGAACTCGCCCGGCGCCAGCGGCGGAGTCTGTGGTCGCGCTGGCACTGGCGCGAGGCGCTCAGGACCAACCGCGAATTCCGGCACTTCATCGCCGTGTGCTACTGGCAAACCAACGTCGACCTGCTGCCCAGGCACCTGTCGGTGTTACTGGCGGGCAGTCTCCTGGGCCCCGCCGCGGCGGGTATGTTTCGCCTTGCGCGGGATTTCTCGAGCATCCTGAGCAAGCCGGCCGGCATGCTGCGCGACGTCCTGTTTCCGGACCTGGCCCGCATCCTGCATCGGCAGACCGGCGGGTTTCACGCCCTGGGGCGCCAGGCGGCCCGGGCGGCCATCATGACCGGCTTGTTGCTGGTGCTGCTGTCCATACCCGCCGCCGGCCCGTTGCTGCGCCTGATCGGCCCGGAATACACCCAGGCATCGACGCTGTTGTCACTGATGTTACTGGCGGCGACATTCGAATTGACCACATCACCGCTGCGGGCCACCGCCTACGCCATGGGCAGGGTCGCCCCGGTGCTGCGCATTCACATTCTCGGCCTGCTGGTATTCCTCGGCTTGTTCTACTTCGCGGCGCGCTGGCTGGGCCTGACCGGGCCGGGCATCGCCGCCGTTGCCGGCTCGCTGCTGACGCTGCTGCTGATGCTGGCCCTGACCCGGAAGCGCAGGGATGGCGCGGAGGGCCCGGTCAGCCGCGGAGCTGGGCAAAGGCGTCGATAATCGCCGTTATCTGCTCGTCGGTATGAGCGGCGCTGACACTGCAGCGCAGATAACTGGCGCTGCCTGGTGTCGCAGGCGGCAGCATCAGGTTGACGTAGACCCCCGCCTTGAGCAGCCGGTACCAGTCCGCCAGCGCCTCCTCTTTTTGCCCGATCTTGACGGCGATCACCGGGCTGACCTGCGGCCCGAGTTCAAACCCCATCGCCTCGAAGCTGGCATAAAGGCGCCTTGCGTTTTGCCATAGCCGTTCACGCAACTCTGGCCGAGCGCGCAACTGGGCCAGCGCCGTTCGGGTCGTGGCAACGATGGATGGGCTGGGCGAGGCCGTGAAAATGAACGGCCTTGAAACATACCGGAATAGACCCAGTGCTTCGTGCCGGCTGGCGCAGAAACCGCCCATGGCGCCCAGGCTCTTGCTGAAAGTGCCGACAATGAAATCGACCTTTTCCAGAACGCCCTGCTGTTCGGCCACACCGCGGCCATGTTCGCCGAACACACCGACCGAGTGTGCCTCATCGACGAGCACGATGGCGTCGGCCTGTTCCTTCAGCGCCACGATTTCATCCAGCGGGGCGCAATCCCCGAGCACGCTGTACATGCCTTCCACGACGATCAGGCAGCGGCTCGCACGCTCGCCCAGGCGCGCCAGGCGGCGCTCGAGGCTGCCGACGTCGTTGTGTTTGAAGCGAAATACGTCTGCGCCGCTCATCAGGCAGCCGTCATACAGGCTGGCATGCGCATCCGCATCCAGCAGGACGGCGTCACCGGGCGCCAGCAAGGCCGCCAGCGTGCCGAGATTGGCGGCGTAGCCGGTTGAAAAAACGAGCGCCTGCGGGCAGTCGAAGAAATCGGCCAGCTCGGCTTCCAGCGCCAGATGGCTGGCGTAGCTGCCGTTCGCCATGCGCGACCCGGTCGTTCCGGTGCCGCAACGCTCGAGTGCATCGATACCGGCGGCGACACACTCCGGGTCAAACGTCAAGCCGAGGTAGTTGTTGGTTCCGGCGAGAACGGTGGTGCGTCCCGCCACCACGCCTTCCGTTGCCGAATTGATGGCGTCGAATACCACCTTGGTCGGGTCCTGCCCGGCGCCCGCCAGGCCCGTTCTCAATTGTTTTGCGGCATCAAATTTAGCGAGCAATGACATCCCGGTTCAATCCCTAGTCAGCATGAGCGGCTATGACAACCTCGGCCAGATCTCTGACGGTATGGACATCAGACAGGCTTTCCAGGTCGATGGCGACATCGAAATGGTCCTCCACCTCCAACATGAATTCCATCACCTGGAAAGAGTCCAGTTGCAGTTGCGTGACCATATTGGTGCTGGGTGTGATGTGACGGTATTTTTCCGGGATCCGCCCCCAGTTGTTGCTGAGATAGCCCGTCAGTATCTGTGCAAGCTTTTCGCTCACCGCTTCGACCGAATGTTGCAAAACGCGCTCCATGGGATTGCAAGTCAATGGTGGTGAATTGTAGCGCAGGCGGGCGCAAATGTACGCCACGATCTCCATTTTTTGGTCGGCGTCACCGCGGCAAGCGGACCTGGATCGGCGTGAACGGGCAAAACCCGGATGCCTGCTACGCGTGTTCGAACAAGCGCTTGATGCCTTCCCGCAATTCGATGCCTGGACGCCAGCCGGTGGCCGCCGTAAACGCTGCATTGTCGCCGCCAAGCCAGTCCGGCTGGACCAGTTCCCTGACCTTGCCCGGTGTCAGCATCGGTTGATAGCCCAGCAGGTGCGAGGAAAGCACGTTCAGCCGCGCGGTCAGCCCCAGGAGTTTGCGCGGCACGGCCACGGTGCGATATTTGCCGCCGTGGGCCGCCTCCCCGATGGCTGCCCAGTCATAACCGCCGGAACGGCCGTCATCGATGGCATAGGTCTTGTGCCTGCAATTGCCGGATGCGGCCAACCACGCCACGACGGCGGCGGCAAGGTCGTCCACGTGCAACAACGAAATGCGCTGCGCGGCGGGTCCCGGACGCAGCAGCAAGCCGCGCCGGGCGGCCTTCAGCAGGGGCAGCATTTCCGTGTCCCCGGGGCCATAAACAGCCGGTGGCCGCAGTATGCTCCATGACAAGCCGCGCCGGGCCTGCAAAAGCCGCTCGGCCTCGTGCTTGCTGTAAGCATATGCCGACAGTTCCGGCCGGCTCGCCGCCAGCGAGGAAATCAGCAACAACGGCGGCTTGCGCTCGGTGGAGTCAATGGCATCGAGCATCGCCCGGACGCCGCCGATGTTGGCGGTTTCGAAGTCTTCGGGTGTGCGCCCCCTGACGCTGCCGGCGCAATAGACGACCGCCCTGCAGCCGCTGACAGCGCTCGCCAGCGTGTCCGCGTCGGTCAGGTCGGCGGGTACTTGATCGCAGACGGTCGCAACCCGCCTGTCAGGGTTTCGCTCCGGCCTGACGACAGCCCGGACACTGTGTCCGGCGTCGCCCAATCCTAGAGAAAGGCGCCGGCCGATGAAACCGGTAGCGCCGGTGATGAGTACCGCAAATTGATTTGCCTGCAAATCAGGCCAGTTGCGAATCGACAACCCTGGCCATGGATCTTTCGACGTCCTGCAGGGTCTTGCGGGCGAGGAAGCCTTGCTTGGACTGCGATCTTGAGAGCTTGCCCGAAGACGTCCGCGGCAGCGTCCCGCGGGGCGCCAGATCGATCATTACATTGATACCGAAATGTTCATGGATCGAACGGCTGATCTCGGTAATGATTTTCTGCCGCTTCTTGATATTGGTTTCCCTGGTTTCGACCACCAGCACCGCCTGCTCGTCCTGCTGGTCGTCACGAACGGAAAATGCGGCAACGCCGCCCAGCTTGACGCCATCGGTCTGTTGGGCGAGTTCCTCCAGGTCGTAAGGCCAGATATTGCGGCCCTTGATGATGATGACGTCCTTGCTGCGCGAAGTAATGACCAGGTGGTCACCGATGCGGTAGCCGATGTCGCCGGTGTTCAGCCATCCGTCTTTGGACAGAACGGCGCGTGTGGATGCCACATCCTGGAAATAACCGCGCATGACGCTCGAGCCCTTCAGGTGGATTTCGCCGCACTGCCGTTCCGGTAACTCCTCGGCGTCTTCGCCCACGATCCGGATCTTAAATCCAGGCAACAGTTTGCCACAATCGACGAAGGCGGAGGTCGAAGCCGCTTCACCTTCGAAGGGCTTGGCGAGCCCTTGCTCGGCCATCAGTTTCCGGTCGACCAAATCGACGTTCAAACCTGTGCCCAGAGGGGCAAAGCTGGTCGCCAACACGCACTCGGCCATGCCGTAGCAGGCGACAAACGAGCGCTCGTCGAAGCCGCAGGGCTCGAGTATTTCCGCAAACGCCTTCAACGGCACCGGGTTGATTCTCTCGGCCCCGACACAGGCCGCGCGCCAGTGACTGAGGTCATAGCTTTCGATGTCGGCGGGCCGCAGCCGCCTGGCGCATAACTCGTAACCGAACGTCGGCGCCGATGAAACCGTGCCCTTGTTGTCGGACAAAACTTTGAGCCACAGGCGCGGACGCATGGCGAATGTCCGCGAACCGAGGTAGTCCACGGACAGCTGGCTGATCAACGGGACGAGAATAAATCCAACCAGGCCCATATCATGGTAGAAGGGCAGCCACGACACGAACCGGTCTTCCGCCCTCAACTTGAGGCCATAGCGGGCAATTTCCATCAGGTTGTTGAGTACCGTTTTCTGCGTAATTTCTACGCCGCGGGGAAAGCTCGTGCTGCCGGACGTGTACTGCAGATAGGCAGGTTGCTCGGTACCCAGCGGCCTGAGTTCCACGTCTGCCTCCGGCAGGGCGTCGAAATCGGCCTGCCGTCCCGCCATTAGCAGGTCCAGCCCCTGCACGGCCTCGGTCATGAACTTGGCGTGGGTGTCGGGTGCAACGACCAGGGAGGCGCCGCAACTCTTCAGCATCCGTCTGACCTGGCCCACGTAGGCGCCGTGTGCACCCAGTTGGATGCCCGCAGGCAGGGCCACGGGGATCAACCCGGCATACTGACAGGCAAAAAAGAAACGGTGAAACATCGGCTCCGTTTCGGCAATGATCCCGACCCTGGAACCACGCTCGCAACCCAGGCCCAGCAACTTGCGCGCCAGGGTCTTGGCCTGCTCGCACAGATCCGCGTACGACAACACCGCGGCCAGGCGGCCGCGGCCATCGTAAAAGTTGTAACCGGAGTCCCCCTGTGCAGCGTATTCCAACGCCTCAACGAGATTGGAATAGCCAGAGATTTTTACCGGCAGTGATTTGTTGGCACAAGTCGGTTTTAAAAGACTCATTGAAATTGCACCCTCATGAAGCACCCGCACAGGTTTTTAATTCGTTTACCACCAAATAGGCCTCTTTCGTTAAATTTATCGGCTACTTGTTTATCAACCTATACAAGCCAGGCTCTTTCGCCCCCTGCCTATAACTGATAGATTTTCGCAAACTTCATTAAAAAATTCGTTAACAAAAAGTAAATATTATGGTTTCATTGCGCGCAACCATCGGCAATGATACCGAATCATTAAAGCTAATTCTAACAAAATACCTTTCAACAAGGCTATTTTCTGTCACATTTCTGACATTTCTCATTACGCAAGCGTTCCAAAAACACGATCCCAAATCGTGGAGGAAACGCCATAACCCTTGTTGGTATCCCGAAAATGGTGATCCAAATGGCGTTTCCAAAGGCTGGCCAACCATGGAACTCGCGGACGTTTGAAATGGTGGATACTGTAATGGGTCATGTCGTAGGCAAGATAACCCGCGGTAAAACCGGAGAAAAAGCTCCACGCGAACTCGCCCAGTAACAACCTGAACGCCAGCAACAGCACCGCGGCAATCAGCAGGCTCAACGTCACCGGCATGACCAGCCTTTCCTTGTCGTTCGGATACTGGTGGTGGACCCCGTGGAACAGGAATACGAGCCGTTCCTGGAGCGGGCCTGCGGGCGTGTAATGAAACACGAAGCGGTGCAGCAGGTACTCGAAAATGGTCCAGAAAAACACACCGCCGACAAACAGCCCGAAAAACGCCCAGAACCCCGTTCCCGCCTGCCACCCTTGCCAGGCGGAAAACACGATGATGGGCAGGTATACCACCAGCACAGTCACCGGCGAAATCCGGCTCAACCGCTCAAGCAGCGGGTTTTCAAACAACCGGATATCGCCCCGTTGCGGCGACATGTGCTCCGGTATGCGTTGCTGGCGCGCGGTCGTCATCGCGGTTTAAAGTCTCCTTAATCTTTCCGCAGCCGGCCGGCCGCAGGTTTCAAACTTCGCTATTATCGCCGATTTTGACCGGTTTTTGCACCAAATATCCCATTGGATCAAATCCGCGCCGATTTACCGGGCAGGTCCCGAGTCCCGGCAGCAAAGTCATTGCGATCGTTTTGCGTAAGCCCGTATATAGGTTGCCAGCCTGTGCTTTTCAATATGTCCCAGCAACATCACCAGCAGGTCACCCTGCCGGCAACTGTCGAAGATCTCGAAAGCAACCGCTTCGCCATGGCCCGTGATTGCCGTGCGCCCCGCTTCCACACCCGCGCTGAGCAGTCCCTGTCGCAGAAAATGCGCCACCTTTCTCTGATTTTCGCTACGGGGGGCGTGCTCCTTGCAAAAATAAAAATCAAAATGCCCGGCCACTGTCCGGCCCATCTCGATCAGCGTTTCATCCCGCCTGTCGAAGGTGCCAGCAAAAGCGAGCACCTTGCGGCCGCTGACCGGTATGCGGTCAACGAAGTCGCAGAGCTTGGCAATCCCGTCCGGATTATGGGCGAAATCCATGAGAATCCTGAAAGGCAGCCCGTCAAACCAGTTAATACGCCCTGGCGTGGTCTCGTAGTCGCAATGAAAATTTGCCAGCCCCGCCCGCAGCGCCTGGACCGGCACAGCGGAGAGATAACAGGCGGCGGCGGCATGCATCGCATTGCTGACGTTGAAGCGGGCCTGACCGTCATACGTCGCCGGTATCCGGTCGGTGCGCAGGATCGGCAGGCGCTCATCACGGTCGTACAGCACCAGCCATTCCCTGCCGGCCAGCGTCTCCAATACGCAATGACAATCGGCCCGCGTACCGCTCAACTCGCGCAATTCCCGGCGGCTCCGCTGCATGGAGACCAGGCAAACCCGCTCGGCCCGGACCGAGCCCAGCATGCGCATACAGTTTGCATCGTCGGCGTACAAGACCGCCGCGTGCCGCGCGCGCTCCAGCAGCGCGCCTTTGACCCTGGCCATGGCCTCGACGGTGTCGACATGCGCGCTATCGAGGTGGTCCTCGGTTACATTCAGGCACACAGCCACGTCACACCAGCGAAACGCGAACCCCCTTACCAAAATACCCCGGTGGTGAGTTTCCAGCACGGCACAATCGACCGCCCGGTTCGCCAGCACCTCGAAGTGGCCCTTGGGCGTGCAATTGTCCCCTTCGCTGACCTGCTCGCCCTGCACGAACGTGCCGTCGGTGCAGACCAGGCCGGGCCTGTGTCCCGCGGCTTGCAACACATGACTGATCATCCGTGAAGTGGTGGTCTTGCCATTGGTGCCGGTAACGGCGATGACCGGCACGCGGTAGTTGCCCTCGAGCGGATAGAGCCAGTCGACGATGGCCCTGGCCGCAAACCCGAGCGAGTGCGGGTCGCCGGCAAAGAAGTTTTCCAGGTTGGGGGCCAATTCGAAGTCCACCACCCAGCCGCCATCCTGCGGCCGCGGTTGCGAAATGTCCCCGGCCGCAATAGCCACCCCAACGGGCGCTTTTCCGACCGCCTGGTTGATTTGCAGCACGCCAGCGGCCAGGGAAGGGTGCAGGGACTCCAGCGGCAGGACCTCGCCCGACCTCCTCCTGAGCCCGACGATGCGGCCATCGACCGCCACTGCGTCGTAGCGCGCGGTAACGGCTGCATTCCCGGCTTCACCGGCATCGTCGGCAAGACCGAGCCGCCGCAATATCCGCCGCCGCGCCGCGCCATCCTTTAGCAAATTCCTGAATTGTCCCGATTTGCCGGGGCAGAAAGTCCCGTCCAGAATCTGCCGGTGCTGCCCGTGCCCCAACATGATCAGGCCGTTCAACCGCACGCAGTCGCCCCTGGCGGGATCGCGCCGGCGCGGAAACCGCTCGAGGTGGTTGCAGGGAATGTCACGCTTGCGCGCTGCCTCCATTATGGCTTCGGTGTCCAACGGCAAACGGCGTTCATGGGCGAATGCCCGGAACATTGCAAACGGCTCGGCCAACAGCTTGCGTTTGCCATCCAGCAATTCACCGGCGAGCTTGACCGCGGTCATGCCGACGTCACAGTGTTCGTGCTCTACCACGACAATAAGATGCCGCGGCTTGTCTGGCGGCAGCACCTCGAAATGACTGACGCGGTGACCGGCTTTGCCTTGCAGCAGCAGCGCGGTTTGCGCCAGCAGCGACGCGTAGCACTCCGGATAGTTCGCAGGTAACGATCGCCGCGGAAAATCTTCTCCCTGCGCGAGGATTCCGCCGCTGACGAGCACATCCCGGACACCGCTTACCCATTGCCCCGGATCGCGCCGTTCGTTTGCATCGAAATCGAGCGTGATTTCAACCACCGGCCGGTCGCAACGGCGATTCGGACCCACATATGGAAACCATTCCGCAACCGGCACTGGTGCCCTCCCGGAACCGCTACCGGTCAACGATGATCTGGATAAACGTCCGGCTGCTCATGCATTCGCCCGCGCACATAAAACGACCCGGCCAGCATAAAAACCGCGTGGGCCTTTGTCCAGCCGTGAACACCACGGGGCGCTTCCCCGAACCGCGGCGCACGGACACGGGACGCACGCGCATCGGGCGGGCCCGACGGGCCTCTGCTGCGCCCGGAGTGCAATAACCACGGCCATGCGGCACACTTGGCGTCGATGACACTCGCGAATTGGCTCACCATCGTAACCATCTGTACGCTCGGGGCAATGTCTCCCGGCCCGTCACTGGCCGTGGTATTGCGGCAAACGCTCAACAACGGCCGCCGCGAAGGCTTCATTGCCGCCGTGTCCCACGGCCTGGGCATCGGCGTCTACGCCTTCGCGAGCATTTCCGGAATCGCGGTGCTGATTACCCGTTCCCCAATGTTGTTTTCGTTACTGCAATGGGGCGGGGCCGCCTACCTGCTCTGGCTGGGCCTGTCAGAATTGCGGCCAAAAACCGGCGCTGAGCACATCACGGCGGACCCGCCCCGCAGCACCGGAGCCGCGCGTGACGGATTTCTTATCGCCTTTCTGAACCCGAAAGTTGCGATATTTTTCATTGCCCTCTTCAGCCAGGTTATCGGCACCCATACGACCTGGGTGGAGAAGTTGCTCTATGCCGCCACCGCCATGCTGATCGACATGACGTGGTATGTCCTGGTGGCCTGGCTGTTTTCCAATCCGCGCTGCCTGCAGCGGCTGCGGGCGCGCCAGCGCTGGCTCGAACGGGTGTTTGGCGTCGTCCTGATCGCGTTGGCATTGAGGCTCGCGGCCGGCAACCTGCTCGCCTGAGCCTGCGGGCGGGGTGACTATTGCGCCGGGGGCGGCGCCGCCACGTTATCGCGCAGGTACACCGGTTGCGCGCTTTCGGCCGGCAGACCCCGATGGCCTTGCAACCAGTTCTGCGCCAGGGCCAGCACGGACGCCGCCCGCGGCCATGTCCGCGGCATGGCGCCCGTCATCCCGCTCGCCAGTTCCCGTAACTCGGCATAGCGCTCAAAACCGATGCCCAGGGCGTGAACGGGTCCCGCGTCCGGAACACGAACCTGCCCGGGCGCACAGACGGCCTCTTCACCCAGCGGTCGCATGATGCCGTTGTCATCACGGCGGAAGGCCGCGCTGAATACCTCGCCCATGCGCGCGTCAAGGGCCACCAGGGCTGTGGTCACCCCGCTCTCCGCCGCCTGCGCCGTCGCCGCCAGGCTTGAAACCGGCACCACCGGCCGTGCCGAGGCCCAGGCCAACCCCTGTACGACACCGATTCCGATACGGAGGCTGGTGAAGCTGCCGGGGCCGCGGCTGAAGGCTATGGCGTCCAGTTCCGCCAGGCTCGCGCCGGCCTCGGCCAGCAGTGACTGGACCCATGGCAGCAACAGTTCCGCGTGTCGCCGCGGCGCGTGCTCGTAACGCTCCAGCACCGCCCCCTCGTAAGCGATCGCAACCGAGCAGGCCTCGGTGGAGGTTTCAATCGCCAACAGCTTCATGCTGCCCGGCGCTGTCATGGAAAAACTGTACGGCTGCCTCTCGGTCCCCGGTTCGGCGCATCGGCGGCAAGCTTTCCAGGAATACGCGCCCGTAATGTTTGGTCATCAGGCGGCGGTCGCAGATGACCAGGACACCGCGGTCCCTGACGTCCCTGATCAGGCGGCCGGCGCCCTGTTTGAGGGCGATGACCGCCTGCGGCAGGAACAGGTCCATGAACGGGTTGCCGCCCTGCTCGCGCACAGACCGGCTGCGCGCGACCATGACCGGGTCATTCGGCGGCGCAAACGGCAACTTGTCGATGATGACCAGTGACAGCGCCTCACCCATGACGTCCACCCCGCCCCAAAAACTCGCGGACCCGAGCAGGATCCCATTACCCGCCTGGCGGAAGGCCTCGAGCAATGCGCTGCGCGGCATTTCTCCTTGTATGAACAAGGGCTGATCGGTATGGCCGGCCAGCCTGTCCGCGGCCTCGCGCAAGGCCCGGTGCGAAGTAAACAGGATAAAGGCCCGGCCCTCGCTGGCCTCGAGTACCGGCCGCACCTGCTCGAGCAGCGCCGACACGAAAGAGGGATCCCGCGGGTCGGGCAGCGAATCAGGCAGCCAGAGCAGGGCGTGGTTCGGATAATCGAAAGGAGAATCGAGCTGCAGCGTTTCCGCTTCCTGCAGACCGAGTTGCCTTTGGAAGTGCCCAAACCGGTGATTGACCGACAGGGTTGCGGACGTGAATATCCAGCTCGCGTCCACCAGTTCGCGAAAACTGCTGAAAAGATTCGATACATCCAGCGGGGTGGTGTGAATCGCCACGCCTTTACCGCGGCGTTCGAACCAGCGCACCTCGCTGTCCGCCGCCGGCTCGTCGAGGCGGTCGAACTGCGACTGCAATTCTGCCAGCCGCTGCCGGCAGGCGTCGAGGCCGCGGCGACTGCCGGACAAAGACTCGACAGCGGGCTCGATGGCCGCCACGGCGGAGTCCAGCGATTGCAGGGCGCGGCGCACTTCCGCCTGACCGAGCAAATCCTCCCAGGTGCCGCGCTCGCCGAGCCGCTCATGGCAAACCGCCTGGAATTCCCTGAGCGCCTGCCGGCACTCGGCAACCGGTTCCCTGACCACCGCCATGCCGCCGCTCGTTTCCGCGGCCTCGGCCAGGATGTCGCTGCACAAATCGGAAATCTGCCTGGCCGTCAGCGAGGTGCTGAAAAACTGCGAAGCCGTGTCCGGAGCCTGGTGCGCCTCGTCGACGACGAAGACCTCGGCGCCCGGCAGAACTTCACCGAACCCGCCGTGCTTGATCGCCATGTCCGCAAACAGCAGGTGGTGGTTGACGACCACGATGTCGGCCTCCTGGGCCTCGCGCCGGGCGCGGGCCACGAAACAATCATCGAACCGGGGGCATTCGGAACCCAGGCAATTGTCGGGGGTCGAGGTCACCAGCGGCCGCAATTCGCTGTCTTCCGCCATCACCGAGGAGACGGACAGATCACCGTCCTCGGTCACATCGGCCCAACCACGGATTGCTTCCAGTTCGGCCACGGCGGCCCGCGATGGCAGACGCCCCTCGCTGCGCGCCCGCTCGGCGCGATACAGGCACAGGTAATTGGCGCGGCCTTTCAGCAGCGCAGCGTGCAGCGAACTGTCGAGTATTTTTCTGACCAATGGCAGGTCCCTGAAAAAAAGCTGGTCCTGCAGGGTCTTGGTGCCGGTCGAGATAATGGTGCGCTTGCGGGACAGGCAGACGGGCACCAGGTAGGCCAGGGTCTTGCCGATCCCGGTACCCGCCTCGGCCACGAGCGTTCCGCCGCCGGCAATCGTCCGTTCGATCGCCGCCGCCAGCTGCAGCTGTTCCGTGCGGGGGGCGAAACTGTCGAGCGCAGAGGCAAACGGCCCGTCACTGCCGAGCAGTCTTGCGCTTGGCGCGTTCTCGAATGACACGCTTTCGCTTACAGGCCCTGTGGCGCCGTATGCTTGCACTCTGCTGCCCGCTGCTCGGCCTCCCGCGCACCACTGACGTCTTTCAGGTGCTCCCTGGCAACGCCGATCGTGCGCCAGTTGCGGCTGCAGATCTCACCCACCCGCGGGCCGATTTCAAAGGACCGCTGGGCGAAATTCAATGCCTGCTCATAGTCCCGCTTCTGCAGCTTGACCTCGGCCATTTGCTGCAGCAGCTGCGGGTCTCTCGGCTGAATGCGCATGGCGCGTTCGAGGTACGCCGAAGCCAGCGCCAGGTCTCCTTTCTGTTCCGCTTGCTTGGCCTGCGCGGTCAATTCACGGACGGCTGGATTTTGCAGTGAATAAACCTGTACACCCGCGCTATCCTGGGTCGCCGGCGTCCTGACACGGGCATTGATTTCGCGGTCCTCCACGGGCGCGGGCGAATGTGCGCTGCACGCCGCCAGCAACAGCAAAACCAAGAGCCATGAGATTTTATTAATCATCTTTGAACCACTTTCTCCATATCGATTTTTTCTTTCTTCCCGCCAGCCTCTGGTAGCACTTCGTCGTCGCCTCGGGCTCCGTGCCCGCGATAAACGGAATTTGCACCGCCTGCGGGCAGCCGGGCCCGGTAAGCGCATTTTCCGCCGCGTCGACCCAGACGTAATTTACGCCATCAGGCAACCCCATATCCACCGCCGAATACGGCAGATGCCGAAACAGCTCCGCCCACAAGCGCATGGCGGCGTTACTGCCGGTGACGCCCGCCGGCCGATCGTCGTCCCGGCCGACCCAGGAAACGGCCAGCCGGTCGCGAGTATAGCCGACAAACCAGCTATCGCGCTGTTCATTCGTCGTCCCGGTCTTGCCGGCGACCGTGATGTCATTGCCGAGCAGTCCATGCAATTGATTGGCGGTACCGCGCTCGACCACCTGGGTAAGCGCGTAATTTACCAGGGCAATGGCATCCCGGCGCTCCAGCGGCAGCAGTCTCAGCGGATAGCGCCTGACTTTCTCGCCGCGGGGCAGCATGACCGCCGTCACCGAGCGCAACGGTACACTGTAACCGCCGGCCGCCAGCGACTGGTACATCTGCGTTACCTCGATCGGCGTCAACTCGACGGCGCCGAGCAATGTCGAGGGCAATACCGGGACTGCCTCGTCGACACCCAGCTGCTTTATCTCGTTGACCAGGTTGGCGACCCCGATACGCAAACCCACGCGCACGGTCGCTTGATTATATGAGTGCACCAACGCCTCCATCAGGGGCATAACGCCATGAGATTTGTGGTCGTAGTTCGCGGGCGACCAGTCAGATCCGTCCGCCTGGCGCAGGGTCACGGGCTCGTCGATGACCGGAGTCAACAGGTTGTAGTCACCGGCATGCTCCAGCGCCAGCAGGTAAATCAGCGGCTTGATGACCGATCCGATCTGGCGGCGGGCATCGAGCGCACGGTTGAAGCCCCTGCGGCCCGGAACCCGGTCACCGACCACCGCGCGCACTTCACCGCTGCTGATATCCGTCAATACCAGCGCGGCCTGCAGGTCCGCCGGCAGGCCGCGCTGGCTCAGTTCTTTCAGCCCGTCGGCCACGGCCCTCGCGGCCAGTTCCTGCTCGGACGGAGACAGCGTCGTGAATATCCTCAGGCCGTCGTTTGCGAGGTCGGATGCGCGGTAGTCTCGCCGCAGCTGGCGCCTGACCAGGTCCAGAAAAGCCGGATAAAGGCTGCGGCCTGAACGCGGCCTGGCGGTGACACCCAACGGCCGGGCCTTGGCGGCATCGGCGGCCGCGGCCGTCAGCAAACCGGTCTTGACGAAAATATCCAGCACCTGGTCGCGGCGTTCCCTGGCGCGCCCGGGGTGCCGCCTCGGGTTGTACAGGGAGGCACCCCGCACCATGCCGACCAACAGCGCGATCCGGCCGGCATCGAGGCTCTTGAGCGGGCGATCGAAGTAAAACTCGCTGGCACGGGCGAAGCCGTGGATGGCGTGCTTGCCCTGCTGCCCGAGGAAGACCTCGTTGATATACGCTTCCAGGATTTGCCGCTTGTCATAGTGGAATTCCAGCAATACCGCCATGATGGCCTCGTTGACCTTGCGCAGCAGGGTACGGTCGCTGGTCAGGAAATAATTCTTCACCAGTTGCTGGGTCAGCGTGCTGCCGCCTTGCACGGTCCTGCCGGCCTTGATGTTGGCCAGTGCCGCACGAGCGATACTGCGCAGGGAGACACCGTGATGGTGTTTGAACTGACGGTCCTCCACGGCTTGCAGACCGGTCACGAGCAAGGCCGGCACCCGCTTTAACGATACCAGGGTTCGATCTTCCTCATGCAGGGGGTATATCGAGGCGATCTCGGCCGGGTCCAGGCGAATCAACCCGGCCTTGCCGGCGGCTGCGCCGCTGACCGAGTCAACGTGGCCGCCCGCGAGGCTCACGGTAAACCGCTTGGCCGGCTCGCTGCCGTCGTCGAAGGCGAAGGCGCGCCGGTAAATCTCGAAACGATTGCCGTCAACCGCGTAGCTGCCTGGCGCCCCGGCCGCCGCCGCGCGCTTGTAGCCCGCCGCCCCGAGTTCTATCTGCAATGCCCGCCGGGACAACGGCATGCCGCTGTAAAGACTCAACGGCCGCGCGTAAACGCGGCTGGGCACGTCCCATTTGCGGCCCTCGAACTCCGTGCGGATCTGCTTGTCCAGCCAGACCACCCAGGGCGTGCCGATACCGATGCCCAGACCCAGCAGCAGCAACGCCAGCCGCAGCAGCCGGCGCCTCCAGGCCGGACGTTTCGCGCTGCCCTTGCGGCCTTTCTTCCCGCCTCGGCCGAAGCCGGTGTTTCGGGACGCGGTCCTTCGCGGCTTGCCCCTGCTGGATTTGCTTTTTATTTTTCTTCCCATCACTCCTGCTGACCGGGTCGAGCGGTCAAATCATTATCGACGATGGCCACGGCCCAGTCTTGCTATAATCCTGCGGGCCCCGATGATTAAAAAATGTACGACAAAAAATCACGACACGAGCATTCATGTTACCGGTAATTTATCTTCACGCGAAGGGCCGCGGCCGGGCAGTCGCCGCCGATGTAGAGCCGCTGCGGCATCTGCGGATGCCCCTGTGCAGCCGCGTTGCCGTTGCCGGTCTCGAGCAGACCGATTACGGCTACGACGAGCCGGCGGCCCTGCTCAACGAACTGTCGCAACGCTATCCCTCGCGGCCGGTCATATTACTGCGCGCCGGGCTTAACCCGGGCCGCAGCGACATCGCGCGTCTCTCCCGCTTGCTCGAGACCCTGGGCGGTCCGCTCGCGACGACGATCCTGTCCAATGCGGAAGTGACGCTGAACCCGTTCGCCGGTTTGCGCGCCGAGAAGGAAGCGGCCCGGTACGAACCGGCAGGGTTGGTTCGCCTGCTTGCACCCGGCCGGCTGCACGAACTCAGCGCCTGGCCGGACCACTTCGTGTTGCTCTCGGCCGAAGCCGTGCAATCCCTGGCGGCCGCTCGCGGCGGGTCTTCGCTGCTGCCAGAACTGCAACGCGCCGGCGGCAGGCTGCTGTTGCCGGATGATTTGTTCCTGCCCGACCCGGCAAGCGGGCTTTTCACGAAGACGCGGCTCCAGCCTCACGAGTTGGCGCGCCCGCCTGCCTTCGCCGAGCTGAGCGCGCGGCTGCAGGACTGGATCGCCGCCGGCATTACCGGCCCGCCCGCCGCCTGGCAACAGGAACGGCAAGCCGAACCGGCGCCGGGCGCGACACTGCACGTCACGCATAGCTGGGGCGGCGGCGTGGAGCTTTGGGTGCGGACATTCATCGATGCCGATAGCGGCGGCCTGCATTACCAGTTGTGCTCGGAAGAGCCCAGGTCCGGCCACGGTTACGGGCAGAAACTGGCTCTGTACGCGGGCAACGAGCTGCGCCGCCCAATCGCCAGCTGGTTCCTGCAGCCGCCCATATCCTCCGTCGTTGACCGCCATGCAGACTACCCCGAAATTCTGGCGGAAATCTGCCGCCGCTATGGCATCGGCCGGGTGCTGGTGTCATCGCTGATCGGCCACAGCCTCGATGCCCTGCGCAGCGGCCTGCCCACATTGCAGGTATTGCACGACCATTTCCCGCTGTGGCCGTTGCTCAGCGTACACCCGGCCCCCTTCCTGCGCGCGGGTAAACGCCCGGATCTGGCAAAGGCCCTGGCGAGCCACGCGCCGGATGCCGAGTTCCGGGACAAAAACGCCGGGTCCTGGCGGCAGCTTTGCAACGCCTATATGCGGGCCATGCGCAAATACGGCATCAAGGCGGCCGCCCCAGGGAACGCGGCAATGGCGCTGCAGTGCGACTTGGAACCGGGATTCAAAAAGCTCACGGCCAAGGTGATCCCGCACGGTTTTCCGGCACTTTCGAGACCGCCGAGGGTGGCTCCCAGGCCGCGTGACGACGGCCGCCTGCGAATCGTCGTGCCGGGGCGGATACAAACCGGCAAGGGTCAGAGGCTGCTATTGGACGCGCTGCCGGACCTGAGCAAACACGCGCAGGTATACCTGCTGGGCGCCGGCGAGTCCGGCAAGGCCTTCTTCGGCAAGTCCGGTGTTGATGTCGTGCTCAAATACGAGCGCAGCGAACTGGCCGGGTTGCTGCAGGACATCGGGCCGGACCTGGCCGCCCTGCTCTCGGTGGTTCCGGAGACCTTCAGCTTTACACTGTCGGAATTACAGCAACTGGGGGTGCCGGCCATTGCTACGCGCCTCGGCAGTTTCGCGGAACGCATCACGGACGGTGAAACCGGCTGGCTGATCGACCCCGAGCCAGAGGCGCTGGTCCGGCGGGTTGCCGCCCTGTGCGAGAATCCCGCGGAGATCGAGAGGGTTCGTCACAAACTGGGCAAAACGCCGCCGCGCACACCGCAAGCAATGGTCGAGGCATACAACCGCTTCTGCCCCGCCCGCAAGGCGGAAACGCCCTATTTGCCAGGCGCCGCTGAAAATGCGGTGAAACAGGCTGCGGCGGCCGATTTCCAACGCGTGCTGGCGGAAAACGAACTATGCGTTTCCCGGCAGCAGCAGCGGCAGCTGGAACGGGAAGTGCAAGCGCGGACGGACTGGGCTCGGCGTACGGACCGGCAACTGGTGGAGGAGCAGGAACGCCGTGACACCTGGGTCAGGCAACTGGATACCGAAATCAGGCGATTGCAGAAAATGGTCGCCGAAAGGCAAGCCCGCACGGAAGCCTTGGAGGCCGACCTGCAGGAAGCGTCGAACCGGATGGCGCGGCTGCAAGCGGAGCACGCCCAACTGGGTGCCGAGTACCGGCAACTCGAGGCCCAACACCGGCAGCTCAACGCCAGGCACCGGCAGCTCGAGGGCAGTTACCGCCAACTGCAGGCGGACCACCAGCGGCTCTCGGAACTGCAGGCGCAAATCCTGGCCAGTACATCGTGGCGCATCACGCGGCCGCTGCGGGCGGCGCGGCGGGTCGCGCGGAACTTCATGCTGGCACGCGCCTGGAACCCGGCCCGCTGGCCGTGGCTGTTGTCGCAACTGGTCAGGAACCTGTCCACGCTGGGTGTCGCGGGCACGCTGCAAAGAATGCAATACGGGGCACTGGAAACACGGCCGCGGCCCCACGCCGAAGTGCTTGCCGGAGCGGTTGACAGCCCGCGGCCGCCGCTGTCTTTCACACGGCCGCAACAAGTTGATGTCAGCATCGTCATTCCCGTCTACAACCAGTGGTCCTACACGGCGGCCTGCCTGCAAAGCCTGGCCGGGGCCGGCAGCAGGATTCCCTTCGAGATCATCGTCGTCGACGACCAGTCCGGCGACGAAACCCCCGAACGCCTGAACGAGATCGAAGGTATTGTCTTTCTGCGCAACCAGAAAAACCTCGGCTTCGTAGGCAGCTGCAACGCCGGCGCCCAGCGGGCGCGCGGAGAATTCCTGGTGCTGCTGAACAACGACACCCAGGTCTCGGCGGGCTGGCTGGACGCGCTGATCGAAACGTTCGCCGCGGAACCGCAGGCCGGCCTCGTCGGCGCCCGCCTGCTGTACCCGGACGGCCGCCTGCAGGAAGCCGGTGGTATCGTTTTCAGTGACGGCTCGGGCTGGAATTACGGGCGCGGTGATGACCCGTCGAAGCCCGACTACAACTTTTTACGCGAGGTGGACTACTGTTCCGGCGCGTGCATCGCCATGAAAACCGCCCTGTTCAGAGAGCTCGGCGCGCTCGATGAACGCTACGCGCCCGCTTATTATGAAGACACCGATCTCGCCTTCCGCGTGCGCGCCGCAGGCCACAAGGTCATGTTGCAGCCGTTCTCAGAGGTCATCCACCACGAAGGTGTCACGGCCGGCACGGATACCGCCACGGGCACCAAGCAATTTCAACTCGTCAACCAGCGCAAATTCCTTGAACGCTGGGCCGCCGAACTGCGAGAGCAACCCGAAAAAATCAATGATCCGGATGACCTCGCGGGCCTCCGCGCGGCCGCGCGCCATTTCGACCAGGGCCGCATCCTGTTCATAGACGCGACCACGCCGGAACCGGACCAGGATTCGGGCAGCGTGCGTCTGACCGCCCTGTTCCAGATCTGCAGGGAACTCGGTTTTGGCGTGACGTTTTTTGCGGACAACCGCGCTTATGCCGGGCGCTATACCAGAAACCTGCAACAACACGGCATCGAGGTGCTTTACCAGCCCTGGCTCGACTCGCTGCATGATTTTTTCAAGACGCGCGGTTCCGAATTCGACTATGTCTTCATCAGCAGGCACTACGTCGCGGTCAATTACATTTCAATGCTGAAACGCCACTGTCCGACCGCCAAGTTCATTTTCGACACGGTCGATCTGCACTACTTGCGTGAACGCCGTCTCGCTCAACTCGAAAACAGCCAACCGCTGAAACGCACCGCGGAACAAACCCGCCGCTCGGAACTGTCCGTGATCAGGGCCGCGGACGCCACGCTCGTTGTCAGCACCGTCGAGCAGGAGGTGCTGGCCGACGAGGTTCCGGGCGAGATCGTGCAGGTGCTGTCCAACATCCACGACGTGCCCGGCTCCCGCAAGGGCTTTGCCGAGCGCCGGGACCTGTTTTTCGTGGGCGGCTATCAGCATCCGCCGAATGTCGACGCTGCCTGCTGGTTCGTCACCGAAATCTGGCCCCTGGTGCATCGACAATTGCCGCAGGCCCGCTTCCACCTGATCGGCAGCAAGGCGCCCGAGAAAGTTCGTTCCCTGCAGGCGGAGGGTCTCGTCTTCCACGGCTTCGTCGAATCGCTCGACCAATTTCTCGATGGCTGCCGTTTGGCGGTCGCTCCGCTCCGGTATGGCGCGGGAATCAAGGGCAAGGTCAATATGAGCATGGCGCACGGACAACCCGTGGTGGCGACGCCGGCGGCGGTGGAGGGGCTGTTCGCCGAACACGAGCGGGAAGTCCTGATCGCGGCCGAGCCGGCCGCCTTCGCCAGCGAGGTCGTCAGGCTGTACCAGGACCAGGCCCTGTGGGAGCGGCTTTCAGCAGCCTCCGTCCACAACGTGGAAGCGCATTTTTCCGTGCAGGCGGCGCGCACCAGCCTGCTGGCCCTGTTCGAAGCGCTCAAGACCGACGCGGTCTGACGCCAACGGGCGAAATACGCGGGCCACGTTTGCATTCCAACAAAGTCGTATGCGTGTGGCACCGGTTCGGATAAGGCCTCATTTTTTTAAACGTTGCTTCGTATCAGGGGGACGGCAGTCGCCCGGGGTCGGGAGCACGAACTGAACGGCCGGGCGAGGTCCGTTGCCACTCATCGTTTGTTACCCGTCTTACTGGGCTTCGCAGCTAGGCCTTGCGCAACCGCCGCGCTTCGAAAACATTGGGAATGGTGTCCAGGCGGCTGAGCAAATCGTTCAATTGTTGAAAGTCAACGACGTTGACCTGCAGGTTGATCGTCACTTCTTCGCTGCGCGGGTCCAGATGGCTGTGGATGTCGCTGACGGTCACGTCCGCGGCCGCCAGCATCGACGAGATGTCCTTGATCAGCTCACGCCGGTTGTAAGCCCGGATCTCCAGGTTGACCGGATAGCCGCTGTCGACCTGTTTCCTCCAGCGCACGGCGATCAGGCGGGGATTGTCCTCCCTGACCCAGCGCAGCGCATTGGAACAGTCGTCGCGGTGGATCGTCACGCCGCGGCCGCGGGTGATGTAACCGACGATGGCATCACCCGGTACCGGCTGGCAGCAGCGGGCCATGCTGGTCATCAGGTTGCCGACGCCCTCGATGACCACGTCATCGGCTTTCTTCGCCGACGGCGGGCGCCGCCGCTTGGGTGTTCTGGTGATCAGGTCGGCGACCGTGGGCTCCGCTTCCCGGGCCTTGTCACGCTCGATGGCGTGGACGATCTGGCTGACGGTCAGATCACCATTGCCGACAGCCGCGTAGAGGTCTTCCACGCTGTTGAAGTTGAAGCGTCCCGGAACGCCCTCCAAATCCGTCACCGCCAGGCCCAGGCGCAGTAAGTCCGCCTCGACGAGTTCCTTGCCCTGCGCCAGGTTCTCCTCGTGGTTCTCTTTCTTGAACCACTGCCGGACCTTGGACCGGGCCCGCGCCCCGCGGATGAAACCGAGCCGGGGGTTGAGCCAGTCGCGGCTCGGGCGGGCGTGCTTGCCGGTCAGGATTTCGACCCGGTCACCGGTTTGCAGGCGCTGTGTCAGCGGCACGATACGGCCGTTGACCTTCGCCCCCTGGCAGCGGTGGCCGACCTCGGTGTGCACGTGGTAGGCAAAATCCAGCACCGTCGACCCCAGCGCCAGGTCCAACACCTGGCCCTTCGGTGTCAGCACATAGACGCGGTCGCCGCTGGCCGCGGTCGCAAAGCTCTCCAGCAGGCTCTCGTCGTCGACCTTGTCTTCGCCGGCTTCCAGCAACTGCCGCATGATGGCGATCTTGGCGTCGAAAGCAGTGTCGCGTGGCCCCCCTTCCTTGTAGCGCCAGTGCGCGGCAACCCCGAGTTCGGCGTGCTCGTTCATCTCGAACGTACGGATTTGCACTTCCACCACCTTGCCTTCGGGACCGATGACGGCGGTGTGCAGGGAGCGGTAGAGGTTCCCTTTCGGCATGGTGATGTAGTCGTCGAACTCGCCGGGCAGCGGTTGCCACTGGGTGTGAACCAGGCCCAGCACGCTGTAGCAGGTGGGGACGTCCTGGACCAGAACCCGCACGGCCCGCACGTCGAACAGTTCATGAAAGTCGAGGCCCTTGCGCTGCATTTTCCGGTAGATGCTGTAGATGTGCTTCGGGCGCCCCTTGACTTCACCCTCTATCCCCGCGCTCTGCAGCACCTCCCGCAGTTTCTTCATGAAACCCTGGATGAAAATCTCGCGGTCCTTGCGCCGTTCCGCCACCAAGCGGGCAATACGGCGGTATTCCTGCGGCTGAGTGACGCGAAAGGCAAGGTCCTCCATCTCCCATTTCAATTGCCAGACGCCGAGCCGGTTTGCCAGCGGCGCGTGGATCAGCATGACCTCGCGCGCCAACGGTTCAGCTTTTTGCGGGTCGTCCTTCAGCCGCTGCAGCCTGACCAGTTGCCAGGCGAGCGCGATCAACACGACGCGGATGTCCTCGACCAGCGCCAGCAACAGGCGCCGCAGGCCCTCGGCCGTGTGGGCGGTGCTGGCCGGCAGGTGTTCTGATTCCAACTTGATGAGATAAAACAGCTGCTCCAGCTGTTCGTTAACCTCCGCGGACAGTTCTGAACGGATAGCCGTCAGGTCCTCACCGCATTCCGCGGCAACGAACAGCATGGCGCAACTGACCGTGTGCGGGTCCGGCGCAAGCCCGCCGAGGACGTCCAGCAACTGGTTCAGTAAAGCGAGATTGTCGGCGCGGCCGAGCCTGCCCGCACACAACCCGTGCGCCAGTTCGAGGCACTCGTCAGCCGCAGCGCCCACCGAGTCACGGTACGCCTTAAGGCGTTGGTCCAGGATTGTTCTGGCGTCATTTGTCATCGCAAAATCCCAATGGCGGGCGTTGACGGCTCCGGTTCAGCCGATGGCCCGCCACGCCTGGCGCAAGCGCGCCGGGGAAACCTTGCCACTGGTTCCCAGTTGCTGGGCGAATAACGACACGCGAAACTCCTCGATTAACCAACGGAATCGGTCCACGGCTTCGTCATATTCACGTCCCTCGGCGAGAAGCCCGAGATATTGCTGCCAGAAAGCCTGCACCTGTTGCAGCCTCGCCGCGTCCCGCTGGGGATCGCGCTCCACGGACTCCAACCGCAACTGCATGGCCCTCAGATAGCGCGGATAATGTTCCAGCCGGGAGGGAGAAAGGTCCGCGAGGAAACCATCGTATACCATGTCATCCAGCTGGCTGCGCATATCATGGTATACATGCGGACGCGTCTCCTCAAATTCATGGTCGAGATGCAGTGACAGGGCGCGCCACATTCCAAGCGCCTGGTCCAGCACGCCGGCCTGGCGGCGGAATACCGGGCCCACTTCGACACGCAGGGCCGCCAACAGGGCCTCGAAGCCCGCAGGGCCGCGCACGCCGCCGGGCCGCTCCGCGGCCGCCAGCGCCAGGCTGCTTTTGGCCAAATCGGTCAATAGCGCGGTTGTCGAGCCCAATGCGCCCCAGGCCACCAGGTTGCGCTCGTTCAGCCCATGGTGCCGGCGCAGGTCCTGCAAGCGGCTTTGCAACTGCAGCTCCAGTAACCGCAATACACCGAAATGGTGCGCCTCGACCGCTTCGTTCCGCGTCGCGAACAGCCGCAAACCCACGCCATCCTGCTGCTCGACCAGGCCAGGCCAGGCCCGCGCCTTTTTCCCGTCCGGCCCGGTGCGCACAACGCTTTCCGGCAAGTCGCCAAACACCCATTCGCGTTCACCGTCGTAACGGTACGTTTCGCCGACCTCGTCCATGAACGAGCGCCTGGCCTGATCGCCGAACTGCGACTGCAATTGCTCCAGGTCGCGGCCCCCGGCGATGACCCGCCCTGCGCCATCGATGACTTCCACCCGCATTCGCAGGTATTCCGGCAAAGCCGCCTCAGCGAAATCGCCGGCCTCGATCTCGAGGCCGGAAATAGCGCTCAGAGCCGCTGCGAGCCCGGGCAGGAAAGGCTCGGGGTAGCGGCCCTGCAAACGCTGCAGCGCGGCCTCGGCAAACTGTGGCGCCGGCGTCAGGGCCCTGCGCTGCGGTTTTGGCAGGGCCCGGATCAGGGCGGTGACCTTCTCCCGCTGCAGGCCCGGCACCAGCCACTGCAAATGCCCGTCCTGGAGCGTATTGAGCTGCGCCAGCGGAACGGTCAGGGTCACGCCGTCGGCGGCATCACCCGGCTCGAAATGGTAACGCAGCGGAAATGTCTGCAGCCCGATTTCCATGTCATCCGGGTATAACTCGGGCGGCGCCCCGCCGGCTTGCTCGCGCAGCAGCACGTCGTGACTGAGATACAACCGCGCCCGCCCCTTCTCCCCCAGCTGGCCGAGCCAGCGTTCGAAGCTTTGGCTGTCGCATACCTCCGGGGGTATGCGCGCGTCGAAGAAGTCGGACAAGTCCGCTTCGTCCACCAGCACGTCGTGTTTCCTACGCTTGTGTTCGAGCGCCTCGATTTCCTCGCGGACCTTGCGGTTGCTGCGCATGAAGCGCGCACGCGTATCCAGTTCTCCCCGCACCAGTGCCGCGCGGATGAACAGCCTGCGCGCCTCGGCAGGGTCGATCCGCCCGTAGTCGACCGGGCGGCGTTCGACGATGACCAGCCCGAACAGGCTCACCTGCTCGAAGGCAATGACCCGCCCCTTGCTGCGTGACCAGTGAGGATCGAAATAGTGCCGCCGAAGCAGGTGAGCGCCCTGTTGCTCGATCCATGCGGGCTCGATCGCGGCATTGATCCTCGACCAGGTCTTGCTGGTTTCCACGATTTCCGCCGCCATCAGCCACTGCGGCTTTTGGCCGAACAGGCCGGATCCCGGAAAGATGCGAAAACGTTTCGAGCGCGGGCCCGTATAACTGCCGTCTTCGGGGTTGATTTTGCCGATATTGCTGAGCAGCCCCGCCAGCACCGCCATGTGGATTTTCTCAGGGCTGGCGGGCTTCCTGTTGACGCGCAGTTGACCTTCCCCGGCCAGTTCGCGCAGCTGGCGTTCCAGGTCGAACCACTCGTTCACTCTTTGCCAGTTCAGAAACTCCCGCCCGCAAAGCTTGCGGAACTGGCTGCCGGACCGCTCCCGGCGTTCGCGCACGAGGTATTCCCACAGCTTCAGCAAGGCGGCGAAGTCGGAATTCCCGGCGTCGAATCGCGCGTGCGCCGCCTCGGCCGCTTCGCGGGCCTCGAGCGGGCGCTCCCGCGGGTCCTGTATCGTCAGCGCGGCCGCCAACACCAGCAACTCGCGCAGGCACCCCAGGCTTGCGCCTTCGATGAGCATGCGCGCCAGCCGCACGTCCACCGGCCAGCGCGCCAGTCGACGGCCCAGTTCCACGACCCGCTTGTCTTTGTCGATAGCCCCCAGCTCGAACAGTAAGTGGTAGGCGTCATTGACCATGCGCGGCGGCGGGCGGTCGAGAAACGGGAACCGTTCCACGCTGCCGAGCCCCGCGACCAGCATGCGCAGAATCACGCTGGCCAGGGACGTGCGCAGGATTTCCGGCTCGGTGAACTCGGGCCGTGCCTCGAAGTCCTCCTCGCTATAGAGCCGCACGCACACGCCCGGGCCGAGGCGCCCGCAACGGCCCTTGCGTTGATTGGCGGCCGCCCGGGAAATCGCTTCGATCGGCAGGCGCTGCACGCGGCTGGCGTGCGAATAACGGCTGACCCGGGCCAGCCCGGAATCGATGACGAAGCGGATACGCGGCACCGTCAGCGAGGTTTCCGCCACGTTCGTGCTCAGGATGATGCGCCGTTCGGGCCCCGGGTGAAATACCCTGCGCTGCTCGGCGGCCGATAGCCTGGCGAACAGGGGCAGGACCTCCGTGTGGCGAAAATGCTGCCGCTTGAGGAAGTCCCGGGCCTCGTGGATTTCGCGCTCGCCGCTGAGAAAGACCAGCGTATCGCCCATCGGGTCGATCCGGTTCAAGTGCCGTAGCGCGCGGGCGATGCCTTGATACAGGTCGCGGTCGGACGAGGCGCCGCCGTCGGCTTCCAGCGGCTGGTAAACGACGTCGACCGGGTAGCCGCGCCCGGAAACTTCTATCACCGGCGCAGCGTCGAAATGCCGGGCGAATTTTTCCGTGTCGATCGTGGCCGAGGTGACGATGACCCTCAGGTCCGGCCGGCGCGGAAGCAGGCGCTTGAGGTAACCGATCAGGAAATCGATATTGAGACTGCGCTCGTGCGCCTCGTCGACGATGATCGTGTCGTAGGCGTCCAGCCGTCTGTCGTTGTGGGTTTCCGCCAACAGGATGCCGTCGGTCATGAACTTGACGAGGGTGTTCCGGCCCAGCTTCTCCCGAAACCGCACCTGGTAGCCGACCAGCTCTCCGAGCGTTGTATGCAGTTCTTCCGCGACCCGGTCGGCCATGGCCCGGGCCGCGATCCGCCGCGGCTGCGTGCAGCCGATCATGCCGCGAACGCCGCGCCCCGCCTCGATGCACATCTTCGGTATCTGCGTGGTCTTGCCGGAGCCGGTCTCGCCGGCGATGACCAGCACCTGGTGCTTATCGATGGCAGCGACGATGTCATCCCTGTGCGCGGTGATGGGCAGTTGAGGGTCGTAAGCCGGCCGCGGCATACTCGCCTTCCTGGCCTCGCATTGCTGCGCGGAGCGCGTGCAGCGCTGCTCCAGCGCATCGAGCTGGGCCGAGACATCCTGGCCTTTGCCGAGCTTTTTCCGCACGGCCCCGATCCGCTGCCGGCACCAGGGGGCATCGACCTGCAGCAGGTCATCCAGCTGGTCTTCTATCCGGTCGAGCGCCGCCCGTGCATCCGCTTCAACCCGCATAGTGCACCTGTATATGGTGCGCCTGTATAAGGAGTGATGCGCCGGAATTCATGCGCGCGATTATCCCAGCGCGGCCGGCCGGAGGCCAGCCTGTGGGCGGCAGCACTCCCGTTCCCGGCGACAAGCGCCGTCTTCGCACCTATAATCTGGGCTTGCCCGGACGACCCTGAGAACCATGACGATCAATTTCAGAAGCGATAACGAATCACCGGCCGCGACGGCCATCATGGAGGCCCTGCTGGAAGCCAACCGCGGACCCGCTCATGCCTACGCGGAAGACGACTGGTCATTGCGGCTGGACGCGGCTTTTTCAGACCTTTTCGGCTGCGAGGTGTCCGTGCTGCCGCTGTCCACCGGCACGGCCGCCAACGCCATCGCGCTGGCGGCGGTAACCCCGCCCTGGGGCAGTGTCTATTGCCACGAAACCGCCCACATTCTCAATGACGAATGCGGCGCGCCCGAGTTTTTCGGTAACGGCTCGCGGCTGGTGCCGGTGGCGGGCGCCGCCGGCAAGGTCGCGCCCGGCCGACTCGGGGAATCGATACGGGCCGCGGAAGGCCATGGCATTCACAGTTACGTACCCAGCGCGCTGAGCCTGACCCAAAGCACCGAGCGGGGCACCGTCTACTCGGTGGCTGAAATCGAAGCATTATGTGAATTCGCACACGGCCGCGGCATGCACACGCATATGGATGGCGCCCGGTTTGCGAACGCCCTCGCATCTCTCGCCTGCCGGCCGCGCGATATCACCGTGGATGCGGGTATCGACGTACTTTCATTCGGCGCCAGCAAGAACGGCTGCATGGCCGCGGAGGCGCTGGTTTTTTTCAACCGGCCGCAATGGCATGAAACGGCCGAGCGCCTGCGCAAACGCTCCGGCCACCTGCTGAGCAAGATGCGTTACGTTTCGGCGCAATTGCTGGCCTACATCGAAAATGACCGCTGGTTACAGCTGGCCTCGCACGGGAACCGCCAGGCCGCGCTGTTTGCCCGGGCCGTAGAGGCTCATCCCGAGGCCAGCCTGGAAAATCCGGTCGAAGCCAACGAGGTTTTCGTTCGCTGGACGCCGCAGGGCTTCGAAAACCTGGCCGCAAAGGGCATCGAGTTTTTGACCTGGCCCGGCAGTGACGACCTGGCCCGGTTCGTATTCGCCCATTCGACGCGTGCTTCCGATACAGCGAGACTGATCGGCGCACTGCAAAATACCGACGACTGAGATCAGGCTGGTCTTGCGGATTCGGTCCCATGAAAGCGATATCCATCCTGTTGCGATTCCCGGCGCCGGGTTGGATCGATAGGCCTTCTGCCCCGCGAAACGATCAGGAAAGACCATGAACCAGACACCCGTTAGAACTGATTTGAAATTATTTTTGGGGGTCTTGCTGCTGGTGACGGTGGCATTGCTCGTTTACCAACAGACGGCCGCGCACGCGCTGGTATGGGATTCCAAATACTATTTGCTCGGAAATAAGCACATTTCCAGATTCAACGCTGAAAACCTGATCTGGATGCTGAAATCACTGGAGTATTACAACTGGCATCCGCTGACATGGGTGTCCTGGGCGTTGGATTACCAGATGTATGGCGGGCTGGATCCGTGGGGATTCCATCTGAGCAACAATATCATTCATTCCTTAAACGGCTCCCTGGTATTCATTTTGGCCATGGTGGTCTTTGGTCTGAACGACCCCGGGTCAAAAAGCTATCCCATCAATACGGATAACCGCTCCCTGATTGCGGCGTTTCTGGCCGCTCTCATGTTCGTTGTCCATCCCCAGCACGTTGAGTCAGTGGCGTGGGTCGCCGAACGAAAAGATCTGCTGTGCCAGCTATTCCTGCTGTTATCGCTGCTGGCTTACGTCCAGTACGTAACCTGCCGCCAGGCGCACAGGACCCGATGGTATGTGGGTGTCGTTTTCCTCTATTCCCTGGCAGTGCTGTCCAAACCCATGGCCGCCACCTTTCCGGCGGTCTTGTTGCTCATCGACGTATACCCGCTGCGCCGCACACGAATCATCAAGCCAATTTTGAGTTCGATTGAACAGAAATCCTTCGGCCAACTCCTTGCGGAAAAGATCCCTTTTATTCTGTTGTCGATGTTGCTGATCATTCTGACGCTGATGGCACAACAAGCCGCTCTCTCCCAAAAACCCTTGGACCTGAGAGTGCTCAATGCTTTTAACAGCGTTGTTTTGTATTTGGTCCATTTTCTGGTTCCAGTTCATCTTTCCCCGCACTACCCCTACGCCGTGTCAGCGGCGCATGCAATCACGTGGAAAGCTTTTACGCCCGTAGTGGTGTTCCTGGTGATCACGTGGGCTGTTTTCCGGGCTTGGACCAGACACCGTCCGGCGTGGCTGGTCTCGTGGCTTTTTTATCTGCTCACGCTGTCTCCCGTTATCGGCCTGATCCAGGTAGGCGGTCAAGGCGCAGCTGACCGCTACACCTATTTTCCGATGCTGCCGGTCTATCTGCTGGTAGCCGCCGGCATACTGCGCTTACTGAAGCGAAGCGGAAAGCCCGGAAAGGTGCTGGTATTCATGGTGACTCTGCCGTTCCTTGCTTTCCTGATTGCAACCACGCGTCAACAAATCCGGGTGTGGCAAAACGAACTCACGCTCTGGTCTCACGTTGTGAAAGCCTATCCCGATGATGTCCTGGCGCGCGATAATCTCGGCATCGTTCATTTCAATCGCGGGGAATATGAACAGGCGGCCACCCAATTCGAGATCAGCGGCCGGCTTCCTTCAAAACCGACGACGATGCTGGCATGGCGGGCTTTGACCTATCTGCATCTCAAGCGTTACAAAGAGGCGCTCCCGGATTTGGTAAGACTGGGCGTTACCTCCGACGCCATACCCCAATTGCATGCAGACCAGAATTGCATCCTCTACGACATCGGCTGGATTTACGCGCAGGAAAACGCGATCCAGGAAGCGCAGGAGCTTCTTGGCAGGGTCGATCCCAACTCGTCGTCGGGGGCTCACGCGCGCACCTGGCTGCAGTGGCTGCAAAGCGCGGGGGCCGGGAACGCCAAGCCCCGAGACAATGACCTGCCGGACTTTTGTGCCGCGCTGATTCCCTCGAGAATGACGGCAACCAGAACACATAAGAATGCTGGTTGATTCGAGAGCTGCGGGGGCGAGCGGCCGGGTTTGGTTACAGACAATGGCGCGCGTGTATTCCGGTTAGCTTCAATTAAGCCAGATCACACTCGCCATTCTGCCGGTCACGCCGTCACGCCGATAGGAGAAAAATGCCTCGGCCTGCGTGTAGGTGCAGTACTGTCCGCCCCAGACGCGGGTCACGCCCACTGACTTCAACGCCAGCCGGGCCAGTGCGTACAGGTCCGCGCGCCAGGCCCCGCCGTCTGGTACGAACGCAAGCGCATTGTCGGCACAAACGCCGGTAAACGCATTGAACACGTCGCGGCCCACCGCGAAAGCCCGCGGACCGATGGCCGGACCGAGCCAGGCGATCAGGCTGCCCGCCTCGCACCCGAGCGCCGTGACCGCGGCCTGCACCACGCCCGCCGCCAGGCCGCGCCAGCCCGCGTGCACCGCGGCGACAACCGTGCCGGCCCGGTTACACAGCAGCAACGGCAGGCAGTCAGCGCTGAGGACCACGCAGACCTGCCCGCGCTGGCGGGTGAACGCGGCGTCCGCCGGCGGCAATCCGCCACTGTTTTCATCGATGGCGGCCACGCCTGTGCCATGCGCCTGCATGAGCCAGTGCGGCGCGGACGGCAGGGCCGCGCACAACAACTCCCGGTTGCGGTTGACGTTCCCGGGTTCGTCTCCGCAGCGCGCACCGAGATTCAGGCTGGCCCAGGGGCCGCGGCTAAAGCCGCCGGACCGCGTCGTCGAAAACGCCCGGACATTGGGCGGCGCTGGCCAGTCGGGCCGTATTACGCCGGGCAAGCCGGGGTCAGTCACGCCCGGCCGCCTCCAGCGCTGCGATCAGGCCGGAGATATCGGCCGCCAGCGGCGCCTGAAATTCCAGGGCTTCCCCGCCCAGGGGATGCTCCAGTTTCAACGTCCGGGCGTGCAGCGCCTGGCGCGGAAACGTGTTGATCGCGGCGGCCGCGGCCGGCGGCAGCCCCTTTGCCCGCACCGGGCCGCGGCCGTACAAGGGATCGCCGACGACTGGGAAGCCGACATGCGCCATGTGCACCCGTATCTGGTGGGTGCGCCCCGACTCCAGCGTGACTTCGACAAAGCTGGCGCCCGGCAGGCGCCGCAACAGCCGGTAATGACTTCTCGCCGGCTTGCCGCCGGCGACGACGGCCATCTTCTTGCGGTCGCGGGGACTGCGGCCAATCGCGCCGCGAATCGTGCCGGAGGACGGCGCTTCCCCTTTCACGACCGCCTCGTAGATGCGGCTCATGCGGCGCGCCTGCAGTTGATCCACCAGGCTCGCATGCGCTTCGAGGCTGCGCGCAATGACCATGACGCCGCTGGTGTCCTTGTCCAACCGGTGAACGATGCCGGAGCGGGGCAGCAAATCCATGTCCGGGTCATGGTGCAGCAACGCGTTTTGCAGGGTCCCCCGCCAGTTACCAGCCGCGGGATGCACGACGAGGCCGGCCGGCTTGTTGACGACCAGCAGGTGAGGGTCTTCAAAGATGACATCGAGCGGGATGGCCTCGGGCAACACCTCCCCTTCAGGCACGACACGGGCCTCGATACGCAGGACTTCGCCCCCGCTGAGTCGCGCGCTGGGCCTCGTGCGTTTGCCGTCGACCGTCAGTTCACCGTTCTTGATCCATTGCTGCAGCCGCGCTCGCGAATAGCCGGGAAACAAGGATACGGCAGCCTGGTCCACGCGCCGGCCGCCTTGCTCGCGCAAGACTTGCTCGGCCAGACTGATCCGCTTCTCCATACTTCCTCAACCGGTCAAAGGACGCCGCGGCCTATTGTATGGCTTTATGCGGGTCTTTTCGCTATCATTCCGCCTCCAGCACACAGCCAGGTTTTTGCATGTCCCCCCTCCTTTCTTCCAGGAAACTGTCACCGGCCTCCAGGATAGTGATCACGATTCTCGTCGTTCTGATGACGGTCGCGGCTTCGGGTTGCAGAAAGGACAAGAAGGTGGACCAGGATACCGGCGTGCCCGCGTCCGAGATGTACGCCAAGGCGAAGCGTTCACTGGACGGCAAGAACTGGGACCGCGCCATCAGGCAGTACCGAGCCCTGACGACGGTTTATCCGTTTGGCCGCTACGCGGAGCAGGCGCAACTGGAACTGGCCTACGCCTATTACAAGGGCGGCAAGACCGAATTGGCGTTATCCACCGCGGATCGATTCATTCGCACCTACCCCACCCACCCAAATGTCGACTACGCGTATTACCTGCGCGGTCTCACCAATTACGACGTGCGCGTCGGCTTCATGGAACGGCTGATGCCCTCCCGCGTGCGCGACCGGGACCAGACCGCGGCCAAGGAATCTTTTCGTGACTTCAACGAGTTGGTGCGCCGCTTCCCTGACAGCCGCTACGCACCCGACGCGCGTCAGCGCATGGTGTTTTTGCGCAACAACCTGTCGTACTACGAACTCGATATCGCCCGCTATTACCTGCGGCGAAAAGCCTATGTCGCGGCCGCCAACCGTGCCCGCTACATGCTCGAGACCTATCCCGGTTCACCGGAGACGGTCAACGCACTCGAACTCCTGCATACCTGCTACACGAAAATGAAGCTGCCGGAACTGGCCGAAGACACGATGAAAATCCTGGCGCTGAACTACCCTGACAGTCCGCTGGTCAACGGCAAGCCAAAGAAAAAAAGTTTCTTCAAGTGGCTCTGGCCCTGGGGTAAAGACTGAGCCGCGTTGCCTAGCGCTCGGCAATACTTTCTTCGTGCCAGAGTGCGGTGATCGGGTAGCGCCGGTCGCGACCGAAGGCCTTTGACGTAATCCGCACACCGGGCGCGCCCTGGCGCCGCTTGTACTCATTCCTGATGACCATCGCCGCCACACGGCGCACCAGCGCCTCGTCGTACCCGTCTGCGACGATGTCGGCGATCGAAAGATCCTGCTCGATGTAACGATTCAGGATCTGGTCGAGCAGGTCATACGCGGGCAAGCTGTCCTGGTCGAGTTGGCCGGGCGCCAGTTCCGCCGAAGGCGGGCGCTCGATGACCGCCTGCGGAATCGCGGCCGAAATCGTGTTGCGGTAGTTGCTGAGCTCGAAAACACGCGTTTTCATGCAGTCCTTGATCGGTGAAAAACCCCCGCACATATCGCCGTAAATCGTACTGTAGCCGACGGCCAGTTCACTTTTGTTGCTCGTCGCCAGCACCAACCAGCCAAACTTGTTCGACAAGGCCATCAACAGGTTACCGCGCAGCCTGGCCTGCAGGTTCTCTTCGGTGATATCGGCCGCGTAACCCGCGAAGGACTGGCTCAACGAATCGATCAGGGCCCTGAAACCAGGCTCGATACTGATTTCGCGATAGTTGACACCGAGCATCTCGGCCTGCTCACGGGCCAGGTCCAGGCTCAGGCGCGACGTGTGGCGTGAAGGCATCATGATGCCGTGAACGTGTTCGGCGCCCAGTGCATCGGCGGCCAGTGCGAGGGTCAACGCGGAGTCGATCCCGCCCGACAGGCCCAAGACGACGTCCGTGAAGCCATTTTTCGCCACGTAATCCTTCAGCCCCCGCACCAGCACGGTGTAGATGCAGGCGTTCATGTCCTCAGCGGAACGGATGTCGGCGCTGCTCCCGGCTCGCTGCTCCGGCCTGAAGCCCAGGCGCCTCGAGCCCGGGTCGTACTCCACCAACAGCACTTTTTCCTCGCACGGACCGGGCGCCACGCTGATATCGCCGTTGGCCGACAACAGCATCGAACGCCCGTCGAAAACCAGTTCGTCCTGCCCGCCGACCAGGTTGCAATAGACCAGCGGTAGGCCACAGTCGTCAAGGTGCGCCTCGAGCATGTCCAACCGGGTTGCGAGTTTTTCATCGTGGTACGGCGAGGCGTTCGGTACCAGCAACAGTTCGGCGCCGGCAGAGCGCGCCTGCAGCGCGGGTCCGCTGACCCAGCTGTCCTCGCAAATGAGGATGGCGATTTGCACCCCCTTGAGTTCCAGCACGAGGGGTTTGCGGCCTTGCGCAAAGTAACGGTGCTCGTCGAACACCGCGTAGTTGGGCAACACCTGCTTGCGGTAACGGCCCAGCACCCGGCCAGCGCGTATCCAGCTGACCGCGTTGAACCGCTCGTCGCCGTCCTGCCACGGATGCCCGATCACGACATCGATGTCGTGCACGCTTGCGGTCAAAGCCTCGAGCGCGGTTTGGCACTGCCGGATAAACCCCGGCCGCAGCAGCAGGTCTTCGGGCGGATACCCGCTGATGGCCAATTCGGGGAACAGCACGAGGTCCGCGCCGAGCCCCACGGCCTCGTCGATGCAGCGGCGCGCGCGCGCCACGTTGCCAGCCAGGTCGCCGACCGGAAAATCCAGTTGTGCAAGTGCAATGTGGACCATCGCGATCAGACTGCCTCGGGCCCGCCCTTGATCAGCACCCGGGATCGTGGTGCCTGACGCGGTGTTTTCGGGCGGGCCGGCTCACGTTTCTCAGAGGGCTTTCGCCATCGCGTTGCCGAGATCGGCGGGCGAGCGGACCGTGGTCACGCCCGCTTCCTCCAGCGCCTCGTACTTGGCCTCGGCGGTGCCCTTGCCGCCGGCGATAATGGCGCCGGCGTGGCCCATACGTTTTCCGGGCGGTGCGGTCACGCCCGCGATATACGCGACGACCGGCTTGGTGACGTAGGAGGAGATGAACTCCGCCGCATCCTCTTCGGCGCTGCCGCCGATTTCGCCGACCATGATAATGCCCTCGGTCTGCTCGTCATCCTGGAACAAACGCAGACAATCGATAAAGTTCATTCCCTGGATCGGGTCGCCGCCGATACCGATGACCGTCGACTGGCCCAGGTTCTCCAGCGTGGTCTGGTAAACGGCTTCGTACGTCAGCGTACCGGAGCGGGAAACGATACCCACCTTGCCCGGGCTGTGTATGCGCCCCGGCATGATGCCGATCTTGCACTCACCCGGGGTGATGATGCCCGGGCAGTTCGGACCGATCAGCCAGGTATCCGGTTGGTTCTTCAAAACCGCCTTGACGCGCATCATGTCCTGTACCGGGATACCCTCGGTGATCGCGACGATGATCTCGATACCCGCATCGGCAGCTTCCAGTATGGCGTCCGCGGCGAATGGCGGCGGCACGTAAATGACCGTGGCATCCGCACCGGTTTCCCTTACGGCCTCGGTGACGGTATCGAATACCGGCAGACCGAGATGCTGCTGCCCGCCTTTCCCGGGTGTCACCCCGCCGACGATCTGCGTACCGTATTCCAGCGCCTGCTCGGAATGAAAGGTGCCCTGGCTGCCGGTGAAGCCCTGGCACAGTACTTTGGTTTCCTTGTTGATCAAAACGCTCATTGCGCCACCCCGCTGTTGTTGGCTGCCGCAACCACCTTGACCGCGGCGTCGTTCAGGTCCGAGGCGGAAATGATGTCCAAACCACTGTCCGCCAGCAGGCGCCTGCCTTCATCCACATTGGTGCCTTCCAGTCTGACGACCACCGGCACCTCCACACCGACCTCTTTGACGGCGGCGATGATGCCTTTGGAAATCAGGTCGCAACGCACGATACCGCCGAATATGTTCACCAGGATGGCCTCCACATGTTCGCCGGTCAGGATCAGTTTGAAAGCTTCCCGTACGCGTTCCGCGTTGGTGCCGCCACCGACGTCGAGAAAATTGGCCGGCTCCCCGCCGTTGAGCTTGACCACGTCCATCGTGGCCATGGCCAGGCCCGCCCCGTTGACCATGCAGGCGATGTTGCCGTCCAGGGTCACGTAGTTGAGATCGAAACGGCTGGCCGCGACCTCGGTCGGGTCTTCCTGCGCCTCGTCCCGCATGGCGGCCATGTCGGGGTGCCTGAACATGGCGTTGTCATCCATGTTGATCTTGGCATCGAGCGCGACCAGGTTGTCATCGCCGTCTACGATCAGCGGGTTGATCTCGAGCAGGCTGAGGTCCTTGTCGACGAACAGGCGGTAGGCCGCGCCCATGATGGCCGTCAGTTGCTTGACGTGCTTCGCGCCGAGGCCCATGCCAAAACCCATCTTCCTGCCATGGAACGCGCGATAACCGGTCGTGTTGTCGATATTGACGGTGATGATCTTCTCCGGCTCGGTCGTCGCCACCTGCTCGATATCCACGCCGCCGGCGGCCGAACCCATGAAGGTGATACAGCGGTTGACCCGGTCGATAAGGGCCGAAAGATACAGTTCGGCCTCGATGTCGGTCGCCTCGGCGATCAACACGGAATCCACCGGCAACTCCCGCCCGCCGGTCTGGTAGGTGCTGATCTTCATGTTCAGCATGCGCTTGGTTTCCGCACGCACTTCGTCGAGGCTTTTCACGAGCTTTACGCCACCGGCCTTGCCGCGGCCGCCCGCGTGCACCTGGGCCTTGACCACCCACATGCCGCCGCCGATGTCCTGGGCCGCGACCACGGCTTCATCGGGTGTGTGCGCCACCGTGCCAGGCGGAATCGGAATGGAGTAACCGGCGAATAATTCTTTCGCCTGATATTCATGGAAATTCATAACATCTCCTCGGGAAAAGTTGGGGATTCAGTGGTTGGAAGCCGGATTCGCCAAAGCGGGTATTTTCGCCCGAAACAGTCGGCAAAGCAAAGACCGGGCACAATGATATACTCCACCCGAATGCAATCGGGGGCTCGTTTCCGGGGCCGTCCCTGCCAGGTGACAGAATTACGGTGAGCGAACACACGGACATCAGCAAATATGCCCTGTCGAGGGACCTGACCCGAAGGGTCCTGGCCTATCTCAACGGCTTCAGGCTGTTCATCAGCCTGGCGCTGACCGCGGCGTATTTTACCGGCCTTCTGATCAAATCACCCGCCCTCGACAACGACGCCGTCATCGGCACCGTGCTCATATCCTATTTCGTCATGGCCATCTACCTGACGGCGGAGGCCCGGCGCAACAATGCCGAGCATTACATGCTGGCGCAGATCTCGTTGTTTCTCGACATCGTGTTCCTTTCGGTGCTGCTGTTCATGTTCGGCGGGCCCGACAGCGGGCTCGGTATCCTCTTGATCTTCGCCAGCGCTTCCGCCGCCATTTTGCTGCCACTGCGCATGGCCCTATTTTTTGCCGCGCTGGTGGTCATCGCCTTCGTCGGTGAGGCATTGGCCGACGTGCTGTTACAACAGGCGGTCAACACGGACCTGGTTGAAGCCAGCCTGTACGGTACAACCACGTTCATTATCACGGTCCTGGTCAACCTGTTGGCGCACTGGTTACGCGACTACCGCGTCCTGGCCGAGCGCCAGGCGGTGCAACTGACCCGGCTGGAACAGATCAACGAGTTGATCATCCGCCGGATGCGCAGCGGTGTGCTGGCCGTCGACGCCGACGGGGAAATCCAGGTGATGAATGAATCGGCCTGGTTTCTGCTGGGCAGCCCGCCCGCGAACCGCAAGCTGCTGGCCGAGGTGTCACCCGAGATAGACGGCGCCATGGCCGCCTGGCGCAGCGACCCGTCCCGCGAAAGGGGTCCGGTCACGCTGCACGCCAGCCAGGCCGACGTCGTGCCCAAATTCGTCTCGCTGCCGGGCACCGCCGGCATCCGCGTGCTGATTTTTCTCGAAGACAACGACGTGGTCGCGCAAAGGGCCCTGGAATTGTCGGCCAGTTCACTGGCCAAGTTATCCGGCAGCATAGCGCACGAGATCCGTAACCCGCTCGCGGCCGTCAGCCACGCCGCGCAGTTACTGGCCGAATCGGAGGTCCTGCCCGAAGGCGACGCGCGCCTGGTCGACATCATCCACAACCAGTCCCGGCGCATGAACGGTATCGTGGAAAACATCCTGCAGTTGTCACGGCGGGAAAAATCACGGCCCGACATCTTCGAACTGGGCGCCTGGCTCGAGGCAATCGTGGAAGAGTTCAAGAATGCCCTGCCGGCCATGGAAATTGATCTCAGCAGTGATGTCGATGCGCACGAAGTGCTGGTATTATTCGACCGCAGCCAGTTACACCAGGCGGTGTGGAAACTGATGGAAAATGCGCTGCAACACGCCGGCCGGGAAGGCGTTCCGCCGCGCGTGGAAATCAATGCCCGGCAACTCGAGGAGACGGGCTATTGCCTGATTTGTGTCGAAGACAACGGACCGGGTATCGCCGATGAGCAGATCAAGCACATATTCGAGCCGTTCTATACGACCAACCCGAAAGGCTCCGGCCTGGGTTTATACATTGCGCGGCAACTTTGCGAGGTGAACCAGGCCGAACTCACGGTGGACTCGAAACCCGGCCAGGGAACGCGCTTTATCATCCGCCTCGCCCTTGCACGCGGGAGCCAGAACCTGACCGAGCAGATGGCTTAGAACACATGCAGCACCACGTACTTGTCATCGACGACGAACCCGATATCAGGGAATTGCTCGATCTCACGCTGAACCGCATGGGTCTGAAAGTGACCACCGCGGAGGATCTCGCAACGGCGCGCCAGGCCCTGGCTGGCGACCGGTTCAGCTTCTGTCTGACCGATATGCGCCTGCCGGACGGCAACGGCCTGGACCTGGTCCGTGAAATCGTGGAACGCCACCCGCAACTGCCGGTCGCGGTCATCACCGCCCACGGCAAGGTCGAGGACGCCGTGCTGGCGCTCAAGATCGGTGCCTTCGACTTCGTGTCCAAGCCGGTCGACCTGTCGATCCTCAGAAAACTGGTCAATACCGCGCTCAAGCTGCGGGTGGAAGAAGCCGAGAGCAAGGCGGACAGACAGGCCGAGGACAGCCCCTTCGCCGAAGATGCGCTGGAACAGATGATCGGTCACTCCGAGGCGATCCGCAAATGCAAGGCCATGATCCGGAAACTGGCGCGCAGCCAGGCCCCGGTCATGATTTCCGGCGAGTCGGGCTCCGGCAAGGAGTTGGCCGCGCGGCTGATCCACGACCTCGGGCCGCGCTCGGACCACCCGTTCGTCCCCGTCAACTGCGGAGCCATCCCCACCGAATTGATGGAAAGCGAGTTCTTCGGTCATCGCAAGGGCAGCTTCACCGGCGCGGCCGCGGACAAGGAAGGCCTGTTCCAGGCGGCCGACGGCGGCACCCTGCTGCTGGACGAGGTCGCGGACCTGCCGCTGCACATGCAGGTCAAATTGTTGCGCGCGATACAGGAAAAGGCGGTGCTGCCCATTGGCGCGCGCCGCGAGGTGCCGGTCGACGTGCGCATCCTGAGCGCGTCGCACCAGCCCCTCAAACCGCTGGTCGAAGCCGGCAAGTTTCGCAATGACCTGTTCTTCCGGCTGAACGTCATCGAATTGCCGATGCCGGGCCTCAGGGAAAGGCGCGAGGACATCGAGGAGCTCGCGCAGCGTTTCCTGCGTGAAATCACCGAGCAGTGGGAGGAGGCCGAAATACCCGAAATCACGGCCGAAGCCATGCAGGCGCTGCGGGACCATCACTATACGGGCAATGTCAGGGAATTGATCAATATCCTGCAGCGCGCCGTGACCATGTGCGAAAACAACCGTATCAGGTACGAAGACCTGATGCTGGAACAGGTCAGCGTGCACGAGCACGACAGCGCCCTGAACGAGCGCACGAACGATCAGTCGCTCGACACCTATATCGAGGACATCGAAAAGAAAATGCTCGAGGACGCCCTGCTCAAAGCCCGCTACAACAAGACCAAGGCCGCCGAACTCCTGGGAATCAGCTTCCGATCGTTCCGCTACAAACTGAAAAAATTCGATATCGACTAGCGGGCCGGCTGACAGCATGTTTCTGAACGACCTGCCAACGGATCGCTATCCGGCACACCGGGACCAGCTGCTGCAGGCGTTTGCGCAGGTACGGCAACGAACGCTGACGCTGACCGCCGCGCTGAGCGCCGAGGACATGCAGCTGCAGTCCATGCCCGACGCCAGCCCCGGCAAATGGCACCTGGCGCATACGACCTGGTTTTTCGAGGCCTTCATATTGCAACAGCACCAGCGGGGTTTTGCCTGGTACGACCCCGCCTTCGCGCATCTTTACAACAGTTACTACAACGCCATGGGGGAACAGTATCCGCGCCCGGCGCGCGGCCTGATTTCGCGCCCGTCCCTGGAAGCGGTCCGGCAATACCGCCAGGCCATCGAAGGCGCGCTGACGAAATTGCTGGGCGCATGCGAGGACCGGGTCTTGGCAGCGGTCGCCCCGCTGCTGGTGCTGGGCATCAACCACGAGCAGCAGCACCAGGAGCTGATCCTGACCGACCTCAAGCACGCGATGTTCCAGAACCCCGAATTTCCGGCGCTGCGCAAACCGCCGGCAGCGGCCGCGGCCGCAGAGCTGCAGTGGTTGCAGGTCGAAGGCGGCGACAGCCATGCCGGATTTGACGGCGAGGGTTTTTGCTTCGACAACGAACTGCCCCGCCACCGCGTCCTGCTCGAGGATTTCAGCATCGCCAGCCGCCCGGTCAGCAACCGGGAGTGGCTCGATTTCGTCGACGACGGCGGCTACCGGCAGGCACTGCTGTGGCTGTCCGATGGCTGGTCATGGCGTCAATGCAACCATGTCGCCGCACCGCTTTATTGGCTCCAGCGCGACGGTGAATGGTCGCAGTACACGCTGGCCGGCGTGCAACCGCTGGACCCCGACGCTCCCGTCAGGCACGTCAGTTACTACGAAGCGGACGCCTACGCCCGCTGGGCCGATCTGCGTCTGCCCACCGAGTTCGAATGGGAGCACGCGGCCCGCGCCCTGGGTTCCCGGGGGCCCGCGGCCGGCAGCGGCCAATGCTGGGAATGGACGGCGAGCCCCTACGCGCCGTATCCCGGCTTTCGCCCCGCCAGCGGCAATGTCGGCGAATACAACGGCAAATTCATGATCAACCAGATGGTGCTGCGCGGTGCATCGTCAGCAACGGCGCCCGGCCACAGCCGGCCCAGCTACCGCAATTTCTTCTACCCGGACGCCCGCTGGCAGTTTTCCGGTCTGCGGCTGGTCAGGCCGCCCGCATGAAGCCCGGGGACCGGCGCATTTCCGCCGGCAACGGCCATGCCGCCCTGTCTGCGCCGCTCCTCGTTGTCGCTTTTCTGCTGCTGACGTCCGTCAGGGATTGGCTGCCGCAGCTGGGCGTATTCGACGGTAAACGGATCCTGCAAGTGTGCGTCATCCCGCTGCTGTTCCTGCTCGCGCTGGTGCTACCGGGTCTGCGGGCAACCACCGCCGCGACGATGGCGCGCGTACCGAAATGGGTTTTCGCGTGCCTGACCGCATTTTTCACGCTGGGCGTCATATCATCGCTGCGCTACCAGCACCCGGGCTACTCGCTGGCGGAGGTCGCCGTGCTCTTCACGCTGACGACCGCCGCGTTCGTCATCGCCGGCGCGCGCGTTGCCGCCGGCGAGCTATTTGACCGCGTTTGCCTGGTGCTGCTGCTTTGTCTCGGCGCATTCATCGTGCTGCAGGAGATCCTCGGGCTCTGGGCGCACTGGTCAATCTCCAGTGAAATGAGTTACGAGGACATGTTTCTGTACTTTGCCCACCCGCGTTTTTACAACCAATTGCAGAGCTGGACCGTACCGCTGATCGCGGCCCTGCCGTTCGTGCTGGGCCACACCAGGAAATGGGCCGCTGCGGCGGTTCTGCTGCTGGGCATGCAGTGGTATCTGCTGCTGGCCAGCGGGGCCCGCGGCAGCATCGTCGGTATCGTCTTTGCGCTCGTCCTGGTCACCGTCCTGGCGCTGCCGGCGTCACGCAAATGGCTGCAGCTGCAAGCGTTGGGTATTTTGCTGGGCGTGGGCGCCTGGTTCACGGTCCTGTGGGTGCAGGCATGGATGACGCCGGCACGCGGGCAATTCCTGGCGCAGTCGCTGGGCCGCGACATGGCCAGTTCCAGCGGACGCGGCTGGTTTTGGCAGGTTGCCTGGCGCGAAGCGGGACAGCACCCGTGGCTGGGGATGGGCCCGGCCCGGTTCGGTTGCGATGTTCGAGCCGCGCTGCCGGCTCACCCCCACGATATCCTGCTGCAGCTGTTGTCGGAATGGGGCTTTCCGGCAACGTTGCTGGTGTTGGCCGTGCTCGCATACACTGCCGCCCGGCTGCTCGTATTGCTGCGGCGAACGGCGCACGGCTCACCAGCGGGCAGCTGCGAACTGCAGCTGTCGCTGGCGGCCGCGCTGATCGCCGCCGCCGCGCACGCGCTGGTCAGCGGGCTGCTCGTGATGCCGGCCAGCCAGCTCATGGCCCCGCTTGCGGGCGGATGGCTCCTCGGCCTGGCGAGCCGGGGCCGCGGTGCTTTTCGCCCGCAGGTATTTCCCGGTTTAGTGTTGTGCGCGGCATTGCTGGCTGCGGTAGCCGTCACCGTCTTCGCCCTGCGCGAGGCGCCGCAACGGGACGCCCGGCAAGCCGGCTTCAGCCAGCGCGAGAGCAACATGCCGAGGTTCTGGCAGGAGGGCAGGGCCTGCAGGTATATCTATCGGAAATAAAGAAAGCTCAGCGACAAGACTGACATTATTTGTCATTTTCTGACACTTTTTGTCTTATCTGCCGGTTCAAAATCACATTGCACCTTTATAGGGTGCTGTTTTTCCGTATATTTTTGAGCTGGCACGCGACTTGCATTAAATACGGGCGGCATCCCAGGGAATCCTAGGGGATCGAAACGAACAGTCTGTATCCGGCAGCCTGCTAACAACCATTGGAGGGTATTGAAAGTGAGCAACATGAAAAGAGTACAACAAGGTTTTACATTGATCGAACTGATGATCGTTATCGCGATCGTGGCCATTCTGGTCGCGCTGGCGGTTCCGGCCTACAAGGACTACACGATCCGGGCGAAGGTGACCGAATGCGTGAACGGCGCTGCCGTTGCCAAACTGCAGATTTCCGAGTTCCGCGAGACCGTCGGCCGTTACCCGACCAGCGAAAACGAAGCCGGCACGGCTAACCCGGCGGGCGTCAGCCAATTTTGCTCCGGTTTCACCTACGATGCCGGTAACGACGGCACGTTCTTTATTCTCGTCAACGAGACTGCAATCGACAGCTCGCTGAGCCTGCCGATCGAACCGCAGATGTATCCGTCCGACAGCGCCCAGGGCGGCGTGAACTGGCACTGCCAGCAGGGCAACACCGATGCGTCTTATCTGAAGTACCTGCCGTCGACGTGCCGCGGGCCGAACTCGTAACCACCGGGATCGTCTGACGACAATCGACGCTGCGACCTTCGTGGTTGCAAGGAAAACCCCCGATATCCGGGGGTTTTCTTTTTATTTCAATGGCTTATTTGAACAAGGGGTTTACAAATCGACAATGATCGATTATCATTTATTTTAGGGGAAGTTATTACCCGCTTTGAACATGGAGTTGGATTGTGACACACGGTCCAGTGGTTTGAAGTCTCGCAGCAGGGGTCAAGTGCGGATTTCAATGAAAAGCGGGTACGGAAGTTGCAATGAACCACTGTCGAAAAGCCCGCCGCACCGGCGGCTTCACTCTGATTGAACTGATGATCGTCATCGCGGTCGTCGCCATCCTGGTGGCGCTGGCCGTACCCGCCTACAAGGACTACACGATCCGCGCCAAGATCGCCGAGTGCATCAACGGCGCCGCGGTGGCCAAGGTCGGGATTTCCGAATACCGCCAGTCCTTCGGCGCCTGGCCGCCGACATTGGCGGACGCCGGGCTGAGCACGGCCGGCATCAGCCACTATTGCACCGGCTTGACCAATTACGCGCCGGCAACGGGCGCTTTTACCATTGATGTCGACGAAGCCGCCATCGACAGCACGCTGGCAGCGGATTCCATCAACCCGGTCATGACACCGACCGAACGCGTCTCCGGTTTCATCGACTGGAACTGCGGCAGGGGCACGATGGCTGCGGGGGACCTGAAATATATACCGTCGACCTGCCGCGACACTTGAAACAGCCGTGAAGATTTGATACCCAGCCACCCGCCCCGGGTGGCTTTTCTCGTTAAAATGCGCTAATTTGCAGAAAGACGATGACAATTAAGTACAATTTGTCAGCTATAATCCGTAGAGACATTCCGTCAGGGAACAAGGGATGACCCGCTTATGAACACGGAACTGAAAGTCTCCAAACAGTTGCACGGTTTTGCCCGCAGGCTGGTGGCCGAAGGCCTGATGGAAGAACAGGCCGCCTTCGAGGCCAACGTGGAGGCGAGCAAGCAGGGCATGACGATGCTGGCCTGGATGATCAGGAACAGGCAGGTCGAGTCACAGGCGCTGGCCACTGCGGCGTCGGTCGAATACGGCATCCCGCAAATCGACATCAACGCCCTCGACCTGAGTCTCTCACCGCTCGGCCTGGTCGACGAACGCCTGATCCAGAAGCACATGGCGCTACCGCTGTTTTTGCGCGGCAACTCGCTGTTCCTCGGTGTCTCGGACCCAACCGACCAGGAGGTACTCGACGCCATCTCGTTCAGTTCCGGTTTCCGTGTCGAGCCCGTCATCGTCTCGCCGGACCAACTCGAAACCACCATCGAACGCGCGCTGCAAGCCGCGGACGCCGTATTCGACGATTTCGAGGAAGAAGGTCTTGAAGACGTTGGTTTCGAGTTGGAGGCCGATGGGGCCGAGGATGACGATGCTTCCGATCCGGCAGTCGATGAAACCCCGGTGGTTCGGTTCATCAACAAGGTTCTGCTGGACGCCATCAGGCGCGGTGCATCCGACATCCACTTCGAACCCTACGAGACCCATTACCGCATCCGTTACCGTCTCGACGGTGTTCTGAGCCCGATCGCCAATCCCCCCATCCAGATGTCACGGCGGCTGTCCTCTCGCCTGAAGGTCATGGCGGGCCTGGATATCGCCGAGAAACGCGTGCCCCAGGACGGGCGTCTCAAGCTCAACCTGTCACGTAAAAAGTCGATCGACTTCCGTGTTTCCACCTGTCCGATCCTGTTTGGCGAAAAGGTGGTGCTGCGTATCCTGGATTCCGCCGCCACCCGCCTGGGAATCGAAAAGCTCGGCTTTGAAGAAAAACAGCGAAAAGTCTTCGAGTCCTCGGTGATGAAACCCTATGGCATGATCCTGGTGACCGGACCGACGGGCAGCGGTAAGACGGTGACGCTCTATACCGCGTTAAACCTGCTCAATGACGACGGGCGTAATATTTCCACCGTCGAGGACCCGGTTGAAATTCGCGTCAAGGGCATCAACCAGGTCCAGCAGAATGTCAAGCAGGGCATGACATTCGCCGTCGCCCTGCGTTCGTTCCTGCGCCAGGATCCGGACGTGATCATGGTCGGCGAGATCCGTGACCTGGAAACAGCGGAAATCGCGATCAAGGCGGCGCAAACGGGTCACCTCGTATTTTCCACACTGCACACCAACGACGCTCCGCAGTCGGTCACGCGCCTGATGAACATGGGCGTGCCGACCTACAATATCACCTCGGCGGTCAACCTCGTCATCGCCCAGCGTCTGCTGCGCTTGCTGCATAAATGCAAGCAGCCCGATGACATGCCCAAAGAGGCCTTGCTGCAGGCGGGTTTCGGGGAGGATGAACTGGACGGTCTCGAGATATTCAAACCGGTCGGCTGCACGGACTGCCACGAAGGCTACCGCGGCCGCTCCGGCGTATTTGAAGTCATGCCGATTTCAGATAGTATAGCCAGGATCATACTGGAAGAAGGCAATGCGATACGCATCGCCCAGCAAGCCAGGGAAGAAGGTATCAACGATTTGCGCCGCTCGGCTCTCAACAAGGTCGCGATCGGCGTTACCGACCTTACGGAAACAAACCGGGTAACCAAGGACTAGGTTATGGCTGTATCTCAAGCAGAGCCCATCACATTTCTCTGGGAGGGCCGCGACAAGCGCGGAGTCAAGCTCAAAGGCCAGCAGGTCGCGTCGAATCCGAACCTCGTACGGGCAGACCTGCGGCGCCAGGGCATCAACCCCATCCGGGTCAGGAAGAAGCCCAAACCGCTTTTCGGCGGCTCAGGCAGCCGTATCACGCCCAAGGACGTAGCGGTTTTCAGCCGCCAATTGGCGACGATGCTCAAATCGGGTGTGCCGCTGGTCACGTCATTTCAGATCATCGCCGGCGGCGTCAAGAACCCGCGTATGCGAGTGATGGTGGAGAAAATCCGGGCCGAGGTCGAAGGCGGCGGCAGCTTGTTCGAAGCGCTCAGTGCGTATCCGGTACAATTCGACGAACTTTACACCAACCTGGTCAAGGCTGGCGAAAGCGCGGGCGTGCTCGATACCGTGCTGGACGAAATCGCTTCTTACAAGGAGCGCATCGAGAGCATCAAGGGGAAGATCAAAAAGGCCCTGTATTACCCGATCGCCGTCATCGGCGTGGCGATCATCGTCTCGGCCATTTTGCTGGTGTACGTCATACCGACCTTCGAGGACATTTTCAAGAGCTTTGGCGCCGACCTGCCGGCGTTCACGCAAATGATCATCGGCGCCAGCCGCTGGTTGCGCTCCAACGGTGTCTTCCTGTTTTTCGCTGTCACGATCGGCATTACCGCGCTGATCATGGCGAAGAAACGCTCCAAGCCGTTCGCCCACTGGATCGACCGGGCCTCGTTGAAGATTCCGATCGTCGGCGACATCCTGGAGAAATCGGCGATTGCACGTTTTTGCAGAACGCTGGCGATCACGTTTTCAGCCGGCGTGCCGCTCGTCGATGCCCTGCAAATCGTCGCCGGCGCCACCGGTAACGCGGTGTACAACGATGCCGCGGCGCGCATTCGCGAGGATGTGGCCGTCGGTCACCAGTTGCAGCTCGCCATGCAGCAGACCAACGTATTCCCGAACATGGTCATCCAGATGGCCGCCATCGGCGAGGAGGCGGGTTCGCTCGACGAGATGCTGATCAAGGTCGCCGAAGCCTACGAAGAGGAAGTCAACAACGCGGTGGACGCGCTCTCCAGCCTGCTGGAACCGCTGATCATCGTCTTTATCGGCACCATCGTGGGTACGATGGTCATCGCGATGTACCTGCCGATATTCAAGATGGCAGCCGTTATCTAGCGGCGATGCCAAGTATCATTGCCAGCAACGCACCCCTGTTTCTGACAGGGGTGTTTGTTTTTGGCCTGTTGATCGGCTCCTTTCTCAACGTCGTCATCCTCCGCTTGCCGGTTCGTCTGCAGCGTGACTGGCGCCGGCAGTGCCGGGAATTGCTGGACCCGGAGGCAAGCACTGAAGACGCGGTTCCCGAGCCGACGGGTTTGCCTGCGGACCTGATTTGGTCGCGCTCGCGTTGCCCGCACTGTTCTCACCGGATCACCGCCGCGGAGAACATCCCGCTTTTGAGCTACCTGTTTCTGCACGGGCGCTGTTCCGCGTGCAAGACCCGCATTTCACCGCGCTACCCGCTGGTCGAGGCAAGCACCGCCTGCATGTTCCTGCTGACGGCGCTCGTCTTCGGGCCGACGCCGCAGGCCTTGTCTGCAATCGTCCTGACCGGATTGTTGATCGCGCTGGCGGGCATTGATATCGACCATCAATTGCTGCCCGACGACCTGACCTATTTCGTGCTCTGGTCGGGTCTGTTCCTCAGCCTCTTCAACGTCTTCTGCGACCCGGTCAGCAGCATCATAGGCGCACTCGCCGGCTACCTGTCATTATGGAGCGTCTATCACCTGTTCCGCCTGCTGACCGGCAAGGAGGGCATGGGTTACGGCGACTTCAAGCTGCTCGCGGCGCTCGGCGCCTGGACCGGCTGGCAAATGCTGCCGCTGATCATCCTGCTGTCGTCCCTGGTCGGCGCTGTCACCGGCGTCACCATGATCGTCTGCAAACGGCACCGGTCGAGCCAACCATTGCCGTTCGGACCGTTTATCGCCCTCGCTGGCTGGATCGCCCTGTTGTGGGGCGACAAAATCGTCAATGCCTACCTGCGCAGCAGCGGTCTGGGAAGCTATTGAATTAACGGTTGCCCGGCGTCCGCACCATGGTCTCGACACAGCACCCTTATACCGTGGCATTGACCGGCGGTATTGCCGCCGGCAAGACGCTGGTGTCCGACATCTTTGCCTCACTGGGGGTTGCGATCATCGATACCGACCTGATCGCGCGCCAGGTCGTCGAACCGGGTGAGGACGCGCTCGGTGAGATCGCCCAGGCCTTCGGCCCGCAGATCCTGGACCGGCAGGGCGGCCTGCGAAGACGGGATCTGCGGGCCCTGATCTTCGCCGATCCGTCTGCACGCAAGCGGCTCGAGGCCATCCTGCACCCGCGGATCCGCGAGCGCGCCCGTGCCGCCCTGGCTGAGTTGACTACGGATTACTGCATTTTAGTCATACCACTGCTGTCCGGGCGCGACGCGTTCCCATACATCGACCGCATACTGTTCGTGGACGTTCCGCGGGAGACTCAGATCGAGCGCTTGATGGCGAGGGACCAATGCAGCCGGCAACAGGCCGAGCAGGCCCTGGCGGCACAGCCCAGCAGAGAGCGGCGGCTGCAAATAGCCGACGATATTCTGAACAATTCCGGAACGCCGGAAGAAACTCGGCAAGCGGTCACCGATCTGCACAAAAAATATACGCGCCTCGCCCGGCACGCCTGAGCGGTCCGGCTCATCCAACCGCGCCCGCGCCTGCTCGCGGGCCCTTTGAAGATAGCGGGAAACGAAGTCAGGGCTATCTGTAAAGCGCCCAATCTTTTGTTAACTTCAGAAGTCAACAATGGAATTGGGTTTCCCGGGCAGCGGGCTAAGTTAACTTTCCGTGGCAATGCTTGTATTTCTTGCCGGAGCCGCAGGGGCAGGGCTCGTTGCGGCCGATCTTGCGCCCTTCACGCACGAACGGCGCGACCGGGGCGGCGACATCGCCCTGCCCGTCGGCGGGCGCCTGGCCGGCCGGCTGTTCGCCGCCGGCCAAATCGGGGGCTTCCTCATGCCGGAACTGCATCGGGGCCTCCCGGCGGCGTCTGGCCTCGACGGCCTCCACGTCCTCGGGCGCGCGCACCTGCACCCTGGCCAGGATCCTGACCACCTCGAGCTGGATGTTGTCCAGCAGCCGCGTAAACATCTCGAATGATTCGCGCTTGTATTCCTGCATGGGCTGCTTCTGCGCGTAGCCGCGAAGATGGATACCCTGGCGCAGGTAATCCATGCTGGCCAGGTGATCTTTCCACTGCTGGTCAAGCACGTTCAGCATCAGCGCCTTTTCGAATTGCCGCATGACCTCCGGCCCCGTTTCCGCCTCCTTGGCGTCGAAGTGGGCCTGGACCGCATCCGAAATCCGGGCGCGGACATCTTCGTCGCTGAGATCCCCTCCCTCTTCGAGCCAGCGCGCGATCGGGACGATGATTCCGAATTCGCCTTCCAGCGCCTGCTCGAGGCCGGCCACGTCCCATTGTTCATCGATACTGCCTTCGGGCATGTACTGTTCCACCAGGTTGCCGAAGACGTTCTCCCTGAAATTCAGGATGACGTCGTGTATCTCGTCGGCCTCCATCAGGTCATTGCGCTGCTGGTAGACGACACGGCGCTGGTCATTGGCGACATCGTCATATTCCAGCAGGTGTTTACGGATGTCGAAATTATGTGCCTCAACCTTGCGCTGGGCGTTTTCGATGGCCCGGTTCAGCATGCCGGCCTCGATCGCTTCGTCCTCCTTCATACCGAAGCGCTGCATCATCGAACCCATGCGGTCAGAGGCGAAGATACGCATCAGGTTGTCTTCGAGGGACAGGTAAAAACGCGACGACCCGGGGTCCCCCTGGCGCCCGGACCGGCCCCGCAACTGGTTGTCGATACGGCGGGACTCGTGCCGCTCGGTGCCGATGATATGCAGGCCGCCGGACTCGATCACGGCGTTGTGCCGCTCCTGCCACTTTTCTCGAAGCTGCTGTATCGTCTGCTCGTCGGTATCCTCGCCCAGCGCGGCGACTTCGGCATCGAAATTACCGCCGAGGACGATATCGGTACCGCGGCCAGCCATATTGGTGGCGATCGTGACCGCGGATGCCCGCCCCGCCTGGGCGACGATTTGCGCCTCCCGCTCGTGTTGCTTGGCGTTGAGCACTTCGTGCTTGATCTTGCGTTGCTTGAGCATGCCGGAGATCAGCTCCGATGTCTCGATCGACGTGGTGCCGACCAGGACCGGCTGGCCACGCTCGACGCAGTCCTTGATGTCCTCGATGATGGCGTTGAACTTGCTCTCCGCCTTGAGAAAAACGAGATCGTCGTGGTCCTTGCGGATCATCGGCCGGTGCGTCGGTATCACGATGACTTCGAGCCCGTAAATCTGACTGGAATTCATAAGCCTCGGTATCTGCCGTACCGGTCATGCCGGAGAGTTTCTCGTAGAGCCGGAAGTAGTTCTGGAACGTGATCGAGGCCAGGGTCTGGTTTTCCTTCTGGATCGGCACGTTTTCCTTGGCCTCGACGGCCTGGTGCAGTCCGTCGGACCAGCGCCGGCCGGCCAGCGTGCGGCCGGTGAATTCGTCCACGATGACAATTTCATTGTCCTTGATGATGTAATCCACGTCCTTGTGGAACAGGTGGTGAGCCCGCAAACTGGCGTTCAGGTGGTGCACCAGGTTCAGGTTGTGCGCGTTGTAAAGGCTGTCATCCGGCTTCAACAGGCCCGCCTTGACCATCAGGCTTTCGACCTTGGCCATGCCTTCCTCGGTCAGGTAGACCTGTTTCTGCTTTTCGTCGATCGTAAAATCGCCGTCCGGTGCTTCCTCGGAGCCCTCCGGCGGCGTTTCGGCGCGCTCCAGGTTGGGGACGAGCTGGTTGATGCGCACGTAGAGCTGCGGCGTTTCCTCAGCCGGCCCGGAAATGATCAATGGCGTGCGCGCCTCGTCGATCAGGATCGAGTCGACCTCGTCAACGATGGCGAAATAGTGATCCCGCTGAACCTTCTGGTCGACGGAAAATGCCATGTTGTCCCGCAGGTAGTCGAAGCCCAACTCGTTGTTGGTCGCATAAACCACGTCGCACTCGTAGGCCGCGCGCTTTTCCTCGTGGTCCATTCCCGGCACCACGACACCCACGGTCATGCCCAGCGCCTTATAGATTGGCCGCATCCAGTCGGCGTCACGGGCGGCCAGGTAGTCATTGACCGTGACGACGTGTACGCTGCCGCCGCTCAGGGCATTGAGATAACCCGCCAATGTCGCCATCAGCGTTTTACCTTCACCGGTTTTCATTTCCGAGATCATGCCGTTGTGTAAGACGATGCCGCCGATCAACTGCACGTCGAAATGCCTCAAACCCAGTTTCCGCACGCTGGCCTCGCGCACCACTGCGAACGCCTCGGGCAACAGTTCGTCAAGCGTGACGCCGGCTTTGAAGCGCTCGCGGAACTCGGCGGTCTTGGCCTTCAACTCGTCGTCGGAAAGTGCCTTGGTCGATTCTTCCAGGGCGTTGACCTGGTCCACGACGCGGCCCATTCTTTTCACGACCCGCTCGTTGCGGCTACCAAAGACCTTGGTAAAGATTGCATTCAGCATGTGGTATCAGCTCTGTTGGATTGGTTTTGGTTGTTGCACAAAAATGGGGGTCGATGCTTAGTGTTGCAAGTCATTGTAAAGTTTCACCGTTGCCGCCTGCGCACCCGCGTACGGCGCAAAGCCAGAGGCGGTTTTCCCGCGGGCGCCTGCTTGCAGCGGACCAGAATTGAGGCTAAGTTGGCATGCATATGGGCGACCACTCAAACAAGTCCGGGCACAGCCCGGAGGGCATACAAAATCTTCTGCGCGGCGGCGAAGACCCGCGTGACGGATTCGCACGGATACTGCGCCACGCGCGCGAACTGAGCCGCCTGGACGGCATACTGGCCGGCCTGCTCGAGCGCCGTCTCGCGGCGCATTGCCAAGTCGCCGAATATCGTAACCGCCGGCTGTTCATCCACTGTTCCCAGGCTGTTTACGCCACGCGCATCCGGATGATTTCACAGCCGTTGCTGGAGTCCTTCAGGGAAGCCGGCGAATTCGGGATCGACTACATCGAAACACGCGTTTCCCCGCTCAACCGGCCGCGAACCGAGGTCCGTCAACGCCGCCGCCTGCCCGCCGCTGCAATTCAGGCTCTTGGCCGCTTTGCACAGGACAGCGGCGATGAGAAAATCCAGGCCGCTTATGACAGGATAATCGCTCGCCGGAAGGCGGAATAATACCATTTTCGGGAGCGTGTTGCCTCGTAGTGGAGCGGACGCGGCCGAACAAGCCGCCGCCGCGACGGCGCCTGGGCCCGGCGCCGCTTCAGTGTGTCAACAGACCGGCGGCAAAAGCCGCGGGGGCAACCGCGTCAGTCAGGCTAACCCACCGCCGCCGGGTGCAGGTAGGAAATGGGCAGCGCTTCCGCGCCGTCGAAAACGACCTCTTCCCAGCAGTGCGTTTGCTGCAACAATCTTCGCAGCAGCAAGTTGTTGAGCTCATGACCGGATTTGAATCCTGAATAAGCGCCGATGAGCCCGCAGCCGAGCAGGTACAGGTCGCCGATCGCATCGAGGACCTTGTGCTTGACGAATTCGTCTTCGTAGCGCAAGCCATCCTCATTGAGTACGCGGTAGTCGTCCAGCACCACGGCATTGTCCAGGCTGCCGCCCAGCGCCAGGTTACGGCCGCGCAGCATTTCCAGGTCACACATGAAACCAAACGTCCGCGCCCTGGAAACTTCCTTGAGAAAAGACGTCGTCGAAAAATCCACCGAGGAAAAGCTCGAATGTGACTTGAAAACCGGATGATCGAAATCGATTTTGAAGGCAACGCGGAAACCATGGTAAGGCTCGAGCCGCGCCCACTTGTCCCCGAGCCGGTACTCGACAGGCTCGAGTATGCGGATAAAGCGCTTGGCCGCGCCCTGCTCTTCAATACCGGCGGACTGTATCAGGAATACGAATGGCCCGGCGCTGCCGTCCATGATCGGCACCTCCGGGGCGCTGAGGTCGACGTAAGCGTTGTCGATACCCAGGCCCGCCATGGCCGAAAGCAGGTGTTCGACGGTACCGATACGCACGTCACCATCGACCAGTGTCGACGACAGGCTGGTTTCGCCGACCCGGGTGGCGCAAGCGGCAATTTCGACCACCGGGTCGAGATCGACACGCCGAAAAACGATGCCGGTATTCACCGCGGCCGGACGCAAACTCATGAACACTTTTTCACCGGTGTGCAAGCCTACGCCGGTGGCGCGGATGACGTTCTTGAGCGTGCGCTGACAAATCATGACGGGACTCAACGGACCGATTCCTGCGGCATACTACCACACCGCCCCATTAATGCCAGCTGAACGGCGGGCGCCGGGCCCAGCCTGGCCGGCCCGGCGGGTGGGTATCAGCCGGTATTCGATACCGGCCGCGCGGCGAGCGAAAACCCACGGCCGCCGGGCTCCATGCCTGCCCCCTGGCAGTCGTCAGTCCGCCTGGTTCCTCAGAAATGACGGTATGTCGAGGTAATCCAGCTTCTCTCCCGAGGCAAACAGATCGGAAGTTTCCGCGTCGGCAGCACCCTTGCGGGTGCCGCTGAATGACGTCTGCTCGGCCGCGTCCATTTCCGGCGGCTCGACCTCTCCGGTCGTGCCGTTGCGAACCAGCTTTATGGTCCGTTCGACGGGTTCCTCCGGTTGCCGCTTGAATTGCATGTCGCCCAACCCGGTGGCGACGACCGTGACGCGCAATTCATCGCCGATTTCCGGATCGATCACGGCACCGATGACCACCGTCGCATCATCGGAAGCCAGGTCGGAAACGACACTGCCGATCTCGTCGAATTCGCGCATGGTCAGGTTCATACCCGCCGTGATGTTGACCAGCACGCCCAGTGCGCCCTGCAAATTGATGTCCTCGAGCAACGGACTGCCGATGGCGGACTGCACGGCCATGATGGCGCGGTCCTCCCCCTTGGCCCTGCCGGCGCCCATGACCGCCATGCCCATTTCCGACATGACGGTGCGGACATCGGCGAAGTCGACGTTGATCAGGCCCTGCCGGGTGATCAGCTCGGCGATCCCCTGCACGGCGCCCTGCAATACGTCGTTGGCCGCCTTGAAGCCGTTGAGAAGCAGTGCATCCTCGCCCATGACTTCGGGCAGCTTCGAGTTCGGAATCGTGATCAGGGAGTCGACGTACTTGGACAGTTCCTCGATACCCTGCTCGGCGATCGTCATCCTCCGCTTGCCTTCAAAGTGAAACGGCTTGGTGACGACGGCAACGGTCAGGATACCCAACTCCTTGGCGACCTGGGCAATGACCGGCGCGGCGCCGGTACCGGTGCCGCCACCCATCCCCGCGGTGACAAAAACCATGTCGGCGCCATTGAGCATCTCCATGATCCGGTCCCGGTCTTCGAGCGCAGCCTGACGGCCAACCTCCGGATTGGCGCCGGCACCGAGCCCCTTGGTCACGCTCGCACCGATCTGCAGCAGCGTACGGCCCTTGAAAAGCCGCAGCGCCTGCGCATCGGTATTGGCGGCAATGAACTCGACACCTTCGATGTTCGCATCGATCATCTGGGCCACGGCGTTGCTGCCGCCTCCGCCCACTCCAACGACTTTTATCTCCGCGCTGGGCGTGTAATTTTCCACTAATTCAAACATTTCTATTTCTCCTCTCGCTCGCCGTAAAATTTTCTAGCCTGGACAAATCACCAAGCATCCCGGCATTGCGGTCTGGCTGCCAAAACAGGCGCAGCCGGATGCAGCGCAAAACCGGATAGGTAGCACTGTGATTGTTCAGGTCCACTATAGATATTCGTATTGACTTTTCTCACATCGATATTCCGCATAATCCTGTCCGCCTTGGTCGGTTGTCCGGGCTAGAACTCGCCTTTGAACCAACTCTGAATTCTCGATAACAGGGAGTCGCCGCCTCCCGGCACCACCAGGCCGCGGTTGTTGTCGGCCTGCGCCCCATAAAGCAGCAACCCGACACCGGTCGCGTGAACCGGGTTGGACACCACGTCCGCCAGGCCGGTGACGTACTGCGGGGTCGCCAGCCGCACCGGCATATGGAAGATTTCCTCGGCCAGGTCGACCGCGCCTTCCATTTTTGCCGCACCGCCGGTCAGCACCGTGCCCGAGGCGACCATGTTCTCGAAGCCGCTGCGGCGCAACTCGCTCAGGATCAGCGTGTACAGTTCCCGGTAACGGGCCTCGACCACCTGCGCCAGGGTTTGCCTGGCCAATTGCCTGGACGTACGGTCGCCGACGCTTGGCACGCGGATGCTCTCGTCTCTGCCCGCCAGTTGCTCCAGCGCGCAGGCGTACTTGACCTTGATGTCCTCGGCATGCTGCGTGGGTGTACGCAGCGCAACCGCGATATCATTGGTCACCTGGTCCCCCGCGATGGGTATGCAGGCCGTGTGGCGGATGGCGCCATCGGAAAACACCGCGATGTCGGTCGTGCCGGCACCGATGTCCACCAGGCATACACCCAGTGATTTCTCGTCTTCGCTCAGGGCCGCGAAACTGGCGGCCAGCGATTGCATGATCAATTCATCGACCGTGAGCCCGCAGCGGGCGACACATTTGCCCAGGTTCTGGGTCGCGCTCAACGCCGCGGTAACGACGTGCACGTGCGCCTCGAGCCGCACGCCGGCCATACCGATGGGCTGACGGATCCCGTCCTGGTTGTCCAGCACGTATTCCTGCGGCAACACGTGCAGTATTTTCTGATCCGCGGCCACCGGCACCGCCCGCGCCGCCTCGAGCACGCGATCCACGTCACCCTCGCTGACTTCGCGGTCCTTGATAGCGACCGTGCCGTCCGAGTTGAGGCTGCGCATGTGGTTTCCGGAAATGCCCGCGAATACGGAGTGGATTTCGCAGCCCGCCATCAACTCGGCCTCTTCGACAGCGCGTTGAATGGCCTGCTCGGTCGAGGTCATATCCACGACCACCCCGCGGCGCAGCCCGCGTGACGGATGCGAGCCGAGCCCGATGACCTCCACGCTTCCGTCAGTCTGAATTTCACCGACGATGGCGACGATCTTGGACGTCCCGATATCCAGCCCTACGACCAGGGATTTTTCAGTTTTTTTCGCCATAATTCCCCGCAATTTTTTTCGTTTGGGTGGGCCACAGCACCGCGAACCCGTTGGTGTAGCGCAAATCCACGGAAATGGGCGGCAGCGCTTTCGCCTGCATCAGCTCACCCCACGTTGCCACCAGCGTATCCAGCTTCTTGAATATGTCCCCCTTGCCCAGCCGCACCTCGGTGCCGCCATTGAGCAAAACCGACCACGACCCGCGTGCGTCCAGGCTGAGCTTTTCCGTGTGTTGTCCAATGGACACCAGTTCCTTGTCGATTTTCTGCCAGTTCTCAAATACGGTCGGCAACCGGTTTGCCGGACCATCGAGCCAGGGCAGGCCCTGTATGCCGTCGGCCGCTGCAACCGTGAAAGGACGACCGTTCGCGGCCACCAGGGAGCCGTTGATCCAATGGGCGAGCGGCGTGTATTCGTAAACCGTCACCTGTATCGTGTCCGGCCAGATCTTCCGTATCTTCACGTCGGCGACCCACGCGGTGCCCGCGATCGCGGCGCGCAGCTTGCCGATGTCGACGGTAAAAAAACTGCCCGTGGCCAGCGGCGCCAGGCGGGCGCGCAACTGTTCCGCGCTGACACGCTCGAAGGGCCCGTCGATTTCCAGCCAGCGTATCGGCCAGCGTTCCTGGGTCGTCATGCCCTGGTAAACCCACAACGCGCCGGCGCAGGCCAGCGCGAACAGGACCATGATCACGGCGACGCCGGCGCTGAAGCCGTGGCTGCGGCAATGCCGGATTTGTCGGCTGGCCTGGCTCACAGGCTCGTCTCCAGGATTCTCCAGACCAGTTCGTCGAAATCGATGCCGATCCGGGCGGCCGCCTGCGGCACCAGGCTATGGCTCGTCATGCCCGGTATCGTGTTGACCTCCAGGAAATGCGGTGTGCCCGACGCGTCGAGGATGAAGTCAACACGACCCCAACCGCTGCAATCCAATGCAGTGAACGCCCGCATGGCCAGCGCCCGGCTAGTCGCCTCGGTCTCCTCGTCGAGACCGCAGGGGCAGAAATATTGCGTGTCATCGGATTCGTACTTGGCCGCATAGTCATAAAAACTGCGCGGCGTCGAAATCTTGATCAGCGGCAGGATGACCTCACCGACGATGCCGGCAAAATACTCCTCGCCCGCGATTTCCGGCTCGATGATCACTTCGCTGCTGTAACTGCGGGCCAACTCGACAGCTGCCTCCAGGCCCGACGGGCGCTCCAGGCGCGTGATGCCGATGCTGGAACCCAGACCCGCCGGCTTGACGTAAAGCGGCAGGCCCCAGCGCTCGAACAGTTCATCCGTGGCCTTGTCCGCGGGCCGCAGCAACGTAAACGGCGGGGTGTTGATGGCCAGCCGCTCCCAGACCCATTTCGACCGCGCCTTGTCCATGCTGAGCGCAGAGCCGAGCAAGCCGGAACCCGTGACCGGTACACGCATCAACCGCAGCGCGCCCTGGACCGCGCCGTCCTCTCCTCCCGGACCGTGCATCAGGTTGAAAACCCGGTCGACGCGGCCCTTGCCGATGGCCGCAAACAGCGCCGCGCTGCCGTCGAAGGCCTCGCAGTCCACCCGCTTGCGCCGGAGCGCCGCCAGAACCGCGCGCCCGCCGTCCAGGGAAACCTCGCGTTCCGCGCTGTCGCCGCCAAGCAGCAGGCCGACCCGCCCGAACCGGCCGGGGTCACTGGTTTTCATGGCGGGCACTGCGCTCATTGCGGCGTCACCCGCGCAAAGCCGGCTTCCCGCAGTTGCTGCGCAACGCGTTCAATGCTGCCGGCGCCCATCAGCAGCAGCATGTCGCCTGCGCGCAACACGGAAGGCAAGGATTCGATCAACTCGTTCACGTTGGCGATCAGGACCGGGTCAACCCGGCCGCGGGCTCGAATGGAATGGCACAGGGCGGCGCTGTCGATGCCTTCGATGGGGGGTTCCCCGGCCGCGTATATATCGGTCAGTACGACCACGTCCGCGCTCGACAAGACGCGGCTGAATTCGTCAAAAAGACTGGCGGTCCGTGTGTAACGATGCGGCTGAAAAACGGCCACGAGGCGCCGCCCGGGCCAACCCCGGCGCGCCGCCGCGATGGTCGCCTCCAACTCGGCCGGATGGTGCCCATAGTCTTCGATCGCCATGATCCGGCCACCGTTTACATCGAGTTCGGCGATTGGCGCAAAGCGTCTTCCCACACCCTTGAACTCACCCAGGCAGCCGACGATGGCAGCCACGTCCAGACCGATCTCCCAGGCGACCGCGATCGCTCCCAATGCGTTGCGCACATTGTGCTTGCCCGGCAGGTTGATCCGCACCCCGAGCGGTTCCGCCCCCGCCGGCAAGTGAACGCGAAACGACATATCGCGGCCATGCTGCTCGAGGTCGGTGGCGCGTATGTCGGCCGCATCCGATAAACCAAAGGTCACGACCGCGCGGCTGACATCGGGAATCAATGCGCGGACCTCCGGGTCATCGACGCAAAGCACGGCCGTGCCGTAAAACGGCAAGTGGTGCAGAAATTCAAGGAACGCTTTTTTCAGGTTTTCGAAGCTGTTGTCGTAGCTTTCGAGGTGGTCCCTGTCGATGTTGGTGATCAGAGCGATGGTGGGCTGCAACAGCAGAAACGAGCCATCGCTTTCGTCAGCCTCCGCCAGCAGGTATTCACCCTGGCCCAGCCTGGCGTTGCTGCCCCAGGCGTTCAACACGCCGCCGATGACGAACGTGGGGTCCAGGCCCGCCTCGCCCAGTAAACTGGCGGTCAGGCTGGTCGTGGTGGTCTTGCCGTGCGTGCCCGCAACCGCAATGCCGCGTTTGAAACGCATTAACTCGGCCAGCATCTCCGCCCGCGGCACCACCGGGATCCGGGCGGCCCTGGCAGCCAGGACTTCCGGATTATCGGCCGGTACGGCCGTCGATACCACCAACACGTCCACGCCTTCGACGTGACGCGCATCATGGCCGATGTGCACCGTCACACCGAGCGCCTCGAGGTGCTGCGTGGCTCGCGATGCGCGGATATCCGAACCGCTGACGACGAAGCCCTGGTTGGCCACGACCTCGGCGATGCCGTTCATCCCGGAGCCGCCGATGCCGACGAAATGCACCCGCTGGATGCGGCGCATGGGGCGCAGATGACCGTTGTGCCCCGTCATTGGCCCAACCACTCGTTGCAGGCGTCAGCGACGCACTCCGCCGCATCCGGCAGCGCGAGCCGGCGTGCGGCGCAGGCCATGTCCAGTAATTTGCCGCGGTCCGACAACAACGCGCCAAGCGTACGCGCCATCGTCACGGTGTCCAGAGAAGCCTGCGGGAGCACCACCGCCGCGCCTCCCGCGGCCAGGTATTCGGCGTTTCGTGCCTGGTGGTCGTCGACGGCATGGGCATAGGGGACCAGCACTGAACCCAGCCCAGCGGCGGCCAATTCAGCGACCGTCAGCGCTCCCGACCGGCTTACCGCCAGGTCGGCCCAGGCGTACGCAGCGGCCATGTCATCGATAAAGGGACTCACAGCCGCCGCGACCCCGGCAGCCGCGTAGGCGGCCCGTGTCGCGTCTGCGTGGCCCGTGCCCGCCTGGTGCCGGATTTCCAGCTGCGCCTTTTTCGGCAGCAGGGCGAGTGCCGCGGGAACCCGTTGGTTCAGTACCTGGGCACCCTGACTGCCGCCGGTGATCAACAACCTCAGCGGCCCATCGCGTTGCGCCATGCGCAGGCGCGGTTCCGGCAATTCGGCAACGGACCTGCGCACGGGGTTGCCGCAGTCCAGGGTTTCGAGCCTCGCTGAAAAACTGCCGGGAAAGCCCTGCAGGACCCGCTTGGCGAAGCGCGCCAGCACCCGGTTGGTCAAGCCGGGGACGCGGTTTTGTTCGTGCACCAGCAAGGGAATGCCCTTGGTCCAGGCGGCGATACCGCCGGGCCCGGCAGCGTAGCCGCCAAAGCTGACGGCGCAACCGGGCCGGTTGTTCTCCAGCAAGCGCCGGGCGCGCCATACCGCCCTGAGCAACATCAGCGGCATTCGCAACCAGCGCAGTGCGCCCTTGCCGCGCAAGCCGCTGATTTCCACCAGATCCAGTTCGATGCCTTCGGCTGGCACCTTTTCCACCTCCATGCCGCCTGCCGCCCCGAGCCAGCGCACCGGGACGTTACGCGCGCGCAAGGCCGCGGCCACGGCCAGCCCCGGGAAAATATGTCCGCCCGTGCCGCCCGCCATGATCAGTACGCCCTCACCCTGCCGGCTCATGGGCGCACCCGCGCCGTTTTGATGGACCGGCGGGCCGGCAACGGCAGATCGCGGTCCAGCTCGAAGCGGATGCGGAAAACGATGCCCAGCGCGACGAAGGTCATCAACAGGCTGCTGCCACCCGAACTGATCAGCGGCAACGTCAGGCCCTTGGTCGGCAGCACACCGAGATTCACACCCATGCTGACCAGCGCCTGCAGGCCGATCCACAGGCCGATCCCGTAGGCCACGTTGCCCGCAAACGGCTTGCCCGCCCGGTGCGCCATCAGGCCCACGCTCATGATGCGAGTCACCAGCAGCATGAACAGCAGGATGACGGCGATGACGCCGATCAGGCCGAATTCCTCTGCCAGCACGGCGAAGATGAAATCAGTGTGGGCTTCCGGCAGATAGAACAGTTTCTGGATGCTGGCGCCGAGCCCAACGCCGAACACTTCCCCGCGGCCGATGGCGATCAGCGCCTGGGTCAGCTGGAAGCCGCTGTTGAATGGATCGGCCCAGGGATTGGTGAAACTGATAATGCGCTTGAGCCGGTAGGGTTCCATGGCCGCGATACCGAACACCGGCAACGACAACAACCCCAGCGTCAGGATATGGCGCCAGGCGGCGCCGGCCAGCCAAACCATGCCGCCGACAATAACGGTGATGACGGCGGCACTGCCCATGTCCGGTTGCAGCAACAGCAAGCCGGTCAACATGGCTGCCAGCAGCAATGGCTTGAGCGTGTCAAAAAAGCGGACCTTGACCATGTCCGCCTTGCGCACCAGGTACCCCGCCATGTAGACGATGACCATCAGCTTGACCGCTTCGACCACCTGGAAGTTGACGATACCCAGGCTGATCCAGCGGGTGCTGCCATTGACGCTGCGTCCGACACCGGGAATGAAGACGAGCAGCAGCAGCAACGCGGAGAACCACATCAGCGGGCGGCTGATGCGCTCGAGGAAAGCGATGGGAATTCCCCGGCAGACAAACGCCAGCAGCAAGCCAAGCAGGATATACAGCACGTGGCGCAACAAATAATAATAGGGGCTCAAGCCGTGGCTCTGGGCGATGGCGGTGGATGCGGAACCGACCATGACGGTGCCGCTGGCGATGAGCAGCAGCGCCGGCACCAGCAGCCAGGCGTCGACCGGTACGGTCCTGGCGGAACGGGGGCCACGCTGTGCCTGTTCTTTGAGCTTACTCATCTTATCTTCAACGTTGCCAGCCCGCTCAGCACGAGGATGACGGAGATGATCCAGAAGCGCACGATGACCCTGGGTTCGGGCCAGCCCTTGAGTTCGAAGTGGTGGTGGATGGGCGCCATGCGAAACAGCCTGCGACCGGTCAGCTTGTACGAGGCGACCTGCAGGATGACCGACACGGTCTCCATGACGAAAACACCCGCCATCAACGCAAACACCAATTCCTGCCGCACGATGACGGCGATCAGCCCCAGCGCCGCGCCCATGGCCAGCGCGCCGATGTCCCCCATGAACACCTGTGCCGGGTAAGTATTGAACCAGAGGAAGCCGAGGCCGGCACCGGCCAGGGCTCCGCAGAATATGATCAGCTCGCCCGCGCCGGCGACATAGGGCACGCCCAGGTAATCGGAAAATACGACGTGCCCGGCGACGTAGGCAAAAATGCCCAATGCCACGGCAATGAACACCGCCGGCATGATCGCCAGCCCATCGAGGCCGTCGGTCAGGTTCACGGCGTTGGAAAAGCCGACGATGTAAAAGTACGCGATCACCACGTAGCCCAAGCCCAGCGGGATGACGATGCCCTTGAAAAAGGGCACGATCATCTCGGTTTCTGCCGGCGATTGCGCGTGCCGGTACAGGTAGATGGCGGCAAGCAGCCCGGCCAGCGACTGGAGCAGATATTTCCAGCGTGCTGCCAGGCCGGCCGAGTCCTGCAACACCAGCTTGCGGTAGTCGTCGATCCAGCCGATCACGCCGAACGCCAGCGTCACCAGCAACACGGTCCAGACAAAGTGATTGCCCAGGTCCGACCAAAGCAGCGTGGATACCACGATGGCGAACAAGATCAGTGCACCGCCCATGGTCGGTGTGCCCGCCTTGGAAAAATGGGATTCGGGGCCCAGCTTCCTGATGGGCTGGCCCGCCTGTTGCCTGACCAGGCGGCGGATAAAGGCCGGTCCCAGCAACAGCGAGATCGCCAGCGCCGTCAGCGCGCTCAGAATCGCCCGCAGCGTCAAATACGAGAAGACGTTGAAGTCGGAGTTGAACTGGGCCAGCCACTGGAACATCCTGAGCAGCATCAGTTGTCTCCCCCTGCGTACGTTTTCTGGTCCGATATCGCGCGCACGACGTTTTCCATCCCCATGGAGCGAGAGCCTTTGACCAGGCAGGCGACGCCGGGGCGGAGTTCCGAACGCAGCGCCTCGATAAGCGCTTCGCGGCTTTCGAAATGCGAGGCGCTTGCGCCGAAGGCGTCGACCGTGGCCGTGCTGGCGCTGCCGACGGCGAATAAGCGCTTGACCCCGAGCGAGCGCGCGGCGTCCCCCAATTCGGCGTGCAATTTGCGGCTGTTCGAACCCAGTTCCGCCATATCCCCAAGCACCAGCCACGGCTCGCCGTGCTGGGCCGTCAGCACCTGCAGGGCCGCGTACAGCGATGCCGGGTTGGCGTTGTAGGTGTCATCGATGACGATCCAGCCGGCCGGCGCCGGCACCAGGTTGAGCCTGCCGGGCACGGGTTTCACCGACTCGAGCCCGGTCTTGATGGCTTCCGGCTCCACGCCCAGCGCCAGGCAGGCCGCGGTGGCGGCCATTGCGTTGCTCAGGTTGTGCCGCCCCGGCAAGCTCAGGCGCACACTGAATTCAGCCGCCGGTGTCCGGATCACCGGGCTTTGCGCCGTGCCGCCCAGACTGATACCGCTGCCGTTATCGGCATTGAAGAAGACCGTGCTGCCCGCCCGGTTCATGCCGAGCCACAGTTCGACCCACGGCTCTGCCGCGTTGATGACCGCGGTGCCGTCTTGCGGCAGGGCTGCGTACAATTCGCCCTTGGCGCGCGCCACTCCCTCCTCGTTGATGAAACCCTGCAGGTGAGCGGGGCCGATATTGGTAATGACACCCACCTGCGGTTGTGCGATAGCGGCCAGGTAGGCAATGTCGCCCGGATTGCTCGCTCCCATTTCGAGTACGGCGTAAGCGTGCGACGGCTCGAGCTGGAACAGCGTCAGCGGCAAGCCCAGTTCATTATTGAAGTTTCCCTTGGTGGCCAGGACTCCGTTATTTTGCCCAAGTACGCTGGCTACCATCTCCTTGACGGTGGTCTTGCCGTTGCTGCCGGTGATGCCCACCACCCGCGGGCCGCACTGGCGGCGCCAGTCGGCTGCCAGCACACCCAGCGCCCGGATCACGTCGTCGACCAGCAACAGCGGCAACGGCGTCGTCAGCGGGCGGCTGGCCAACACGCCCGCTGCGCCTTTCTCCTGCGCCATGTCCACGTAGTCGTGGCCGTCATAGGTCTGCCCGCTGAGGGCCGCGAACAGCATTCCCGGCCTGAGCTGGCGGCTGTCAGTGGTGATGCCGGCGAATTCGGCGTCGGCCGCCGGCGCCGCGCAAGCCAGCAGCCTGGCCGCGTAGGCTGTCTGCATGCGGATCACGCGGCGTCCCCCAATGCCGTGCGCACGGCTTCTTCATCGCTGAAGGGAATGCGCCGGTCACCGACTTCCTGCCAGGTTTCATGACCCTTGCCCGCCACCAGCACCACGTCACCTGCCTTGCAAGCGGCTATCGCCTTGCGGATGGCGGTGCCCCGGTCCGGTTCCACCCTGGCCCTGTCCGGCGCTTCCAGCCCGGCGATGACTTCAGCGATAATGCTCGCGGGCGACTCGCTGCGCGGATTATCGCTGGTGACAAAAATGGCGTCCGCCAGCCTTTCGGCGGCCCGGCCCATTTGCGGACGTTTGCCCTGGTCGCGGTTGCCGCCACAACCGAAAACACAGACCAGTCTGCCGTGCAGATGCGCCCGCACCGCCTGCAAGGCGTGTTCCAGCGCGTCCGGCGTATGTGCGTAGTCGACGACGACCACGGGCTGGTCCCGGTCGCCACCCAGCCGCATCATCCGGCCCGGGACCGGCTGCATCAACTCCAGTTGGTGCAACGCGGTATTCCACGGCATACCCAGCAATACCAGCGTCGCGGCCGCCGCCAGCAGGTTGGAGGCGTTGAACGCACCCAACAGGCCGGTCCGGAACTTTTCCGAACCCCACGGCCCGTCGATCCTGATCGTCATGCCGGCGATGTCCATGGACAGGATCGTGGCCCGCAGTTCGGCGCCCTTCTGCAAACCGAAGCTGAGCATCTGCATGCCGCCGTTCAGCTCACCGAACCACTTTTTTCCGACCTCGTCATCGCAGTTGATAATGGCGAACCTGGCCGCGTATTCGGTAAACAGCAGCCGCTTGGCTGCCGCATATGCGGCCATGTCGCCGTGGTAATCGAGGTGGTCGCGGCTCAGGTTGGTGAAGATCGCGGCATCGAACTGTACCGTCTGGCAGCGGTTTTGCTCGAGCGCGTGCGAAGACACTTCCATCGCCAGGCGTTCCACGTCGGCAGCCGCGCAGGTGGACAGCAACCGTTGCAGGCTGAGCGCGTCCGGGGTCGTCCGTTCGCCGCTCTCGAGGTGGCCCACGGGCCCGTAGCCGAGCGTGCCAATTATGCCGGCGTTGCCATATACGCGCTGCCAGGACTGCGCCAGGAAATGGGCAACGGAAGTCTTGCCGTTGGTGCCGGTCACGCCTGCGATCTGCATCTGTTCCGACGGTGCGCCATAGTAGCGGGATGCCAGTTCGCCCAGCATCGTGTTCAGGCCCGGAACTTCGATCGTCGGCACCGGCAATTCAGGCGGCGCCTGCAAACCATCATGGAGGACCGCGGCGGCGCCTGCCTCGACGGCGGCCCGGGCGTAGTCCAGGCCATGGCCTGAGCCGCCCTTGACGGCGACGAAGGCCTCACCCGGTTGGATGGCGCGGTGGTCAAGGCAAAGTCCGGAAAGCCGTAGCAGCGGAGCGTTGTCGACCCAGCCCGCCAACAAATCGGCCAGCCACGGGTTCATGATTTTGTCCCCTGCGGACGGTCCGCGGAATTGACCAACATGCCGGGATAGTCATCGGGCGGGATGTTCAAAAGCCGCAAAGCCCCGGTCATGACCCGGGAAAACAGCGGTGCGGCCACTTGCCCGCCGTAGTACTCCTCGCCGGTCGGGTCGTTGATCACCACGACGCAGACCAGGCGTGGGTGGCTGGCGGGCGCGAAACCGGCGAAACTCGCAACGTACCTGGCCGCGGCGTAACCGGTAGCACTGACCTTGTGCGACGTTCCGGTCTTGCCGGCGATACGGTAGTTTGCAACCCGCGCCAGCTTGCCCGTCCCTTCCAGGGTTGGAACCGTTTCCAGCATCCGCGCCAACTCGTGCGCGATGGCCGGATCGATCGCGGATACGGGAGGATTGTTCGAACCCAGTATCAACGCGGGCTGATGCAGCTTGCCGCCGTCGGCGATCGCGGCGTAGGCCTGCGCCAATTGCAACGGCGTGGCGGAAACGCCATAGCCGAAGGCGATGGTCGCCTGCTCCAGGCGGCGCCAGCGCTGATAGTTGCGCAGCACCCCGGCCGATTCGCCGGGAAACCCGGTGCCTGTCGCTTCACCGAAGCCGAAGCGGTTATAGGTCGTCCACATTTGCCTCGGCTCGAGCTGCAGCGCCAGCTTGGTGATGCCGACATTGCTGGATTTCGTAATGATGCCGGTGGCGTCCAGCGTTCCGTAGTCGCGGTGGTCCCGGATCGTGTGACCGGAAATGACGATCCACCCCGGCGCCGTATCCACCGCCGTGGTCGGCGAGGCAATATGGTTTTCCAGGATCGATGCCATCGCGATCGGTTTCATGACCGAACCGGGTTCGATGACGTCGGTTACCGCGCGGTTGCGCATGCCATCCGTGTCATGCCCCGGGTCATTCGGGTTGTAGGACGGCAGGTTGACCATGGCGAGCACCTCGCCGCTTTCCACATCCAGCACCACCACGCTGCCGGAGCGGGCACCATGCTTGAGAATCGTGCCCTGCAGTTCGCGGTAGGCCAGGTACTGCAGGCGCTTGTCGATCGTCAGGTGCAGGTCCTTACCCGGGTTCGCCTCCTTAACGAGCACCGCCTCCTCGACCGTGTGGCCCTTGCGGTCACGGACAACCCGCTTGAGGCCCGGGCTGCCGGCGAGCCAGCTGTCGTAGGCCAGTTCCAGGCCTTCCTGGCCGACATCGTCGATATTGGTGAAACCGATGACGTGCGCCGCGATGGAACCGGCGGGATAAAACCGGCGGTACTCTTTCTGCAAATAAACGCCCGGTGTCCGCAGCTTGCTGATCTGGGCCGCCAGGTTGGGGTTCAGGCGCCGACGCAGCCAGACAAACTCCTTGCTGGCCCTCTGCGTCAGTTTGCGCTCGATATCGTCGGCGTCGGAACCCAGTAATTTCGCCAGTGGCTTGATCTTTTCCGGGAATTCGAGCAATTGCTGCGGGTTGACCCAGACGGAGTCGACCGGTGTGCTGACGGCCAGGGGCTCGCCATTACGATCGCTGATGACGCCCCGGGTCGATGGAATAGCGACTTCCCGCAAGTACCGGGCCTTGCCCTGACCCTGCAGGAAGTCGGTCTCCATGACCTGCAAATTCACGGCCCTGGCGATGAGCGCGATCGCTGACAGCGAGAAGATCAGCAACATGGCGAAAAGCCGCTTGCTGGGCGCCTCCCGTTGTTTGTTCGTACTCAAGGCCTGACCACCAGTATTTCGGTCTGCGCGGGCTGTTGCATGTGCAACAGGCGATGCGCCTTCTTTTCGATCACGCTGGCGTCAGCCAGCCAGGCCTGCTCGATCTGCAGCCGGCTCCATTCCGCCAGGCCGTCATCCTGGCTGGTCTCGAGCTTGCCCAGTTCCATGGCCAACAGGCGGCTCTGGTTGCGGGCATAGACCACACCCAGCGCGGAAATCACATCGAGTACGAGAACACATGTCAGAATGAAGATGGGTGACTTCAAGTCAGTGTTCCTTCAAGGTAAAAATGACGGATACAGTTGAATGGCCGGCGTTCGCGGCAAGGCGCACCTTGCAGGTAACGGCAGAGTCCCCGGCAAGAAGCGCAACGCCGCCCAGGGGCGCTGGACCCGCAATAATTACCTTGCCCGCAATCATTACCTTGAAGGAACACTAGTTACTCCGCCCTAATTTCTCTGCAACCCGCATGACCGCGCTGCGTGCTCTCGGGTTCACAGAAATTTCCTCTGCGGAGGGGCGAATAGCTTTGCCGACCAGCTTCAGGCTGGGCGACCAATCCGGGTGCTCAGGTACGTTGCGGCGAATTTTGCCTGGCCTGACGGCCGCGCGGAACGTCCGTTTGACCAGGCGGTCTTCCAGCGAGTGAAAGCTGATAACGACCAGCCTTCCGCCCGGGCGCAACTGCCTGATTGCGGCTTCCAGCCCGAGGGCCAGATCACCCAGTTCGTTGTTAATAGCTATTCGGATTGCCTGGAAGCATCGTGTCGCCGGATGCTTTTTTTCCCGTTTTCCTATCGTTTGCCCGATCAAGTCCGCCAACTGCGTGGTGGTTTCGATCTGTTGCTGCCGCCGGGCTTTCACGATGCTCCTGGCAATCCTGCGCGCGTGGCGCTCCTCTCCAAACTCCCAAAACACGCGGGCCATTTCCCGCTCCGGCGTATCCGCAAGCCACTCGGCTGCCGGCACGCCCCTTGTTGGGTCCATCCGCATATCCAGCGGGCCTTCCCTGCTAAAGGAAAACCCTCTTGCCGGATCGTCCAGTTGTGGTGAAGAAACTCCAAGATCGAACAGAATCCCATCCAGGTTTCTTTCTGCTTGCCACTCCCGGACCCAGCGGTCCATCTCCGCAAAACTGCCCTGGACAATGGAAAAGCCGGCGTTTCCCGCCCACATTTTCCGACCCGCCGCGACCGCCTGCGGATCCTTGTCCAACGCCAGTAAGCGTCCTTTCTGACCCAGCCTGGCCATCAATGCCCGGCTGTGCCCTCCCCTGCCATAAGTCGCATCCAGGTAGGTGCCGTCTGCCCGGATCCGAAGAGATGACACCACGTCATCCAGCAAGACAGGGTGGTGCTGGTATGTATTCATCCTCTCCGGTCTAAATACTTGGTTCCGATAACCTCCTCCCGTGCGTCGATTTCCCAGGGCCGTTTAACACCGGGCGCAGGCCCGGTGACAACAAGCCCTAGAGCACGAGGCGGGACATTTCTTCAGAGGCCCGCTCGTGCAAATGCGCCTCTTCCTCGGCGCGTTTCTGGTTCAGCGTATTTTCGTTCCAGATCTCGAAGCGCCTGCCCATGCCCAGCAATACGACCCTTTTTTCGAGACCGGTCACCTGGCGCAGGCTGGGCGGCAGCAATATCCTGCCGCTGCCATCCGGCTCCACGGCCGTGGCGCTGCCGACCAGGCGCCGCTGCAGGCTCCTGTGGCTGGCATCGAAACTCGGCAAGTCCATGATCTCGTCACGCACCTTTTCCCAGGCGGCTTCCGGATACAACCACAAAGCGCCCGAATCGAATGCGCTGTAGGTCAGCACCAGCCGGTTTTCGCACGCTTCTGCGATCGCATCGCGATACCGCACCGGTACCGCTAGCCGGCCTTTCGCATCCAGGTTGATGGCTGTCTCTCCGAAGAACACTTAATTCCCACCCATGTGCTATTTTTTCCCACTAATTCCCACAATTATGCACGATAGTAGCTGATCACAATAATGTCAAGCAACTCAATAGGATTGAAGCAGGGCAAAAAGGTTGGCGCCCGGCGGCATTCTGCCAATCCGGTGGCATCGCCGGAAACGCAAGCACGGCCGTGCCGGCACCCGCAGGGGTGCCGATCAATGGGCACCAGGCGGGTAAAAGTAAGTAAGTAAGTAAGTAAGTAAGTAAGTAAGTAAGTAAGTGGGAGCCGGCCGATAAGCCGGGTTCTGTCGTGGGCAATCATTCATCTGGGACCGCCGTCACCAGCAGCCTCAAGCGACCTACCCGAAGACACCGCGGGCCGCGGTATCGTCTTCCTATTTGGTCTTGCTCCAGGTGGGGTTTACCCGCCGCAATCTGTTACCAGTTGCGCGGTGCGCTCTTACCGCACCATTTCACCCTTACCCGCAAAAACGCGGGCGGTATACTTTCTGTTGCACTTTCCGTAGGCTCGCGCCTCCCAGGCGTTACCTGGCACCCTGCCCTGCGGAGCCCGGACTTTCCTCCCTCCCGTCAACAGACGGAAGCGCGATTGCCTGGCCGGCTCCCACTGTGCATTGTCCGTCACCACTGTCCGTTTTGCCAGTGCCCTGCGCAAACGGCGGGCCCTATTCTTTGTGCATTTGGTAGACCTTCCTGCGCGGCACGCCGCTGATCTTTGCCGCCACCCGGGCCGCCTGCGAGGCAGGCAGGTAATCCTGCAACGCCTCGAACAACTGCCGCGCCCGGTCCAGGTCCTCGCCCGCCTCACGTTCATGACCGGCCACGACGATAACGAATTCACCGCGTCGCTGGTTCACATCCTCGGCAAGCATCCTGTCAAGGTCGGCCAATGGCGCCCGCACCACGGTTTCGAACTTTTTTGTCAGTTCCCGGCAAAGGGCCGCGAGGCGCCCCGGACCCAAAATTTCGGCCATGTCGGTGATACTCGCCACCACCCTGTGGCTGGACTCGAAAAAAACCAGGGTCCGCGTCTCCCCCGCCACTGAATTGAGTTTTTGCCTGCGGGCCTGTGCCCGTGCCGGCAGAAACCCCTCGAACGCGAAACGGTCAGTCGGCAGGCCGGCGACGGACAGAGCCGCGGTGAGCGCACTGGGGCCCGGCACGGTGTACACGGGCATGCCGGCGTCCTGCGCTGCGCCAACCAGTCGGTAACCCGGGTCGGAAATCAGGGGCGTCCCCGCATCTGCGATAAGGGCGACCGCTGCGCCATCCGCAATGCGCCGCAGTATCCCGTCCACGACCTGCGCCTCGTTGTGCTCGTGCAGGGCCCGCATCGGCGTCGAGATGGAATAATGGGCCAGCAAAAGCCCCGAACGACGCGTATCCTCGGCGGCAATGAGTTCCGCCTCCTGCAACACGCGGACACCCCGATACGTCATATCCTCGAGGTTTCCTATCGGTGTCGCTACAACGTACAGGCCGGTTTTCGACATGACACAACTCCAGGGCGTGCTAGCATGCATATTGCACCAGCCGGAGCCTCGCCGTCTGGCCTGTGCATGAATTATCCGCGGTAAGGGCGTGTTCCCATGGTTCAAACACAAACACCAATTGTACCGGACTGGCGGCCCACCCTGGCCGTGGCCGTTTCAGCGGCGCCTGACCTTGAGCTTCCCCCGACCCGTGGCCGCCGCCATGGCTCAAGGTCCAGCCTGGCGCCCGGACGCATCCGGCGCGCGCCAACATCCGGGGCGCCGATGCAGTACGCGGACCACGGTTGCACTTTCAAAACTCCACGTCCAATAGGTTATCATTCCGCCCAGATGAGAAACCAAGTGATCACCCTGCTGCTGATTCTGGCGGCGTCGGTATTGCTGTCCGCGTGCAGCACCACCGGCGTGCGGCCGGGAGCCCATGAGCGCGCGGGGCGGGGCGGACCTGCCGGAGCAGGGGCTGAGGGCACGGAACGGGAGCGGGCGCTGCTACAGCATTTACCCAGTGCACAAACCCTGGCCGAAGTGGAGCGCCTGACCAGTCACCTGACACACTACCGGCCGGATGTCGTGCTGGTCATTCTGCGCAAGCTGCAGCCCATTTCCTCGCTGCAACTGAAGTCCGCGATAGCCAGCGGGAGATACAGCCCCGAGTTCAACGAGTGGCTGGACCTCGCGCTGCAGGTTCGTGCGAGCCTGTTCGACGGCAAATCGATCCAGGCCGCGGCGCAGCGCTGGGCTGAAAACCACCCGGGCCATATCATCAACGAGACAGATTTCGCGGATATCACGACGATTTACAGCAGCCTGTTCAAAGCGCCGGCGCAGGTGGCCGTGCTGCTGCCCTCCGCCGGCGGGTTGGCCGCCGCGGCGAAAGCGATCAGGGACGGCATCCTCAACGCCTACTTCGAAAATCCCGGGCAATCGATGCTGCGGTTTTACGACAGCGGCGACAACACCGCGGCAGCCCTCACGGCCTACCAGCAGGCGCAGGCCGAAGGTGCCACGCAGGCGGTCGGGCCGTTACGTCTCGAGTCGACGATCGCGCTAGGCAGCCGCCCGGTTGCCGGCCTGCCGCTCCTGCTGCTCAATGATTTTTCCGCACCCGAATCCGGCGCCGCACCGCCTGGCATCAACAGCCTGACGCTGTCCCAAAGCGAAGAAGCCGCAGCGGTCTCCAAGCGGGCGCTGGGTCAGGCCCAGCGGCGAGCGATTATCCTCGTTCCGGACAATGCGTGGGGTATCCGGACCCAGACCACCTTCGCCGAGCAATTCACGGCGGGCGAAGGCCGGATTATCGATACCGCACGCTTCGACAGTTCCAGCACCGACCAGGACGCGATGCTCACGCACCTGCTCGGAATCGACGCCAGTGTCGCGCGCAAGCGCGCGTTACAGGCACAATTGGGCGTAACGCTCGGTTTCGAGCCTTACCGCCGCCACGATTTCGATTTCATTTTTCTCGCGGCCAGCCCCCAGAACGGCCGACAAATCAAGCCCCTGTTGCGCTTTTACAACGCCGGGGACGTGCCCGTTTATGCAATGGGGCGCATCTACAGCGGCCGTGTATCCGCCGCCACCGACCAGGATCTGGACGGTATCGTTTTCCCGATAACGCCATGGCAACTGCGGGCGGCGGGCGGCTCGGCCAAGGGGCGCTTGAAGCTACCGGAAAGCGCCAGGGCCGGCGGCTTCGAGGACCTCTACGCGCTTGGCCTGGATGCATGGCAGGTTCTGCCATGGCTGGGTTTGCTGCGCGAAGACCCGGACCTCAGTTTCCCGGGCCAGACCGGCTTCTTGCGGATGCAGGCCGACGGCCACCTGCACAGGGAGCCGGCGTGGGCCAGATTTGCCGCGGGCAGGCCGGTACCGTATCACTGGCCGCAACCCCGATGAGCCGGGTGCGACCCCGAGGGGGCCGGGAAACGGGCGCCGAATTCGAGCTGGCGGCGGAACACTATCTCGGCGACCGGGGTCTGCAACTGCTGCAGCGTAATTTCACCAGCCGCTTCGGGGAAATCGACCTGGTCATGCTGGACGGCGCTGAAATCGTATTTGTCGAAGTCAGGTATCGTCGGAATGCACAGCACGGCAGCGGCGCCGCGACGGTCACCCGCGGCAAGCAGCACAGGCTTTCCATGGCGGCCGCCTGGTATCTTGCGAAATTCCCCAGTCTGGCCATGCGAAAATGCCGCTTCGACGTTGTAGCCAACGCTCCCGGCCCGCGCGGTCAGAGTGTAAACTGGATCAAGAATGCTTTTTACTCAACCATAGGATAGCACCATGCGAAGCACAATCTCCGTAACAGCCAGCAGCGGCGAATCACCGTTTACCCGCCAGACCACAGCGGGCAGGCGGCCGGGTTTACTGATCGTCCTTGCGCTGATTTTCACGGCGCTGGTTGTGGGCGCCTGTTCCGATGTACCGAAACGCAGCAAGGGCACCGTACTCGACGATCAGACGCTGGAGTACTCCGTCATCAATGCCATCTATTCCCACCCCAATTTCAGCGACGCGGATCACATCAAGGTCGAGGTCTACGAGGGGGTCGTGCTGCTGGTGGGAGAAACCGTCTCCGAGGAGAACCGGGAACTGGCGACCAAGCTGGCGTCAGGCCTCAAGTTGACGCGCCGTGTCGTCAACGACCTGAAAGTCAGCAAGCGGACGAGCTTTGCAGGCCAGGCCAACAACGCGTGGCTGACCGCCAAGATCAACGCGATCCTGGTGCAGAAGAATGTACTGCCGGGCTTCGACGCGACCCGCATCAAGGTCGTCAGTTCCGAGCACCAGGTCTACCTGATGGGATTGGTCAGCCACAAGGAGGGCGACGCCATCGCCGAAATCGTCCGCAATATCGGCGGCGTCGAGAAAGTCGTCAAGATCTTCGACTACACGGACTGACCGCCGCCAGCAACCCGGTTACAGCCCGATCCACTGTGCCCCGGCCAGCAGCACCAGGGTATACAAGGCGGCGACGCAATCGTCGAACATGATGCCGAAACCGCCGGACACCCGCCGATCCAGCAGGCGGATCGGCCAGGGCTTGAAAATGTCGAACAGGCGGAAAAGGACAAACGCCGCCAGCAGCCAGGGCCAGCTCAACGGCACGCACGATACGGACAGCCAGTAGCCGACCATTTCGTCCCAAACGATCGCCGGGTGGTCGTGCGTGCCCAGCCTGCGGCTGGTTTCGCCACAGACATACACCCCCAGCAAAAACAGGCCTGCCAGGATCGCCCATGGAATGGGGCTTGCAAAGCCACCGAAAGCATAGGCCAAGGGCACGGCCACCAACGTACCGGCCGTTCCGGGAGCCACTGGCGACAGCCCCGAGCCGAAGCCGCAGGCCAACAGCCCCGCCGGTCCCGACAGGGCCGTTTGGCGCACCGAGGCGCGTGGCTGGTGCTGTTTCGCGGCGCCGGGGTCAATCACGTTTCCGGCCGAAAATGCTCGAAGCCGGCGCGGCCCGAATGAATTTCCCCGCCCCCGGGAGCAATACAATGGATGCCGCCTCCCGCTTCGATGCGGCCAATGACGCTCAGAGGGACCCCGACGGTCGCAGACAGTGCGGCCAACTCGCCTTCGCGGGCGGCCGGCAGCGTAAACAGCAACTCGTAATCGTCCCCGCCGGACAGTTGGCAGCGCCATTTTTCGGCATCACCGAGGCCTTCCAGCAACGGGTCCGCAGGCAGGCTGCCGACCTCGACCCGCGCACCGACGCCTGAAGCATCCACGAGGTGCCCCAGGTCTGCCAGCAAGCCGTCGGAAATGTCGATACAGGCACTGGCAAGACCTGCCAAGGCCCGCCCCAGTGCGACCCGCGGCTGCGGCCGGTCCAGCGGCCCGCGGTCAACGTCCGCCGCGCCCGTCTGCAGCAAATCCAGCGTGCGCGCGGCTGCGCCCAGCGTGCCCGATACCGCGAGCAGTTCACCTGGCTTCGCACCGCTGCGCAGAAGTTGCCTGCCCGACCGGACCAGGCCCAGGGCCGTTACACTGATGGACAAGGGCCCCGCGGTGGTATCGCCGCCAACCAGCGCAACGCGATGCTCGGCGGCCAATGTGCGGAACCCGGCCGTGAACGCGCGCAACCACTGCGCGTCCTCACGGGGCAGCGACAGGGCCAGCAAGGCCCAGCGCGGCTCGGCGCCCATCGCAGCAAGATCGCTCAGGTTGATCGCCAGGCACTTATGCCCCAAGGCGGACGGATCGCTGTCCGCCGGGAAGTGTACCCCGGCGTTCATCGTGTCCACGGCTGCGACCAACAACTGCCCGGCCGGCAGCTCCAACACGGCGGCATCATCTCCGATACCCTCGATCACGCCGCTACCCGACACGCGGGTCTGCCGCTCGATTTGCCGAATCAGGTCGAATTCAGGCATATTTCCCGAGGGGGCCGTCCGGCGCTTCGGCGGCATCGTTTCGCCACTCGCGCGCCGCATGGTCGAGGACGCCGTTAATATAGCCATGCGCCCCGGAAGCACCGAAGCGCCGGGCCAGGCCGACGGCCTCGTCAATAACGACCTGGCGGGGCAGTTCCGGGCTATGGATCAGTTCCCACGCGCCGATGCTGAGGATGACGTGTTCCACGACGTCAAGCTGTGACAGCGGGCGGTCCAGGAACGGCGTGAGTTTCTCATCGAGCGCAGCCTGTGCCTCGATCACTTGGCTGACGAGCGTGCTGAACAGCTCACAGTCCACGTTACTGAAATCCTGCTCTTCGTAAAACTGCTTGATAATCACCGCGGCAGACTGCCCCGCCAGACTGTGCTGGTATAAGGCCTGCAGGGCGCGGCGGCGGGCGCGGCGGCGGGATTCGAACTTGCCCGGCGGCTTGCTGGCGGACGTCATCATCTGGTTTCAGCCCGCACGCAGGCGGTCGAGCAACGAAATCATGTGCAGGGCGGCGACCGCCGCGTCATAGCCCTTGTTGCCCTCACCGCTGCCCGCGCGTTCCAGCGCCTGGTCGACATTGTCGGTGGTCAGCACCCCGAATATGACCGGCAAACCGTGTTTCAGGCCAACCTCCGCGATACCGCGGCTGGCCTCTCCGGCGACATATTCAAAATGCGGCGTACCGCCGCGCACGACCGCACCCAGCGCGAGGATCGCGTCATGACCGCCGGCAGCAGCGATTGCATCCGCGGCCAGCGGCAGCTCAAATGCCCCTGGCACCCAGGACAAAGTGATATTGGCTTGCGCTACGCCGTGCCGCGCCAGGGCGTCACAGGCCCCATCGACCAGTTGTTGCACGATGAAGTGATTGAATTCACTCGCAACGATAGCGATGGCGCAGTCCCGCTGCGGTATTTCGAGCCTGATTTCACGCATCGTGCATCACCTCTGCCCGTGGCTAGCGTGCATCATGCTGTCGACGTACTCGACAACTTCCAGGCCGAAACCGGACAGACCGGTCATACGCTTCGGTGCGCTCAGCACACGCATCTTGCGCACGCCGATATCGCTGATAATTTGCGCGCCGATACCATAGGTGCGCAGCTCGCTGGACTGCCGGCTGTCGCCGCTGCGCAAAATGTCCGGCTGCGGCTCCTGCTGTATGCGCCGCAGCAAGTGTTCATCGTCGTCGTGCCCGCCAAGCACCAGCAACAGGCCCTGCTCCCTGCGGGCAATCTCCGCCATCGCGACGCGCAGGGGCAAGCCAAAGTCCTCACGCTTGATACCCAGCACGTCGCTCAGGGGGTTTTGAACATGCACCCTGACCAATATCGGCTCATCGGGATGCACTTCGCCCTTCAGCAAGGCCAGGTGGAGCTGGTGATTGATACTGTCGCGGTAAGTCAGCATGCGAAACGGGCCAAAGTCGGTTTCCACGTCATGGCTGGACAGGCATTCCACCGACCGCTCGGTTTGCAGGCGGTAATGAATCAGGTCCGAGATCGTGCCTATCTTGAGGCCGTGGGTTTCGGCAAAAGCCTCGAGTTGGGGGCGCCGCGCCATGGTGCCGTCCTCGTTCAGGATCTCCACCAGCACGGCCGCAGGCTCCAGGCCCGACAACATCGCCAAGTCGGCGCTGGCCTCGGTGTGACCTGCGCGTGTCAGGACACCACCCGGTTGCGCCATCAGCGGGAATACGTGCCCTGGCTGGGACAGGCTTTCCGGTTTGGCATCGGGTAAAGCCGCGGTGCGTATCGTGTGCGCCCGGTCGTAAGCGGAAATTCCGGTCGTAATGCCCTCCGCGGCTTCGATGGAGACAGTGAAATTGGTGGCGAACCGGGTTTCGTTCTTGTTCACCATCAGGGGCAGTTGCAGTTGCTCACAGCGCTCGCGTGTCAGCGGCATGCAGATCAAGCCACGGCCGTAACGCGCCATGAAATTGATGTCTTCCGGTCTGACTTTCGAAGCGGCCATCACGAGGTCGCCTTCGTTCTCACGGTCCTCGTCGTCCATCAGCACGACCATGCGCCCCTGACGGACGTCTTCGATCAGCTCAGGAATCGTGTTCATTTTCATTATCGTTCCGGTCGTTCAATCCGGTTCGCCTTCGGCGCCGCAGGTGCTGAGCCTTTCCAGGTAGCGGGCGAGCAGGTCGATTTCGACATTGACTTTGTCCCCCGCCGCCAAACGGCCCAGCGTCGTGACCTCCAGTGTGTGCGGAATGATACACACCGAGAAGGCCGCCCCGTTGACGTCGTTGACCGTCAGGCTGACACCGTCGAGACAGACCGAGCCCTTCGGCGCCACGTAACGCGCCAGCCCCGGCGCCGTCTCGAACTCGAATCTTTCCGAGCGCCCGTCCACTTGTCTCGATTTCAGGGTCGCGAACCCGTCGACGTGGCCGCTGACGAGGTGACCGCCGAGACGGTCGGAGACGCGCAGGGCCAGTTCCAGGTTGACCGCATCGCCAGGCTCGAGTTGGCCGAGGCGGGTCTTTTCCAGCGTCTCGGCCGACAGGTCCGCGCTGAAACCCGTTTCATCCGGTGACAGCATCGTCAGGCACGCGCCCGATACGCATATGCTGTCACCACTGGCACAGCCTTGCATCAATGCCCGCGGGACCTCGAAGCGCATGCGATAATCGCCCTCGAGGGGTTCCTTCGAGCGCAGCGTTCCGGTGGCGGCTACGATACCTGTAAACATGATCATGAACTCCAGGGCCAGTGTCAGCGGGCCCTAGTAAACGGGCTTGAACCGCAGTCGAAGATCGGCGCCGACAAAGCGCGCATCCAGGCATTTTAAATGGATGCAATCTGACATTGTATCAAGTCGCGGCGAGGCGAAGGAACTCGAAGCGTCCCCGCCCATCAACAGCGGCGCCTGGTAAATCAGCAATTCATCGACCAGACGGGCTTCCAGCAGGCTGCCGCAAAGTATCGCCCCCGCTTCCACCTGGACTTCGTTGATGCCGCGCCGGCCCAGTATCTGCAACAAAGCCTCGAGATCGACGCGCCCGCCCGCCAGCGGCAGCCCCAGGCACTCGGCGCCCGCCGCCGCCAGCGCAGGAGGAATCACGGCGGCCTGATCCCCTGCGATAAGCACATCCCCGCCAAGCTGCAACAGCCGGGCCTCCGGCGGCATGCGCCAGCGACTGTCGACGATGACCCTCAACGGCTGCCGGACGGCGCCGTCGATACGCACGTTAAGCGACGGATTGTCCGCCAGCACGGTGCCGACTCCCGTCATTATCGCGTCGGCCCTCGCCCGCCAGCGCTGCACGTCCGCCCGCGCGTCCTCGCCACTGATCCAGGTGCTGGCGCCGCTGGCGAGCGCCGTGTGACCATCCGTGCTCTGTGCGAGCTTGACACGCAGCCACGGTCTTCCCTGGCGCATGCGCATCAGGAACCCGGAATTCAAGCGCTCGGCCTGCTCCGCCATCAAGCCCACCTGCACCGTCACGCCCGCCTGGCGAAGCTGTTCGAAGCCGCTGCCGCGGACCTCGGGATTGGGATCTTCGAGCGCGCCAACGACCCGGGCGATGCCGGCGCCTATCAGCGCCTCCGTACACGGTGGTGTAAGGCCGTGGTGGCTGCAGGGTTCCAGCGTCACGTAAGCCGTGCCGCCGGCGGCCGCCGCACCCGCTTCGGCCAATGCGTCGACCTCGGCGTGCGCCGCGCCTGCCCGTTGGTGCCAGCCGCTGCCGACGATCGCTCCTTGCCGGGCGATCACGCAGCCGACACGCGGGTTGGGGTGCGGACTGCTCAGGCCCCGGCGCGCCAATTGCAGCGCGCGGGCCATGCAGCGGTAGTCGAAAGCGCTGGCGCCGTGCATTGTCAATCGTGCCGCTTATCTTTCGGCGGCGTGTCCAGCAAGGATATCTGACGCTTGTCGAAGCTGCCGGGGTGCTCGGTTTCCAGCCGCTCGATCTCATCCCGGAAAGCCTGCACATCCTCGAAACGGTGATAAACCGAGGCAAAACGAACATACGCGACCTGGTCCAGCTGGCTCAATTCGCGCATGACCCATTCACCGATCACCTTGCTCTGAATTTCCGCTTCCTCGACACTCCTGATCTCACGCAGCAGGGAACGAATGGAACGCTCTACTTCCCGGGTCTTGACCGGTCTTTTTTCCAGCGCCCTCAACATCCCGTTGCGCAGCTTCTCTTCCGAGAAGGACTCGCGGTTACCATCTGCCTTGACGACCCTGGGCGCCTTGAGTTCCGGCGACTCAAAGGTATTGAATCGGCCATTGCACTGCGGGCATTGGCGCCTGCGCCTGATCTGCATCCCGTCGACCGTTACCCTCGAGTCCACCACCCGCGTGTCGTCGTGATTGCAGAACGGGCACCGCATGGGGCTAGTGCTCCTTCAAGGTAATAATGACGGATACAGTTGGCTTGTCAGCGTTCATGGCAAGGCGCACCTCGCAGGTAATGGCAGAGTCCTTGGCAAGAGGTGCAACGCCGTCCATGGGCGCTGACAAGTCAACCCGCTGGGCGCTCCTATGCGCTTCCGCAGCTGCGTTGCAGTGCTGGTAAAGGGCGCGCCATTCACTGCACACTGCGCCTTGCTGCAAAACCTCAAAGGGGCGCTGGATCCGCAATTATTACCTTGAAGGAGCACTAGGTCAGTGCCGGTAAACCGGATAGCGCCGACACAGTTGAGTGGCTGTTTCCAGGGCCCTGGCCTCGACCCCGGCATTACCGACGTCGTCGAGCACATCGCAAATGGCCGCAGCCAGCGTGCGGCAGTCTTCGACGCCGAACCCGCGCGTGGTGACCGCGGGTGTGCCAAGGCGCAGACCGGAGGTGACGAACGGGGACCGGGGCTCGCCCGGAACGGTATTTTTGTTGGTCGTGATGAAGGCCCGGCCCAAAGCCTCCTCCGCGTCTTTACCGGTATAATCTCGGCCGATCAGGTCAACCAGGAACATGTGGTTGTCGGTGCCGCCGGAGACGATCTTGTAGTCGCGCTCCAGCATGACCGCCGCCATGGCCCGGGCGTTGTCGACGATTTGCTGCTGGTACTGCTTGAATCCGGGTTCCAGCGCCTCTTTGAAAGCGACCGCCTTGGCGGCGATGATATGCATCAATGGACCGCCCTGCGTGCCCGGGAATATCTGCGAGTTCAGCTTTTTCTGAATCTCTTCGTCTTCTCCGGCGAGGATGATGCCGCCGCGCGGGCCGCGCAGTGTCTTATGCGTGGTCGATGTGACCACGTGTGCGTGCGGAATCGGGCTGGGATAGACACCGGCCGCGACGAGACCCGCGAAGTGGGCCATGTCGACCAGCAGGTACGCGCCGACGGAATCGGCGATTTCACGCATGCGGGCCCAATCGACGACCCGGGAGTAAGCCGAGTACCCGCCGATCAGCAGCCGCGGGCGGTGCTCCTCCGCGGCGCGCTGCATCGCTTCGTAATCGATCAGACCGGTCTCCTCGTCCAGCCCGTAGTGAACCGCTTTGAACAGGCGGCCGGAAAAGTTGACACCCGACCCGTGGGTCAAATGCCCGCCGTGCGACAGGTCCATGCCCAGCAACGTGTCCCCCGGCTCCAAGAGCGCCATATAGGCCGCGGCGTTGGCCTGCGACCCGGAATGCGGTTGCACATTGGCGTAGGCCGACGAAAACAGCTTTTTGACCCGCTCCTGCGCCAGTGACTCGGCGATATCCACGTACTCGCAACCACCGTAGTACCGCCGGCCGGGATAACCTTCGGCGTACTTGTTGGTCAGCACGGAGCCCTGCGCCTCGAGCACCCTGGGGCTGACGTAGTTCTCGGAAGCGATCAGTTCGATATGGTCTTCCTGCCGCTGCGTTTCGCCGGCCATGGCAGCGGCCAGCTCAGGATCGAATTCTTCTATGCCAAAACTCTTGTCAAACATGCCTCTTCCCGTCTCGCCCTCGGTATTTGAATAGCGCGTCATTCTAGCACCTGTGCGCTGGCGAACCTACTGGCGTCCATGCGGAACACTGGCGGCACACGGCGCCATCGAGGATAATGCCGCCTCTCTTATCAGTGGAGACCCCATGGCCCAGTTCATTTATACCATGATCGGCGTGAGTAAAACCGTGCCGCCTGCGCGTACGATCATCAAGGACATTTCGTTATCCTTCTTCCCCGGCGCCAAGATCGGCGTGCTCGGACTCAACGGCGCCGGCAAATCGACGGTCCTGAGGATCATGGCCGGTGTGGACAAGGAGTACGAAGGGGAAGCCCGGCCGCAACCGGGCACTCGCATCGGCTTTCTGCCGCAGGAACCCGGGTTGGACGAAGCCAAGAACGTGCGGGAAGTCGTCGAAGAAGGCGTGCGGGAGGTCAAGGACTTGCTGCGGCGCTTTGACGAGATCAGCATGCAATTCGCCGAACCGATGGACGAGGAGCAAATGAACCGGCTGCTGGCCGAACAGGCCGAACTGCAGGACGCCATCGACGCCGCCAACGGCTGGGAACTCGAACGCAGCCTTGAAGTGGCTGCAGACGCCCTGCGCCTGCCGCCCTGGGAAGACCGGGTCAGTCACCTGTCGGGCGGCGAGCGCCGTCGCGTTGCCTTGTGCCGCCTGCTGCTGTCCGGCCCTGACATGCTCTTGCTGGACGAACCCACCAACCACCTCGACGCGGAGTCGGTCGCCTGGCTCGAGCGTTACCTGACCGATTTCCCGGGGACCGTGGTGGCCGTGACCCATGACCGCTATTTCCTCGACAACGCGGCCGAGTGGATACTCGAGCTCGATCGGGGCCACGGTATCCCGTGGAAAGGCAACTACACGTCCTGGCTGGAACAGAAGGAGGTGCGCCTGGCGCAGGAACAGCAGAGCGAAAAAGCGCGGCAGCGGGCGATCCGCGAGGAACTCGAGTGGGTACGCGCGAATCCGAAGGGCCGGCGCGCGAAGAGCAAGGCGCGGTTGCAGCGCTTCGAGGAACTCAGCAGCAGGGAATACCAGAAGCAGAATGAAACCCGCGAAATCTACATACCGCCGGGTCCCAGGCTGGGCGACCAGGTCATCGAAGCCGAGAACGTCAGCAAAGGCTATGGCGACAGGCTGTTGATTTCCGATCTCAGCTTCAGCCTCCCGCGCGGCGGTATCGTTGGCGTGATCGGCGGCAACGGTGCGGGCAAAACCACCCTGTTCAGAATGATCGTGGGCGCCGAGGCGCCCGACAGCGGTAGCCTCACGCTGGGGCCGAGCGTGCAGCTGGCCTATGTCGACCAAAGCCGCGCCGATTTGGATGGCAACAAAACGGTGTGGGAGGAAATCTCCGGCGGTTCCGAAGTGATCAGGATCGGAAATTTTGAAATACCTTCGAGGGCCTATGTCGGGCGCTTCAATTTCCGCGGCGCCGACCAACAAAAACGGGTCGCCGACCTGTCCGGCGGCGAGCGCAACCGCCTGCACCTGGCCAAGCTGCTGCGTTCGGGCGGCAACGTGCTGCTGCTGGACGAACCGACCAACGACCTGGACGTGGAAACACTGCGCGCGCTCGAAGAGGCGCTGCTCGAGTTTCCCGGCTGCGCGGTGGTCATTTCACACGACCGCTGGTTCCTGGACCGCATCGCCACGCACATGCTGGCCTTCGAGGGCGACAGCCAGGTCACCTGGTTCGCCGGCAACTATTCCGAATACGAACAGGACCTCAAACGCCGCCGCGGCGACGATGCGCTGAACCCCCACAGGATCAGGTACAAGAAGCTGTAGACTGCCCTGGAACGTATACGAGCGCACCCGGGCGTACTCCGAAGGCCGGGTGCATGGCCCCGAGGGGCATCGGCGTAGCAGACAGGCATTGGTTCTACCCCGGCCTATCCTGACAGGGGTGGGTAAGCGTTATCGGGACCTTGTTGCCGGCAGGGATGCCGGCAACAGAGCGTCACAGGGATGTGCTCGTAGCGTGTCCCGGTAGCGCCTACCCGCCCCTGTCCTGAAAAGAAGCAATCCCGGTCAGGTTCCGCCGTTTCGGCTCTCGCTGAATGGCGGCAGCGCAAAATCCGCCGCTGCGGGCTCGAAAGCACGGGGTTGGTAACCGAGCAATTCCCGCGCTTCGTGGTCGTCGAATACCAGGTCGCGGCGTTGCCTGCGCACCATTTCCGCGTTGGTGCCGGCGGCCTGGCCCGTCACTCGCGCCAGGCTCAGCATCGTGATCATCAGCCATTGCGGAAGGCGGAGCAGGCGCTCCTGCTTGCCCAGCGCCGCGAAAATTTTCCTGACCATGTCGGCATAGCTGAGCGTGCTGCCGCCGGCCAACGGCAGCACGCGCGGCAGCTCCGCCTCGGTCGTCAGCGCCGCGACCGCCGCGGCCGCCAGGTCATCCGCGTGCACCGGCTGCCGCAGGCCCTGCGCCTGGCCATTGACGGGCATGAAGCCATAACGCCCGATCCAGTTCGCCAGCCGCGTGATGTTGGTATCGAGCCCGCAACCGTACACCAGCGTGGGCCTGAAGATGACCAGCTTCACGCCCCTGACTTCTGCGCTGGAGCGGATAGCCGCTTCGCATGCCAGCATCTGCCCGGCCTGGAGGCGCTCGGCCGCATCGGCCGAGGCCTGCTTGGTGCACACGCTGCTGCTGCTGAATACCACCGCGGTTTGCAATTCGGGCAGGTCGTCGAGCAGCGACCGCGCCAGCGGCAGAGGGCCTGCCGACAACAGGTGCCGGCACGGTTCAGCGGCGGGCGCCGCCTCTTGCGGTCTCACCCAGTCAATGCCATCGACGGCGGGAACCCCGCCCGGTCTGCCGCGGCGGCTCAACGCCGTCACGCGGAACCCGGCCGCCTGCAGGCGCGGCAACGCGAACAGGCCAATCTGGCTGCTGGCGCCGGCCACGAGTACGTTCCTGGCAGTCAACGTCTCAGCATCACCAGCGGCCACAACAACGCGTACCTGAGCCAGATGCCGGCGCGCACCAGCAGCCGTACGGGCCAAGCCGTGTCGCTGGCCTGGAACTTATTGAAAAAACGCAGCATGCCGCGGTGTTTCTGCAGGTGTACCCAGCCGGGACGGCTGCGGCTCGACAGCCCTTGCAGGTGCGTGCAAACAGCCGCGGGAACATACAGGCAATGCCATCCGTCCTGCTGCAGGCGGTACATCAGGTCCAGGTCCTCGCAATGCATCGCGTAACCCTCGTCCAGGTAACCTACCCGGGTGAAAGCCTCGCGCCGGATCAGCATGCAGGCGCCGCTGACGGCATCGACGACCAACGGCTCCAACCGGTCTTTCGGGACCTCCACTTCCACACCGCGGAGCCCTTTGCATATTCTTCCCAGGCGGGCGAGACCGGTCGCCGTCATCAGCGACTTCCACGGATCCGGAAACCTGCGCACGGTGGCGCGCTGGATGCGGCCGCGCTCGTCGACAACCGCCGGGCCGGCCAGCGCTGCCCGCCTGTCATCGTGAAGAGCCGCAGTCAGCCGTTCCAGGGTTGTCCGCCCGAGGATGCAATCCGGGTTGAGGACGAGCAACATGTCCGTGTCCAGGCGGCGCGAGAGCGTATTGACCGCACTTGCAAAACCGAAATTTTTGGGATTGAACAGGAACTCGACGCCCTGGCGGTCGCCGTACACGTTACGCAATGCCTGCGCACTGCCGTCCGTCGAAGCGTTATCCACGACATAGACTTTTGAATGCTGCGTACTCTTGAGCACGGCGTCGACGCACTGCACGAGTGTATTGCCCGCGTTGTAATTAACGATGATGGTCGCGATCGTCACTCGTGCTCACTGCGCCTTGCTGCAAAACCCCATAGGAGCGCTGAATCCGCAATTATTACCTTGAAGGAGCACTGGCTCAGGTCTTGTTCAGCAGGCGGCGCCACCACGGCGGGCGAGCGGGCGGTGTTTGCCGCCGCAATTCCGATATCTCCCGTTCCAGACCGGCGATAATGCCGCCCGCCGCCATATTGCGCTTGATCTCGCCGTGATAGTGCTCGTACACGCTTTCCGCGTGGTCATCGAACAGCCATAGCCGGCCGTCGATGTTGGGCAGCGAAGCTTCGTCCGCCGCACACAGGGCGATGAAGTACATCGGCGCATGGCCGACGCCGGGCGGTGAGGACAAACCTTCTCCCGACAACTGTTCCACGGTCACCTGCCTGGCTCGTTCCAGCGAGAAGATGGCAGAGTGGAACACCAGCTTTTGACCGAGCAGCCGAAACGCGGGAAAGTGCCGCCGGATCAGGGCCTCGAGTTCATCACGGTACAGTTCCCGGACGTGAAACTCGTTGTCGGAACCCTGCTGGTCCGAATACACCGCCTTGTCGGGCGAGGACAGGACCAGGAAGCCCCCGGGTCTCAACACCCGCTTGAATTCCGACAGCATTTCTTCCTGTGCGGCAACGTGTTCGAGGGTTTCGAACGACACCACACGGTCAAAGGAATCCGCGGCAAAGGGCAAAGACGCACAATCCTCCGCCTGGAACTTGAGCCCCTCGTCGGCCCCATAACGCGCTTGTGCATGCGCAACCGCCTCTTCGGATATGTCGACGCCGACCACCGAGGCGGCGGAGCGCGCCAGCAAGGCCGCACCGTAGCCCTCACCACAGGCGGCATCCAGCACATCGGCGCCGGCGCACCAGCGCGCCGCGAGTGCGTAGCGGTGAAAGTGCTCATACCAGATTTCCCGTTGGCATTCCGGCGTGAAGCGCTCACCTGTGAATTCCAGTGAATCGGACAAATGTGGTGACCTGTGCTTAATACCAACAGGATTCTACCGCAATATGATCGCTGAACGCTCCAGGCAGCCCAGAATTTCCCCTCTGCGCCCGGCCAGCGGATCGGTCCTGATGAAATCTTCGACCGCTTGCCGGTAGCCGGGGTGCTTGCGCAGGAGGCGCTGCATGCTCCCGGCATCCGGTTTCAAGCCGAGCGGGCCGAAGGATGCACCGCCGGCGTGGACGACGTAGGCGTCATCACACAACACGTTGCGCAAACCTTTGCCGGCCGCGCGCAGGCAGAAATCATTCTCCTCGCCGTAGCCGTGGCCGAAGGCCTGCTCGTCGAACAGCCCGACCCGCCTGATCGCCCTCGCCGCGATGGCCATGCAAAAGCCGACGGCCGTGGGCAGTTGCGGATAAACCGGCGTGCCGCATGATGCAATCGCCGCGGCCACCCTGTCCGGTTCGTCCGGAGGAGGATTGGGCTGGCAAAACCGCGGCAGCGAGACGATTTCACCGTTATTCGACCACGGTGTCGCCGTGGCGATCGAACCATCTGCATCGAGGCAGGCCTGCAAGCGGCCGAGCCAGTCGCCGCAAACCCGCGTGTCGGAATTGAGCAGCACGACGTCCCCGTCGGCCTGGCGCATACCGTGATTGGCGCTTGCGACGAAGCCCAGGTTGCTGGCGTGCACGATCAGTTCCCGCCGGGGTGACCGGCTTGCCCACGCCTCCAGCAGGGACCTGACGCCGGTGTCCGTCGACGCGTCGTCGATCAGCACGACGCGGGTTTCCTCGGGCACGGTCCGCGCGATCGACTCGAGGCAGGGCCCGAGGTATTCCAGCGCGTTGAACACTGGAACGACAACGGTCGGCAGCGTCATTCTGGCGTCCAGCGGCGAGTCAAGACCCGCACAGGCCGTGATTTCCAGGAGCGTTGTGAGCAAACCTGGTTAACGCAATTGTCGTGTTGGAAATTTGTGCCTTGCTCGCCCGGATGACGGGCGCCTCTGCCCGGGACACGCTCAAGCCATCCATGGTCGCTCGGCATCCGTGCCTGACGGATGCACGGTCCCGCGCGCGAGGACCCGTCAGCCGTGCCGCGGTCAAAATGGGTCGCCCCTGTGGGCAGGCAGCTAGTCGAGCCATTCATGCGCAAGGCGGACGTAGCCGACTTCCTTGGTGTTGCCGGTCACCCTGAACGCCACTTCACGACTGTCGAACACCCGCACCCCTTCTGGGTCCATGGAATGGCCGCGCAAGCTGTAGCTGCCCGGCAACAGGTCGATGGCGCTGAAACGAAAGCGGAAACGATACAGCCGTTCGCCGATACCCTGCGGTCTCGCGCCTTCGTTGTCGGATACGACGCCATAAACGGGTGTGCCGTCCGCGCGCACGATACCGAACACGCCGACCGGCGCGCGGTCGTCCGGGGCGTAGATGACCAATTCCGCCAGCATGTCCTGACCCATCGCGACGACGGGTTCCTCGTCATCGCCAAAGCCCTCGATCGACAGTCGCCTGATGTTGTAAAAAGCACCGTCTCCGCGCGCCTGGATGCGCAGTTCCTTCTCCTTGGCGCTGCGCTTTTCGTGCCAGGCCAGGTAGGCCTGGGTGACCGGGAACACGTCGCCGTACTGGCGTATCCTGCCGGCGTGTATCCACGCGGCCTTCTGGCACAGCTTCTGCACCACGTACATGCTGTGTGACACGAGCAGCAAAGTGCCGCCCTGCTCGAGGAATCGTTCGATCCAGCGGATGCATTTCTTCTGGAACGATTCATCGCCCACGGCCAAGACCTCGTCGGTAATCAGCAGTTCCGGGCGGCAAGCGGTGACGATGGCGAAGCCGAGCCTGACCACCATGCCGGAGGAGTAGTGTTTGACCGGCTCGTTGATGTAATCGCCGATATCGGCGAATTCCAGGATGTCGTCCAGGCGCTCGTCGAGTTCCCTGCCGCTCAGCCCCAGCAGCGACGCCTGCATGCGAACATTATCGATACCGCTGAAATCCGGCTGGAACCCCGCACCGAGTTCCAGCAGCGCCGCAATCCTGGCATTGCTCGTCACGTTGCCGCGGGTTGGCTTGATGACGCCGGTCAGAATCTTCAGGAGTGTCGATTTGCCGGCTCCGTTCTCGCCGATCACGCCCAGTGACTGGCCGCGCACGACGTCGAGATCGATGTCTTGCAGAACCTGCGCACCCTGCTCCGGTTCGCGGCCGAACAACAGGGCCCTGAACGCACGCAGGCGCTCGCGGGGTTTATTGACCCGCGGGTAGATCTTGGCAACCCCCTCCAGTTTGACCAGCGTATCCATCAGGGCATCTTAGCACCATGCGAACGCATGGCGTCCTAGAGAAAATCCTCGAAATGGTCGGCAAAGCGCCTGAAGAAACGCAGGGCCAGCCAGGCGAAGATGCAGATGAAAAGGGCGATCGCCAGCGCCGTGGCGTCGAGCCGCACTTCACCAAACAGCAGCGTTTGCCGTAACTGGCCTACGAACCACGCGATCGGGTTCCAGTTCGCGATCGTGCGCACCGATGGCGGCAAGTGGGTTGTGCTGTAAAGGATCGGTGAGGTAAAGAACCAGAACGTGATCAGCGGCGGCAGGATTTGCGCGACGTCGCGGATAAAGACCTGGATGGAACTGGTCAACAATGTAATGGCGGCGGCAAATACCCACATCAACAGTAAAACGGGCACGGCGGCGGCAAGCAACAACCAATGGATTGGCGTCCCCGTTAACTGCAGAAAAATCAGCACCGCCAAAAAACCGATCATGTGCATGATGAAAGTGGCCGTCACCGAGGCCAGCGGCAACTGCTCCGTTGCAAATGCGACCTTGCCGATCAGCGCGGCGTTGCCGGTGATGGAGCCGCTGGCCCGCAATATCGATTCCGAAAAAGCCGTCCACGGCCAGAACGCGACCGCCAGGTACGGCACGAAACCGATATCACCGGCCTCGGGTATACGGGCCTTGAAAATCGTGGTGAAGACGAAGGCGTAGACGGCCAACAGGATCAGCGGTTGCAGAATCAGCCAGGCAAAACCCGTCAAATTTTCCAGGTAGTCCTGCCGTATCTGGCGCACCACGAGATTTTTGAAAAACACGCGGTCTAAGCTTTTTTTGTCTTTGCTCATGCCGGCCCGCCCGAACTTGCAGGCCTGTTATTTTACTCTGAATCGCCGCTCCCGGCTTGCGTCCCGGAATCGTCTTCTCCAAAAACCTTGGCGACCATCTTTTGTAACGCCTCTTTGGTCATCTTGACATCCTTGGCCGCCAGCGTGCTCAGATATTCACGGCTGATCCTGTCCCGGTGTTTCTTTCTTTCCTGCTCGATCAATTGCGCCTTGACTTCGTCGAAGGTCAGATGCTTGGGCGCAATGAAACGGTCGAGCCGAATGATGTGAAACCCGTATTTCGTCTCGACGGGTTCCGATATTTCACCCGGCTTCAGGTTGAACGCCGCGGTCTCGAACGGCTTGACCATGTCGCCTCTCTTGATATTCCTGAAATGACCCTTGTTCGAAACCGCGCTGGGGTCTTCCGAGTACATGGCGACCATGTCGTCAAATGCGGCCGGATTGGCCTTCAGCTGTGCGCTGAGCTTGTCCGCCAGGGCCCTGGCCTCCTGCGCCGGGTGCTTTTTCGTCGATATCAGGATATGGCTGACGTCGATGCGGGGTTGCGAGGTCATGCTGTCCTTGTGCAACTGGTAATATTCCCTGGCCAGTTCCTCATAGTCCGCCGCCGGTTGCATCTCGACATAGTGCTGCAGCCAGGCTTCACCGAGTTCCGCATCGGCCGCGAGCTTCATCCGGTCCCTGACGATTTTCTCCTTGTCAAAGCCGGCCTCCCGGGCCGCTGCCGCGAGTTGCTCGCTCAGCAGCAGGTTGTTCAGCACGGTCTGCAACCGTGTACGGTCACGCAACGTCGGGCGCCGGATATCGGCCGGTATCTTGTCCGCGCGGGCCAGGAACATGTCCTGGGTAACGACCCCTTTGCCCCGCTGGGCCAGGATTTCGCTATCTTTTACCTTCGCATCCGCGGCGGCTGTCCCGACCGTTGAGACCAGAGAGATGACAAACGCCATGGCCAAAACCAGTATCGGGGCAAGAGATTTCATTACGTTTTCCAAAGCGGCTGACATCAATAAAGGCAAACAAAAGAAAAGCCGGGAACCCGCGGGTTCCCGGCTTCATTTGCTACTTCCCAATTACCGGTTGACTACCTGCAGTTTAGTCACGCATGGCGTCGAGCTACAGGTTGTAGAACCGGGGTTAACACCATCGGTGAATGTAATATTGAAGTAATAAGTGGTGTTCGGTTTCAACTGGCAGGCACCACTCATACCATCGGTGGCCCAGTGAATGCCTCCCCCGAGGCCCCAAACATAATCGCACTCGGGCGCCACGTTGAAGTCCCCCGGGCATTCGCTGAATGCGCCGAATCTCGCGCCGTCCGTCTGGGTGGTTTCGATCGAAGTAATAAAGGCATCGTCAACGATACTGCCGGTATTGAACTTCAACGCCAGGTAACCCTGCCGCGGCACCGTAGCATAGGACGTGGCAAAGCTCGGCAGCGGGAATTCGGTCCCACCCCAGAAGCTGGACCAGGCGACAACGTTGCCGCCGGAGAGTGCGGGTGCCGAACAGTTCGTCGGCCCGGTATTTACGCTGCTACCAACTACTACAGATACCGTGGCGACATCCGTATCGCTGCTCGAGCCATTACAGGTCAGCGTGAATTGATAGGTGCCCGCCGTACTGATCGTGACGGCTTGGCTGCCATTCACGCCAATGGTGCTGCCGGGCCAAGCGGTATTGTTACCGTTTGAAGGCGTACAGGATACCGCGTTGCTGGTGGCCCAGGACAAGTCCACGGACTGACCCTCGGTGATGCTTGCGGGCGAGGCCGAAAAACCGGTAATCGCCACGGTAGTCGAGCCGGACGTGCCGCCCGTGTTGGTGCCCGACGTGGTGACGTCATAGCCGGAAATCGTCGTCACGAAAATATTGCCGGTGCTCGGGCTGATCGAAATCGACTGGATGTCACTGCCCGGTATGGTCTGGCTGTCGATGATGACATCGGCCTGCGACGACGTGACGATCAACGCCGACGCCAAAACCCATTTTAGTCCTTTAATGGTTTTCATAGTTCCTCTCACTCACTCAATCCGTGACCCATAAACATGCCGCTATTTATTGGTATTGGTCAGCACACGATTCTCTCTCAGCTGCGATTTTAACCATCCCCTGGTAAATCACAAGCCCCGTATATAAGAGAGGGCCGGTAACCGGCCCTCTCCGCCTAACTATGTAATAGCAGTTTTAACCCAACTCAACATCGAGTTGTCACTGCACCACTGCAAGGCTTCCCAGCTTGCGGGTTCCCTTGTGCTGGAAGATACCGCCATAGTTGGCCAGTACATCAGCGCCATCACCCAGGAACGCGTTCTGGAAACGCTCGACCGCGAAGCCGGTGACCGGCAGACCCTGCAGGCCGCCCAACTCGTCACGAGACAGGCTGTCTTCGCCATTGTCGATCTGACCGTTCTGGTTCGCGTCATAGGAATAGTCGTCCAGTTGCAGACGGACCCAACCGGTCTCGAAGCCAAGTTCGGTGTTGTCGATGTTGTGGAAGTTGGTGGACCCCAGGATCGCCGTCGAACTCCCGCTCGCGGGACCGAACTCGATCACGCTGGTTTCGAAGCAAAGCTCGAACGGGATGATCGGCTGGAGATTCGGGTTCGGCGGTGCCGGCGACACGATCGGCGGAACCGGCTGACCCGGCGTGCCTGTTATGGTCTGCTCTTCACGGTCCCAGATGGTATCGAGAGTAACGACCTCACAAGCCCCGGGAAGTTCTCCGTCCCAGGTCGACGTGAACGGTGCAACCGCGTTGGCGCTGCCGCTGGACGGCTGATAGGTATAGAACGCCTTGGTCGGGAAGGTGACGACCCATTCCGTGCTGGCGCCAACTTCGGACTCGGTGGTGTATTCATTCATGATCTGATCATGCATGAAGACAAAGGACACCGCGTCCACACCGCGGGTAAGTCCCGACGAATTGATGACGCTGCCGTCCGCACCGAACACGTGCGCATCCATAACGTCGCCTGAGTTCAGGCTCGGGGCCGTGCTTCCAGGCGGTTGATGCAGCAATTCTCCGGCAAAGACATCCGTCGCGAACCCATTGATCGCCCTGGCGTCATAGCTGTACATCGTGCCGGCGGTCACATTGACGACCGAAGCGCCACCGAACAGGCCACCCGAAGGTGCTTCCATATCGGTAAACGGATTCTGCAGCCAGTAACCTTCGTCACCCTGAACCTGGTTGTTCGGGTCGGTCCAGGCGTCGACCAGCTGCTGGCAGTCCGCCGGCGCCACGGCGCCGGTTTCGGGGTCGACGACGTGCGTCGCCGCTGTTGCCGAACCTTCGGTAATGTCGACCAGCGTGCCCATTTCGATCATTTCGAGATGGCCTTCAGCGGTACGGCTGATATCCGAGGAGCCGCCGTCGGTCAGGGCGTAGGGCAGGAAAGCCTGCGAGCCGTAACCGTCTTCCGGGTTATAGATGTAGGGCACCGTACAGGTGCTGTCGCTGGTCACCAGGGTCGGCGTACCGTTGTCGTTATACAGGGCCGCTGCCCAGACGTCGTACGCAGACATATACATGTTGAAGTCCAGCACCTCGCGAGAGTTCTGGCCTTCAAGGAAACGTACCTTGACGGCCTTGGCCTGATCCGAGGAATTGACCACCGAAATCAGCGTGGTGTTACCGCCGTTGGTGGTGTAGTACGGATAGATCAGTACCTGGCCGATGCCATCAGGGTTGATGTTAACTGCTTGAGCAGACCCTACAATACCGGCGGCACCCGCCAGTCCTGCAAGTACTGCTGCGGTTAAATTCTTTCTGTTCATTACAACACTCCTATTGTGTACACAGGGCTAAATTTTAGTATCTCACGTGTGCCATCTGCCGCCGATAAAACGAACAAATACACACCGTTTACGCATAATTGCATCGCAATCTTACGTTAAAACCCGCCACAAGGCAATAAAATAAACATCATTTTTCCGGCAGGATGTACCACGAGCCGTGGCTCAGCACCCAGGACTCATCGATGGGTTCCTTGCTGCTGAAGGTTTTCACGCCCGGCAGCGCGCCATAGGCAGTATAACCCAATGAAATCCTGACCTTGCAGGTTTTTTCTGCGCAATTACTTTCAATAAGCTTTGCGGATGTCCACTTTATCTTCTTGTAAATAAAAGATTTTTCGTACTGTTCGGCACTCACGCTCGAACGAAACCCGGGAGACAAATACTGGTACGCCGCGGCGTAATCCCCCTTGATCAACGCATCCCACCGCGCCACGGCGCGTTCGCCCACGACCTGTTCCGCCGGCTTCATCGATGCGCATGCAGCCAAGAGCAAAAGGCCCAGCACGGTCGCAATCCCAAGAGCCGTGCGGCCGGCTCCGCCAAAAATTTTCATCGCTTACTCCTTGCCTTGCAGTTCGGCATGCTTGATCGGCGGCACTTTCTTGAACTCTTTCCGAATGTCATCGCTGACGGCTTTCAGGTCCGCGGTGTTCTCGATGACCGTGGGCGTGATCATCACGATCGTCTCGGTCCGGTTCGTGTCCTTGGTCGAGGAACCGAACAGGCGGCCGATACCGGGCACGCGGTTGAGAAAGGGCACACCGGTGCGGCCCTTGCTGGATTGTTCCGATATCAGCCCGCCGAGGAAAATCGTCTGGCCCGACTGCACCGCCACCTGGCTGGTCACGGTCTTGTTGCTGATCGGCGGGTTGCCGCTGGTGGAGACATCCGGGTCGCGCGCGCCGGGACGGCTGACTTCCTGGGAAATATCCATGTAGACCAGGCCGCCCGGGTTGATCCGGGGCGTCACCGTCAGCGTCACACCGGTCGAGACGTACTGCGCGCTGGAGATGACGTTCGAATTGTTGGTAGAGATGCTCGAAGACTGAACCGGCACCTGTTCACCGACGGTGATCGTGGCCGTCGCGTTGTTGCGCACCAGCAAGGAGGGCGCCGCCAGCGAACGCACGTCGGTGACGCTGTCCAGCGCATTGATGGTCGCCTGCACGAAGGTCCTGCCGGCCTTCCACGGGCGCGAGATCGTGGTGAAAAAGTTGGTAGCGCCGCCAAATTCTACGGTGTCGATATATCGGCCATACGGGTTACCCGAACCCGCGGGTATCAGGTCCGGATTGTTGGTCAAAAACCAGTCGACGCCGAACTGCAAGCTTTCATTCAGGGTCACGTCCAGCACCTGCGACTCGATCAGCACCTGCAGCGGTTCCTCGTCGATGCGCTCGATGGCGGCCTGGATGGACGTGTACTGCGCCTGGCTCGCCTGGATCAGCAGCGAATTGGTCTCCGTGACCGAGGTAATGCGAATGTCGCCCTCGTCGGTCGAAACGATCGTGCCGCCGTTGCCCGTGCCCTGGGTGCCTTTTTCGTTGGCTGCCTGGCGGTTGGAATTGAAATTGCTGAGCGAGCTTTTCTGTACTTCCTTCAGGCCCGGCGCCAGCGTGCCGCGGTTCTTGTCCCGCTGCCTGCCCCCGGTCTGCCCGCCGAACAACTGCGACAGGTAGTCGGCCAGCACCTGTGCCTCCAGGTTCTTCACCTTGTACACGTACAGCTGCACGCCCGAACCGGCTGCACCGCGATCCAGCCTGTCGATCCATTCACGCGCCGTCTCCAGGTATTTCTTCTGCGGCGTTATGACCATGATCGAAGACAGCCGCCCCAGCGGCACGAAGCGGAACATCCCGGCCAGGGGAGACTCGGAACCCATGCCGAAAATCTCGGACATTTCCTTCGAAATGGACTCCACGTCCACGGTTTTGAGCGGATAGATGCCGACCGACATTCCGGCCAGCCAGTCGACATCGAATATATCCACGGTCTTCTGGTAGTTGTTCAGTTCTTCCTGGGTGCCGGCCAGAAAGAGCATGCTCCTGAGCGGATCGACCCTGACCATCGCGCCGTCACGTACATAGGGCTCGAGGATCTTGGCCATCTCGGTCGCGCCGATGTACTGCAGCGGAATCGCCCGCACTTCATAGCCCATGGCCTGCGCTTTCCTGCTGAGCACCGGGGTCAGGTTGCCCTTGACCGCATCGGCAATGGGCAGAATATTGTAACGGCCGTCGGTGTAAACCATCGCCGCGCCGTTCCAGCGCAGCAACAACTCCAGAATCGGCATCAACTGGTCGCGGGAGATGGGCTTGGAGGTGGAAAACGTAACCTGGCCGCTGACGCCGGGCCCGATCACGAAGGTCTTTTGCAGGACCTCGCCAAGGATCGTATGCACGACCGACTGGATCGACTCGCCCTCGAAATTGAGGACGATCTTGCCGTCTTCGGAAACCGCGCTGGGCGAGCGCTTGGCGGCCTTTTCATTGATGAACTCACCACTGCCCGGATAACTTTCGACTCCGGTCACGCCCTTCGTTTCCTCCGTCTGGGACGATGTGCTGTAGACCGGTGTGGTGTCTTCCTTGCTCGCGATCTTGTGCAAGCGCTGGTGCGAGGAATCCCGGCTCGGCGCTGGCGTTGTCGCGCAACTGTTCAGCAACAGCATAGATACCGCGGCAATAACACACCACCTCAGCGGCGCCGCCCTTCCGTGTTCGCTTCTGCTATCCTTCTTCATCATCTTCACTGCTTTTTTTCCTGCTGTTGTTTCTCATCATCGCGCGCACCGCATCCTGGTATTTGGTGGTGCCGCCATTGGCGCCGCCCGCCTGCTGTGCCCGCTGCTCTTCCTGCTGGCGGCGTAATTCTTCCCGGCGCTCGGCGATACGTTGCCTGATCTGTTCCGCCCGGCTCAGTTCCTGGTCGCCGTCCCCGCTGTCGGCCGCCGCCTGTTTGCCGCTTTGCTGTGCATCTTTGTTGCTCGCCGGTGTCGGTTTGGGCGGTTCCTTGATCGTCGCATCGTTGACTTCCAGTTCGAGTGTGAGCGATTGCCCGTCCGCGGATTCCAGCACCACGGATCGCGGCTTGACCACCGCGAGTTGCCAGCCGACGTAATCGCCGATCAGGGACTCTCCCTCATGCGCCCGGACGCTCTTCTCGCCGTTCTTGATCGGCGTCAGCGACGCCATTCTCAGCCCGGGCGTAATGATGACACCCGTCAGCCTGACCTTTGGCGCGTCGCGCACGGCGATAGACTCATCTTCCGGCGACGAATCCTCGCCGTCTGCAGCGACCAGTTCCGGCTGGCGGGATTCGTCGAAAACCGGTCTTTCATTGATCACGTTATAGGCCTTGAGCGCTTGCAGGTCAGGCGCCTTCACCCGCGCACCGACCTCGGCCGCCTGCGCTCCGGCCGCGGCGGCCCGGGTTGCCTCCTCATCGACCGTGACGGGCATCGTCCAGACGACGGACATCACCAGCGCCAACAGCACGAGCGCGCCGCTGATGCTGACGAGGGCCACCCCGACCGGATTGTCCCTGAGCCAGTTCATTTCAGGTATCCCGAGACGTTGAAGCGGATATCGAGCACCGGCCGCGGCGGTTGGGGCTCGCCCCGGGTCCGCCGGCGGGTGCGGGATTTGATAATGTTCAGATCATCCACCAGCATCATTGGCCGGCCGGACTCCATGGCATAGAGCACCTGCGTGAAATCCTCGGCGTTGCAACGCATGCGGACGTTGACCGTCACCTTCCGGTAGCGTTCCTGCACCCGCGGACGCACCGGTTGGCGGCTGACGATCTGGCAGGTATCGTCGCCCAGGGTCCGCACCATCTCGCCGATACGCCCCGACATGGCGGCCGCGGCCTCGTCGAATTCGGGTTCCTTGAGGAACAGCGATTGATCTTTCTGCGAATTGCGGATCTCAGCGAGTTTTCCCTGCAAATCGGGCCGTTGTGCAGCGACCGCCTGGAAGCGCTGAAGCTGCGCCCGTAAATCGCCGATCTCTTCCGCGTAGTCCAGGTGCCGGATGACGAACCAGTGGAACCCTATGAGGTACACGAGCAACAGCGCTATCACCAGCAGCAGCAAGGCCGGGGTCCTGGCGTTGCGATCGTCGGGTATGAGTTGCATCAGCCGGCATCCCCGTGGGTGACCTTGGCATTCAGGTCGAATATCTCTTTTTTGCTGCGCGGATCCAACCGCGTCGGGCCGCGAAACGACGCGTTCTCAAACATGGGCGAGGCGTTGACCAGTTCGATCAGAGCCTGCGCATTGCCTGACTTGCCCTGCATTTGCACGCTGTCCGCCTGCAGGTTCAAGCGGTCAAGGTACGTATCCTGCGGCAGTATGCGGGTCAGTTCGGCCATCATTTCGACCTTGTAGCCGTTTTCAGCCCTGTGTTTCTGCAAGAAACCGGCGGCCTCGCTCGCGTCGTCGATCTGCTTGCGTATCTGCTGCACCGCCATGGCTTCCGCCTTGACGTCCTTGATGGCCGCCTTGATCGCGGTGAGTTGGTGCTCGCGCAATAACAGGGACTGCGCCATGACCAGCGCCAGCAACAGCACCGTGACGGCTGCGGCCAGCCAATTGGTCCGCGCCTGCTGGTTGACGATGCGGTGGCGCATGGCTTCCGGCAACAAGTTGACACCGAGGGTGCCATCGTCCGCGGACACGTCGACCCCGCTCGGCGCCAGGCCAAGGCGCTGCAGCAGTTCGACATCGGCTTCAGCGGCCTCGCGGGGAACGACGATCAGTTCGAGACCCAGCTGGCCGGCATCGCGGTCGCGTTTCAACACGCGCCAGTCGTAAAACACTTCTTCCGCCTGGAACGGTGTATGCCGGTCCATTTCATAAGCCAGCGCCTGGCGCAAATTGGCTTCAGCCGCCACGGGCATCGTTACCCTGGTCCGCAACACGTCGGTGTCGGCCAGCAGTAAAACGCGGTTGACCTGCTCAAGCTCGTGCTGCTGCAGCAATTGCTGAATACGCTGGTGCTGCAACTGCAGGTCTTCGCTCACTGGCACCGTATCCAGCGCCTGCAGCGAACTGTCGGATTCGATGCTGAGACTGATCTCGCCCTGACCGGTGCTGATCAACAGCCGGCGATGGGCGTCTTTCAGGCGGGCGCGAATGGCCGCCGGCAACAGCGTGTACAGCGCTTCGAACCACCAACGGAAAAACCGGCCCGCCTGGCTGTTGACGAAGCGCAGCCGGAGCGTTTTAAACCTGTTGTTGATTGCGTCGATTGCGATAGCCATCAGGCATTAGTCCATTGCTGGTCGCGGCATTGCCGCTCGACTGGCTTCCGGGCAAGGCACAGAGATCGTCGTTTCGCTCATCCCAACCGGGTGAATGGCTGCGCCTGGCCAGGTCACGCGAAACCCTGGAGCCGATGCAAGGATCCCTTTTGGGCCGCGGCGCCACCTCTGCTCATACAGGCGGGTATAGTACATTACGTTCGGTATCGCTTGTAGTGAGCCAGATCAGTTTTCTCTCCATTACTCATACTGAAAACCCTCGTGCCAACTCAGGACATGGTAGGGCTTTCCTGTGCGGGTAGCGCCAAGCCGGACGGTCGCCCGCAGTTCATCCCAGACACCGTTGGGCATCGTCGCCCGCGCGGTGATACTGAAGGTGATGCCTCTGCCGCCCTCCCTGACGACAACGCCATTGGGCAACGCGGCGCCCAGCTTGTCACCCGGTTGCAGCGAGTTCCTTTGTTTCACGAAATCGACCGCCTCGTCGTGGGTGATGTCAGGCAGCGCCATCATCGCCTCCACCGGCGCAAAAGCCGGGTCTGGCTGGCTGCTGTTGGAATAGACGGTGATGGCGGGCGCCAGTTTGCGATAAAAATCGAAGGACATGCCGATAACCTGCAACAATTCCTCGGTCATCAAGAACGGCCGGTTGGCCGGCCCCACCGCCAGGCCCGCTGCTTCGTAAGTGTCCTTTTCCGCACCGTTCACACGCTCGAGTTCGTCCGGGTCGCGCCAATCCTCGACCGCGGCCGCAAGCTGTTCCGCGGCATCCGCTTCCATGCCCTGCCCGATAAACAGATTGATGAGCGACTGTTCGCCCGCCGCATTGATATCCAGCTTGCCGCGCTCGTCGATCGCGCTGACCTCGAGCCGGACACCGTCTATCGTCTGCTGGTACTGGCGCCCGTCAGCACGCATGCGGAGTTCCTCATCCGGGTCGCGCAATGACAGCACGGCCAGGTTGAGCGCCGCTTCCGCGCCCAGGCGCGCCTGCGTGCCCGAAAGCAGGGTATTGGCCTCGAGCCGGTCCATGCGCGCCAACAGCGCGAAAGTACCGGTAACGATCGTCAAGAGCAGCAATACCCATAACACCAGCACCAGGGCGACGCCCCGCTGTTTGTCGTGGCCTGCGCTTGTTCCCGGCATTACGAATTGTCCCGGCGTTTACCCCGGATCAGGTCCTGGATGGTCTCTTCATAACTTCGCCGGCCAGCCCTGCCGTTGACCGCCTGTTCATCCACCCGGACCTCTGCGACCAGGTCCGGCCAGCGCTGCCTGGCCGGATCGGAGAATTCGATTCTGAGCCGTATCGCGACGGGTAACTGGCCCGGATCGTCCCAGGTCGTGCTCCAGTCGGTGATGTCGCCGTTTTGGTCCCGGCCCAGAAATTCGAACTCCGCCGCGCGTATCCCCCGCAGCAACAGGACCGGGTCGCGATCGGCAAGGTGATCTTCCTCGAAACCCTGCAACAGGGTGTGAGAAAACTGCAGCGCGTCGTCATTACCGTCGTTCGCCAGTTCGATCCGCTGTACCTGCGGCCCCCCGGTCCCGAGGTACCCGGGCATGGGCGCCACGTACTCGATGTGTTCGGCATCACCGGAAAACAGGACCCGCGTATCGTTGCCGTCAGCGGCCACCGCGAACGCCAATGGCAGCATCTGGTTCAGCTGCCGGCGTATGAACTGGTGTGCGGCGCGCATCTCGCCGCCGTCAGCCAGCATGGCCTCCCCGCGGTCGGCGGCGCGCGTCGCCGCCATCAGGCCGCTGTAGGTCAGCGCCAACAGGATGCTCAGCAAGGTGATCGCCAGCAGCAGTTCGACCAGCGTGAACCCCCCGCACGACACCGGTCGCACGCCGCCATGCGCTGCCCCTGGGCGATGGAAGCCGGCCGCTTTGTTCATCTCCGTTTCCGCGTCTGGAAGTTGACCAGCGCGCTGCGGATGGTGCTGAAATGCAGCGTCCGCTGCCGCTCGCCCGCCATCCAGCCGACGTCCAGCTCGACCTTGTAGAGCTGCACACCGGACATGTCGGCCAGCTCCAGCGTGCGCTTGTCGTCGTCGTTTTCCGCCAGTGGGAAAATGTCCAACTGCCATTGATAGCGGTCCATCCGCGTACCCTTGGTGACGCCATCTTCGAGCGGTATCGCCGTGCCCACCTGCGCCATGATGGACTGAGCCATCAAGGCCACCTCCGTATCGTCGCGGGCGCGCCGGATGCCGCGCAGCGAACCGGCCATGATCTCCAGCACGGTGGCGAAACTCAGCGCGAACACGACGAAGGCCAGCATGACTTCCAGCAACGTGAACCCGCGCTGTGAACCACCGCCCCCGGGCGTCGGTGACCTTGGCTTGGAAATCTTCAACCTTCTTTCCGCTCCAGCACCGCCTCGCCCGTCAACCAGGCAACGTCGACGCGATACTCACGGTCGCGCACGGTCAACTCGATATGACCGCCCGTCGAACCGCCATCCGGGAAGAAGCGGATACCGGCGACGTCTTCGGAAGTCACCTCGGAACGCGCGGTGGTGATCGTGATATCGACGCCTTCGGGCAAGCTGACTTTTTTTCGGCCGGGCGCCTGGTAACTGCGTTCCTCCGTATTGACCAGGAACACCTGCTCGGCCTTGTCAATGACGGCTTTGGCCCGGGTATAACGTAAGTTGGCGACCAGCTTGCGGGACGCCGACCGCGCCTCGGCCGAGGAGACGCTGCCCGACAAGGAAGTGCCGACCAGGGCCATGATCAACGCGACGATGACCATGACAAAGGTGATTTCCACCAGTGTGAAGCCGCGGCAGTGACGGCGGCAGGTGTGGTCTCCGGTTTTCAATCCTAACCCGGGCCGGCCGCTCCGGCAGGCCTATTCCCAACTGGTCCGGTCAGCATTCTTGCCTTCACCGCCCGGCTGCCCGTCAGCGCCGTAGGTCATGATGTCGAATTCACCATGCTCACCCGGGGCCCGGTAGACGTACGGGCGGCCCCACGGGTCTTTCAACAGTGAACTTTTGATATAGGGGCCGTTCCAGCCGGTGACGCCGGCCGGTTCGTTGACCAGTTCGTCCAGCGACGAGGGCGTCTGCCCGGTATCCAGGTAGTAATTCTCGACCGACATCGATATGCGGCTGATCTGCGATGCGGCGGCCTTGTTCTTCGCGCTCTCCGCCTTGCCGATCAGGTTCGGCAATATCAGGCCGGCCAAAAGCGCGAGAATCACCATCACCAGCAATAACTCGACCAGCGTGAATCCGCGCTGGTCGCGGCTGTGCCATTTACCATTCATACATTTACCTCCGACGGCAGCCGCATTCTTGCCGGCCGCCACTGTCTGCTTCGTATACGGGGCTGTTCGATACAAACCGATCTGCGCAGCTTGTATGACCATTATCTCATCCCACCAGTTCATTGATGCTCATGATGGCCATTAATACCGACATGACGATGGTGCCGATCATGGTGGCCATCAGCAGCGTTACCAGCGGCGTGAAAATGGCCAGCAGGCGGTCGATCGTGTTGCGCACTTCCTTGTCGTAGGTATTGGCCACCTTCAACAGCATCGAGTCCAGTTGCCCGGTTTCCTCGCCGACGCTGACCATCTGCAGCGCCAGCCGCGGAAACTGCCCGCTTTCCGCCAGGTTGTGGGCCAGGCCGCCGCCGGTTTTGACCGCCAGTTCCGTCTTCTTCACAGCGGCCGCCAGCACCGTGTTGGTCAGTACGTTGCGCGCGATCGACAGCGCCGAGAGCAAGGGTACGCCGTTGGCCAGCAAAGTGCCCAACGTTCGCGCCAGCCGGGCGATCTCCATCTTTGCCACCAGGTCGCCGAGCCACCGGGTGGCCAGCATCCGGCTGTCAAATTTTATCCGCTTGTCGGGGTCGGCGAGCATGCGCCTGAACATGACCACCGCCAACACCGCCAGCGCCGCCAGGCCCCACCAGAAATGCTGCAGGACACTGCCCACGGCGAGCACGATCTTGGTCACCAGCGGCAGGTCGCCCCCCAGTTCCTCGAAAATCGGCGTGAACTGCGGGATCACGTACACCAGCAACAGGACCAGCGACCCGCCCGCCAGCAGCATCAGCAGAATCGGGTAGATCATCGCGGAGACGACACTGTCTTTCAGGTCCTTGGAGCGCTCCAGGTAATCGGCGAGACGCTCCAGCGTCACATCCAGGGAGCCGCCGATTTCACCGGCGCGCACCATGTTGATATAGAGGCGGCTGAAAGAACCGTGCTGGGCGTCGAGTGCATCCGACAGGTTGCCGCCGCCCCTGACGTGGTCCCTGATCGCGCTGACCGCGCGCTCGACGCGCTCGCTCTCCGCCAGTTCCAGCAACACCTGCAGCGAACGGTCCAGCGGCAGGCCGGCCCCGAGCAGGGTCGCGAGCTGCTGGGTGAACTGACCGACTTCGCGCGCGTTCATGCCGCGCTTTCTGAGCCGCAGCATGTCGAGGCTGAAACCACCCTGGCCGGCGAGGTTGGCGGATAGCGGAATGTTGCCGCCTTCCTGCAGCCTCGCGATCACCATGGCTTCGGTGTCAGCCTCCATCGTGCCGCGAACGGTCTCACCCGCCGGCGACACGGCCTTGTATTCGTACGAGGGCATCAGGCCTCCTGCGTTACCCGCAGTACTTCTTCGACGGTCGTGATGCCCTGCAGACACTTAATCAGGCCGTCCTGGTACATGGTCCGCATGCCTTCCTCGACGGCCTGCGCGTGAATCTCGCCGGCGGTCCCCTGCTGCATCACGAGGCGCCGGATGGGGTCGGACATCTGCAGCAGCTCGAGGATGCTCGTGCGGCCAAAATAGCCCGACGGGTTGTCTTCGGTCGGCACCGGCCGGTAAACCGTATAACGGTCCTGTTCGACGAGGTCCTCGAAACCCATCTCCCTGGCCATTTCCGGCAGCAGCTCGACCGCTTCCCTGGCCTCTTTGCTCAGTGTCCTGACCAGGCGCTGGGCCAGGATCGCGTTCACGGTGGAGGTGAGCAGGTAATCCTCGACGCCCATGTCCAGCATGCGCGTAACCCCCGCCGCCGCATCGTTGGTGTGTATCGTCGACAGAACCAGGTGCCCGGTCAGCGCCGACTGGATCGCGATGCGGGCGGTTTCGAGATCGCGCATTTCCCCGATCATGATGACGTCGGGGTCCTGGCGGACGATGGCCCTCAGGGCATGCGCAAAGTCCAGGCCGATGGACGACTGCGCCTGGATCTGGTTGATCCCCTCGAGCTGGTACTCGACCGGGTCCTCGACCGTGATGATTTTGCGCTCCGGTGTATTGATCTGGCTCAGCGCGGTGTAAAGGGTCGTGGTTTTACCCGAGCCGGTCGGCCCGGTCACGAGAATGATGCCGTGCGGCATTTCCAGGTCCCTGACGAAGCGCTTTTTCAGGTCCGCGTCGAACCCCAGGGAGTCGAAGTCGAGCACGATGCTTTCCCGGTCGAGTATGCGCATAACGACGCTTTCACCGTGCGAGGTCGGAATCGTGGATACGCGCAGGTCCAACTCCTTGCCCTGGACACGGTGCATGATGCGGCCGTCCTGCGGCAGGCGGCGTTCGGCGATATTCATGCGCGCCATGATCTTGACCCTGCTGATGACGGCCGCGGTCGAACGCGCCGGCGGCGCTTCGACCTCCTGCAATACCCCATCGATCCGGTAGCGAACCTTGAGGCGGTTTTCGAAGGGTTCGATATGGATATCCGAAGCACGCGCCTCCACGGCCCTTTGCATGATCAGGTTCACCAGGCGTATGACCGGCGCTTCGGACGCCAGGTCCCGCAGGTGTTCGACGTCCTCCAGGTCTTCCTCGCCTTCGCCCAGGCTCTCGACGATCTGACCCATCGCGGTGCGGCCGCCGCCATAAAGCTTCTCGATGCCGTTCTCGATCTCGGAGGCGACACCGACCTTCACGTCGATTTCGCAACCGCTCGCCATTTGCAGGGCCTTGAGCGTGAACCGATCGCGCGGGTTGGCCATGACCACGGACATCCGACCGTCGTTGACGGCGATGGGCAGCACCAGGTTCTGCCTCAGAAAGCGCAGGGAGAGCTTGCCGATGTCGGGTGGTTCCGCGGGCAGGTCGTTGCTGCCCATCAACTGCAGGCCGAGCAGGCGGGACTCGGCTTCGGCGACATCCCGCTCCGACACCAGCCCAAGGCGCACCAGCAGCGTCACCAGGTCTCCGCCGTTCTGGTCGCGGAACGTTTCCGCGCGCTTCAGATCGGCCTGTTTCAAGCGGCCGCTATCGATCAGGTGCCGGCAGACCTCATCCTGAGCGGATTGCGGCAGCACGGTCCCGGATTGAATCGCCTGGTCTCTTGTCTCTTCGCTAGTTTGCACCTCAAACCCTCGTTGTCGTTGACCGCAAAGCGCGGGGCCGTACGTTGCCGTACCGGTTAGCCCCGCCATGCTCACACAGACTGTCAGTCGCCACCGGCGGTTCCCATTATCCGGGTGCCTGCGTCTTTTGCCAGCCCGTAAACTGCTCGATCAGGGACCAGTTGGCCAGCACCCAGATGATAATCGGCAGCAGTGGAGGGAAAATCAGGACGCCCAACTGATAACACAGGGCAATCAGTTCATCCGAGATCCCCGCCGCGGCCACAACCTGGTGGGCCGCCGGGCCGAAATTGAAGGACAGCATCTTCAGCGATTGCCAGACCACCCCCCAAACCTGTACGCCCATGATACATACATAACCTGTCAGCAGTATGGCCAGCTTGCGCCAGAACGGCGCGCCGGAAGCCATCACCAGGCCAAACAGCAGCGGCAGGCCGTAGCCGTAGACCAGCGGATTGACGATGAAGCCAAGCGCTTCCTTGCTGCCGTCCGGGAAACGGAAAGGAATCCGGGTTCGCACCTGGAACAGGTAATGGTGATCCGGGTTGGCGACGATATTCAGAAACTGGTCACCCAAAAGATGCGACAGGATGCGGTCCGCCAACAGTCGCACCGGCACACCGTGAAAGGCGCCCAGGTAGTACCACAGCATGAAGCCGAAGAGCATCCATAACGCGGCCAGGATCAGCAATTCGCCGAGCCGCATGTCCTGGTTGTACCTGGCAGTTGTCATCGGTCCACCGTCATTGCTCCCGCGCCCGGCGGGCAAGACCCGGTTGTAAACACTGCGTCATGCCAGCCATGTGCGCGCGTTTCGAAACATCCGCTGCCAGGGTGACACCTCGGGCCAGTCCGGCGGCGCCCAGGAAAAATTGACCTTGCGCAGCGAGCGCTCGGGGTGCGGCATCATGATACTGACCCGGCCATCCTCGTTGCACAGGCCGGTCACGCCCCCGGGCGAGCCGTTCGGGTTCTGTGGGTAACGCTCGGCGGCAGCGCCATCGGCATCCACGTATTGTAAAGTGATTTGTGCGGCCGGCAACGGCCGCTGCCCAAAATCGGCCCGCCCCTCGCCGTGAGCCGTGGCCACCGGCAACAGGCTGCCCGCCATGCCGTCGAAAAACAACGAGCGCGATTCGGTGACCCCGACCAGGCTCAGGCGCGCCTCGAACTGTCCGGACAGGTTGGCTTTGAAATCCGGCCACTCGTCCGTGCCGGGAATGATTTCGCGCAGGGCGGACAGCATCTGGCAACCGTTGCACACGCCGAGGGCGAACCGGTCCGGGTGAGCGAAGAAGGCCTCGAAACTGTCGCGAAGCTGCGCGTGAAACAGGATCGAAGCGGCCCAACCCCGGCCCGCGCCCAGGACGTCACCGTAGGAGAACCCGCCGCAGGCCACCAGCCCCTGGAACGAATCCAGTTCGACGCGTCGCTCGAGCAAGTCCGACATGTGCACGTCGACCGCCTTGAAGCCGGCCGCAGCAAACGCCGCCGCCATTTCAACATGACCGTTGACACCCTGTTCCCTGAGAATCGCGACCGCTGGCCGGGCACCGCCGACGACTGCGGCCGCGGGGTCGTGTTCCGGATCAAAACTGAGACGCGGACGCAGCAGCGGCCGCCGCCACTCCAGCGCGGCGGCAAATTCCTCGGCCGCGCACTCCGGGTTGTCGCGCAAGGACTGGATCGCGTGGCTGGTCTCAAACCAGGCCTGGTGCAAAGCCGGCAGTTCGAGGCCGAGGTAGCTCTCGCCGGCAACCTCGACGTCCAGCTTCTGCCCGCTTACCGCGCTGCCGATCTCCTCGACCAGGCCGCCCAGCCCGTGCCTCTCGAAACAGGCCATTGCGGTCTGCAGATCCGCCCCCCGCACCTGCACGACCGCGCCCGGCTCTTCGGCGAACAAGCGCGCACGCGCGCGCTGCCGCTCACAGGCCAGCTTGATGGCCAATCCGCAGCGGGCGGCGAACGCCATTTCGCACAACACCGTCACCAGGCCGCCGTCCGAACGATCGTGATAGGCGAGCAAACGCCCGCCGGCCGCCAGTTCCTGGATGGCGGCGAAAAAGCCCGCCAGGTCCTCCGCCTGGTCCAGGTCGGGCGTGCGGCCGCTGAATACGCCGTGCACCTGTTCGAGCGCGGAGCCGCCGAGGCGGTCCGCGCCGCGGCCGAGATCGATCAGCAACAGGTGGTTGGGTTCATCGACGGCCCCGAGTTGCGGCGTCAGCGCCCGGCGCGCGTCCGTGACCGGGGCGAAAGCCGAAACCACCAGGGACACCGGCGCCAGCATGTGGCGCTGCTCGCCATCGCTGGTCCAGTCCGTTTTCAGTGACAACGAATCCTTGCCCACCGGGATCGCGATACCCAGCGCCGGGCACAACTCCATGCCCGCCGCGCGCACGGCCCGGTAGAGGTCCGCGTCCTGGCCGGCCTCGCCGGCGGCCGCCATCCAGTTGGCCGACAGGCGCACATCGCCAAGCCGGGCGATCGGCGCGCCGGCGATATTGGTCAGCGCCTCGGTGATGGCCATGCGGGCGGCCGCCGCGCTGTTCACCACCGCCAGCGGCGTGCGCTCGCCGACCGCCATGGCTTCGCCCGCATAGCCGTGAAAACCATGCAGCGTCACCGCGCAGTCCGCCACGGCAACCTGCCACGGCCCGACCATCTGGTCACGCGCCACCAGGCCGCCCACCGTGCGGTCGCCGATCGTAACCAGGAATGACTTGCCGGCGACGGCCGGAAACCGCAGAACCCTGAGCAAATCCTCCTCCGGCGCACACTCCGGCAGGGCGCCGTCAGCAACGGCGACGGGGCGGCTGACCGCGTCGCGGTGCAGGCGCGGTGTTTTGCCCAGCAACAGCTGCAGCGGCAGGTCGACCGGGGCCTGTTGCAGCAACTCGTCGTTCACCCGTAACGACCGCTCCTCGGTGACCTTGCCCAGCACCGCGTACGGGCAGCGCTCGCGCCGGCACATCGCCTCGAACTCCGGCAGGCGCTGTTGCCTGATGGCCAAGACGTAGCGCTCCTGTGACTCGTTGCACCAGATTTCCATCGGCGACATGGCGCCATCCGCGCTCGGGACCGCGCGCAATTCGAGGATACCGCCGCGTTGGCTGTCGTTCAGCAACTCCGGCACGGCGTTGGACAAGCCGCCGGCGCCGACGTCGTGGATGGAAACGATGGGGTTTCGATCACCCAGCGCACAACAGCTGTCGATGACTTCCTGGCAGCGCCGCTGCATTTCCGGGTTGCCGCGCTGCACCGAGGCGAAATCCAGCATTTCGTCCCCCTGGCCGCTGCCGACCGATGAAGCGGCGCCGCCGCCCAGGCCGATCAGCATGGCCGGCCCCCCCAGCACGATCACGGCCGCACCCGGAGGCAGCCGGTGCTTGTCCACGTGAGCCGGGCGGATATTGCCCATCCCGCCAGCCAGCATGATGGGCTTGTGGTAACCCCAGAGACGGCCGCCGACCGTCTGTTCGAAAGTGCGAAAATAGCCCGCCAGCGCCGGCCGTCCGAATTCGTTATTGAACGCGGCGGCGCCAATCGGGCCTTCGATCATGATGTCCAGTGCGCTGGCGATACGTGCAGGGCGCCCGGAATTTTCCTCCCAGTCGTTGGCCGTGCCGGGCACATGCAGGTTGGACACCGAGAATCCCGTCAAGCCGGCCTTCGGCCTGGCCCCGCGGCCGGTCGCCGCCTCGTCGCGGATCTCTCCCCCGGAGCCCGTGGCGGCGCCGGGAAACGGCGAAATGGCGGTCGGGTGGTTGTGTGTTTCAACTTTGATCTGGATGCCGACCGGCTCATCCAGCCACTGGTATTCGCGGCTTACCGGGTCGACAACGAGGCGCTTGCCGCCGCGCCCCTCGATGACCGCCGAGTTGTCGTGGTAGGCGGACAATATGCCGTCGGGACTGCGCGCGTGCGTATGCCTGATCATCGCGAACAACGTGTCTGCCTGCGGCTCGCCATCCAGCGTCCAGCCGGCATTGAAAATCTTGTGCCGGCAGTGCTCGGAATTGGCTTGCGCGAACATCATCAGTTCCGCATCGGTCGGGTCGCGGCCGAGCTCGGCGTAGGCCTCGATCAGGTAGTCGATCTCACTGGCGGACAGCGCCAGGCCCATCTCGGCGTCGGCGCGCGCCAGCGCCGCGTGCGCGTCGGCGGCCAGATCGAGGCGCCGCAACGGCCGCGGCGGCGGATGCGCGAACATCTCCCCGATCTCGGTCATCGCAGCCAGGACGGTTTGCGTCATGCGGTCGTGGATCAGCGCTGCTATCGCGGCACGGTTGGCCTGCAGCACTTCCACGGGGAAACGGAACAAGGTGCCGCGCTCGACCCGGCTGACGGCCGCAAGGCCGCAGCGGCGGGCGATATCGGTCGCCTTGCTCGACCACGGGGATTGGGTGCCGAGCCGTGGCACCACCAGCAACACGCCGGACCTGCCGGGGTCACTTACCCGCCGCCCCGGCAACAGCGCTTCGAGCCTTTGCAACTCGGCCGGCGCCAGGTCCTGGCGGCTCTCGGCAAAGTAGAGCGTCTGCGCTGAAAACTCGAATGGCGCTCCTGCGCAGCGGCCCAGATCCGCGCCGAGCTTGCGCTGCCGGAAATCGGAAAAAGCCGGTCCGCCAAGCAGGCAGATGAATTTACTCAATGCGTCGCTCCACTTAACCCGGGCACTTCACCAGGGCGGCGGCTAAAGTCTTGCCAGAAATGCAGAAAACAGATTACGCCGCGCCCTGACATCTGATATACCGGAAATACGCTTGGTCCCGTTCGAGACAGCCATACACAGGGGCGCATTATACCGTTTGCCGCGTGCCGATTGAGACGCCGGCAAGAAAAAACCCCGCCCGGGAAGGGCGGGGTTTATCGAATTCCCCAGGCCGGTATGGCGACGACCTGGTCAGGGTGCTGCATTCATCGCGTCGAGACGCTGGCGTAACTGCGCCGGCGGCATATAGCCCGGTATCAGGGATCCGTTCGCCGTTACCAGCGCCGGTGTGCCGGTCACGCCGATTTCACGCCCCAGCTGGTATTGGTCGGCGACCGGGTTGGGGCACTTCAGGGGCTTGGGATCCTGACCTTTCTTGGCCAGCGTCAGGGCCGCCTTCTGATCGTCGGCGCACCAGACCGACACGAACTTGTCGTAGGAAGGTGAGCCGATCCCGGCGCGGGGAAAGGCCACGTAATGGATGGCGATGCCCTCCTTGTTGTATTCGTCGATCTGGCTGTGCAGCTTGCGGCAGTACGCACAATCGAGATCCGTGAATACCAGCAGGTTGTACTTGGGGTCCTTCGGCGCGAAGGTGATTTCATCTTCGGGTCTGAGGTCCTTCAGCAACTTCTTGCGGATGGAGGACTTGGCCTGGTCGGTGATATTGACCTTCGAGTCCAGGTCCATGATCTGGCCCTGCAAAAGGTAGTGCCCGTCAGCCGAAACGTAAACGATGTCGCTGTTGACCTGCACCTGCAAAATCCCGGGAACGGGCGTTTCCGACACGGCGATGGTCGTCGCCCCGGGCGCCAGCGAGCGAATTTTGTCCTCGACCGTCTTGGCGGCATTCTGACCGATGTCTGTCCGCTGCTGCGCGGCTGGGGTTGGTGCCGCGGTTTCTTCGGCGGCAAAGGCGTGTGCGCCCAACGTCAGCAAAGCAGCCAGGAGCGGCACCGATGACCGTACTCTATAAAGATTCATTCGAACAAGTCTCCACTTTATTTTTGCGGAAATCCATACTTCCGTCGGAGCCGGGAGGGTAAGTGATCGCCGCTGCGCCTGTGTGTAAATTTGACAGGCGGCGGCTGAAAAGTTCCCATCTGCAATCCGGGCCGGCGCCCGCGTGAAGCCAACCGGCCAAACCCGCCCCGGCAAGCGTCACCCGCGGGGGTGGTGCTTCTGGTGCAGGCGCTTGAGGCTCTCGCGGGCGATGTGAGTATAAATCTGGGTGGTCGAAAGGTCACTATGCCCGAGCAACAATTGTACCACGCGCAGATCCGCGCCATGGTTCAGGAGGTGGGTCGCGAACGAGTGGCGCAGCATGTGCGGCGTCAGCTTCTGGTGGATATCGCTGCGGGCGGCATAACGGTTCAACAGGTGCCAAAAGGCCTGCCGGGTCATGCCGGACTTGCGCGCGGTGACAAAGACACGGCTGCACTGCGCCCCCTTGAGCAGACCGGGCCGCGCCGTTGCCAGGTAGTCTTTCAGACTGTCGTGAGCGGCATCGCCGATCGGCACGAGCCGTTCTTTCTGACCTTTGCCGAGCACGCGCACGACCCCCTGGTTGAGATTGACGCTGGCCAGTTCCAGGCCGACCAGTTCACTGACCCTCAAGCCGGTTGCGTACATCAATTCCAGCATGGCCTTGTCGCGTTTGCCCAGCGGCGTGCCGGTGTCGGGCGCCGCCAGCAGGGACTCGACCTGCTGCTCCGTCAGGGCCTTGGGCAGGCCGCGGCCGGTTTTCGGGCTCTCGATCAGGGCCACCGGATCGCTGCGGATCAAGCCTTCACGGAGCATCCAGCCATAAAACTGGCGATAAGCGGACAGGTAGCGCGATACCGAACGCGGACTCTTGCCTTGCTTGACTTCCGCCGCGAGCACTGCCAGCAAGTCGCCGCGTTCCGCGGTTCCCAGCGCCTTTCCGCGCTTCTCCAGCGCTTCGCTCAAGTGCGACAGGTCGTGGCGGTAGCTCTCGAGGCTGTTGTCGCTCAGGCCCCGCTCGGCCCACAGTTTGTCGAGAAACTGGGTGATGAGCGCTTGGTTCTGCATCATTCGCCCTGGCCCGGCCCCGGCGGCCGCGCTCAGGATTCCTGGCGGGCTCGTTCCTCGCGCATCAGGTTCATCCACTGCTTCGCCGACTTGCTGGCGCCCGGGTACTGCGACGCCCGCCCCCAGGCGGTGCTGGCCTTGTCGTAGTGCCCCAGGTGGAATTCGCTCATGCCGAGGAGGATATAGGCGTCGCCGGTCTTCCTGTCATTGAAGCCGCCTTTCTCAATGGCCGCGGAAACCGCCTTGGCGGCCTCGCTCCAGCGCTCCAGGTCCACCAGCAAATAGGCCCTTCGCAAATCGATCTCGCCATCGTCCGACGCCTTGCCGGCCTCTTCGTAAGCGGCCAGCGATTTCTCGATTTCCTCCGCCGAATACCAGGCATCGGCCAGCATCGTCAAATGCTGCCTGGTGGGTTTGACGATGCCGTCCCCGATGCCCTTCTGCAGGACCTGCGCGGCCTTCAGCGGCACGTTCTGGTCAATGTACAGGTTTGCCAGGAAAAGGATGTCGGCCTGCTTGTCGAGCATGCCGCGCCGGTAGGCCAGGGCCAGCACGGCAAGCGCCTTGTCGTCGCGCTTGAGCTTGTAGTCGATCTGTGACAATTGCAGCCAGTAGTCCTTTTTGTTCGGCCAGTGCTTGATCAGGGTTTCCAGCGTCTGCGCCGCTTTCGGGAACTGCTCCAATTCGAAGTAAGCCGCCAGTTGCAGCTGGTACCAGGACTCCTTCGGCTCCTGCGACATGGAAATGGCCTGGCTGATGGCCGGGATGACGTTTTTCCAGTCTTTCTTTTGCGCGTAAATCGAGGCTTTCAGCATCCAGGCGCTCGCGGTCACCTTGTCCTTGGGAACCTTGCACATCCACAGTTCGAGCTTGGCCAGGGCGTCGTCGTACCGTTCCTTCATGTAGTAAAGCTGTGCGATCTGGTACATCAGGGAAAAGTGGGTTTCGTCCGGCAAGGCATTCAGTTCCACCGCCTTCTCGAAATCAGTCAACGCCGCGTCGTAGTTCTTGCGTGACCACTCCACCTGCGCCAGCGCCTGGTACAGCACCGCCTCGAGATACTTGCCGCGAGCTCTTTTCAGCAATGCTTGGAGCTTGTCGTAAGCATCGTCGTAGCGTTCCTTGCCGACGTCCTCGTAGGCCGAATTCAGGCGCTTCCACGTGGTCTCGTCCAGCGCCTGCTGGCCGACGCCGCGTTTCTTGCCGCATTCCGAGACCTGCGCCGTTACGGTGCCGGCGGCACATACCGATGCCAGGCACAGCAACGCGCAAAAGAACAGCTTCCTGCTCGGACCGTGCATGCTTCAGTCCCCCGACCTGTCCAGGTTGAATTCGATGACTTGCGTCGCCGGGCGCTCGACCGCGACGCCATCGACGACGCGCGGTTTGAATTTCCATTTGAGTATCGCCCGGATGGCTTCCCGGTTGAACACCCTGCTGGGCTCCGCCGCGATGACCTTCGGGTCCTTGACGGTACCCGTTTCGGTAATCGTGAACTGCACCTTGACCCAGCCTTCCAGGCCCTTCAGGGCCGCGTCACGCGGATAAATGGGCGCGATCTTCACGATCGGTATGATGTCGCCTTCGGCCGTTTTGTCGACCTGCGCAAAATTGCCGATGAACATGCCCGAGCCGCTGGTCAACGGCACATCCAGGTTGGGCAGATTCAACTGCGGCATGTCCTGCACGACCTGCTGGGTCTGCGAGACGTTCATTTTCGGCGCCGGCGGCGGATTTTTCGGGGGCGGCGGCTTCTTCGGGATATGCCGGTCCTTGGTCGCGATTTCATCGGGTATGTCCACCGGCCCGAAGCGGATGCCGGTAATGGCCGGCAAGGTCTCGTCTTCGTCGTGGCTGGACGAGATCAGCTTGAACATCAGCAGAAACAGGGCAAAGGTCACACCCGCCGCCGTCAATGCTGCTATCAGAAATCTGAACCTGCTCATAACGTCGTATACCGCTCAGCCGTGCGGGGTCTCCGCCGCGATCGAAACGCCTTCTACGCCCGCCAGTTTCACCTGGTCCATGACCTGCGTGACCATGCCGATCGAGGACGCCTTGTCGGCGACGATAACCACGCTGCCCTTGGGGTTCTCCGATTTTGCCTGCTCCACCATCTGGCGCACTTCCCGCAACTCGACCTTGCGCTTGTTCATCCAGATTTCATCGTTCGAGCGGATGCCGACCAGAATCGTGCCGCCGCGCAGCGAGACCGCGCGCTCGGCCACCGGCTTGTTGATCGAGGCTCCCGTTTCCTTGGTAAACGAAGTCGTTACGATGAAAAAGATCAGCATGATGAAGACGATATCGAGCATCGGCGTGATATTGATCTCGGCGTCTTCCGCGCGTGCGTGTGTCCGCTTACGCATGGCTATCCCGCCGGACGGTCGATTCTGTAAACATGGTCAAGTGCTTTGACATGATCAGCCCGATTTTGCTTCCACGATTCCGCCGGGCCGCGGCCAATGACTTTTGCCTGTCCCGGTTCCATGCTGCGGGGCGCCCGTTCAATGCGATTGCAGCAGGTCGCCCAGCTTTTCCGTTTCGGTCGCGGCCTTGTGCTCCAGCCAGGTCCCGAAATAAACGCCGGAAAGCGCCGCCACCATGCCCGCCATCGTCGGTACGGTCGCCCGCGACACACCCGCCGCCATCGCCCGCGCGTTGCCAGTGCCGGCGAACGTCATCACGTCGAACACGCCGACCATGCCGGTGACCGTGCCCAGCAACCCCAAAAGCGGACAGATCGCGATCAGCGCCTTGATCAGGCCGATATTGTTCTTGAGCGCGACGGAGGCCCGCGAAATCAGTTCCTCGCGGATGCAGCGGGCGTGCCAGGACTGCGTATCGGCGCGCGCCTCCCATTCGTCGATGATCTCGTTTTTCGCCGACGGATGGATCTTGTAAAAATACCAGAGCCGCTCGAGGATGAAAGTCCACATCAAAAACAGCACCAGCAAGATGGCGTACAAGACGTCACCGCCAAGCTCCATGAAGCCGCGGATGGAATTGACGGCGTCATAGAACCAGATCATGCGCGGCGCTCCGCCAGCCGGGCGATGATGCCAGCCGCCTGTTCTTCCAGGATCTGTATCAGCGACTTGCTCTTGCCCTGCAAAAATGCGTGCAGCAAGGTCAACGGAATGGCGACCACCAGGCCCAGCACCGTCGTCACCAGCGCCGTGGAAATGCCGCTCGCCATCATGCGCGGGTCGCCGGTGCCGAACAGCGTGATCATCTGGAAGGTCCTGATCATACCGACGACGGTACCGAGCAGACCCAGTAGCGGCGCCACCACGTACAGCACCTTGATGAAACTCAAACCGCTCTCGAGCGGCGCGGATTCCCGCATGATGGCCTCGTCCAGCTTCAGCTCGAGCGTTTCGACGTCGGTATCGGGGCTGTCCGCGTAAACGGACATGACGCGGCCGAGCGGGTTACCCTTGTCGGCCTCCTCCTTGCCCAGCTGCCGTTTCATCCGCCCGCCGGTCGAGTACAGCACGAAGGCCTTCCACAGGCTCAAGAGCAGACCCAGGAAGCCAATGCCGATGGTGACATAACCGATCAAGCCGCCGTCTTCGCGTATGCGCTCCAGCGGGGTCTTGCTCTGGACCACCGCACGCAGGATCTGGCCGCGGGTGAAATCGACCGCCATCGGCACCATTGCACCCGGAGAGGCTTGTTGCAGCTCCTCGGCCATGGCGCGAAAACGCTCGGCCGGCTGGCGCGCCAGCTCGATCAGGTTCGTTTTGCTCTTGCTCGAGTCCCAGTCGAGGAAACGGCCGTCCGAGACCGCGTTGAAAACGCCGACACGAACGACGTTCATTTCCTCGTGCTCGCCGTTGGCGCGCTCGACCTTGGCCTTGAACTTGACGACCTTGCCGGACTCCGCGATCTCCGTCACCATCCTGGACCAGACCTTGCGCAATTCCTGCACGTTGGGCAGTTCCTTGCGTTGCGCCAGTTGCGACAGGAACTCGCTGCGCCCCGGCAGTTCGGCGGATACCATCGAATCGTCCAGGACCGACTGGATATCGCCGGAGGCCTGGCGCACGATCCCGAACAGCTCACCGAGGTTGCCCATCCGTTCCTGCAACGTCGTCGACAGCTCCGCCAATTCCCGCTCCAGCTTGTCGTATTCGCCTTTCAGGTCGTCACTGCGTCGTTCCTGGCGGTTGAGCTCGGCCTTGGCCTGTTCCAGCAGCTTGCGCTGGTTGTCGCGCTCACGCAAAAACCGTGCCTCGCGCTCCTGGTTGAGCCGGCCTTCGCTGGCCGCGTCCTTGCGCACCATCTCCGCCAACTCGTCCAGCGTCTGCGAGGCCGGCGCGCTGGCGGGCACCAGCAGCGCCAGGCCGAGGAAGATAAGGAGGTTTTTCATTGCGCCACCTCCGGTCCGGGCACCGGCATCACCACCAGGTCCGGGGCTTTCTCGTTTCTGGCGATAGCGAGGCCTTCCTTGACCTGCAGCCGGAACCGTTCCGGCAGTTCCTCGAATTTGCGCGTGGTCGGGTTGAACCAGCCCGTTGTCGCCTGGTCGCTGGTCTGGTAGATCAGCAGCGTGCGCCCAACGCGCAGAAACTCGACCGTCTGACCGCTCGTGGGCAATACCGCGGAATAGGCTTCGGTCGTGCGCCCGTATTCGAGTTCACCCTGGTAGGCTTCCATCACCCGGCGGTACTTTTCCGAGGCGGTGACGTCCGCCTGGTCCATCATGTCACGCAAACGCTGCACGCGGGCACGCCGTTCCTCGAGCCGGAAAGGGATGTCGCTTTCAACGATCTTCCCCAGTGTGTCGATCATCTCGAGCATCAACGGCACGATCCCGCGGTTGGTCTCTTCCAGTCCGGCGAGCTGCTTATTGATCGAAACGACCTCGGCGCGCTGGTCCTTGACGATTTTCTCGAGATTTTCGTTGTAGATTTTCAGGCTGTCGGTTTGACGCACGACGTTGCGGTACTCGGCCAGCAAATCAGAGGTTTGCTGGGCGAGGTTCGACACCCGCTTCTGCGATTGGGCGGCAGCCTGGTTAATCGCGGTTTCCGTATTGACCGTCGCACCCAGCACCTGCGCATTGGTCGCCGGCAGCAGCAGCATGGCTGACATGGCGATGAACATGTGACCTGTTGTTTTGCGTAGAGACATTTTCGAATAAACCTGTTTGCGGATAGTTTCTGCATCACGCGGACGCAGAAAAAGTTCCCAGTGGCGGGTTGCCGCCACCCCCTCGATAAGACGGCTCAGGATAACCGAAACATGGATGTAATTGCCAGAATTCGCCGCCCGTTTCAATACTTTCGGGGAGTGCTAGAATTCGGTAATGAGCCCGACGCATACTGACAGCGAAGCGCCTCGGTATGGTTCTTTAACGCGCCGCTTCCTGAGCCTGGTCTACGACAGCGTGGTCCTGCTCGGCCTGTTGATGATCGCCGCCGCGGTCGCGCTGCCGCTGGGCGGCGCCGGCAAGGTCGCCTTCCGCGATTGGGGCTTCACCGCCTACCTGCTGCTGGTGACGTTTTTCTATTTCGGCGCCTGCTGGCACTATGCCGGCATGACCGTCGGCATGCGCGCCTGGCAGCTGAAACTGGTCAACGAAAAAGGCCAAAACCTCTCCTGGGGACAGTGCCTGATCCGCTTTTGCGTCGCTGTCTTCTCGCTCGGCCTCGCCGGCGGCGGGTTCGCCTGGTCACTGCTGGATGAAAAAAACCGGGCCTGGCATGACCTGGCCGCCGGCGCGGTGCTGATCAGGGCCTGAGCCCAGGGGCTCGCCGACCGCCGCTGCGGCTGCGCCGGCCCGCAGGCTACGTGGACCGGCGCAGCAACAGCACCGCCACCGCCGCGAGCAAGAACGAAGGCGTTACCGTGCTCAGAGCGATGGGCAGGGAATAGGCGGCAGCCAGGTTCTGCGCGGTGCCGTTGATCAGCAGAAAAACACCCCCCAGCGCCATGCCCGCAAACAGGCGCATACCCAGGTTCATGAAGCGCGCACTACCGAACACCAGCGGCATGCCGGCCAGCACCAGGGCCAAGACGGTCAGCGGGTAAACGATCTTCTCCCAGAAGGCCGAACGGTAGAGGCTGTCGTCCAGGCCGTTGCGTTCGAGATAATGGAGCTGGTCCCATAACACGCGCAGCGACAGGTAACTCGGCCGGCTTACCGCCGAGGCGAGCAACCCCGGCTTGACGCTGGTTTGCCAGGGGCGCTGTTTGAGCCGCGAAGTCGTAACCCGGTCAGGACCGATATCGACCTCCGCAACCCCTTCGAGCGTCCAGCGCCCGTCATCGAAGTAGGCGCGCCTGGCGCGCGTCACCTGCTGCAGTTTCTCGGACGGGTCGAACGCATAGATTTCTATGTCCTGGAAACTGATCGACTGGCCGCTGCGCCCGACGGTCATCAGCGGCCGCCGTATGTTGACGATCTCGTCCCCGTCGCGCATCCACATGCCGGTCGGGCCGCCGATGATCAACTGGCCGGCCAACTGGCTGATCCTGAAAGCGCGCGCCTGTTGCTCGATACCGGGTACGATCCATTCGCCGATAGCCATCACCGGAATCGTGAACAGCAGCACGCCGGCGAGCCCCGCCGCGGCCAGCCGCAAACGGGAAACGCCGGCGGTGCGGAACGCGACCAGTTCGTTGGCGCTGGCAAGCGCGCCGATCCCCAGCAGGGATCCGAGCAGGGCGGATATCGGGAAGACCTCGTAAGCCGTCCTGGGGCCGGTCTGCAGCACGTACCACAGCACGTCGCTGGTGTCATAGGTGGCGGTGGCGTCGCGCAACTGGCCCAGCAACGTAAACATCATCAGCAGTAATGTCATGCTGAACCAGACAAACAGGACACCCAGGCCCGCGACCCTGCCGATATAACGGTCCACCCGCTTGATCATGCGGCCGCCCTTTGGCCGGCAAAGCGGCCCTGCTTCCGGATCCAGGCAAAGGCCAGGATGAGAAACGCCAGGTGGACCCACCAGATGCCGATGGCGGCCGGCACGACACCCTCCGCAACCCAGGACCTGCACAGGAACAGGATGTTGCCGTAGAGCAGGTAGACCAGCACCCCCAGCACGATACGCACGCCCCTGCCTTCGCGCGGCTCGGAATGGGCCAGCGGGATGGCCAGCAGGGCGAGGACCATGGCCGAGATGGCCGGAGAAATCCGCCATTGGAATTCGGCGAAGGCGTGCGGGTCGCCGTCGCGAAGCAACTGCAGCGACGGCGCATGGGAAACGGCATCGCCGTCCTGGCGGTACTCGGGTTGGGGCAGCCGCAGGTCGTTGCGTTCGAAATCGAGTACGCGCACGTCGGGCCGGTTACGCGCCATGTCCGTCACCTTGCCCTGTTCCAGGCTCAGGAAATGCCCGCCCGACTCCTGGTCCACCCAGTACTGCCCTTTCTCCGCCACCCAAACCTGCTCCCGGCCCTGCCGCCGCTGCTTGATGAAGATGTTCCTCAAGGTCCTGCCGTCGGCATCGACCGAGCCGGCGTACACCACCAGGTCGCCATGCTTCAGGACGTGAAACTTGCCCGGCTGCAGACCCCACAATGTCGCCGAACGGAAGGCCAGTTCGAGTTGTCGTTCCGCCATCCTGGCCGCCGTCGGGGTCACGTCCAGGCCGAGAACCAACAACACCGCCGCCAGCGGCAAGGTCAGATTCAGCAGGGGCCACAACAGCTTTTTCCAGCCAAAGCCGCTGGACCGCATGACGGCCATTTCCTGGTCGCCGTAGAGGCGGCCCAGGACCCACAGCACCGCTATGAATCCGGCCAGCGGCAGTATGGTGTTGAGGAGCGAAGGCAGGTGCAGGAGCAACAGCGTACCCAAAAGGCCGGCCGGCATCCTGCCGTCGGCGATGTCGTTGACGAGATTGCCCATATAGGCGCCCATGAGCACGACCAGCAGCAACACGCTTACAGCCAGCGTGGCCCAAAACCACTCCCTCAAAACATATTTCTGCAGTATGCTCAAACTGATTTCTTCGTGGTTGATTCGATGTACAATGCGCGATTCGCTTGCATGGGTCGTGTGGTGCATCGTAATTAGTGGCACTTTCAGAGTCCACCGGTAACTGCAATGCAAGGCGGGGCTCGCCGGGAATGGCCCGTCCTTTTCAGGCAGCTCGACGCAGCAGTGCGCTTACAGGCGGGCTCGCGCGACCGCAGGCGTGGCGCTCACCCGCCCGGCGGTGCCGCCTCGGCACAGGCTGTAACAGCCTGGCGGCCAAACACCTTGCGCTTGCCCGAGCACGCCACCGATTACGCCGCATTGCGCTGGCAGTGCTAAACTGTTTTTGGGGTTGGGACTTTCAAGGAGGAACCCGGAAATGAAGCTCGCACTAGAGAATACCGACGTTACCCGTGTCGACACCCCATGCCTCGTCATCGGTGTGTTCGAAGATGCCGCGCTGCCGCCGTCGGCGGAATCGGTCAACCAGGCGAGCAATGGCGCCCTCCAGGACCTGATCGACTCCGGTGACATCGACCGCGAATGGAAATCAGCGACCCTGCTGCACGGGCTCGACGGTGTCAGCGGCAGGCGGATTCTCGTCGTGGGTTGCGGCGAGGCAAATAAATTCCAGCGTGAGCGCTATGACTCCGTCTGCTACAGTGCCGGGACCTTTTTGTGCAAACACGCCATCGACACGGCGCACATCTGCCTCAACGAACTGAGCGCGGCCGACAGCAGCGACTACTGGCGACTGCGCCAGGCCGCGCTGACGCTGGAGCGCGCCAACTACCGCTACACCGCGACCAAGGAACCGAAGAAAAGCGAGCACGAACCGCTGCACAGCGCCAGCTTCCGGGCCCCGGCGGAACTCGAGGGCGCACTGGCGGAGGCCAGCGGCTTCGCCCAGGGTTACCTGCGCGCCCGTGAACTGGGAAACCTGCCTCCCAACCTCTGCACGCCGGTGTATCTGGCCGAGGAGGCCCGCAGAATCGCCGCCGCTTACGACAATACGAGCATCGAAATCCTCGAGCCCGAAGCGATGCAACGGCTCAACATGTCGGCGCTGCTCGCGGTCGGGCGCGGCAGCACCAACCCGCCGCGGCTGATCGTGCTCAAATACCAGGGCGCGGATGCCGACAGCCGGCCGGTCGTGCTGGTCGGCAAGGGCGTTACTTTCGATACCGGCGGCATCTCGCTGAAGGCCGGCGCGCACATGGAGCAGATGAAATACGACATGGGCGGCGCCGCCAGCGTCATCGGCGCATTCGAAGCCTGTGCCAAAATGCAGTTGCCGCTGAACCTGGTCGGCATCGTGGGCGCGGCCGAGAACATGCCGGACGGCAATGCCTACCGCCCCGGCGACGTCCTCACTTCGATGTCCGGCAAAACCATCGAAGTCCTGAACACCGACGCCGAGGGCCGCCTGGTGCTGTGTGACGCCTTGACCTACAGCGAGCGTTTCAAGCCGGCCGTGCTGATCGACGTCGCCACGCTGACCGGCGCCTGCGTCGTCGCCCTGGGGCACCACGCCTCCGCCATCATGAGCAAACACGACGACCTCGCCGAAGAACTCGTGCGGGCCGGAAACGACGCGATTGACCGGGGCTGGCGCCTGCCCATTTGGGAGGACTACCAGAGCCAGCTCAAATCCATATTTGCCGATATGAAGAACGTCGGCGGCATGCCCGCTGGCAGCATAACGGCCGGCTGCTTCCTGTCGCGCTTCACCGAGGGCCAGTACTGGGCGCATATCGATTGTGCCGGCACGACCTGGAAATGGGGCAATGACAAAGGCTCGACCGGCAGGCCCGTCGGCCTGCTGACGCAATTCCTCGTCAACCGGTGCCGCACACCCGCTTACTGAGACCGGCGATAGCGGCCGACACCGCGATCCTGGGCGCGGCCGCACACCGGCCGCGCGTGGCGGCGCCCGGCGAGGCGGCAAATTGGATAAACGGGGGCCGTTGACCCCAAGGAGAAGTGTTCTTTGCCGGCCGCAGACAGCGACAGATGCCAGGTGGATTTTTACGTGCTGGAAAACAGCTCGGCCGGGGGCAGCGAGCAAGCCTGTCGGCTGGCCCTGATGGCCTGGGAACAGGGCTGGAAGGCCTTCGTCGTCTGCGCTTCGGTGCGCGACGCCGCAGCGCTGGATCGCTTCATGTGGGAATATCCGCCCGGCCGTTTCCTGCCGCACGCCAGCAGCACGGACGAAAACGCGGCCAGGGCCGCCGTCAACATCGGCCCGTTGGCGGACTTGAACCCGGCCGACGTGGTCATTAACCTTGGTCACGATCCGATTCCCGAGCCCGGGAAGTTCAGGCGGGTGCTGGAAATTGTCCCGTTCGCCGAGGACGAGCGCCGGGCGTCCAGGGCAAAATACAGATACTATCGGGGCCTGGGCCTGACCCCCCGGACCAACGACGTCGACTAGCAAGATCGAGAATAATGGAAAGAAACTATCAACCTGGCGCCATCGAGGACCGCTGGTACGCCGAGTGGGAACAGGCCGGGTATTTCGCACCCAGGCCCGGGGAACGGCCCTATTGCATCATGCTGCCGCCGCCCAACGTGACCGGGAGCCTGCATATGGGCCACGCCTTCCAGGACACGATCATGGACCTTTTGACCCGCTACCACCGCATGCTGGGTGACTCGGCGCTGTGGCAGTCGGGCATGGACCACGCCGGCATCGCCACCCAGATGGTGGTCGAGCGGCAATTGGCCGCGGCGGGCAAATCGAGGCGCGACCTGGGACGGGAAAAATTCGTCGAGGCCGTCTGGGACTGGAAGAACAGCTCCGGCGGCACGATCGCGCGGCAGATGCGGCGCCTCGGCGCCTCGGTGGACTGGGAGCACGATTGCTTCACGATGGACGAGGAGCGGTCCGCCGCCGTCACCAAGGTCTTCGTCGAGCTCTACCATGAGAAGCTGATATACCGGGGCAAGCGGCTGGTCAACTGGGACCCGGTGCTGCACACCGCGCTGTCCGACCTGGAAGTATTGTCCGAGGAGGAAAACGGGCACCTGTGGCACATCCGCTACCCGCGTGTCGACGGCAGGGGTTACGTCGTCGTCGCCACCACGCGGCCCGAAACCCTGTTGGGCGACAGCGCGGTGGCGGTCAACCCGGGAGACGAACGTTACACCGACCTGGTCGGGCTCGAGCTGGAATTGCCGCTGACCGGCCGCACGATCCCGGTCATCGCGGACGAATACGTCGACGCGGAATTCGGCTCCGGCTGTGTCAAGATCACGCCCGCCCATGATTTCAACGATTACGAGATCGGCAAGCGCCACGAACTGCCGCTGATCAATGTCCTCAACGACGATGCCAGCCTCAACGACACGGTGCCCGAGGCGTACCGCGGGCTCGACCGCTTCGAAGCTCGCGAACGCATCGTCGCGGCCCTGGAACACAACGGCCTGCTGGAGAAAACCGAGCACCACACGATGATGATCCCGCGCGGCGACCGGTCCGGGGCGGTCGTCGAACCGTACCTGACCGACCAGTGGTACGTGAAAATTGCACCGCTCGCCAAACCCGCCATCGAGGCGGTCGAGGCGGGCCGGACCCGTTTTGTGCCCGATAACTGGACCAAGACCTATTTCGACTGGATGCACCGCATCGAGGATTGGTGCATTTCGCGGCAGTTGTGGTGGGGCCACCGCATCCCGGCCTGGTACGACGATGACGGCAATATCCACGTCGGCGTCGATGAAGCCGACGCGCGCGCCCGCGGCGGCCTCGGGCCGGACGTGCCGCTGCGGCGCGACGACGACGTGCTGGATACCTGGTTTTCGTCCGCCCTGTGGCCGTTCACGACCCTCGGCTGGCCGCGGCAGAACGCCCGCCTGGAGACCTATTATCCGACCAATGTGCTCGTCACCGGCTTCGACATCATCTTCTTCTGGGTCGCACGGATGCTCATGATGGGCCTGAAGTTCATGGGCGACGTGCCCTTTCGCGAGGTCTACATCCATGGCCTGATACGCGATGCGCACGGGCAGAAGATGTCCAAGTCGAAAGGCAACGTGCTCGACCCGCTGGACCTGATCGACGGCATCGAACTCGAGCCGCTGGTCAAAAAGCGCACGACCGGCCTGATGCAGCCGCAGATGGCCCCCGCCATCGAGAAAGCGACGCGCGAAGACTTCCCGGACGGCATACCGGCCTACGGTTGCGACGCCCTGCGATTTACCTTCGCCACGCTCGCGACCAATGGCCGGGACATCCGCTTCGACCTCGGCCGGATCGAGGGCAGCAGGAATTTCTGCAACAAACTCTGGAACGCCGCGCGCTACGTGCTGCTCAGCGTCGCCGATTATGACATCCGCCCGGTGCCGCCCGGCTCGGTCGCCGACCGCTGGATCGTTTCCAGCATGAACCGCACGATCACGGCCGTGCGCGGTCACATCGGGGACTACCGCTTCGACCTGGCGGCCCAGTGCCTGTACGAATTCATCTGGAACGAATATTGCGACTGGTACCTGGAATTGTCCAAGCCGGTCCTGCAGTCAGGCGACGCCGAGGCCCGGAATGCCACGCGCTACACGTTGCTGCACGTACTGGAAACCAGCCTGCGGGCGCTGCACCCCTTCACGCCGTTCATCAGCGAGGACATCTGGCAGCGTCTGAAAACACCGCTGGCGATCGACGGCGACAGCATCATGTTGCAGCCATACCCGGCAGCCGGCGAGCCCGACCCCGAGGCCGAGGCAGACATAAAATGGTTGCAGCAGGTGCTGCAGAGCATCCGCAACATCCGCGCCGAGCTGAACGTGGCGCCCGGCAAACCGCTCGACCTGGCTTTCCAGGGCGGCAGCAGCCCCGACCGTGAGCGGCAGCAGCGCTTCAGCCTCTTGCTCGAGGGCCTTGGTAAAATCCGTTCCTGCCAATGGCTCGACGACGACGTGGATACGGCGCAATACGCCGTTGCCCTGGTGGCGGACCTGAAGGTGCTGGTATCGCTGCAGGGCCTGGTCGACATCAAGGACGAACTGGCGCGCCTCAACAAGCAGATGCAGCGTGAATTGGCCGACCTGAAACGCTCCGAGGCCAAGCTCGGAAACAGCCGCTTCGTCGATAATGCCCCGGCCGCCGTGGTCGCGCAGGAGCGGGAAAGGCTGGTCAGCCACCAGGCCAAGGTCGAGGGATTGACCGAGCAGATCCACAAACTGGAAAGCCTGCGTCCCTAAAACCTGCCGCCGACTTCAACGGGTGCAATGCTCCCAGTCTGCATGTTGCACCCGAATCCTGGATGTTGGCGCAGCACAGGTGCGTCTGAACGCCGGGCTGGAGTGAGATTCATAGCCAACGCTATGGATCGAAGGAAGCTCAAGTTCAGGCGTGGCTGGGCAAGCCAGGGCCAGGATAGTCCGCGAGCCACGTTACGTGGTGTACTTTTTTTGGGAATTCACTGTCACCGCCAGCCGTTCAGAAAAAATCTACAGGCTCGCGGCGGATGGGTGCTACATGCAGACTACAACTCCAGGCGCATGACGATGGCGTCCTCGCGCCCGTTCTCGGCCTTGTAATAACCCGGCCGCCGGCCGATCTGGCGGAAGCCCCTGCTGGCATAGAGTTCGAATGCCTGCGGATTGCTGGTCCTGACCTCGAGATACATCGCCTCGGTCTCGAGGCGGGCCACGTGCCCGATCGAAAATTCCAGCAGCATGCGCCCGTAGCCCTGCCCCTGCCAATCGGGGTGTACGCACAGGTTGAGCAGGTGGGCCTCCCCCGCCGCCCAGTTGAAAATGCTGTAGCCGGCAAGGTCGCCGCCCAATTGCAGGCCGAAACAGGCGTAGCCGGCCCTGATGCAATCCCTCAGTATTTCCCGCGACCAGGGGAACGGGTAGGCCGCGCGTTCGATAGCCAGCATCCGTTCGACGTCGCCGAGATTCAGGCGCCGTATAACGGCATGCAGTGTTTTGGCATTGGCGCTCATGCTGTGCCCATGATGCCGCATCGGCACAGTTCCAGCCAGAGGCCGCGCCGCGCCTGCCCGTCCTGCTCCAGAACCGGTATCGAAGGCAGTTGCACCAGGCTCGCCGTTTGCACGCCACCGGGCACACCGCCGGGAAACAACGTTGCCGCCAGCTCCGCACCGAAAATCACCACGCTGGTGAACAGCCGCTCGCTGACCGCCTGCTCCAGTGTCACCGAGCCGGCTTCGACCTCGGCCGGCCAGGCCCACACGGGCACGCCGCTCAGCGCACGGCCGATGTCGCTGGCGAGGCTGCCGGCGGCCTCCGCACCGGTGGCGCACACCAGCAGCGTGCCGCCGTTGCCGGGTCCGAGCTTCAAGGCCGGCGCCGTCTTCGCGAGCGCCTGTTCCGGTGGTCCCTGGACCCGCAGCACCCAGGTCGTGATGCCCATGGCGTCGAGATAGGCCTGTTGCCGCCCGTCAAGCATCCCGGTCATCGGCCTCGGCAGACCCGCGCGGCTGTTTCCGCAGCGCCCGGTGCGGCCGCTGCAGGCGTCTGCTGATGCGATTGCGGCGCCCGGCGATGGTCATGATCAGCCCGGACAATACGTAGGCGATCCCGAAGAGCATCCCCATCGTCGCCGGGTCGAGCGCCAGCAGGACGATAATCAGCACCGCCAGCAGCACCCACCTCAGGGGCACCTTGTCGCCGCTCGGCCCGACCTTGAAACTGAGGTAGCGCACGCGTGAAAACATCAGGATGCCGAGCACCGCCGTTTCAAAAAATATGAGCCAGCGCACGCTGTCGCCGGCGATGTGGTTGTCGACGAAAAACCAGACCGTAAAGGCCAGCGTGCCGGCCGCGGCCGGGCTGGCCAGGCCCTGGAAGTAACGCTTGTCCGCACTGCCCGCCTGGGTGTTGAAACGCGCCAGCCGCAACGCCGCGCAGGCGGCGAACAGGAAAGCGGCCAGCCAGCCGAGCTTGCCCGCGGTGATGCTGATTTCGCGCAAGCTCGAGAGCGACCAGTTGAATGCCAGCAAGGCCGGCGCGAGGCCAAACGAAATCAGGTCGGACATGCTGTCGTATTGCACGCCGAAATCGCTTTGCGTATTGGTCAGCCGCGCGACCCGGCCGTCCAGTCCGTCCAGCAGGCCGGCCACGATCACGGCCACCGCCGCGGCCTCGTAACGGCCGTTGATGCCGGATATGATGGAATAGAACCCGGCAAACAGCGCACCCGACGTCAACAGGTTCGGCAACAGGAACACGCCGCGTCTGCGGCCGGTCCTGCTCAGGTGCCCGTCATTTGTCTTGTCTGAACCCATCAGAATTCCCGCAAGCCTTGGAGCAACGGATAATAACACGCTGGCCGCGGCATTCGGCAGCTTGCCGCGGCGGTCCTTGGGGACAGCGCGTGCCCTGTGATATAAACTTGGCCCGGATGCTTCGAAAAAGGACGCGAAGATGCATGCAAAAGCAAGTTTGATGGTTTTGGTCACGGCCGCGGTATGCCTCGCGGCTGCGGGCGCATGGGCCGAGACCGAGGTCTATCGCTGGGTGGACAAGGACGGCGTGGTCCATTTCGGCGACCAGGAACCGCGTGCGGGCAAAGCCGAAATCGTGCCGATCCAGCCGGCACCCGACAGCACCGGCCAGCCCGCAGTTCCCGAAAAACCGGCGGCGGGCGCCGCCCAGCCAGCGCAAAAAGCGGCCGAGCCGGAGCCCACCTACGCCCAGAAAAAACGCAGCGAACGGGCCAAGAGGCGTCAGGAAGCCGCGGAACAAAGGCAGAAGGTCCAGGCGGAATGCGAGCGCGCCCAGCAGATGGTCACGCAGCTGGAGCCCAGCACCCGGGTCATGGTGCGGCTGAAGGATGGGACCGTGACCCGTCTCGACGACAATAAGCGCATTGAAATGCTCAACGACGCCAAGGGATATATATCCAGGAATTGCACCGACCAGCAGCAGTGATCCCGCTAGCCGGGCGCTGCGGCTGCAGCGCCCGGCCGGCCCGTGCTCGACCGGCAGGTGTACCAATTGCCGTTGCAGGCTAAAATAGCGCACTTTGCGGGGCCTGCCGCCCCGCCGCCAGCGGAATCAAAATGAAAGCGAGTGCGTTCCACCTAGAAACCACCCGGGAAACCCCGGCCGAAGCGGAAATCGCCAGTCACCAGCTGATGCTGCGCAGCGGCATGATCCGCAAGCTCACGTCCGGTATCTACACCTGGTCGCCCCTGGGCCTCAAGGTATTGCGAAAAGTCGAGGACATCGTGCGCGAAGAAATGGACCGGGCGGGCTACCTGGAAATGCTGATGCCGGCCGTGCAGCCGGCCGAACTCTGGCAGGAAACCGGACGCTGGGAGAAATTCGGCGGGCAATTGCTCAAGATCAGGGACCGCGCGGGGCGCGACTACTGTTTCGGGCCCACGCACGAAGAGGTCATCACGGATTTCGTCCGCAACGAGTTGCGCAGCTACAAGCAACTGCCGGTGACTTTCTACCAGATACAGACCAAGTTCCGCGATGAGATCCGGCCGCGCTTCGGCGTGATGCGCTCGCGCGAATTCCTGATGAAAGACGCCTACTCCTTTCACATCGACCACGCGAGCCTGGATGAAACCTACTGGGAGATGTACGCAGTCTATTCGCGCATTTTCACGCGTACCGGTTTGCACTTTCGCGCGGTGGAAGCCGATTCCGGCGCCATCGGCGGCCACAAGTCCCACGAATTCCACGTGCTGGCCGATTCCGGCGAGGACCTGATCGCCTTTGCCGATGGCTCCGACTACGCCTGCAACGTCGAACTCGCGGCCCTGCCGCCGGCGACCGGGAGCGCGGCCGCGCCCGCCGAGGAACTGCGGCGGGTGCCGACACCGGACACGCACACGATTGCCGAGCTGGTCGAGCGTCACGGCGTGGCGGTCGAGAAAACGGTCAAGACATTGATCGTGCAGGCCTCGCCGGACTGTGACTCGGACTTTGTCGCGCTGCTGGTGCGCGGCGACCACACGCTCAACCCGGTCAAAGCCGCCAAGCTGGAGGAAGTCGCCTCGCCGCTGGAATTCGCCAGTGACGAGGACATCCGCGAGGCCATCGGCGCCGGCCCGGGTTCCCTGGGCCCGCTCGGCATCGGCCTGCCCGTCATCGTCGACCAGGACGTGGCGCTGCTGTCCGACTTCGCCGCCGGCGCCAATGAAGACGGTCACCACTATTTCGGCGTCAACTGGGGCCGCGACCTCGAGCTGCCGCGCGTCGCCGACCTCAGGAACGCCATCGAGGGCGATCCGAGCCCGGACGGCAAGGGCCGCCTGCGACTGGCTCGCGGGATCGAGGTCGGGCACATCTTCCAGCTCGGCACGGCGTATTCCGAAAAAATGAACGCGGTGGTGCTCGGCGAAGACGGCAAATCCCACATCATGCCGATGGGTTGTTACGGCATCGGCGTTTCACGCATCGTCGCGGCGGCCATCGAGCAGAACCACGACGAGCGCGGCATTTGCTGGCCGGAGCCGATCGCACCGTTCCAGGTGGCGCTGTTGCCGATGAACGCGAAGAAATCCCACCGCGTAAGGGAGGCCGCGGACAAGCTCTACGCGGAGCTCGTCGAGGCGGGTGTCGATGTCTTTTACGACGACCGCAACCTGCGCCCCGGCGTCATGTTCAACGACGTGGAGCTGATCGGCATCCCCCACCGCATCGTCGTCGGCGAGCGCGGCCTCGATGACGGCGTGCTGGAATACCGCCGCCGCCAGGACACGGAAGACTCCACCCTGCCGCTCGATGGCGCCGCACAAGCCCTGCTGGAAAAACTGAATCCCGCCGGTTAAGCCCCGGAAAACCACGGGTGTCGCAGGTGCCTCGAGGTTTTACCGGCAATTTTGGTCGGGCAGCGGGCAGCCGCCTGTCCCATGATCAACGCGCCGCTTTTGCTCTTCAATCCCCTGTCCGATGACCACTGCGTGGCTGCCCTCAAGCACCCTTGCTTGACGTCACCGCTCGGCGCGTCCCGTCCGGGGCCGGGCCTCGCTGGAATGAACCTCCCTGTTCATTCCTGCCGGCCGCTGCGGGCGCATTCGGCATCTCCCAATGGGAATTGAAGAGCAACAGCACCGCATCGAAGGTGGAAAGGGCAGCGGGTCGGCTGCAGCCGGGACCGTGCATCCGCCGGGAGCGGATGCCGAGCGAACAGGATGTCTTGAACGTGTCCCGGGGCAGCTGTCCGCTGCCCGCACACCCGATTCAATTTGCGGCTTCAATGGGTAAGATGGGCACACCATTCAGATGGCCGCTGCTCTCACACGCGCCGAGCCAGGCAGCGCAGCTAGCCCGGATATTGCACCAGCATCCCGGATGCTGCTGCAGAACAGGTGCGGCTGGGCGCCGGGCTGGAGGGAAGCCCAAGCCCAGGTGTGCCTGGACAAGGCAGGGCCGGGATAGATCCCTGGCCGGTTACAAAGTGTACCCTGGAACAAATTTGATAAATCGTCATTTTACTTTGTAAATTCATCAGTTTATGGTGAGGCCAGTGGCCGGCTGGTGCAATATCCGGGCTAGGAACGTTCCTCTTCGCGAACGAAGCCCCTGGGTACGCTCTTTAAGTACACGTCGGATTGCGGGAACGGAATCTCGATGCCTCGCTCGATGAAGGCCTTGTAGACGGCCTTCAGCAATTCATGCCGCACCCGGCCGCGCAATTTCGGATGCTCGATCCAGGCCAGCAACTCGAAATCCAGCGAACTGGCGCCGAAGGCGCGCATCCTCACCCTCGGCGCGGGATCCCCGACGATTTCCCCGTGCTCCGTGGCGACCCGCTCGAGGACCTCGCAGACCTCGTCGACATCGCTGCCGTAGGCGACGCCGACGGGCACCCTGATGCGGTTTTTCTCCCACGGCCCGCCGCTTTCATTGACGATTTTCGCGTTGGCGATAACCGAGTTCGGGATCGTCACTTCCACGTCGTCGCGTGTCAAGAGCCGGGTCGAGCGCATCCCCAGGTGCGTGACCTCGCCGCGCTCGCCGGTGCCAAGAACGATGTAGTCGCCGATCTTGTAAGGCGCATCGGCGACGATGAATATCCCCGAAAAAAGGTTCGCCAGCGAATCGCGGGCGGCGAAACCGACGGCGATGCCGATGACACCGGCCGAGGCTAGCCAGGCGGTCGGGTCGATGCCCCAGATCAACAGGAAGGCATAGGCGGCCGCGCCGACGATGAGCATCTTGATGCTCATGTCGAACAGCGGAATGGTGCGTTCCTGGATGATTTCGAATCGATCGCGGACGGCGCCGACCAGTTCGAGCACGATGCGCGCGGTGCGCAAGCCGGCCCGGGTCCAGGCCAGCAGCAGGATCGTCGCCAGCACCGCCAGGGTCGCGTCGTGCAGCCCCTGGGGCAGGTCGAAGGCCGTGAGCGCCAGCATCAACGCCAGCACCACCGTGGTCAGCGTAATCGGGCTGGTCAGGTATTCCGCCAGCTGATCGTCCACCACCGATACGGTTTTCGACGTCAGTTTTTCCAGGCCCTGCCGGATCACGAGTTTCACCAGCCAGCCCACGAACCAGGCGGCGATGACCAGTAACAGCGTCAGGAACCCGGGATAAGGCGCCAGAAAATCCCATGCCGGTTGCAGCCAGCCCGGTACGTGCCCTACCAGGTCCAGTTCGCCGTCAGTACCGCTGGCCGCCGCTGTTCCGCTTGCCTCAAACATGCCATAGACCTCCGTTGCCGTCAGCGCAGCGGCCGAATTCCAACCGCGTCACGTATGCGCTGCAAAAATGGCGTGGCGATTTTGCGTGCGCGCGCCGCGCCCTCGTTGAGGTGTTCTTCTATCCTGGCCGGTTGCGATATCAATTCTGAGTAAACGCCCCGGGCCTCCTCCAATTCACTGTTGATCAACTCGAAGCACTGCTGCTTGGCGTCACCCCAGCCGATGCCGTCGGCGAAAGCCTGTTTCATCTGCTCGCGCTGCCGGTCACTGGCAAAAGCCGAGTAAATCGCGAACAGGGCCGAACCCTGTGTGTCTTTGGGCTCGCCGGGTTCGAGCGAATTGGTGACGATCTTCATGATGGCCTTGCGCAGTTTCTTCTCGGGCAGCCACAAATCGATGGCGTTGTTATAGCTCTTCGACATTTTGCGCCCATCGGTTCCCGGCAGCACGGCGACATTGTCGTCCAGTTGCGCCGCCGGCAACACGAAATGCTCTCCGTACAGGTGGTTGAAGCGCTGGGCGATGTCACGCGCCATCTCCAGGTGCTGCGCCTGGTCGCGCCCGACCGGCACCTGGTCGGCCTTGAAGATCAGGATGTCGGCCGCCATCAGGATGGGGTAGCAGAACAAGCCCATGTCAACGGCGGCATCCGGGTCCTCGCCGGCGGCGGTGTTGTCCTGCACCGCGGCCTTGTAGGCGTGGGCCCGGTTCATCAGGCCCTTGGCCGTGATGCAGGTCAGCAGCCAGGTCAGTTCCGTGATCTCCGGAATGTCCGACTGGCGATAGAAAATCGCCTTGTCGGTGTCCAGGCCCAGCGCCAGCCAGGTCGCGGCAATTTCCAGCGTCGAGCGGTGCACCACCTCGGGATCCCGGCACTTGATCAGGGCGTGGTAGTCGGCCAGGAAGTAGAAGGACCGGACGTTGGCGTTGTGACTGGCGACGATGCACGGCTTGATGGCGCCGACATAATTGCCCAGGTGCGGCGTGCCGGTGGTCGTGATACCGGTAAGAACGGTGCGCTTGCTCATGATCTGGGTATTGCTGCCTAAAAACCAAAAGGGTCATTTTAAGCGAATCGTACCGGCTTGGGTGGCTTAATTTCCTGCGCTTATGCTCTCGGGGTCTCCGGGGCAGCGCCCGAGGTCGGTGTCGATGCGGGTCGCATCGCCCGAGGCCCCGGCCAGCCCGCGGATGCAGGCCAGCATGTCCGGCAGATCGCGGCGCAGGCTGCGCCGCAGCAGCCATTTCGGCGTCGGGAACTGCGGCTGAATCCTGATCTCCTGGCTGACGATGATGCCTCTTTGACCCGGCAACTCCGACAGGGTCCAGCGGCCCTCGAGGACTTTCAGATTGCCCTCGACGAGGCTGAACTCGCCCATGCGAGCAGCGGACCGGCTGGCGTCGAAGGTGTAGTCCAGCGTCGGCGTGTACCAACTGCGCTTGAGCCGGTGGCGGATTCGCGTCTGCTGCAAACCGGGCTTGACGACCTGGCAGAGTTCCAGGCCTTTCAGGTAAACGTAGGCGTACTTGCAGTAACCGATGATATTCCAGATCGCCGCCGCGTCCGTGTGAAACAGGGCCCTGACACGCGCCGCGCCGCCGGATTTGTCCTCGTGGATCGTCTCCAGCAGGACCTCGCCCCGCTCGAGCCGCTCCATCTCGCCGGGCGACGGCGCACCCGGGTCGGCCTGTGCCCCCGCCAGCGCGCAGACGGACAGCCATGCGGCCGCGAGCCAGCGCGTCCCGTCACCACGCCGCCGGTGTTGGTGGCTTGCATTCATAGTCGTTCCATACCAACCCGACTATAGGAGATATTGCGTGAATTGACCGCCGTCCGCTCGGAAAGCTTTCAGGAATCGATGCTCGTTTAAAAGTTATTGCAAATAGAAATTTACTTTTACATAGCTTGCAGCTATCATTAAAGGATGAATTTTCGGGCCCTGCAATACTTCGTCAAACTCGCGGAACTGCGCCATTTCAGCAAGGCGGCCGACGCCTGTTTCGTCAGCCAGCCGACGCTGAGCACACAGATACGCAAGCTCGAGGAGGAGCTGGGCGTTTCCCTGGTGGAACGCGCCCCGCGCAAGGTCATGCTGACCCCGGTCGGGGAAGACATCGCTCACCGCGCGCGCCACATACTGCGCGATATCGATCACTTGAAAACGGCGGCGAGGCTGAGCAAGGACCCGGCGACCGGTGTCCTCAAGCTCGGCATATTCCCGACGCTGGCGCCGTACCTTCTGCCCCACGTGATTCCCGGGATCCGCCGGCGCTATCCCGACTTGCGGCTGCAGCTCGCGGAAGAAAAAACCGACGACATCCTGAAACAGCTGGACCAGGGGCGCATGGACGCCGGTATCCTGGCGCTGCCGATCGAGGCCAACGGCCTGGACATGGAAATCCTGTTCGAGGAACCGTTCGTCATGGGAATACCCGCCAGTCATCCGCTCAGCGACAAGCAGAGCATCAACATGCGCGACCTCGAAGGCGAGGAATTGCTGTTGCTGGAAGAGGGCCACTGCCTCCGGCAGCACGCGCTCGACGTGTGCGAACTGGCCGGCGCGCACGAGCGCATGGACTTTCACGCCACCAGCATGGAAACCCTGCGCCAGATGGTGGCCACCAACGCCGGCGTGACGCTGATGCCGATGCTGTCGGTCAAACCGCCGATACCGGCCACGGAAAACATCGTGCTGCGCCCGTTCGAGGCGCCGGTGCCCAGCCGCACGCTGGCGCTGGTCTGGCGCAACTCGTCACCCTTGGTGGAGTTTCTGCACGAACTGGCGGACAGCCTGAAAGTCAGACCGGCCTCGCTGTTGCAATTGTAATCGCTGGCCCGGGCGATCCGCGCCCGGGATACCGAAGCGGACGGCGGTTGCCTGGGTGCGGGACACGCTCGAGCCGTCCTGGGCGCTCGGCAGCCGTTCCCGACGGATGCACGGTCCCGCCCGCAGACCACCGCCATCCCGGCCACCCTGCACATGAACCCCCGCCCTGGCGGCTGCAAACACACGAGCCAAACCCCCGGCGCCAGCGTGCGGCTGGCGCCCGCATTTTGTTACCGGCCGTGCCGGAGTTTTCGGTTACAGACCCGCCAGCAGGTCATCGTCACTGCCCTCCGGCACACCTTCGAACAGCGGCGTGGACAGGTAGCGCTCACCGGTATCGGGCAGCATCGCCAGCACCACCTGGCCTTCGCTGGCGCGCTCGGCGACTTTGAGCGCCGCCGCAAACGTGCCGCCGGAGGAAATGCCGCAGAAAATGCCTTCCTTCTTGGCCAGTTCCTTGGCCGTGTCGATGGCCTCGTCGTCGGTCACCGTCACCAGTTCGTCGAAGACGTCGCGGTCCAGTACGCCGGGGATGAAGTCCGGCGTCCAGCCCTGGATCTTGTGCGGCGCCCAGTCCTTGCCGCCCAAAAGCGACGCGCCTGCGGGCTCGGTGGCGATGATCTGCACCTCCGGACGGGCCAGCTTGATGATTTCGCCGGCACCGGTAATGGTCCCGCCGGTGCCCCAGCCCGAAACGTAGTAGTCCAGGCGGCGGCCCACGAAATCGCGGATGATCTCGGGCCCGGTGGTGTTGCGGTGGTAATCGGGGTTGGCCGGGTTGTCGAACTGCTGCGTCAGGAACCAGCCGTTCTTCTCGGCCAGCTCGTTGGCGACCCTGACCATGCCGGTGCCCTTTTCCGCCGCCGGTGTCAGCACCAGGCGCGCGCCCAGCGCCCGCATCAGCTTACGGCGCTCGACCGAAAACGACTCGGCCATGACCGCCACGAATGGATAACCCTTGACGGCGCAGACCATGGCCAGCGCAATACCCGTGTTGCCGGACGTGGCTTCGACCACGGTCTGGCCGGGTTTGAGCAGCCCTTTTCGCTCCGCGTCTTCAATGATGCCGATGGCGAGGCGGTCCTTGACCGAACTCATCGGGTTGAAGGCTTCGACCTTGACGTACATCTCCACACCCTTCGGCGCCAGGCGGTTGATGCGCACCACGGGTGTGTGGCCGATGGTTTCGAGAACGTTGTTGTAAATCACGGCAGCTTCCTTAGTCCTAACTACGGTTGAGAATTATTAAGGATAAACCAAATCAGCCCGCCCTGCTCGCGAGCAACATGGCTTGCAGGCGAATGCCCGAGGCCAGGCCTGGCGCGTTCGGGCCGAGCCCGGCGGCCCGCCGCACGAACTGGTCCCTGAGAAACCCGCTGCGCCTGACCAGCGCCAGGCCGGCGCGCCGCAGCGGCCGGCTGGCATCGGTGCTGAAGAGCGCGTGCAGCGCATGCATGCCGAACGACATCAGCTGCGATTCCGAGCGCCGCCAGCGGTCGTACTTTTCCAGCACCCTGGCCGAGCCGATGCGATCACCCGCCCGGCGCGCGCGGATCAGTATTTCCGTCAGGGCCGCGGCATCGGCGAAGCCGAGGTTGACGCCCTGGCCGGCGAGCGGATGCACCACGTGCGCGGCATCGCCGACCAACACGATCCCCCGCTGCGCGTAGTGTTCGCTCAAACGCATGCTCAGCGGGAACGCGGCCCTCGGCCCGGCCGCCGTGACCCGGCCCAACCAGCCGCGGCTGGCGGCGTCCAGTTGTTCGATGAATTCGTCGTCCCCGGCCTCGAGCAGGTCCCGGGCCTCGCGCGAAGGCAGCGTCCAGACGATCGACGAGCGCCCGTCGGCGAGCGGCAGAAACGCCAGCGGCCCGCCGGGCAGAAACCGCTGCCAGGCGACACCCGGGTTGGCCCGGGTCTTGGCGACCACGGCCACCAGGCCGTGCTGATTATAGGACCAGTGCGCCTGGCCGATCCCGATCGCCCTGCGCAGCGTCGAGGCGGCGCCGTCGGCGGCGACCACGAGCCCGGCGTCGATGGCCCGGCCGCTGGCCAGCGTGACCCGGTTGCCGTTGGCCCGCCTCTCGATGCCGGCAAAGGCATCGGGGCAATGGATTTCGACCTCGCCGTGGCCCTCGAGGTGCTGCCACAGCGTCCACTGCAGCAGGTCGTTTTCGACGATGGTGCCGAGCCGTTCCAGGTTGTGGGCGGGTGCGTCGAATACCAGCGGCTCCGCCGAATACCCGTCTTCGACCTGCATGCGCCGATAGGGCCGTGCGCGCTGCGCACAGGTCCGCCGCCAGACGCCCGCCTCGTTCAGCACGGCCGCCGAACCGGGTGAGATGGCCGACACGCGCAAGCCGACATCCTGCTCGCCGCTGAAGGCTTCCGGCTTGCGCGGCTCCACCATGGCCACCGAAAAGCCGCCGCCGCTGAGCAGGCTGGCCAGCGTGGCGCCGACCATCCCGGCGCCGATGACGACAACGTCGCAGCGCGCGCCGTTCATGCCGACAAAGGTTCGCCCAGGGCCAGGCGCGGTATCCGGCCCTGGTAGCCCATGTAACGGGCCGCCAGCCGCCGCCGCAGCGACGGCGACAGCGCGTGCGCCAGCAGCCCGGCCGTGCGTACCCCCGCGGCCAGCACCGAGCGGTGGGCAAACAGCCGGGTCAACCCGTCCGACCAGGCGATGGTGCCGCGCTGGTCCGGCTTGCGCCATTCGCTGTAGTGCCGCAACAGGGCCGCCTGGCCCGGATCCTCGCGGGCGCCGTCTGCGTCCGCCAGTACCTCTGCGAGCGCGGCCGCGTCCCTGAGGGCCAGGTTGAACCCCTGCGCGCCGACCGGGTGGATGGCGTGCGCGGCGTTACCCAGGATCACGAGGCGGTGCGCCGTGTCCTGCCTGGCGCGAACCAGCCTCAGCGGGTAGGCGGAGCGCTTGCCGACCTGGGTGAAACGGCCCAGTTTGGCGCCGAAGCGCCGCTGCGCCCGGCGCAGGAACTCCGCGTCGTCGAACCCGAGCACGCCTTCGGCCTCGTCGCTGGCGACCGACCACACCAGCCCGCAGCGCCCGCCGGTATAAGGCAGCACGGCGAACGGGCCCGTGGGGGTAAAGCACTCGAACGCCCGGCCTGCGTGGGGCTGCTCCGGGGTCACGTTGCAAATGATGGCGGTCTGCCCGTAGTCACGGCTGCGGGTCGGTATCCGCATCTGTTCGCGGATGAAGGAATCGGCGCCGTCGGCCGCGACCAGCAGCCGCGCCTGCAGTTCGCGCGCACCCGCGTCCGTTTCCAGCCGCAGCGTCAGCGCGTCATCGCCCGTTTCGAGGCCGCTGACCGTGACCGGGCACAGGTATTCGATGTTGGCGGCCTGCCCGAGGCCCTGCATCACGCTGACGCCAAAGCGGCGCGCCTCGACCACGTGCCCGAATTCGGTCAGGCCGCTCTCGGCGGGATCGAGCACGACCCGGCCCGGGCGGTGCAACTCGCTGACGATGACCTGGCGGATCGGCGTCGCGTCGGCGCTGAGCGAATCCCACAGGCCGATCGCCCGCAGGATGCTGCAGGTGCCATTGTTGAGCGCCAGGGTGCGGTCGTCGTAGCTCGGTTGCCCCGCCGCCCGCGGCGCCACGGCCTCGATCACGGCGATCGAATAGCCCAGCGGCGCCAGCGCGAGCGCGAGGCTGGCGCCCGCCAGGCCGCCGCCAACGATTGCGATGTCACACCGGTCCATATGCAGTCTAGCCTGCATATGGCGCCAGTATCCGGGATTTTGGCGTAGGCCAGGTGTGTCTGAACGCCGGGCTGGACCGAGACCCATAGCCGAAGCTATGGGTCGAGGGAAGCTCCAGTTCAGGCGCAGCTGAGCAAGCCAGGGCCAGGATAGGAGGCGGGCCTGGCATGATCCGAATTTTTAAAAGTATCTTGTTGATACCGATTCACCTTTTGCATAAATATACATAAATGCCCGCAACCGACTGGCGCCATATGCAGTCTAGCCTGCATATGGCGCCAGTATCCGGGATTTTGGCGTAGGCCAGGTGTGTCTGAACGCCGGGCTGGACCGAGACCCATAGCCGAAGCTATGGGTCGAGGGAAGCTCCAGTTCAGGCGCAGCTGAGCAAGCCAGGGCCAGGATAGGAGGCGGGCCTGGCATGATCCGAATTTTTAAAAGTATCTTGTTGATACCGATTCACCTTTTGCATAAATATACATAAATGCCCGCAACCGACTGGCGCCATATGCAGGCTATCCCATCAGGTCTTCGATATCCTGCATGGATTTGCAGATATCGGCGGTCAGCACGTCGGCGCCATCCTTGGTCACCAGCACATCGTCTTCGATGCGGATGCCCATGCCGCGCCATTTCTCGTCCACCTCGCCAGCCGACAGCGGAATGTAAATCCCGGGCTCGACGGTCGTGACCATGCCCGGCTCGAGCACCCGCGAATGCCCGTCGATCTCGTAGTCGCCGACGTCGTGCACGTCGAGGCCGAGCCAGTGGCCGGTGTTGTGCACGTAATAGTGCTTGAAATGCTCCTCCTCCAGCGCCTCCTCCAGCGAGCCCTTCAGGATGCCGAGTTCGAGCATGCCCTCGGTGGCGACGCGCACGGCGGTCTCGTGCACCTGCTCCCACGGCACGCCGGCGTGCACGGCATCGATGGCTTCCAACTGGGCCTCGAGCACCACTTCGTAAAGCGCCTTTTGCTCGCCGCTGAACTTGCCGTTGACCGGGAAGGTGCGGGTGATATCGGAGGCATAGCCGTCGTATTCGGCGCCGGCGTCGATCAGCAGCAGGTCGCCGTCGTTCAATTCATCGCGGTTGGCGATGTAGTGCAGCACGCAGGCATTGGCGCCGCCGGCGACGATGGGGATGTAGGAGGGTTCGGTCTGCTGGCTGATAAAGGCGTGCAACAATTCGGCGTACACTTCGGCCTCGTTCATGCCCGGCTTGCAGGTTTGCATCGCGCGCCGGTGTGCGGACGCGGCGATTTGCGCCGATTTGCGCATCGCCGAAACCTCCGCGCGGCTCTTGAACAAGCGCATCTCGTGCAGGTTGTGGTCGAGCGCGACGATTTCGTCGGGCGCGTGGAATTTCTTGCGGGTTTTGCTGCGAAACTCGTTCATCCAGCCGATCAGCTGCTGATCGAATTCCGGGTCCTTGCCGAGGTCGTGATAGATCCTGTCGCGGCCCTCCAGCAGCTTGGGCAGGCGCCTGGCCATTTCGTCGATCGGATAGGCGTCGTCGACGCCGTAGCGTTCGACGGCGGCTTCCACCCCCACCATGGCCCCGTCCCACAATTCACGCGCGGGATCCTTTTCCCGGCAAAACAGGATCGTGCGGCCATCCTTGCCGTCCGGCAGCATGACCAGCATGGCCCCCGGCTCGCGGAAACCGCTCAGGTAGAGAAAATCGCTGTCCTGCCGGTAGGGGTACTGGACGTCGTTATTGCGGATCTTCTGCGCGGCGCTGCGGGCGATGATGACCGACTCCTCGCCGCATATGCCCATCAACTCGCGTCTGCGCCTGGCGTATTCTTTTTGCTTGATCATGTCAGCTTCGGCACCCCTGCCGCCGGCGGTGGTTCAATGAATCATGTCCTCGCTGTCGGGCCCGCGCAGATCTTCCCTGATCATCAGCGTGACCACCCTGATGTATTCGCAGATCTCGACAAAGGCCGTTTCGTCTTCTTCGCTTTCCCGGGTATCTGTGACATCGGCGGCGGCGATCTGTTGCAAGTCTCTGAGCGCGTCGTTGGCGTCGTCGGACATCGCCCTCAGCGTGTCCTCACCGCTGCTGCCCAGACCCGCGAGGAAGCCGCTGCACCATTGCGCCAGTGCGCCGGTGCGCTCCTCCAGCGTCTCACTGTCTGCGGGCAGCCACAGTTTCAGCCCCAGTTCCTCGTCCGCCAATTGCTGGCGGGTCGAGCTCAGGAGTTCCTGCAGGGACAGCCTCAAACCCGTCCCGGGCGCGGTCACCACCTCGAGCATATCGAGCAGGCCGACAAAAACGTCGATGCCGCTGTCGGGCTGGCGCACCAGCAAACCGCAGGCGACGCCATGACACTCGGCCAGATCCGCGGCGCCGAGGTTGCCCTGCGCGATGGCGAGCGTGTGCTTGAAGTCGGGCAGACTGGCACTGCTCATGTCAAGGGCCCGTGGCCGCCGATGCCGATGCGTATTTGCATAGTGTTGACAGGTACCTGGATCCGGAAAAATCAGCAACGCCGATGTTAGCAGTTGGGCCGCCGGCTTCACAGCGCCGGCGACAAATTGGCCCGCGTGCGAATTTGTGGATTGACCAATATTCACTTGGAAATTATAGTGATGGCATGGATTCCTTAGAAAAAACAGACAAAGACCTGCAAAGGCTTGAAAAACAACTGCGAACCTTACTCTCGCAAATCCAGAAACTACGTGAAGAAAACCGGTCGCTGCATAGCCGCCAGGAAGCCCTGGTGGCCGAACGCGCGGCGCTGGTAGCCAAGAACGACGAGGCCCGCACCAAGGTCGAAGCGATGATCCACAGGCTCAAGGGCCTCGAGCAGATTTGAGTTTGAACGCCCCGGGCACTCACACACATGGAAAACATCACTGAACCCATTTCGGTCTCGATCCTCGACCAGGAATACCAGTTCACTTGCCAGCCCCAGGAACGCGAAGCCTTACACGAGGCGGCCCGGATGCTGGACGAGCGCATGCGCGCCATCAAGAAAGCCGGCCGCCTGATGACCCTCGAGCGCATAGCGGTCATGACGGCGCTGAACCTCGCCAACGAGCTGCTCAGCCTGCAGCAGCACGAACGGCTGAGGGTGGACACGGTGGACAACCGCATCCGCATGCTCGCCGACGAGCTGGATAATGCACTGGCCAGCTAATTGGGCTAGAATGACATTAGCCCTCTGTGGTGCTGGCCAGTTGGTCTGATAGATGCCTTGTCCCTAATTAATAACTTCGGGACCGCAAAACCACGGCTGGTGTGCAAGTTCGCCAAAGCGCGAAAAGCCTTAAGCCTGGGGCGCCGTCCCACTTGAACCTCTGGTTCAAGGTCATCAGACCTGCAGCGGCATTCACGGAGGGTTTTTATCTCCGGCCAATTCATCGGCAATGAACCGTCTTCATGAGTGAATCACGTGAGTCCAAGGCGTTACTGCGGCAGCGGCAACGCCAGTTGCGGCGAACCCTCGACGCGCAAGAGCGCGGACGCCTCGACCAATCCATCCGCACGCACCTGCAGCGACTGATCGCCTCCCGCGGGGTGCGCACGGTGGCGGCCTTCTGGCCGTTCGACGGCGAGCCCGATCTCGTCCCGCTGCTCAGGCAACTGACGGCCGACGGCGTCGGCCTGGCCCTGCCGGTCGTCACCGGGGGCGCCGGCGGCAGCATGGCGTTTCACGAATGGCTGCCGGACACGGTCATGCTTAAGAGCGCCTACGGCATCCCCGAGCCGCAGGGCACCGCGGCACGGGCGGCGCGGGACCTCGACCTCATCGTCATGCCGCTGGCGGCCTACGACCCCGGCGGCAACCGGCTCGGCATGGGGGCCGGTTACTATGACCGCTGCCTCGCCCCGGTCCGGGACGCCGCCGCCCCGCTCCGGGCCGGCGTTGCCTACAGCCTGCAGGAAGTCGCCAGCATCGCCGCCGACGCCTGGGATGTGCCGTTACACGGCGTGGTGACCGAAAAGGGGTGGCTGGCGTTTGACGCCTGATCCGTTGGCGCCGACGGCCGCCGCGGCACGGGTGCAATATGCGAGTGAAGCAGGCAAAATGAGGACGGGCAATGACGAACCGAGCAGGAGAGTTATATGCGTTACTGGCTGGTAAAAAGTGAGCCGAGTGTTTTCAGCGTCGATGACCTGGCGGATTGCCCCGGGCAAACGCGCTACTGGAAACACGTGCGCAATTACCAGGCGCGCAATTTCATGCGCGACGATATGAAAATCGGCGACAAGGTGTTTTTTTACCACTCCAATACCGAGGTCCCGGCCATCGTCGGCGTCGCCGAGGTGGCGTCCGAACCCTACCCCGACCCGGAGGCGTGCAACCCGGCCTCGAAGTATTTCGACCCGAAAAGCGATCCCGAAAACCCGCGCTGGTACCTGGTCGATATCCGCCTGTTGAAAAAGCTGGATTCGCCCATTTCGCTGCACACGATCAAGCAACACGCGGAGCCGCTGGGCGACCTGCCGCTGGTGCGCCGCGGCAACCGGCTGTCGGTGATGCCCGTCAGCCCGGACCAGTGGGACTACATCATGAGTCTGCAAGCCGCATGAACCAGGACGAACTGAAACGGCAGGCCGGCGAGGCCGCACTGGAATTCGTGCGCGACGACGGCGTCATCGGCGTCGGCACCGGCAGCACGGTCAATTGTTTCATCGCGGCGCTGGCGACAAGCGGCAAACGCGTGGAGGCGGCCGTCTCCAGCTCCGAGGCGACGACTAAGCGGCTGGCGCAGGCCGGCATCGAGGTGCGGGACCTGAACGTCACCGGTGACCTCGACGTTTACATCGACGGCGCCGACGAGTTCGACCCGCACCGCCGCCTGATCAAGGGCGGCGGCGGCGCCCTGACGCGCGAAAAAATCATCGCCCAGGCCAGCCGGAAATTCGTCTGCATCGCCGATGAAAGCAAGCGGGTCAGGGTCCTCGGCAAGTTTCCGCTGCCCATCGAGGTGATCCCGCTGGCGCGCAGCCTGGTGGCGAGAAAACTGGTCGCGCTGGGCGGGCAACCGGAGTGGCGCGAAGGCTTCGTCACCGATAACGGCAACTGGATCCTGGACGTGCACAACCTCGATTTGGTGGACCCGGTGGACATGGAAAAGACCATCAATAACCTGCCCGGGGTCGTGACCTGCGGCCTGTTCGCCCTGCGCGGCGCGGACGTCGTCCTCGTCGCCGGTGAAAACGGCGTTATGCGCTTGTAACGACAGGGGTTTTATTTTTTCACGCGGTTTATTGTATACTTGACGACCCGCTAACGGTTTTCCGGCGCGTTTCGGAACACCTGGCCGGCACGAACGGAATGACGTGCCTTTACCGCGGAACTGGATACAAGGACGTAGAGCATGAAGCCCACGGTTCTCCTGACCATCGCAATCTTCCTGGCGAGCGCGCCCGCGCCCGATTCCCGGTCGATTGCCGAAATGTCGGGCGGATTCCTGTTCGCGCCCGACGCCAACGCGCTGCAGGCGGCCGAAACCCGGCCTGGCAGTGCTTCGATCACCGCCGAGCAGGGCGATGCCGGCGCGACCAAAGCCGCTCCCGCGGACAGCGCAACCGCCGCGCGCGAGAACGGGCGCCGGGCACGGCGCGACTGAACGGTCTCCCAGGCCGCCGCGAGCGCGCGGGAACTCTGGGTCGCTTACATTACTCTTAAGTCGTTAAAGAATTCTGCATTACGTGCAGGGAACAATTCTGTAAGATACAGTTCCAATTTGAATCCTTTTCAACCACTCTCTGGAGGTTACTTCGATGAAATCGTTATTTGCCGCTTTACTCCTGTTGCTGGTCTTTGCCGCCGCACCGGCGATGGCCGGTGACGCCGCCGCCGGCAAGGCCAAGTCCGTCGTCTGCGCGGCCTGTCACGGCGCCGACGGTCACAGCGTCAATCCGCTTTGGCCGAACCTCGCCGGCCAGCAAGAGCAATACCTCATCAAGCAACTGAAGGCCTTCCGCAGCGGCACCCGCACGGACCCGACCATGTCGCCGATGGCCGCCGGCCTGAGTGACGACGATATCGCGAACCTGGCCGCTTATTTCTCCTCCCAGGAATGAAATAGACCAAAAACAAATAGACCAGGAACAAAAAGACCGGGAACAAGACGCCGGAAGCCAATTCCGGCGTTTTTTCTGCATTAATTCTGCAAAGCTTCCTTTTGCTTCCACCAATCTTCCACGTCGGTCCGCCATACTTTTTGTCGAAATGAGGGCCACATCTGAAAAGGAAACGATTTATGCGTCTTAGCAGATTTACGGATTATTCCCTGCTGGTACTGACCCACCTGGGTCAAACCGATGAAAAGCGGGTGACGATCGATCAAATTTCCAAGACCTACGACATTTCCAAGAACCACCTGATGAAGGTGGTCAGCAACCTGTCCCGGCTGCAGTTCGTCGTTGCCCGCCGCGGGCCCGGCGGCGGGCTGATGCTCAATCACGACCCCGCGGACATCAACCTTGGCGAGGTCATCCGGCACACCGAGAAGCACCTGCAGCAGCACGGCGTCAACGGCGCCAACAGGGACGACGCGGTGTATCCGCGCCTGAGCCGCTTTTTACAGCAGGCCATGAAGAACTACCTCGATACGCTGCGCAACTACACGCTGGCCGATGTCATCCAGGGTGACGCGCAGAGCGGCCTGATGCCGGAGCTGCGAAGATCCGCCTGAAACCCGGATAAAACCCGGCGCCGGTCGCCCGGCGCCGGTACCGACGGGTCATTTCGAATAGACGCCGCCGGCCGGCCCGGCTTGCCGTAAAATAAGGCGATGTCCTCCTTCGCGGCAGACACCGTGGTGGTCGGTGCCGGTGTCATCGGCCTGGCCGTGGCGCGGGCCCTCGCGCTCGCCGGCCGCGAGGTGATCGTGCTCGAAGCCAACGCGGCCATTGGCCAGGAGACCTCCAGCCGTAACTCGGAGGTGGTGCACGCCGGGCTTTACTACCCGCCCGGCTCGCTGAAGGCGCGAACCTGCATCCGCGGCCGCGCGCAGCTCGAGACTTTTTGCCGCCGCCGCGGCGTCACGCTGCGCCAATGCGGCAAGCTGATCGTCGCCGCCGACGAGGCCCAGGTCCCGCGCCTGCGGGCGCTCAGGGACAATGCGCGGGCATGCGGCGTCGACACCCTCGAGGAACTGGGCCCGAAGCAGCTCGAAAACAGGGAGCCCGCCGTGCGCGGCGCCGGCGCCCTGTTCTCGCCTGAAACCGGCATTATCGACAGCCACGCGCTGATGCTGGCGCTCGAGGCCGACCTCGAGGCGGCCGGCGGCATCGTCGCGCTCAACAGCCGGGTGACCTCAGGCGCAGCGCTCGCCGGCGGCGGCTGCCGCTTGCAGCTGCAAAACCCCGAAGAAACCTCGCTCGAAGCCCGCCTGCTGATCAATGCGGCGGGCCTGCACGCCACCGCCCTCGCCCGCGCAATCGGGGGCTTGCCCGCAGACGCCGTTCCGCGGCAGTACTACGCCCGCGGGCATTATTTCGCCTACCCGGGGGCAGCGCCCTTTTCGCATCTGGTCTACCCGCTGCCGCAAGCCGGCGGCCTGGGTATCCATGCGACCCTCGACCTGGCCGGGCAGGTCCGCTTCGGCCCGGACAGCGAATATTGCGACGGCATCGATTACCGCTTCGACGCGCACCGCAAGACCCGCTTCAGCCGCGCGGTCCGCCGCTGGTTTCCGGGCCTGGACGCGGCGCGGCTGCAGCCCGGTTACGTCGGTGTGCGGCCGACGCTGGCGGGGCCGGGCGAGGCGCCCGCCGACTTCGTGATTTCCGGCCCCACCGAGCACGGCGTTGCAGGTATCATTAACCTGTTCGGCATCGAGTCGCCGGGGCTGACCGCCTGCCTGGCGCTGGCAGAGGAAGTCGCTGCCCGGGTTGGCGGCGGCCGCTGAACCGGACACCGCACGATGAACGATAAGGAGCCATCCATGAACGCCCTCAGGCTTTCACCCGTCATCATCAGCCTGCTGCTGCTGGCCGCGCATTTCTTCCGCGGCGGTCACTACCTCCTGGTCGCGGTCATGCTGTTGCTGCTGCTGTCGCTGCTGCTGCGGCGGGATTGGGTGCCGCCCTTGCTGCAGGGCGTGCTGGTGCTGGGCGCGATCGAGTGGCTGCGCGCGCTGATCACGCTGGTGCACATGCGCATGGAATTCGGCGCGCCGTGGACGCGGCTGGCGGTCATCCTCGGCGCGGTCGCCGTTTTCACGCTCGCCTCGGCGCTGGTTTTCTGGCTGCCGGCGCTGAGGCAGCGGTACCGGCGCGAGGCGCCCGCAGCGCCGCGGCAATGACGCCGGCAGCGCGGACCAGCCCGGGCGAGCCCCGGGGCGGGGAAGGCACTGAGATACAAGGAAATGGCGCTGTGTCACATTGCCGGGGTTGAGGCTGTTTGATACTATCGGAAAGCAATAAAATCGAGGCTCCGGGTGACGCCGCAGCGTCATCAAACCACGAAAATTCCTGGCAAATTTGCCCAAGGACCAAGCTGAATGAAACCCTATTTCGAGAACATGGAGCGCTTTGGCAAGGCGCTCAAGGAAAACCGCGTCAAGCGGGCCGCCGACAGCGCCGCCGAGCTGCGGCAGACCGAAGCGGACATCGTCAAGCTGAAGCAGGACGTCGAGGCCGCCGGCTTCCCGACCGAGAAAATCAACCAGCGCGGCATCATGACCGTCTGGCAGCGCATCGAGTACCTGGTCGACGAAGGCAGCTGGCGCCCGCTGCACAGCACCTACAACCCGCTCGATAACGAGGAAGGCACCACCAACGTCGTCGACGGCCTCGGCAAAATCGAAGGCCGCTGGGCCGTCGTCATCGGCTTCGACAACAAGGTCATGGCCGGCGCCTGGCTGCCGGGGCAGTCGGAGAACATCCTGCGCGTGACCGATCTCGCCCGGCGGCTCAATATCCCGCTGGTCTGGCTGGTCAACTGCAGCGGCGCCAAGCTGACGGAACAGGAAAAGTTCTACGCCAACCGGCGCGGCGCCGGCACGCCGTTCTTCCGCCACGCCGAACTCGAGCAGGCCGGTATCCCGGTGCTCGCCGGCATCTACGGCACCAACCCCGCGGGCGGCGGCTACCAGAGCATCAGCCCGACGATCCTGTTGGCGCACAAGGACGCCAACATCGCGGTCGGCGGCGCCGGCATCGTTTCCGGCATGGCGCCGCGGGGCGGTTTCGACGTCGAGATGCTGGAGGAGCTGATCGAGAAATCGCGCCAGTTCACCGCCAGCCCCCCGGGCACGGTGGCGACCCACTACGACGAGACCGGCTTTTTCACCGAGGTCTACGACGAGGAAACCGGCGTGCTCGACGGCCTCAAGGAATACATGCGCTCGATCCCGGCCTACAAGCCGGAATTCTTCCGCGTCGGCACGCCGAAGGACCCGGGTTTCCCGGCCGACGACCTGTATTCCCTGCTGCCGGCCAACCAGAAACAGGTGTACGACTTCGACCAGGTGCTGGCGCGCCTGGTCGACGGCAGCGAACACATGGAATACAAGCCCGGTTACGGCCCGGAGATGTACACCGGCCTGTGCAAGATCGACGGTCAATTGGTCGGCTGCATCGGCAACCGCCAGGGCTTTCTGGGCAAGGGCTACCCCGAGTACGCCGACTACCCCGGCATCGGCGGCAAGCTGTATCGCCAGGGCCTGATCAAGATGAACGAGTTCGTCACCCTGTGCGGGCGCGACCGGGTGCCGATCGTCTGGTTCCAGGACACCTCCGGCATCGACGTCGGCGACCTGGCGGAGAAAGCCGAGTTGCTGGGCCTGGGCCAGTCGCTGATCTATTCGATCCAGCAGACCGACGTGCCGATGATGCTGGTGGTGCTGCGCAAGGGCACGGCCGCGGCGCATTACGTGCTGGGCGGGCCGACCGCCAACCGCCACAACGCCTTCACGCTGGGCACGGCGGCGACCGAGATCGAGGTCATGCACGGCGAGACCGCGGCGGTGGCGATGTACTCGCGCCGCGCCATGAAGGAGCAGGACGCCGGCCGCCCGCTGGAGCCGATCGTTGACAAGATGAACGCGCTGGCACAGCATTACCGCGATCACTCGCAGCCCGCGTACTGCGCCAAGTACGGGCTGGTCGACGAGATCGTCAAACTCGAGGAACTGCGCGGCTACCTGCAGGCCTTTGCGGGTGCGGCTTACCAGAATCCGAAGTCCATTTGCCCCCGCCACCAGATGCTGCTGCCGCGCAGCATCAGGGGCTGACAGCTTCGTCCATAAAGGGAAAAGAATAATGAAAGAGGCAATCGAGATATTCGTCAACGGCATTTCCGGTGTCTTCATCGGCCTGGGCGTGCTCTACGTCGCCATCAAGATCAACAAGATGACGGCCGGGCGGCCGGCCGCCAAGAAGGAAGCCGGTTCATGACCTTTTTCGAAAACATGGGCCTGCTGGCGCTGACGCCGGGCATGGTCTTCATGTGGGTGATCGGCCTGACGCTGGTGTACCTGGCGATCAAGAAGAATTTCGAACCGCTGCTGCTGCTGCCGATCGGCTTCGGCATCGTCATCACCAACCTGCCCATGGCCCACCTGATGGTGCCCGGGGAAGGCCTGATCTGGCGTTTCTACCACTACGGCATCGAGTGGGAGGTCATCCCGCCGCTGATCTTCCTCGGCCTTGGCGCCTTGACCGATTTCGGCGCGATGCTCTCGCAACCGCGGCTGATCTTTCTCGGCGCGGCCGCCCAGGTGGGCGTGTACGTGACCTTTTTCGCCGCCTACCTGATGGGCTTCACCCTGCCCGAGGCCGCCACCATCGGCATCATCGGCGGCGCCGACGGGCCGACGACGATCTACCTTTCGGCCAAGCTGGCGCCGCAGCTCTTGGGCGCCTGCGCGGTCGCGGCCTATTCCTACATGGCGCTGGTGCCGATCATCATGCCGCCGATCATGAAGTTATTGACGACCGAGGCCGAGCGCAAGATCCACATGCAGAAGGGCCGCAAGGTGACGCCGCGGGAGAAACTGTTCTTCCCGTTCATCGCGGCCATGGTGATCATCCTGCTGGTGCCGGCCGCCGCGCCGCTGATCGCGATGTTCATGCTCGGCAACCTGTTCCGCGAATCCAAGGTGGTCGAGCGCCTCAACGAGGTTTCGCAGAACGCGCTGATGAACATCGTCACGATTTTCCTCGGCGTCAGCGTCGGCGCGACGATGAGCGCGGAACGGTTTCTGCGCGCGGAGAGCCTGAAGATCTTTTTCCTCGGCCTGTTCGCGTTCATGGTCTCGACCGCCAGCGGTATACTGCTGGCCAAGCTGATGAACCTGTTCACGAAAAACAAGATCAACCCGCTGGTCGGCGCGGCCGGCGTCTCCGCCGTGCCGATGGCGGCGCGCGTGGTGCAGAAGGTCGGCTCGGAAGCCGACAAGAAGAATTATCTGCTCATGTTCGCCATGGGCCCCAACATCGCCGGCGTCATCGGTACCGTGATCGCGGCCGGCATATTCATTTCAATCTTGCAATAGGAAACACACTATGGCTACTGAAGTCCTGGTCCCACTGGCCGGAAACATCTGGAAGGTCCTCGTCGATGTCGGTGACGAAGTCGAGGAAGACGACGAGCTGGTCATCATCGAAGCGTTGAAGATGGAAAACCCGGTGTACGCGCCGTGTGACGGCACCATCGCGGAGATCCGGGTCAAGAAAGGCGACACGGTCGACGACGACGACGTGCTGATGGTCATCGACGAGGCCTGAACGGAAACGATCATGAATTTCGAACTGGACGAACAACAACAGCTGGTGCAGGACACCGCGCGCCGTTTCGCGCAGGAAGAGATCGCGCCGACGCTGGAGGAAGAAGAGCGCAACCACGAGTTCCGCCAGGAACGCGTCGCCAAGATGGGCGAGCTGGGTTTTCTCTCCTGCGTGCTGCCCGAGGAACTCGGCGGCAACGGCATGGGCTACCTGGAATCGGTGCTGATGGCGGAGCAGATCGCCAAGGTCTCGGCCTCGTGGCGGCTGCCGTTCAACATGCAGAACCTCGGCCCGGCCCTGTCGGTCGCGCGCTGGGGCACCGACGAGCAGAAGGAGAAGTACATCCCCGGCTGGATCGACGGCACCAAGATGGGCTTTTTCGCCATGACCGAACCGAACACCGGTTCCGACGTGGCCAGCATGAGCACGCACGCGATCGACAGGGGCGATCACTGGGAACTGCACGGCAACAAGCTGTGGATCACCAACGCCCACATCGGCGACGCCGGCCTGCTCTACGCCTATACCGACAAGGAAAAGGGCAACAAGGGCATCTCCTGCTTCATCCTCGAGCCCAAGGGCCTGGAAGGCTGCACCGCGCGCCCGATCACGACCAAGCTGGGCCTGCACTGCTCGCCCACCGGCGAATTCATCTTCGAGGGCGCCAAGATCCCGAAAGACGCGCTTTTAGGCAAGCTCAACGACGGCTTCAAGATGTGCATGTGGCAGCTCGGCAACACCCGCATCGGCTGCGCCGCCGGCGCGCTGGGCGTGGCCGGCGGGGCGCTGGAACTGGCCATCAACTACGCCAACGAGCGCACCCAGTTCGGCAAGCCGATCTCGAAGCACCAGATGATCCAGGCGCAGATCGCCGAGATGGTGGTCGAGCACAAGGCCGCGCAGATGCTGGTCTACCACGCCGCCTGGCTCAAGGACCAGGGCAAGCCGAGCCAGTACGAGACCTCGGTCGGCAAGCTGGCCGCCTCCGAGGCCGCCGTGCACGCCGCCAACGAGTGCATGAAGATCTTCGGCTCCTACGGCTTTTCTTCCGAGTACCCGGCCGAGCGCTTCTACCGCGACGCCAAGTCGCTGCAGGTCGTGGAGGGCACCTCCAACGTGCAGAAGATGATCATCTCGGGGATCGCCTGCGGCTATACGCACAACCGCTAATAAATGGGGTCAGGTTCAATTGATCGTTAATTGAACCTGACCCCATTCAGAGCGTGCCGGTGACGCGCACGCCCGCCACCAGCGTGCGGCGCACGCGGCTCCCGCCGAGCATGGCCGCGCGCTCCAGGCGCAGGTACTGGATGTCCGGCGTGATCGCCAGGACATCGCTCAGCCGGTGACGGTAATAGACTTCCGCGTGCCACGCCGCGCGGCGCCCCGGGTCGTCATGGCGGGCGCCCGCCAGCGTGCGCCCGGCCGCCATGCCCAGCCGGCCGCGGGCTACCGGTATCGCGACGGCCACGCTGAAAAAGGCATCGAGGTCCGAGCCGCGCGCGTCGGCGGCGCCCGCACGCAGGTTCCAGGCAAACGTCTCGCCATGGCCGTCGATGACGCCATAAAGGCCGTAGCGGCTGGCGTCCTCGGTGGCCTCCACACGCCGGGGTTTGCGCGTTTCCCGGCCCCACGCCCCCAGGCGCCATGTCAGCGTGGACCATTCGATGTCCGTCTCGAGGGCGGCGAACACGCCCTTGGCCTCCGCGCCGAAATCGACCAGTTGCCGGTAGGAGGCGTCCTCGTTGTCGGCCAGGCCGTGGCTCGACTGCAGCAGAAAGGTGAAGCCCTGGCGGCCGTCGCCCGCCGGGTAACGCCAGGCGACGCCCGGGCTGTAGTCCGGCAGCGGTATCGTCGGGTTGTTGACAAACGTCGCGGCCAGGAACTGGCGGGTTTCGTCGTTGGCGATGTCGCTGCTATCGATATAGCCCGGCGCGTCGATGAGCCCGGCCGCCCAGACACCGGGCCCCGCCGCGAATTCATAGTACGCTTCCGATAGCTGCACCCGCCCGTGGCCGTGCCCGTCCAGCGCCGTGCCGGCATCCTTGTTGGCTTCCGGGAACCAGGCAGCGACACCGGACGATCGCGGCGTGGTGCTGGCCTCGGCGTGGAAAAACCACTGGCCGGGGCCGGCCTCGAGGGCCAGGCGCAGGTCGAAAGAGGCGAGCGTTTCGGACCTGACCGGCTCCGCGCTGGCGGCCAGGGCGGTCAGCGTCACGTCCGCCTCCAGCGCGGCGGCGGGGCTTTCGGCGAAGACGGAAAAGGTGGCAGCGGTCAGAACCGTCCATGCGATCACCGGTAACCATGAGGAGTGGACAGTTTTTCGGGTCTCACGCATTTCCACCGGTCCTGGACCGCTGCCGGAGTGTGTCACCTGCTGTTATCAGCCTCGTTCGTGTTTGCAGGCTCTTAATGATAATGATTCTTATTTGAGGTGAGTTGACCCAGGTCAAGAAACCGGTGATTCCAACCCGCCTGCGTCGGGGCGCGGACCGGGCGCTCGCCAAGGCCCCATCGCCTGTTTCCAGCACGCTGAGAATCCGTTATCCTGCGGCGTGGCCCGCGGCCCGGCGGGACATGACTGGCGCTTGAACGGACGCTCAGACCACAGACGAGGAAAGGACCTTGCGTATCAACTTCTGGCTCAAGACCTGGAACGAGGGCAATATCGGCTTTCACCAGGCGCAGATCCACGCTGCGCTGGAAAACCACTGGCCGCAACTGCCCTCGGGCACGCACGTGCTGGTGCCGCTGTGCGGCAAGTCCCGCGACATGCTGTGGCTGGAAGAGCGCGGCTTTGACGTGACCGGCGTCGAGTTCGTCGAAGCGGCCGTGCGCGACTTTTTCAGCGAGAGCGGCCTGGCATTCGAAAAGACCGAACAATACGGACACCCCTGCTACCAGGCCGAAGACCGCAACATCCGCCTGTTCTGCACCGATTTCATCCAGCTGGCCGAGGACTACGAGGGCCCGAAGTTCCCGGCGCTCTACGACCGCGCCGCGCTAGTGGCGCTGCCGCACGACATGCGCCCGCCGTACGTCGCCGCCTGCCGCAAGTTGCTGGGCCCCGCGCCCAGGGGCCTGCTGGTGTCGATGACCTATGAGCCCCAATCGATGGAAGGCCCGCCGTTCAGCGTCGAGCCGGGCGAGGTCGAGCACCTGTGGGGTGATGAACTCGAGCTCATCGGCACCACCGACATGCTGGCCTCGATGCCGCGGGCCGTGGCCGCCGGCGTCGAGCGCCTGGACGAGTATTTCTGGGTGTTCAGGTAAGAATCCGGCCGACAGGCTTAACCATTACTCGGCACACTACATTTTCTTCAGCTCTTCGCGCAGTATTCGCCGGAGCATCTTGCCGTCGACCGGTTTACCGTCACCGGTCAGGTATTGCCGCAATGCCGTATTGATCAGTGTTTGGTAGCCGCAACGTGCTTTCTCCGCCTTGAGCCGAAAAGCGTCTATGACATCGTCATCCAGGTAAATGGTGATACGGGTTTTGCCCCGTGCGCTTACAACGGCACCGCGTTTACCCTGGCTGAAATCATACTCATTTCTCATAAACTTTTCGCTCGGCTTTGCTGGCCTTTCGGGCTGAGATTAACCGAATAGCATTATCCCGATAGTTGTAGACCACGACTATCACCCGGCCTACCGAGTCAAGTCCAATCACGACGTATCGCGCCTCTTCGGTTGAATCGGGATCCTCAAAACTAATTGCCCGGGGATCGTAAAAAACCGGCTCTACTTCGGAGAAGTAAATTCCGTGCTTCAGTCTGTTGATCTTGGCCTTAACAGAATCCCAAACAACCTTCATATTCATGTTATGCATATACAATGCATATGTCAATGCGAACCCCTGTATGCAATATGCGACGCATCGACAAGTATCAATAGTGCTGTTTGGCTTGAATATTTGTGGGAAATCGCAGGTCGAGGCAGGTCTGTCCTAGAAATGACCACCGCAGGGAGGTGAAGTGAAGATTCTCGGCGGAATACGCCGGCCTCGATGCCGCGCGCCGTGGCCGCCGGCGTCGAGCGCCTGGACGAGTATTTCTGGGTGTTTAAATAGAAACCGGCAACTTGCCAGGGGTGTTCGCAATCAGTTCTTTGGATGCGGAGCAACAACACCGAGTTTGACGCCCAAGGCATCGAGCAATCGCCGCACCGTGTCAAAGCGGGGTTGCGCGCCGGGTTTGAGCGTCTTGTATAGGCTCTCGCGACCAAGACCGGCAAAAGCGGCGACCGTGGCGATGCCCCGGGCTTTTGCGACATCACTCACTGCCGCCAGAAAAGCATCGGGATCCGGATCTTGCAGGGCGGCCGTCAGGTATTCGGCGATGACCTCCTCGCTATCGAGGTATTCGCTGGCATCAAATGGCGCCAGGTTCAATCGGTTTGTTTGTTTCATGGCTCATATCTCTTCGAGTAACCGGGCCAGTTTTTTAGCCCTGGCGATATCCCGTTGTTGCCGGTGCTTTTTACCGCCGCAAAGCAACACGTAGACCACATCGCCGGTGCGGGTGAAATACACCCGATAGCCCGGACCGACGTGGATGCGCATTTCAGACACACCCGCACCTACCGGCCGACAATCACCGAAATGCCCGCGCTCGGCAGCGCGGATTCTCTTGATAATTCGAGCCTTACCACGTACGTCCCTGAGCGCTTTGAGCCACGCATCGAAGATGCCAGTACGCGCTATCGTTATCATACTACGCTTGTATCCATATAGATACAATCGCATTAATCTTCATGGCTTGATAGCGGTAATTCCCTCGACTATGCGTAGGAAATAGAGGTGCAGCACCCACTATTTAACATAATCACGTTTCCGCGGAAACGCGGTGCGGAAAATGCTAATTACAAATCGATATCCGATTGCCGGAACCGCTGACAAAAACGCTTTCAGGCGACTTCCAACAAGGCCGCCGGATTCTTGTGGGCGATCAGGATCAGGGTCCGCGCGGCGCCCGACGGGCTGCGACGACCCTGTTCCCAATCCTGCAGCGTACGGACGGAAACGCCCAGCAGCGCGGCGAATTGCGACTGCGAGAGGCCGGTTCCTTCGCGAATCTTTGAGACAGGCGGCACATTGATCGTGCGTCCTGTTTTGTCCTGCTTAAGTTCGCGGATGCCTTGCAGGATCTCGGACCCGATCTCGCGTTTCTCACTCATGTTCCAACTCCTCACGAATCTGCTTCAACACGTGCCCAGGGATCGAGTCAGTCACATTCCTGGGATAAATCGTCAACATCCAGATAATTCCATTTACGCGCCGGACAAAGTAGATGACTCGATATCCACCGCGTTTACCGCGCGCGGCACCGCGCCATCGAAGCTTCCGAACACCACCCGAACCGCGGATGACCGCCCCGGCTTCCGGGTTTTGTATCAGTTCACCCTGCAGTCGGGCATATGCTTCATCGGTCAGGTATTCCTGTACAAGACGCGAAAACAACCGTGTCTCGATAAAAGTGAACATTAAATACTATACGGCTTTGCCGTATATTTTGAAAGGGATTCTCGTCAATCGAGGCCAGATGTTGAAGACCATGTTGCCCACAGCCCAATGTGGACCGGCCACCTTGATGATGAAATAGCTGACTGCTCCAAGAGTCGTAGGAAATTGCCGCTGAAAACCTGTTATTTAACATAATAAATTTCCGCGGAAACGCGTCACCAAGACAAAAGCGGAAGGAGAACCCCTGACTATGCGTGTTCGGAGGCAGCCAGGCATGTCGGTCATTGTATTGTGCTTTTTTTTCTATTCATTTATTATTCAAATCATGGAACCGATCAAACAGCAAATTCTAGCGCTTCTCGCCCTGCGTCCAGCTGGATTGAGTGCTACCGAGTTGCGTTCAGAGCTGCGACCGAAGGTCAGCCAGCCCACACTTTGGAGACGCCTGGATGAGTTGCGTGCAGAGGGTCGCGTGCTCAGAACCGGTCGAGGGAGATCCAGCAGGTACGTTATCGCCTCAGCAGGCGATACCATCGGAGAGTTGCGATCACGTGCCCTGCACCTGGAAGTCGGCAAGAAGCTGCTTCGAAAGCCCGAATTGCTCGATGTGGCAAATAGACGTCTGAAAAGAATGCGTGTCACAACACCTTACGCCAAGACGTACGTGGAGCGTTGGGAAAGTCTGCTTTCCGGGCCTATCGAACCGCTTCTGCAAGTACTCGGCGCATATGACGAGGACGCCAGGGCCCTGCGCCGTGTATCTCCTTTTGCCGGCATCCTCAATGAAAAGGAGCGGCTTACTATCTTGCGTCGGCAAGGCCTGGCCTCTTGACGCTGGAACAGCTCAAGAAGATTTTAAATGCAGCCCGTGACCTTACGGAGCAGGACACATTCTACGTCATCGGGTCGGCCGCAATTCTTGGTGTCATCAGTTCACCAGAAGCCCATTACCTTTCGCGCAGCATCGAGGCAGATCTCATAACGATGTCCGGCGACCCGGATCTCGCCGACCTACTGAGCGTAATGATTGGTGAATTAAGCCCGTTTCACGAACGCCACGATGTGTATGCCGACGGTGTGACATTCGACACACCTAAGTTCGCGCCTCGAGGGTGGCAGGAGAGAACAAATTCAGTCCCCTTTGATGACATTGGCGTCACTGCGATGTTTATGGAGTTACATGATTTGATCTTGTCAAAACTGGGCGCGGGACGTCCCAAGGACCTGGAGTTTTGCCAAGCACTGGTAGCCACCGGACACGTTAAACAGCGACGGCTTGAAGAGCTAGCCCGCATATTGCACCAGCATCCCGGATGCTGCCACAAAACAGGTGCGGCTGGGCGCCGGGCTGGACCGAGAGCCATAGCGATGGCTATGGCTGGAGGGAAGCCCAAGCCCAGGCGTGACTGGACAAGGCAGGGCCGGGATAGGTCGCTGGCCGGTTACAAAGTGTACCCCTGGAAAAAATTTGATAAATCGTCATTCTGTTTTGCAAATTCATCAGCTTATGGTGAGGCCAGTGGCCGGCTGGTGCAATATGCGGGCTAGTACCGGAAGTTGATTGCCCAGAAACTCTGCGTCTTCTGATCAGGCAACGAATCGTTCAAATTTCCCGGTAAGATTTACCGAGCGCGGTCCGGCGCTTTACCGCAACCCCGCAATTTCTGATTTTCCTTCTCCAACCACTTATTATGTCTGTATGATGAATGTTCTCGAAGCGGGCGCCTGGGTTATAAAAACAAATGGGTAACGAAGCCACCAAATCATCGTTTGGGAACTTGTGGTCGGAATTGAAGCGCAGGCGCGTCATCCGCGTCATCGTGATCTACGCGATCGTCGGCTGGGTCGTTATCGAGGTGGCATCCACGGTTTTGCCCAACCTGAACCTGCCGGCGTGGACCGTCACGCTGGTGACCATACTGATCGTGCTCGGCTTTCCCGTCACGATCATCATGGCCTGGGTCTTCGACATCGGCCCCGGGGGCCCGGAGCGGACCAAGTCGCTCGACGAAGCTGTACAAGACGCAGCACCCGCAGCGGAAGCGGCCCAAAAAACCAAACCTGCCACCACGGCCGTACCCGCTGCGCGTGCCGAGGACAACCGCAAATCCATCGCCGTGCTGCCCTTCCTCAACATGAGCGGCGATGCGGAGAACGAGTACTTCAGCGATGGTATTTCCGAGGAAATCCTGAACCTGCTGGTCAAGCTGCCCAAGTTGCGGGTGGCGTCGCGGACGTCCTCGTTCGCTTTCAAGGGCAAGGATTTCGATATCCCGATCGTCGCCGAAAGGCTCGGTGTCGCCACCGTGCTCGAAGGCAGCGTGCGGCGCGCGGGCGACCGGGTGCGGATCACCGCGCAGCTGATCGACACCGCCAGCGATTCGCATCTGTGGTCGGAGACCTACGACCGGGAAATGAAGGACGTGTTCGATATCCAGGACGACATTGCCAAGAGCATCGTCAACGCGCTCGAAGTCACGCTGACGCCCAAGGAACGGCGCGCGCTGCAATACGTTGCAACCACCGACGTCGAAGCCTTTGACTATTACCTGCGCGGGCGCCGGTTTTTCTACAGGATGGGCAAACGAAATTTTCATCACGCCATTAAAATGTACGAAAAGGCTATCGAGCAGGATCCCAATTACGCACTCGCCTATGCCGGCATCGCCGATGCCTATTCCCTCTTATACCAATGGGTGGAATCATCGCCTGAGATTGCGGAAAAGGCCAACGAAGCCAGCATCCGGGCCGTCGAACTGGATTCGGATTCGGCCGAAGCCCACGCCGCTCGCGGCATGGCGCTTTCCCTCAACAAGAAATACGACGAGGCGGAACGGGAATTTGAAACCGCGATCCTCCTCAACCCAGAGCTTTTCGAGGCGTATTACTTGTACGCACGCGACTGTTTTGCCCAGGGCAAGGCCGAAAAAGCCGCGCGCCTGTTCGCCAAGGCTTCAGAAGTCAATCCTGATGATTACCAAGCTCCCCGGCTACTGGGCCTCGTTTACCGGGAACTCGGCCGCGACGCCGACGCAAAGGAAGCCGGCCTGAAAACGGTCGGAATCGTGGAGAAACACCTGGTGCTGCACCCCGACGATGCGCGTGCGCTGAATCTTGGCGCCTGCGCATTGGTTGACCTGGGAGAGAATGAAAGGGCAGTAGCGTGGGGTGAACGGGCGCTGGAATCGGACCGCGGCGAACCCGCGGTGCTCTACAACGTCGCCTGCATGTATGCCCAGCTTAACGACGATGACCGTGCCATCGAATTGTTGACCGAGGCCATCGACCAGGGCTACGGGCATCGCGCCTGGCTGGAAAACGACCCGGACCTCAAAGGCCTGCGTGAAGATGAGCGCTTCAAGGCGCTGCTGGCGCGGCTCGGCTGATCGACAAGAGCCGCGTTCTTACACGCAGCGCTCATTTCAAACTCATTAAGCCTTCTCAAGCAGGGCAAGCCCAACGGTCTTGCGAAAAATGGCGGCCAATTCCGGATAGATGGCGCAGGCTTCCGCAGCCACAAGCGCCGGTGATGATATCCTGAAAGTTTTCAGGCGAAGGCTTTGTTATGCTCAGTCTCAGGTCAATTAGCAAGTCATTTCACGATGGCGAGAGCGAACTGCAGGTGCTCAGGGGTATCGACTTAAACCTGGGGCCGGGTGAGAGTCTCGCCCTGCTCGGCGCCAGTGGCAACGGCAAGAGCACACTTTTGCAGATCGCGGCCGGACTGGAAAGCCCCGACTCGGGTGAAGTCCTGATCCTGGGCCGTTCGCTAGCAATGCAGAGTGAACGCGAACTCGCCATGCTCAGACGGCGTCATCTCGGCTTTGTATTCCAGCAATTCAACCTGCTGCCAGGCCTGAATGTCAGCGACAACCTGATGTTCCAGCGACGGCTGAATCGTCTCCCCGCGGACGATCCATGGATAGAAGAAATCTCCTCGGTTCTCGGGCTCAGGTCCTTGCTGGGCAGACCGGTGGAGGTGCTCTCGAGTGGACAGCAACAGCGCGTTGCAATCGCACGCGCACTGGCGCACCGGCCGCGGGTTTTGTTTGCCGACGAACCGACCGGTAACCTGCACGATACACTCAGCCGCCAGGTCATGGACCTGATGGTCAAGCTGGTGGCCGAATCTGCCTGCAGCCTTTTACTGGTCACTCACAACCGTGAAGTGGCGTCTTTCGCAGACAGGCGGCTGATGCTTGAAGAGGGTCATCTGCATGAGCTGGCCTGAGTTTTATCACGGTTGAACCAACGTGAATCTCAACGGAATCCTTTTAAGCCACTATCGCCGGCACCCCGTGCAGGCATTGTTCCTGCTCACGGGTATCATCGTCGCAAACGTGTTGTTGGCCGGCACCCTGTTGATCAATGCCCAGGCGCGCTCGAGTTACGCACAGGGTGAACGGTATTTAGACGCCTCTCCCGTAGGGCAGATACGTCAGAAAGATGGCACCCGAAACATCGACGAGGGTGATTATGTCAGCCTGCGCCGCCAGGGGTTCGACATGCTGGCGCCGTTGTTGAGGCACGTGGTAAGAAGCGAAAATGGTGAGGCGCTGGAACTGCTGGGGATAGATGTTTTTGCCATGCCCCGCCCTGCCCGCACATTTAATTTCAGCGCTAGCGCCGGGTCGGCGGATGGCAGTTTGATGGGGTTTGCTTTTCCGCCGTATCAGTTGTGGGCCGCCCCGGCCAGGATTGAACAACTATCGAACGATGACAACAGCCAAATCAGGCTCACATCCGGTCAACTACTGCCGCCCCTGGTGCCGGTGTCCAACCAGCAACTGGGTCACCGCCTGTTGATTGACATCGAGGCGCTGCAATCGCTGAGCGGCAACAATAATGAACTTACATCGATACTGGTGTTTCCGGCATCCGCTGAACGTATGACCCAATTGCTACGCGCCTTGCCGGCCCACCTCGAATATACCGCAGATAGCGAAGCACCCGATCCCGCGGAATTGACACAAAGCTTTCATCTGAATCTTGCGGCGATGGGTCTGCTGGCCTTTGTTGTCGGTATCTTTTTGATCTATAACGCGCTGGCGTTCAGTTACACCGACCGCCGCGACCTGATCCGGAAATTGCGTCTCGCCGGTGTATTGAAAGCCGAACTGACACGGGCATTAATGCTGGAACTGTCACTTTTCCTTGCCGTGGGCACGCTGATTGGCGCCTGGCTGGGGGCGCAAATGGCTGCCTGGTTGTTGCCCGGTGTCGGCCGGACACTGGCGCAGTTATACGGTGTTTACATCAGCTATCCCGATGACCTGGTGCCCACCGGCATCTGGCTGCCAATCCTGATGACACTGCTGGCCGCCGGACTATGCGTCATATTTCCCTTACGTGAATCTCTCACGGCGCCGATGCTCGAGCGTAAACAGGCCGGTTGGCAGCTACATACCGTGATTCGCCGCGATCGCCTGATGGCACTGTTGGGTTTGCTGCTGCTGGCCCTGGCGCTCGTGACTGGCGCTGTAACAACCCATCTGTGGCTGGCACTGGCCGGAATGGCCGCCCTGCTGCTGGGTTCTGCGCTATTACTGCCACTGGTTCTTCGTCTGCTGATCGGGTTTATGGAAATACTGGTGCCGGCGCGCAACGCGCGTTTCTCGTGGCTGCTGGCGGATAGCCGCTGGTTACTCGGGCCCGCATCGGTAGCGCTGATGGCGATGACACTGGCACTGGTTGCCAATAGCGGCCTCAATACGATGATCAGCAGTTTCCGGCAGGCGACCGACGATTGGTTGGGTCAAAGACTCGTTGCCGACCTATACCTTCGTGGTGAAAACAGGGGCGCTGGTCTCGAGGCCTGGATGGCGGAAACCTTTCCAGAATTAACCGTAACGGAACGGTATCGCACCGCGGTGACACGCCGGGGGCCGCACAACGCACCTGTCGCAGTTGAGGTGGTCAGCCTGCAGGAGGGCGACCGCTTCCGTGACAGTGTCAAGCTGATGCAGGGGGTCGAGGATGCTTCTGCAAAATTCCATGCTGGTGAAGGGGTGTATATCAGCGAACGTGCCTGGCGGATCGATGGCTGGCAGCCCGGGGGTTCTGTACAGTTATGCCCGGACAAGGCCGAAATACCCGTGCTGGGTGTCTACCGCGACTATGGCAATCCAAAATCACAATGGATGGTGAACCGGCAGCTTTTCAAAAATTGCTGGCCGGATCTTTCCGCGACCGGTCTCGCTGTGTATGGCCCGGCAGACTCTGATTGGGGAGAAATCCGTTTGGCCATATCTGAAAAATTCAACCTGGATGACGACGAACTCATCGATCAGACCGAACTCAGACAGGTAGGCCTTGCCGTTTTCGACCGCACCTTCATCGTCACCCAGGCGCTCAATACCCTGACCCTGCTGGTGGCGGCGATCGGTATCTTCTGCGCGATCAGTGCGATTCACCATCACCGCGTGGGCCAACAGGCGCTGCTGGCCAGCCTGGGGTTGAGCCGGCGCGAACGCGGTTCGCTGTTACTTGCGCAGTGGGGCATGCTTGGGCTGCTGTGCATGGTGCTCGTCTGGCCCCTGGGTACGCTGCTCGCGGGCTATCTCGGCATGGTGGTCACACCGGTCGCGTTTGGCTGGAGTTTCCCCTTGCGCCTTGAATGGCAACACTACCTGGTGCTCGCCGTGCTGGCCGCAGCGAGCCTGGTGCTCGCGGTGATACTGCCGTCATTAAGGTTGCTGTTTACCTCGCCTGCCGCCCTGTTACGCGAGCAGAACGTATGAGAACAAAACTGGGTGACGGGGTCAGAGTAAAGGGACAGAGTAATTTACTCTGTCCCTTTACTCTGACCCCACATCTAATGACTGCCCTGCTCAGCGCACAGCTGATATTGACCGGTGGTTGCGGGCCGGCTGAGACAAATGATCATGATTCGGGGCTTGCGGTGCTGGCCAAGGGTGCAGACACCTATGCACAGGCACAGCCGGGTCAGGCGCTGGTGTTTCCACGCGACCACGGGGCGCACCCCGATTACCGCATCGAGTGGTGGTACCTGACCGCCAACCTGCATGACGCAGCGGGAGAAAGTTACGGCGCACAGTGGACGTTGTTCCGCCTGGCAATTCAAACGCCCGGTTCTGCAAGGCCTGGTTCTTCCAAGCCTGATTCTTCCAAGCCTGATTCTCCTGGGCCGGAGGGAAATTTACAAAATAACCAGGTGTTTATGGCGCATATGGCCATGACCACGCCCACTGGCCACCTTTCGTTCCAGCGCTATGCACGTGGCGGTGACGCTGACGAAAAATCCCGGGCAGGCGTCACGGTCGAGCCATTTTCCGCCTGGCTGGATGACTGGGAATTACGCAGTACCGGTGAGCAATGGTTGCCGCTGGAGGTCAAGGCGAGGCAAGCAGATAACGCCATGCACCTGCAATTACGAGGCACGGCGCCGCTGGTCCTGCAGGGTGAGGCGGGTTTTTCAGCCAAGCACGCCGATGGTGGCGGTTCCTATTATTACAGCCAGCCATTCCTCAAAGCCAGCGGTCAACTGACCATTGCCGGACAAGTGATCCCGGTCGAGGGTGATGCCTGGCTGGACAGGGAGTGGAGCAGCCAGTTTCTGCAGCGAGAGCAGTCTGGCTGGGACTGGTTTTCGCTGCATCTTGAAAGTGGTGAAAAACTGATGTTGTTCCAGGTGCGCGGGAAACCTGGTCAGAAGGGTGTCGCAAACTATCTGCAAGGCAACCTGATGGCGCCCGATGGCAGTACAACGCCTTTAGACCCTGGCCGGATACAGCTTGTACCGGTGCAAAAAAGCCGGGTTGCCGGCCGTGATCTGCCACTGCACTGGCGCGTCTCCCTGCCGCAAGTCGACCGGCAGTTCGAAATCCAGGCCACCATTGAAAACCAGTGGATGGCGGTGGACTTTCCATACTGGGAGGGTACGGTAACGGTAAGCGGGAGCGGGCCTGGAAACCGCGGCAAAGGCTACATGGAGCTAACCGGCTATCCCAAGTAAAAAGCAAGAAGTGTGGACCCCCATGTATTTAGGAACGAAAAGTTGCGGGTGTCCTGACTTTCGGCCGCTTCCTGGTCATTAAAACCTACGTTGTAACCTTGTGGTGAGAACCGATCTTCGATCGCGCTTTTGGCTTGTGCGATGGCGGCCGTAAGAGCAACTTGTTCCTCGTGCGTTGCGTCGAACCAGCTCGTTATATGGCGGTGCGGAACGAGCAGTGCATGGCCCAGGTTCAGCGGATATGCATCCCAGATACACTTAACCCACTCGGATCGGAAAATTATCCTGTCTTCGTCAGGACGGCAGAAGGGGCATTCGGCGTTCTTTTCTGTGGGATTCATTGAGAAGACATCAGTCTGATTAAAGCAAATCTAGTGTCCTGGAGTCACGCTGTCCACCCAGGCACTGATCGATCGCCTGCTCGAACACCGAGCCCGGCCCGGCCACGGCCTCGAACAGCGTCATGGAGGATTTGAACTTGAGGTCATCCGGGTAGCCGAATATTTCCGAGATGGAACGATCCTGGTTGGCGAGCACCGCCTCCGTGCATTCCTGCAATCGCGCGCCCAGCACCGGGTGATCGAGATACGCTTTTGCTTCGTCCCGGCTCTTGATCGCATAGAACTTCGCCGTCGAACTGAACCCGAGCCCGTCGATCTGCGGGAAGATAAACCACATCCAGTGGGATCGTTTACGGCCGTTTTGCAGTTCGGCGAGGGCGCGGGGGTAGACCTTTTCCTGGGCTTCGGTGAAGCGGGTGAGGTTGTAAGGGTCGGCTGTCATACAGAATATAGAGGAAGTCAGTGTCGGCTAATTGAAAGGTTTTGTTTCGGCTGGATGGAACCTTATAGTGCGTCTGATCGAAAAGTTTTGGAAGTATGTGTTTGAGTGAAGAGCGTGCAATTGGTTGCAAAGTGCCGGTTAGTGACTAACTTATGAATATCCGCGTTTCCGCGGAAACGCGGGCATCGGTAAAAGAATCCTTTGCCACCAATCGCCGGCGATTGGATCATTGGTCCAATTGTGCGATTAAACGTATTCTTTGTATCAGCTCAGGAAGACGTGCTTGACTGGCCGCATCGCCCGGCAGTTGACCCGGCAATGCCGCTAAAAAGTCCGTATTTTCCAGCAGCCCTTTCAATTCACCGGCGATAAAGCGTTTCACTTCCGCGTCGGCACGCTCAATCTCGTCCAGCAGTTCCCGACGCCCATCGATCACTGTAATGAGGTCCTCGAGATCATGGCTCGCCAGATAATCTTTCCGGCCACGGCCATGAAAGGCCTCAAGCTTCGTCGCCAAAAACAGCGGCCCGGTAATGAGCCGAATGATCCCGCCATTCGGTAGCGCAACCGCCCACGAAGACCAGCGACTGACATAAATCCCCGAGGGCCTGTGCAATCGGAACCAAAATATCCAGATTGGGGTCGTTAGCGATGCCGCCCTCCTTCACCGCAGTCGTTTTTCAAGAAAATTTTTCGCCAACTCCCGCTCCCTCGCCTGACCGGCCCGCAAGGCGTCGAACAGGGCCAGCAATTCATAAAGCGCGGCATCGTCCTGCGCAGCCAGGGGTAGACTCTCGTACAAGGGCAGCAATCCCGGTCCCCTGGCGATGCCTTCGGGATGCGGCCACACCGGCGGCGGCTCGTCGGTCGCTGCCATGATGTCTTTCAACGGAGCAGCGCCGTGCGCGGTCGGAAAACCAATGGTCATCTCGCCGCGCACAACGGGATAAGCATAAGGCGCCCCAAAAACCACGAACGACCGCAGCGTCGCAAGCACCGGTCGGGGCTGAGAGTCGACTTCCGCCAGCAAACGTGCCGCCAGCAAACGCTGCACGGCGGCGTGCGCCTCGAAGCGAGACAAGCGCATGACCTCACCCAAGGTGGCATAGGGCAACCATCGGCCCTGCAACACCACCAGCTTTAGCGCAACGGCCAGATCCTGCGGCTTCAGCACCCACTGCCGGCCGCTGGCTCGCTGCATGGCGACCGATTTTCCATGTGATTTAGTTTTCATATGCTATATGCATATAGCATATTTCGATCTGAATTGCCATGGCCCTTATATGCTATATGCAAATCGCATATATACCTATTTCTGCGACTTGCTGAAAATTGGGCTGAGCGGGCCTTTCTCATTGCCCAGCGCTTCGAGGGTGTAGCTGTAATGATCGGACAACTCGTCGCCGTCTTTCTTGATTAGACTGGGCCAGGCACATGGCTCTTGATCGCATAGAACTTCGCCGTCGAACTGAACCCGAGCCCATTGATCTGCGGGAAGATAAACCACATCCAGTGGCTGCGCTTACGGCCGTTTTGCAGTTCGGCGAGGACGCGGGGATAGACTTTTTCCTGGGCTTCGAGGAAACGAGATAGGTTATGCGACTCAGAATTACTCGGTGCCATGTCTGCTTTCTCGCTTTCACTATTGGCAAGTTTTGATTTGTAAGTATTAACGAAATGCCAAGCAGCAAAAATAAACGGCGGTAGACAGGTCGTTTGGTTATCTCTTCTCACTATTGAAACAGAGTGATTAGGCGTCAAATGCATGCTTTAAATCGAGCAGCAGTTGGCTTAGCCCTTTATCTTCCTCCGCCAACTGGTTAACGTTCCAATACCAGCCATAGCACAGCTTCACATCTTTCCCCTTCTTGTGTAAGTACGCGGGTACGGTTGTGTACGTGTGGTCTGTTGTTGATCTGCAGACTGCCCAGCCAGCCGCTTGGCGCCACATCAAGTCACCTTCCGTGTAGACAGTCGGGGCATTGTCCTCAGGCTCCCCCCTGGCAGCCTTAATGTCGCGCAATTTTTTTTCAAGCCTCTCGGTTAAATCATCAATTTTGGGAACGATATTTAGAGCGTTCTCCAGACGAAGAAGCTTGTCGTTGTCGACCAGATAGCTCAACTTACCCGCATTAGTATTTGCCAACAGGGCCTGATCTCGAAAAACCTCGTGAAGGGTAAGGGCTTGCTCCATGAAGCCTCCAGGGCCGTCCCAGCGCAAATTTGAAAGTACGGCTAAAAGGGCAGCCCACACTGTCCCGTCGCCGACAATTCTTCTGAAGGAGTCGCGATTGCCTTCTTCCTCATACCGTTCCTGGACGTATCGGATCAAGCCGTGCGACCCTTGATAGGGCTTAATAAGTACGACCTCGATTACTCTCCTGCTCCACAGATCGGCTTCCGCTGGTGTTGCCCAGCCATCGATTTTGGCAACTTGGGTTAGACCCAAAATGTACGCAATAGCTTGAACCATTTGGGTGGCGGTTGCGGCCTCAGCAAACCCACTACTGGAGAGTGTGTCGAGAAATTCTTCAACTTGACCTACCAGTCTGGAACGAACCCGATCGTCAAGCTCTTCCTGTTCGGGTTCCTGTGTCGCTGGTTTTTCTGTCGGCCCCCGAAGCTTGGGATTAATATGCTTGTTCGGATTCTCATCTTTGTCGGATTCGTCTTCCTCGCCTTCTGGATCGTTAAGCTCATCATCAAATCCTTCAGCAAGAATGGACTCGAACAAAAGCCGAAACACACCGGTTAGACTCATCGAAACCGTGGATCCTGAGCCTTGTTTGTCGACTTGTTCCTGAAGTCGGATTTCCTTTAGGGATTGCACTAGTTGATTGGGGTCGATTGGAGTAGCAGTTGGTTTGTCAGTTTCCCCTCTCTCAGGTTGAGTACGGTCGACCAGATGTTTGGGGTCTCGAAACGCCTCCGGGTTGGTGAGCAGTTCAGATGCTAACTGATGAAGCGATTTAAGATAGCGGTGTCTCTCTGCGTTGGAACGGGCTCTGGTAAACCCATGCAGAGCTTCTGCTAGATTTTTTCCTCTGGATGCGTGCCTGAGATCACCCAGATGATTAATCCACAGTAGATGCCTCTCGCTGACCCCTTGGGAATCATAAAGATATAGGTCGCCGAAAATTGTCCCTGTCTCACTGAAACCCTCCGAATTCTTTGCTAACAGCCATGGCTCCTGAGAGTTGGGCGGGGAGCAAGGCAGATCTTGCCCTTGCACGGCTGCAATAGCCGACCATCCGTCCGCTAACGGCGTGTCTAGTTGGATGAGAAGGACCTTGGTGTCTGGGTCCCAGTTTGAACTGACAACACGATGGCTCTTTGTTTGAAGTTCTTTTGAATCACAAATATCTTCCACGCGTCTCGTTTGAACGGGTTTCGAAGCCTGCTCAAACACCCCCAAAGCATCTTTAAAAGACTCAACGGAAGGTGTGTCGTAAACAACAACTAATTCATCATTGCCAGACATTCGATATGGAACCGTCCATGCAGCTGCCGAGCAGTTGGCAGAGCCAAAACAGGCAGCGGGACCATCCCCACCTTCCAGCCAAATGAACTTGGCGTGCATGGGCCTAGGGCTTTCTGAATCCAAAGACCTTACGTCAACTTCAAGAGGAAGCTTTGCGAGTTCATCTAAGTCGAAGGAGGATCGACCCGGATCGACCAAAACGGTAGCTCTTGATATTCCAAATGTCTCATGAAGCCATTGCAAAAACCGGCCTCTTGCATCCGTGGAACCGGTACAAATTTTTGCTTCTTGAAAGGAACGTCCAGACCATCTCGCGGCAAGCTGTGCTGCCAGTGTTGCTTCATCAAAAGTACTCAATACGAAATGCGGCTGTTCGGTAGCGGTGGTTTCAGCTTTCGCCAGCCAGTCGTGCATCAACAGCCGTTCGATAGCATCATCTTCTTGGCTCATTGCCCCTCGGCCTCGGAGACCGGCCAACAATGGCTTGAGCCATGCCCCGCTGTCTACCTGGTCAGGGCCGATAGTCCAAGCGGTTCCCAATTCCCGATTTACGGACCACCCCGAATACGTGATGTTGGCGGAACCAACCCAAACCGCGCCACCCGAGCCATTGGCTTTAATGATGATCTTGGGGTGGAATGCCCCGCCAACACTGATGGGGATGAGTTGGTACCGACGACCGAGATGCATGACCTGACCGAGCCACGATGGTTTGGAGTGGTCGATCTCACTCCCATCGGCACAGATCAAGATTTCGCTGCTGCCGGAGGCCAAAAGATCGGGGAGAGCGAGACGCTCGAAGAATAGGGGGTCGAAAGTATACGTCAGCAGTAGAGTGGTCTGATAGCCCTGAAGACGGCAAAATTCACGCGGATTCATTCAACCAACCCCAAGGCAGCGATGTTTCTTCTCAGGATCGATTCTCCGCGATCTGTGAGACCCGATGCATCGATCAATGCAAGCTGCTGAAGCCAGGATATAGCTTGATCAAGCCTGCTCGCTGACCGACCAGGCATGAAATCCCTGCGCGAACTCCACCGACGTCCGTCACTCGTAATGACTGCCACATCTTTTGGCTCACGCTCAAACCTCAGTCTGGTCCAAGCAATTCGAAGATGCTGGTCTACTGTCCTTTGAAACAACTCTCGAAGAACCTCCATGTAAGTCCAGTCTTCTTCCACAAAACGTTCGACTTCCGGTTTGATGACTTCCGCCAAACCAATCCTGGCCCATCCCTGACGAGAAAACAGCGGCGACAGCTGATCGGTGGTTTGTTGGTCTGCCAGTGCTCTGAAGTAAACAAGCGCCCAGCTGAAGGGCAGCAGAACACTGGCATCACCTCCAGATGCTTCGGCAAGTGAGGCAGTTGCTCTTTCAGAAGGGCCGTTGGCCCACCTTGCCAGCAGGGTGTCCGATTTCGATGAGAGTCGCTCTTTACTCAAAAGCTGATTCAACAGATCGCCATACTTCAGTTGATCGATCTGGTTGTGTGGTAACTCGATCCCAACCCTCGTTAGGAGATCTGAATTCAATACAGCCCTTCGAAGAGCTGCCTCAATCACATCATCTTTCAAAACGCTGGCGCCACGTTCTGATTGAGTGATTTCCAGTGCTTCAACAATGCAAGCAAAAGCACCTTCATGGCAGACCGCAACAACATCTCGTGCCAGATATGCCAACCAGCCATCCCGGATGAAGTCCAGTTGGTGAGGAACAGTGGACTCATAGCTCGTAACTGACTTGAAAATATCGTCTTCTGTTGGCGTTCTTTTAAGGGATTCAGCGAGAGCAAGAATCAAACTGAAACTCGCGACTCGATTTTTCTCCTGCGGTCCCGGCTCGGGCGGCATCACTGCATCGATCAGACCAAGGCACTCTTGGTCCGGAATGTCGTTCAGAGCGGACAACTTCCCAAATTCCTTCAGGTCTCTGACTGATGCACGTTCAAGAGGTTGGTTGTTTTTAAGTTGGACGGCGATGCTTGAGGTTCTGAGTTGTTCTTCTGCCGCTGAAGCAAGAAGGATACCACGCTCTTCAGAAAGCCCATGAATTCCACTTGACCTTTCATAGCTGATCCCGAGTTCGCGAGAGGGATTTGCATAGATGGAAATGGCCAGTTGTCGAACCAATGCTTTGAGATCAATGCTCTCGCCAGCACCGTCAGATAGGTTGGCAGCCTCTCCGGCCCCAACGATCCCAAGTGCGTGTGTTTCGGCGACGCGATTTCCGATGGCGATAGCCGCCTCTGCGTTGGCTGACCAATCGTGAAATGAGCGCCATTCATCAAGTCCCTGTGCCTCTGCATACGTTCTGAGTAACCAGGCCCTCAACGACAGATAGCGAACGGCGGGCGTGATTGTGGTGATCCCGTTCATCATGCGATTGCCAACGAATTGCACAGGGGCACGCAAGCCCAGCAAATCCAAACCTCGGGATTTTGGGATTACTGGATCGAGCCAGACGGGAGCGGTTGGCGTTTCGCCGATTTTTTGTTCTGCCATGATTTTCCGATAAGGCTAGGTGACTTGCCCCTTATCCCATGGCAAGTTCGACGTCTTCACAAGCATTCGCTAATGTGGAGTTGTCATACAAATTTGCCAAATTTGAAGCGGCTGATTGAAAGCCTTGGGGGCCAATGAACAGCCATTTCGCATCTCTGCCGTTCAATGCTAGCTGGCGCAGCGCTCTCTGGCGCTCAGGCTGAGGTTATGCTTGAATTTCCTTTTCCCCAGCAAGTAGGATTCGAACGCTGGTGCAAGCCAAGGTGCATAATCGAATGGAACAACAATGACGCTCTCTGCTTCTTCGAACGCCAAATAGGGCAAGCTCTCGTTTTCCATTCGCCCTATATGCGCGGCAACTCTACGGCCAATCCCTCCTTTAACCTCGGACTTCCCCACGTAAAGCGCTTTACCCTCTGCGTTGAAGAAGAAGTAAACACCGGGCGAGTCCGCGTGTGGAATGTAATGATCTCTACATACTTCCGGCTGTTGGAACAAGTAGCGCCCGTTGGTTTTGAGTTTGTCGCTACTCTCTGGTGTAGAGCGATCATCCACTAGAATCTCCTGAGGTACTTCTACGCCTTCTCGCCCAACCAATTTGCCGATTGCCTCAAAGAAGTCTTGATAACAAGCGGCGACCTCCGAGTAATGTAGTTCTTCCATCATCATCTCCTTATATGTTGGAGCGTGCCTAGCAGACGGGTGATCATCACTCCCTACATTTGATTTCGCCGGTAACGACTACCGGCAGAGCCCGGTTCTTGGCAACCGTCACATCGGCAATCTCGATCTTGGTATCCGCATAGGCGCCGTAGCCATTGGATACCACACCGCCCAGATGCAGGCTGATCCACATTAGCGACAACGCGATTAGCGTCAATATAAACTTCGTGTACCGATCCATGCAATTCTCCCGTTGAAGCTCCAAAGTCATTCACCCCACCGAAACCCGATCGGTCGGCCCCTGTGCATAGTTTTACACGCCGCCTCGTGAACCAGCGCTGAAATCAGGCTGTCCTGGCTCACCGCCTGGCCGGAGAGCCGCAGCTTGCGGCTGGCGGCGCTGAAGTCGCCCGGCGTGAGTTGGTGCAGTCGGGCCAAACGTTGCCGTGTCGCCGCCTTCAGGCGAACCGAACAGCCCGCCGCCCGCAACAGGTTCTTGATAAAGGTCTCCCGTTGGGTCACATTCAGATAGTCGAAGCGAACCTTCAGGTCGAAACGCCGCAAAAAGGCGGGGTCGAGATCCTCGAAGCGGTTGGTGGTAGCGCAGAAGATCCCGCGGAAACTCTCCAGCTGCATCAGGAACTCGCTGGCCTCGTTCATTTCCCAGCGCTGTTGGCGGCCAGAGCGGGCGCTGAGAAAGCTGTCCGCCTCGTCAAGGATCAGCACCGCACCGTTCCGTGCGGCCTGCGTGAACATCTGTGCCACGTTGCGCTCGGTTTCTCCAACGTAGGCGCTGCGCAGGTCTGAGCCGCGCCGCAGCAGCACGGGCCGATCCAGGCGTTCGGCCAAGTGCTGCGCGAAGGCTGTCTTGCCGGTACCGGGCGGGCCGTGCAAGCACAAGCGTCCTTCGCCGGACCGACCCAGCCCCGCGATCAAGTGCGCCGGGTTTGTGTCGACATTGAGCAATTTGGAGTGAAAGCGGCCTGGCTCGGCAGCGGGTGGCAAATGCGTGCGGCCGAGCGCGCGCAGCCGTTCGACCAGCCAGCGGTCCAGCAACGCCTCGAGTCCAGCCCCGGTCAGCGGCAACGCGCCGGCCAGTTCGCGCAGCTGCGCGGTCATGGCTGGCGTCAGGCAGTCGTGCCGCGCCGTGCGGTCGCACCACGCCGCGCTGATCCCGTGCGGCGCCAGCGCTTCGCCGAGCAAGCGGCGCCGGAAGCTGCGCGGCGGCACGCCGACTTCCAGCGTCAGGCTGAAGCGCCGCAGAATTGCCGGGTCGATGCCGCGAATGGCGTTGCCGGTCCAGATGGTCGGGGTACGCGCCTGCTCCAGCACCTGGCAGATCCAGCCCTTGTGCGCCCGGCCGTGTTCCGCGCGGGGACCGTTGAGCGGACCGTCGCCGGGCAACAGGTCCTCGAGTTCGTCAAACAGCATCAGGCAGACGGGACCGGCGCTGCCGAGCCGCTGCCCCAATTCGAAATTCCGCAACCGCTCTTCGCCGTCCGACGCGCTGGACGGCGCGAACTCTTTACGCACAACGAGCAACTCGGCGCTCAGGCGCCGCGCCAGTTCGAAGGCCAGGGTGGTCTTGCCGGTGCCCGGCGGGCCGTACAGCAGGACGTGCGTGCCCTGCAAACCGGCCCGCAACGCACCCTGCAGCAAACCCGTTGCGATCGGCAGGTCATCCTCGAGGTGGCTGAAGTCGAATGCGCGCTCGCGGGGCGCGGCGATGTCGAAGCGGGCGCGGAAGAACTCGTTCCAGGCAGCGTTCGAGCGCAGCATGTCGGCATCGAATTCCGGACACAAGGCAAAGTGGTCGAGCGGCTTCGCGTGCCGGATGGCGAACTTCTGGGCGAATAGCGAACTGCTCATCAGGGAGCCATCCGTTTCCAGCGCGCGGCGCACGGTGTCCGCGCCCAGCCCCAGGGCCGCCGCTAGCTGGCCGGCGTTGCGGCGCCGCGTGCCGAGGCCGAGGCACTCATCCCATTGTTCCCAGAATGGGTCGCCCTGCGCCTGGGCCAGGAAAGCCAGCACCAGGGTCTCCTCGTGGGCGAGGCCCAGCTTGCCGGCCAACTCGCTCAGCACCGGGAACTCGTCCTCGAGCTCCGCGGCAGTCACCGGCTGAATGCGCTCGACTGCTTCGTGCAGTAGGGATTCGTCCAGCATGGCGAGCGCATCGGTGGCGTCGCCGAAGAAGTCCGGCAGCGCCCACAGCAGCAACGAGGCAAACCAGTCCGTTTCCAGCAAGGCGTGAAAAGGGCGGGTGGCGACCAACGCCGCCACCGCGGACGGGCGGTAGCGGTCGAACAGGCCGGGCCGGGCTAATGGCGAGCCGGCGGGCGGTGCGGCCTCGCGCGTGGTGGGTGCGTGCATTTTCTGCATCGTGAACAAACCTGGTTCGTGGTCATGGTCAGTATCCCGCTTCATACGACATAATGTGTCGCATACGAGCAGATACTGGAGACATGACCATGCCGCGCAAGACCGCCACGCTCGCCCGCCAATGGGCCCTGCTGCAAGCCATCCCCCTTGCACCGCGCCGTCTGTCCACCCCGGAGTTGCGCCAACGCCTCCTGGACGCGGGCTTCGAGATCGATATCCGCTCGGTGCAGCGCGACCTCAACGAACTCTCCGCGACCTTTCCGCTGAGCAGTCAAACCGAGGGCCGGGCCCACTTCTGGCAGTGGATGCAGGGCGCCAGGGGATTGGAGATTCCCGGCATGGGCAGCGCCACGGCGCTGGTACTGCTGCTGGCGCGGGAGTACCTGCAGAGGCTGCTGCCGGGCAGCGTGCTGCAACTGCTGGCGCCCTACTTCGAGCGCGCGGAGGCGGTGTTGGGGCAGACGCACCTGGCGGCGTGGAAGGACAAAGTGATGCACGTCGAGCGCGGCCCGCGGCTGCAACCGCCCGAGGTGAACCCGGCGGTGCGCGACGTCGTCTACCAGGCGCTTCTGGACGGCGGATGCTTCGTCGCCGACTACGTGCGGCGCTACGAAACGAAATCGAGCAAGATGGAGGTCAGTCCGCTGGGTCTGGTAACCCGCGAAGGCGTGAGCTACCTCGTCTGCACCCTCTGGACCTTCGACAACCCGGTTCAGCTTGCCCTGCACCGCATCCGCCGGGCCCGCCTGCTGGGCCGCTCGGCCGCGCCCCGCCCGGACTTTAGCCTGGAGCGCTACGTGCGCGAGCAATCCGCTTTCGGCTATCCCGAATCGCCGCGCCGCATCCGCCTGAAGGCCTTGTTCGACGAAGGCGCGGCCTTCCACCTGACCGAACGGCGCCTGGCCGACGACCAGACGCTGCAGCAGACCAAGGAGGGGCTGTACCGGCTCACCGCCACGGTGGCCGACACCGCCGAACTGCGCTGGTGGCTGCTAGGCTTCGGCGACGGCGTAGAAGTGGAGGCGCCCAAGGCGCTGCGTGGCGAGTTCCGGGAAACGTCACGCAACATGGTGCGGATGTACGCATGAGTGAAGCGGACTACCCCAACCTGCGCGCCCTGTTGCGGGCCGCCGACACCGGGCTGGGCTGCATTTATGCGCTGGCCTGGCTGGCGTTGTGGCTGGTTGGGCTGGCGGTGGTTGCGGCAGTGATTCTCCACGCAATTGACGGTAGCGGCTAGAACAACGAAGTTTCGACAAGGCGTGCCCCATGAAGAGTGCGTCCTCAAGGCTGCTTCGGCCTGATTAATTGTTGCTATCGTAGGCAATCACCTTGGAAGCTAGAGTTGGTTGCGTACACCGGGGTCATTTTTGCTATCGGAGCCCGCTGGAAAAGAGAGACACGGCCTAACCGAAAGCGGCGGTCACCTTTGCCACCCAGTCCGACTGAATTACTGAGCGGCCCGGACTATTCTCAGGCCGCCCCGCAACCACGATTTTTGTTAGCGACATTGCACCCCACCGAATCTCGCCGACTGCTTCGACATACGCCCCAGTTATCGGCCGATAGTTCGGGCAAAGCACATGCAGGAAGTCCTTTGCCCAGTCCAATCCTGTTATCAGAAGCAATCTCTTAGGGCGATAATTCGATACTTCCACTTCGAACAGTTCTTGACATCCGGCGAGCTGAATGTCGCATAGTCTGGCGCCGGGGTTCCCTCCTAAGTATGGGGCGACTTTGTAAAGGTTCGACCAAGTGAGATGCGAGGGCCAATTGGCGTTACTGTTCACGTCCGCAATCCGCAAACGGCCGACCAACTCTTGAATCACACGCCAGAAGGCCGATTTATTCGGATTGTAAGGCGGTTTTAAACTTTTCCAATCATTGAACATGCCAAGCATGGGGCAACCTCGTTCATCAATCGATTTCTCAAATACTTTCTCTGAAAAGCGCCTAATTGAGTCCGGAGTCTTTAGCTGCTTGGGCCAAAACGCTGGCTCCCACCCATTCGGAGCACGACCCATAACCATGAACTCATGGTCGTAGTTGGCACCTTTCATGGCCAGAAAGGCAACCAATTGTTCTTCGGGCAATTTATCTGCAGCTTCGGCTACTGGCCCTAAAATGCTCTTTTCCAGGATGACTCGTTCTTTGCGAGTTGCCATTTGTATTTACCGATTGAGATTAAGGCTAACCGCCCCGAGTTTACCAAGTTGCCGCCGCGTTGGCCCTTGGTCACTGCCGACGAATCGGTCTTGGCACCGCTTCACCATTGACTTCCCATACTAGTCTGGCGAACTTTGCGGAAGAACTCTGGACACCGATGTATTTAGGAGCGAAAGGTCTTGGGTGTTCTGACTTTTTCCAGCAGCATCATTTGATCGTTATCCAGACCAACGGTTTGGCAGAGGGATTGGATCATTGTCATGTGGTGACCGGGGGCACTCCTCGACGGGCGGTAGCCGTTGGCCCACAGCGCCACCATGGCAAGTTGCGTAATTGCCCGGTAAGCGGCATCGAACCGCGTATCGGGACCAATGGAATTCTCACGAGCGTCGGCAATGCTGCGCCGGGCAGAGTCCAGCATTTTTCCAACCTGCGCCGCATCTGTCGTGTGCTCATCCAGTTGCCCGATGTTCAATGAGTTCTGCAAACTCATTCTCTCCCCCTATGACGAAAATCTTTGGTTCACCCAGCACCCGCATGGCGAAGCGATCCTTGCTTCCCACCATGGTAAGAAATTTTCCCACCGGCATAGCCACCGGATTGATGTCACGGCCCAATGTCGTACCAACGGGTGAGAGTCGCTTTACAATATCGGTCAGTGTTGCATCGCCAAGCACCAATATATCCACATCGCTGAATTGGGTCTGGCGCCCCGAAGCCATGGAGCCAAAGACCAATGACACTTCGATATCGTCCGCCAAAGGCTCCAGCGCATCGCGCAGTAACGAAGCCAAGCCAACGGTCTTGCGAAAAATGGCGGCCAATTCCGGATAGATGGCGCAGGCTTGGTTGGCCTGGTAGAAAACCTGATTACCAATGCTTTCGCGCAGCAACAAACCGGACTCCGCCATTGTCTTTAGTTCACGGTGGATGGACCCCGCCGGAATACCGGTCATGCGGCCCAATTCCCGGACATGAAACTTTTCATCCGGGCGCAACAGCAAGGCGGCCAGTAGTTGCCGGCGATAAGCGCCAAACATCAATTCAATGGGCTGCTTCATCAGTCTCTATTTGTTCTCAAATTCGCTACAATTGTAGCTGATTTGAGAACACTTGCAAATCGGAATCAGGCTATAGGCGAACCAATATGGATCGCTCTTGTATTGGGCGATATGTCGCATGACCCTGGTGGTTGTGAGAAATTACCGCAGCAGCGCGCTGCTATTTAACATATTCAAATTTCCGCAGAAACGCGGACATTGGTAAAAGAATCCCTTACCAGGACTCGCCTCGCGATTGGCTCAATTCGCAAGTGCCGGCACGACCGCTCTTTCCGCTTAACCCAGATCCAGCTTTCCTTCTCCACGGTGTCTTGCCTGCCGGCATGCGGCCACACCGGCGACCCTGCAACACTACCAGCTTAAACGCAACGGCCAGATCCTGCGGCTTCAGCACCCACTGTCGGCCGCTGGCGCGCTTCATGGCTGCCGATTTCTCATGAGATTTGGTTTTCATATGCTATATGCATATAGCATATTTCGACATGGGCGGTTCAATCGTAACCGGCGGGGGTTTCGGCCGCCGCCCGCAAGTGACCCATTGCCATACGCCAACTGCCATCCAACAAAGGATAGCTGTCTTTTCGAAGGTAGGTATGAACGCTTGACTGCTCGCCCTGCTCATATGCCCAGGTCGCAACGTGCCTGGATCGCTGCACGTCATGCGCCAGTTCATTGAAATTGAATAGTTCGTCCAGCTCCAAAGGGGCATCCAGGTTGCACTCCCGCCAGCGGGCCAGGTGCTCAGGGTGGGCCAGCAAATCACTTTTATATCCGTTGCAGCTCGGGTGGGAGAAAACAAAATTATGCCCAAGATCGACCGGGTATCGGGACCAGGGAATGAAGTGATCCGCGTGACCTTCACCGAGCACCGCTTTGCCACAATAAAAGCACCGGCCCCGCTGGTAGTCACGCATCACCTTTCTGAAGGCATCCAGGCTCCTGCGTTCAGACCCGAATAGAAACTCGACCAAATCTCCCCGCTCGCCCAACAAAACCCGATTGCCCCTGATACGCCTGACCTGGCGCAGCCAGCCGCCCTGAACCAGGTTACTGATCAGGCCGTGACAGGAACGAAAAACAGCCGAAACACCCGGCAGTAACTCAATACAGCCATTTTGCAAATAGCCTTGTCGATAAATGAACGGGTCAACCTCTTTACCAACGACCTGGAGCTTCCACAGGGGCTGCAGCTTGATGGTGGCGACGACACTGGCTACCAGTCCCGTCCAGGCCCCGACATCCCGGCGGGCCAGCTGCATGGATCCGAAAAAATTGTCCCTCATCTCAATGATGGAATTGATGACCGCCGCCTGTTGACCCGTGTTTTGCTTGAGCACACCGCGACGGTCCAGATCCGGGGCATAGGGAATCGCCTGTCTCCAGTAGTATCCGATAAACTTCTCGGCAATGTCGGTCAAAGCCACAGTCGTGCCGCGATCAGGACCCGTAGCCGGAGCAGCTTCCACGCTCAGGTCAGCCAGCGCCTGCAACAGTGCAAATTTGTAGGTGGCGACAAATTCGCCCTCAGACAGCAGGCGTTGAATCTTGCGCAGGAATTCGAGGTCACTGGCCGCGCTCACCGCTAGTCCTCCCAATAGCGCGCCAGCGCCGGAATGATGTTGCGGATGCCGCCGCGCGGGTCAGGCACGTCATCCATATAGCGGGGAATCACATGGATGTGCAGGTGCGGTACAGTCTGGCCCGCGGCTTCCTGGTCATTAAAACCTACGTTGTAACCTTGTGGTGAGAACCGATCTTCGATCGCGCTTTTGGCTTGTGCGATGGCGGCCGTAAGAGCAACTTGTTCCTCGTGCGTTGCGTCGAACCAGCTCGTTATATGGCGGTGCGGAACGAGCAGTGCATGGCCCAGGTTCAGCGGATATGCATCCCAGATACACTTAACCCACTCGGATCGGAAAATTATCCTGTCTTCGTCAGGACGGCAGAAGGGGCATTCGGCGTTCTTTTCTGTGGGATTCATTGAGAAGACATCAGTCTGATTAAAGCAAATCTAGTGTCCTGGAGTCACGCTGTCCACCCAGGCACTGCTCAATCGCCTGCTCGAACACCGAGCCCGGACCGGCCACGGCCTCGAACAGCGTCATGGAAGATTTGAACTTGAGGTCATCCGGGTAGCCGAATATTTCCGAGATGGAACGATCCTGGTTGGCAAGTACCGCCTCCGTGCATTCCTGCAATCGCGCACCCAGCACCGGGTGATCCAGATACGCCTTTGCTTCTTCCCGGCTCTTGATCGCATAGAACTTCGCCGTCGAACTGAATCCGAGCCCGTCGATCTGCGGGAAGATGAACCACATCCAGTGGGATCGTTTGCGGCCGTTTTGCAGTTCGGCGAGGGCGCGGGGGTAGACCTTTTCCTGGGCTTCGAGGAAGCGGGTTAGGTTGTATGGGTCTTCGGTTCCTAGCATGCTCTTTTCCGGTCTTTGGATTCAGCTTCCGAGTTCAAAATCCTGCTCTCATGATGAAGGCCTGTTAACAGTTACGCGTGGCTTTTTTAATCGCCTCTTTAGTATCTATACAGCCAGAACCTGAACCTGGCAGCGGCAATAAAATTGCGTAGATTGTGAATTGCCCTGCGTTTGCTTTTGCAATTCGCTTAATACTCAAACTTGTCTTGGTTCTTGAACTGAACGTATTGCACCAATTGCCTATTAGGACGCTTTCATGTCTCGGATCAGTGAGGAACTCAGGCACTAACACAATTTGAGCAATGAAATGGTCAGCTGAAACTAGGCCACCAGCAAAACGATCCCACTCCGGCTTTCTCCCAATATCAATAATATGAGGCGATGGGGCAAACCATAATTCCTGTGTCTTTGCGGGATCGAGACTGTGAAGTGCGGCTAAATCCTGACCCAGTCCTGATGCATTGGCTTGCAGCCTGTGTTGAGAACGCCCTATGTCCTTTAACTCAATCCAAACAATCCGTCTCGGTTGTTTAAGCGAAGGCTCAGCAAAAACGAGATCCACCCATTTGGTGTTGTATTTTGAACCAGTCCGTGGAAGCATCGTGAAATAGGGTTGTTCGTGATCACCAAGGTGTTTCCATTTACCTGCATACCCAGACTGCACCGCGCGATAAAGCTCAACCTGCATCCAGTATTCAAGCATTCTCCACTGGGCCACTTCGAAAATCTTCGCGGCCGTAATTACACTTGCAGCCCAAGCAGCCAAGGCACGACTGTCTTGAAACGGGCCCGCATTCATTCGTTTACTGACAACCTCATTTCGGGACGAAAGATTTTGGAAGCCTTTTTGTCTTTTATGGCTTTGTTTACCCAATACCTGTACCAATCCTCAATCGAAAAATCGACCAAGTGTGCATATGAGTCAGCACGCACGAATTCTCGTTGAGTTATTTCTACGTCAGCACCCGTTGCCTGGTCTACAACATAAATGACCACGTATGGATGTGAGTCCCCACTTTCTTTCACCTCTGCAACAGGGTGAATCCGAATATCCAGCTCAACTTCTATATTTTTGCAGTAATCAACCACATAAAACCTAAACCGAACACCATGTCGCTCAACCCGTCTTGGGTCATCCAGGAATTTAGTGGGTCTGGCTTCCCAGTCCGTATCTTTCCGAAACTTAAATCCCGTTAGAGGGCCCGGATCGCCCGACAACCAATTCCTTGACTGTTCAATACGCAAAGATAAATCTGCTTCAACCTGTGAAATATCCATCCGGAACCCCTCGACTTAATCTCCCTCAATCCAATTTAGCTCTAGCCCTATTGACCTGTCTCACCCAGGCATCCAAAAAACGTTGCCCCGGTGATAGCTGGCGTACCCGGCAAGAGATGCCAATTTGCGCCCTATTGTGAAGGAAATCCAGGTTACAACAATCACCATTTAACATAATCACGATTCCGCGGAAACGCGTGGGGGTCTGAGCTACTGCGCCACGAATGCTTCATAACGCTTTTCCAACCTCACGGGGTCTGGGCGATCAATTCGTCTCGATGGCAGCTGAATCATTGAATCGTGAATCTCCTGAAGCCCATGTTTGAGCATTGGCCCATCATGCTCTTCAAGTACATCACGTCGCACTTCTATGCTGTAATCTGGCCGGATGCCAAAAACTGACTGGTCATACGCAGCATGATGTAGTTTACAAAGCGAAAGGCCATTACTGACAACAGGTTCTCCTTCTGGATCAGCATCGGGAATAATGTGTGCGGCATCGAGCATTCTCGAATGCTTTAGCCGGCAAACCGTGCATTGACTGCGGTAAGCCGCCAAGACTCGATCCCTGAAAGTACGTTGATGAATTCGTTGCCTAACTTGGCGCGTAATGTAACCCCTGCGAATCTCCTCATCGGCGTCATCTCTTTCATACGACAATTGAATTGGATCATCGACGGATACAGTAAATGTTAGCTGGCCCGGATTATCTCCAACTACATATACAGGCCAAACCAACAAGTATTGACCAGGAACGGTTCCGTGAAAATAAATTAGCGGGATACGATCTCGCATAGCATCCCGCAGCCCACGGTTTTGATAGAAGTTCGTATCCGTACCTCGATACCGGTACAGCAGGAGGTCTCCTTGGGGCGCGAAGGTATCTTTGTACGGGCTGTTTGGTGTTGTACTAATTGTTAATGGATAGTGTTGAATTTGGGTCGGCTTAAAGATGCCCTGCCTGCTAATTAGGCAAACTCGCTCACCCCGGAAGCTAAAACCTTGCTTGATTAAAAAATGAGGCAGCACGTCTCCATGCAAGGCAGTCATTTCTTCTGCCCAATCGAAGGCAGCCTTTCGAATTGATGCACTTAGCGAATCTTCCAAGCTGAATGGCCCCTAGTTTGACCTGGATAATTTAATTCCCGCTTCCGGATGGTTCGAAATCCATCTTTCCATAATAGCTTCTGTGTTTATTCCCCACATTTTAGTCAATGCCCAGGTCTTTCCCGCCGATTCGATCAGGAACTTATCTTCTGTAAACCATCTTCCTGGATCAAATGCCGGCCCACCTGCATTAGCCTGAGCTTCCAAATGCACATATAACTCATCGGAATCCAATGAGCCTTCGGCACTACGCCATATGGAATTTAAAGATCGGCCGGAAATCTCCGCCAATTCCTCAGGCGTTACTCCCTCCGCACATAACTTGACGGCCACCCGCACTATCGCTTGCCGTTTAGCCAAATTCGTAAGGCGCTCTCCATCTACTTCCAAATCAAATCGGGTCAAATCTTTCGACCTTGCCTTTGCCTCACTTCTTTGTTTTTCGCGAACCCCAATCATGTACTCCTGCGCTTCGGGTAGTGGTAGAACTTGCTCAACTTGAAGGATCAGCTGATCATTTAGTTGGTGGGGCCGAAGTCGAACACAACGAATGTCCAATCCTTTCTCGTTCAGCCACAATATTGAAGTGGTCAGTTCTTTTGAAAAGTCACCAGATACCAAAACAATTCTTACATCGGCGCCAAATGCTTCTTCGTCCGGTTCTTCCCAATCAAGAAATTCGAGCAATCTCTGCTCTGGGTCTGCTTCTAAATCACGCGAGGACAAGTACTCTTTATGAGCGCGAACAGCTTGCTCGAATGTCATGTTGGCGACGAGCGCGGCATAACGGATGGCTTGGAGTTCCATGTGACCGCCATCTTGTGTTCGTTTAAGTTCGATAACCACCAAGTTGGCTTCTCGATCAATCGCTAACAAATCAATTCGCCTTTTGCCTTCCTCCCAATTGCCAAACTCTTCACAGAGAACGAATAAGTCAGAATCTATTACGCTAATTTGATCCCTAAGATGTCGCTGCAAGTCCTGTCTCTCACGAATATGCGCAGCGGCAAAATCGGTTCTCTCAATTTCAGTAAGGCGCGTGTTTGTCATCGTGTATAAAGGCATCCAATGTAGCCCTCCATATTTTTGGTCATGTCGTCATTTGCCGTTAACAGGATCGCTTAAGCAGCTCACTTCCTTTTGGGGCTTCATAATTCATTTCTCAGCAACTGCGCCAGCCCGATTGCTAGGAAATCTGTTCCAGCGGCCGCAATGCATCACCCGGTTTCAGGTCTCTGGTTTTTTGCTCAACCTGATAAACAATTTGTGTGATCTGTTGTTCGGTTAACTTTTGTACGGTGTATTTTCTCAACACCTTCAACACTGCGCCTACAGCCAGTACCGGTATCGCCTGACCGGGCTTGTCATTGATGTACCATCCAGGCAGCACCACCATGCCTTTTGCCGTGACATCAAAGCCTGCTGCTCCGCTCAGCCACTGACTCACCCATTTGGCATTTCTCTTGGCTTGCTCAATAGGTGCAGTCTCCTGCCAACCCGGAAACTTCAGCACGCCATTCTCATAGACAACGTTGTATTCGGCCTTATCGGGCCCGGCCGTGCCCCGCATCTTTGACCGGCCCTTGGTCTCAACAGCGATCACGCCACCTGGCCCCACCACCAGATGGTCGACATTGAATTTTTCAGCTGGAATATCGTGGAATACATGAATGCCATCGAGCATCAGCTGATCCAGCTCCTGCCCTACCGCAAGTTCGCATTGATAACCAAGGCTCAATTCCCGAATCTGTTTCCTTTGGCGAATCAACCTTCGGATGAAAAAGACCAACGCTGCTATAACCAATGCGCAAATAAAGATACCGCGAACCCAGCTGTCTGGTTTCTTAAGAATGTGTGACTGAAACAAATAAATCGAAGCTGGGAAGGGCGACCGAAGTGATAGAGAGCCCAAGAGAAGCCGCAAGATCATAATAAAGACCAACGAATTGCCTGGATAAATGGCCGCCTGGCGGCCTACGCAGAGATTTGGTCAATGGATGAATTCTCTTCGCATCCCTTTTCTTTGCCCAAGCGAGGGCGAGCACACCCAAATAGACAGGTAAGATCAAAGCCATAAGGAAAACTACTGTCAAGAGTATGTCCATTACTCAATGTCCCCCGATTCAGGTGCCAAATCCTCCGCAATCAACCGCATCTGCTCCAACGCCGCCTCCAGGTCCTCAACAATTTCCGCCGCGATCACTCCAGGCGGCGGCAGATTCTCGGTATCGGCCAGTGACTCGTCGCGCAACCAGAAGATATCCAGGCTGACTTTGTCGCGTGTGATCAACTCGTCATAGTCGTAAGCACGCCAGCGGCCATCGGGGTTGTCCTCCGACCAGGTCGGCTGGCGCTCCTGCCGCTTACCCGGCTTGTAACACTCGACGAACTCGTCCAGGTCTTCACGTTTGAGCGAATGAGTTTTCAGCGTGAAATGTTTGTTGGTGCGCAGATCGTAAATCCACAACTTTTTGGTCCACGGGGTCTCGCTGGCAGGCTTCTTGTCGAAGAACAGCACGTTGGCTTTCACGCCCTGGGCGTAGAACAGGCCGGTGGGCAAGCGCAATAAGGTGTGCACGTCGCACTCGTGCAGCAGCTTGCGGCGGATGGTTTCGCCGGCGCCACCTTCGAATAGGACATTATCCGGCACCACCACGGCCGCCCGGCCGTTCTGCTTGAGCAGCGTCTTGACGTGCTGGACGAAGTTGAGCTGCTTGTTCGAGGTGGTGGTCCAGAAATCAATCCGCTCGACGATGTCGCGCTCGCGGCTGACCTTGCCCTCTTCTCCGACAATCGTCGTGCTGCTCTTCTTGCCAAACGGCGGATTGGTGAGCACCAGGTCGAAACGCTCGCCCGGGTCCGCGGCCAGCGCGTCGGCCACTTCGATGTCCTCGCCTTCCTCCTGGCTGCCGATGCCGTGCAGCAGCAGATTCATCGCGCACAGTCGCGCAGTCGCCTGCACCAGTTCCCAGCCCTTGAAGGTATCGTTCTTCAACGCCTTGCGCTGGTCCTTGGTGAGATTTCGGATTGTGCCTGACCACGTAGTCATGTGCGGCCAGCAGAAAGCCGCCGGTGCCGCAGGCGGGGTCGCAGATGGTCTCGCCGGGCTGCGGGGCCATGACGTCCACAATGGCCTGGATCAGCGGGCGCGGGGTGAAGTATTGTCCGGCGCCGGACTTGGTGTCCTGGGCGTTCTTCTCCAGCAGGCCTTCGTAAGCATCGCCCTTAACGTCCGCGCTCATCGACACCCATGTCTCTTTGTCGATGAGGTCAACCACGAGCCGCCGCAGTTTGGCCGGGTCCTGGAACTTGTTCTGCGACTTGTTGAAGATCAGGCCGAGCAGGCCCTTTTCCTTGGCCAGCGCTTCAAGGGTGTGACGATAATGATCGAACAACTCGTCGCCGTCCTTCCTGATCATGCTGGACCAGGCGTACTTTCCGGGCACCGGGCTGGCTTGGTTGTACGGCGGCCGAGTGCGCTCGTCGGCCATTTTGAGGAACAGCAAATAGGTGAGCTGCTCGACATAGTCACCGTATGACATGCCGTCGTCGCGGAGGACGTTGCAGTAGTTCCAGAGTTTTTGGACGATTGAATCAGCGTTCATGCGATTCCTGCTATTTGTTCGATTGTTTCAATCACTATGGGTGTTCGATCCGGGCTCGCAGCGCCACCTTGGACATGTCCTGGAAGCGCCGCCAGAAAGTCTTCGTTGTCCAGTAGTTCACCAAATCGCTTTGCGAGGTAACTTCGGAGACCGCTGTCGGCATGTTCTTCCAATTCGCCTATCAACTCTGGCCGTCCATCCAGTACCGCCACGATATCCTCCATATCCTGGCTCATCATGAAATCACGACGCCCCCGATTGTCAAACGCTACCAGTTTCGTTGCCAAAAAATACGGCGCCGTGACCATCTGAATGAATTTTCCTGAGGGTAAGTTCAGGCCCATTGCCGCGGATAAGGCGGGCCGATACCAACGGTTACCAAATCCCAGTATCTCCTCACCGGTGGGCATGACGTCCAGCACCACGCCCGGTGCCACCCACCTGCAAATGGGGGCGTCCGGACTCTGGTCTTCTGCAAATCCCCTTTCTCGCAATCGTTCCGACAGCCGATGATACTCGGCTAATGTAGCGACTTCGATGATCACGTCCACATCCTGTGTTGCACGAATGGGCGGTGCGGCAGTATCGGTCATTAATAACCCGGTCGCGCAACCGCCGAGAAACACCATCTCATCGGCAAGGTTTCCGAGCTGGTCGACGGCCAACTCCAGTATTTGAATGTTGGGGTTTTGCGCCCTAATCATGCTGCTCAAGCCGCATTTTCAGTTCTTTGATCGCCAGATTTTGCTCACGCGCACGACCACCACGAATAGCGTCCACCAGCGAAAGCAGTTCGTAAAGCATGCGGTCTTTTGCCGCAGCACCCGGAACCAATCTGTACAAAGGAGAGAAAGACTGTCCGCGTACTGAACCAACGGGCGTCGGCCACACGGGAGGTGGCTCATCGGATTCGATAAAGTAGTTTGCCAACGGAGGTGCCGCATATCCGGTGGGCATGCCACGTGTCAGTTCGCCGCGCTCGGGCACGAACACGTAGCGGATTCCGTGTACCAGAAACTCTTCAAGATTGCGCCGGTTTGGGACAATGCGGTTGCCCTTCTTCACCGCCAGTTGTGCCGCCAGCGCTCGTTTTACCGCGGCGTGTAATTGTGACGGGCTCATATCTAGCTGTACCGCCAACCAGGCATAAGTCCAGTCCTTCTGCCCAATTGAGAGAAGCTTCAGTAGCACCAGAATGTCTTGTGGTTTCAAGTTCATCGCCGTTCTACGTTCTAGATTCTAGAATATAGAATATCATGGTCCAACCAAAATGCAACGACGCTACGCCCCCCGCACGTCGGCAGCACGATCGATGAAACGCGGGCACACACCCCCAATCGGGCAGCCACCACAGTCCGGAGCCGAAGGGCGGCACCAGGTGCGACCAATCTCCCAAGCCGGATAGTCGAGTGCACCGGGGCGGTCAGGACTGGCGCTTCGCGCTGCGGCCACGATGTGACTGCACGTCATCGCGATCCGCGAGTCCCGAGCGGAGAAACACACGCCGCACGTGTACGTCCACAGCGACATCACTTCCGTCAAGCTGCCGCAACGGCACACGGAGCATGCGCTCCAACAATCTCCACCGCCATCGCAGATTTCTTCTGCCCAATGCCCTCGAACAACTCAAACCTTTCCCGCAGCTCCTCGGCGGAAGGTTCGTCGCCCCAAATCAGGCTGGCGTCTCCCCGATATCGTGAAATGACGCGCGCGGCCGCTGCAACCACCCGGTCGGCAGTTACGGATACCCAGCGGTGAAGGGCCGGCGGGCCGGAAAATGCTGCTCTGACGAGATCTCTCTCGCTTGCAATACGATGAATATCCCAATGCCCAAGGCGCTGTTTGAGTTTGAGCGGCGCTTCCCAGGCTGCCTCGAAGCGCACCTGCTCATCACAGATCACGGCCACCAGGAAGGCGAATGGATCATTGCGCACGAAGGCGTCAGCCTGCGCATCTGGCGTAAAGCTGGCCGGCTTTCCAGCCGCCAAGCGTTGCCCGAATTCCAGCAGGCCCTCGACCACGCGCTTCGGGGTTCCTGCATCAACTTCAACAACCGACGGAGCCGCTGCCGTTTTTGGCCTGGCTCTCTTGTTGCCGGCGACCACGCCCTTTGACCGCGCACGCAAAAGTGCGTGGTGGGCCCAAGATTGAAGATCGTCACGTCCGATTCGCACAGCCAGCCCACGCCGGGCATTCGGCCCTTGGATCGCATCGCAGTGCCGTTCAACCCGAAAGTCCGAATAGGCAGGATCAACTTCTTCGAGCGACCGTGCATCGCGATTGCCGCCAAACACCTTGAGCACGCTCACGAGGTCGCCCGTAACGGATAGTCCTCAGCTTCGGCGCCTTCGACCATCGGATGACCATCGAGCCAGGCCACGGTATGAATCCGGTTTCTACCGAAGCAATGCCGACTGTCCAATGCCGTATCGCATTCGGTGGACCTCCCCACCATAACGGACCTGCATTTCCCAGCCTGTGGAGAATTCCTCCACGTTTTCGGGCCAGCGGTAGCTGAACGGCGGGATCGGCTCGACACTCAACAGCTCAACGGCCAGGTCAGAGGCTTGCGGGCGGACCGGAGGCTGGTGCGTGCCGTACCTTCGGAGTTTCATTGCGCGAAGGAGGCGGCACATCATAAGGTGCTTGCCGGGCCTGATTGGTGTACCAGGCAAGCTGCTCCCCCTGCCGAGCGTGTTCGAGCGGAACATTTACACGAGCGCCCGCCGCTCTGAGCCCCTGCACGAGTCCAAATTTTCGGTAGCTGGCGCCCGCATGAACCTCCACGGTCTTTCCTGCCACCGAGCCAAAGCGCTCTTGCAACTGCCCGAGCACTCTAGCGGCCCAAGCCCGGCGTTCCGCCGTGCTTGCGTCATTCAGGGAGACGTCATAGGTGTCCACCTCGCGTTCCGGGTCCAACAGACCATACTTGGCGGACAGGATGAACCAAGGCACTCCAAGCGCCTCTGCCCGTGCCCTTCGGCCGAGGAAGAGCGGCGAGATGAACAGGTCCTTCGCCTTGTGGCGGCCCTCTAGTTTTGTTTTGACGCAGCCCATTAAAGCCAGGTCAACGTCTGACGCCGAATCCTCACTCGCCGGCGTTGGGTCTTGGCGGGGCTGCGGAGTATCGCTTTGTGCGGCGATGGCATCACCTGCGCTGTCGCGCAGCTCTCCCGCTGCTGATTCGACTGGATGCGGCTTGCTCGGAGTTTTCGCGGCTGAACTCCCCAGCAGCAGATCGCGCTTTGCATGTCCCAGTCTTTCCGCCAGCGGCGAATCCCCCAGGGCCTGCGCCAATCGCTGCATGGTATCCAGGTCGCGGTAGGTATCCTCCTTTGGCGCTGGGTTGGCGCCGGCGTGAGCCCACCGGTTGCGGATGCTGTGGGTCTCCTTGATGAAATTCCGCACTTCCCAGGGCAAACTCTTGCTCCGGCTGATCTCATGCCAGTTCTGATCCAGCACACGCAGCAGTGCCGCGAGATCGAGCCCGGCAAGTCCAGTGATCTGGCGGCTTCTGCACGTTATCGAGCTGCATTGGCGTCAACACAGACAGGACTGAACGCTCCCACCATTCTGTACCTGCTATTTCGGGCAACTCCTCGCTCGAGGAAATCAGAAAGCGATTGCCCCAGTTCGCGCAGGTATTTATGGACGTCCGACATTAGGCTTCGAGGGTGTGGTGGTAGAGATCGAACAGATTGTCGGCCAGTTTGAGGAACAGCAGGTAGGTGAACTGCTCGACGTAGTCGTCGTAAGACTTACCGTCGTCGTGGAGAACGTTGCACTTGTTCCAGAGTTTTTGGGCAACTCGTTTGGTTACGGCCATCATGTTTGCCTAAACCCATACTTCCACTCTCTCTGCTCAAACGCTGTACGGCCACCCTCCAAAATGCGGCAAACTTCCTCTCGGATTCCCTTGCCGCCTATGGGATCGGAGTGCTCCAATGAGCCGGAGTGATAAGAAAGGAACTCTTCGTTGTTAGAGGCCACAATCACTTGTTCAGCATCAGCATTTACAACCAAATTTGCATTGTGTGTTGCAATGATGACCTGCCGATATTTCTTTATTTTTCTAAACAAAGGCACCAGCTCTTCCATGATGAACTCATTATCTAGATCATCCTCAGGCTGGTCGAATATAAAGGGGCTTCCAAATGGGTCCGTAGCAAGCTTCATGCACACATAAAAAGTTCCCCTTTGCCCTACCGAGAGTTTTTCAGGAGTTTTATTCTTATAAGTGATAATTGCCCTAACACCGAGGTACTTCGATCGATGCCGATAGCTGAACAAGTAATCAAAAATATCGTAGCTCGTCTTAAGGAAATAACTTTCGTCTGAAGCGAAATCCTCCACTGTAATCTTGTTACCCACGGGGTCAGTGATAATTGCTTCCCCTCGAAGCAGTCTCAAATACTCCTCATAGGAATTAACGCTAATTCGGTCCCGAATCCTATCAAGCTGCGACTCTGTGTTCGTGCTACGGAACTTTTGACCATTCAGCAGTTCCCGAAGGCCGTCATAAAATGCGTCAACATCGAAATCAACTTGGCCCTTAACGTCAATGTCGCTTAGTAGATTCTCTACTAGTTTCCTCTGATCTGGCGCCCAGTCTTCTCTCCCCTTCTTTAATGCAGCGAACCGAGCATCCATGTCCCGCTTGTGACTGTTAAAATCCCTGCCTATTTGTTCCGTAACTTCGGAGCGATCTTTTATTAGTCCCTCAAGCAACATCGTTCTGCTTTCAATTTCCTGCAATCTATCATTCGACTGGTCAATAACTTTCTGATATTGCTCAACTTTTGCCAATAGGCCGCTAATATCTTGATCTATCCCCTGTTCTCTAAATCTCGCGGAAATATCACTATTCTCAGAGCGGAGTCGTCGAATTTCGTCCTCAACCTCCTCGCCGATTTCCCTAAGGGTTTCATCAAACGCCGCGTAGTCAGGGCTTGGGATTTTCCTTCCACCCAAATCATGCTTATTAACTTCGCCAATCATTGAAGACAATTCCTCTCGATCTACTTTGCTTCTGACGCGTAGTTCTCGAAGTGACTTCCTAAGAGCTTCCTTGGCATTGACAGATTGAGCGTTGCTTTTGTACTGCCCGATTAGTTCCTCGTTTTGGTCTGTTGTTATTGTCTCTATTAGCTGCTTGCTACTCTCAGACCCAGACTTGTTATAAGCTTCCGAGTTGATTTGGTTTCCATCGGAATCTTTCTGATCAAGCCAGCCCTTATTCTTCCGAATTCGTTCTAGCAATTCAGTGACTTCAAAGTCGTATTCAGGGACAGCATCTGTATATTCGATGCCCAAGAGTTGCTTGATTTGACGGCTAAGTTCGTCGGATTGAGTCACAAGGCCCCTTATTTCACCTTGTCTAACGTGCAAGTAGGACAACTGGTCTTGCCGATCAGCGTCATATATTATCTGGTCACCGTCAGACTTTTCATAGTAAACCTTGACGTGTTTCGGATGCAGCCGTTGCAGGCGATCATCGAGGGCCGAAGACGCCCGACCGAACGTCTTAAAGATGCAGTCAAACAGAATGCTCTTACCTGTCCCACGGCCACCAATAAGGGTGACAAGGTTTCGATTCAATGGAATTTCAGTACTTTTTATTTTTGGCCGTCGCCCCCCATCACTTCGCCAGAAGCGATGACCCGCTCGAAAAAGGGCTTGCGCAAATCTAGGGTCGGCGAGCTTTTCTGAATTCTCACCCTTGCCTCGGGCTCGTAAATCACTTGCCTTAAGCCCTCGAAAGTAGGGTCAGCCTTTATCCAGCAGTACCTATCTTTATCAGGCTTGAAGAGCTTTTCTTCATTGTGTGCATCTGACCCATGAATACACGGCCTAGGGCCATTAATAGATTTAATCAGCTGTTCTTTGGTATCAGATCCCTTGCCAAGGAAATAGTCTCGATCCTTAGGATTGCCGGAAAATATTGCGTCACTGAATCGATATATTTGTTGCCGCTTAGCTTTGTAGCCATCGTCATGATTGAGCCCAGATGCTCCGTCGTTGTTGCTATTCGCTACAACAACTATCGAACTTTGCAGCAGCCATTTCTCTCCGTCATACCAATCTCGAAACGCATCAAAGTCAGGCTTAAACTGTTTAATGCCCTCGGCATACGCTGCCATGTCATCCTCAACATTTTCGTCGACTGCTTGACCCAAGGCTCTGAGGCCAACTGGATTACATGGATATTTCTGTTCCTGAAATGTAAACGTTAGTCTACTCAAAGCATCTTGAATTTTCTGAACGTGATCAGAATCTTTTGGATCAATTAACAGATGGAGATTTATTGCCTGTCCTTTTTTTGTGAAGGGAGAGATACGAAACTCAATATTCGGAATAACTAAAAGGAAATTCTGTAATCGGCCATTATCTTCGATCTCCTTGCGTATACGGGTGTACCCGTCGAGCGTCGCATAGTCTGTTACGCCAACGACACCAACAGCGAGATCAGCCGACTCCAGGGCGTCCAAATAGGATTCCCAACTTTTGAATTCGCTATGTAAGGCAGAATCAGGAGTGTGAATATGCAGATCCCACCTGCGCCATTCAGAGCCTCTTGGAAATTTAGATTTCATCGGCCGCTACTCTCCTTTGCAGTTCGCCTTGCTTGATCGCCTTACCTGTCGTCAAACCTGCAGTGAACCCATTCGCCAGAATAGCCTGGCGCAGACGAGCGGCACGCTGGAGGTTTTCATCAACGTCGGCCTCGGTCTCACCTAAAAGGGAGAGCCGACAGTCGACTTCGGCTACTATGCGGACTTGTTCAGCGATTGGCGCTACGGGGATTGGAAGCTGCGCAAACGATTCGCGAGTGAAGTGCTTTATTGTGCTTCCGGTAAACCAACGCGCCAGGTGCCCAGTACTCGCCATGGAGCTCAATAAATAGACTAGGTTCTCTGTTGGTAATTATCGACAAACCGAACCCGATGATTGGCCTTCTGATACATCATCCGTGGCTCTCGACCATCCCACACTGCAGCTCTTCCTGGCTCACCTCCCTCACAAACGAGAACATCGCCCCTGCGCAAACCATATCTTTCGAGCTCACTTTCTTTGAAGTACATCGTCAGTAGGTCTGATGTATCAACCGAGTCCCGATCGGACATTGATGTTTCGAATGTAAGGCAACTCCTTCCCTGTTTTATGTTCTGCCTGATCCAACATCTTTCCGAGTCGACCAAGCTGGCAAGTTGCTCGATAGATGCCCACGCCCATCCCTCCGGCAGTTCGGGCAGGTCGGTGGTATTGGGCGCGCCAGGTTCTTTGTATTTTCTGCTTCCACTTGTCATTTCTTGGCGCGTTTGCCCTTCCCTGTCATCTTGGCCAGTTCAGATTCTTCCCACTGCTGGCGGCGCTCCTCGAGGATGCGTTGGAGGAGTTGCTCGCCGGTTTCGTAGTTGCGGCCTTCGCGGCGGGCGAGTTCGGCTTCGGTTTCGACGAGGCGGCCTTCGACGGCGGCTTTGAGGACGGCGGCTTTGTAGCGCTTGAGGTTGGCCTTGACGCGCTTGAGGTTGGTGACGGCTTCGTCGAGGCGGGAGAATTGTTTTTCGATTTCGGCGACGATGCGCTTTTGTTGCTCGAGGGGTGCAATGGGAACCAGCAAGTCGCGCAAAATTCCTTGGCTAATGTTCGGTTGTGCTCCACCAACTGCCTGTGCCACCAAATCGGACCGAACAAATCGGAGATACCAGAACAGGTACCTTGTATCGAGGTCTTCGGTCGGGAAAATCGCGCAAACTGCCTGATTCGTCGTCGCGTCTTCCTTCAGGATGCCGAGCTTTCCGACCGTCGCGCCATAGAGTGCAATGAGAAGTGTCCCCGCCGGAAACAGTTTTGCACTGGAATTCGCAACGGCATCCTCAGTAATACGTCCTCGACTTCCGTAACAAAGCCGTCGGGGAGTTCACCGGACTTTACCCACGGTATGTCCCCGGTAAAGTACTCAGCGTTCTTCCTGCTCGGTGTCCCCCCGCTAGTTGTGTTACAGATGTCGCCGAGCTTTGCCCACATCCACCCTGCGGCAACGCCTTGAGGCCTGTGAATGATTCGGCTGCTTCGCCAATCTCGTGAACGCTATTGGTTGCCTTTCGTACGCTCATGCCGCCAACGTCTCGTTCAATTCTTCAATAATCACGTTCAGCTTGTCACCGAACAGCTGATGCACCTTGCCAAGCCCACCTTCCTGCAAAAACGGCGCGTACTTGAAGTCATCCGGCTCGATGCCGAGGTTGGCGGCGATGTGGTCGCGGATCATTTCCAGCCAGTGGAGTTGTTCTTCGGAAAATGGTGGAGATTCCCGCTCTCTCGCGGGAATGACGGATCTGGGCGTTGCAGCCAAGCCTTGAAGTTGGCGTTGACGCGTTCGGGGAACGGGACGAGTTCGTTTTCCTGGTGGATGGCGTAGCGCACCAGCGATATCAAGATCGGTGAGGATGCGCTTGCCGCTTGCGCGCCAGGTGCTTGACATCGACCACTGGATTTGCTCTTCTCCAAAGCGCTGGTATGCATCCCAAAGCTGGGTTTCGCTCCAGAGATTGGGCGGCGCTGCGATGCGTCGGCCAGTTCCTTGATGTCCTCGAAGCTGACACGGCGCTTGCTGTACGGCATGTGAATAGAGAATCTGCAGGGCCGTGATTTCGTCCTTGTTGTCCTCGATGAATTGCTCGAAGGACTCGGTCATGGCCTTGGCGCGGTCGAGCGCGCCTTGCGAGAAGCGGGCTTCCAGCACTTCGTCGGGGCTGACGATGGTCGATGACGATTTCGTTCTTCTTCTTGATGTCGTTGATGGCTTCGCGCAGCTTCGGGTCGTGGAAGGGCTTGACGGCCTCCTGCACGACTTTCTGTCTGGCCTCGTGCAGCGCCTTGTCCGGGATCGGTTGATCGTCGTCCGGGGTCCGGCCCAGGTCCTGATTGGCCTGTTCGATGTGGCGATCGGGGTTGAGGCCTTCGACAATTCTTCGGCTGAGTTCCTTGATTCCGAGGCCACCGGATAAATCTCGAATCTTCTGATCGTCCTCCGCGCTCATGCTGTGTTCCATGCGCGCGAGACGGCCGGCCAGTGAGGTGAGCACGTCGTCTTCGGTGTTGCCGAAGGCCACGGCCTGCATCAGCTTCTCGAAGCTGACGGTCGGCTTTTGCTCCATCGGGCGCGAGTCGGTTTTGTCCTGCTCGCAGACGCCCACGGCATCGACGATGACGAAGTGGTCCTTGTACCTTGGCGTCCGGGGTCACGCTATGCAGGTCGTCCGGTTGGATCACGCGCACGCCGCGGCCTTTCATCTGCTCGAAGAAGGCGCGGGATTTAACCGCGCGCATGAACATCACGACTTCCACGGCCTTGATGTCGGTGCCGGTGGCGATCATGTCCACGGTCACCGCGACTCTGCGGCATGGCGCTGGTGCGGAAATCGTTGATCAGGTCCTTGGGCTTCGCGCCGGTGGTCTGGTAGGTGATCTTCTGCGCAAAGTCGTTGCCCTTGCCGAACTCCTCGCGCACGATCTCGACGATGTTCTCGGCGTGGGCGTCGTCCTTGGCGAAGATCAGGGTCTTGGGCACCCACTCGCGGCCGGGGAAGATTTCGGTGGGCAGCTTGTCGCGGTAGGTCTGGATGATCTTGCGGATCTGGTCCGGGGCGACCACGTCGCGGTCGAGCTGGTTGGGGTCGTAGTTCGAAATCGTCGTCGAGCTGTTCCCAGCGCTTCTTGCGCGTGTCGCGTTCCTGGATCTGCACCGAGTAACCCGACTCGACCTTGGAGCCGGCTTCGGTGATTTTGGTGCGGATGCGGTAGACGTCGTAGTTGACGTTGATGCCATCGGCCACGGCCATTTCGTGGTTGTATTCCATCACCAGGTTCTGCTTGAAGAAGCCGAAAGTCTGCTTGCTGGGCGTGGCGGTGAGGCCGATCAGGTAGGCGTCGAAGTACTCCAGCACCTGCGCCCAGAGGTTGTAGATGGAGCGGTGGCATTCGTCGGTGACGATGATGTCGAAGCGTCTCGATCGGGATGTTGGGGTTGTATTCAATCGGTTCCGGTTGCTTGAACAGCCGGCCCAGCTGATCACCCGATTCCTCTTCCAGGTCTTCGGGCAGCTCCTTGCCTTTCAGCATGGAGTACAAGCGCTGGATGGTGCAGATGCAAACGCGCGCGGTGGTATCGAGCGTGTTGCTGGTCAGGCGTTGAACGATGTACTCCTCGGTGAATTTGAAGTTGTTGTAGGGCGATTGGTATTGCTGGAATTCCTTCAAGGTCTGGTCACCCAGATTGCCGCGGTCGACCAGGAACAGCACGCGGCGCGCGCCGGCGAACTTGATCAGGCGGTAGATGAAAGAGATGGCGGTGAAGGTCTTGCCGGAGCCGGTGGCCATCTGGATCAAGGCGCGCGGGCGGTTTTCACGCAGGGACTGCTCCAGGTTCCTGATCGCTCTGACCTGTGGAGGCCAAAGGCCCTCCTCAATCAATGTGGGCATTTGTTGCATGCGGGCCAGAAAGGTGCGGCCGGTCATTTCGTATTTGCCTTCACTGTCGGCCACTTGGGTGGGCGCGGGTGAATCGAGCCACGTGGCCAGAGTTTCCGGCTTGTGAAAAGCGAATACGGGCCGAGCGCGCGGGTTGGGGTCTAGCCCGTTTGTAAAGTGGGTTTCAAGGCCGGTTGATTCATAAGCAAAGGGAAGAGGACGTTCCCAGGCCGGCAACTCTTGCGGCAAACCGGTATTGTATTTTTCGGATTGTATTTCAACGCCCGTGAGGGTCGCGCCAATGCGTTTTGCTTCGATGACGCCGGCGGCCTTGCCATCCAGATACAGCATATAGTCCGCGGCTTCGCGGCCGGGCAATGGAAACTCACGAATGGCAACTCCCCGATGGGCGGCCAGATTCTGCTGCCCGACATCACACACGTCCCAACCCGCCGCCATCAGCAGCCGGTCGATTTCTTCGCGCGCTTGACGTTCATCCCCCTGGGGTGACATAGCAGCCCTTTTATCTTTGTTGTCGTCCGTGATGGGGTGGGGTGGCCACCCTTCGGGCCGATTCTACGCCTCAGATTTGCATAAACCAAATCATCGCGTTGCAGACGCCACGCGATTGCGGGTTGTCACGAATTGCAAAACTCTCGATGCAGTTTTCCCCACTGCGGGCATATCCGCGTGTCCAGCAGATAGTCCTCGATGTTTTCGCAACGCTCTCTGCGCGCCTTGCAAACCCACTTGCAGTAGGTCGGCCGCCATACGCTCTCGGCAGGGTCGTCTTTCAATCTCAAGGACTTCTTTTCAATCCTCTGCGCCATCCCGATTGGAAAACTGCAGGCGAACTTCATGTCCCTGGGAACGGGTTTCGCGACTCTTTCAGTGGCATTGCGTCTCGTGATGAACTCGCACTAGCGCACTTTTTGGTATCTGCTGTGGGTTGTCACACGTGGAACGGGTTTGACGGGGTCCGCATGGGAAAGCCGGTTGTTCAGATCTGCGTATTCGCAACGGCTGGCGTTTGTCCAAAATATCGAGCCGTTCGCTTTTGTGCATTTGATGGGAGTTGCGGTTCTAGGCTAACGGGCGTTTCGTGGGGCGCCCGGTCTCAGCCGGTCCCGGTGGCAGGCTGGCCTGAACGTCGGCTGGTGTCTGGAGTCTGCTTTTGGCTTTGCAGGTAAAAATAGTGCAGCGCGCCGACGATGCCCAGGCTGAGCACGGCCGCCAGCGAAAAAATGATCAGAGATTCCTTCCTCATCTCCCCTTCCTTAAAACTTCTTGGTATTTTTCGGCTGCTACCTTAACCGCTCGCTTGCAACTTGCGCCTGATCCACATCAATAAAGTCCCCACCTGCCCAATAGCACATCTGGACAGCCAACTTATCCACGCGATGATGCACAACATGATTCTGGCGGGGAGACCACAATGACAAATGCAGCTGATCGCCATTATTGATCAGGCCTACAGGGAAGCAAGCAAAAAATAATTTACGTTATCTTTCTGCTTTTGTCCCCTCAAGTCGATTTATTTTAGTTTGATAATTCGCATAATCGTCCAGATAATCTTTACTTTTACGTTTGTTTTTAAACTATTAAAAGTTTATAATTACGCGCAAATGTAAAGAGTACATTTACTAATGAGCTCAAAAATAAACCAACTCCAAAGCAAATGGCCAAGCGGCACCGTTGCCTTGCAGTCATGGCTCTCCGATCAAGGGGTTACACGCCAACTCGCCCATGAATATCTGAGCAGTAACTGGCTGAAGCGTATAGGCCATGGCGCCTATATACGTGCCCACGACAAAGTAGACTGGAAAGGAGCGGTATTTGCACTGCAAAGGCATGCGAATCTGCAAGTTTGGCCTGGGGGCGAAACAGCCTTGTCACTTCAGGGATATGCCCACTACTTACCGCTTCATAAAGAGACAGTTTATCTGTTTGCCACGCCACGAACCCGCCTCCCCACCTGGATGAACAAGTACGATTGGGGGGTTCAACTGCGGTTCCTGCCAACAAACCTGTTTGCAGCGGATAACTCTCTCCGGGCGGATAAAATAGATTTGGCGGCCGCAAAGTATGGTGATTTCAGTATCAGGATCTCCTCACTGGAAAGAGCAACGTTTGAGTTGCTGTACCTGGTATCTGACAAAAGCTCATTCAGCAATGCCGCAGAAGTCGTAGAGGGGCTGGTAAACCTCCGTCCCGCCGTGATGGAGGCTTATCTGAATGCCTGCAAATCAGTCAAGGTAACCCGGTTATTGCTTTTCCTGGCAGAACACTATCAACATGCCTGGCTGAAGAATATCGATTGCGCCAATGCAAATTTGGGCGCCGGAAAGCGGCAAATAATCAAAGACGGAATCCTGGATAAAAAGTACCAGATAACGGTGCCACGCGAGTTTCAGCATGGACCGTGATAGCGTTTATTACAGGCAAGTTGAACTCCTTGTTCGGGTACTGCCGTTCGTGGCCAGAGAAACGTGCTTTGCTCTCAAGGGTGGAACAGCCATAAATCTGTTCTTACGGGATATGCCCAGATTATCGGTGGACATAGATCTTGTCTATGTCCCGATTGAAGACCGCGAGATTTCGCTCAATCGAGCAGCCGAAGCGTTAAACAGGATTGTACAGAGCCTGATCAGTGTTTCGCCTCGGTACAATGCCAAGTTGCTTGAAGACCGTCTAAAAATCATGGTCGATGGGGGTGGATTCCGGGTCAAAATTGAAATGAGCCCAGTGGCGCGCGGCACTGTGCTTAAGCCGAAAGAAAGAGACATTCATCCTGCAGTGGAAAGTGAATTTGGTTATGCCAATATTTCCGTTGCTTCGGTCCCGGACCTGTACGGAGGCAAGATTTGTGCGGCCTTGGACAGGCAACATCCTCGTGACATTTACGATGTGATGCAATTGATGGCTGATGAAGGAATTACCCGGGAAATATTCGAGGCTTTCCTGGTTTATCTGATCAGTCACTCCCGGCCAATTTCAGAGTTGCTGAATCCTAATCTTCAAGATATGGACCAGGCTTTTGAAAGCTCGTTTTTTGGCATGACAAAAGAGCCCATTGATCTTCCAACTCTGGAAAACGCTCGCGAACTTCTGATTGAGAAAGTTCGAAAATCCCTGACAGAAACTGACAAGCAATTTTTGATGTCAGTCAAAAATCGGAAACCTGATTGGTCACTATTGCCTTTGCAGGGTATTGATCAAATGCCCGCAGTCCAATGGAAACTGATGAACCTGGGAAGAATGTCAGATCACAAGCATGCGAGCGGGTTAAAAAGGTTGGAAGATGTATTGAGCGCTATTTAGTGACTATCCAGCGTCAATAAGCAGCACCACGTGATAATGGTTACTCATTATTACCGCATAAGCGCATACGTCTGCCGAAAAAATGGAAGCCAGGAGGGAGATAGCAGACACCCATGGGCTTGAAATATTCTTTGAGGCACGCCGTACGCAGCGGGAGATGCAGTGGTAGCAGGGCGTGTCTTCTGCCGAGACCTGGCGGTATCTGGATTCTGGCATACCGTCAGTTTATGTCGGGAAAAGCCCCCGAACTTTCAGTCTTCCGTTACCGACCCCAAACCGGTTCAGAATGAGGGAGGATTCCGGATCGCGCTGCGCGCGTCCGGAATGACGGGAGGGGGCGCTGCGCGCGTCCGGAATGACGAGTTGTGGTTTGCGCGGTTATGCGGCTGCTTTCTTTTTGACTACAAGGTCAACATTGCAGCTTAAGACGTGCAAAAGCGCGACCAGCTGATTCATGGATTTGCGGGTGTTTGTCGGGTCCAGCAGTCGGTATAGCTGCGGTACAGAGGTGCCGAGTCTTTTGGCGATCTGGCGTCTGCTCAGGCCGCTGGATTTTATTCCGCGCCCTGCTTCCAGGGTGAGTTTGTAGGTCAAAAGATCTGCGAGATATATCGGATCTTCGTTGTATTCGAGAAACTGCTCGATATGTACCGAGCCTTCCTTACCGGATTCCAGCACATACGTAATGGCTTCCTTGGCGAGTTCGCTGTCTACAAAAACCTTCATGATCCGGTCGTCGGTTTGCGGACGGGGTGTTGCTTTGGCATAGGGAAATGACAAGCTCGTCCCGGAATAGGTAAGCACTGAAAACTCTTTTTTCCGGTTGTTTATGTCAACGCTGCGTATTTTCATAGTTTGCCTTCAGCTACCAGTTCCCCGATCAATTGAAGAATCTTTCTGCTGGCTTTACCTTGCATGGGCTGTTGGTTTTCCAGGTCCCATTTCAACACCAGCTTTGAACGACGGTAGACATGCACGTGCCGGGGTGAGTGATCGCCCGTCCAGCACAGGAAAACATAGTTTCCCCGTCGTATTTTACCCACTGGTAAATGTTACCACTGAAGGTACCACTTATAAGACGTTGCGGCAACCCCGTCGATATACGGTGCACAGGGAATAGGCAGGTAACGAACCCGGCGAAAGGCGATGGCTTCTACTTTTTCAGGGCAATGTGCGTGCTTGTCGAAGCCCCTGCTTTGTAACATTCGCATGGGATGAGCATGCGTCAGGGGTTACGTGATGGCTATCGGGTTTGAATGTAATTTGTGTAGGTGAGGATAGATTCAGGGTTTCGTTACAAGCACGTTTGATGGTGGGAGATTCCGGGTCGAGCTGCGCTCGTCCGGAATGACGGGGGTGAGGCGCTGCGCTCGTCCGGAATGACGGGGGTGAGGCGCTGCACGCGTCCGGAATGATGGGAGAACTCGCGCTTGAACAACTAGGCCCAGCTGCATTTACGAACGGCGTTGCGGTACAAAGTTTATTTCCAGCTTAAAGCCCGCCGCGCTGGCATAACGTTCGATGGTGGAGAGTGTGGGTGAGTTTTTTGAATCAACATTTTCCAGCCTGGAGATGTTACTTTTCTGGGTCTTTAGTGCCCTGGCCATCTGTTCCTGGGTAAACCCCGCGGCCTTGCGTATACCAATCAGCTTTTTACGCAATTCATATGTCGCTGCCAGGCGCTCATACTCAGCCTTTACCTCGGGTCGCGAAAGCGCGGCTTTTTTGAAATCTCCAAATGTTGGGCGGTTCATTTCAATACCTCTTTCATTCGCTTTCTGGCAACAGCTAATTCTTTGCGCGGCACTTTTGGCGACTTCTTGATAAATACGTTCAGCACGATCAATTCTCTCCTCGCCCGGACGCAATACACCGCACGTGCAATCCCTTCCTTACCCCTGGCTCGAATTTCAAACAAGCCTGAACCAAGGGTGCGGGTATATGGCATACCAATGTCCGGGCCAAAATCTTCAATCAGCGTCGCTATGTGCAGAAGATTTGCCAGAATGCCCTCAGGGAGCGCCATTGCCGCCGATTCAACCTTCTTGTTATAGAAGGTGATTTGCCATTTCATTTACTGAAGTTATCATATATGATAACACGAAAATACACCATCCACCCCCCTTTTTTTTGCCGAAGTTCGCCAACGACCAGTATGGGGCCATCAAACACTGGCAGCAGTCATAAAAGGCCCGAACCGACGTAGGCATGCGCCCTCCCGGAATGACAAGTGGGTTGCGATACGCGCACGTATGATGGTGGGAGATTCCGGATCGCGCTGCGCGCCTCCGGAATGACGGGACTACTCAAGCCCGGGGCTCCTTGGGCTTGGTTTCAGTAAATGTCGATTTTTGAGCTCTTAATCGACATATTGCGTTCAATATGTCGATTGATAATTGCACGCGACGGCATTAATTCAGAAAGTAGCAGCAGGAAAAGGTTGGTCGATAAAACGCCCTACGCCCGTGTATTGGCCTCCAGTGTCTCGATCGCCTCCACGATCGCCTTCGGCATCTCGCAGCTTCTCTTGTTGGCGTAATCGTAGAAGACGATCAGGCCCTCGCCCTCGGCGGCTATGGTGTCGTTGCTTTCGCTGAAGACCGCGTAGTGCATGTTGAATTTCTTCGCCGAGAGGATCTCGCAGCGCGCCGCGACCCGGATGCGGTCGGGGTATTCCAGCGGCAGGCGGAAGTCGCAACGGGTCGAGGCCAGGATCGGGCCGGTCCTGGCTCTCTTGCATCAGGCCGTGCACGCCGATGCGGTCGAAATAGGCGATGCGCGCGTCCTCGAAATAACGGAAATACACCGTGTTGTTGACGTGGCCGAAGGCGTCCATGTCGCCCCAGATGACGTCCTGGCGAAGCACGACGGGGTAGGTTTTTTCCAGCGCCTGCACCGTGGGCGCCTTACTCGGGCAGCGGGATGAATTCGTCTTCATCCCCCGGCACTTTCGGGAAACGGCCTTCCTTCCAGTCGGCCTTGGCCTTGTCGATGCGCTCCTTGCGGCTCGAGACGAAGTTCCACTCGATGAAGCGGTCCGGTCATTTTCTCGCCGCCGATGATGCCGATGCGGGCCTCGCTTTTCGCCTCGAGGCGGATGCCCGGTACATCGGCAAACACCGCCATCGTGTGCTCGGCGATCTGGGTGCCGCCCGCCGCCAGGCGGCCGCTGGCGACATAGACGGCCCGCTCCTGCGCCTGCGGCAGCGTCAGCGCCTGGCCCGCTTGCAGGTGCGCCTCCACGTACAGGGTCTCGGCGAAGGTCTTGACCGGCGAGGTCACGCCAAAGGCGCTGCCCATCATCACGCGCACGGGCACCTCGCCGACCGTGACCCTGGGTATTTCCTTGCCGGGGTAGTGATAGAACGCCGGCTCGGCCTCCTCGTCGGCTTCCGGCAGCGCCAGCCACAGCTGCAGGCCGTGCGCCCGGTGGACCCTGGCCTTGACCTCGGGGCGTTCGCGCTCGGAATGGACGATGCCGGCTCCGGCCATCATCAGGTTGATATCGCCGGGGTGTATCGCCTGTTCGTTGCCGAGCGAGTCGCGGTGCACGATTTCGCCCTCGAACAGGTACGTCACCGTGGCCAGGTTGATGTGCGGGTGCGGGCGCACGTTGACGCCCTCGCCGGGCGCGAACTCGGCCGGGCCCATGTGATCGAAGAAAATCCACGGGCCCACCATCCTGCGCTCGGTGGTCGGCAGCACGCGGCGCACCGAAAAGCCGCCGAGGTCCCTCTCCCGCGGCTTGATCAGAAGTTCGATGCCGGCGCTGCCTTGCTCGAAATCGCAGGGCTGCTCGGCGATTCTTGTCTCGGTGCTCATGCTGTCTCCTTCTCCAAGCGCCTTCGCTGGCGCCGCCTCGCGCCCAACTCAGGCGGCCTCGCCAGAGAATACCAGTTTTATTTCAAGCTGGGCACCGACTGCCCGTGCGGCGCCTTGCGGTGTGCTCAAGGTAAAAGGTTCAACTGATAGATCGCCCCAACTCCTTCTTTGAAACACCAAGCGCCAACAGAGATTTGATAAGCAGGTCGATGGAAACGGCAGGATCTCCCGCCTCCATTTTTGCCACCCGCGACTGGCTGGAATGCACCAGGTGGGCGAGTTCGGTTTGAGTCAGGTTCCGGCTCACTCTTTTCGATCTTAGTTTGTCACTCAAAGCCAGCTTCAGCTCTATGTAGCTCGTCTCCGCCTTCGAAAGCCCCAGAAACGCATCGGCTGAGCCAAATTTCCAGCCCTTTCTTTCCAGTTTTGCCCGCTTGGTTTTATGCATTGTCGTACTCCACTAAGCGTCGTTTGCACAGGTCAATAATTCTTTTAGGTGTCTTGCCTGTTTTCTTGCGAAACACCTCAAGCAGAATAATTGCATCTGCATCAATCCGGTACATTATTCGCCAACTCACTTCATGGTCCGTAATCCGAAGCTCGTGGCAACGAGCACCCAGCACGGGCATGGGACGAGTGAGGCGCCAATGACACAGGGTTTATCTGGCTGGCCCATTCGGGAAGTATATTATGTCGTATTTGACATATTTGCAACCGTGGCCGCGGTGCGCGAAACCGCTTTGCTTTGTTATGCGATGAAATGCCATGTTCAAACTCAGCATGGCCGAAAACTTCAACCGGCAGTATTCATAGAAGACGACAATTGATGTAGGAAATTAGCGAGCTTGGTTACCGGATTCCGGGCCAAGCCCGGAATGACGGTATGGGGGTCTGACTGACGCTGTGGGGTTCGGAATGCCGGCTCAGACCAGGTCCACCGCAAAGCGCTTCAGATCGGCCAGCTTGACGATGCGCAACGAGGCCGCGTGGGTCGCCTGCAGCACCACCCGCGGCGCTCTGCCCGCCTTCAGCGCTTCCTGCCAGCGGGCCGCGCACAAACACCACTGGTCGCCGGGTTTGAGGCCCGGGAAGCCGAACTCGGGCATCGGCGTCGTGAGGTCGTTGCCCTGCTCGCGCGAGAATTCCAGGAACTCGGCGGTCACCCGCACGCACACGGTGTGCGAGCCCAGGTCGGTGGCGTCGGTGTTGCAGCAGCCGTCGCGGAAAAATCCGGTCAGCGGTTTCTCGGAGCAGGGCACGAGCGGTTCGCCCAGTACGTTCAGTTTGGCTTCCATGGGTTCCTTTTCACTTTGGATCAACGCGGCACTGAAGAGTGTAGCACCGCCGGCGGGTGACATTCACCTCGAAGACCCTGACGCGGATAGCGGCGAGCGCCTCGGGTGCCGCCGCAGTGACAGGAGGCGGTCAACATGGCCCGGCAGTGTACGCGCCCGCGGCCAAATTTAGCAAAGCCCGGCCCAGGCGCCGGGCGGCCGCGCCGTTCGCCAGGGCATACTTTCAGCCTGATATTTGGTAGTCTGAAGACTCTCGTGTCAGGTACTTGAGGAATGAACACGGTTGACAATGAAGTCGGCGACGCGGACGCTGCACGCGCTGGAACCCCGTGGCTCAATCCGCGCCGCGGGCGCTTCTGGCTGATCGCAGCCGTCCTGCTGTACGCCCTGGTGGGCTATCTCGCTGTTCCCGTGCTCATCAAGCACAGCGTCCTCGGCTATATCCAGGACGACCTGGGCCGCAGCGCGCGGATCGCGGACGTCAACTTCGACCCGTTCAGGCTGGACCTCGACGTCAAGGGCTTCGAGCTCAGCGATACCGACGCGGTGCGGCTCGCGGCCTTCGACCGCTTGCAAGTCGACTTCAAGCTCGCGAGCCTGTGGCGGCGGGCCTGGACCTTCGGCCAAATTCGCCTGACCAGGCCCTACCTGTTTTTCGAGAATACGGCGGACGGCCAGTCCCGGCTCGAGCGCTTGCTGGCTGACGCCGGCGGTGGAAAAAGCGCGCCGGCCAAAAGCAGCGCTCCGCCGCCCGCGTTCGCCATTGCCGGGCTGTCAATCAATCTCGGCGAGGTCGATTTCGCCGACCGCGGCATCACGCCGGCGGCAACAGCAGGCGTACGCGAACTGGAAGTCGAACTCGACCGTATCGACAGCCGTAACGGTACCCTGATCCCGCTCAGTGCGTCCGGTAACCTGGCCCGGGGCGGCCGCATCGAAGTCCGGGGCAAGCTGGGACTGTTACCGGCAGTCACGTTCAAAGGCAAAGCGCACACCCACGAAGTACCGCTGTCAGTGGGCCAAGCCTATGCCCAACAAGCCGCCCGCGTTCAGATCGACGGCGGCATCATCGACAGCAACATCGAAATCGACGTGCCGGCCGGAAAGCCCGCCGAGCTGTCCGGCCAACTCAGCGTTTCCGGTCTCGAGGTGAAGGACACGATGAAACAGGAACCGTTGCTGGGCTGGGACAAGCTGGATATCGAACAGTTTGACCTGGATGCCGGCGGCCTCGAGATTTCGCGATTGGATTTTACCGGGCTGTCGGCCCGGGTGATCGTGTTCGCGGATCACAGCAGCAACCTCTCGGCACTCACGGTTGAAAAAAGCACCCCGGAAGCCCCCGGCGAGCAGGCCGGCGGCGCAGCGGCTTTCGCGGTCAGTATCGGCGGCATCAGTATCAAGGACAGTGCACTGGACTATTCCGACCTGTCGCTGCCGCTGCCCTTCGCCGCCCGCGTCGCCAAACTCAAAGGCACCGTCTCTGCCCTGACCACAGGCAGCACGGAACCGGCCAACGTCAGCCTGGAAGGCCAGGTGGATGAATACGGGCTGGCGCGCATCGACGGCGCGCTGGACCTGTTCGACCCCGCGCGGCACATGGACATAGAAATGGAGTTTCGCAACCTGCTCATGTCCTCGCTGACCCCGTACTCGATCCTGTTCGCCGGCTACAAGATCGACGAGGGCAAGCTGGAAACGAAATTGCACTACACGATCGACGCCGGCCAGTTACAGGCGCAGAACTCGCTCGTCATCTCCGACCTCAAGCTGGGTGAAAAAGTCGAGCAACCGGGCGCGGCCGACCTGCCGCTGGCCCTGGCCGTGGCGCTGCTGAAAGACGCCAACGGCGTGATCGACATCGACGTGCCGGTCAGCGGTGATGTCAACGACCCCCAATTCGATATCGGCGGCGTGATCCGCAAGGCCTTGGCCGGCGTGATCACCAAGGTGGTGGGGGCGCCGTTCCGCCTGTTGGGCAGACTGATCGGTATGCATTCCGAAGATTTGGGCGAGTTCCAGTTCCTGGCCGGCCGCTCCGACCTGACACCGCCGGAAATGGAAAAGGTATCCCAGCTCGAAAAGGCGCTGGCAAAACGCCCGCAGCTCGTTATCGAAATCGCCGGTGTGACCGCCCCCGCCATCGACAAGCCGGCGCTGCAGTCGGCGCGGCTGAGCGCGCGGCTGCTAAAGGGAATCGACGACACGGAAGGCCGGCTCGACGATACGATGCTGCTCAACGACAAGGTGCTGACCGCCATGGAGTCGCTCTTCAGCGAACGCTTCCCGGAGCAGCCGTTGGCGGCGCTGAAGAAAAAACACACCGCCGCGCCGGCGGACAATGCGGGCGGCAAGCCGAAGCTGGACCGCCTGGCTTACGCCACCGACCTGCGCGACCGGCTGCGCACAACCGAACCCGTCAGCGAACAGGACCTGGCGGACCTGGCCAAGGCGCGCGCCGAGGCCGTCCAGGCGGCGTTCCAGGCCGACCAACAGGTCGGCAAGGACCGAATCAGGCTCACCGAAACGCACACCGTCGAGTCGCAAGACGGCGACTGGGTGAAGCTGGAACTCGGCGTCGGCGCGAAGTAGCCGCGTCTTTTCCTCCGCGTACAATCGTTCCCGCGAAAGCGGGGGCCTCCGGGTCCTCGCACGGCGTTTGCCGGCGAGCGATTGCGCTTGCTGAGCAGTTCCCGGCTGGCGCTATTCGCGGCCCCGGGATGACCTTGGCGCCTGGCGGTGATGTTGCGGTATCGCCTTACCAGTTCTCGGATATCAGCGCGATCAGCTCGTCACGCTCGGCCGGCGTGATTGCCTGCGCCTGGCCCAACTGGGGCACGGCCGGCCAGCCGGGGTCGGGGACTGTCAGGCCGCAGGCGCTGCGCGCTTCGGCGTAGCGGGGGATGACGTGGAAGTGCACGTTCGGGTCGACCATCATCAGCATCAGGTAGTTGATCTTGTCGTAGTCGAACGCGGATTTGAGCGCCCGTTCGATTTCACGCACGGCCATGCCCATCTCCGTGTGCGCGTCCATCGGCAGGGCCGAGAACTCGGTGGCCTCGGACTTGGCGCACAGGATCAGCGAACCCAGCGTCGCCTGCGGCTCGCGCAGCAGCACGTACCAGTGCGTGTACTCCCGAATGAGGGTATCCGGGTAGCCGAATCGGATTGCGGTTTGATTTGCCATTTATCCCTCGCTAGGCCGCGTTGTTAAGCAGCTTCAATTGGAGCATGCCGGCGGGAAGCATGCAACGGTGAGGGGGCAAGGGGAGAGGGATTTACTCGCGCCATCCATGGCGCTCGCCCTCGCTATGCTCGGGTCGCCTGCGCTGCGCACCGGCGCGTCCAAAATGGCTGTCCTGCCATTTTACTCCGGGCATCCTGCCCTCCGCCCCTTCGGGGCCGCCCTCGCCTGGCTCGGGCGTTCAAAATTGTTCCCGACAATTTTGTGTCGAACCCCCACCGCGCTTACGCGCGATGGGCGTGCTCTTACCCTCTCCCCCAGCCACTCAAAGAAAAGGCCCGAGGCACAAACGCTGGTGAGGAGAGAGGGATTTACTCGCGCCATCCATGGCGCTCGCCCTCGCTATGCTCGGGTCGCCTGCGCTTTGCTCCGGCGCGTCCAAAATGGCTGTCCTGCCATTTTGTCGAACCCCCACCGCGCCTTACGCGCGATGGGCGTGCTGACAATGTACCCCGTCCTCCCCCAGCCACTCAAAGAAAAGGCCCGCTACGGCGGGCCTTCTTAGTTTGGCTGGGGGAGAGGGATTCGAACCCCCACTGGCGGAGTCAGAGTCCGCTGTCCTACCATTAGACGATCCCCCAGAGGATCAAGTATCCAATTTTAATGCTTTAGCTGGGCAGGTGCGAGAGGGAAGACATTTCAACCCCGCTGGCGGAGTCAGAGTCCGCTGTCCTACCTCTAGCCGGTAATTCGCACCAGTATCCCGGCCCTGGCTCGCTCAGATACGTCTGAACTTGGGCTTCCTTCGACCAATAGCGCTGCTATTAGTCTCAGTCCAGCCCGGCGTTCACCCGCACCTGCTCTTCGCCAACATCCGGCACACTGGCCCAAATCACTGGCTGGACGATCCCCCCAGAGGATCAAGTATCCGATTTTAATGCCTTGGCACAGTGCATGCGAGTGGCTGGACGATCCCCCAGATGCCCCGATTGTGGTGCCCTGGCCCCCGGGGTGCGAATGGTCCATGCACCCCGGTGCCGGGCCGCGGTTTACCCGCCCTGTGAAATCAGCGCTTGGAGTACTGGGTCGCCTTGCGTGCCTTGTGCAGGCCGACCTTCTTGCGTTCGACCTCGCGTGCATCGCGGGTGACGTAGCCGGCCTTGCGCAACGGCTCGCGCAGCTCGCTATCGTACTCCATCAAGGCGCGGGTCAGGCCGTGACGGATGGCGCCTGCCTGACCGGAAATGCCGCCGCCCTCGACCGTGGCCGTGACGTCGAACTGGTCACTCATCTCCACCTTTTCCAGCGGCTGGCGGACGATCATGCGGGCCGTTTCGCGGCCGAAGAATTCGTCGATCGGGCGGTCATTGATGAGGATATTCCCCGTGCCCTTGCTCAGGTAAACGCGTGCCCTGGAAGACTTGCGCCGCCCGGTGCCGTAATACTGTTCTTGTGCCATCAATCTTGATCCGTGTTGGTTTTGGGATTACAGCTCGAGCTGGGTCGGCTGCTGTGCGGCGTGCGGATGCTCCGGCCCGGCATAGACGTGCAGTTTGCGGAACATGGCCCGGCCCAGCGGGTTCTTCGGCAGCATGCCCTTGACCGCGTTCTGGATGACGCGCTCGGGGTGCGTATCGAGCAATTTGCCCAGGTTGATCGATTTCAGGTTGCCGATGTAGCCGGTATGACGGTAATACATCTTGTCAGCCCGCTTGTTGCCGGTCACCCGGACCTTCTCGGCATTGACCACGATCATGTAATCGCCGGTGTCCATGTTCGGCGTGAATTCGGGTTTGTGCTTGCCGCGCAGGCGCCGCGCCACTTCGGTGGCGAGCCTGCCGAGCGTCTTGTCGGTCGCGTCGATCACACACCATTCGCGTTTGATCGTCGCCGGTGTCGCTGTAAAAGTCTTCATTTGAACCATTCTCTGAACCAGACCCGACGTCGTCGGGTGAAGGGCGGGAATTTTACTGGCAAACCGCCCCGGATTCAACCTTAGAGTGTTTATTTTACTTATATTTTCAGCCGTTCGACAGGCTTGCCGCGCACGATATGGCTGTCGATAATTTCGTCCACGTCCTCCTCGTCGACGTAGGTGTACCAGACGCCCTCCGGGTAGACCACGCACACCGGCCCCTCCTCGCAGCGGTCCAGGCAGCCGGACTGGTTGACCCGCACCTTGCCCGGGCCCGCCAGGCCCATGTCCTTGACGCGTCTCTTGGCGTATTCCCGCAGCGCCGACGACCCGCACTGGTTGCAGGACGGCCGCTCGGAGCCGGCGCCGCGGTCATTGACGCAGAAGAACAGGTGCCGTTCGTAGTATTGCGACATGGTTCCCCATGCTATCAGAAGTTATACACCAGGTTGACGGTCGTGGTCGTGTCGGTCTTGTCGCTGACCCCCGGCGGCACCTTCGAATTGTTGCGCACCTCGAAACCCAGCTTGATGGCCAGGCGCGAATTCATCGCCACCGCGAGGCCGCTGTTGAACTGCGTGAAGGTATTGTCCGCGCCCGATTCGACCAGCAGGCGGTTGGTCCACTTGGTGGATTCCAAGACCTGCCAACTGTCGTCCAGCAGCAGCCTGCCGATCGCCTCGCTGCTGGTGTCGCCGGTCTCGTTCTCCTTGAGATGGCGGTAACCGGCGCCGATTTCGGCCTTGAGGAGGTGCCGCTCGCTCTGCAGCAACTCGCGGCCGTAACCCGCCGTGACCGTCACCTGCGGGTCGTAGGCGCCGAACTTGTCCGAATCCCACCGGCCCACGCCAAAGACATAGCTTTTCTCGGTCAACTTGCGGTCGGCCTGCAGTTCCGCCGAATAGCGCTCGTTGTCCTTGGTGCCGTCCTTCGACGAAACCAGCGCGGTGCCGGTAAAGCGTTGCCGCCATTTCTCCGACTGGTGTATGAGTTCCAGCTTGAGGTTGACCGCGGTCGTGTCCGTGTTGCCGGTGGTTCTGACCGCCCCGAGTTCGCCGCTGCCGCCCCAGCCCAGCTCATCGGCAGCGGCGCCATCCTGCGCCAAGGCCAGGCTCGCCGTCAGCCATAAGGCGCCGAATATCGTTGCTTTTCTCATCACATTCATTTCTTTTCTCCAACCTTTGAAAAGCTGCGCATTATATAGATTGCGGCCGACAAAACCCATCAACGTGAACTGCAGTACAATCCACGGGTCTTAGAATTTCATCGACAGGATACGAAAACATGTTACGCCGCTATACCGCCATTGACCGCCTGATCATCAGCATGGACAACGCCCTGCGCATCGCGGGCGGCCACAGCATTACCGCCCAGCGGCCCAACCCGTCCGCCGGGGAAGCCGAGGTCGTCATGGACGAGGCCAGCCGCCGGCACGCCGCCGGCCTGATGCGGGTCAACCACGCCGGCGAGGTCTGCGCCCAGGCCCTCTATGCCGGCCAGGGGGCGACCGCCCGCAAGAGCGAAGTGCAGGCCGGCATGCAGCTTGCCGCCAGCGAAGAAATCGACCACCTGAGCTGGTGCAAGGAGCGGCTGGACGAGCTGGAGGCCCGCCCGAGCCTGCTCGACCCGCTCTGGTACGCGGGTTCCTTCGCGATCGGCGCCGTGGCCGGCCTCTCGGGCGACGGCTGGAGCCTCGGCTTTTTGCAGGAAACCGAAAACCAGGTCGAATCCCACCTGGCCGACCACCTGGAACGCCTGCCGCCCGAAGACGCCCGCAGCCGGGCGATCCTGGAACAGATGAAAACCGACGAGGCCAAACATGCGCAGATGGCGGCCGAGGCCGGTGCCTTCGAGTTGCCCATTCCGGTCAAGCGCCTGATGAAACTGACCGCGGATACGATGAAGGCGGTCGCCTACAGGATTTAATGCGTCTTGGCCTGCTGCCGCAACTGGTCCAGCGTCGTGCCCTTGGCCACGGGCTTGGACTTGCCCTTGTGCTCCGACAGCCATTGCATGCGCCAGCCGTTAAACGGCGCGTCGCCGGCATACGGGAAAGCCTCTTTGAGATAATCCAGGTCGCCTGACAACTTGATCGAATCCCGCTTGTCCGGATCGCCGGGGGCCGGGTTGGCGAAATCGAACGTCAAATCAAAGCGCCGGTGGCCGGTTTCGGTCTTCCAGGCCTTGCCCTCGATCTGCCAGGGCGCCCCGAATATCCCCGTGGCCAGGCCGGTATTGAGGTTGAAATTGACCTTGTCTTCCTTGATCTTCCAATTCTGGCTGTCGGTGACCGCCGCCGGCCCCTCGGGCTGGCTCCGGTTCAGAAGCCCGTAGGCCAGTTGCAGCATCAGTGAGGGCGCCTGTATCAGCGACGCCGCGTCATGGCCGTTATTTTCGAAGCCTCGCGCCAGCAACAGCCGCGATGCGACTATGATCAGTTCGCCGCTCAGCACCGCGTCCGGCGCCACCTGCTCCACCTTGATATAAAGATCACCGCAGTCGCAGCGCTGGTATTCCCAGCGCCCGTGAAAACCGGTATCGCCGAAATTCACGGACAGGTCGGTCTTGACGGCGGCCTGCCAGGGCATGTCGTCCTTTATCTGCGCGTTGGCCTCTCGCGGCCCCGTCATCGACACCGCCAGGACGGCCGGCAAAATGTATCGCAATGGATTGGCAAAATGTTTCATCTCAGGAAAACAACCTCCGCAGCGCCGCACCCGGGTCGGCGGCGCGCATGAAAGCTTCGCCGACGAGAAACGCATCGACCCCGCAGGCCCGCAGCCGTTTCACGTCATCCCGGGTCCCGATGCCGCTCTCGCTCACGAGCAGGTGCTCGCCGCTCAACATGGCGCGCAGCCGTTCCGTGGTCTCGAGCGACGTCGTGAACGTGTTCAGGTTACGATTATTAACGCCGATCAAGGCAGGTTCAAGCGCCATGGCGCGTTCCATTTCGCGCTCGTCGTGTACTTCGACGAGCACGTCCATGCCGCTGGCCCCGGCCAGCCCCAGCAAGTCCTCGAGCTGCGATTGGCCGAGCACGGCCACGATCAGCAAAATACAGTCGGCCCCGATCGCCCGCGACTCGTAAACCTGCCACGGATCGATGATGAAATCCTTGCGCAACACCGGCAGGGAGCAGGCCTGGCGCGCCGCCTCCAAATAAGCGGCGTCGCCCTGGAAGAAATCCCGGTCGGTCAGCACCGACAGGCAGGCCGCGCCGGCCGCGGCGTAACTGCGGGCGATCGCGGCGGGCCGGAAGTCCTCACGGATGACACCCGCGCTGGGCGAGGCTTTCTTGATCTCGGCGATGACCGCCGGGCCGTTCTCCCGGGCAGCACGCAGGCGTTCGGTAAAGCCGCGGACACCGCCGCATTGAGCCGCACGGGCTTTTATTTCGCTCAGCGACGACGACGCCTTTGCGGCCGCGACCTCTTCACGCTTGCGTTCGATGATGCTTTTCAGGATCGACGGAACCGGCATCAGAAAGCCTGCGTCATGGCCGCCAGCCGCTCGAGCCTTGAAAGCGCGGCGCCGCTTGCGAGTTGCCGCCTGGCCAGTTCCACGCCGGCTTTGACCGAATCCGCCCGCCCGGCCACGTACAGGGCGGCGCCGGCGTTGAGCGCGACCAGGCGGGCCGCGCGCTGCGAACGTGCGTCCTTCGCGCCGCCGAGGGCCGAGCGCATCAGTTGCAGCGATTCGGCGACGCCATCGACGGCCAAGCCGTCGAGCGGCTCGCGCTCGAGACCCAGGTCTTCGGGCCGCAGCGCGTATTCCCGCACGCTGCCGCCCTCGAGTTCGGCCACGTGGGTGGCGGCCGCCAGGCTGATCTCGTCCAGGCCGTCGTCCGAATGCACCACCATGACGTGCTCGGAACCGAGGCGCTGCAGCACTTCGGCCACCGGCCGGCACAGCGCCTCGTCGTAGACACCGATCAGCTGGCGGCGCAGGCCGGCGGGGTTGGCCATCGGCCCGAGGACGTTGAAGAGCGTGCGCAGCCCGAGTTCCTTGCGCGCCAGGCTGACGTGGCGCATGGCGCTATGGTGCATCAGCGCGAACATGAAACCGATGCCTACCTCCTCGACGCACCCGGCCACTTGCCGCGGCGTGATGTCCAGCTTCACACCCGCCGCCTCGAGCACGTCCGCGCTGCCCGAACTCGACGACACCGAGCGGTTGCCGTGCTTGGCGACGCGGCCGCCGGCGGCCGCCACGACGAAACAGGCCGCGGTGGAGACGTTGAACAGGTTGGCGCCGTCACCGCCGGTGCCGACGAGGTCGACCAGGTAAGGCCCGCTGGCCGGCACCCCGGCGGCGAATTCACGCAACACCCGGACACCGCCGGTGATCTCGTCGATGGTCTCGCCCTTGATCCGCATGCCCAGCAGGAAGGCGCCGATCTGCACGTCGGTGGTGCCCCCCGACATGATCTGGCGCATGACCTCGACCATCTCTTCGGTCGACAGGTTCTTTCTATCGGCGATCCGCCTGAGCGCGCCCTGGATGTCCATGGTCATGTCAGCGCGCTCCGGCCGTTTTCGTCAGGGCGATGAAATTACGCAGCAGGTCGTGACCCGAGCGCGTGAGGATGGATTCGGGATGAAACTGCACTCCCTCGACGGGCAGGCTGGTGTGTTTCAGGCCCATGACCTCCTCGACCTCGCCGTCCTCCGTTTCGGTCCAGGCGGTGACCTCGAGGCAAGCGGGCACGGAATCCTTCTTCACCACCAGCGAATGGTAACGGGTGGCCTCGAACGGCTGCGGCAGACCGGCAAAGACGCCCTCGCCGCGGTGCTGCATCAGCGACGTCTTGCCATGCATCACCCGGCCGGCGCGCACGACCGTGCCGCCGTATGCCTGGCCGATGCACTGGTGGCCGAGGCAAACCCCGAGGATCGGAAACGTGTCACCCAGGTCGCGTACCACCTCGAGCGAAATCCCGGCCTCGTCCGGCGTGCACGGCCCCGGCGAGATGACGATGCCGGCAGGCCCGAGCGCACGAATCGCGTCCACCGTGATGGCGTCGTTGCGCACGGTCTCGACCTCGGCCCCCAGTTCACCCAGGTATTGCACCAGGTTGTAGGTGAACGAGTCGTAGTTGTCGATCATCAGGATCAAGCCGGCTTGCACTCCCGTTTTTGCCTTTTAGCGGAAACTGGAATTCTGCCTTAAATGCAGCTTTATTGCGCGCCTGAATCTTACCCCCACCCATAGCCACGCGCGCCAATGACGGCAAATTGTCCGTGACCGCGGCAACCGCGGCCCGCGCGGGCGCCACAGGAGATGGCGTCGACCGGGGAGGCGCCGGCCCGCGGCCGGTAACGGCCGCGGCCGCGCACGTCAATCAGTCCGTGATGGGTGAATCGACCGCGCCAAGCGCCGGTTCTCGCGGCGATTCCGGTGCGCTCAGGATTCTTCGGTCAGCGGCACGATGGTGATTTCCACCCGGCGGTTCAACTGCCGGCCAGCGGCCGTTGCATTGGAAGCGACCGGATAGGATTCGCCGGCGCCCACCTCGAGCAGGCGATCGCCCCTGACTTTGCGCGAGCGCAGGTAATCGGCCACGCTCGCGGCCCGGCGCTCCGAGAGATCCTGGTTGTATTCCTCGGAACCCGTACTGTCGGTGTGACCCGCCACTTCCACCATGGTCTTGTCATATTCATTCAGCACCAGCGCGACGGAATCGAGGATGTCGTAGAAATCGGCGTTTATGTTCGCGCTGTCCAGGGCAAAGGTAATATTGCCGGGCATGTTGAGCGTTATGTTGTCACCCATCCGCGTCACGCTGACGCCGGTGCCCTCGAGTTTCTGGCGCAGCTTCATTTCCTGCCGGTCCATGTAGTAGCCGACGCCGCCTCCGGTAATGGCGCCGACGCCGCCCAGAATCAGCGCGCGCTTCTTGCGTTGGCTGGAATTCTTGCCGGTAATCAGGCCAACCGCGACCCCGGCCGCCGCACCGATGGCTGCGCCCTTGGTTGCATTGCTGGTTTTTTCCTCGCGCGTGTAGGGATCCAAGGTCGTGCAGGAGGCAAGACCGACAAGCGCCGCAACGGCGGCCGCCAGCACCGGCGTCCACGTGACTGTGTGTATTTTCATAAGCATCCTGTTCATGAATTGGCTCTGCCGGGGTAACACCCGGTGGTGTCTTAATTGTAGCAGTTGCCCCGCAACAGGTTATTGCGGCCGCTAGCGCCGCTTCTTTGGGTGGAAAGCCTGCGCAAAGATCACAGCCGCCTCATAAGCTAAGCGCGCCAACGCACCGACAACGCGCCAACCGGGGCTTAGAATAGTTGCTTGACATGCATGGCGGTGCCGTCACTTTGACCGGCAAGGCCGGCAGCGGCGTGGAGCGTGCATTGGCTATTGAACCCGCGCAAAACATTCGCGGTGTCAATAGCGTCGATGCGGCGGCCCTCACGTTTTAAACAACCCCTGACGCATTCAGGACATTTTTAAGCCAAAGTAGCGTCAGAAACGTATCGCCGCGGCTTCCCGGCAGAAGGGATGCGCGGCGATTTTTACCGGGAACAGCGCAATCATCAGCAACGACAACAACCTGGGCAGAAAATTTCGCCTCGCCGCGATGTTGGTGGTTTGCGCCGTCATCAACGCCTGTTCATCGCTGCCCCCGGGACACGACTACCCAAAAATCACCTCGACAGCGCTTGCCGATTCAGTGCAGACCAAGCTTGGCGCCCAGCTCGAAGACGCAATCGGTGAACACCAGGGCAATTCCGGTTTTTTCCTGCAGTCGTTCGGCGCAGACGGATTCCTGACCCGGATGCAGATCATCAACGCCGCCGAGCGCACGCTGGACCTGCAGTATTTCATTTTCCGTGGAGACGATACCGGCCGCCTGTTGGCCGATGCCGCACTGCATGCGGCCGATCGCGGGGTGCGCGTGCGCGTACTGGTCGACGACGGGGAGACGATCGCCGGCGACGAGCAGATTACGCCGCTGGCCGCCCATCCCTTGATCGAGGTTCGGATCTACAATCCGTTTGCGTATCGCGGGCACTCGAAGCTTGTCCGATTTTCTGAATACGTGCTGAACCACTCGAGACTCGACTACCGCATGCACAACAAACTGCTGGTCGCCGATAATGCGGTGGCGGTGGTGGGAGGGCGCAATATCGGCGATCAGTATTTTCAGATCGACTCGGAAGAGCAGTTTGCCGACAATGACGTGTTTGCCGTCGGCCCAATTGTCAAGCGGTTGTCAGCGTCGTTCGACGAGTTCTGGAACCATGCGCTTTCCATCCCGAATGAGGCATTGTCGTCCCGCAAAACGTCACGCGCCGCCTTGAGCAAACATCGGAAGCTGACCAGGGAAGAACCTGCGAAAGTGGAAGCCGACGGCATTGACTTCGTCAAGCGCGTCGCCTCCGGCGAACCCTTCTCCGGAATGATGTCGGGCCGCCTGCCGCTGGTGTGGGCGCCCGCCCGGCTCATCAGCGACAGTCCGGACAAACAGAAGGTGGAGGAAGGCTCGATGGTCGGCAGGCTGATGCACCGGCCGGTTGCCGATGCTGCCCTGGCGGTGCAGTCTGAATTATTGATGATTACACCGTACCTGATACCCGGGAAAGCAGGAATGCGGATGTTCGAAGATTTGCGCCGGCGGGGTGTCCGTATCCGCATCCTGACGAACTCACTTGAATCGTCGTCCATGCTCCTGGCGCAGTCCGGTTACATGGGCTACCGGGTGCCATTGCTCGAAGATGGCGTGGAGCTTTACGAAATCCGTGCCCTGCTGGGCAACCGGCATGGCAGCGGTCAAACGATGGCCATGTCGCGTTACGGAACCTATTCGCTGCATGCGAAGATGTTCGTTTTCGACCGACAGAGAATTTTTGTCGGCTCGATGAACTTCGATCAAAGATCGATGCATCTCAATACCGAAATCGGCTTGATCATCGACAGCCCCGTACTCGCGCAGGAACTGGCAAGGCGTTTTGAGGCGATGGTGCAACCCGCCAATGCCTATGAAGTCAGGTTGCAGCCGGGCACAACGGGAAGCCGGCAGCATTTGATCTGGCGCACCCTCGAGGATGAGCAAATGATCGATCTCCGGAAAGAGCCGGCGCGAAGCGGCTGGCAGAGATTCAAGGTCCGGTTACTGTCGATGCTGCCGTTGGATGATGAGCTATGAAAGCCGGCTGGATGATGCTGCCGGGCCTAGCGTTGGCACTCTCGCTCTGTTCCCCGGCGTTCGCACAGCCGGCCGCCGTCGCGCAAACGGAAATCAACTACCTGCTCAATTTCGTCGAGATCTCCGGGTGTGAATTCTATCGCAACGGCAGTTGGTACGACTCGGTGCAGGCGGAACAACATTTACGCATGAAATTTGATTATCTGTCGGCGCGAAACCGCATCGAAACGGCCGAAGATTTTATCGAGCGGGCGGCATCGAAAAGTAGCCTGAGCGGTCTCCCGTACGAAGTCCGGTGCGGGACCTGCACGACCACCAAATCCAGCGACTGGCTCAATGCCGTGCTGGCGCGATACCGTATCGTGGCAGCACGCGAACCCGGGCTGTCATAACCATCGACCAGCATGCAATCACGGATCACGGCGCGCCTATGCAACCCTCCGCAGTTCGAGCGGACATACCGGCCCCGGCAACGCCGATCTCCGGCTGACCGCATCGGCGTAGTTTTGCTTAGCTGGGCGTTGGCCTGCACATCGGCTTGCGTGACCATTCCCGACCCGGCGCCGCCCTCACGCCTGCAGACGCCGCCCCATCCCTTCCATTCCGACGGATGCACCCTTGCTCCCGACCTGGATATCAAGGCATGCTGCATGACACATGACCGGGAATACTGGTGCGGGGGCGCCAAATGGCAGAGATTGCAAGCCGATCGGCAATTGAGACGGTGCATCCGCGATGCGTCGCGGCCCGTGCTGGCGGCGATCTATTACCTTGGTGTGCGTTTCGGAGGGAGCCCCTACATGCCAACACCCTGGCGATGGGGATTTGGCTGGCCGTTCCCGCGAGCTTATACTGCTGATCCAGTCAAATGCCCACCCTGACATCTTTTCCCGGCCGCGTCTCGCCAGCAAGCACCCACAGCCCATGGTGCAGACACAGCCACGGCTCCGGGCGCCAGGTCTGATGATGAAAACATGCATGCGTCCGTTGCGGATGGCCCATGGGTGGCAGGCCATGGTCACCCTTCTGCTGTTCTCGTTGCAGGGTTGTGCGTACGTGCCAGGGAAAAACGCAGCCGATCCATGCCCCGACGATCTCAACGCTCCGATCAGGGAATTCTGCGTGGTGACGCCAAATGTCCTGTGGCGCGGGTCCAAGCCCGACCGGGACGACGCCACGTGGCTCATTCAGAAGGGCGTGGCAACCATTGTGAACCTCGAACTCATTCACGACGATGAGCGCGACCTCGCCCGGGCCACCCCTGCAGGCGATCATGTCTTCGAGGTGGGCTATTTCCACGTGCGCGATTGGGAACCGCTCAAACTGGTGACGCCCAGGATCGTCGACGATCATATTGCTCATTTTCTGGCGATAGTCGACCAACAGCCGAAGCCGATATATCTCCATTGCCGTTACGGCCAGGACCGGACCGGTGCGATGATTGCCGTTTACCGAATGCTCATGGAAGGCGTCAGTAAAGCGGACGCCATTGAAGAATTGCGGCGTAATCGCGGGAATTGGCTCAAGGTCGATGAACAATACATACGGGACCTGTCACCACATCAGCTCGAAGAAATCAGACGCAAAATGGCGGCGTGGATACCGCGACTGAAAATGGATGCCAGGGTTGTTTGTTCGCAGGGGGCATGCGCCATCACGCATGACTGACCCGGCACGGCCCCGTTGCCGCCGGAGGCCAGTTCGCCAGGTCATGCAGCGCCATCGAATCGCTTGGGTTTGTGTGCCAGCGTACTGAACGGACCGGGCTGTTGCGGGCATACTGCTTACATAGAGGTTTGCCCCAAACTGGCCGCGGAGAAAAGAGAACATGCTCGGAACGATTGCAATTATCCTGGTGATCCTGTGGGCCCTGGGCCTGGTTTCCTCGTATACGATGGGCGGATTTATTCACATACTGCTTGTTTTGGCGGTCATTGTGATCCTGGTTCGCCTCATCCAGGGAAGAAGGACCTGATCCCCGGCTTTCTTCACCGCTACACCGGTTTCGTGCGGTAGCGCACTGAAGGCGAAATTTTTCAGCGTTATGTTTATTCGTAACTCCTATTGAGAGCTTGGATTCACGCAGATCCCTCCCCAACAAACGTCTCCGACGACCACCCTCATTGGCAGACGTTTGATGGCGTGCATTCAAGATTTGATGCTGGTGCAGGCAAACTGCACCAGCTTTTTTCTGGAGGGTGCTTCGTGTGCTGCCGGCGCGTTGCATAGAAGTTGGCAATCCAGGCGAAGAACGCGCCGATAAAGTGCAATCCAATTCCCTGGCGGCATTGAGATAAAGGGAGGCCGACCGAACATGCATCTGCTGCTTATAAACCCGAGATTCGATGACAGCTTCTGGAACTTCAAATGGGCCGTGGACAAAATGCTGTCCGGCAAGCGCGCCACCAATCCGCCGCTGGGTCTGGCCACGCTGGCCGCGCTGTCCCCATCCCACTGGACCGTCGAAATCGTCGACGAAAACATCGAGTCCCTGCCCCTGGCGCCGCGAGCCGACCTCATCGGTGTGTGTGGCATGGGTGTGCAGGCGCCGCGGCAAAAGGACCTGCTCTGCTTTTACCGGTCCAGGGGCTATCACGTCGTGGCCGGCGGCAGCTATGCCTCGCTGTGCCCCGAATTCTATGACGACATCGCAGACACGGTGATATGCGGCGAGGCCGAATATATCTGGAAGCAATTCTGCGATGATTTCGAACACGGCACGCCGCGCCATAGGTATGAGGAAGCGGGCACCGTGGCGATGGCCGATTCCCCCACGCCCCGCTTCGACCTGCTCAAGCTGGAAAAATACAATGCAGCGACCCTGCAGTTCTCGCGCGGCTGCCCGTATCGCTGTGAATTTTGCGACATCATCGTCATGTTCGGAAGAAAGCCACGCTGGAAAGACCCTGGGCAGATAGGACTAGAACTCGACCAATTAAGGAAGCGAAACATCCGCAACGCCTTTTTCGTCGACGACAATTTCATCGGCAACCCCAAGGCAGCAAAAATGCTGTTGAAATACCTGCAAGACTACCAGGAGCGTAACCATTACCGCTTTGTTTTCGGAACGCAAATATCGTTGAACGCGGCGCAGGACGAAGCGCTATTGCATCTGTTCCGGGCGGCGAATTTTTCCTGGGTTTTTATCGGCATCGAGTCTCCGGACATCGACAGCCTGAAGGAAACAAGAAAATCCCAAAACCTGAAGCACGACATCCTGGCTTCGGTGCGTAAGGTCTATGCGCAAGGGATCGACGTTATGGCCGGATTCATCATCGGCTTCGATAATGACACCCTGGACACTTTCGACCGACAATATGACTTCATCGTCGATTCCGGCATACAGGCGGCGATGATCGGCTTGCTGATGGCCCCGCCGCGCACCCCGCTATACCAGAGGCTGGAAAAAGAAGGGCGTCTCATTACGCATGCCGGCAGTGTCGAAAACACCCAGCTCGGCACCAATATCGCGCCGAAGCAGATGGCATACAACGCCATGATCGCGTCTTACAGGGAACTCTACGAGCGCCTGCTCGACGACCGGCATATCGCCGATCGGATCCGGAACAAGCTGCGCCACCTGCGCAATCCAACCCGTCAGAGTCAATACGGCCTGATCGAGGGACTGGCCATTTTTGGCCGCTTGGTGAGAAAAGGAATCCTGCCCGGAGGCCCGTCCAGATGGTTTCATTTTCTGCGCAGCCTGCCGCTGGCCTCGCCGCGGTTACAACTGCAGGCCGTTAGCGACTGGATCATCGGGCTGGCCATGCAGGACTACGTTCAGCGACGGTTCGGTGTCGCCATCAAATCCCGCCAAACCGCCTCGAGTCTGGTCGAATCCCTGAAGGCTGAGCTGGCCGTTTACCTGCAAAGCGGCAAGGTCATCGTGGCGTGGAAGGACAGCCCTGCAGCCAAGCTGAACCTGCATGTGTGGTTCAGGGGATGGCTGGACAGGAGTTTTGTCAGACGCACCAGCCGTCACCTCGAGAAGCTGCTCAAACGCACGCCTTCGGTCGTTACGCTACACGCCGAACTGGAACGTGAGGCGGAGATATTCCACCTGCGCGATCTGCTGCGACGCCTGCGCCCTTACGGTGACAGGATTTTTATCCACGTCGACGCACGCCTGCGCGAACTTATCCGGATCGACTCTTCGGTATTTCACCTGATGCTGGATTGACGCTCGGCGGAGATCCCGTTCACTTGACGTGCATGTCGTTCTTGACGGACTTGACACCGCCGACTTCCCGCGCCACCTTGACCGCCAGGTCGATGTCAGACTGGGAACTGACGAAGCCGCTCAGTTGCACCACGCCTTTGAATGTCTCGACATTGATCTCGGAAACCTTCAACGTAGGCTCATTGAATATGGCCGCCTTTACCTTGGTCGTAATGACGGTGTCGTCAATGTACTCGCCGGTCCCTGCCTTCGTCGATGTAGATGCGCAGCCGGCGACAGAAGCCAGCGTCAGGGCAATGAAAACTGCAAAAAAATACTTGTTGAACTGCTTCATCTTTGATTCTCCAGTACTACCATAAAATTAAATGCTTATTGATAACCGTGCCGTCACCTGCACTCCCTTGGCATAGGGTCCGCATTTTGCAAGGTCAGGTCTGTGCGCTAGCACACGCAGACCCCCGCTGTTGCACCGGTATCCCGGTCCTGACCTGTCCGGGCGCACCTGTCCGGGAAAACGGGGTTTACCGGGCCTGATGTACGTTGATGATTGCGCGCTGGGGATGTATAAATGCAAGCGCCATACATGTTAATTCAGGCTATGTCTGGTACCATACATAGTCGTCGGGAGCATGCACTGTCAGGCTGCTGATCGACGTGAGACCATGCAGGAAGCTTTTCAAAAAACCGCGCCACTACAAAACCACCTGCTCGCCGCCTTGCCGACGGATGCGCAAGATCGCTTGTTTCCCTACTTGAAGCAGATATCCCTGCCGCTCGGCAAGGTTTTGTATGAGTCGGGAGGCACTTTGCGCCAGGTTTATTTTCCTACCGACTCCATTATCTCGCTGCTGTACGTGATGAGGAACGGTGCTTCGGCTGAAATCTCGGTGGTGGGTAATGAAGGCCTGATCGGTGTCGCGGTTTTTATGGGCGGTGAGAGCACCCCGAGCGAGGCGATCGTACAAAGTGCGGGCACTGCTTTTGGTCTGCCTTCCCACCTGCTCAAGAATGAGTTCAACACCTCAGCCGATATGCGCATGCTGCTGCTGCGCTACACGCAAGCGCTGATTACCCAAATGGCGCAAACAGCGGTCTGCAACCGGCATCATTCGATTGACCAGCAGTTGTGCCGCTGGCTGCTGCTTTCACTGGATCGCCTGCCGAACAACCGGCTGAACATGACCCAGGAACTGATTGCCAACATGCTGGGTGTGCGCCGCGAGGGCGTCACCGAAGCCGCCGGAAAGTTGCAAAAGATGGGAGCGATCGAATATCACCGCGGACACATCAAGGTGATCGACCGGCCTCGACTCGAGGCGCTTTGCTGCGAGTGCTACGCAGTCGTCAAAACAGAAACCGATCGTCTCCTGCCCTATGCCACGCCTGGCCCGGTCCCCGCCCAGACCAGTTCAACTGAATAGACAGACCCCGCGCAACAAATTTCCCGCGCAAAGACCGCCGTAATGCGCAAGTCGCCCTGCTTTGCCGTACTTCGTCGCTCTACTTCCGACTGCAATGGAATGTAACCGTCTTGCTGCCGTTCGAGTTGCTGACAATATTGGATTCCATCTCCGGGGCCCCGCTATTCAGGCAGTAGATCTGCGCGTTTCTGGACAGGTCCAGCAATTCCTGGTCGGTCCGATAGGTATAACGGAGATCAGATCCGGATTGTTGCGCCGGAACAGACGATGACAACGATGACGCCGGCACACATTCGAAAACGACGATGTTGCCGCCATCCGGGTCGCGCGAGAAATTCTGCGGTTGCGGCAATGCCTGGCGATCCTGGCAAAACACGATGGCGCGCTGGTTGGCCTGGATCAACTCATCGTCGCTGCGATACTTGTAGGTAACGGTCGGATTGCTCATTTCCACCTGCTGCGGCGATGAGCGCGACGATGTGGCACAGGAACTCAGCATGAGCGCCGCCAATGCGGCCGACGTTGCCGTGGTCAGCTTGATAAAACGAAGTGACTTGGTAATCATTTGAATTCAACTCCTTCAATTACTGTGGGCAGCAGCAACATGCGGCTGCGTTAAACCCTTTCGGGACAGCTACGCCTGAACGTCAGGCTGGACCCAGGGCCTGTTAACACTTTCCAGGCTAACGCTTCCCGCCGACGACCAGCAGGACACCACCCAGCACGATCGCGCCCACACCGGCCCAGATCGGGATGTTGACGTGCCCCTTTTCATGCACCGACATGTGTATGGGGCCCAGATCGGCATCGTGGGTGTCCTTGGTATAACTGAAACCGCCATACGCCAGCGCCAGGGCGCCCGCGACGATCAGTGCAATAGCGGCAATTTTCATTGAATTCATCACGATAGTCCTGCTGTACGTTGCCAGTAATTCACAATGAATAAATTACTCTGTCGCCTGCGCCGGAGTCTGTGCGCTAGCGCACCCAATCCAGGCAATGAATGACCCCATTCCCGCCTGCAGAGCGGATGATCGCGACTTTCGCATCTATGTGTGCTGGAGCACAGAGCGCGCGGTCCAATCGGGGTATTTTCCAAGCATTGCAGCGGTCGCAATACCGGCACCCGATGGGCCGGCAAACAGCACCGTTTGGACCAGCATGCCGGCGCGGTGTTTTGCGCGAGCAGAGATACCAAGAGGATCACATCATGTTAAACCTTTCCCGATTGCCAGCCGCAACAGGCGCACTGCTGTTTTCGCTGTGCGCCACGTTTTATGCCGCCTCGGTCTTTGCCGATCCGCCGGGTCGCGTGGCCTACCTGAGTGACACCCATGGTGAGGTGAGCTATTCCCCGTCCGGCGAAAGCCAATGGATCGGCGTTGTGCGTAACCGCCCACTGATTCGCGGAGACCGGCTATGGGCCGATCGCGGGGCTCTCGCGGAATTCCAGGCAGGCAGTTCCGCCATCCGGCTGGCGCCGAATACCGGCGTTGAGATTCTCGAGCTGGATGATCGCATTGTGCAACTTCAGCTGACTGAAGGCGCGCTCAGCCTGAGCGTGCCCCGCCTGGATCGAGATCAGGTCATCGAGGTAGACACATCCCTGCTCGCATTTACCATCACCCGTCCCGGCCGCTATCGGATCGGCGTCGATCCGAAGTACGATGAAACCACCATCGTGGTATGGGAAGGTGCCGGCGAGGCCTATGGTGATGCATCGAATTTCAGCCTGCGCGCCGGCGATACGGTGCGTTTCTACGCCACCGATTTGCGCGATTACGAAATATTCCGTATGCCGCGCGAGGACGATCTGGACCGGTACAGTCTCGAGCGCGACCTGCGTTTTCGACGCTCCGAATCACTGCGTTATATCGACAACGACCTGGTGGGTTACACCGATCTGGATGAGTATGGCCGCTGGCGCCTGGTCAGGGGCCAGGGTTACATTTGGTTTCCTAACCGTGTCGAAGCCGGTTGGGCGCCTTACCGGTATGGTCATTGGATCTGGCAGGAACCGTGGGGCTGGACCTGGATCGATAGCGCGCCGTGGGGTTTCGCGCCGTCGCATTATGGCCGTTGGGTCTCCGTGGGCGGCCGCTGGGGATGGGTTCCGGGGCCACGCAACGTCCGCCCCGTCTATGCACCCGCGCTGGTGGCCTTCGTCGGTGGCAGCGGCTGGAGCCTGTCCGTTTCTCTGGGCGGCGGCGCTTCTGCCGTCGGTTGGTTTCCGCTTGGTCCGCGTGAAGTCTACGTGCCGTCCTATCACGCCAGCCGCGACTACTTCAATCGGGTCAACCAGCACAACACGGTGGTCAACAACACGACGATCATCAACGTCTACAACAACTATTCCAGCGGCAGGATCAATGTCAACCAGGTAAATTACACCTACCGAACCTCCGCGACCGCCGTTACGGCCGTGCCGAGAGACGTTTTTGTGGGGGCACAACCGGTGAGGTCGGCGCGGTTGCACTTCGACGCCAGGGCCGGCACCACAGGCGAGGTCTTGCGCGTGGCGCCCATTGCACCCACGGCACGCAGCCTGGTCGGCTCAGACCAACCTGCCAAGGTGCAACCAACCCGTGCCGTGTTCGAGCGAAAGGTCGTCGCCCGCAATGCGCCACCGCCGCCGATACGCCCGTTTGCCGAGCGCAAATCACTGTTGCAGAAGAATCCTGGACGTCCGCTGGAGCCCGCGGTCGCGGAATCCGTACAGGGCGGTACCGTCAAGCCTGTGAGCAACGTACGCCTGCTCGACAGACGAGAAACCCAGCTGGATGCACGCGCCGCCGGATCCCGCCGGGTTGACAAATCCGCTCAGCCGCGGCCGCCGGATCGGTCGGACGGAACCGGGCAAGAACCACAACGCGCAAGGGGCGATGTGCCACCGGCGCCCCGGCAGCAGCGGCAGCCCACGAACGACAGCAGCCAACGAGAAGCTGTCCAAAACCAACAAGAGCAACAGCGTAAAGCCGACAGCGATAAACAGACCGCACAACAACAGCAGCGCAAGGCCGACAGCGCCAAACAGGCTGCCGGACAGCAACAGCGTCAGGCCGACAACGATGAACAGACCGCGCAACAACAGCAGCGCAAGGCCGACAGCGCCAAACAGGCTGCCGGGCAGCAACAGCGCCAAGCCGACAACGATGAACAGGCCGCGCAACAACAGCAGCGCAAGGCCGACAGGGCCAAACAGGCTGCCGAGCAGCAACAGCGTCAGAACCAGCCTGCCGGCGACAAACCCGCGCCCCAGCGACCGCAGCCGCGCCAAAGCGAGTCCGGTGAGCGGCAGCCGTCCAACGTGAGCGAGGCCCTGGCCGAATGTGAAGGTGAAGCGAGAAGGCAAGGCCGGGATGCGAGCGTGTGCCAGCAGCCGTAACCACTGCTCGTGCTGCACAGCCTGCCTCAAGGCCGCGTCGTGTTTGGCGGTTGCGGCTGAAGTTTAGTCAGGCATCCACAAGCGGATTCATGACCATGGAGATGCGCTCAATAATCCCAGGCCCTGTTTCGATACCTGGGTTCATCCCTTCTGGCGTATTTCTTCGCCAGGCCGGGAGGCAATCTGCGTTCGTCGTAATTACGCCAATCCCTTTTCAGGTTTTGACTGTAGTACCAATTGTTGCGATGACGGTCATACCGGTAATAGTAATTGTCCAGGTAATAGTAATCCGGCATACCCACTACGAGGTAAACACCCAAGCGGGCATCATAGCGAACATCGTGGCCACCATACGGTCGTTGGTAACCATTCCTCGCCGAATGCGGCGGCGGGCCGGAATTATCGTAATACCCGCCCTGACCCTCCGGGTAAACAGCGCAGCCGGCAGCCATTAACATGGCGCCGGTCAATAAGGTCATCGGCAGAAATTTACTCAAGCCATTCATCACGAAACTCCTTTTTTGTACGCAACCGGAACATGCACACATGATCTACCCAGGCACGACTGCTTTCGGTACGCCAGCGCACTGAACGAATCGAACAACGCGGCGACATTGCGTGTCACCGATCCTGTTGGCGCCAACCCGCCCAACGCTCCTCTGAAATGGATGCGCACCGGCATTCTCTGCCTGGTCGGGTTCGGAATGGTCCATGGGGATGACGGCCGCGCGGCGAAACAATGCTCCGCCTGAGGATCGCGTTTGCCGTTGTGATGACCGGCGCCGGGGACGGGCCGGTGAAAAAGGACCGGGTGACGGGAATGCCCATCACCCGGTTAACTTGGCGGCCAGCCGCCTCGCCGCGGTCAGCTTGCGGTTCCAGATCCCGACAGGCAGCGCATTTCAATCAGCTATTGCGCCTCGACAGCTTGCGGCGAAGCGTCATGCCCAGACCACCGAGCAAAGCCATCAGCCCGCCCAATGCGATCATCGGAAGCGGACCTGCTGTAGTCGGCAGCCGGGATGCTGGCTCTTCTTCGCGTGTGTCGGCTTGCGCCAGTTGCGGCTCATCAGCGGTTTGGGCGACTTGCGCCAGTTCCTCGCTGGGCACACCCGGTTGCACGGCAAAACCCATGGCTCCTTCAGGAACATAGAAGCTCAGGACCTGGTCGCGGCTCAGATCGGAAAAGCGAACGTCCTTGTTGCCGATGTGGGCGCGCTGTCCGGGCCGCGGCACCAAAGTGACTCGCCCCAACTCCCGGTTCGACCGGCTTAAGAATTCCGTATCGAACGAGCCGTCACGGTTGGCCCGCTTGAATTCGCCTTCAAAACGGGCCCATTTCTCGCCGTTGACGACGACGACGGCATGGCAGGCTTCAGAGACCCAGGGGTAGTTGTGAGCCAATTCCTTGTTCCAGTTCATTTCGTCGCAACTCGCGGCGTCGTCCGCGGGGGTCGGCATACGCGTGACGTCGGTGTCATCCTGGGCCATGGCAGCGCCCGCCCATATGAAGCTGGTCAGCGCCAGGGCCGTACCAGCTCTTATCATTACTTTAGCTTTGGTATTCATCTTGCTTCTCCTAAAACGATCAATTATGGGATTCCATACCTGCAGCACGTATCCCGTGTTTGCGGTCAAGCCCTTGCCGGGCCGCCGTTCCTTGCTCCATGGCCACGGCGCGCACGATGTACCTTTGCGGTGCGTGGCCGACGAAATAAAACGGATAACATGTCACCAACGTGACAGCGGCCGTATCCGTGTTGGACAGGGGCGAGACATCTTCGGGCTCGACGATCGAGAGCTTGACGACCCGGTAGGCCCGCTGCCGCGAAATGCTCTTGAGTTCCAGGATGTCGCCGACAGCGACGTCCTTGAGGACCCGGAAATAGCCGTCACGATGTGCGGCAATGGCCATGTTGCCCCCATCGTCAGGCGCCGCGGTCCCCTTGACCCAGCCAGCGCCGCGATTCAGGTTGCGTTCGCTGGTGTCGGCGAAAACGGGTACCTCGAGGCCGACCCGCTTGATGCGCAGCAACGCGATGGGCAGCACATCGGAACCTGCGGACAGCGGGCGCTGATCGCTTCCAGGCCCGGGCGATACCCTCGCCGCCGGAGAAGCCTCGGACGCGGCCGTTGCCGGCGCGACGTTTTCATCAAGCCCGAGGCCTGGAGCCGACAGCAACTGATCCGGGTAGGGATCAGTCGCGGTCCTCGCCTGAACGAAGGCCGTTATCGCCTGCTCGCGCTCGATTTCGCCATCGATACGCGCGCCGAAGTACAGACCAAGCAAAACCAGGCCGATCAGCCAAAGGGCAATTTCGATGGTATGGCCGGGCAGGTAACCACTCACGGTCGTTAAGGGCCCAAGGAATTGGCAGGCAAACTAGCCGTGTAATCTGAACCATACATTGCTGGAAACACCGCCATATCAAATCTAAGGGCATGTATTTTAGACTTGGCCGACCGGGAATTTCTGTACGCTAGCGAACACTCAAACATCCAGCAGCGCATCCGGACCGCCAGCGCCGGCTAAGCGCGCCAACGCACCGACGCCACCGTTGCGAGAGCCTAGAATTCAAGGCCAACGTGGATGCACGTCCGGCCCGATCGCGACACCGCGGGAAGTTACGGCAGCAGATCCATTCTTCCCTCCACTTTTCCGGCCACGCGACGTCATCGAGGGCAGAGGCTTTCGGATAGGATTGAACGACTTGTATACGATCTCCCACAAGCAGACTTGCGCTTCAGGTCTAGCGCTGGCTGTGTTAGCGGCCAGCGGCGCTGCCGCCGCGGACTCGACGTCCAGCGGCAGCCGGACTGCGGGCCGGGAAATCCCCTACTCTGCGATCCATATGCCTGGCGCCGGGCCGCGGGCCCGTTTTCCTGGTTTGCCTGCACAGGCCGTAAGCGTGGGTCCCGCCAGGTTTGTGCAACGGATGCCGAACAGGCTTTCGACCGAACGATGGCATCCGGCAGCCCCGGGTGGAAGAAAGGGTTACAACAGGCGTGAAGACACGGTAATCCAGGCAGGCCTCGCCGACACCCCGGCGGGCCGACGTGATCATAACGATTCACTTGAGCATGCCGACGGCCCCGCGAAGGTAAGCTGGGCATTTTTGAAGAAATGCGGGTGGGTTTGCATGCGGGTCAGGTTCTAGAGACTCCGACACTGTGTGTGTTATGGTACATAGAGCGTCTGGGCATAGTGCTCACGCTCCATGGAATGGTAGGTCCTATCCAGATGGCAAAACCGACCGCTACCGGAGCCATACCCGCGGTTCCTGACCTGCTGCAGAATCGTCTTCTGGCAGCGTTACCGGCCGAGACCCAGCAGCGCCTGTTTCCCCATATGAAGCCGGTGAACCTGCCGCTGGGCAAGGTGCTTTATGAATCCGGTGACGCACTGAGCTACGTCTACTTCCCGACCGACTGCATCGTTTCCCTGCTGTACGTGATGGAAAGCGGCGCATCGGCGGAAATCTCGGTCGTGGGTAATGAGGGCCTGATCGGCATCGCGGTTTTCATGGGCGGTGAAAGCACCCCCAGCCGGGCCATCGTCCAGAGCGCCGGCTCGGCCTACTCCCTGGCATCGAAACGGCTCAGGAACGAGTTCAATGCCTATGCCGATATGCGTATGCTGATGCTGCGCTATACGCAGGCTCTGATCACGCAAATGGCGCAGACCGCTGTCTGCAACCGCCATCACTCCATCGACCAGCAACTGTGCCGCTGGCTGCTGCTGTCGCTCGATCGCTTGCCCAGCAACCGCCTGACCATGACGCAGGAGTTGATCGCCAATATGCTCGGCGTGCGTCGCGAGGGCGTGACCGAAGCTGCCGGCAAGCTGCAAAAGCTCGGCGTGATCGAATACCACCGCGGGCAAATCACGGTGCTCGATCGGCCACGCCTGGAGCAACTGTGTTGCGAATGTTACGCCGTGGTCAAAAAGGAAACCGATCGCCTGCAAGCGTATAAGCCCCTGTTCGAACGCCACTGAGTTTCACCGGCTATGCGGGCCAGGGCTTGCGCGGCATAGGATGGCCGATAGTCAATCCTCCGAAGCAATGCGCCTTATGCGCCCTGCCGCACAGAAAGCCGCATCTACATCAAAGATACTGCAACACAGAACTTGTCGCAGCAGCTTTCTTTTGCCACCCCAGGGTGCGCCCGTGCTGCAGGAGAATGGATTGTCGGTCACCTCGACGCCACTTAAAATCAATCAACTGATTGCAGGCTTGCCAGCGAAGGAACGCCTGCAGATCCTGCGGCTGAGTGAACCCGTGGACCTGGTCTTCGGCGCCGTTTTGTGTGAGGCCGATGCCGCCTTGCAATACGCCTACTTTCCCCTGACCAGCCTGATCTCACTGAGCGCGATTACCAGTGACCATCGCCCGCTGGGCATGGCAATAATCGGTAATGACGGCGTGCTGGGGGCGACTTTGGCGCTCGGTGCCAATAGCATACGTCTGCGCGGCGTGGTCTATGGTTCCGGCGCTGCCCTGAGTCTGAGCGCCCCACAGGTCCGGCTCCTGTTGCGCGACAGCCCTGGGCTATCCGGGGCGTTCAGGCGCTATTGCGACGTATTGATGGGGCAAACGCTGCAGACCGCGGCCTGCAACTCATTTCACGAAGTGGAAAAGCGTTTGGCACGCTGGTTGCTGATGACGGACGATCGTTCACACTCGGTGCCATTCCGCCTCACGCATCAGTTTCTCGCCGATCTGCTGGGCGTGCAAAGAAGCGCCGTTACCATAGCGGCAGGCAGACTCCAGGATAAGAAACTCATCGCATATGTCCGCGGCAAAATCAGCATTCTCTCACGCAACGGACTCGAGGCCGCCTCCTGCGAATGCTATGGCGCCGGCCTGGATCCCCCGGTCCGCTCTTTTACAGCCGTATCAACTGACAGTCACCACTGATCCGCTGACCCGGATGCCCGGTGTCGCCTATCGGGGCGGCGCCCCCGGCGCACGCCGGAGGTTCCTGCCCCGGGTTTACTTGCCGAGCAGACCCAGCACGCCGAAGATGATCAGATAGGCCGCGATGATATAGTTCAGCAGCTTGGGAACGATCAGAATCAGTACGCCGGCGATCAACGATACCAGGGGTCCCAGGGCGAGGTTGATATTCATGCAATTCTCCTTTGTGTGTACAAAGCACTTCCTCCTCCAGCATCAGCCGAAGCGCCGGAACCCGACCAGTCCCATAGCCAGCAGCAACAGCAGGACCAGGATCGCCTTACCGGCGTGGCCCAGCGTTGGAATGCCCTCGATGCCCTGGAAGAACACCGTATTGATGATCTCGCAGCTGCCGCCCAGCGGCACATCCACGCAATCCGCCTGGTTGGCCGCGTAACCGCCCGGCACCGTCTCGGTCGCCGTACAGGTCGCGCCGACGCTCGCGCCGGTCACCGTGAACACCGCCGGCAGCGCCTCGGATGCGTTCAGCGGCGTCGCGGTCACCGTGCCCGAAGTACAGGTCAGGGCCACCGGCACTGCCTCGGTGCTGTCGGGGATGAAGTCCTTGCGGACCGTGATCGTGTCGCGATTAAGCGTGTTCGTTATCTCGCAGCTGCCGCCCAACGGCACACCCACGCAATCCGCCTGGTTGGCCATATAGCCGCCCGGCACCGTCTCGGTCGCCGTGCAGGTCGCACCGACGCTCGCGCCGGTCACCGTGAACACCGCCGGCGCCCCTTCGGCCGCGTTCAGCGGCGTGGTCGTCACCGTACCCGAAGTACAGGTCAAGGCCACTGGCACTGCTTCGCTGCTGTTGGGGCTGAAGTCCTTGTTGACCACGATGGTGTTGCTGTCGAGCGTGTTGGTAATCTCGCAGCTGCCGCCCAGCGCGACGTCGACGCAGTTCGCCTGGTTGGCCGTATAGCCCCCCGGCACCGTCTCGGTCGCCGTGCAGGTCGCACCGGGACTCGCGCCGGTTACCGTGAACACCGCCGGCGCCCCTTCGGCCGCGTTCAGCGGCGTGGTCGTCACCGTGCCCGAAGTACAGGTCAGGGCCACCGGCACCGTCGCCAGGCTATTCGGACTGAAATCCTTGCTGACCACGATCCTGTCGCTGTTGAGCGTGTTGGTGATCTCGCAACTGCCCCCCAGCGCGACATCGATACAGTTCGCCTGGTTGGCCGTGTAGCCGCCCGGCACCGTCTCGGTCGCCGTGCAGGTCGCGCCGACGCTCGCGCCGGTCACCTTGAACACCGCCGGCGCCCCTTCAGCCGCGTTCAGCGGTGTCGCGGTCACCGTGCCCGAAGTACAGGTCAGGGCCACCGGCACCGTCGCCAGGCTATTCGGACTGAAATCCTTGTTGACCACGACCGTGTCCGCGTTGAGCGTGTTGGTGATCTCGCAACTGCCGCCCAACGGCACAGCCACGCAATCTGTTTGCTTGGCTGTGTAGCCGCCCGGTACCGTCTCGGTCGCCGTGCAGGTCGCACCGGGACTCGCGCCGGTCACCGTGAACACCGCCGGCAGCGCCTCGGATGCATTTAACGGCGTCGTGGTCACCGTACCCGAGGTACAGGTCAGGGCCACCGGCACTGTCCCGGTGCTGTTGGGAATGAAGTCCTTGTTGACCACGATGGTGTCGCTGTCGAGCGTGTTGGTGATCTCGCAACTGCCGCCCAGCGGCACAGCCACGCAATCCGCCTGCTTGGCCGTATAGCCCCCCGGCACCGTCTCGGTCGCCGTACAGGTCGCGCCGGCGCTGGCGCCGGTCACCGTGAACACCGCCGGCGCCCCTTCGGCCGCGTTCAGCGGCGTCGCGGTCACCGTACCCGAAGTGCAGGTCAGGGCCACCGGCACCGTCCCGGTGCTGTTGGGAATGAAGTCCTTGTTGACCACGATCGTGTCGCTGTCGAGCGTGTTGGTGAGCGTGCAGCTTGCCCCCAGCGCGACTTCGATACAGTCGCCCTGCTGCGCCGTGTAGCCGATCGGCACCGTCTCGGTCGCCGTGCAGGTCGCGCCGACGCTGGCGCCGGTCACCGTGAACACCGCCGGCGCCCCTTCGGCCGCATTCAGCGGCGTCGCGGTCACCGTGCCCGAAGTACAGGTCAGCGCCACCGGCACTGCCTCGCTGCTGTTGGGGATGAAGTCCTTGTTGACCACGATGGTGTCGCTGTTGAGCGTGTTGGTGATCTCGCAACTGCCGCCCAGCGCGACGTCGACACAGTTCGCTTGGTTGGCCGTGTAGCCGATCGGCACCGTCTCGGTCGCCGTGCAGGTCGCACCGGCGCTGGCGCCGGTTACCGTGAACACCGCCGGCGCCCCTTCGGCCGCGTTCAGCGGCGTCGCGGTCACCGTACCCGAGGTACAGGTCAGCGCCACCGGCACCGTCGCCAGGCTATTCGGACTGAAATCCTTGTTGACCGTGATCGTATTGCTGTCAAGCGAATTTCTAATGATACAACTGCCCCCCAGCGGCACAGCCACGCAATCCGCCTGGTTGGCCGTGTAGCCGCCCGGCACCGTCTCGGTCGCCGTGCAGGTCGCGCCGGCGCTCGCGCCGGTCACCGTGAACACCGCCGGCGCCCCTTCGGCCGCGTCCAGCGGCGTCGCAGTCACCGTGCCCGAAGTACAGGTCAGGGCCACCGGCACCGTCGCCAGGCTATTCGGACTGAAATCCTTGTTGACCACGATGGTGTCGCTGTTGACCGTGTTGGTAATCGTGCAGCTTGCCCCCAGCGCGACATCGATACAGTCACCCTGCTGCGCCGTGTAGCCGCCCGGCACCGTCTCGGTCGCCGTGCAGGTTGCACCGGCGCTGGCGCCGGTCACCGTGAACACCGCCGGCAGCGTCTCGGATGCGTTCAGCGGCGTGGTCGTCACCGAACCCGAAGTACAGGTCAGCGCCACCGGCACTGCCTCGCTGCTGTTGGGGATGAAGTCCTTGTTGACCACGATCGTCTCTTCATTGAGGGTGTTGGTGATCTCGCAACTGCCGCCCAACGGCACAGCCACGCAATCCGCTTGGTTGGCCGTGTAGCCGTCCGGCACCGTCTCGGTCGCCGTGCAGGTCGCGCCGGCGCTGGCGCCCGTCACCGTGAACACCGCCGGCAGCGCCTCAGATGCATTCAGCGGCGTCGCGGTCACCGTGCCCGAGGTACAGGTCAGGGCCACCGGCACCGTCGCCAGGCTATTCGGACTGAAATCCTTGTTGACCACGATCGTGTCTTCGTTGAGCGTGTTGGTAATCGTGCAGCTTTCCCCCAGCGCGACATCGATACAGTCCCCCTGCTGCGCCGTGTAGCCGCTCGGCGCCGTCTCGGTCGCCGTGCAGGTCGCGCCGGCGCTGGCGCCGGTCACCGTGAACACCGCCGGCAGCGCCTCGGATGCATTCAGCGGCGTCGCGGTCACGGTGCCCGAAGTACAGGTCAGCGCCACCGGCACTGTCGCAGTGCTGTTGGGAATGAAGTCCTTGTTGACCACGATGGTGTCTTCGTTGAGCGTGTTGGTCATCTCGCAGCTGCCGCCCAGCGGCACACCCACGCAATCCGCCTGGTTGGCCGTATAGCCGCCCGGCACCGTCTCGGTCGCCGTGCAGGTCGCACCGGGACTCGCGCCGGTCACCGTAAACACCGCCGGCAGCGCCTCGGATGCATTCAGAGGCGTGGTCGTCACCGTGCCCGAGGTACAGGTCAGAACCACCGGCACTGCCTCGCTGCTGTTGGGAATGAAGTCCTTGCTGACCGTGATCGTGTCGCTGTTAAGCGTATTGGTAATCCCGCAACTGCCGCCCAACGGCACAGCCACGCAATCCGCCTGGTTGGCCGTGTAACCGCCCGGCACCGTCTCGGTCGCCGTGCAGGTCGCACCGGCGCTGGCGCCGGTCACCGTGAACACCGCCGGCGCCCCTTCGGCCGCGTTCAGCGGCGTCGCGGTCACCGTGCCCGAGGTACAGGTCAGCGCCACCGGCACTGTGCCGGTACTGTTGGGAATGAAGTCCTTGCTGACCGTGACCGTGTCGCTGTTGAGCGTGTTGGTGATCTCGCAACTGCCGCCCAGCGGCACACCCACGCAATCCGCCTGGTTAGCCGTATATCCGACCGGCACCGTCTCGGTCGCCGTGCAGGTCGCGCCGGCGCTCGCGCCGGTCACCGTGAACACCGCCGGCAGCGCCTCGGATGCGTTCAGCGGCGTCGCGGTCACCGTGCCCGAGGTGCAGGTCAGGGTAACCGGCACCGTGCCGGTGCTGTTGGGAATGAAGTCCTTGTTGACCACGACCGTATCGCTGTTGAGCGTATTGGTAATCGTGCAGTTTCCCCCCAGCGCGACACCCACGCAGTTCGCCTGGTCGGCCGTATAGCCGCCCGGCACCGTCTCGGTCGCCGTGCAGGTCGCGCCGACGCTCGCGCCCGTCACCGTGAACACCGCCGGCTGCGCCTCGGATGCATTCAGCGGCGTCGCGCTCACCGTGCCCGAAGTGCAGGTCAGGGCCACCGGCACCGTGCCGGTACTGTTGGGGATGAAGTCCTTGTTGACCGTGATCGTGGCCGGCTCGGCGCAAGGGTCGGGGACGGCAAACGTCGTGTTATCGCTCGTGACGGTCGAGCCAAACGCCAATGCTCTGCCGATCAAGGACGACGAATCTCCGAATGTAATACTGAGACCCGCGGCGGTACCGCGGAAGATGTTTCCGATGATATTGGCGTTCGCACCAACTGTCGTTGCGCCTACAGGAGCCCAGAATACGTCGTTCTCGCAGGCGCCGCCTGCCACGACGACGTTCGAGTTCGCTCCCGTGCTGAGCGCTCCACCCGGCCTGAAGATATAAACGCCGGTGCCGCTGAGGGTAACGGTCGTGCCTGCGGTAATGCTCATGGCGCCCGTGCTGGAATAGCAACCGGGAGGGAACTCTCCGGGCGTGCCGCCGCCGATGCTTATCGCATTCAGAGCGACCGCAGCACCGATCGGTGTGCAGACTTGAGAAATCAGGTCGGCCCGGGCGGCATTCTGATCGGTACCGGTTACCGCAGGGCAAGGCACAACGGTCGCGCCGCTGACAAAGGGCGCTACCGCGGGTGCCGTGGTGTAACAAAGGTCGCCCTGGATGGTCGTTCCAGCCGCGGTATTGCTAAAGGTCGCGGAAACTATCGCGTAGGGTTCGGTCGACGCCAGCGCGGGCGCGGTCGCGGCCTGGGCCGGTGCAGAAATCAGCAGTAACGCGGCAAGCCCCAGGCTCGCCAACAAGCCGAAAGGAAATTGATTGAAACGGGATCCCCCCTGGATACACGGAACGCTACGCTTGGGGAAAATGACGGCAGGGTTATCAGGGTTCATGAAATTCTCCTCAATGCGATCCGGCCACGGGTATCACACGGCCACGAGCGACCGGACCGTGAACGGCATTCCGGACGCATGCCAGTTGGTTGCGCTGATGTCGGTTGGTCCCTCCCCTTCCCCAGTGCGGATGTGGCGACACGTTGCTCGCATAATCTTGCAACTTTCTAAATTTTAGGGACTGGGAAGCAATCGTCTGTGCGCTAGCGCACATTGAAACAGCCGCCGTCCCTTGGCAGGGCGTGGTACGAGAATGAATGATCTTCCTCTGTGTTCTATCGCACAGAAGTCACCAGGACACCCTGTTAGCGTGGTCTTTCCTAAAATCAAGGAGAATAGCGATGAGCCTGGGTACCATTTTATTGATCGTCCTGGTGCTGATACTGGTGGGCATCATTCCGACTTGGCCGCACAGCCGCAGTTGGGGATACGCGCCCAGCGGCATCGTCGGGATCATTTTGATCGTGCTCGTGATCCTGTTGCTGACAGGCCGCCTCTGACCTTCAACTCCGGGTCAGGCTCGGTGCAGGCTTCCGCCGGGTAATGACAATGTGCCGTGAAAGCCTCGATCAATACCATGAGGCTTTCCCGGTTCCCGTCGGCGCCCGGGGTGATTATTTGGGCTTGACGGCCTTTTTGGCGTCTTTCTTCAAGTCACCGTAGGTGGCTTGCGCTTTGCCAAGTGCATTCTGCGCTTTGCCCTTTCTTTCCAAGTCTTTGCTGAAAGCCCTGCCGGTGACTTCCTTCACCTTGCCCCTGGCTTCAGCAACACGTCCTTTAACCTGATCTTTGTTCATGGCGCTCTCCTTGACCGTGATGGCGTGATTGCCAGCAGGCGCCGGAACGGAATTTCCGGCGCCCCGCGTTCGTGGTTACAAGCATGGAAGTTTCCACAACCCGGAAGGCGAACCTTGGGGTGTGTCCTCAATCGATGACGAAACTGACCCTCATAATCACCCGGTAGCTGAGGATGGTGCCTTTATCGACCGTGAGCTTTTGCTCCGCAATCCATGCACCCTTGACGTTCTTGAGCTTTCTCTCTGCACGTCGGATGCCCGCTTCGATGGCATCCTGAAAACTTTCGGTGGAGTCGGCAGAGATTTCGATAATTTTGGCAATAGTCATAGTCGTAGTTCCCATTGTGGTTGCCGACGTCAGCGTCGGCTTAGTGGATCCGTTAAGTGCAACAACGATGCTGCCTGTTAACTCCTGGCTGCTCGCCAGGTAGCTACCCGCGCCGCAATTTGCGGCCTTAAAATGTGACATTGAACCAGCCCGGAATCCGTCCGGGCTGGCTCAATAGGGTCTGAACCGGAAATTACATGCTGCTGTTCATGGCTGCGGTCGCCAACGGCGGATTGTCAATGATGATCTCGACCCGGCGATTTTGCTGGCGGCCAGCGACGGAGTCGTTGTCCGCAACCGGCTGGTCTTCACCCTTGCCGGAGGCTGCAAGCCGCTGGGAAGCGATACCTTGCTGCACCAGGTAGGAACTCACTGACTCGGCGCGGCGCTGCGACAACAAATGATTGCTCGCACTGCTGCCGACATTATCGGTGTGTCCCTCGATCACGGCGTTCCGGTCCGGATATCGATTGAGAAACGTCACCAACTTGTCAAGGGTCCTGGTGGCGCCCACTTTCAGGTCTGCCTTGCCGGTCGCGAACAGCACATTGCCCAAAGTCAGCACCAGGCCTCGATCGGTGGTCTTGGCTTCCAGCAGACTGATCTGGCGCTGCAGTTCATCCCTCTGTTTGGCCGCATCAGCCGCATTGGCCGCTGCCAGTGCACGTGCTTTGTCCGCTTCGTTACGCGCCCTTTCGGCCCGCTCGGCCGCATCGGCCGCATCGGCCGCGGCCAGGGCTCGGGCCTTTTCGCTCTTGTTGCGCGCCAACTCGGCCTGATATGCCGCTTCAGTCGCTGCAGCGTCACGCGCCCGGTCGGACTCATTACGAGCCAATTCTGCCCGCCGCGCCGCATTGGCCGCCGCGTTTGCTTCGGAGGCACGCGCCGCATCGGCATCTTCACGGGCGCGGTTGGCATCCAGGCGCGCCATGTCGGCATGCTTGCGCGCCATATCAGCTTCGCGGGTGCGGGCCAATAAACGCGCATGCTCACGCTCTTCGCTCAGCCGCAGACGCTGGTCTTCGGCATAGCGGGTTGCGGCCTTTGCCGCCGCGGTCTCCACTTTGTAATCGGCCAGGTAAACCCGGTACGACCCTAAGGCGGTATCTTTCGCTACCGGCGTTTCCGCCAGTTGAACAGCGGCTTCCGCCTCCTTGATTTCTACCGGCGCACGGCTGCCCAGATTCGGATCGGACTGCAGCCGGGTCAGCTTGGCGCGAACGTCAGCAGCACCCGCCGGACTACGATGTGGCGTGCTGGCACAGTTCGCCAACAGCAGCGAGACGATCGCCGCGGTTGCAAATACCTTCACTCCATTGTGCTTTTGGACTTTTGCTGTGTTCATCTCTTATCTCCCGGGCGATTCAATTCTTCATTCAGGGCATCAAGTCCTTTGCTCAATTCCGCGTTGACCGCTTCAGCCTTGGCTGTTTCGGTTCGGGCGGTGGCAAGCTCTGCCGCGGCTCGTGACTGGTGTGCGAGGCGGTTGGCCTGGACCATGCGCTCGTCCCTTACAGCGTCGTCTGCCTGCGCCAGTTTGAGGCGCGCTTCGGTCAGTTCCGGGCCGGCATAACGACTCGCATCCGCTTTCTCGGCGGTGGTGATAGCCACCTTCGCTTCGGTCAGTGCGGACTGAGGCGCCTTGGGTGCGGTCGCGCAGGCTGCCATCAGCAGCAGCGCAGCCGCCAGGCCCAAGCCGGCAATCAGGCGCACGCTGACATATTTTCGGTTTGTGTTAGGCATAGCATTTCTCCATGTGGGAGGACAGTGGTCCTCCGTTTTCTAATCCTGAACCCGTTGGCGTGAGTTGTCTGTGCGCTGGCATACACCAGCGTCGGTTTGCTTCGACCCGGCGGGATCAGCGACGCGGGAACTCACGGCCTGGTCGCCCGCAGCTGGAGCGCCGAGAGGAAAAGCGGGGAAACCGTCAACTGCGACGGAGGTATGCTATGAGCCTGATAGCCTTGGGAAAATAATAGTTATTGATATCAACAGGTTGGGTGTTATTCACGGGCAGGCCTGGCTATCTGGGCGAAGCAGGCGCAGCCCCGCCGCCGTCAAACCAACGGCAATGCAGAGCGCGTCGCTGCATCCGGGTCCTGTTACGCGAGTGGGCGCATTTGCACGTCTGGCCTGGCTCGAATGAGAGCGTGGCCGTCTTGCCGACCTGCTGGACGCGCTACCATCAACATCGCAGCCACGGTCGCGTGCAAGCAATACCGGCAATCAGCCGCGCACCGGATACGCACGAGCCTTGCCGGAATTTACGACTAGCGCTTGTTGCCCGTCACGAACAACACGCCGCCCAGCACCATCAAGCCGACGCCGGCCCAAAGCGGCACGCTGACGTGCTCCTTCTCATCGACCGACATGTGGATCGGGCCAACGTCCGCCTCGTGCGTGTCCTTGGTGTAGGTGAAACCGCCGTACGCCAGGGCCAGCGCGCCGGCAACAAACAACAGCAGGGCAAGTATTCTCATCGCGTTCATTTGACACTCCTCTTCACCACTGGGTAGCTAAAGCATAATGTAACTTGGCGGCAATGGACAAACACTGACGGTATTTACCCATTCCGCCTGGCGGCGGGCAGCGACATTTCCCGGTGGAACCCGCTCCCGGTCGCTCAAAACGGGGCCGGTTCGCGCAGCGCCCCGGCTGCAAACTTGAAGGACGACGCGTCCATAGCCGCGGGTTTCGGGTAATATGGCGCCAAAAGGACCTATACTCTCAATTGAGCGCCAGCCGGAAAAGCGAATACATGAGCGAAAACCCTTCCTCCATTCAGCGGTTCATTGCCGAAATCAAGCGCCGCAAGGTCTTCCGCGTCGCCCTGGTTTACGCCGTCGGCGCCTGGGTCCTGCTGCAGGTGGCGGAGGTGACTTTCGAGCCGCTGAACCTGCCGAAGTGGGCGATGACCTTCATGGTCGTTCTGGCCATCGTCGGTTTCGCGCTGGCGATCGTGCTGGCCTGGGCGCTGGAGATCACGCCCGAAGGGGTCAAGAAGACCAAGCCGCTGAAACCCGCGGCCCGGAAGGCCGAAGGCAAGGAAGGGGAATCTTCGATCGCGGTGCTGCCGTTCGTCGACATGAGCCCGGACAAGGACCAGGACTATTTCTGCGAGGGCATGGCCGAAGAGATCATCAACGCGCTGACCAAGGTCAAGGGCGTGCACGTGGCCTCGCGCACCGCCTCGTTCCAGTTCAAGGGCGAGGCCATCGATATCAACCAGATCGGCGAGCGCCTGAATGTCGACACCGTGCTCGAGGGCAGCGTGCGCAAGGCCGGCGACCACCTGCGCGTGATGGCGCAGCTGATCAAGGTCGAGGACGGCTATCACATCTGGTCGGAGGGCTACGACCGCGACCTCAAGGACGTATTCGCCATCCAGAAGGAGATCGCCGAGAACATCGTCGAGGCCTTCCAACTGACACTCACGCCGACCGAAGAGCAGGCCATCAAGCACTCGCCCACCAGCGACGTCGAGGCCTACGATTACTACCTGCGGGGCCGCAAGTATTTTTACCAGCACCGCAAGCAGGGCTTCGACCAGGCCCGCGAGATGTTCTCCCGCGCGATCGAACTGGACGCGGGTTTCGCCCTGGCCCATGCCGGCCTGGCGGACTGTTTTTCGAACATCTACATGTACGCCGACAGTTCCGCGTCCAACCGCCTGCAGGCCGAAACCGCCAGCCGCCTGGCGCTCGAACTCGACCCGAAGTCCGCCCAGGCGCATGCGTCCAGGGGCCTGGCCCTGTCTTTGAGCAAGCGTTACGACGAGGCGGAACAGGCGTTCAAGGAGGCCATCCGACTGGACCCGAACCTGTTCGAGGCGCACTACTTCTATGCCCGCGCCTGCCTGGCGCAGGGCGAGTTCGAAAAGGCCGTGGCGGAATTCGAAACGGCCTGTCGAACCCGGCCGGAAGATTACCAGAGCCCGGCGCTGCTGGCGCAAGCCTATACCGGCCTGGGCCGCAAGGAAGAAGCCATCAAGGCGAAATGGCGGGCGCTGGACCTGATCGAAGACCACCTCAGGCGCAACCCGGAAGACGCCCGCGCGCTATACCTCGGCGCCGCCGGCCTGATCGAGCTGGGCAAGAAGGAACAGGGGCTGGACTGGGCCAACCGCGCCCTGGCCATGGGCCCGGACGACGCCATGATCCTTTACAACGTGGCCTGCGTCTATTCGCACGCCGGCGCGCTGGACATGGCGCTGGACTGCCTCGAGCGCAGTGTCGCCCGAGGCATGGCGCACAAGGAATGGATCGAGCACGATACCGACCTCGACCCGCTGCGCGATAACCCCAGGTTCAAGGCCCTGCTCGAAGCGACATAGCCATACGCCCCGGCCATGCCGGGGTTCCTCACACCAAGCGTGCATTAACCATACGGGCCAAGCGAGGCCCTGGAGTCTCGTCTGCGCGGGCACCGTCATTCCCGCGTAAGCGGGAATCTCACAGGCACAGGAGAGGCCAAGGAAGTGCCCGCTGGCGCGGGCACTTCGGGGTCAATCAGTAGACGTCGTAACCCTCGCGGCTGAGATTCTCGCCGCAAGCTGATAACCGGGCCCAGAGTTTGGCTGGTGTCGAGTCGGGGTCGGACTGGGCGTCGCGCCAGGTATCCCAGGCCTTGCCGTAGGCGGCCGCGTTCTTGGCGGTGCCCAGCCAGAAGGTGTGTTTCAGGTTGTTGCTCTGCAACGGTACGGCAATTTCGGCGTGATAGCCGTTCTTGTCGCCCCACTTGTTGAAATCACTGACAATATCCATGTACTTCGACATCGAGCATTCGCCGTTGAATTGAAACTCGATGACGTCCAGGTACGACGATGCGCTCATCGCGCTCAACGGGAATAACAAGATCAGTCCTGCAAGTAATTTTTTCATTGTGATCCCTCTTGGTTGATCAAAATTAGCAGCGCCGAAAATTCGACGCCGTATCCTTGACTATAGGCGCAATCGGGAATTCTTGCTTATGACAGACGGCGTTTGCGGGGCATCGACGGTCTTAAAAGGGGACGACGTTACTACAACCCCCGCGAGGCCCGGTCCACGGCCGTGATCAGCGCGCGGCCCTTGCTGCGGGTTTCCTGCCACTCCTTTTCGGCGTCGGAATCGGCGACGATGCCCGCGCCGGCCTGCACGTGCAGCTTGCCGTCGCGGATGACGGCCGTGCGGATGGCGATGGCGAGGTCGGTATCGTCGTGCCAGCTGATATAACCGACCGCCCCGGCGTAGATGTTGCGTTTGACCGGTTCGAGTTCGTCGATGATCTGCATCGCCCGGATCTTCGGCGCGCCAGACAGGGTGCCGGCCGGAAACGCGGCCCGGATCGCGTCCATGGCCGTTAAGCCCGCGTCGAGATCGGCCTGCACTTCGGAAACGATATGCATGACGTGCGAGTATTTCTCGATCACCATCTGGTCAGTCATCTCGACGCTGCCAATTCTGGCGACGCGGCCGGCGTCGTTGCGGCCGAGATCGATCAGCATCAGGTGCTCGGCGCGCTCCTTCGGGTCCGCCAGGAGCTCTTCCGCCAGCGCCTGGTCCTCGGCCGGCGTGGCCCCGCGGGGGCGCGTCCCGGCCAGCGGCCGCAAGGTGATTCGCCGGTTTTGCACGCGCACCAGCACTTCCGGCGAGGAGCCCACGATCTGGGTGTCGCCGAGATCGATGAAATACATGTAGGGTGACGGGTTGAGCGCGCGCAGGGCGCGGTAGACGTTGAGCGGGGGCGCCTGGCAGGGCACGCTCATGCGCTGCGACAGCACCACCTGGAAAATATCCCCGGCGAGGATGTACTGCTTGCTCTTCTCCACCGCGGCGATGAAGTCGTCGTGTTCGAAGACGTAGCGGAAATCGCCCTCCTCGATGCCGGCGCCGCTGACCCGCAAACCGTAGCCGGTGCCGCCCGAACGCAGGCGTCTTTCAAGCTCGTCGAGCCGCCGTCTCGCCCGCTCGAAGGCGCCCGACTGCTCCGTATCCGCGTGCACGATCAGCCACAGGCGGCCTTCGAGGTTGTCGAGGACGGCGACCTCTTCGGACAACAGCAGTTCGATCTCCGCGGTTCCGAGTTCGTCCGCTTTGTCGGCGGACAGGAGCTTCGGCTCGATCAGCTGCACCGTTTCGTAGGCGAAATAACCGACCAGGCCGCCGCTGAAGAGCGGCAGTTCCGGCAGCCGCGGCACCTGGAAGCGGCGCTGCAGGTCCGTAATCCAGGCGAGCGGATCGGGCACCGTTTCAGTACTGAGTGTGCGCCCTTCCTCGCTGACGGTCACGCTCCGTCCACGCACCGTGTAGCGGCGGGCGCAGGGCAGGCCGATGATCGAGTAACGGCCCCAGGTTTCCCCGCCCTCGACCGACTCGAGCAGGTAGGAATCCGGTCCGGCCGCCAGCTTCAGGTAGACCGACAACGGCGTATCCAGGTCGGCCAGCACCGAGCGGTACACCGGGATGCGGTTGTAGCCCTCTGCGCACAGCTTTTCGAATCGTTCCTTGTCCACGCTCACCCGTCCCGTGACACACGAATATCCAAGGCTCGATTCTAACCCGATCGCACTGCGGGCAGGCGAATAATGAACTCGACACCGTTGCCGTCCGGCAGATTGCGCGCCGTGACCGTGCCCGAGTGGATTCCGGCCACCAGGCGAACGATGTGAAGACCCAGGCCCAGGTGCTGGCCGCCGCTGCCCGCATCGCGCAGGGACACCAGCGAGTCGAACAGTTTTTCCGGCAGCACGTCGGGCAGCTTCGAGCCGGTGTTGGCCACCGTGATCAGCCAGTCGCCCCCCTCGCGGCCGAGCGAAAGCGTGATCCTGCCGTCCGGGGCGCTCAGGCTGACCGCGTTGTCGACCAGCTTGTCGAGCGCCTGCGCCAGCAGGTCCGGGGCGCAATACAGCTCGCATGGACCCTCATCACATTCGAATTCGATTTGCCGGCCCGGATACACGCCGCGGTAACCGGCGACGACATTTTGCAACAGCTCATCCAGCACCACCGTGGCCCACTCCGCGGTCTTGACCGATTCCTCCAGCCGTTGCGCGGCGCTCATGGCGCTGACGATCGCGGCCTGCCGGTCAAGGCCCTCCCGGGCCCGCGCCAGGTAGCGCGCGGCTGCTTCATCCAGCTCGCAACTGGACAGGTTTTCCAGCGAGGAACGGGTGATCGCGATCGGCGTCTTCAGTTCGTGCGAGAGACGCCCGGCCAGCTTCTGCAGGTAACGGGTGTACTCCGCCACCGCGCGCAGCAGTTTCTCGGTATTGCGCGCCAGGTCGCCCAGTTCGTCACCCGACCGCGTCGCCGGCAGGGCCGGCGCCTCGCCGCCGGCATCCATCGCGTGGCTGACCGCGCCGCTGAGCTTGCGCACGCGCCTGGACAACAGCGAGGCGAACAGCCACAAACCACCCGCCAGTACGCCGACCAATGCCAGCGTCGTCAGCAACAGGCGGCCCAGCGCCCGGTTGGTCGTCAGCAGCAGGCCATCGGAGCTGGCCTCCAGCACCAGCGCGCCGATCACCTTGCCGGCCGCCTCGACCGGCACCGCCACCAGGCTGTAAACGGCGGCGCTGTCCACGTCGCGGCTCCACTGCTTGCCCTCCCCGCCCTTCAGCGCGGCCTCCGTCGCCGCGTTGCCGAACCTGAGCGGCCAGTCGGCGCGGCGCCCGCGGCGCTGGATACGGGACCCGGACACGCCCTGGTAAAGCATGCGCTCCGCCCATGTCAGCTGGCTCGCGGCGGCGCCATCCAGCGGCCCCGAATCGGCAATCACCCAGCCATCGGCCTGCAGCAGCCAGGCCCGCGTGTTTTGCGGCGCCACCCTCGCCAGCCACTGCGCCGCGCGGCTGTCGCGGCCGGCGAGTTCCAGCCAGCGGCCCTGTTGCCTGCCGTCGAGGGTTCCGGCGACGCGCTCCGAGGTGACGCCCGGCAGCGTCGATGCCGGCGCGACCGCGCCCACGCTGATACGCTCGACACCGTCGGGAAGGCTCACTTCCAGCGTATAGCCGCCGGTATTGTCCATCCACGCCGCCTCCAACTGGCTGCCGCTGCCGACCTGGCTGTTGACCATCAGCGGGCCCGGCGCCTCGGTCGAGATCATGAAGGCTTCCTGGCTGCGTTTGCTTTGCAGGTACAGCATCACGCCGGCTTTCTGCGCAGGGTCGGACGTGCCGGTGTTGAAGTCGGTGGCGCTGATCCGGTCCGGGTCCTTCACCTTCAGCAGCAGGTAGCAGTGCGTCCGGTAGCGTCCGGCCAGGACCTGCAGCCCGAGAAGCCCATTGGGGGCGTCGAACTCGAGGTTCTGCTGCGGCTCGGGCCAGTCGTTGGCGTAGCCGTCCAGGATCGGCGGGCTGTCGAAGCGCCTGACCGGCAGCAACTGGCCGCGGGCCAGCCGCAGGGCCGGCTGGACCCCGGGCGGCAGCGCCTCGGCAATACCGCGGGCCGAAGCCAGCAACGCCGTTTCCTCGCCCTCGCGCAGGAAGTTTTCCAGTTGCTGCAGCAGCTTCCAGCCCGACCACGGCAACAGCAGTGTCAGCGCGGATAGGGCCAGTAGCTGATTTTTCAGTTTCATCTATGAACGCGTGCGTGCGAGGAGGAACAGTCCATGAAAGCCGTAGCCGGCCTGCTTGACAGTATCAAGCTTGCGGCACGATTGAGCAACAACTTCGCAGGGCGCAAGTTGGCACGGTCCTAACGGCGGCTAGCCCGCCTGGTTCTTCACCTGTCGCCGGAACCGCGACCGCTCAGGGCAAAGACCCCGCACGCGCGAGCAGTGTCTGCAGCAGCACCTGCGCGCCTGCCGCAAGATCTTCGGGCTTGGCGCTTTCGGCCTCGTTATGGCTGATACCGTCCTTGCAGGGAACGAATATCATGCCTGTCGGCGTCAATGCGGCGATGTTCATCGCGTCGTGCCCGGCGCCGCTGAGCATATCCATGTGCCGGCATCCCAGTTGCGCGGCGGCGTCCCGCACGGTAGCGACCAGATCAGCGTCGAAAGGAACCGGGGGAGCGTCGATCAGCCGTTCAACCTCAACTTCGAGGCTGTAGGTCCGTGACGTAGAATTGACCAGGCGCTTCAACCCCTGCTCCATACGGTCCAGCGTTGTGCTCTCCGGATGCCGAAAATCCACGTTGAAAGTGACCGCACCCGGTATCGTCGCGCCCGAATTGGGTGATATTTCCACCTTGCCGACCGTAAGCCGGGCCAAATCGTCCTGGTCCCGCGCCAGGCGGTTCATGGCGACCATCATTTCCGCCGCGCCGAGCAATGCATCACGCCTGCAATCCATCGGCGTGGTGCCGGCATGGCCGTCCTGCCCGGTCAGGCTCACGCGCAGCCAGCGGATGCCCTGGACCCGCGTGACCACGCCGATGGTCCGGTCTTGAGCTTCCAGCAACGGCCCTTGCTCGATGTGAGCTTCGACGAAGCAGTCGAAAGCCCGGGAGCCAGGTACTTCTTCACCCAGATAGCCAATGGCTTCCAGGTCCTCGCGCACCGTCGTGCCATCGAGCGTGACTGCGTCATGAACATCGGCTACGGTGAATTTACCGGCCGTGACCGAAGAACCGGCAAGCGGCGGGCTGAACCTGACGCCTTCCTCGTTGGTCCAGACAATGACGTCCAGCGGCGCTTCGGTCTCCACGCCGGCGTCGTTCAGCGCGCGGACCACCTCCAGTCCTGCCAGCACCCCGTAAATGCCGTCGAACTTGCCCCCGTGCGGTTGCGTATCGAGATGACTGCCCGTGGCCGCCGCGGGTCTGTCGTTGTCACGGCCCGGGCGCCTGGCGTATATGTTGCCGACCTGGTCAAAGCTCACCTCGCAACCAGCGTCGCGGCACCAATCCACGAACAGGTCGCGCCCGGCCTTGTCTGCGGCACTCAGGGCCGTGCGGCAGCAGCCGCCGTTGGCAAGCGCACCCACCTCGCCCATCTCCATGAGGCTGTCCCACAGGCGTTGGGTATTGACCTTGTATATGTTCACGCTAATTTCGCGATTGCCGGTTTGAAACCACTTTTGTCGAGCCCTGGTGTTTTTCCGCACCGGCGCCCGAGAGGAGTTTGCCGGTTTGGCCAAGGCCATCGGCAGGCGGATTCTCCAGGAAAATGGCGCGGTACCACATGACCGCAATGATCTCGGCGATATCTTTGGGTTCACTGCCGAACTCGAATAAATCCTCCGTGCGGCGAATCAGGGCCTGGTAGATAGTCCCCTCGGTCATCGCCCCCAGGACAAAACCCATACGCTCGGCCTGTGGGCGCTCGAATCCCGCCCGCACCTGCAGGAAATCCGCGACCTGCAGATTCCATTCGTGCGCATTCCGTTTCCAGATAGCGTCGAATTCCTCGTGATCGCCGGCAAGGCCGAACAGGCAGGCAAGGATACCGGGGTTCTGCGCAAATACGCTGACGACATTGAGGTGGTTCTGGTAGATCCACGTGTACGGGTCCTCGTCAAGGTCCAATGTAGCGCTGGTCTTGATGAGTTCGTCGAAAAAGTCGCTGGAGACTTCCGCCACAATTTCACGCAGGTCATGAAAATAGCGGTAAAACAACCCGTTGGCTGCGCCAGCCCGCTCCGTGATGTCCTGCACGCGCAGGCTGTGAAAACCGATTTCGTTCAACACGTCGCGCGCCGCGGCCTTGAGGCGCTCACGGCTTCGCAAACCCCTGGGATTGAGCAGGGCAGCCGACTTGACGTAGCGGCTTTTCGGTCGCGGGTTGGTCTTGTTGTTGGGCTGCGACGCCCTGGCACGTTTCGGTGATTTCATCCTGTACGCAGCTGAAGCCGTCAAAAGTGGGTGCAAGCCTACCAGAGCAGGCAATGGCATGCACATGCCACCGCGCCTCCCGGCGCGGCAGCATGTGGCTTGCCAAACGCTTTAGAACCGGTATCCGGTTTCGATTCCCCAGGTACGCGGCTGACCCAGTACGATTTCGGAAAAACCCAGCGACAGGAACAGGTCCTGCGCCGCCGAACGATAGGTCACGTCGCCGATGTTGCGCACCCAGGCGGCAACGTACCAGGGTCCGTCGGCCGGTCCGAAATTGATTCTCGCATTGACCAGGAAATAGCCATTCTCCTCCAGGGACTTGCGGTTATTGGGCTCGAGGAAGTGACTGCTGACCGAATTGAAATCGGTCTGGAAGCTGGTCACGTAATTCGACCCGGTCGGCATGTCGTAGCGGATGCGGCCATTGAACGAGGCTTTCGGCGCGTTCGGTATGGAGTTGCCCTTGATGCTCGTGTCCGGCGAGCCATCGAGCTGAGCCAGAACGACCTGTGTCTTGACGATCTCGGAATGCTGCAGGTTCACACCCAGATTGATGGACAGGCGGGCCGTCGGCACCCAGTCAAGTGAAGCTTCGAAACCATAAATCTCGACGTCACCCGCGTTCTGCAGGCGCGCACTGGCTTCGGTGGCGCGTACGAAGGTCGCCTGGAAGTCCTTGAAGTCGTAAAAATAGCCCGAACTGTTCAGGCGCAGCTTGTTGTCCGCCAGTGTCAGCTTGACGCCGGCTTCATAGGCCCGGAGGTTCTCGGCTTTGTACGGTTCCAGCGCTTCCTGCGAGAAGATGACCGCGGACGAATAACCACCGCTGCGGAATGCCTCGCTGACGCTCAGGTAGTACATCGCATCGTCGGTTGGCCTGTACTTGAGCACGGCCTGGAAGTCAGTGTTCTTTTCTTTCTGCGTGGTCGGGAAATCCAACGGCCCGCCGCTCCTCGGATCGCCGGGCGGCAGCGGCAGCTGCGAGAGAATCGGCGCCCCGCTGGCATAGGCCTGTTGGAGGTCGTCGAAGGTGCCGACAAACGTCGCACCCGTCCAGGTCCGTTTCTCGTCGGTATAGCGCAGACCGCCGACAAACTCGAATGTTTCCCCGATCGGCACCACGAATTGCCCGAACACGGCCCATGACTTGGTGCTCTGATCAGCCCCGTTGCTGGTGGGAATTCCGGCCAGCTGGGAGAGGTCGATATTCTGGAACCACTTGACGTCGGTGTCGGCGTAGTTGCCGCCAATGATCCATGACACCGGGAACGAGTCGTCCGACGTCAACCGGACTTCCTGCGAAAAATTGTCGACCTTGTTGTGCGTGTAGTTATCGGCGGCCACGAAGGGTGAAGCGTCGATATCCTGGCTCTGATACTTCTTGAAGTCGTTGTACCCGGAAATCGCGGTCAGGGTCATCCTTGGCATATGTCCACTTGATGGTAGCCGTGACGTCGTTGCTCTCGATATCGAGCACCGGATCGACGTTGGCATCGCCATCGTAGGCATTGTTATCGGGGTCGGAATAGCCGAGCAAATCGACACAAGCCGCCTCGTCGCGGTGACCTGCGATAATCGCCGGGCAGATGTTGCCCGGATTGTTCGGGTCGCGGCCCGCCACATGCTGCAACAACGGCATCTCGGCCTTCATTTTCCCATACCCGTACGAGAGCCGGGCTTCGAAGTCGTCGCTCGGCAGCCACTTCAGCTGACCGCGGATCGCCGTAACGTTGTTTTTCCCCAGGTGGTTCTGGGTAAAACGGTTATAGGAATAGCCGGAACTGCTGGAGCTGTTCTGATATCTGAACGCCAGCCGCCCCTGCAGCTCGGGACTGATCGGACCGCTCGCTGCACCGGTGAATGCGCCGGTCTGGTAGCTGGAATACTCCGCCCGAATGTAGCCCTCGGGCTCGGCGGTCGGTTTGGCGGTGATGAAATTGATCGCGCCACCCGTGCTGTTACGACCGTAGAGGGTGCCCTGCGGGCCCTTCAGCACCTCGACGCGCTCCGTGTCGAACACTGCGAAATTCAGCATGTCGGGCGTGGGCTGGAAAACCTCGTCGACATAGATGCCGACGGAAGGATCCACCGTGCCGGTGAAATCGTTGATGCCGACACCGCGCATGTAGAAACCGACCGTGGCAAGACCATTGGGGCCGTATTTCGTCAGCAGGCCCGGCGTCTGCTCGGCCAGGTCCGCCGGCTGCAGCACCCTGAGTTTGTTGAGGTCCTCCGAGGTAAACGCCGTCACCGAAGCGGCCAGGTCTTGCAGGCTCTGCTCGCGCCGCGCGGCGGTCACGATAATCTCTTCCAGTTCTCCGCTTTGCTGTTGCGCCTGTTCCTGCGCCAGCACGTTCACCGGCGCCATGCCGATCAGTGTCATCAGCAGTAATGTGAAACCCGCTAATCTGATAATCTTCATTTGGTGCTCCTCATATCCACAGCCTATGTATGTAACCCTCTCTCTATTTGACCCTCTGTCACGGACCGCTTGGTAACCAGCTCGCAAATTACCCGGCCTGCACTGCGCCGACCCGTATGATCAACGATCCGGATTTTTCGAGCCGGGCGCTGCAGTCGGGCGGTACAACGGTGGTCGAATCAGTCTGGAGAATGATTGCCGGACCGCTGAACTCTTCTTCGACCGGCAAGCGATCGCGGTCGTAGAACCTGGTTGCGAACGGAACGAGCTTCCCGTCCACGTGAAATATGGTTTCGTCGTCACGAATCAGCGCATCCTCCAGTGAACCGCCTTCCGGTTCTTCCGGGGTGCCGATTTTTGCGACTTCGCTGATGGCGGTGATGCGCAGGTTGACCAATTCGACGGGTGAACTCTCGAAATGGTGGCCATATTCCTGCTGGTGCATTTCATGGAACCGGCCCACCATCGCCTCGACCTCCGACTGCTCGAGCGGTTCGTCGCTCAACGGCAATCGCAACTCATAGCCCTGGCCGACATAGCGCGCATCGGCGGAGCGGCTAAAGACCGCCTCCGACGGGTCGATGCCATCGTCTTTGAGCTGTTCCGTCAACTGCTCCTGCATCACCGCAAAATCGCTGTTGAGGCGTGGCAAGTCCAAATGGGTGGAAACCAGGAAAGCGGTGCGCACGATGTCGTACTTGAGGTCGGTCGTCAGCAGGCCCTTGGCCGAATTGATGCCGGGATGCGGCGGCACGATCACCTCGGGAATCTTGAGAATCCGGGCAACCTCGACACCGTGCAGTGGACCCGCCCCGCCCGAAGCCACGAGCGCGTATTCCCGCGGGTCGATGCCTTTTTGCACGGTGCGTGCCCGGATCGCGTTGGCCATGTTCGCGTTCAGAATCGCGATCACGCCGGCCGCAGCTTCCTTGACCGGCAGGCCGAGTTCCTGCGCCAGTCCCGCGACCGCGGTTTGAGCCGCTTCAGCGTCCAGTTTCATGGCGCCGCCGAGGAAATGTTTTACGTCCAGGCGTCCCAATACGATATTGGCATCGGTCACCGTCGGACGCGTCCCGCCCTGGCCGTACGCGGCGGGGCCGGGCACGGCACCCGCGCTTTCCGGGCCGACCTTGAAGGCACCGGCGTCATCGACATAAGCGATCGATCCCCCGCCCGCGCCGATCGTGTGCAAGTCGATCATCGGCACCAGGATCGGGTACCCGGCCACCTCCGTGTCGCGCGCCGAGGCCTCGGAGAAGCGACCATCGGTGACGACACCGATATCTGCGCTGGTGCCGCCGATATCCAGCGTAATGACGTTGTTGCGTCCGGTCAGTTGCCCGATCCAGGCGCCGCCGAGTACGCCGGCCGCCAGGCCGGACATCAGCGTGTATACCGGCAGATTGGATATCGTGCGCGCCGGGGCGATGCCTCCGTTTGACTGCATGATGTGCATTTCACCGCCGAATCCGGCCTCGGCCAGACCGACGGAGAGTTCGGCCACGTAATCACGCACGAGCGGGCCGATAAAGGCATTCATCGAAGTCGTGGTGAAACGTTCGAACTCGCGAAACTGCGGCGAGACCTCGTGAGAGGCGGTGACAAAGACAGCGGGGCAGGTCTGCTGCACGATCTCCTTGGCTCTTTGTTCGTGCTCCGGATTCAGATAGGAGAACAGAAAACAGATCGCGATCGAATCCACGCCGGCTTGCTGCAGTTCCTGCGCGGCCGCGCGGACCTCCGCCTCGGACAGTTCGGTGACTACTTCCCCCGTCGGTGGAGCCACGCGCTCGGTGACCACCTTGCGGTAGCGGCGCTTGACCAGCGGCCGGTCCTGCCAGGGAATCTCCTGCTGGATGGAATAATGGTGCGGGCGCTGGTGGCGGCCAATGTGAATGATGTCACGGAAACCGAAGGTCGTGATCATGCCCGCCTTCGCACCCCGGTGCTGCAGCGCCGCGTTGGTGGCCACCGTGGTGCCGTGATAGACATGGTCGATGTTCCCGACCTCGATATCGGCCTTCTGGCAGATTTCACGGACGCCCTGCAACACGCCGATCGAAGGGTTCTGCGGCGTGCTCGAAACCTTGTGGATCAATGTTTGGTTGGTGTCGGTATCCGCCAGGACAATGTCCGTGAACGTTCCACCTACATCCGCACCGAGAAGCAGCATCTTGTCATCTCTCCCAAATTCATCACCGGTGTCGGCGCCGTTTTTCAACCAGACCCGGATACCGCACCAGGCGAGAGGGGCTGGGCGGTCGCGCGGCCATTGCCCCGGTTCACATCACCTCCGGCGAGCCTGCTGCGCCCACCCCGAACGCCATCCCGACAGCCACTATTCGGGATAGTAAGTGAAAGTGGCCTCAACTTCAATTAGTGATTGTATGAAACCCCGGTTTCGATTAGCCTTTGCATATCTGGAGCAAATCTCAGGGCCGCGTAACGCGGCCGGCAACCGTTGCCGGCAAGTGTTCGGGAAATGTTTCGGCCTTGAATGTCAGCGGCGGGAGCAAGCGTTCGGCCGAGCCGGCGGTCCATCCCTGAAGCACGTTAAGAGGTAACCATGAGCCAGACACAGAAGCACGAAAGCGCACAAGCCGAACAGCGCGTCAATCCCATCACTGCCAGCATCATCAATGGCGCACTGGAAAACATCGCCATCGAGATGGGTTACAAGCTGATGCGCATGTCCTACTCCAGCATTATCAGGGAGTCGGAGGATTTCGGCGCCGCCTTGTGTGACGCCCGGGGCCGCCAGCTTTGCGAATGCTCGAAAAGCACGCCGTTACAGTCGGGCCCGATACCCGGTTACGTCAAGGGCATCCTGCAGGCGTTCGAGGCACGCGGCGCCACGTTCGCACCGGGTGACGTCATCATCCACAGCGACCCGTACCTGGGTGCGTCGCACAGCCCGGACATCGGTTTTTGCGTGCCGGTGTTCTATGCCGGCGAATTGATCGGATTTTCGGTAACCACCGCGCACCACCTGGATATCGGCTCCTGCCAGCCAGGCAGCGTGGGCGTCGTGGTCTGCGCCGATGCCTATGCGGAAGGGCTGCGCTTCAGAGCGCTGAAAGTGTATGACCAGGGCGAGCGCAATGACGCCTTGTGGCAGATGATCGAGGACAACGTGCGCGTGTCGAGCCTGGTCATTGGCGACATGGAAGCACAAATCGCCGCCTGCCACGTCGGCGCACGCCGACTGGTCGACCTGGTCGAGCGCTATGGACTGGAAACGCTGACCAATACCGTGGAAGACCTGTTCGATTATTCCGAGCGCCTGATGCGTGCGCAGATCGAAAAAGTGCCGGACGGCGTCTACACGGCAACCGGCCATATCGACGGCTTTTTGGAGGCGGACGACCCGGCGGTGAAGAATTTGCCCATCAAGGCCACGGTGACCGTCAAAGGCAGCGACATGACCGTGGACCTCACCGGCAGCGCCGAGCAGGTCAACGGTTACGCCATCAACATGCCCTTTCACGGCACCGTCGACGTGGCCATCTGGCTGACCTTGCGTTCCATCCTGCTCGACAGCGAAGTTTTCGGCAACATCCCGCAAAACGATGGACTGTACCGGCCCGTTCAGATCGTCGCCCCGCCGGGCTGCATCGCCAACCCCGTCTTTCCGGCACCGACCATTGCGCGTTTCGCGCCGGGTAATGTCGTCGCCGACACCGTGATGAAAGCGCTGGCGCCGGCCCTGCCCGAACAGGTCTGTGCCGGGGTGGCCAACCTCAAGGCCGTGACATTTTCCGGGCTCGAGGAAGGCCGTCAATGGGTGCATATCGAGATTTTCGAAGGCAGTTACGGCGGACGTTTCGGCAAGGACGGCATGGACTGCGTGGACACGCTTTATGCGAACACACGCAACAACCCGATCGAAGACATCGAGAGCCATGTGCCGCTGCGGGTCACCGAATATCAATTTCGCGAGAACGCCTGTGCGGCGGGCAAATGGCGGGGCGGGTTGAACTCGGTCAAGGAGCTCTGCTTTCTGACCGATGGCGGGATCAGCGTGGAGGGCGATGGCCATGCGCACAGGCCCTGGGGATTCAACGGCGGTGCCGATGGGCGGACATCCGGCCTGGTATTGACGCGGCACGGGCAGCCGCCGGTCGAACTGCCGTCGATGATGGCGACGATGACGGTCAACAAGGGCGACCGCATCAAAGCCATCGGCGGCATCGGCGGCGGTTACGGCAACCCGCTGGAGCGCCCGGCGGAACTGGTGCGCGAAAACGTGCTTGACGGCTATTTCGATGCCGCAACCGCGGCGCAGGATTTTGGCGTGGTCATTGACGACAACGGCGAAATCGACGCCCAGGCAACGCAACAGCTGCGCGGCGCCTGAACAACGCCGGCGCCCTGGCGGCGCTCAAGCTTTGCGCTGCAGTATCGGGTACAACACGAGGTACAGCAGAAAAGCGGACGGCAGCCCGATCATCCAGGACATCGGCAGGAACCAGATCATCGTGATCACGCCCGGCACGACAATGGATATGATACCGGCGGTATTGAAGCCCGCGGTGTGCCAGTGCGGGCTCGACGCATCCCCGATGTACAGTCCAGCGACGTCCAGCTGCCGCTTGCGCATCACGAAGTAGTCACAAAGCATAACGCCCAGTATGGGTCCGAACAAAGAAGAGTAGTACAGGATAAAGCCGAAAAAGGCGTCCATATTGCCGAGGATGAGCCACGGGAACGACAACGCCCCCAGCACCCCCGTTGCAACGACCGCCGTGCTCCAGCGAATCTTGAAGGCATCCATAAAGATCATCGCCGGCGGCAGGATGTTGATGGTCAGGTTGGTGGTGAACTGGGCCAGCAGCACGAAGGTCAGCAACACGAGCATGACGACGGGATGCGGGCTTATCTGAATCAAGGCCTGTACCGGGTTCCAGACACCCAACGTCGCGCCGGCGATCAGGCCCAGAGCCAGCATGAAAAACCACGGCGGCGCAACACCCGCCAGGTGACCCAGCCACATAGCTTTCTGGGATTTCACCAGGTGGCGCGTCATGTCACTGATATTCAACATCACGGTCGCCAGCACGCCGATCGCGCCGGTCAGCCCGACCCAGAACGGCTTGCCCCAGGTGCCCGCGCTCTTCCAGGACTCCTCGACCTTCAGATCCTGCGTACTGAGTATATGGATCAGGATGTAAGCCATCACGGCCGCGATGACGATCGAGCCGCTGACGTTGAACCATTTCATCGTGCGGATACCGCGAAAGGCGAGCAATACCTGCAACGCCTGGAATCCAATGAAATAAACGTACTTGGCCCACGGCGCCGTGAAGCCGGTGAGCGAATTGAGGATGGCGTCGAACGACATGGCCGCGATCCAGGTACCGATGCCGAACCAGACGATGGCGGGAAACGCGCGCAGGAACTCGACGATTTTCGAACCGCGGACGCCAAAACCCGAACGCGCCTGGATGGAGTACGGAATCCCGTATTTCATGCCGGCCTGCCCGTTCAGCGAAAACATGACGACGAATAAGACCGCGGCAAGAATGACGATCAACAGCGACTGCATCAAATTCATCTTGCCGATCGGCGGCAAAAACCCCTGGCCCAGCACAAACGCCTGAATCACGATCAGCGAGGACCACCACATCAACACGTAGGAGGCAGCGCTGAACACGCGGTTGTTTTCGCTGGTGGGCTGCAGGCTGTCGGCCGATGCGTGGGGGACGCTCTCTCGAGTCATGGGATTCGCCTTTTCAATCGGTAATTCGTCGAACGGGCCGGTATCGCACCCGGCCACTGCCCTCCCGAGGGTACGGGGCATTACATCACAAACCAAAGAGCCAATGCCATTGGCGGGCCGGCAATCGTGCCGTTTATTGCGCGGGGTTATTCCAGCGGTAGCCGGCGCCGTAGACAGTATCGAGCTTGTCGAAGGATTCATCAATAGCCGTGAATTTGCGGCGGATCCGCTTGATGTGGCTGGTGATGGTCTGGTCGTCGACGAATATCCGGGCGTCTTCCATCAACTGCGAGCGCGAGCGCACGTGACCGGGGTGGCGGGCCAGCGAATGCACGATCCACAGCTCGGTCACGGTCAACGGCACCGGGACGCCGTTCCACGTCACCTCCATGCGCTCGGTCGACATCCGCAGCGCGCCGCGTTCCAGCCAGGCGTCGGTGGCCTGCTCGCCCGACATCGTTTCCACGCGCCGGAACAGGGCCGTGATCCGGGCCATCAGGTGCGGCAGGGAGATGTCCTTGGTGAGGTAGTCGTCGGCGCCCAGCCTGAGGCCGGAGATGACGTCGAGGTCGTCGTCGCGCGCCGTCAGAAACATGATCGGCAGCACCGGCGACAGCGAACGCAGCTCGCGGCACAGCTCGAACCCGCCTTCGACGTCGTCGCCCAGGCCGACGTCGATCAGCACCAGGTCGGGCAGGCGGCGGCGAAACGCGTCCAGGGCGCTGCGCCGGTCGGCGTAGCCGGCGACCTGGAATTTCTGCCGCTGCAGGGCATCCATGTAGTTGTGGCGGATCACTGCCTCGTCTTCCACGATCGCGATGCTTCTCGGCACGACACCTCCTTTCCAGCCCGCTTGCCTCAACCCAAGGTCACAACGATGGTTTTCGGTCCAGCCCCGCGCGCAGCCGCAACTGAACTGTGCCCGCATCCGGGATACGGATGCACTGTGCGGGCTACCTATTCTACTGCCAGCATCCCGCTGCTTGCACTGCGGCCGGGATCGTTGCCACCGGATTGCCACATTCACGCCCTTGCCGGACCGCTTTCGGTCACCCCCGCGGCATCGCGGGCGGTTTTAATCGGTGCAAAACATGCAATGGAGCCGACCATGAACCAGGCCAGAGATGCCCACCACGCCGGAACCCGCGCCTCGATACGCAGCCAGCTCGAACAGCAGGCGCGGCTCAGCCATCCTGCGCTGGCCAGGCGCCTGGCCGAATACAAACGCCGGCGCCGGCCGCGCCCGCGCGACGCCAGGTGGAAGGACCGCATCCTGCTGACGCTGTGCGCGATCCTGGTGACGCTGTTCGTGATCCGCACCGAGGTCAGCCTGGCGGCCGAGGCCGCCGGCGACAAGTGGGGGCTGCAACTCGACGACGGCCAGACCCAATCCGTGCAACTGGCGTTGGACACGGCTATCCGGGTCGATGTCACCGGTCTCATCGCGCGGGTCGCGGTCACGCAGACGTTCACCAACCCGGGCGCTGGCTGGGCGGAGGGCATCTACCGCTTTCCCCTGCCGCAGGGGGCGGCCGTCGACCGCCTGCACGTCCAGATCGGCGAGCGCGTCCTCGAGGGCGAGATCCGGGAAAAAAAGACCGCCAGGCGCATCTACCAAAAGGCCCGCGACAACGGCCGGACCGCGAGCCTGGTGGAGCAACAGCGCCGCAACCAGTTCGAGACCCGCCTGGCCAACATCGGACCGGGTGAGACCGTCAGGATCACGATCGGCTACCTGCAAAACGTCGGCTATCACGACGCCGCGTTTCACCTGCGCGTGCCGCTGACCTTCACGCCGCGCTGGGGCGCAGACGAGGCGACGACGCATTTCACCTCCAAGCCTTCCAGCGCCTGGGTCGAGAATGCAGCGCCCCGGCCCGCCCTGCGCCCGGCGGCGGACGCCGGCAGCCACCGCTTGCAGGTACACGCCAACCTGCTGACAGCCACGGAATACGCCAGCATCCAGAGCCGCTACGACGACGTCGACATCCGCCACGACGACAGCGGCTATCACATCGAGTTGCTGGATAACGGCACGCTCGCGGACCACGACTTCGAGCTGAGCTGGGCGCCGGTGCTGCGGGCCGCGCCCAGCGCCTCGCTGACGACGTACAACGACGGCCACGACGTCTACGCCCAACTGATGCTGGTGCCGCCCATTGGCGGGGCCATCGATGCGCAGCCGCGCGAGGTGATCCTGGTCATCGACACCTCCGGCTCGATGGCCGGCACCTCGATGACCCAGGCCAGGGCCGCGCTGGCCGCGGCGCTCGATTCCCTCGGCCCGGACGATTACTTCAACCTGCTCGAGTTCAACTCGGTCACCCGCGGCCTGTTCACCCGGCCGCAGCCGGCCACGCACTCGAACCTCGATGCCGCGCGCGACTATATCGACGAGCTGAAAGCCAACGGCGGCACCAACATGGCGCCCGCGCTCAGGGCCGCCCTGGCCGCGCCCGAACTGCCCGGGCTGATGCGGCAGGTGGTATTCATCACCGACGGCGCGGTCAGCAACGAAGCCGCGCTGCTGAAGCAAGTCGCGGCGCAACTGGGCGGCGCCCGCCTGTTCACGGTCGCCATCGGCGCCGCGCCCAACAGCTGGTTTATGCGCAAGGCGGCCGAGATCGGCCGCGGCAGCCATATCCACATCGGCAAACTGGCCGAGGTCCAGGACCGGATCTCGGCCTTGTGGGAACGCATCCGGCTGCCCGCGCTGACCGACATCTGTATCGACTGGGGCGAGGACGCCGAGTACTACCCCGAGGTCATACCGGACCTGTACGCCGGCGAGCCGCTGTGGCTGATCGCGCGCCTCGGGGGCGAGCCGACCACGGTCGGGCTCTGCGGCAAACTGAACAGCATGCCCTGGGACCTCGACGTCAACGGGCTCGAGATCAACACGCAAGCCGGCGGGCCATTGGCCGCGGGCGGCGGCGACAACCTGGCGGTCCTGTGGGCGCGCAAGAAGATCGAGTCGCTCGAAGACGGCCTGATGTTCGGCGCCGATGCGGAACTGACGGAACTGCAGATCACGTCGCTGGCGCTCGACTTCGGCTTGCTCACCCGCCACACCAGCCTGGTCGCGGTCGACAAGACACCGCGCCGCCCGGAGGCCGAAAAGCTCGCCCAGACCGGCGTTCCCTCGCTGCTGCCGGCCGGCAGCACCGCGCAGGTGGCCGCTTACCCGCAAACCGCCACCGGCTGGCTGTCACAGCTGCTACTGTCACTCCTCGTGCTGCTGTTATCCGGGGCCCTGCTCTGGTTCAGCGGCACTCGCCTGCCAATGGCGAGCCACCCTGCAACAAGTCTCAACGGCACCCTCCCTGGCCCGCAGCGCGCACCCGCCGGGTTCGCGCCATCCTCCGCGAGGCCAGTGCACCATGCAGGCTGAAATGCAGAAACGCCATTGGCCCTTGGCGGCGGTGTCAATCACCGCCGCCGTTTTTTTTCTCCAAGCGGCCTGGATACCGGTCAAGGCCGAGATCGCCCAGGTCCTGCTCGCCCGCTCGTGGCAGAAGACGCGCTCGGGCCTGGTGGACGCCAAGCCGTGGCCGTGGGCGGACACCCGCGCCATCGGCATCCTCGAGGCACCCCGGCTGGGTATCCGCGAATACGTGCTGGAAGGCAGCTCGGGACGCAACCTGGCGTTCGGCCCGACGCTGGTCAACACGACGCCGATCGACGAGACCCGTGACCTGATCCTGAGCGGTCACCGCGACACGCACTTCAGTTTCCTGCGCAAGCTCGAGGCCGGTGATGTGCTGCGACTGAAAACGGCCCAGGGCGAGCGCGAATACCGCGTAACGCTGATCCAAACCATCGACAGCCGCCGCGGAACTGGTGATCGACGACAGCGTCGAGCGGCTGACGCTGTTGACCTGTTACCCCTTCGATGCGCCGACGGCCGGCAGCCCGCTGCGGCGGGTGGTGACGGCAATGCCGGCGGATTGATGGCGGATCAGTAGGCCGCGTTCTTTTTCATCGCGGCGACGGTCGCCGCGTAATCGTCACTGCCAAAAATCGCCGAGCCGGCGACGAAGGTATCCGCGCCCGCGGCCGAGATATCGGCGATGTTGTCCACCTTGACACCGCCGTCGACTTCCAGGCGCACGGCCAGATCCGCAGCATCGATCATCTTGCGCACGCGGGTGACCTTGTCGAGCACGTAGGGTATGAAGCTTTGCCCGCCGAAACCGGGGTTGACCGACATCAGCAGCACCAGGTCGAGATCGCCCAGCACCCATTCCAGCATGTCCAGCGGGGTCGACGGGTTCAGCACCAGGCCCGCTTCGCAGCCCTTGTCCCGGATCAGGTTGATCGTGCGGTCCGCGTGTACGCTCGCTTCCGGGTGAAAGCTGATCAGGCTGGCGCCGGCGTCGGCGAACTGTTCCACCAGCGCATCGACCGGCTGCACCATCAGGTGCACGTCGATCGGGGCCTTGATGCCGTAATCGCGCAAGGACTTACAGACCATCGGCCCGATGGTCAGGTTGGGCACGAAGTGGTTGTCCATCACGTCGAAATGCACCCAGTCGGCGCCGGCGTCCAGCACGGCCTGCGTTTCCTCGCCGAGGCGCGCAAAATCGGCCGACAGGATGGAAGGTGCGATCACGGTGCTTTGTTTCATGTCCGGCTCCGGGTGGTGTTCGGGATTATTGTAACCGGGTTTTTAGGTTGCCGGCCCACCTGGCGCCCGCCGCTGCCGATGACTGCGGGTGTCCGGGGCCGTTATGCCTGCGCGGGAGACCGCTCGCCTTCAAACTGCAAGTTCATATTCGCGCAGTAGCGGGTCCGCTGGAACACCCAGGGCGGCCGTTATCTTGCGGATATTATTCAGCGTAAGCGGGCGCTTGCGATTCAGGATTTCCGATGCGCGTGATCTCGAATTGAGCACTTGCGCCAATGCATTCTGGTCGAGGCCCCGGAACTCCATCGCATTTTTTATGAACTCGACCGGGTCCGGCGCCTCGATGGCATGGTGCTTTTGTTCATAAGAGGCCAGGAGCGTCGCCAATATGTCCAGCTCATCGCCTTCCGCGGAGCCATCCTCAGCGCCCATCAAAGCGTCTGCGCGCTCCAACGCCGCCGCGTAATCCGCCTCGGTTCGAATGGGTTTGATCTCCACTATATTGTCTCCGCATCGATGGCGTCGTATTGCCTGTGTGTGCCAATAAACCGTATGTATCCAATCCTGTACGGATAGTTGAACCTTACGACCAGCCTGAACTTGTTTCCGGCGATGTTAAAAACGACCCGGTTATCGCCAATGACGCTGGCGTTTCCAAATTGATCCTTGACCGCCTGCGGGCAATCCCAATCAGCCACTCGCGCGATCGCATACCATGATTTCAACGGCTGCTCGCTGTCACGAAATCGGGCGGATTCCCAAAACTGCCTAGTGGTTTGCGATGATCCGCAACAACCGTTCCTTCTGACGCTAGTCAGTATAAATTGTTCCCGATACGGGAACAACCCTTTCCTGGTGATTACCAAAGCCTACCGGCGTCTCGATTTATTTCGCAGGAAAGCGCCCAGATACGCCGTCAACAGACCCGGTATCGCCAACAGACCGAACGCGATCAAGCCCAACGGCAAAAGGTTCGCCGTCGGGTTTTGGGCAACAGCGAGCAGAGCCTGCGACAACATGATCACGACCGGCCATCTCCAGGGCCTGACCGGCCAGACGTATCCCTGTACACCGGAGACGATCGCGCTCGCCGGGACACCGTAGATAAAGTACAGCGGGCTGTCCCACGCTTCGGCCGTGCCGCTGACGGCGGAGATCGAAGTCCATATCGCCAGTCCGCAAACGACCGCTATGATGTAGGCGGGATCACTTTTTTTGTTGCTCACGCGTTCAGCCCCTACCCTTCCAACAATTAGGTCACACGTTGTCGTCCGCATTAAAACAGCGTTTCCCAGAAATGACATTGCCCCGTGACTTACGCCTGCGGCTTATTTGTATGTAAGACCCTGTTAAATAGTATGCCTACCAATACCGGAACGAAGAACCACCACACCGTCCCAACGATGCCGTGAATCAAGAAGGGATAAATAAACTTGATCGTTGTTGTCACGTTCCACTCTATCGGCATCGGAATGAATCCGTAGAATGCGGCCAGCGAGACCGGGAAGTCCAGGGTTCGCCATATTCCCCACAGCATTCCGGACATTGCATCCTGGGAACCAAAGTTCATTTGGAACGAGAAAAGCACGAAAAGCACCAGATGAATTGAAGCCAATACGATGCCAATCAATTTGGCTGGTGTGGGCGCCAAGCGACTACCACACCGGACCCTCGTGATCCCTCTGTAGAAAAGAACCGTCAGATAGAACCATCAAACCGTTCCCAGAACTCCGTGCACAATGAGCATCACAAAATGCTTCGTAACATCCGCAGCTGCGAGTACTCCAACGCCTGCAAAAAATGCTCTGGTCGACGTGGCTATCATGATGTATCGCGGATTTTTTTTGCTAACGATCGCCCAATATAAGATCCACCGACAGCCACCAATCCAAAAAATGCAAAGACCCCAATCTCGACGGGCCAGAGATTGTGGGATGTTGGTGAAAGAGCGATTTCCAATGCAATGATGAGAGGGAAGATCGAGATTGTCGAAACCCCTGAAATGAACCAATTGCGTGGCCAGAGGAAGCCCAGAAAAATACCGGACAAAACGAAACAAGCCAAGGTAGGCGCCAACACCAGGTTTTCGTATGCGGTCTTCAAAACCGGGGCAAGCGGTGCTTCGTATGTAACGGTGATCGCTCCCGGCAAAACGTAAGGCGGCACAATAACACTCACCAACCCCAGGAGCGCTCCTGCAAGAAGACTGACCATTGCTCTTGAATTCTTTACATGCATATTGTTTTCCTTAACGGGAACCCATCAATTTGTCCCACATACGGCTTCCGCTGACTGCCGGTCCGGGAAATCTCCTGGTATCTCTATGTAGCGATGCTGGCTTGCGCAATAGAAGTTAGGCTTTTCCGGGTCATCGACCTGATTGTCTCCACATGCCATTAAATCTTTCTTGACCTGAGAGTTACATTGATTACATTCCTTACTCCCTAAAAATGGCAGCCAGGACGTTGCCGAACAGTTGTTTATGTCATAGCAATGATCATGACGAGCACAACATTCGAGCCTGCATGGTGTTTCCCATTTGTCCGGTATGGCATCGCAGCCAACGTTATCCAGTCCAGGACGGTCAGTATGTTGTACTGGGCTATTTTCAACGTACGTGTAGGTATTTAGCCCCCCATCCAAACCTATGGGGTCACTCTGCGAGTACCTCCCCACACTTGGGTCATAGTCTCTGAAATAGTTGTAGTGTCAATCCCTCCTCTCCGAAAGCAAATACCCCAAGGCGGTTCCGATAATTGCAACCAATACGGCGATAACGAAGTTGATTTTGAAATATAAAATGGCGCCGGTTATACCGGTAAAATCTACCGCCCCTCCCATTTCACCGTTCAGATAACGCCCCAACGCCGCGAAAGCGGGAGTCAGAAGCGCAAACGACAATCCGAGTAATACTTTGTATTTTTTGGAGTAGTACGAAGTTATGAACGCTGCGAAAAACGGTAACGTCCACAATAGTATCGACAGCAGATTTCGGTTGATTCCCAGCCGATGAAAGACATAGTCGTCCAATGCCACGGTAAGCTCGGCAATGACCACCATCATTAGAAGTAATAACACCCCTAAAGTCCACGAACCTCCAACATTCAGCTTCATCCGTCATCTCCAAGATTGGGGCCATAAACGGGTAATGGGTTATAACCAGGCTCTCCTGACTGAGGTCCAGGATTGATCGGGTAATTTGGCCAGTCCCCAATAGGGATAGACGTCCCACATTCCTTCAGCGCTTGTTCCACGCAATGGCAGCAATTGAATTTAATAAAATTGTACGACCCCTCACATTTCTTCATCGCTTCTCTTATACATCTGTCTTTCTGTGGCTCCCTTTTCGCGGTACATTGCGTGTCCCTATTTTGCGTGTCCTTCTCCGATCCCACCCCGGAATTTGAAAAACTCGAGGTTGAACCATCTGAGAATAGAGCGTAACAGTGCCTCCCTGGAATCGGACCCTGTACGGGTCTGTGGCACATTTGATACAAACCAAAAAAATCTAAATTTATTATCGGATTGTTAGCAGCGTAGGCATAACTATTGATTCCACCTTCCAACCCAATTGGATCACTTTCAACGTACCTTCCTGCTCTTGGATCGTAGTCACGGAAGTAGTTGTAGTGCAGCCCCGATTCGGTGTCGTAATACTGCCCCGGAAACCGCAGATTCAGGGTAAAGCCGATGCCGTCACCGTCCGGGTCCTCGTTCGCAGGTGAATCTCCAAACGGCCTGCTGTCCCAGCGCCAAACGACGGTTCCGGTTGCGTCGGTCACGGCCCTGGGCGTGCCCAAGTGATCGGTATGGACAAAATCTGTTCGTTCGGTACGGATGACGACGGGATCGTTGTTCGCCACCAGGCGGACTGCGTCGGCCGATGCCTTATGCCGGTCAACGCTCAATTCAACATATTCGCTCTCTGTTCCCGCGAAATTGTAGGTGCCGAGCCGGCGCCACTGCCCGCCGCCGGATTTCTGGTCGATGGTCACCACGTCCGTTAAGCTGCCGCCGGCATACGAGATCGTGTATTCGGCCTGGTCCGAATAACTCTTGCCGTCGACCCAGCGGACATAGACGTCACGGGGCCCCGCTCCGGCTGCCGCGACGGGCCAGCGCCAGGTATTGAGCCCCTTGTTCTTGGCCTCGCGGTAATCGGTGCCGTACTGCTGGCTGTCGGTCCTGACGTTCCAGGCGCCGGTGCCGCCGGTGCCGGGATCGTCGTTGTCGATAATGGTCTCGACCGGCGGCGGCACCGAGACTTCCGAACGTTGCGAGTAGACGGCGATCGGCCGGCCATTGAGATATACGTACTCGGTGGATACCGATCCGTCGGCCCTGTATTCACCGAGCAATTCGCCGTTCAAGCCATAGACGAAACGTTTTGCGAGGCCGCCGGCGATCTTGCCAACACGCTGGCCGCGACCGTCATACACATAGGTCGCGAGGTCCTTTTCGCCCGTTACGCCCCGATACGTGACGCGGGCCATACGATTGTTGTCGGCGTAGCTTAAAAGTTGGCCGTGACCATTGCTATCGAGCTTGTCCAAGCGGTTGCCGGCCGCATCGCGGTCGAACGTCCAGCCGCCTTGCGCGGCCAGGCGGTTGGACTGCGGTTGATACGTGTAAGCCTCATCCGTGACATCGTTCACGTAGCGTGTGCGGTTGCCATTGGCATCGTAGTCAAACAATTCATTGCCATAACCGCCTGTTGCGTTTGTCAGCCGGTACACGTCGTCGTAAGTAAAGGTCTGGCTGTTGGCTGGAGCGATTTTGTCCGTGATGTCGAGGACATTGCCAGCCGGGTCATGCGCGAACGACCAATCCAAACCTTTGCCCGATTGCAGGCGGGCAAGTCGATAATCCTGGTCAAAGAGCGCGCTCATCGCCAGGCCATTGCCAAAGGAGAAGGCGCTGACCGGCCCGAAAGGTTCATAGCGGATATCCGTAACCAGGGGTTCGATCACCCCGTTGACGGTCTTGTCTACTGCCATCACTCTGCCCCCCTCATCGAGTGCGTAATCGACAGCCATGCCCGACGGATAGACGATACGCGTCAGTCGGTCGGCACCATTGTAAGTATAGCCGATGCGGTAACTCGCGCCATCGGTCACCCGGGTCACGGCGGTCAGGTTGCCGCGCGCATCGTAACTGTAACTCGCTCCGCCCGCTGCATCCTTCATCCCGGTGAGCCGACCCACGCCGTTGACACCCATGTCGTAGGTAAACATGACATCGAGGCTGTCATCGGCGTAATCGACCAGCTTCAGCCGGTTCAGAGCGTCATAACGGTATTCCACGCGTACGCCGCGGGCGTCGGTCGCTGCCGTCCGATTGCCGGCGGCGTCGTATTCGAAAACCGTCGCGCCCGCATCGGGGCTATCCAACCGTGTCTGGTTATCCAGGCCGTCATACTCATACACGGTCAGATTGCCCAGCGGGTCCGAGACGCTCGTTCGGTTGTCGCGGGCGTCGAAGGTCACCACCGATTCGCCGAGACCGGCATCGATGGTTCTAACCAGACGGTCCAGCGCATCGTATTCAAATGTGGTGGTATTCGTGTTGGCGTCCCGGGTGCTCGTGCGGTTGCCGTTGTCGTCGTAGCCGTAGACCGTTCCACCCAGATTGCCGTCGATGACCTTCTGCAGCCGGTTGAGCTGATCGTAGATTCGGCTCAGCCGGCGCCTCAGCACAGCCTGATCGTTGTAGGTGTTCTCGGCAACACGGTTGCCGGCGGCGTCCAGCGTATACTCGATGCGGTTGCCTAAATTATCACTTACCGCGATCAAGCGGTGGGCGTCGTCGTACTCGTAGCGCGTATAGCTGCCGTCGGGCTGGATTATGCCGGTCAGGTTGCCGGCGCTGTCGTGGGTGAAAAAAGTCGTCTGGCCGTCGACCGCGCGGGCAACGATCCAGCCCCGCACATCGTATTCCAGGGCGGTTATGGCACCATTGGGATCCCTGATCTCAAGGGGGCGGCCATTGCCATCGTACTGGAGGTACTCGGTCACGTGGCCAAGTGCATCGGTCACGGTATGCAGGTCGCCGGTCAGGTAGCGGCCGTCCGGGTCATCGTTCGTGTAATAGTCGTATTGCGTGAGATCGGCAACGTCGATGCGCGGACCATCCAGCGTTCTGACTTTCCCGATCAGCGCGGGCAACGACGGAACCTCATAATAACTGGTGGTCCACGAACGGGCGGCGAATGTTTGTACATCGGTTTCGGTGCGTGTCAGCACCTGGCCGCGGCTGTTGTAGGTGTAATCCGTGATCCTGCCGGGTTCACGCCGTTGCGTGACCCGGTTGATGGCATTATCCCAGTCGGTTTCGATGGTGCGTTCGTCCAGTGTCCCCGCCGCCTCGGTGCGGCGGGTCTGGTGCAGGCCGTCGCCATAGCTGTAGCGGGTGACGTTGCCTCCACGATCCGTGCGGCTGGAGCGCCAGGTCGTGCCCGGGTCGTAACTGAAGGTGATCGCCCCGCGGCTGTCATCGATCGCGGTCGGTTTCCGGTAAGGGTCCGCCGCCATGGCGTAGGTCTCGACCTCGCCCAGAGGCCGGGTGACCTCGGTCACGGTCCAGTTCTCCGTCTCGCCCGGACGGTGGGTGTAGTTCAGCGTCACGCGACCGGCGCCGCCGGCGTGCTCGCTGCTGACGGGCCGGGCGTGGTCGTCATAGGCATAGGTGGCGTAGCGCACGCCGTTCTCATCGGTGATTCCGGTGACCAGGAATTCCCCACGAGGTGTTCCATCCGCGTTCTGATCCTCGTAGTGATAGACCCGCTCACTCAGATCCTCGCGGACCACTTTGACCAGTCGCTGGTTCCAGCCCACGTGCGTTGGCACGTCGGCCGGGCGGTCGTACCGGTAATGGATGGATTCACCCGAAGGAAGTGTTACCGATTCCACCAGCCCATCGGCGTTATAGTTGAATTTGAGGCTGCGGCCCTGCTGATCCGTCACGGCGTCGACAGCATCGTCGGCGGTATAGGTCAACCTGAGCAGGCGGTAGGCCTTGCCACGCTGCTCGATTTGTACCAGTCGCCCAGCGGAATCGAAGGTCTTCACGCCACCCCCCGGTTCCTGCAATTCCCAGCCCGAGGTAATTGGCCGGAGCAGATAGCCCGGCTTGCTTTCGGCACGATAAAGCGCGCAGGCCGGCGCGTCTACACAATGGTAACGCTCGACATGGCCGCGACCGTCAATGTGCCGTTTGGCGTCCGCGGCGAACGGCAGTATCCGCTCACTGTAGTTGTGTGACCACCCGCGGCCCATGGCCGCATGGTCACGATAATACATCTGCGACTGATAGTAGCGCGTGAGTTCCAGCGTGGGCGACCGGAAATCCGGCTCCGTCAACGATTTGACGCCGGTGGTCGGGTGGCAAGGGTTACCCACCGGGCATTGTCCGGGTGCCTGCTCCTGTTCCGCTCCCAGTTGCTTCAGCTTGGCCTCGAAATGATTGAGGCAGGAGACACCGTCGAAACCATAGTAGCCGGTCTCGCATTTTTTGTAAGAAAGGCTGCCGAGGTTCCAGATAACACTGTTGGGTTCAGTGGGGAGACGCGGGTCGGAGCAATCCACTGCCCAGTCATAGAGGGGCCAGTAATTGACAGCGAGTGTTTTGCTGAATTTGACGGCATAATACTGCGTGCCGTCGGCTGCTTCGCCTGCCGCTTCCGGGATTGGGTTCAACCAAGCGGATTCATCGCCGAATTCGTAATTGCAATAGCGTGGAGACGTTGAATAGTAATCCCCGATCCTGCCCTTGACGTCATCTTCCGATTTACAGTAGTAGGTTTGATCCGCCGTGCACCGGGTGACACCGAAGGCGTCCTTCTGCGGGCAGATTGAACACCCGACGACAATGCCTCCGTAAGCGCCTCTGTACAAAAGGCCGGATTGTCGCAGGTCTAGCGGAATGGCCTCGGGGACCACGCAATAGCCAAACGAATAGCGATCGTTCCCGGGCGGGTCGTAGTCTTTTTCTGGGCACGGTCTTGCGAGTTCCGAGCCGGGCCAGCCGGGCGTATTGTGAATGTCCCTTATCGCATTAGCCGGGCTCGGGTAAACGGCCGTCGAACTGGTCGATGTCCAGTTGATTTCCAGTTCCCTGGCAAACGACTGCCACGGCCAGCCCGGCATGCCGATGGCCAGTGCCAGAAGCAGATAGATCCTGATCGGATGGCGGCGGCCGCCAAAAACCGCGGCCGAGCGCTGCAACAAATCTACAAAATATTTCACACTCTCCCCCCTTATAAGTCCCCGGCATATCGCTGACAGCACCGCGATTTGCAGTGCGAGCGCCGTTCAGGTCAACGCTTTATGCGCGAAGTGCGGCTGAGTATCCAAACTAAAGGTTCGGGACCGGGAGAGAAATGTGTATACAGCGCCAAAAGGCGTAGGAAAATCGGCGAGCCGGGATCTGCGCTCTACTTAATCCCCTTCGCCGCCTTGATGGCGTCGTAGGCGGCGTTGATTTCGCGCACGCGGGTCTTGGCCACTTCCATCATCTCCTCGGGCAGGCCGCGCGAGACCAGCTTGTCCGGGTGGTACTGCGAGATCAGCTTGCGGTAGGCGCTCTTGACCTGCGCGGCCCCGGCGTCGGCCTGCAGGCCCAGCGTGGCGTAGGCCTGTTTGAGGCTGCCGCCGCGAACGGGCGGCCGCGCCCGGCCGCCGGCGGACTGGCCCGCGTAGGCGTAGGCCCCGCCCTGGCGCGCCCGCAGCATGGCCACGAAGATGTTCTCGGGGATGTGCAGCGCGGCGCAAATGCGGGCGAGGACCGCCTGTTCCGCCGTGCTGATATTGCCGTCGGCCATGGCGGCCTGCAGCACCAGTTCGATGAACATAATCCGCAGGTCGTGCCTGAACATGGAATGGCGCACGAACTCGGTGAGCACGGCCTCGAGGTTAAAATCCGGCGCCTTGCCCTGCTGGAAAAAGCGGATCGCCCGCTGGCGCTCGTCCTCGGTCAGGTTCAAACGCCGCATCAACGCTTCCGCCGCGTCGATCTCGGCCTGGGTGACGCGCCCGTCGGCCTTGCTGATGTGGCCCAGCGTCGAGAACACGGCGCCGAAGAACGCGTCGCGCGTGCGGCTGACGCCGCCGCCGAGGCCGTAGATGAAACGGTCGATCAAATGGCCGACGAACAGGCCCAGCAGGGCGCCGGTGATACCGCCGCGCAAAAGCCCGATGGTGGCGCCGATGATCTTGCCCCACCAGTGGCTGGGTATGTTGAAGCCCTGCTTGGCCATAAACCGTTCACTTCCTATCGATCCACAGGCGTGGAAGTATATAATTGCTGCCTTTCCCATCACAGCCAAAAAGGAAAGACTTCAATATGGCGCTCAACACCCAGCCTTATTCCACCGACATGGTCACCGGCCTGAAACTGCTGCACCAGGGCAAGGTGCGTGACTGCTTCGAAATCGACGACAAGCACATGCTGATCGTGGCCTCGGACCGGCTCTCGGCCTTCGACGTGGTCCTGCCCGACCCGCTGCCCGGCAAGGGCGCGATGCTGACGCAGATCTCCAACTTCTGGTTCAAGGAGACCGGCGACATCATCGCCAACCACTTGACCGGCATCGAGGTCAGCGACGTGATCGAGGACCCGCAGCTGGCCGCGGTGCTCAAAGACCGCTCGGTGGTCGTGCGCCGCCTGAAGCCGCTGCCGCTCGAGGCGATCGTGCGCGGTTACATCATCGGCTCCGGCTGGAAGGACTACCAGAAGACCGGCTCGGTCTGCGGCATCGCGCTGCCGGCGGGGCTGAAACAGGCCGATGAATTGCCGAAGGTGCTGTTCACACCCTCGACCAAGGCCGCCATCGGCGATCACGACGAGAACGTCGACTTCGAACACATCGAGGGCCTGGTCGGCCACGACATGGCCGTGCGGGTGCGCGACGCCAGCATCGAGATCTACGAGTACGCGCGCCGCTATGCGCTTGATCGCGGCATCATCATCGCCGACACCAAGTTCGAATTCGGCCTCGACGAGGACGGCAAGCTCTACCTGATGGACGAGGTGCTGACACCCGATTCGTCGCGCTTCTGGCCGCAGGACAGCTGGCAGCCGGGCTCGAGCCCGCCCAGCTTCGACAAGCAGTTCGTGCGCGATTACCTGGAAACGCTCGACTGGGACAAGACGCCGCCCGGGCCGAAACTGCCACAGCAGATCATCGACCGCACGGTCGCCAAGTACGCCGAGGCCTACGAGCGCCTCACAGGCAGGGCCTGAACCGGAGTCCTTGGCACGGGGAATCCATGCGGGGCATCGCGGAACTGCTCGACGCATACGGGGACAGCCACCGGCACCCGCTCAACAAGCTGTTGCACTGGCTGTGCGTGCCGGTCATCTTCTGGACGGTGGTGGCGCTGCTCTGGTCGCTGCCGTCGCCGGCGGATTGGCGCGTCATGTCGGTGCCGCTGAACTGGGCCGTCATCGCCATGGCGCTGGTGCAGGCCTACTACTTCAGGCTGTCGCTGCCGCTGGCGCTGGGTTTCCTCGTCGTCAATATCGCGATGCTGTGGCTGGCGGCCTGGGCCTCACAGGCCCTGCCGTGGCCGTTGTGGCAGTTCGCCCTGGCGCTCTTCGTCGTCGCCTGGATCGGCCAGTTCATCGGCCACGCGGTGGAAGGTAAACGGCCGTCGTTCTTCAGGGACCTGCAGTTCCTGCTGATCGGCCCGGCCTGGCTGCTGGCCGCGGTTTTCAGTCAAGCCGGATATTCGGTGCGCGCGAAAAGGCGCCGTCCTCAGTCCTCCAGCGACGCCTCGTAGGCTTCGGCGTCGAGCAGGTCCTCCTGCTCCGTGGAATCGCTCAGTTCGACCTGGAACAGCCAGCCGTCGTCGTAGGGATCGGAATTGATGATCGCGGGGTCGGCTTCGAGTTCCTCGTTGACCGCGGTCACCACGCCCGAAACCGGCGCGTAAATGTCCGACGCGGCCTTGACCGATTCGACCACCGCGCAGGGGTCGCCCTGGCTGATCTCGTCACCGACGCTGGGTAGTTCCACGTAGACCAGGTCACCGAGGGCCTCCTGGGCGTGATCGGTGATACCGATGCGGGCGTTGTTGTCCTCCTCGGTGCTGACCCATTCGTGGGACTCGGTGTACATCAGGTAAGTCGGGACGTTGCTCATCTGGTGATGCCTTTTCCAGTGGTCGTTTGTCGCGATTCTAGCGGTAAGTCTGGGTCGAATCTAGTGGTTGCAACCGATCTAAACGATGCCGTCGCAAACCGCGCCGTCGCGCGCGAATGGTGGTCTGACGATTTTGCAGTCCAAAAGTTTCCCGCGCACCTCCACCCGGCACGAACCCGAGGCGTTTTTCGGTATCCGGGCAAAGGCGATGGACTTCTCCAGCGTGGGGGAAAAGCTGCCGCTGGTGACGACGCCGTCACCGTCGGGGGTGACGACCCGCTGGCCGTGACGCAATACGCCCCGGTCCTGCAGCAGCAGCCCGGTCAGTTTCCTGTCGACGCCGCGGGCCATTTGCTCGCTGAGCGCCTGCTTGCCGATGAAGTCACGCTCGCCGTCCATCGCCACGGTCCAGGCCAGCGCCGATTCCAGCGGCGTGACGGATTCATCCATGTCCTGGCCGTACAGATTCATGCCGGCCTCCAGGCGCAGCGTGTCGCGGGCGCCAAGGCCGCAGGGCGCGACATCGGCCTGTTGCAGCCGCTGCCAAAAATCGGCCGCCTGGTCTCCGGGCAGGGAAACCTCGAAACCGTCCTCACCGGTATAACCGGTACGGGCGATGAACAGATCGCCGAGCCGGACCGCGTTGAACGGCCGCAGCAATTCCGCCACGGCGGCGTCCGCCACCGGCAACAACGACAACACGGCCGCCCGCGCCCGCGGCCCCTGCACCGCGATCATCGCCAGTTCCGGCCGCTCCGTCACGCTGACTTCGAAGTCCCGGGCCTGTCCGCTGATCCAGGCGAGGTCCTTGTCGCGCGTGGCGGCGTTGACGACCAGGCGGAAATGGCCATCGTCGAGGAAATACGTGATCAGGTCGTCGATGATGCCGCCCGCCTCGTTCAGCATGCAACTGTAGAGGGCCTTGCCCGGCGTTCCCAGCTTGGCGACGTCGTTGGCGAGCAAGCGGCTGAGAAAGGCGCGCGCGCCGGCCCCGTCGATGTCCACCACCGTCATGTGCGAGACGTCGAACATGCCGGAGTCGCGGCGCACGTGATGGTGCTCCTTGATCTGCGAGCCGTAGTTGACCGGCATTTCCCAGCCGCCGAAATCGACCAAGTGGCCGCCGGCGGCAAGGTGGGCATCGAACAGGGGTGTGCGCTTGAGCAAGGCGAATTTCCCGTGGTCAGAAAGAGACCGACAATATAGCGCCCGCGGCAAAAAAAGCAACGCCGCACCGCGCTGCCGCGTTCCGCCTGTCAGCCGTCCTTTTCCAACGTGGTGGAGATATGTGCTTCGTTTTCGAGCGTCCGGTGGACCGGGCAACGATCGGCGATTTTGAGCAGCAACTCCCGGTGGCTGTCGTCGAGCTCGCCGCGCAGCGAGATGGTCCGGGTAAAATGTTCGATCCGGCCGCTTTTTTTCCTGCATTCGGCACAGTCCTTGGCGTGAATCCGCTCGTGGCGGACCGTGGCTTCGGCCTGCTCCAGCGGTATCTTTTCACGGCGGGCAAAAAAGTTCAGCGTCATCACCGTGCAACTGGCCAGCGCCGCGGCCAGCAGGTTGTAAGGCGACGGGCCCCGCCCGGAACCGCCCTGGTCCGCGGGCTCGTCGCCGAGCAGCGGGAAACCGTTGGCGTTGATCGAAACCAGGAAGCCGTCGTCGCGGCGGCCGTTGACGACCGCGGCTTTTTCGACAAAGCGGGCCGGCGGCGGAGACACCGCCTCGTCCTTTATATAGCGCCCGGCCCAGGCGGCCAGTACGCGTGCGGCATAGCGGGCGTCCCGGTCACGGCTCAGCAGGTGATCGGCATCGTCCAGCGAAACAAAACTCTTGGGGTGCAGGGCCTGCCGGTAAATCCGCCCCGCCTCGTCGATCGAAACGGTTTCATCGACCGGTGAATGCATTACCAGCAGTGCCTTGCGCAGGCTGCCGAGATTGTCGCTGACGGAACGGGTCCGCACGTCATCGATGAATGCTTTGCTGATCCGCACCGCCTGCCCGCCCAGTTCGGCCCGCGCGCTGCCCTCGTCTTCGATCTTATCGATTTTGTCGCCGAGCAGGTTCAGAACGTGCTCCGGGTCCGCCGGTGCGGCGATGGTGGCGACGGCCTCGACCGATTCGATTTCATGGGCCGCGGCCAACACCGCGGTGCCGCCGAGCGAATGGCCGATCAGCAGGGCGGGGGGCTGATCGCGGCCGCTCATGAACTCAGCCGCATCGACGAGGTCGTCGACATTGCTGGAAAAGCGGGTTTCCGAGAAATCCCCCTCGCTCTGTCCGAGGCCGGTGAAATCGAACCGCAGAACGGCGAATCCCTCCGCGGCCAGGGCCTCGGCGATGCGTACCGCCGCCCTGATGTTCTTGGTGCAGGTGAAGCAATGCGCGAATACCGCGCTGGCGCGGGGCGGAGCGGCATCCGGTGCATGCAGGACCCCGGCCAGCGTCCGCCCTTCGCGATTGGTGAATTTCAGGTTCTGTTGCATCGTATTTCCCGTCGTTAGAAGCTGTGTCCATTGTACCGATATGCTCTATGATGATTGGGGCTGAATGGCGACAGCCGCAAGTGACGCGCGTATGACAAAAACAAAGGGCCTGAGAAAACTTGACCGTTAAAAACCTCAAAAGCTGGCATCTGGCCCTGTTGTTGGTATTACCGCTGCTCACTGGCTGCAACGCGCTGGTGCAACCGGACCTGACGCGCCTCTACCAGCAAAGCCGCGAAAGCCGCCAGCCGCCGGTCATCCTGATACACGGCCTGATGGGCTCGCGGCTCGCTGACCGCAAGAGCGGCAAGGAGGTCTGGGTCGGCAACCTGGCCAAGCTGACATTCTCCCACTACGAGGACATCTCCCTCAGGATCGACCCGAAGACACTGATGAACAAGCCCTCCCGCCTGGTCGCGACCGGGCTGCTGGACCGGGTGGTGGGCCGGGACTTTTACGCCGGCATCACGGAAACGCTGGAGGCTGCCGGCGGCTACAGGCTGGCCACGCCGGGCACCCCGCAGACAGGCAAACAGCGCAACTACTACGTGTTCGTCTACGACTGGCGCCAGGACATGGTGCAAACCGCGCAGAAGCTGACGCGTTACATCGAACAAATCCGGCGGGACTACCGGCAGCCCGATCTCAAGGTGGACCTGGTCGCGCATTCGATGGGCGGGCTCATCGCCCGTTACTACCTGCGCTACGGCGACAAGGACGTGCTCGACAAAAACACCTACGACGTCAATTTCGAGGGCGCCAAACACGTCCGGCGCATTATTCTGCTGGGTACGCCGAACCTGGGCTCGGCGACGGCGCTTTACTCGTTCATCGGCGGTTTCCAGTTCGGCATCCGCCGAATCCCGCCCGAAGTCATGCTGACGATGCCCAGCGCTTACCAGATGTTTCCGCACCAACTCAACCACTGGATCATCGACGCCAGCGGCAAAGCACTGAACGACGACCTTTACGACGTCGATACCTGGCGCCGTTACCACTGGTCGGTATTCGATCCCGGCGTGCGTGCCGACGTCATGCGGCGCTATGCCGACCGCCAGGCCGGCAAGGCCTACCTGGACCTGTTGCAACGCTTTTTCGCAAAGCAACTCGAACGCGCGCGCCGGTTTACCTGGGCGCTGACGGTGCCGCTGCCTTCGCAACCGTACAAACTCATCGTGATGGGCGGTGACTGCAAGCTGACACCGGCCCGCTTCGTCCTCGAGAAGATCAACGGCCATGCCGAAATCAGGCTCTGGCCCTGGCAGATCCGCCACCCCGTCGCCAACGTCGATTACAGCCACCTGATGCTCGAACCCGGGGACGGCAAAGTCACCAAAGCGTCGCTGCTGGCGCGGGAGTCGCTGGATCCGTCGGTGCCGCGCCATAGCTGGATCTCGTTCCCGCTGGACTACCCGATTTTTCTGTGCGAGGTGCATGAATCGCTGACCGGCAACAGCCATTTCCAGGACAACCTGCTGCACGCGCTGCTGAGCCTGGACAGGAACTACTAGCCCGCGACCTCGGCGGACCGCTGGCGCGGGCGTAAAAATGCTATATTGAAAACCATTCAGAAAACAGGGATTGACGACAAACGATGGGTAACCGGCTCTCTAAAATTTACACCCGCACTGGCGACGACGGCAGCACCGGACTGGGTGACGGCTCGCGCGTGGACAAGAACAGCCTGCGGGTCGAGACCTACGGCACCGTGGACGAGTTGAACAGCCTGATCGGGCTGGTCCTTGCCGCGGGCCCCGACGCGCAGGTGCGCACCTGCCTGGGCCGCCTGCAGCACGAACTGTTCGACCTCGGCGGAGAACTATGCCTGCCCGGGCAGAGCTTGATTCCGGCCCGCTACGCCGAGCAATTGGAACGGGACCTGGACCGCTTCAACGAAGGCCTGCCGCCGCTCAAGGATTTCATCCTGCCCGGCGGCCGCGAAACGGCGGCCCGCTGCCACGTCGCCCGCGCGGTCTGCCGCCGGGCCGAGCGCCTGCTGGTGTCGCTGGCAAAAGCCGAGGAGGTCAATCCGCACAGCCTGAAATACCTGAACCGTCTGTCGGACCTGCTGTTCGTACTGGCCCGGCGCCTGGCCCGCGCCGGCGGCGGCAAGGAAGTGTTGTGGGTGCATGGCGACCGGCGATCAGCGCCCGGATAACCCGTTTGGGGCCTGAATATTAGCCCGCATATTGCATCCGCATCGCGGCTGCGGGCCAGGAGGAGAGGGAAATGGAATACGAAGCACTGTTGATACTGCTGGCGCTCGGTCAGTACCTGTTGTTCGGCGCCCGCGTGGGCCTGGGGCGTGAGAAATACAACATCGCGGCTCCGGCCTGCGAGGGTGACGAGGCCTGGGAGCGTCTTTTCCGGGTGCACCAGAACACCAAAGAGCAACTGATCATCATGATCCCGGCCAGCCTGATCTTCGCTTACTACCTGGACGGCCGCTGGGTACTGCTGCCGGGCCTGGCCTTCATCCTCGGCCGTTTCATGTATTCAGCCGCCTACGTCAAGGACCCCAAGACCCGGGGACCCGGCATGATGGTGACCGCGCTGGCCAACCTGGCGCTGCTCCTCGGCGGCCTTGTCGGGGTGCTGCTGGCGATATTCTGACGCCCGGATGAGGCCGTCCCCGCGCAAGCGGGGGCCTCCCGGGCCTCGCAAAGCGCACGGCAACGCAGTCCACCTGCAAGCGGGCTCTTGCACCCGGGAAACGCTCGAGCCACCCATGGGCGCTCGGCCTGCGTTCCCGACGGAGACACGGTCCCGGTTGCAAACGCCCGCCGCCCGTTCCGTTACCGACGCGCGGCTCTCGCTCTTGCTCTTGCTCTTGCTCTTGCTCTTGCTCTTGCTCTTGCTTTTGCTCTTGCTCTTGCTCTTGCTTTTGAATCCCCCATTGGAAGATGCCGAAAGCGACCGCAGCGACCGGCAGGAATGAACAGGGATGTTCATTCCAGCGAGGCCCGGCCCCGGACGGGGCGTGCCGAGCGGTGCCGCAAAGCCAGGGAGCTTGAGGGAAGCCACGTAGTGGCCATCGGACACGGGCGCCCTTTCTTTTGGTTACTTTTCTTTGGGCGCGCAAAGAAAAGTCACTCGCCGACAGGCGAAACCCTTTGCCCACGCAAAGAAAAGTCACTCGCCGAAAGGCGAAACCCTTCGCCCACGCAAAGAAAAGTCACTCGCCGACAGGCGAAACGCTTTGCCCACGCAAAGAAAAGTCACTCGCCGACAGGCGAAACGCTTTGCCCACGCAAAGAATAGTCACTCGCCGACAGGCGAAACCAAGCGCCGCTAGGCAACATCACTTGCCGGGAAAAATATGTGGATTCGAGCAACGCTCGAGTCCGGCGCGGCCACGCGCAAAAGGAGGAATGTCAGCCCAGCTGCGGGAAATGAAAGTCGGCGCCCTGGCGGATGCCGGTGTGCCAGCGCTGAGTGACGGCCTTCAGGCGCGTATAGAAGCGGATGCCTTCCGGGCCGTAAACGTGATGGTCGCCGAAGATCGACTGTTTCCAGCCGCCGAAGCTGTGGAACGACATCGGCACCGGGATCGGGATATTGACACCGACCATGCCGACCTGGATACGCTGGACGAAGTCGCGCGCGGCGTCACCGTCACGCGTGAAGATGGAAACGCCGTTGCCGTAGACGTGCTCGTTGATCAGTTCGATACCGGCCTCGTAGGAATCGACCCTGACGACGCACAGCACCGGGCCGAAGATTTCATCCTTGTAGATCTTCATGTCCGGCTTGACGCGGTCGAACAGGCTCCCGCCCATGAAGAAGCCTTCGGGGGCTTGCGGGTGTTTGAAACCGCGCCCGTCCACGACCAGCTCGGCGCCCTCCTCGACCCCCAGGTCGATATAACCCTTGACCCGGGCGTGGTGCTCGCCGGTCACCAGCGGCCCCATCTCGGCGCCGGCGACATTCCCCGGCTCGATGCGCAAGGCCTCGACGCGGGGTTTCAGTTCCGCCACCAGCGCGTCCGCGGCCGTGTCACCGACCACCACCGCCACCGAGATCGCCATGCAGCGCTCACCGGCGGAGCCATAGACGGAGCCCATCAGCGCATCCGCGGTGGCCTCCAGCGGCGCGTCCGGCATGACCAACAGGTGGTTCTTGGCGCCGCCGAGCGCCTGTACCCGCTTGCCGTTGGCGCATCCGGTCTCGAATATTTTCCGTGCGATCGGCGTCGAGCCGACGAAGCTGATCGCGCTGATGCCGGCGTGGGCCAGAATCGCGTCGACCGCCTCGCGGTCGCCGTGTACGACATTGAACACCCCGGCCGGTACACCGGCCTCGGTTATCAGCTCCGCCAGCAGCATCGAGGCGCCGGGGTCGCGTTCGGACGGCTTGAGGACGAAGGTGTTGCCGCACACCAGCGCCGGCGGGATCATCCACAGCGGTACCATGGCCGGGAAATTGAACGGCGTGATGCCGGCCACGACGCCCAGCGGCTGGCGGAACGAATAGGCGTCCACCCCGCTGCCGACGTTTTCGCTGAATTCACCCTTCAGCAACTGCGGCGCGCCGCAGGCGAATTCGACGACCTCCAGCCCGCGGGTGACCTCGCCGAGCGCGTCGTCGCGGACCTTGCCGTGCTCGGAAGTCAGGACCGCCGCCAGTTCGTCGCGGTGTTCTTCGAGCAGGGCCTTGAGCCGGAACATGCAGCGCGCGCGGCGCAGCACCGGCATCGCCGCCCACGCGGGAAAAGCCGCGGCCGCCGCGCTGACGGCAAGATCCAGTTCCGCGGCCGAAGCCAGCGGCACCTGCTTCTGCACCTGGCCGGTGGCCGGGTCGTACACATCCCCGGTGCGGCCGCTGCGGCCTGCTACAAACTCTCCGTCGATGAAATGCCGCAACTGTTCCATACGCCTACAAGGCCTTCAGCACGCCGCCGACGACTTCGGCCATTTGCTCGATGTGTTCCGGCTCGATAATCAGCGGCGGGCTGAACGCGACCGTGTCCCCGGTCACCCGCACCATGAGGCCCGCATCGAAAGCCCGCTGCAGTATTTCCATGCCGCGCGCGCCGGGCTGCCCCTCGAGCGGCTCGAGTTCGATGGCGCCCATCAGCCCGTAGTTGCGCACGTCGATGACGTTGGGATGACCCTTGAGCGAGTGCAGGGCGTCCTCGAACAGCGGCGCCATTTCCGCGCTGCGCTGGAACAAACCCTCCTCGAGGTACACCTTCTGCGCCGCGTCGGCGGCGGCAACCGCCAGCGGGTGCCCGGAATAGGTGTAACCGTGGAACAACTCGATGGCCGAACCCGGCTTGTTCATGAATTCATCGTAGATGCGGCCGCTGACGAAAACCGCGCCCATCGGCACGGCGCCGCTGGTCAGGCCCTTGGCCGTGGTGATGATGTCCGGCACGACCTCGAACGCCTGTGCCGCGAAAGCCTCGCCGAGGCGGCCGAAGCCGGTGATCACCTCGTCGAATATCAGCAGCACGTCGTGTTTGTCGCAGATCTCGCGCAGGCGTTGCAAATATCCCACGGGCGGCAGCAACACGCCGGCCGAGCCGGCCACGGGTTCGACGATGACCGCGGCGACGTTGGAGGGGTGGTGCAGGTTGATGATGTTTTCCAATTCGTCGGCGAGATGCCGGCCATGGGCGGGCAGGCCGCGCGAAAAGGCATTTTCCGCGAGCAGGTGGGTATGTGGCAGGTGATCCACGCCCGGGATCATCGAGGCCGAGAACTGCATGCGGTTGTAGGGGATGCCGCCGACGGAGATGCCACCGAAGCCGACGCCGTGGTAGGCGCGCTCGCGCCCGATCAGGCGGGTTTTGGAGGCCTGGCCGCGCTCACGCTGATAGGCCAGCGCAATTTTCAGGGCCGTGTCCACCGACTCCGAACCGGAATTGGTGAAAAACACGTTGTCGATACCTTCGGGCGCGATCGAGACCAGCTTCTCCCCTAATTCGAACGCCGCCGGATGGCCGAAGTTGAAATGCGGTGCGTAATCCATCCGCGCGGCCTGCTCGCGGATGGCCTCGACGATACGGGGATGCTGGTGGCCGGCGTTGCAGCACCACAGGCCCGCCACACAGTCCAGCACCTTGCGCTTGTCCGGCGTGTAGTAATACATACCGTCGGCCCATTCCACCAGCCGCGGGTGCTGCTTGAAAGCCCGGTTGCCGGTAAACGGCATCCAGAACGCGTCCATTGCCAGATTGTCGTCGTTCATAAACTCAATCCTCGGCCCGGCTCAGGGCGTGGCCAGTGCCTCCGTGGCCGGTACGTAGTCATAACCCAGGTCACGCGCCACGTCCTTGTAAGTGACCATGCCCCGGTGCACGTTCAATCCCGCCAGCAGGTGCGGGTCGTCGAGCAGGGCCTGCCTGGCGCCCTTGTCGGCGAGGGCCAATGCGAACGGCAGCGTGGCGTTGTTCAGCGCAAAAGTCGACGTACGCGGCACCGCTCCGGGCATGTTGGCTACACAATAATGCACAATGCCATCGACTTCAAAAGTGGGGTTTTCATGTGTCGTCGGGCGCGAAGTCTCGAAGCAGCCGCCCTGGTCGATCGCAACGTCGACCAGGACCGAGCCCGGGCGCATCGAGGCGAGGTGCTCGCGGGTCACCAGTTTCGGCGCCGCCGCCCCCGGTATCAGCACACCGCCAATGACGAGGTCCGCGTTTTGCAGGTGCTCGGCAATGGCGTGGGCGCTGGAATAGACCGTTTCCACGCGGCCCCCGAAAATCGCGTCGAAGTGGCGCAACACTTCGATATTGCGATCCATGACAGCGACCCGGGCGCCCGTTCCGACTGCGACCTGGGTGGCGTTGAATCCCACCGTGCCGCCACCGATCACGACCACCTTGGCCGGCTGCACCCCCGGCACGCCGCCGAGCAGCACACCCGAACCGCCGTGGGCCTTCTCCAGGCAGCAGGCGCCGGCCTGGATGGACAAACGTCCCGCCACTTCGGACATCGGGGCCAGCAGCGGCAGGTGCCCGTTCCGGTCGGTCACGGTTTCGTAGGCGATGCAGGTGGCGCCGCTGGCGACCAGGTCCTCCGTCTGCGCCGCGTCGGGCGCGAGGTGCAGATAGGTGAACAAGGTATGTTCCTGGCGCAGCATGGCGCGCTCGACCGCCTGCGGCTCCTTGACCTTGACGATCATCTCCGCGGTATCGAAAATGCTGGCCGCGTCATCGAGGATCTGTGCGCCGGCGGCCCGGTAATTATCGTCCGACATGCCGATACCGGCACCCGCGTTGGTTTCGACGAACACTTCGTGCCCGTGCACGGTCAACTCGTGGACCGACGCCGGCACCAGGCCGACACGGAACTCGTTGTTCTTGATCTCCCTGGGAACACCGATTCTCATGGAACAGACCTCTCAACATGTTAAAACACCATTTTAGCTGCAATAATGCAGGTTTTTACGCTATTGATATTTTCTAGACAGAGATTTATTCTGCCTATTAATCATTTCGCAGCATACAAGATGAAAAAGAAGCCGAACCAGCTGAAGACGCTCGACCGCACCGACCTGCGTATCCTCGACTGCCTGCAGCAGGATGGGCGGATCTCGAATGTGCAGCTTGCGCGCAAGGTCAACCTGACGCCGACGCCTTGCCTGGAGCGCGTCAAACGTCTCGAGCGAGACGGCTTTATCCGCGGCTACACGGCCATTCTCGACCCTGAACTGGTCAACGCGGGGCTGCTCGTTTTCGTCGAAATCAACCTCTCGCACACCTCACCCGACGCCTTCAGGCGCTTCCGCGAGGAGGCGCGCCGCTTACCCGAGGTGATGGATTGCCATCTCGTATCCGGCAACTTCGACTACCTGATCAAGGCCCGCGTCAGCGACATGAAGGCTTACCGCAAGCTTCTCGGCGAACAGATACTGTCGCTGCCTGGCGTCAACGGCTCCCGCAGTTACGTCGTGATGGAGGAAGTCAAGGAGACCCTCAACCTGCCGCTGATCTAGCCGCTTCATTTTCCGGGATACCGGCGCCGAATGCGGACCCGCCGGGCCCGGCGACGCGCGCGGGTCATGCGGGTTACAATCGGCGGATGCAAACGCTCATCATCCAGCACGAAGACTGCCTGCGCCACAATCCCGGCAGGCGCCATCCCGAGTCGCCGGCGCGCATCGAGGCCGTACTGGGCGGGCTGCAAGGCCTCAGGGGGCTGGAGCGGCTGCCGGCGCCGCGCGCCACGCTGGAGCAGATCACGCGGGTTCACCCGGAATCATTCTGGTCGATGCTCAAGGACAAGGAACCCTCCCGCGGCCGCGTCGCGATCGATGCGGACACCTTTATCAGCCGCGGTTCCATCGACGCGACGCTGCGCGGCAGCGGCGCCGTCTGCCTTGCCATCGACCAGGTCGCAAGCGACAAGGCCCGCCGGGCCTTCTGCGTCGTGCGCCCGCCCGGGCACCACAGCGAATCCGAACAGGCGATGGGTTTCTGCCTGCTGAACCACATCGCCGTCGGCGCCCGCCACGCCCTGGCCGCTGCCGGCGCCGGGCGCGTCGCCATCATCGATTTCGACGTCCACCACGGTAACGGCACGCAGGCCATCTTCGAGGACGACCCCGACGTGATGTACGTTTCCAGTCACCAGATGCCGCTTTTCCCGGGCACCGGCTATCTCGAGGAGACCGGCTGCGGCAATATTCTCAACCTGCCGCTGGCGCCGGGTGACGGCGGGCCGGCATTCCGCAATGCCTGGAGCAAGCTGGGCCTGCCGGCCATCCACAGCTTCGCCCCCGACTTCGTGCTGGTCTCGGCCGGCTTCGACGCCCATGTGCGCGACCCGCTGGCGCAACTGGAACTCGAAGACGAGGATTTCCGCTGGATCAGCGACGCGATCGTCGACCTGGCGAACGAAGCATGCGGCGGCAAGGTCGTTTCGGTGCTGGAAGGCGGTTACGACCTGGCCGCACTGGCCAGCGCCGGCCGCGCCCACGTACAGGGTCTCAAGCGCGCTCAGAAATAGCGCGCGAACAGGTAGATACCGACCATCAGGAACACCAGCGCGAGTTTCAGCGCGGTGCCCACGGCCATGCCGATCCATGCGCCCAGGCCGACGCGGCCGGCCATGACCATGTCGCGGTCGTGCAGGTATTGCACCGCCATGGCGCCGACGAACGGTCCGAGGATGAGCCCGGGCAGACCCAGGAAAATGCCGGCCAGCCCCCCGAGCGCCGCGCCCCAGACAGCCTGTGGCGACGCACCCGTCCTGCGCGCGCCGAGGGCCGAGGCGACGACGTCGACGACGTAGGTCAGGAACGCGATCAGCACCAGCATCACCCAGGAGAACCAGCCCAGGTAGGCGAAGTGATCCGCCCACGCGGCAAGCAACAGGCCGGCGAGCACGATGAAGGCCCCCGGCAGAGGCGGCAGCACCGTGAACAGGATACCGGCCACGACCAGCAGAACGGCCAGCACCTGCCAGAGAATCGTCAGGTCCATCGCGGTGTGCCTCGCGGAATCTTGATGTATGTCCTCATGCCGAGCCTGCGTTTTGCGGATTTACTGGCGCCACCTTCTGAGTTTAGAATAAACCCGGACCGCACACAGCGGGTGTTGTTCAATGGTAGAACCTCAGCTTCCCAAGCTGATGACGTGGGTTCGATTCCCATCACCCGCTCCACTTTCCATCTGCAGGGCCCTTGCAACGATCAGGTCCTCGGCCCAGCTTTCCATTTTCCAGTTCTTCAGAAATGCGCAATGGCCGCCATAGCGGCTGACCAGCATTTCCACCTGGTCATTGTCCGGCAAGGCCCTGAAATCGTCCACCGGCACCACGGGATCGTCTTCCGAGGTCAGGATGGTGGTCGGCACGCGCAGCGGCGCCAGGCGCGCGCCGGCGATCGAGTAGCCGTCGAAATAAGCCTCCAGCGAGCCGAACTCGTAATAACGCGTCGCCAGGTAGCGGGTCTTCTCCCGCAGGCTGTCCAGTCTCTGCCATTCATCGTAGGCGTACGCGTCGGGAAAAAGCGCGCGCTTGGCCTGCAGCGACTTGGTCCATTTGCGGATGAAGTATCGCTCGTAGACCGGCAGGCCCTGCTCCATCGAACGCAACACGTTGGCCGGTGAAACCACCGGGCAGACCGCGACGATGCGCGCCACCGCCAGGCCCGCCGCGGCCGACTTGAGGCCGACGCGCAAGGCAAAATTGCCGCCCAGCGAATAACCGGCCAGCAGCCACTGGCACGCGCCGGTGCGCCGCTGCACGTCCACCAGCGCGGCCACGACCTCGTCCAGCAGGCAGGAATGAAAGATCCCGGGGTTGAGGTGGTGGCTCTCGCCGTGATCGCGGAAATTGAGGCGAAAGACGTCGAAGCCCCGGTCATAGAGCCGGCCGCCGGCGGCGACGACGTAGTTGGACCGGCTGCTGCCCTCCCAGCCGTGAAACAACACCGCCAGGCCGCGGCTGTCGCTGGCTTGCGGCGAATAGTGCCCGAGCAGCCTGACCCCGCCGCCCCCGTCCACCAGCCACTCCTGCTCGGCCGCGAGCATGGCCCTGGCCCGCCGGCTGACCAGCAGGCGCCGGTAGCCGCTGCTGCTGATGAAACTCTGCACGTGGCTGTTGCGCAAGCCGCGCACGGGCAAAAAGCTGTCGGGCGTGATCCGCGCTCGGCGCATGCTTCAGTTCTTCGCGCCCGGTCCCGCCGGCGGGCCGTCGTAACACCCGGCGATGGCTGCCTGTGCCTGCTCCGCCAGCGCGCGGCGCGGCCGGCCGGCGGTCTCGATCAACGGCAGAAACCTGATGTCGGCCTCGACGCCGCGCCTGGCCAGCATCCTGAAAACGTTACCCGGCATGTTCTCGCCGCTGCGGAAAGTCACGTCATCGTCCCTCTCACCACCGCTGATGTAGCGGATCATGACCGGCTGGACCGGACAGCCGGCGTCCACCGCGGCCCGGAACATGCGCGCGTGGAAGTGGTGAATCTCCGCGCCGGGCAGGACCCCGCCTTCCGGGAAAATGGCGACCCGGCGGCCGCTGTTCAACCTCGCGACCATCGCCGAGACCGCGTCCTGCGATGAGTCCTGGCTGCCGCGCCGGTGGAATATCGTGCCGCCGGCGCGGGCCATGAATCGCAGTACCGGCCAGCTGTCGATTTCCGCCTTGGCGACGAAGCCCATGGTGCGAACACTGTGCAGCACGAAGGTATCGAGCCAGGTCAGGTGGTTGGCCGCGATCAGCACCGGGCCGTCGGCCGGCCGGCCGCTGCACCTGACACGCACGCCGAAGATCCACAATACGGCCGAGGCCACGCAGTTCGTCGCCGCTTCCGCCTTGCCGCGGGCGGCGCGGGTGTCGAGACGCTGCTGGTAGTTGATCCAGCCAAGCACCGGAAGGACCAGCAGCAGGAACAGGGCCAGCAGCAAGGCTCTGACGATCAATCGCAGCACTGACACGAGGGAAGGCATCAAAAGCAGTTCTAAGTCGCTTAACGGGGTGGGCCCGCAACCCAAGGGGCACCCAATTGTGCGCCTCAAATGGACGCGCAAAGGTTATCATTATTGGGCCGCCAGGACATGGTAAAAGACGTAGCCGGCTGCAACACGGTGGCCGTTGCCGCTTTTTAGACGGGCTGTTTTAGGCGACAATACCAACCGGTCAGCCTCAAAACCGCGATATTTCCAATGACAACAACCCCGCCATGAAACAATTTCAGGTCCGTTTGACCGGCAACGGCAAGACCTTCACCGTGCGCGAAGGTGAATCGGTGCTCACCGCCGCGCTCCGGCAGGGCGTGATGTTGCCCTATAGCTGCAAAAACGGTACCTGCGGCAGCTGCCAGGGCAAGCTCGAATCCGGGCGCGTGCATTACCCGTTTCACCCGCCGCTGGCGCTCAGCGACGAGGAGGCGGCGAAGGGCGAGGTGCTGTTGTGCCAGGCGGAGCCGCTGGAAGACCTGGTCGTCCGCGCCAGGGAAATCGAGGCGGTCAGGGACATCCAGGTGCGCAAGATGCCGGTCAGGGTGATCGAAAAAACCGCCCTGAGCGACGATGTCGTCCTCTTGAGGTTGAAACTGCCCGCCGCCCAGCGGTTGCAGTTCCTGGCCGGACAGTACGTCGACGTGCTGTTGCCGGAGGGCAAACGCCGCGCCTTTTCCATCGCCAGCGCCCCACAGCACGAAGACGAGATCGAACTGCATATTCGCCATGTCGAGGGCGGCGACTTCACCGGCTGGGTCTTCGACGAACTGCGCGAGCGCGACATCCTGCGCCTGGAGGGTCCGCTGGGCACCTTTTTCGTCCGCAACGACGAGCCGTCGAGACCGATGATACTGATGGGCGGCGGCACCGGCTTCGCGCCGCTCAAATCCATGATCGAGGACCTGTTGGCGCACCGCGACAAGCGGCCGCTGCACCTGTTCTGGGGCGCACGCACGACCCGCGAGCTTTACATGCACGACAAGGCCCGGCGCTGGGCGGACCAGAACGAACATATCAGCTACTCGACCGCGCTGACCGAACCCGGCAACGATGCCAGCGGACATTTCGCCGGCTTCGTGCACGAGGCCGTGCTGTCGCAGCACCCGGACCTGAACGCTTTTGACATCTACATGAGCGGCCCGCCCGCCATGATCGAGAATGCCCGCCGCGCCTTCATGGAACACGGCGCTCACCAGCAACGGATATTCTTCGATTCGTTCGAGTTCGGGCTGGACGTGCCCGTCAGGGTGTTGAAACGACCCCATTAAGGCCCGGCTTTCCGCTCACAGCGGGCGCCTGGTTTCGCCTGTCGGCGAGTGACTTTTCTTTGCGTGCCCAAAGAAAAGTAACCAAAAGAAAAGGCAACCCTATCAGATGGCCGCTACGCGGCTGCCCTCGTCACTCCTTGCTTGTTGCCACCGCTCGGCACGGCCCGTCCGGAGCCGGGCCTCGCTGGAATGAACATCCCTGTTCATTCCTGGCAATCGCTGCGTCATTCCTCGGCATCTTCAAAGGGTACCCAAGAGCAGGAGCGGCACGCCAGTCGCGAATAGGGTAGCGGGCTTGACCAAACACCGATCGTCGCAATTCATTTGAACAGATCCAGATTCGTCTTAGATGGCGCTATTGGAGCCCGGAGCCCGAGCCCGCCTGCGCGGGAATGACGTCATTTAAGTCTGCGGTGCGGACAGCCGCGCGCCGATCGCCGGCAGCGGCTGCGGCGCCTGCCCCTGGCTCATGCGCAACGCGTTGCGGAAGCAGGCGGTGGCCAGTTCCATTTCCCCCTGGCGCTCGAGCAGCTGGCCGAGGCTGTCGTAACCCATGCTGCTGGGTTCGAGCTCGATGCTCCTGACGACGTGCTCGCGGGCCTTGCCCCATATTGATTCTCCGGCGCACAGGCGGCCCAGCGCCAGGTGCAGCGCCGCATCGTCGGGATGTTGTTTCAACCATTTCTCGCATTGCTTCATGCGTTTCGAGCGATCCGTCACGTTCGGGTCGCCGTAGCGCAGCAATAGCGGTGGGGCCCAGGTGTCCTTGAGGGCGTGGACCAATACCGATTCGGCCAGTTCGGGTTGCCCCAGCCTCGCCGCCGCCCCGGCAAATGCATCCAGGACCGAGGTATGGGCGCGCATCGGGCGATGAAAGCTCTTCCACACCGACTGCAATTCTTCGGCGTCGGATGCGCTCTTGAGCCGGTTTACCGCCACTTCCGTCTCGATCTCCCCGGTCTCTTCCTGATCGAGGATGTCCGCCTTCTGCAGGGCCGGCAGCAGCGCCTGTAATTCGTCCCATCGACCCAGGTCGCGGTAGCAACGCGCCAGCAACTCCAGCACCTGCGGGTGCCGGCGCCGGCGTTGGTAGAGGTCCTGCAGCAAGGGCAGCGCCGCCGTGCTCTCGCCGTTGGCCAGCAGCATCCGCGCCCGCGTCAACTGGACCAGGAAACGCTTCTTGCCGCCCCCGCTGTCGGCCTGTTCCAGGTAGTATTCGCGCCGCTCACCGGCGTCCTGTCCCTCCGCCGCCTGCGCCGCCGCCAGGTACCGCGCCGTCGTTTTGCCGTGTTTACCGGCGGACTTTTCCAGTGCTTTCTCGGCCGTTTTCCAGTCGCCTTCCGTCAATGCCAGCAGGCCTTTCTCGAGCTGCCGGATCGCGCGCTGCTCGCTGAGCCGCCGTGCGGTCGTAATCGGTTTGCGCCACAACCAGGTCACGATCTGCAAACCCAGCCAGGCCAGCAACAGCGCCCCGATTAACACCAGCACGCTGGTTTCCAGCGTCCAGCCGCCGAAATTGACCACCACGTGACCGGGGTCCGCCTTGAACACGGGCGCAAGCGCACCCGCCGCCAGCAGCAGCAACAACAGCAAGGCGACCAGCAAGCCGCGCTTCATGCCTTGTCGTCCCCGCTGCCCGCGGGTGCCGGTGCGGACCTGAGCAGGCGGCGGCTGTCACGCAACTGGCGCAATTGCAGCCACGGCGCGCTGATATCCGGCATCGGCGGCGCAATATCGATCTGCTCCATGGCGCCGACCGCGTGGTGCATCGCTTTGACCGCGGCATTGGCCGGATCGAAAAACTGTTGCAGGGTCGTCTCGACACGCTGCAGCGACGCCTGGTAGGTGTCGGCGTCGCGGCGCATCAGCGCCAGGCGGGCGGATTCGAGTTGCAGCCAGATGCCCTGGCGCAGGTATTCCCGGTCGGCGATGGTCAGCCGCGAGGGCTCACCCGGAACCCGCCGCCTGACGGTGACCAGCGAGGCCAGGGACCGCTTGAAGCTTTGCCACCAGCCCTCCTCCGCCTGCGCCCGGGATGGGGGGCGCGCGCTGTTGTCGCCCGGAAATGCCAGGCCGGCGATATCCTTTTGCAGGTCGGACAGGCGCGCCGAGAGCTTGACGCGGTCGATTTCAGGGACCGCCGCCAGCGCGCTGCGGGCATCTGCAATTCGCTGCCGCACGCTCAGAAACAACGGGTCCTTGAGCGCCGCGATTTGTACGTCGGCAGCCTGCAGGGCCTGGTCAGCGGCTTGCGGGTCCGCGAACAACTGCAGGCGCTCGCTGGCCACCCGCAGCAGAAAATCAATTTCTTCGATGGCGAGATCCACCGCCGAGTTCTGGCTGTTGGCCGCGAGGCTGGCCAACCCGGATTCAGCGGCCGCAAGGCGCTGCTCCAGCGAGCGCACGCTGCCCTGCAAGGCCGCTTCCGTGGCCTTCTGGCCGGCGTCCTGGCGCTTGATCCCGTCCAGCTGCCCGGCCAGTTCCTGCACGCGGCTCTGCAAGCGGGCAAATTCGCCGGGATCGGCTTGCTGCGCGGCTGCGTCGAGCCGCTGCCCGAACTTATCGAGCTTCTGTTCCAGCGCCTGTTGCTTGTGCTCCAGATCCGCGACCGAGGTCTCGAGCCCGGAACCCGTTTTCTCCTTGTTGTATTCCTGCCACCAAAGCCAGCCGCTGGCGCCACCCGCGCCCAGCGCAAGCAACAGGGCGACGATCGCCAGGCCCCGGCCGCGGGGCGGCGGTTGCTTGCCGTTCAGTAACTTGTCCACGGGGTCGCTGGTTGTCAGATCGGTCTGTTCGTTCACTTGCTCATCGTCCATCGGTTGTGGCCAGTTGCCTTACAGATTGCAGCAAATCGTCATTTCCGGGACCCGCGGCCACGCTCGTACTGAGGGCGCCCTTGTCCTGTAAATGATGCGCCATACGCGCCGAGATCACCAGCATGGGCGAGGCCAGCAGTTTTTTCCAGGCGGCGCCCGGCAGGTATTTTTCGGCCAGTTCAATGGCCGCAACGCTGGTCCAGACACTGAGCAGGCTACCGGCGGCGTCAATCGCGTCCACCTGGTCCTGCCCCGGCCGCAACGGGCAACGCTCATAGACCATCGCGGTCGCGACCTTCCAGCCCAGGCGCTCGAGGCCCGCGGCCAGGGCCTCGCGGCCGCCCGGCGCCGCAAAGATCACCGCCGCTCCCGCCGCGGCGGCCAGCGCCGGCGCTGCCAGCAGGTCTTCACTGGTGTAGCCGCCCGACGCCATCACCCCGACCGCGCAGCCCGCCTCTTGCAGGCGTGCGCGGGTGGCCGCGCCGACCGCGGCGTACTCCAGTTCGGGGCGCAGCCCGGCGGGGATATGCCCCAGGCCGTACTGCACCGCCCTGGGGCTGGTGAAAACCGCCAGCCTGCGCTGCTTCGTATCGCGCCAGGGCGCCAGCCAATCGGTGCCAGGTGCCCTGCCGCGAAAGCCGTAAAGCGGCATCACGATCGGCTGCAGGCCGAACTGGCCGACACGGTCGGCCAATTGCTGCGCTGCCTCCAGCGGTCGTGTGATCAGAACGTGCGTCATGTGGCCATGCCGCGGGAAGGGCCTCAGTGCTGCAGCGCCGACAGAATGTCCCCGGCGCCCTGCTGCAGCAACTTCGCGGCGACGCGTTCGCCCAGGGCGACCGCGTCTTCGGGGCCGCCTTCCCCGTCGGCGCGGAAGATGGTCTCACCGTCCGGCGCGGCGATGAGCGCCGCCAGCCGCAGCACCCCGGTCTCCAGCACGGCGTGCACGGCCAGCGGAACCTGGCAGGTCGCGCCCAGTTGCCTGGCGACGGTGCGTTCCGCCGCCGCGACCACCGCGGTCGCTTCATCGGCCAGCGGTTTGATCAACGTGCGTGTCGCCGAATCGTCTTGGCGGCACTGCAGCCCGATGATGCCCTGGGTCGAAGCGGGCACGAACTCCGGCGGTTGCAATACCTGGCTGATCCGGTCGCCAAGGCCCAAACGTTCGAGCCCGGCGCAGGCCAGGACAATCGCGTCGTACTGGCCTTCCCCGAGTTTTCGCAGGCGCGTGTCGACGTTGCCGCGCAGGTCCTGTATCTCCAGGTCCGGCCGCAGGGCGAGCAATTGCGCCTGGCGCCGCAGGCTGGAGGTGCCAACGCGGCTGGCCGCTTTCAGCCCGGCCAACTCCTCGCCATTGCGGCTGATCAGCGCATCGTACGGGTTGGCCCGCGGCAATACCGCGTCCAGCACCAGGCCCGCGGCCATGTCCGCCGGTACGTCTTTCATCGAGTGCACCGCCAGGTCGGCCGTGCCCGCCAGCAGCGCCTGCTCCAGTTCCTTGAGAAACAGCCCCTTGCCGCCAATGGTCGCCAGCGGCTGGTCCAGGATGCGGTCACCCTGCGTCACGATCGGGACCAGTTCGACCTCCAGGCCGGCGTGGGTGTCACGCAACAATGCCTGCACATGCCGGGCCTGCCACATGGCCAGCGCGCTCTTGCGGGTGGCGATCCTGAGATGGCTTCTATTCGTATTCATGGGGATAGCTTCTGTTCATGTCAGATTCCGGATTAATTTTCTGATTGCCGGCAGGTTGCGGCGGCTGATTTGCGGGCGTTCCTCGCTGCCGTCCAACAATACGTAATGGCGGCGGTCCGGGCCTTTTTCCAGCCCCCGGATACGGGATTTCATGACCAGCACGCCGCGGTGCACCCTGACGAGTTCATCCGCGTGTTCTTGCTCCAGTTCCAGCAACGACTGGCTCACGACCATCCTGCCGCGCGTATGCACCGCCGTCGTGTACTTGTCTTCCGCCTGCAGGTAAATGAGCTCCGACAGCGGCAACAGCATGACCTTGCCGCCGAGCGTGGAGCGCAGGAAGGACTCACCCGCCGCCCCGCCCTGGCTGAGAAACCGCTCCGCTCTCTCCAGCGCCGCCTGCAGGCGCGCCAGGCGCACGGGTTTGACCAGGTAATCGACCGCGTCGCACTCGAACGCCTCGACCGCCTGGTCCGACAAGGCCGTGCAAAAAATGACGGCCGGCGGATCGGGGCTTTGCTGCAGCGTCTGCGCCAGCGTCATGCCGTCGAGCCCGGGCATGGAAATATCGAGCAACAGCACGTCCGGCTGCTCGTCCGCCAGTTTCACCAGAGCTTCCTGGCCACTGGCCGCCTCACCGCTAATGCGTACCCCGTCGATGCCCGAGAGCATGCGGCGCAGCCGCCTGCGCGCCGGCACCTCGTCGTCAACGATCAGAATATTCAACATAGGGCAAACTCAATACCGCAAAAAACCGCTCACTGTCCTGGTGCGTTATCAGGCTCGCCTGGGCGCCGAACGCCAGCCGCAGCCGCTCGCGGATGTTTACCAGCGCCATGCCATGGCCCTGGCTGCCGGTTGTCTGGCTGCCGGGTTTTTGCGGGGCCAGCGGGTTACTGATCGTAATCACGACGTTGTCCTTTTCGCTGCGGCCGTAAACCCGGATTTCGCCGCCCTCGGGCCGGGGTTGCAGCCCGTGGTTGACCGCGTTTTCCAACAGCGGCTGCAAGGTCAGCGGCAAAATCGAAGCTGCCTTCGGCAATTCCTCCACGCGCCAGTCGACACGTACCCTGGAGCCGAGGCGGCGGCGCTCCAACTGCAGGTATTTTTCCGCCAGGTCGAGTTCCTCTGACAGGCTGATCAGACGGTCGGCGCGGCGCATGCTGCCGCGAAACAGGTCCGCCAGGTCCTCGGTGGCATGCTCGGCGCCCGCGGGGTCGTCGGCGATCAGGCTGGCGATGGTGTTGAGGCTGTTGAACAGGAAATGCGGCCTGATCCGCGCCTGCAGCGCCTGCACCCTGGCTTCCGACTGGGCCAGCACCTGCGCCTGCCACTGGCTGCGCACGTACAGGTAGCGGAACAGCGCCAGGCTCACCAGGGCCACGGCCAGCACGCTTTGCAGCACGAACAGACCAAAAGCCTTCCTGCCGGGGCCCATGCCGACGACGGTCCCGATGATACCGGCCGAATAGCTGAACAGCAGCGTCGTCACGACGACGATGACCCAGGCCGTGATCCAGGCGGTGCGGGCGTAGAGGCGCTGCAGCCAGGCGCGGCTGATGCACAGCGCCGTGGCCCCGATCAGCGCCAGCGCCAACGCATACAGGGAAGCGGTGCCCAACCAAACCAGGCTGAGCGCGGGCAGCCGGCCCAGCGCGATCAACAGTACCGAGATTTCCGCCACCGCCAACACCGCCAGCAACAACCGCCAGCGGCAGAAGGACGGCGGATAGACACCCTGCGGAAACACGGTACCAAGGTTGTCAACGTCACCCGCCATGGCCGTTCAGGCAAACCGGCTTTGCAACCACCGTCCGATGTCAGTGATCTCCTCGGGCGACACCGAGTGCGGAATCGGGTAGGTATGCCATTCGACCGGCCAGTGCAAGGCCTCGAGCTTGTTTTTCGCTTCCCGGCCCAGCATCAGCGGCAGCATCGGGTCGTGGCTGCCGTGGCCCATGAATACCGGCGTCTCACGGTTGGCCTGCGAACATTCCTGCTCGAGGCGTTCCGGAAACAGGAGGTAGGCCGACAGGGCCATGATGCCCGCCAGCGCGCGCGGAAAACGCAACCCCACGTGCAGGGCCATGGCGCCGCCCTGCGAGAAACCGGCCAGTACGATATTGCGCGCCGCGATCCCGCGCTCCTCCTCGCGCTCGATCAACTGCCGGACCTTGGCCGCGCTGTGCCCGATTCCGGCCTCGTCCTGCCCCTTGCTGGTGCTGAGTTCGGTGATGTCGTACCAGGCGCGCATGACCGCGCCGGCGTTGATCGTGACCGGGCGCATCGGCGCATGGGGGAAGACGAATCGCACGGGCGTGTTCGCCGGCAGCCCCAGGTAGGGCACGACCGGTTCGAAATCATGCCCGTCCGCGCCGAGTCCGTGCAGCCAGATGACGGCATAACGCGGCGGGCTGGCGGTCGTGACTTCGACGCAATCGAGCTCTTTGCCGGCCGCCGATGGCGGTGCTGAATTGCTGTTGTCCATGGCGTATAGTGTAGCAGTCATTTCGGAGCGGAACCCATCCAGGCATGAGATCTCTCAAATCGTTGTCGATCATCGTTTTTTGCGCCTTCATCCTGGCCGCCTGCGGCCTCAAGGGACCCCTCTATCTGCCGCATGACGGCAGCGACGGCAGCGCCGCTTCGCAGCAACAAACCGACAAGGACAAAAAGGACAGCGACGAGGCGGACCAGGACGACGACGGCAACTGAAGTCCGGCCCGGATAGCGATGGCACTCCGATTTCACAAGATGCACGGTCTTGGCAATGACTTTGTCGTGCTCGATCTGCGCGAACAGGAATTTGCCATCGACGCGGACACCGCGGCGCGTTTGGCCGACCGCCACTACGGCATCGGCTGCGACCAGGTACTGGTCTTGCGCCGGCCCCGCCAGCCCGGGCAACTGGCCGCCTTCGAGGTATGGAATGCAGACGGCAGCAGCGCCGAGCAATGCGGCAACGGCGTCCGCTGTCTCGGGCTTTACCTCGACCTGCGCGAGGAAGCGCCGGCCGGCCCGTTCATCCTGGCCGGTCCGGCCGGGAACGTCAGCGTCGAGATCCTGGAGGACGGCATGGTCAGGGCCGACATGGGGCAGCCGCTGTTCGAGCCTGACCGGGTTCCGATCGACGCGCGACCTGAAAACGGCTGGTACACGCTGGCGGTGGGCGACGCGAGTTACCGCCTTGGCGCCGTCAGCATGGGCAACCCGCACGCGCTGCTGATCGTCGCTGACGTCGAGGCCGCGGACGTGGCCGCGCTGGGTCCCGCGATCAGCCGTCACCCGGCGTTCCCGCGCGGTTGCAACGCGGGTTTCGCCGAGATCACCGACCGCAGCCACATACGCCTGCGCGTGTTCGAGCGCGGCGCCGCGGAAACGCGCGCCTGCGGGTCCGGGGCGTGCGCGGCGGTCAGCATCCTGCAGCGCGCCGGACTGCTGGAAAATACGGCGCACGTGACCCAGGCCGGAGGAATGCTTATAATAAGTAGGATAGGGGGGGATCCCGTCAAGATGACGGGGCCAGCCACCCATGTATATGAAGGGACAATGGAATGAGTGACAAGACCCGGTCAATGGAAGATATCGTTGCCAAGTTTCTGCGCCAGCATCCGGACTTCCTCGAACAGAATTCGGAACTGCTCAAAGACCTCGAATTGAGCCACGCCAGCGGCCCCGCGGTATCCCTGATCGAAAAGCAAGTGCGTTACCTGCGCGCCCAGAACGAGTCGCTGGAACAGCGGCTGAACCAACTGGTCCAGGTCGCCTCCGACAACGAGAAGCTGATGTCGCGGCTGCACCAGTTGACACTGGAACTGATGGCGATTCGAGACCTCGGCGCATTTTTCGATCGCTTCGTCGAGGCGCTGATCAGCGAGTTCAACGCCGACATCATCAACATCACGCTGTTTCAAAGAAAGGTCAAGGCCGGCGCGAAAACGCCGATCTACCACATGCAGCGGGATAACCCGGAGTTGCAGCAATTCCAGGACAGCCTGGAAAAAGGCGTCAGCGTCTGCGGCCGCCTGAACCGTAACAAGCGTGATCACCTGTTCGGCGCGCGGGCCCAATGGGTCCAGTCCACGGCGCTGGTGCCGCTGGGAGACGAGGGCCTGCTGGCCATCGGCAGCGTCGACCCGGCGCGCTTTTACCCGGGCATGGGCACGCTGTTTCTTGACCTGCTGGCGCAGGTGGTCACCAGCCGCCTGGAGTTGGAAGAGCCCGAGGACCAGCGCCGCACTGCCTGATTCCGGGCCGGGCGTTTGCGCCCCGGCCATCCATCTGGTGTAAGCTGTTCAGCCATGCGGGACTTGGTCAGCCGGTTTCTGGTACACCTCGAAAACGAACGCGGCCTGTCCGCGCGCACGCTGACGGCGTATCGCCGCGACCTCGACCAGTTGCTGGCCTTCCTCGACCGCGAAGGCATCAACGACCCCGGCCGGGTCAGCCAGCACCACATCCGCGCCCTGATCGCCGAGCGGCACCGCCAGGGCCTCGGCGGAAAATCGCTGCAGCGCCTGTTGTCGGCCATCCGCAGCCTCTACCGCTGGTTGTTGCGGGAAGGCTACGCCGAGCACAACCCGGCCAAGCCGGTGAGGGCGCCAAAAAGCCCGCGGCGCCTGCCGGCAACGCTCGACGCCGACAGCATCAACCAGCTGCTCGACATACCCACCGATACGCCGCTGGCCATCCGCGACAAGGCCATGATGGAACTGTTCTATTCATCCGGCCTGCGCCTGGCGGAACTCGCGGGACTGAAGTGGAACCAGCTCGACCTGGCCTCCGGCATGGTCACCGTCACCGGCAAAGGCCAGCGCAGCCGCATGCTGCCGGTCGGCCGCGTCGCGCTGGATGCATTGATGGCGTGGCGCAAGGTGCGGGGCGAGCTGACGTCGCTTGACGAGCCCGCGGTGTTCGTCAGCAACCGGGGGACACCCATCTCGCCCCGGGCGATCCAGCAGCGCATACGTTACTGGGCGCGGCGCCAGGGGGTGGCGCAGAACGTGCACCCGCACCTGTTGCGGCACAGCTTTGCCAGCCACATGCTGGAGTCGTCCGGCGACCTGCGCGCCGTGCAGGAATTGCTCGGTCACGCCGACATCACGACCACGCAGGTCTACACGCATCTCGATTTTCAGCACCTCGCCAGCGTCTACGACAAGGCGCACCCGCGGGCGCGGAAAAAGTCCTGAGCGCGTTTTACAGGCGCTTGGCCAGTATCACCTTGTCGTCTCCCGGTGCATAGAAATCGCTCAGCACGCCCTGCACGTCATAGCCCATCGTGAGATAAAAGGCCCGTGTTGGCGCGTAAAGATCCCTGCCGGAGGTGTCGACGTACAACCGGGTCGCGCCTGCCTCCCGGGCGCGCACTTCCGTTTCCTGCAGCAGCGCCCGGCCCAGACCCTTGCCCTGCTGCTGCTTCTCCACGGCGATCCAGTACAGGTCGTAGCTCGAGTCGGTGACCGGAATTTTGCCAAAGCAACTGTACCCCTGCAGCGCCGCCGGTTGTTTATCCGCATCGGCAAACAGGAACTCGTAGCCGGCCGCGGCCCCCCGGGCCAATGCCTCCCTGACCAGTTCCACCGCCAGGTTCTCCTCCTCGGCCGAAAAAAACCCCGTGCCGCGGAGCAGGTTGCGCACGGCCCAGCTGTCCACCGAGCGCACCGCGCTGCGAAAATTCATGGGCAGGCCGCGGCCCGGCGCCCGTCATCGGCCGTCCTGAGCGGTGCCAGGGCGAGCTGCCCGATGAGGTCGGCGTAACCGATACCGGCGCGGCGGGCAGCGGCCGCGAAACCCGCATCCTGCGCCAGGCAGGGGTTGGCATTGACCTCGAGCACCCAGGGCCTTTCATCGGCGTCGACGCGCACGTCGACACGCGCGTAACCGGCGAGGTGGAAAACTTCCCAGCACCGCCGGGCCAGCCCGGTAAGTGCTGCTTCCAGTTCACCGCCCAGCCGCGGGAAACGCCGCTGCGTGGCCCGGTATTCCCGGGACTGCTGCTCCCACTTGGCCGCGTAGCCGACGATCCTGGGCTTGCCGGCCGGATAACCGGCAAAGGTCATCTCGGCCAGCGGCAGTACCTGGGGCTCGCCGTCCCGCTCGACGATGGCGATATTGAATTCCCTGCCGTCGACATACTCCTCCGCGAACCAGTCACCGCCAAAGCGCCCGGCGCAGGCCGCCATGCGCGCCCGGGCGCGGCGCTCGCCAGTGACGACACAGCCGTCGTCGAGGCCAAAGGAAGCGTGTTCCCACAGTGATTTGACGATCCAGCGCGTACCGGCGGCGGCGCCATCGGCATCGCCGAGGTCAACGGGCGTATCGATGCCGTTGAGGCGCATCCAGCGCTTGGCCAGCCGCTTTTGCGAACTCAGGTACAGTGCATCGCTGCCGGAACCGGTAAAGGCGACACCGGCCGTATCCAACACCGCGGCCACGACGTGAATCAGCCGCCCGTCTCCACCCAGGGACTCGACCAGGTTGAAAACGACATCGGGGTTGAGCGCCCTGACCCCGGACAGTCCGGCCGCCAGATCGAGGCCGATGTCCATTACCGTTACGCGGCAGCCGCGTTGCCGCAGCGCCGCTGAAACCTGCTCGACCTGCGCCAGCGTGTCCAGTTCGTCCGCCCGCGCGTTCGCCTCCAGGCGCTCGTGCAACACCAGCACGTGCAATCCGGCGGGGCGCACTTGCCGGTCTCCGGCCGCCTCAGGCCGCCAGCGCGCCGGCGCGGCCGGCCGCCAACCGCCGCCTGGCGGAGGCCATGATCTCGCCGATCAATGTCGTGTAGCCGACACCGGCCAGCGCCGCCATGATGGGCAGGTCGGAATGCTGCGGATGAATCCCCGCCAGCGGGTTGACCTCGATGAAATTGGCTTGCCCGTCGCCGTCCAACCGCACGTCGATGCGCCCGGCGTCGCGGCACTCCAGCGCACGCCAGGCCTTTAACGCCAGCGACCCGATGCTGTCGCGCAGCGCGCCCTCGGCGAGCAGCGTGTACTCCACCAGCGACTCGCATTCCTCCTTGTTGCGATAGGAATAGACCTCGCAATCGGCTTGTTCCAGCAGGTGCACCTCGAGCGTCGCCAGAGGCCGTGCCGCCGCGCCGGTACCGAGGATGCCGACGGTGAATTCGCGGCCGGGAAGGAAACGCTCGATGAGCACGGGCTGCCGGTATTCCTGCAACAGGCGCCGGCAGACCGCACGCAGTTGCCCCGGCGTGCCTACTTTCGAGGTTGCGTCCACGCCCTTGCCCGTGCCTTCGCCAAGCGGCTTGGCGAACAGCGGGTAAGGCAGGTCGACCTTGCCGATATCGCCCGCTGCACGCACCAGGGCGTAGTCCGGGGTCATGACGCCGGCCGCGCGCACGACATCCTTGGTCATGCCCTTGTGCAACGTCAAAGCGCAAGTCAGCGTTTCGGAAAAGACATAGGGCTGGTTATACGCATCCAGCAGCGCCGGCACCTGGGCCTCCCGGCCCATGCCGTAAAGACCCTCGCAGATATTGAAGACGATATCCCAGCGCTCACCGGCCACCAGGCGCGCGGCCAATTGCCGGACATGCCCGATGCGGTCGACAACGTAGCCCAGTTCCCGCAGCGCCGCCTCGACAGCGTCGATGGTGTCGGGGCGATCGAACTCCGCCGTCTGCAACAGGCTGAAACCCTCCGCCAGGTAGGTTTCGCGCAGGTCATAGGTCAGACCCACGCACATTTTCCCATCCGTGCGGCGCGGCCCCGTCACGGCTGAGCGCCCATGCCGGGCTCGGCCTCGTTGCCCGGGTCCGGATAACGGTAGGTTTTGCCGTCGTAACTCTGCAGCAACAGGTCCGCGCCGTCATGACCGGCGAGGTAATCCGGCGCCAGCGGTATTTTGCCGCCGCCGTTGGGTGCATCGATCACGAAGGTCGGCACCGCGTAGCCGGTGGTAAACCCCCGCAGGCTGCGGATCAGTTCCACGCCCCGCGAGACCGGCGTGCGAAAATGCGACGAACCCGAAATCGGGTCGCACTGGTAAAGATAGTAGGGCTTGACGCGAATCTTCAGCAGCCCCTGCATCAACTGCTTCATGACGAGTTCGTCGTCGTTCACCCCCTTCAGCAGCACCGTCTGGCTGCCGAGCGGTATGCCGGCGTCCGCCAGGCGTCCGCAAGCCTGCGCCACCTCTGGCGTCAGTTCGTCGGGGTGCGTGAAATGCAGGCTCATCCACAGCGGGTGGTGACGCTTCAGCACGCGGCACAGCGAATTGGTGACGCGCATCGGCTGCACCACCGGCTGCTTGCTGCCGATGCGCACGAACTCGACGTGCCGGATCCGCCCCAGCCGGCCCAGGATATAGTCCAGGCGGTCGTCGTCGAGGCTCAGCGGATCCCCGCCCGAAATCAGCACGTCCCGGATCGCCGGGGTCTGCTCGATGTAGGCCAGCGCGAGTTCGATGTCGCCTTTTTTCACGCTGCGCTCGCCGGCGCCGCCCACCATGCGGGCCCGCGTGCAGTAACGGCAATAGACCGAACAGAAGTTGGTCACCAGCAGCAGAACGCGGTCGGGATAACGGTGCACCAGCCCCGGCACCGGGCTGTGCGCATCCTCGCCGAGCGGGTCGTCGTTTTCCCCGTAGGCCTTCTCGTATTCGGCCATGACCGGCACGACGCTGCGGCGCAAGCCCTGCGTCGCGTCGCGCGGGTCCAGCAGGCTGGCGTAGTACGGCGTAAGGCCGACCGGCAGCGGCCCCTGGTGCCGTCCGATGGCTTCGATCTCGTCGTCACCGAGTTCGATGACGCGCGCGAGATCGGCGGCGGTTCGAATCCGGTTGCGGTTCTGCCAGCGCCAGTCGTTCCAGTCCTGCAGCGTGGCCGCGGGATAACACCGGCGCATGAATTCTTTCGTCCGGCCAGAAACACAAAACCGTGTCAGATCACGGTTTTTGTTGGTAAGGCTGGCGAGGGGGGTGCCAACGGGCCTGACAGGGGCCATCGGCACGGCGCGGTGATTGAGCAACAACCCGGGAGGCTCGACCTCCAGACTCGAGACAGTTTTCATTAATTTGCCCTGCGTGCAGTTGGGCGACCTGCAAACGAAAACCGGCCCGGCCCTTCGGGTCGTACGAGCACGAATCAGCTCGCCTGATTCGCGCTAATATAGTCCTCACTTGAAAAATGTCAATGTTTTTTTTCTTATGTAATTCATTGAATTTTAAGCTCTTAATTTAGATTATCAAAATCTGCCTGCTGCGGGACGTCATTTCGGCCGGGAAGCGCTCCTAACGGCCGTCCGGATAGCGGTAACTCGCACCGTCGTAACCTCTCAGCAGCCAGTCGCTGCCGTCGCGCCCGGCCACGTAGTCGGGCGCGAGCGGAACCTTGCCGCTGCCGCCCGGCGCCTCGACCACGAAAGACGGCACCGCGTAACCGGAGAGGTCGCCGTGCAGGCTGCGGATGAGTTCCAGGCCGCGCTCGAGCGGCGTGCGCAAATGCGCCGAGCCCGAGATCATGTCGCACTGGAACAGGTAGTAGGGTCTGACCCGTATCTGCAACAGCCCGAGCATCAGGTCCTTCAATGTGGCCTCGTCGTCGTTGACGCCCTTGAGCAGGACGGTCTGGCTGCCCAGCGGGATGCCCGCGTCCGCCAGCCGGCCGCAGGCCTGCGCGACCTCCGGCGTCAACTCGTCCGGGTGGGTGAAATGCAGGCTCATGAAGAGCGGGTGGTAGCGCCTGAGCATCTTGCACAGCGACGGGGTGATGCGCATCGGCTGCACCACCGGTTGCTTGCTGCCGATACGCACGATCGCGACGTGGGCAATTTTTTGCAGGCGGCGCAAGACGTATTCGAGACGCTCATCGTCCAGGCTCAGCGGATCTCCGCCCGAAATCAGCACGTCACGCACAGCCGGCGTCTGCTCGATATATTCAAGCGCGCGTTCCAGGTCCGTCTTCTTCACGCTGCCTTCCCCGGCCGCGCCCACCATGCGGGCCCGCGTGCAATAACGGCAGTAAACCGAACAGAAGTTGGTCACCAGCAGCAGGACGCGGTCCGGGTAGCGGTGCACGATGCCGGGCACCGGACTGTGTGCTTCCTCCTCCAGCGGGTCCTGGCCTTCGCCCGCGGCAACCGTGTACTCCGCGGTCACGGGCAACACCGTTCGCCGCAGCCCCCGCGCCGCGTCGGCAGGATCGAGCAAGCTGGCGTAATAAGGCGTCAGGCCGAGCGGCAAGGCGCCCCGGTGGCGCCGGATCGCTTCACGTTCGTCGGCGCTGAGGTCGAACACCGCGGCCGCCTCGCCGAGTGTGCGGATGCGGTTGCGGTTCTGCCAGCGCCAGTCGTTCCAATCCGCCATCGAGGCGGACGGGTAGAAGCGCTCGAGGAAATCCCTCGAACGCGCGGAAACGCAAAACGCAGGCGCCTCCGGCGACCCGGCCGTGAACTGCAACGTGGCCTTCATTCCTCGGCCGGGGGTTGACCGGCAGTCGGGGCGGCGGCTTGCTGCGCGCCCGCCGGGTTGCGCCGGAACAGGTGTTGCGCCGATCTCAGGCCGAGCCAGTAACCGCCGTAGGCGGCCGCAAACCACAGCCATGGTTGCTGGCTGTCTATCCGCTGCAGCCAGTAGGCCGGCCACAGCATCGCCGTAATGAAATTGGTCAGCGCGTTGACCATCATGTTCACCAGCAGGTCGAAGTTGAGTCGTTGCAGGAACCCGGCAAAGCCGTCGAATTTCATGATCGTGGAGCAGACATCGGTAACCTCGACGACGGCGTAGGTGAAAAACGCCGCCACGCCGTAGAAACCGCCGCCGAACTTCGCCCATTTCTTTTGCAGCGGGTGCTGCACCGGCAGCTCGTCCTGCGGTTTTTTTTGCCGCTTGAGCCGTTTGTGCTCCTTGCGGGCTTTGCGGTTGTTGCGCGACATCGCTTTCAATTCGCGTTTCAGCGCAGCGGTGTCCATATGCTCATGCAAAAGGCCGTGCCGCAGCGCCCACCAGACCAGGGCCAGCGTAAACAGGCCCATCGGCAAACCCGCCTGCAGCACGGCCCACATGAGATCGATCACAAATTCCAACGTGTCTCCTCCACAAAACCAAACCACCGCGGAACCTGCAAATTGCACCGGTATCCTGGATGTTGGCGCAGGACAGCTGCGCCTGAACGCCGGGCTGGACCGAGACCCATAGCCACCGCTATGGGTCGAGGGAAGCTCAAGGTCAGGCGTGGCTGAACAAGCCAAGGCCAGGATAGGCAGCGACCCCGACATAGTCTATACATTTGGATGACCCATGCAATCTACTATTACCCCCGGTATTTCATAGACATTTCAGCCGGGCCGCGGCCGACTGGTGCGATTTGCAGGTTAGTGTACTTGATGCTTGCAATCGAGCACACATATCCCCACGTTTCATTCACGCATTTGACAGGAGACGCAGGTGGAACAATACCGCGGAACGACCGTTTGCTCCGTGCGTCGCGGCAACCAGGTCGTGATGGGCGGCGACGGCCAGGTAACGCTCGGTAACACGGTGATGAAAGCCAACGCCCGCAAGGTTCGGAGGCTCTACAAGAACCAGGTGATCGCCGGCTTCGCCGGCGCCACGGCGGACGCGTTCACGCTCTTCGAGCGTTTCGAGGGCAAGTTGGAGAAACACTCCGGCAACCTGGTCCGGTCGGCCGTCGAGCTGGCCAAGGACTGGCGCACGGACCGCATGCTGCGGCGCCTGGAAGCGCTGCTCGCGATTGCCGACAAGGACAACTCGCTGCTAATCTCGGGCAACGGCGACGTGATCGAACCCGAAAACGGTTTGATCGCCATCGGCTCGGGCGGCCCGTTCGCCCAGGCCGCGGCCATGGCCTACCTCAACGATACCGAACTCGACGCCGAATCCATTGTCAGGAAGTCACTGGCGATTGCCGCCAGGATCTGCATTTACACCAACGACAACATCGTCGTCGAAACGCTGGATGTGAAATAGACATGTCGCAAATGACGCCCCGCGAAATCGTCCAGGAACTGGACAAGCACATCATCAGCCAGTCGGACGCGAAACGCGCCGTGGCGATCGCGCTCAGAAACCGCTGGCGCCGGCTGCAGGTGGAGGAGGAGTTGGCCAACGAGATCACGCCGAAAAACATCCTCATGATCGGGCCCACCGGCGTCGGCAAGACCGAGATCGCCCGCCGCCTCGCCAGGCTGGCCAACGCGCCGTTCATCAAGGTCGAGGCGACCAAGTTCACCGAGGTCGGCTATGTCGGCAAGGATGTGGAATCGATCATCCGCGACCTCGTCGACAGTTCGGTCAACATGGTCAGGGAGCAGGCCGTGGCCAAGGTCCGTTCGCGCGCGGAAGACATGGCCCGCGAGCGCGTGCTCGACATCCTGCTGCCGCAGCCCAGAACCGTGGGTTTCGCCAACGAGCCGCTGGCGGAGAGGGAGGCCGGCGGTGACAGCCGTGCCGCGACCCGGCAGAAGATGTTGCGCAAACTGCTGGCCGGCGAACTCGACGACAAGGAAATCGAATTCGATATCTCGGCTCAACTGGGTGTCGAAATCATGACCCCGCCGGGCATGGAGGAAATGGCCAGCCAGTTGCAGGGCATGTTCCAGAACCTCGGCGGCAACCGCACGCAAAAGCGCAAGATGCGGGTCAAGGACGCGCTGCCGCTGTTGATCGAGGAGGAATCCTCGAAGCTGATCAACGACGAGGAAGTCAAGCAGCAGGGCCTGGAAACCGCCGAGCAGAACGGCATCGTGTTCATCGACGAGTTGGACAAGGTGGCCAGGCGTTCCGAGTTGGCGGGCGCCGACGTCTCGCGCGAAGGCGTGCAGCGCGACCTGCTGCCGCTGGTCGAGGGCTGCACGGTATCGACACGCTACGGCATGGTCAAGACGGACCACATGCTGTTCATCGCCTCCGGCGCCTTTCACCTCAGCAAGCCGTCCGACCTGATTCCCGAACTGCAGGGCCGCCTGCCGATCCGGGTCGAGCTGCGGGCGCTCGACGCCAACGACTTCACCCGCATCCTGACCGAACCCAAGGCGTCACTGACCGAGCAGTATTCCGCCCTGATGGCGACCGAGGGCGTCCACCTCGAATTCGGGGAAGACTGCGTTCGCCGTATTGCGGAGATCGCCTGGCAAGTGAACGAGACCACCGAGAACATCGGTGCGCGGCGCCTGCACACGATCATGGAACGCCTGCTGGACGTCATTTCCTTCGAAGCGCCGGACCGGGGCGGCGAATCCATTGCCCTGGACGCGGCCTACGTCGACGAACACCTCGACGCGCTGGCGGGTGACGAGGACCTCAGCCGCTATATCCTGTGACGGTGCAGCGGTTACAATAGGAACTTCATTGCCTGGAGAACACGGCCAATGGCGCAAGCTGACAAAACGAGCGGCGAGGCGAGCACGACCCACTTTGGCTACCGCGAGGTAAAAGTCGGGGAAAAAGCCAGCCTGGTGCGCCAAGTGTTCGACTCGGTTGCGGGCAAATACGACCTGATGAACGACCTGATGTCGCTGGGCGTGCACCGCATCTGGAAGAGGTACTTCGTCGCCGCCAGCGGGGTCGAGCCCGGCCAGCGGGTGCTCGACCTGGCCGGCGGCACCGGCGACATTGCCGCGCTGCTGAGCCAGCGGGTCGGTGCGGGCGGCAGCGTGGTCCTGAGCGACATCAACGCGGCCATGCTGGACGTGGGCCGGCAGCGGTTGGAAGACCGCGGCCTGGTCGGCAATATCGAATATTGCCTGGCCAACGCGGAAAGCCTGCCGTTTCGCAATGGGGAATTCGACGCCGTCACCATCGCCTTCGGCCTGCGCAACGTCACCGACCAGCCGGCCGCGTTGCGGGAGATGCTGCGCGTGCTGAAACCCGGCGGGCGCGCGCTGATCCTGGAATTTTCGCGAGTCGAGGCCGAAGGCCTGAAAAAACTGTACGACGGTTACTCCTTCGGCATCCTGCCAAAGCTGGGCAAGCTCGTCGCCGACGACGAGGACAGCTACCGCTACCTGGCGGAAAGCATCCGCAAGCACCCGGGCCAGGACGAACTGGCGGACATGATGATCGACGCCGGTTTCAACGATGTCACCTATCTCAACCTGAGCGGCGGAATCGTCGCCATCCACAGCGGCTACCATGACCAGGCCGCTGGCTGATACGGCAAGGGCGCGGCGCCGCGATGCCGGCTAAGTACGTCACACCGCTGCCCGGCATGCTGGCGATGGCGCTGGAGACCGCCGTCAACAACGTGATTCAGCTCGACAAGCGGGCGCCCGCGCGGCTCGGGAAACTCCAGGGCCGGCTGCTCAGGGTGAACCTCGAGGGCCTGGGAATCACGCTGTATTTCACCTTCAAACACGGCGTGGTGCGGGTGCGTCTCGACGCCGACGGCGAAGCGGACACCGTGATCAGCGGCACCCCGCTGGCGCTGTTCGCGATGGCCGAACCGGAAGAGGCCGAATGGGGCCTGCCCGAATCGAAAGTCCAGATCAACGGCGACGCCAGCCTGGCCCGCGACCTGGAGCGCATATTGCACAAGCTCGAACCCGACTGGGAGGGCCCGCTGACCAGCTTGCTCGGCGATACCGCCGGCTACCAGGCCGCCGCGGGCCTGCGCCAGGGAGCCAGGGCGGCCAGGAAAACCGTCCGCAACACCGGCCGGGCGCTGTCCGACTTTCTCAAGGACCGCCAGTCGTGATCCGCAACCTGCGCCAGTTTTCCAGGGTCTGGCACATCGGCGTGACGGTCAAGCGCTACCGGCTCGATGCATTGCTCCCCACCGGCCGCCTGCCCGCCCCGCTCAGTTGGCTGGGCGCGTTCGTCGCGGGCGGCAAGGACCTGTCCGGGCTGCCGCGCGGCGAACGTCTCCGCCTGGCGCTGCAGGACCTGGGCCCGGTCTATGTCAAGTTCGGCCAGATACTCTCGACGCGCCGCGACCTGCTGCCCCCTGACGTGGCCGATGAACTGGCGCTGTTGCAGGACCAGGTGCCGCCGTTCCCTGGCGAAGAGGCCCGGGAGATCATCGAGCAGTCGCTGGGCAAACCGGTCGGCGAGCTGTTCGCCAGTTTCGACACGACCCCGCTGGCTTCGGCTTCGATAGCCCAGGTCCACCCCGCCACCTTGCCCGATGGCCGCGAGGCCGTCGTCAAGGTGGTCCGGCCCGGCATCAGGAAGCAGGTCGAGAAGGACATCGACTTGCTCAAGACGATCGCCGGGCTGGCGGAAAAGTTCTGGCAGGGCGGCGTGCGCGTGCAGCCGCTGGAGGTCGTGCGCGAGTTCGAGACCTTTGTCTACGATGAGCTCAACATGCAGAGCGAGGCTTCCAACGCCTCCATACTGCGGCGTAATTTCGAGGATTCGACCGATCTCTACATACCCAGGGTGTACTGGCCCTGGTGCACGAAAAAGGTCCTGGTCATGGAACGCGTCAGCGGCTTGCCGATCGGTGATATCGAGCTGCTGCGGGAGCATGGCATCAATCTCAAGAAGCTGGCGCGCCGGGGCGTGCGGGTGTTTTATACCCAGGTGTTCCGCGACAACCTGTTCCACGCCGACATGCATCCGGGCAATTTCTTCGTCGATCCCGAGCGGCCGGAGGACCCCAAGATCATCGCCATGGATTTCGGCATCGTCGCCAGCCTCTCTCCCAAGGACCAGTACTACATCGGCGAGAACTTCAAGGCGCTGTTCAACCAGAACTACCGCCGCGTCGCCTGGTTGCACATCGACGCGGGATGGGTCCCGGAGGACACGCGGCTGGACGAACTGGAAGCAGCCGTGCGCACCGTGGGCGAGCCGAATTTCACCCGGCCGCTTAACGAAGTCTCTTTCGGCAAGCTGCTGTACGACCTGTTCCGGGTGGCGCGGCGCTTCCAACTGACGCTGCAGCCGCAATTGCTGATGTTGCAAAAGACCCTGCTGAATATCGAAGGCCTCGGCCGCCAGCTCGACCCGGAGCTGGATATCTGGTCGGTGGCCAAGCCGGAACTGGACGCCATCCTCAAGGAGAAGCACAGCATCAGGAACCTCGGCGCGGAGCTGCGCCAGCGCCTGCCCGGGTGGCTGACGCAGGCGCCGGAAATGCCCGGCCTGGTGCACGATTTCCTGGTCAGGGCCAACAGCGGCAAGATCAACCGCGGGCCGCCGCGGGACGAAGCACGCGAGCGCCGGGAACAGGCGCGGGAGCGCAAACAGTACCTGCACGCCATTGCCGGCGGCTCGCTGAGTATTTCCGGCGCGCTGCTGGTCGGCCTCGAAACAGGCCCGTGGTTTCTCTGGGGCTACAGCGGGGCGGGGCTGTTGCTGCTGGCGGCCGGTTTCTGGGAGATCTTCAGGTCGCGGCGGTAGCCCCGCCCGGCACTCGCCGCATCTCGATTATCCGCTCGCATCGTTCACGCCGCCAGGCCGGCGCGTCGGGCCTCACTTACACGTTCCAACACATTTTTTACTTGACAACGACCCGTGACTTGGAATATCAAAAAAGGGCTCGCTTAAAAATTAACCAGAATCGCCGAGCAGCTACAGGTGATTCAACCACCTACGCGTCAAGGAAAAAACATGAAGACAATCTTCAAAATAATGGTGCCTTGTATCCTTGGAGGCATCAGCCTGACTCCTCAAACTTATGCAGCTGACACCGGTTACGAACTCGAAGAAGTCATCGTCACGGCCCGGAAACGCGAGGAAAATCTGCAGACGACGCCGGTGGCGATCTCCGCCTTCACCGAAACCGAACTCGAGTACCGCCAGGTCGACTCGACTGACAAGCTCGGCGATATTACACCCAACCTGACCTTCGACTCCGGTTCGCCTTCTTCAGGCTCCAGCTCGGCGGCACAGATTTTCATACGCGGCATCGGACAAACCGACTTCACCCCGGTGACCGACCCCGGGGTCGGACTTTACATCGACGGCGTATACATGGCGCGGTCTGTCGGCAACGTACTTGACTTTCTCGATGTCGACCGTATCGAAATCCTGCGTGGCCCACAGGGGACGCTGTTTGGCCGCAATACGATCGGCGGCGCCGTCGCCATCTATTCGAAGAGACCGAACGACGAAAAAACCGCCAGCATGCGAGTTCAGGTGGGTAGTGACAACATGCGTTACTTCACGATCAAAGGCAACGCCCCGCTGAGCCAGCAATTGAGCGCCAACTTCGCGGCCTCCTACCGTAAGCGTGACGGCTACGTCACCCGCATCTACGACGGGGTCAAGACCGGTGACGACGACAGCCTCGCGTTTCGGGCCGCGGCGTTGTGGGACCCGACCGACAAGTTCGAGCTGTACCTGATCGCCGACGCCTCCCGTGTCCGCGAAAACGGTGCACCAACCGTATCCAACGGCGTTAACGACAAGCAGGCCTTTGGCACCTTCGGTAACGCCCTGCTTGACTCCTGTTCGGTCGTTAACATCAATCCGAACTTCGGCGCCGGCGGCCCGCCCTCGTTCCCGCCGCCCGGTGTCGGCGCGGGCGGAGCACCGGGCTGCGTCGGTCCGGACTCCTTTATCGGGCCGTACAAGTCCGAAGGCACGTTCCCGGTGAAATCCAACCTGGACGTCTGGGGCGTGAGTGCGGATGCGACCTGGAATGTCGGCGAACTGCTGAAGATCGAGTCGATTACGGCTTATCGCGAAATGAGCATGGACTCATCCAGGGACGGCGACAACACCCCGGCCAATGTTTTCGCAACGATAGATATCTATCGTCATCATCAATTCAGCCAGGAGTTCCAATTTTCCGGCGATCTCTTCGAAAGCCGCTTGAACTGGCTGTTTGGACTTTATTACTTCCAGGAAGACGGCAAGGACCTGAACCCGGTTTTCCTGCCCGTCGGCTCGATTCAGAGCGGCGGTGAATACGACAACGACTCGAAGGCCGCGTTCTTCCAGGCGACGTACGATCTGACACAAAAACTGGCGCTGACCTTCGGTGCCCGCTACACCAAAGACACCAAACGCTTTACGCCGGACCAGTTCTCCCTCGGCGACGCCTCCGCGAGCGGCTTCTTCGACAATACCTGGCCCAATTTTGCCGGTTTTTACCTGCCGTCCGTGGGAGCGCCAATCCCTGCCGGAGCGCGGCTGGCGACCTTCAAGGAGTTCAAGCGGAATTTTGACGATACCAATTTCATGCTCAACCTCGCCTACCAGGTCACCGACGACGTCATGGTGTACGGCTCCTATTCGGAGGGCTTCAAGAGCGGCGGCTTCGACCAGCGCTTCACCGCCTTCACACCGGAGCCCAGCAGCTTCAAGCCCGAGTACGCGAACACCTACGAAACCGGCATCAAAGCAGATTTGTTCGAGCACCGCGTGCGTTTCAACGCGGCACTGTTTCACACCGATTACAAGGATCTGCAAATCATCATCCGCGAGTCGTTCAACCCGATCACCTACAATGGCGGTAAAGCGACCATCAAGGGCGGCGAAGCCGAGCTGAGCTGGGTACCCACGGAGCGCTGGTACATAACCGCATCGGTCGGTTACATTGACGCAGGGTACGACAGGCTGGACCCAAGCGTAACCGCAGGCAGCAACAAGACGCCGATCGACATCCACAACAAGCTCGTCAATACCCCGAAATGGAGCACGGCAATCGGCGTCGCCTACACCTTTAACGTAGGTGACTGGGCAACGGTCAAGCCACGCGTGGACTGGTCGTTCCATGACTCGCAGTACAACGACGCCGTGAATGAACCGCGGCTCTTTCAACCTTCATACTCCCTGCTGAATGCGGCGGTCACAATGCAGACGAACGATGGGCGCTGGGAAGGTATTCTCGCCTTCAGGAACATTACCGACAAAGCCTACCTGATTACCGGTAATTCCGCCTGGGGCACCTCGGCTTCCTACGTCGATAACCTCTACGGTCACCCACGCGAATGGTCCCTTTCCGTCCAGTACAACTTTTTCTGAGCCGGCAGGTGCTACCCGTCTGAAACAGCTGCTTAAGAGCGTCCGTTGTTGTTAACGGACGCTATTTCCGGGGTGACCAAAAAGTGAAAGATGCAATAAGGCAGCCCCGCCATGCAGGCCATGGGATTGCACCGGCCTACTCCTGGTATATCGTTTTTCTCTGCATGGTTGCCTATATCTTTTCTTTCATTGACCGCCAGGTCATCGCGCTACTTGTGCAGCCGATTCGCGCCGATTTGCAGATCAGCGACACCGGTTTCAGCCTCCTGCAGGGCTTGGCGTTTGCCATTTTTTACGCGTTGATGGGGCTGCCCATCGCCCGGCTGGCCGACAAGCGTTCGCGGCCACTTCTCATCGCCGGCGGGATTTTTTTCTGGAGCATCGCCACCGCGCTCTGCGGTCTGGCCCGCAACTTCTGGCAGCTGTTTGCCGCCAGGATGGGCGTCGGCGTGGGCGAGGCCGCTCTCTCGCCCGCCGCCTATTCCATGATCACGGACTCTTTTCCCAAGTCAAAACTGGGGCGGGCGCTGGGCATCTATTCAATCGGTTCGTTCATTGGCGCCGGTCTCGCCTACCTCATCGGCGGCGCCGCGATCGATTATGTCAGCCGCTTCGGCGAAATCACTGTTCCGGGTGTTGGCGTCCTCAGACCCTGGCAATTGACGTTTTTCATCGTCGGACTGCCGGGCGTGCTGATCGCCGCGCTATTCGTGCTGACGGTCCGCGACCCCCAACGCAAGGGCCTGGTGACCGCCGGACACGGCGGCTATGCGATCAGGGAAGTCCTGGCCTACCTCAGGCAACACAAGCTTTCTTTCGCCACGCACTTTCTCGGTTTCGGCTTCCTGGCCCTTTCGCTGTTTGCACTGATGTCCTGGGCGCCGGCCTTCTACATCCGGCGCTTCGGCCTGTCCGCAAATCAGACAGGCCTTTACCTCGGCTCGATGATTCTTGTCAGCAACACCGCGGGCGTTCTGGTCAGCGGCTGGCTGACCGACGTTTTCACGCGCCGGGGATACCGGGACGCGGCGTACCGGTCCGGCCTGACCGGCGGCCTCGGGCTCGCCGTTCCCGCCGCGTTGTTTTCATCGGCGGGTAACCTGGAGAGTACATTGCTGATATTCGGTCTGGCGATGTTCTTCGCCAGTTTCCCCCTTGCGACCTCCGCCGCGGCGCTGCAGCTTATGGCGCCAAACCAGATGCGCGCGCAGATGACCGCCCTGTTCTTCGTCTTTATGAACCTGTTGGGCATCACCGGCGGCGCTTCGTTGGTGGCATTGTGCACCGATTACGTATTCAGGGACGATCTCGCGGTGGGCTATTCGATGTCCATCATCGCTCCGGTGGCCGGCCTGATCGGCGCCTGGCTGCTGTTTGCGGGGCGCAGGCATTTTGCGGCCACCGTGGCGTCGCTGGAGAGCGCGTAAAGCGGGGCGCCGCCACAGCCCGCCGGGGCGTCCTATTGGCTGCGAAGGGCCTCGCTCATGAGACGAAAGGGGGTAGAGGCGTCCCGCGGATCCAGGTGAACTTCGATGAGCAGCGGACCCGGCCCGTCGTGCCGGCCCGCTCGATCGAGAGCCCGCTCCAGATCGTCCTCGGTTCTGACGTCCTCTCCCGGCACCCCGCCGAACGCCTCCGGCAGCCGATGGTACCGCCACTCGGCGATGTCATTGAAAGGCCCGTCATGGATCAGCCGTTCGGCGGTGTAACCTTGGTTGTTGACCACGAACACGACGGCGTTCTTGCCATAACGGACCATGCTCGAAAGCTCCTGGGCGGTCATCTGAAAGGAGCCGTCCCCTTCCAGCGCGACCACGCGTTTTCCCGGTTCAGACGCAAAACACGCCCCGAGCGCCGCACCGAAGCCCATGCCGATGGAGGCCCAGTAACATGATGCAATGTAGCGTGTGCCCGCGGGTAACTGCAGGTGCGTGGCATTGATGGCGCACCCCGCGTCCGCCAGGACGATGTCGTTGGCCGTGACGAAGTGCGCAATCCGGTCGTAAAAGCGCCGGTTGCTCAACGCCTCGCCCGCTACCGCCTGGTAACGGTTCGCCGAGCGGTGCAAAAACCGGTGCCGGGGCGCGTCCACGGCCTTGCCGGCATCGGCCGGGACCGCAGCCAGCAGCCCCTCGACCAGGTCTTCGATCGCCACGCGCCTGAACACCCGCTCTCGCGCAACGACCTGGTTATCGAGTACGTGGACGACCTGGTCGTTGCGCAACCTGGCGGTGAATCCGCCCAGGTTGAAATCCGAGGCCACGCAGCCGAGGAATACCACGGTATCCGCGCTTTCGACAAATTCTCTCACCATGTCATCGCTGCCCGCCCCCTGGTAAGCGCCGATACAGTTGGGATGCTGTTCCAGGAAGTCAGCCTTGCCAACGAACATCGAGGCGACAGGGAATCCCGCCTTTTCCACCAGCTCGATAACCCGATCCTCGATGCGCGCCCGCTGGATTTCGTGGCCGGGCAGGATTACCGTGCGCCCGCCGCCGGAAACTCTGCCCGCCAGCAGTTCAACGGCCGCCGCGGTCGCTTCCGGGTCACCGGCGATGCCGCGGTCGAAGGTCCTACTCGGAGGCTTGCCGCAGACGAAAGTCTGCACGTCCTGCGGTAATTCCAGGTAGACCGGTTTGCGCAGGGACAGGCACACACCCAGGGCCTCGTCGACATGTGCGGTGGCTTTTTCAGGGTCGTCGAGAATGGCGGCATAAGCTGTCACTTGTTTGAATATTTTCAGCGCTGCGTCGAATCTTCCGGGCAGCAGATGGTGCATGGGCGGCATCGATGAGTAAGCTGCAACAGTGGGCCCGCCCGATATGACCACCAGCGGCACGCTCTCCGCCATCGCGCCCGCGACTGCGTTGACGATGCTGAATGACCCCGGGCCGTACGTGACCGCGGCGGCACCCAGGCCCCGCAACCGCGCGTAGCCGTCCGCCGCGTAACCGGCATTGAGTTCATTGCAGGCCGCGACATGATCGACGTCGCTTGCAACCAGGCTCTTAAAGAACGGCAGGATGTAGTCTCCCGGTACGCCGAATACGTGGTCCACGCCCAGCGACTTGAGCCGCTGAAGCAGATAATCGGATACCGTGCGACTCACGTCAGGACATGCGGATCGTGATCCACTTCCACTCGGTCATCACGTCCAGGTCGGCGCTGGTGCCTTCGCGCCCGAAACCGCTGATGCCCTGGCCGCCAAACGGGACGTGCGGCTCGTCCTGTATGGTCGGGCGGTTGATATGCACCATGCCCGATTCCGCCTGGTGAGCAAGCCTGAGCGCTGTGTCTATGTCGCGTGTGAAGATCGAGAAGCTCAGGCCGTACTCAGTGTCGTTGGCTTTTTCCATGGCCTCCTCGATGTCGTCGAAAACATACAATGAGGTCACCGGACCGAAGGTTTCCTCGCGGAATACCTCCATGCCTTCGCTGACACCGCTGAGTATGGTCGGCCGGCAGCGATTGCCGTCCCAGTCACCGCCCGTCAGGACCTCGGCACCCTTGGCGCGCGCGTCCTCGATATGGCGCCTGACCCGTTCCCGCTGTCGTTCGCTGATAATCGGCCCAATGGACGTCTGCATGTCACGCAGGTCTGTCATCTGCGATTCGCGCGCCGCCGCCTTGAATTTTTCCGTGAATTCGTCGGCAATCTCCCGTTGCAGGAATATGCGGCTGGCGCCCATGCAGGCCTGACCCTGGAAAAAGAAGATGCTCAAATGCGCCGCCTGCACGGCTTCGTCGATGTCGGCGTCAGCCAGCACGATCAGCGGGCTCTTGCCGCCCAACTCGAGCGTAATCGGCTTCAAGTCCTTGGCGGCCAGTTCCGCCACATGCTTGCCGATGCGCGGTGAACCGCAGAAGGTGATGCTGTTGACCAACGGGTGGCTCGTCAACACATCGCCGATTTCGAACGGATTGCCTGCGACCACGTTGAACAAACCAGCCGGTACCCCGGCCTCGTCAAGCGTCTGCGCGAACCGCAGCGCCACCTGCGAGGCGAACTCGGACGGCAGGTGCACGGTGGCGTTGCCCGTCGCAATCGGCATGGCGCCCTGCTTGGTAACCTTTAACAGCGGCACGTTGAACGGCGAGATGCCTGCGACCACGCCCACCGGTTCGCGAATGGCCATGCTGAAAGCGCCCGGCATGTCGGACGGGATGACCTCACCCTTGAGCGTTCTGGGCACACCCGCCGCCGCGCGCAGCGCACTGATGCAATAACCCACTTCGAACTCAGCCTTGAACAACGGCGAGCCGACCTCGTCGACGAGGATATCGATGTACTCCTGGCGGTCCCGCTCGACGAGTTCTGCGGCCTTGCTCAGCCAAGCTTCGCGCTCCGCCGCGAGCCGGTTCCGGTTGCGCTTGAACGCATCCAGGGCCGTTCTGACCGCCTTGTCCATGTCCTCAGCGGTCGCGCTCGCCACACGCGAATAAACGGAATTGTCGTCCGGGTTGAGGTCATCGAAGTACTCGCCCGACGAGGGCGGTACGTGTTCACCACCAATCCAGAGTTCGGTCTGCTTGATTGCCGTCATTTGCCTGCCCCGTTCGTTACTTCTTCCAGATGCCCTTTTCCAGCATTTTCGCAATTTGCCGCTGCGTCACTTTTTCGGCGTATTCCGCGTGCTTCATCGGCGCCCTGTCCAGGTATAGGTTCTTCGGGTATACCGCCTGTTCGTAGATGATCTGGTACATCTCGTTCTTCAGGTCCTTCATCCAGTTGGTCCACTTGGAATTGCAGCGGTGATGACGCAGCGCGGCGATATCGATCGGCCCGGAAATGAACGTCGAGACACCGCTGTAGTTCTGCCTGCCGACGATCTGGCCGCGGTAATTGACGATCATCGAAGCACCACCGAACGTGTCGATGGGCGTTTCCGACTCTGCCGTCAGGTAGTACGTACCCATATTGGGCGCCAGGATGAACATGTTGTTGTCCAGCGCGCGGGCGCGATTCTGGATCTCGAAGTAGTCGTTCGAGGCCGCCGGGTGGGGTATCGATGCGCGGTAGGCGATCTCGCAGCCGTTCATGGCCAGGCCACGCGCGTTTTCCGGGTATGACCCTTCGTTGGCCATCATGATGCCCATGCGCCCCAGCGGGGTGTCGACCACGGGCCAGAACGCATCGAGGCTGCGGCCGTATTTCTCGATCCACCAGTCGAAGACGTCGTGCGGCGTCATGGAATGCTCGACCGGCAAGAGCGGCACGGTCTTGTGGTGAATCAGGACGACCTCGCCTTGATCGTCGATGATAAACCCCATGTTGAAGAATCGGTCCTGGAAATCCGGATGGCGCGCCTTGGCCTGGGCCATGATGTAGACGCCCCACTCCCTCGCGATCTCACCCAGCGCTTCGGTCTCGGGACCCGGAATGTCGATCGCGCAGGTGTTGGCAAATTCGGCATGGTCGGCGTCCATGACCTCGTCGTTGAAGCCCTGCAGCGCGCCTTCGGGAAAGACGATCAGTTTTACCGGGAAGTCGATGTCCGAGAGCCAGCAGGCTGCCTTGATGATGTGCCGGTGGTGCTCGATGTTACGGAAAATGTCTTCGCGCTTACTGATCCCCCACACGGTGGGGATCAGGCCCACGGCATTGTACGGTTCGGTCATGATTCATCACTCCAGCAGGTTGTCTTCTATTCACGTGGCGGTGGCTGTCACCGCGGCACGTTTTTGAATTTGTCAGCCCAAAGCTTACCACCTTAATCATCCAGACCGTAAAGCCCCGGCCTGGTTCCGGACCCCGGCACGCGGTCATCGCGGCCACGCCGAGCCTCCCCGGCTTGGCGGCGGCCCTTTGCTGAGCTGTTTGCCAGAACCGGCACCGCGATCGTCAAGCGGCTTGCTATAATGCGCGCTACGAGCGTTTACGCTGATCCGGCCGCTGTATCCGGCCGCCGACGTTGGGACTGATGAAAGGCATTACCGCAACACTCGACCCCACCTACGATGCGGCCAGGGCCGGCGGCCTGCTGAAGCTGGCCAGCGTCGCCTCGGTTGCGACCGCCGGATTCCTCATCGTCGCCAAGCTGATCGCCTGGTACCTGACCGGTTCGGTCGGCTTGCTGGCCTCGCTGGTCGACTCGGTGATGGACTCCATCGCCTCGCTGATCAACCTCTTTGCGATCCGCTACTCGCTGCAGCCGCCGGACGAGGAGCACCGCTTCGGCCACGGCAAGGCGGAACCGCTGGCGGGCCTGGCGCAAGCGGCGTTTATCGCCGGTTCCGCCATATTCCTGATCCTGCACGCGATCGAGCGGTTGCGCTACCCGCACCAACTGGAAGACATCGGGGTCGGGGTCGGGGTCATGGTGCTGGCCATCGTCATGACTGTCCTGTTGCTCATCATCCAGCGCTACGTCATCAGGAAGACGCAGTCCACCGCCATCCGCGCCGACGCCCTGCACTACGCGACCGACCTGCTGACGAACCTGAGCATCCTGCTGGCCCTTTACCTGGCCTCGATCGGCTGGATCTGGGCCGACCCGGTGTTCGGCATAGGCGTGGCCCTGTACATCTTCTACAGCGCCTTTCACATCGGTCACGAAGCCTTCCAGCAGTTGATGGACCGCCAGTTGCCGGATGAAACCCTCGAGCAGATCCGGGCCACGGCGCTGGCCCATCCTGAAGTCTTCGGCATACACGACATGCGCACGCGCCAGTCGGGACAGACCATCTTCGTGCAGTTGCACCTGGAACTGGACAAGTTTCTGCCGCTCAACCAGGCGCACGCCATCGCCGACGAGGTCGAGGCGGAGATCATGGCCCTGCTGCCGAACTCGGAAGTGATCATCCACCAGGACCCGATGGATGAAGTACACCCGCCGGAACCCTGAAGCGCGGCGGTAACCACGCCTTGAGCCGCCCGGGTCTGCACAAGCTCGCCAGCCTGCCCGCCACCATCTGGCTGGTCGGTTTCATCAGCCTGTTCAACGACGCGGCATCGGACATGATCTACCCGCTGGTGCCGCTCTACCTGGCCTCTGTGCTGATGGCGGGGCCGCGTGCGCTCGGCGTCATCGAGGGCATCGCGGAAGCGACCGCCGCACTGCTCAAGCTGTTTTCCGGGGTCATCTTCGACCGCACGCGCAGCGCCCGGCCATGGATCATCGGCGGCTACTCGCTGGCCGGGTTTGCGCGGCCGCTGATCGCACTGGCCGCGAGTTGGCCGGTGGTGCTGTTGCTGCGTTTCACCGACCGGGTCGGCAAGGGCATTCGCACATCGCCGCGCGACGCCCTGATCGCGGTCAGCGTCACGCCGCAAACGCGCGGCCTCGGTTTCGGCGTACACCGGGCCATGGACAACGCCGGCGCCGTGCTCGGACCGCTCGCCGCCGCGCTGCTGCTGGGCCTGGGCGTTTCGCTTTCCTCCGTCATCCTGAGCGCGGTGGTGCCGGCCGTCATCTGCCTGCTGCTGGCGCTGTCGATCAAGGAGCCCCGGCACTTGCGGCCGCAACCCGTCCAAGCCGCCTTCAGTTGGCGCCTGGCGGGGCTGCCGCCGGTCTTCAAGCGTTACCTGGTGGTGCTGGCGATCTTCACGCTCGGCAACGCCTCCAACATGTTCCTGCTGCTGCGGGCGCGCGAACTGGGCATGTCCCCGGCGCAGGTGCCGCTGGCGTGGGCGGTCGTGTCTTTCGTCGCGATGGTTTTCACGACCCCGTTGTCTTCGTTGTCCGACCGGGTCGGGCGCACCGGCCTGATCATCGGCGGCTGGCTCGTGTACGGCCTTTTCTACCTCGCCCTGGGCCTGGTACAACCGGGCTCGATAGCGAGCCTGCTGGCGTTGTTCGCCTGCTACGGCATGTTCATCGCGGCCACCGAGGGCGTCGAAAAGGCGCTGGTCGCCGATCTGGCGCCGGCGCCGCTGCTCGGCACCGCGTTTGGCTGGTTCAACCTGACCACCGGCCTGCTGCTGTTGCCGGCCTCCGTCATCTTTGGAGAACTTTACCAGCAGTTCAGCGCCGCGCACGCCTTCGTGTTTTCGGCGGTCTGTGCACTGAGCGCGGCGCTGCTGCTGAAATTCTGGGCCTTGAAAGACGGCGGCGAGACGATGACGAACTCCTGAATTGCGGGGGTTCCTGGTTTAATATTGCGCCATGCTCGCTCGCCTGTCGATGTGGCTGCTGCAAACAATGGGCTGGACGGTTACGGCCGCTTATCCGGGCACGGAAAAATACGTGCTGATCGTCGCGCCGCACACCAGCAACTGGGATTTCGTGATCGGCCTGCTGGCCAACTGGGCGCTGCGCCTGCACGTTCGCTATATCGGCAAGCACACGCTGTTCTACTGGCCCTGGGGCTGGATTTTCCGGCGGCTGGGCGGAGTGCCGGTCAGGCGCGGCCACTCGACCGACATGATCCGGCAGATCACGCGGATGTTCGAAACCTCGGACCGGCTCGTACTGGCGCTGGCCCCCGAAGGCACCCGCAGCAAAACGGACCATTGGAAGACGGGCTTTTACCACATCGCCAGGGCCGCGCAGGTGCCCATCGTCATGGGCTACCTCGATTTTGGCCACAAGCGGGCCGGCCTCGGCGCTGCTTTCCGCCCAGGCGACGACCTCGAAGCGGACTTCGACCGGATCAGGGATTTTTACCGGGACAAACTCGGCAAGCACCCGGAAAAGGCCAGCCTGATCCGGGCCCGCCACTGAGTGCAGCGCACAAAACAGGCCAGTCAGACCAGCCGGAACCCCTTTAGCGCCAAGCTCTTTTGACGCACCGCCACCGCCGCGATCGCGTCCTCGGTGGGCCGGGCCATCGCCATCTTCCAGGCAGCCGGGTCATCGTCCAGCATCGACAGCACGGCCGGCGGGTTATCCGGGTTGACATCGACCGAGAAGCGGTACAGCTGATTGGCGATACCGGTGCCGTTGGCCTTGACGATGGCCTCGTTGCACGACCAGGTGTGCATGAACGCGCGCTGCAGCGAATCTCCGCTGAGGGCGGAAAGCGCCGTGGTCTCGGCTTCGCTCATGTAGCGTCTCGCCAGCGCCAGCGGGTTGCGCCCGCGGCGGCCGGCGACCTCGAGGTCCACGCCGATGGCGGCGCCGCTGCTGATACCGATCAGGTAACAACCGGCACTGCGCGAGACGCTGAAATTGATCTTCGCCCGAGCCTCGGCGGAACCCAGCTCCGGCCGGCCCTTGATCCTGCGCGTGATATGCACGTCCTTGCCCGGCAAGCCGAGATAGGCGCCGAGCAGCAGGCGCAGGTAGAAGTGCCTGACCGCGCGTTGTTGCACCACCGACAGGTCCGGCGCTGCACCCGGATCGTCCGGGTGCAGCGGGTTCGACAGGGTGTTGAAATCCAGGTGCCACAAGTGCACTTCGCCGTCATGCGGGCGCTTGAGGAGCCGCAGCGGAAGCCGGCGCGGCTGGAACGCATCGGGGCCAAGGACTGTGCCTGCATCTTCTACCATACAAATCCGTCCACTGCGGTACACGTGGAGCCTCGACCGGCCCGCCTGTATCGAACAATGAGCCGAGTCTAAACCATTTTGCACACAATGAAAGCCTGGCCCGCATTTTGTGCCGCTAGCGATGGATAATGGCGACGGGCCGGGCGCGGGAGCGGACCGGCGCCCCACCCGGGCTGTAGCCGCTTGCGCACTCATGGGCTACAATAGCCGGCGCTTGAAGATGCGCCCGCGAGACCCGCTCCCCCATCACGACCCCGGACGGATATGCATTTTAAAAACGTTGTCATTCAGTCTGTTGCAGCTATCGAGGCGCCGAACCGGATTACCTCGGAGCAAATTGCCCAACGCCTGCGCCCGGCGACGGAGCGGCTGGGTGTCCGGCTTAACCTGCTGCAGGAAATCTCCGGTATCGAAGCCCGGCGTTTCTGGGACGACGGCACCCAGCCCTCCGATGCGGCGACGCTGGCGGCCGAGCAGGCCATCGCGGAGGCCGGCATCGGCCGCGACGAAATCGGCGTGCTGATCAACACGTCGGTGTGCCGTGATTACCTGGAACCGTCGACCGCGTGCATCGTGCACGGCAACCTCGGCCTGCACGAGAACTGCCTCAATTTCGATATCGGCAACGCCTGCCTGGCTTTTCTGAACGGCATGGACATCGCGGCGAGGATGCTGGAACGCGGCGATGTGAATTACGCCCTGATCGTGGACGGTGAGTCCAGCGGCCCGATCACGGAGGCCACGATCAACCGCCTGCTGCAGCCGGGCGTGGAGGCGCAACAGTTTCGTGCCGAATTTTCCTCGCTGACCCTCGGCTCGGGCGCCGCGGCCATGGTCATGTCCAGGACGAAGCTGGCGCCGCAGGGGCACGTCTACCGGGGCGGCGTGACGCGCGCGGCCACCAGCTTCAACAGCTTGTGCCGGGGGCAGATGGATCGCATGGTCACCGACACCAAGACCTTGCTGACCGAAGGCCTGAAACTCGCCACCAAGACCTTTGCCGCCGCGTGCGAGGCGCTCGGCTGGGTGGCGGAGGAACTGGACCAGTTCATCATTCACCAGGTCAGCAAGTCACATACCGAGGCGCTGATAAAACAGCTCGGCCTGGACGCGGACAAGGTACAGAGAACGTACCCCGAGCTCGGCAACATCGGGCCGGCCTCGGTGCCGATCGCGCTGGCCAAGGCGGTGGCCGCGGGCAAGATCGAGCGGGGGGACCGGGTGGCCCTGCTGGGTATCGGCTCCGGCCTGAACTGTTCGATGGCGGAAATCGTCTGGTAACCGTCGGGCGTGTACGAGCCCCCCGCCGAACTCTATCCCTTCAAGCACCACTGGCTCGACGTGTCCGGCCAGCGCCTGCACTACCTCGACGAAGGTCCGCGCGAGGCGCCCATCGTGCTGATGGTGCACGGTAACCCGACCTGGTCCTTCTATTACCGCAACCTGGTGCTGTCCCTGAGCGGCCGCTACCGCTGCATCGTGCCGGACCACATCGGTTGCGGCCTGTCGGCAAAGCCCGCCGAGCGGGATTACCCGTACACGCTGAGGCGGCGGATCGCCGACCTCGGCGAATTGATGCGGCACATCCGGCCGGCCAGCCCCGTACACCTGGCGGTACACGACTGGGGCGGCATGATCGGGCTGGGCTGGGCGCGCCCGAACGGCGTCGCCAGCCTGGTGATCACCAATACGGCGGCGTTCCCGCTGCCGCCGGGAAAGAAGTTTCCAATGGCCCTGAAGCTGGCGCGCAGCCCGCTGCTGGGCCGGCTGCTGGTGCAGGGGCTGAACGCGTTCGCCGCCGGCGCGGCGCGCCTCGGTTTCGCCAGACCGGTCACGAAAGCCATACGCAGGGCCTATACCGGCCCCTACGACTCTTGGCGCAACCGTGTCGCGACGCTGCGCTTCGTCAGGGATATCCCGCTCGGGCCCGGTGACGACGCCTGGGCCGTGGTCAAATCCACCGAAGCCCGGCTGGCGGATTTTGCCGGCAAGCCATGCCTGCTGGCCTGGGGCGAAAAGGACTTCGTCTTCGACCGGCACTTCCTCGAGCGCTGGCGGACGATTTTCCCGCGCGCCGAGGTGCACCGCTATCCAGATTGCGGCCATTACCTGCTGGAGGACGCCGGCGCACCCCTCGCCGCAGCCATCGGCCGGTTTATCGACGACCATGCCTGAGCCCTGCAACATCGCGGCGGCGCTCACCGAACAGGCCGCCCGGCAGGGCGGCAAGGCGGCGATCCACTACCCCGTGGGCGGCCGCGGCGCCGGGCTCAGCTACGCCGCGGCCAGCTATTCCGAACTCGATGAACTGGCGGACGATTACGCCCGCGGACTGATCGAATACGGCATCACGCGCGGCACCCGCAGCGCCCTGATGCTGACGCCCGGACTGGATTTTTTCGCGCTGTTTTTTGCGTTGTTCAAGGTCGGCGCGGTGCCGGTGCTGATCGATCCTGGTATCGGCCTGAAGGTCCTTAAAACCTGCCTCGCCGAGGCTGCGCCGGAAGCCTTCATCGGCGTCAGCAAGGCACACCTTGCACGCAAACTGCTCGGCTGGCACCCCACCCCCAGAAATGTCACCGCCGGGCCGAGACTGGGCTGGGGCGGCCTGAGTACCGCGCAGCTCTGGAAACTGGGACAGCGCAGCCGCGGCGCGGTGCTGGCCGAGACCGGGGCGGACGAGACGGCGGCTATCCTGTTCACCTCCGGCAGCACCGGGATTCCGAAAGGCGTGGTCTACCGCCACCGTCACTTCGTGGCCCAGGTGGAAATGCTGCGCCGCGCCTTCGACATCCGCGCCGGCGAGATCGACCTGCCGACCTTTCCGCCGTTCGCCCTGTTCGACCCGGCGCTGGGTATGACCACGGTCATTCCGCGGATGGACCCGACCCGGCCGGCAAAAGCCGACCCGCGCGTGCTGGTCAGGACCATCGAGCGGTTCGGGGTGACCAACGTCTTCGCCTCGCCCGCCCTGCTCGATGTACTCGGGCGTTACGGCGAGGCCGCCGGCGCCCGTATGCCCACGCTGCGGCGGGTCATCTCGGCCGGCGCCGCCATGGGGGTGGAAACGTTGCGCCGCGTGCAGGCGATGCTGGCCGGCGGCGCCGAGGTATTTACGCCGTATGGCGCCACCGAGTGCCTGCCGGTGGCCAACGTGGCCGGCAGCGAACTGGACGACGCCGTTGTCCGGCGCACCCGCACCGGCGAAGGATTCTGTGTCGGCCGGCCGGTCGCGCCCAACCGCGTCAGCGTCATCGGCGTGACCGACCGGGTCCTGGAATCGATGCAAGACGCCGTCGAACTGCCGGCCGGGGTTAGCGGTGAGATTACGGTCGCCGGACCTACCGCAACCGACGCCTACTGGCGGCGCGACGAGGCAACCCGACTGGCAAAGATCCGCGACCCGGAAGGGCGCATCTGGCACCGCATGGGCGATGTCGGCTACTTCGACACCGGCGGGCGGTTGTGGTATTGCGGGCGCAAGTCGCAGCGTGTCGTCACCCCGGGTCAAACCCTGTACGCGGACCAGGTGGAAGCGCTGTTCAACGACCACCCCGAGGTACTGCGCACGGCCCTGGTGGGCGTCGGGCGACGCGGCTTCCAGCGGCCCGTGCTGTGCGTGGAACTGCTGCGTAAACAAGGCCGCCGACGGCGCGAGCGAATCCGCACCGACCTGTTGCAAATCGCGCGCAATCACCCGCTGAGCGAGAGGATCGAGCACGTGCTTTTCCACCGCGCCTTCCCGGTCGATATCCGCCACAACGCCAAAATCGGCCGAGAACGATTGGCCGCGTGGGCCGGGGAGCGGCTCCAATGAGGGTCGTGGTCACAGGCGGCGGCGGTTTTCTCGGCAGCGCCATCTGCCGACAATTGCTGGCGCGCGGCGATGAGGTCATCGCCTGCCAGCGCGGCGCCGCCCTGCAGGTGCAGGCGCTCGGCGCCCGCGTGATGCGGGGCAGTGTCACCGACGCGCAGCGTCTCGAAGAGGTCAGCGCCGGCGCTGACGCGGTTATCCACACGGCCGGCAAGGCCGGCGCCTGGGGCCGCCGGCGCGACTATTTCGATATCAATGACGGCGGCACCCGCAACGTGATCGCCGCCTGCCGCAAAAATGACGTGCGCAAACTCGTGTTTACGTCCTCGCCCAGCGTGGTCCACGCCGACCGGGACATCGAGGGCGGCGACGAGTCGCTGCCTTATCCCGGCCACTTCGACGCCCACTATCCGGCGAGCAAGGCGCTGGCGGAACAGGCCGTGATGACCGCCAACGGCCCCCGGCTGGCGACCGTGTCGCTGCGCCCGCACCTGATCTGGGGCCCCGGCGACAACCAACTGCTGCCGCGTCTGCTCGAACGCGCGCGGCGTGGGACGCTGAGAATACCGGGCGCGAACAAGCTGATCGACACCGTCTACGTCGATAACGCGGCGCTGGCGCATGTCCTGGCGCTGGACAAGCTGGCCAGCTCACCGCAGACCGTGGGCGGCAAAACCTACTTCATCACCAACGACGAGCCGCGCAGCCAGGCGGAGATCATGACCGGCCTGCTGGCCGCCGCCGGTATCGATGTGACCATCCGCCCGGTTCCGGCGCCGCTGGCGCTGGCCGCCGGTCTCGTGGTCGAGACGGCCTGGCGCCTGCTCGGGCTGAAGTCGGAACCCATCGTCACGCGCTGGTCGGCCAGGTTGCTCTCGACGGCCCACTGGTACGACATCACCGCCGCCAAGCGGGACCTCGGCTACCGCGCCGCGATCAGTATCGACGAGGGTATGGCAAAATTGAAAGCCGCCCTGCAGCAGTCAAAGGGCGCCGTCGACACGGGTTGACAGACAGCTTCCCGCCCGCGCGGGAATCAGGGCGCTCGGCTGACAGTGGCCCGCCGCCCCGTGGACCGGAACACGAGTCATCCCAACACAAGCCGGCGATGACGGGAGACGCCGTCAGTGCATCGGCCGGCCGCGCAGCCTGCGGATGACGTATTCCAGTTTTGAATAGTCCAGCCGTTCGCGGTCCTCGGCCGACGCATCGCGGTAGCGGCCGTGGTACTTGTGCTTGACCCAGGCGTTCATATCCAGGCGTTTCGCGTATCGATGAAGGTAACGGTTGAGCGGGTGAAAGCCGTCCCTCAAAACGATCGCGGTGCCGAAATCGACGATCCACGGCGTTTCATACCGGCCGACGATCAGGTTGGACTTGGATTTCAGGTCGCCGTGGCTAACACCGCGGCCGTGGATGGCGCCGATGATTTCGAACAATGCTTCGAACCACGCCTCCCGGTCCCGCCACTGCGCCTGGCGGTAAGGCGTTCCTTCGACGTATTCGAGCAACAGGTATTTACCCGCCAGCAGGCCATAACAGTCGGGTACGCCGGTAACACCCTCCAGGCGCCGATAGGCTTCGTATTCACGCACGAGCGTGGCCTGCCTGGCGCGGCGCAGCGCGCCCCGGCCGCTGGCGGTCTTGATCACGAGACGCCGGCCGTCGCCCTCGAACAACAGCAAGGTGCCCTGGTTGGACTCTGCCAGGATGTGCCGGCCGCCGTCGAGGCTGGATTGGATCCAGGGCTCAAGCTCGTTCGCCAGGTCGGCGGCGTCCGCCGCCATGGTGCTGCTGTCATTCATTGCCTGTGGATAATACCCACAAGTGCGACCCAGTTGCACCATCGGTGCCAAAGATTTGCGAATTTGCCTCCCTGTCATGTGTATGCTATTGGATAGATTGCCCTGAATACTGCAGCTGTGTCCGGGCGAGGAGGTAAGATCATGAAAACCGGTACATTTCTCGCAATCGTTGTGTTCACCCTGGTCGCGATCGCTCACCTGGTTCGGCTGGTCAATGGCATCGACATCATCGCCGGCGGCTATACCGTTCCGCAGTGGGTCAGCGTGTTCGGTGTGGCCGTGCCCGGCCTGATCGCCTGGCTGTTATGGCGCGAAGGCCGAGGCGGCTGAATTCCGCCGGGCGCACCGCCGCCGGCGGTGCGCCCAGGCTCTACTGCTTCGGCGCGTTGTTGAGGTAGTCCACGACCATGTCGCCAAAGGCCTCGACGCCGCGTTCCATCCACGGCTCGTAGACGTCGAACAGCGGCGAGTGGTTGGTCGGCTTGGTCGCCGGGTCCATGCCTTCCGGCCAGTTGCCCAGGAACACGAAGATCGACGGCGCATACTTGCCGTACTCGGCAAAGTCCTCCGCCACGGTCTGCGGCGTGACCTCGATCACCGGTTTGCCGGACACGCGCTCCAGCACCGGCCGCATCATCTTGACCAGGTCAGGGTCGTTGATGACCGGCGGCGGACCGTCATCGATCTCGAAATCGACCGCAGCGCCGGCACTGGCGGCGATCGACCGCGCCGTGCGTTCCATGGCCTTGTGAATTTGCGTGCGCATGGCCGGGTCGAAGCTGCGGATCGTGCCCTCGAGTTCGACCTTGTCGGGGATGACGTTGTTGCGGATGCCGCCCGTGATGCGGCCCACGCTGATGATGGACGGCGCCTTGGTCACGTCCACCTGGCGGCTGACGATGGTCTGCAGGCCCATGACGATCTGCGCCGCGACGACAACCGGGTCGACACCGTCCCACGGGCGCGCGCCGTGCGTCTGCTTGCCCTTGACCGTGATCAGGAAACGGTCGGCGGCCGCCATCATCGGCCCCGCCCTGACCGCAAACTGGCCGCCGGGCTGGCCGATACCAATGTGCATGCCGAAGACCGCGGCGGGCTTGTGCTTGGCGAACAGCCCCTCTTTCAGCATCAGCGAAGCGCCGCCCTGCTCACCGGCCGGCGGGCCTTCCTCGGCCGGCTGGAAGATCAGCATCACCGAGCCGGGCAGGTCCGCCTTCATGTCGTTGAGGATCTTGGCCGCCCCCAGCACCATCGCCATGTGCGTGTCGTGGCCGCAGGCGTGCATCACGCCCACTTCCTGGCCGTTGTAGGTGCTGCGGGCCTTCGAGGCGAACGGCAAACCGGTCTGCTCGGTCACCGGCAGCGCGTCCATGTCGGTGCGGATCGCGACCAGCGGGCCGGGACGGCCGCCCTCGATGATGGCGTAAAGCCCCGTGTGCGCGATCCCGGTGTGCGGTTCCAGCCCCAGGCCGCGCAGGATCTCGGCGATGCGCTCGGAAGTCTTGAACTCGCGGTTGCTGAGTTCGGGGTGCTCGTGGAACCAGCGCCGCCACTCCACCACTTGCGGCTGCACCGCGTGGGCGGCGCTGGCGATGTCCTGCTCGGTGATGTCGGCCCGGGCCGTGACGGCTGCGGCCAGCATGCAGAGCAATGCGAGAATGATGTGTTTCATATTCGTCTCCTATCCATCGGACATTTACCGGGGGCTGCAGGCGCCAGATTGTACCCCATGCCGAAGCGGCGGGCCCGGACCCGGTAGCTGCTGCCGAGACCGTCGCCGGCAGGGAAAGCCGGCGCCGAGCCTACAGGGATGTATTTACGGCGTGTCTCAGCAGCAGGTACCGGGAGCGGGTATCGGGAGCAGGCTGCTGATTCTCCCCAGTGGGTATCGGTGCCGGACCTCGTGCGCCGCGAGCGTAACCGCGTCGCCCTGCAACCAGAAACGACGCGGTTCCTATTTGACGATGGCTTTGCCCGCCGGTTGGCGCGGGTCCGAGGCCGCCGTCACCTCGCCGGTCTCGCGGTTCCACATCACGCCCTGCATGTTGCCCACGCCCCACGGCTTGACCACGAGGGTGTAACCCATCGCCTCGAGCGCGGCGACCTCGTCCTGGCTGAACGCGTCCGGCTCCGCGTAGATCTTGTCCGGCAGGTACTGGTGGTGGTAGCGCGGCAAGGAGACCCAAGACTGCGGGCCGTGGCCCTCGAAGAAATCTAGGATGCCCAACAGCACCATCGTAATGATGCGGCTGCCGCCCGGCGTGCCCAGCGCCGCCTCCCGGTCCGCGCCCAGCAGCAGCGTCGGCGACATGCTCGACAGCGGCCGCTTGCGCGGCTGGATCTCGTTGGCGGTAAAACCGATCAGCCCGTAGACGTTGGGTACGCCCGGCTTGGCGGAAAAATCGTCCATCTCGTCATTGAGCACGAAACCGGTGCCGGGCACCATGAAGCCCGAGCCGAAATAGGTATTGACGGTCAGCGTGGCGGAGACGATATTGCCGGCGCGGTCAATGATCGAGAAGTGCGACGTATTGTTGCCCTGCGGCGGCTCTTTGCGGCCCGGCAGCATGTTGCTCGGCGTGGCCTTGTCGAACGATATCCCCGCGCGCAGACCGGCCGCATAATTTGGATCCAAGAGCATGGCGGAGGGGACGTCGTAAAAATCCGGATCGCCCAGGTACAAGGCGCGATCGCGGTAAGCGCGGCGCATCGCCTCGACGACGAGGTGCACGCGCTCGACCTGGCCCAGTTTGTCGATGTGGTACGGGCCAAGGATGTTGAGCATTTCGGCAATCGCGATGCCGCCCGAGGAAGGCGGCGGCGCCGTCACCAGTTCGTAACCGTGGTAGCGGGTGCGTATCGGCTTGCGCTCCTTGACCGTGTAGCCTGACAGGTCCGCCAGGCTCCAGTTGCCGCCGGCAGCCCGCACGCCGTCGACCAGGCGTTGTGCCACTGCGCCCTCGTAGAAGCCGTCCCGGCCCTCGGCCGCGACCTTCTCCAGCACCGCGGCCAGATCCGGCAGCCGAATCACGGCGCCGAGGTCCGGCACCTTGCCCTGCGGTAGAAATAGCCCGCTCGCGGCAGGCCATCGCTGCAGCACCTTTTGCTTGCGATCGATCGCGTTGCGGAGCTTCGCGTATACCGGAAAGCCCTGGCGGGCGATACGGATCGCGGGCTGCAGGCTTTGCGCCAGCGGCAATACGCCATAGTTATTGGCGAGATGCACGAGCCCGGCGATTTCCCCGGGGATGGCCGCGCTCAGCGGCCCGTGCAGCGCATGGTCGCGGTTGACGCTGCCATCGGCGTTCAGGTACATGTCCTTGGCGGCCGCCGCCGGCGCCATCTCGCGGCCGTCGATCATGACGTCGAAGCCATCGGCGGCCCGGTGCAGCAGCCAGAACGCACCGCCGCCGATACCCGAACTCGATTGCTCGACCACGGCCAGCACGGCGCTGACCGCGACCGCCGCGTCAAAGGCGTTGCCGCCCTCGGCCAGCACTTCGTGACCCGCCTCGGTCGCCAGGTAGTGGGCGCTGGCGATGGCCGCCTTGCCGGGCTGGGCAGCCTCCAGCGGCGTGATGAATACCAGCAGCAGCAAAGACAGGCACAGCCTTATTTTCATACTTTTGCCGCCGCGGTCAGGCGTTGGTACTTTAGCCACAACTGTTCCTCTGTTTCCTCGTTGTCCGGGTCCTTGGGTATGCATTCCACCGGGCACACCTCGACACACTGGGGCGTGTCGAAATGGCCCACGCACTCGGTGCACTTCAGCGGGTCAATTTCATAGATCTCGAGCCCCTGGTAAATCGCCTCGTTCGGGCATTCGGGCTCGCAGACATCGCAATTGATACATTCGGCGGTAATTTTCAGCGACAAGGTCAGCTACCTTTGCGGCCAAACTCTTGCTTGAGCGCTTCCGCGATCTCGGCGCCGACGAATTGCGACACGTCGCCGCCGAGCCGCGCGACTTCCCTGACCAGCGTGGACGAAATGAAGCCGTAGTTCTCGTCGGGCGTCAGAAACATCGTTTCCACGTCCTCGCAGAGGTTGCGGTTCATGCTGGCCAGCTGGAATTCGTATTCGAAGTCCGAGACCGCCCGCAACCCGCGCACGATGATCGTTGCCCCCCGTTCACGGACAAAATCCACCAGCAGGTTGCTGAAACCGACGATTTCGATGTTGTCGAGCCGGCCGAGCTGGCTCTGCGCCAGCCCGATGCGCTTTTCCAGGCTGAAGAAAGGGGTCTTGTGCGGACTTTCCGCGATGGCGACGATCACGTGATCGAAAACCCTCGCCGCGCGGCTGACCAAATCGGTATGACCGTGGGTGATCGGATCGAAAGTGCCGGGGTAGACCGCCACGCGTCGAGCTTTCATCGTCTGCCGTTCCTGCTTTGTCGAAGGGGACTAGGTATTCTACCCTCGATGACCACCGCGATTAAACTGGCGTCATGTGGGTCCGGGTAAAAAAGAGACCGGCGGGAGGGCCGGTCTCAATGCAGGGACTGAAGACAGACGCGGGGCCTGCCTTCGTTTATTCAGACCTTGCATTCGCCGAAAACCTTTCACCCGGGGGCGGTTGTTTGCGAAAAAGCTGCATGCGCACCTCGCCCTGTTTTTGCGCACGCCACTCGGACCACCCGGCCGGCGGCGGAAGCTGGACCGTCGCGGGCGACTCGACATAGACAAAGCCGCCGCCGCGCACGCACCCCTGGCGCTCCAGGCGCTGCAGCACCAGGCCGCCGAGGTTGCTGTCGAAAGGCGGGTCCACGAAGACGATGTCGAAGCTGTCCGCCGCCTGTTCCGCCAGCCATGACATCGCGCCGCCGGGCACCAGCGTGACCTGGCCCGCCTGCAGTTGCCCGGCGCTCTCGCCAAGGGCCGCGAAGACACGCGGGTTCTTTTCGATCATCAGCACCGAAGCCGCGCCGCGCGAGGCCGCCTCGAAGCCCAGCGCCCCGGTACCGGCGAACAAATCGGCGCAATCGGCGCCGCCGATCCACGGCTGCAGCCAGTTGAACAGCGTCTCGCGGCAGCGGTCGGCGCTCGGCCGCAGGCCCGGCGCGTCGACGACCGGCAGCTTGCGCCCGCGCCAATCGCCGCCGATGATCCGCACGCGGTTGTTTTTTGCTGAACTGCTCATAGTTAACAGGCCCCAGGGTGTCTGATAGCATATCGCTTTTGCCGCCAGGGTAGCAGCTTCACTGATGTTCCGAATCTTCCGCAAGAAAAACAAGGAAACGGGCGCCCTGCAGGACGTGCAACTGCGGCCGGCCGAGCAAAGCGGCGTCGACCCGCTGGAACAGCGCCTCGAAGATTCGCGCCGCACGATCGGCAAGCGCCTGAAGGACCTCGTCGGCGGCCACCGCGACATCGACGACGAGCTGCTGGATGAACTGGAAACGGCCCTGCTCACGGCCGACGTCGGCGTCAAGGCCAGCCTCGAAATCATGGAGAACCTGCGCCGGGCGGTCAAGGCCGGCACGATCCGCGAGCCGCAGGCGCTGTTGCCGGCGGTACAGGCGGAACTCTTCGAACTGATCGAACCCTGCGAGCAGTTGCTGGTCGTGGACCCGGAGCATAAGCCGTTCGTCATCCTGATCGTCGGCGTCAACGGCGCCGGTAAGACCACGACCATCGGCAAGCTGGCGCAGCGTTTCAAGGAAGAAGGGTTGTCGGTGATGCTGGCGGCGGGCGACACGTTTCGCGCCGCGGCGGTCGAGCAACTCAAATCGTGGGGGGCGCGCAACGACGTGCCGGTGATCGCCCAGGGCACCGGCGCCGATGCCGCCGCGGTCATATTCGACGCGATGGAATCGGCCAGGGCGCGTGATATCGACGTATTGATCGCCGACACCGCCGGGCGCTTGCACACGCAATCGAACCTGATGGAAGAACTCAAGAAGGTGCGCCGGGTGATAGCGCGCGTCGACGCCAGCGCACCGCACGAGACCATGCTGGTGGTCGATGCGGGCACCGGCCAGAACGCGCTCAGCCAGGCCCGGCATTTCAACGAGGCGGTCGATGTCAGCGGCATCACGATCACCAAGCTCGACGGCACCGCGCGCGGCGGCATGCTGTTCGCGATCGCCAGCGAACTGGGCATCCCGATCCGCTTCATCGGTGTCGGCGAGTCCGCCCGCGATTTGCGGCCCTTCGACGCCGGCACCTTCATCAACGCCATCCTGCCGTTGGACTAGCCGGCATATTGCATCGGTCGAATTTGGGCTTACCATCACTTCATGAATCCGCATCAATCCAGATTTCATTTTCATTTACGCCAGAACCGACAAAAGGCCCCCGGCCCAGTCTCTATCACGACCCTGGCTGGTTCATCCACGCCAGGGCCGCTATGAAACCGCGGCCTTTCGCCGAGCGCCTGCTTGCCTGGTGGGACGAGCACGGCCGCAAGGACCTGCCGTGGCAAGCTCCGCGCAGCGCCTACCGTGTGTGGGTGGCCGAGATCATGCTGCAGCAAACCCAGGTCAAGACGGTGATCCCGTATTTCGAGCGCTTCATCGCGCGCTTCCCGGACTTGCCCGCGCTGGCCGCCGCGGCAACGGACGACGTGCTGGCGCTGTGGTCCGGGCTGGGATACTACGTCCGCGCCCGCAACCTGCTGCAGGCCGCGCGGATTTGTGTCGGGGAGTTCGGGGGCAAACTGCCGGGCACGGCCGAAGCGCTGGCGAAACTGCCCGGTATCGGCGCCAGCACGGCCAACGCAATCTGCTCGCAGGCCTACGATCGGCCGGCGGTGGTGCTGGACGGCAACGTCAAGCGGGTGCTGGCCCGGCACGAGGCGATCGCAGGCTGGCCGGGCCGGACAGCGGTGCACAAGGCGCTGTGGGCGTGCGCCGAACGATTCCTGCCGGTAAAGCGCGGAGCGGATTACACGCAGGCCATCATGGATTTGGGGGCCACGCTGTGCACGCGCACGAATCCCTCGTGTGAACGCTGCCCGGTGGCGGCGGACTGCCAGGCGTACCAGCGCGGCAGGGTCGCTGAACTGCCCGCATCGAGACCGCGGCTGCGCACAACGGAGAAAACAGTCCGCATGCTGATCCTCATGGATACAAAGGGCCGGGTGCTGCTGGAGCGCCGGCCGCCGGCCGGCATCTGGGGCGGCCTGTGGTCGCTGCCGGCGGACGATGCGGGCCCGCCTCTCGAGCAGCGTTTTTGCATCGAAAACGGCGGCTTCGAAACACTGCCGGTGATCGAACACACGCTAACCCATATGCACATGAGGATAACGCCGCTGGCGGGCACGGCAGCGACGCTGAAAAATGGCGTAGAATGTAGCCGGCCGCTAGGCTGGTTCGGCGCGAGCGAGTGGAGCGCACTCGGTTTGCCGACACCGGTCAGGCAATTATTGGAAACCCATGTCGGCGACAACAGCAACGGATGAGGAGCGATGACGGAACGAACGGTTTTTTGTGCCCTGCTCAAAGAAGAACTGCCGGGTCTGAAATTTCAGACCTATCCCGGCGAACTCGGCAAAAAGATCTACGACAATATCTCGCAACAGGCCTGGGACAGGTGGATGACGCATCAGACCATGCTGATCAACGAAAACATGCTGAACCCGGTCGACCCCGACCACCGAAAATTCATCGAGCAGGAAATGGAAAAGTTCTTTTTCGGCGAAGGCTCGGCAAAGCCGCAGGGGTACGTCCCCAAAGACGACGATTAGCGAAGGGAACCGGGTTTTCCGACGGCAGGATCGTCACAAACCCACCGCGAAGTTCATTTATTTATTAAAAGGCGAGGAGCCGGCTGGTACAATTAGCCGACCGTTCTTGACTTGGGAACGGGCAGACGTTTTAATACCGCGCGCTTCGCTTCCGGAGCGCGCGCGGCAATGGCCAGATAGCTCAGTTGGTAGAGCAGCGGACTGAAAATCCGCGTGTCGGTGGTTCGATTCCACCTCTGGCCACCAATTTTCTTGTTTTTCCTTACTGACACCTCGATCAAGCGCTTTCCCCAGTACTCAAGGGAATCGAACCACAGCGTGGTTAGATTGTTCGTGCACCTCCCTGTGCACGACCCTGCGGGCGCACTGCGTGCGACCAAATCCTATCCCGTCGGATTTGTCCACCTCTGGCCACCACTTTCCAAAAATCCCGTCCACCCATCTTTCACAGTCTCCAATCTTTCTTACAGAATATGGAGTTACCGAGTGATCACTTACGCGTGACATCGAAAGCTGTGTCAAATTTGTGTACTACTGAATGACTGCTTTCTGAGCAGGACCGGCCAGGCATAATCTGCAACCACCTATGACCGCAACCGGCCAGAAGCGGCATTTCGGAACCCCCTTTAACGCCTATCTCACTGGAAAATGAGAACACAGCGAGTATTTTTCCCGGTGAAGCTATCTGTTACAAGCCTCATTAAGTGAGTACATTTCTTTTCACGCTGGGTTTTCCAACTGTATCACCAGTTTATAGTCACCTTGATAAAATACGTTGGCAGTCTCATCGTCTGTACAGTTTATTTGCAAACTTAGCCTGTCTAAATGCTTTTTTCAGGTCCAAACTGTGGTTTAACATCAATTTAGCCTCGGCCATAAAGATCGCGGCATCCGCCTTGGTTCGAATATCTTTAAAATGCCTCTTCCATTCTTCGCGTTCTGGATACTCCGATTGTTGCAGCACCTTGAGGAGAGCTACATATGCAAATCCCACTTGCATCGGCGTCATGTCTGCCATCAAATGGCGATAAGGCATCCTGCGTTCATCCTCGCCTTTGGTTTCAATCATTGCATCTCTGATCTTGATGATTTCAGCCCGCTTCGCTATCAAGCCTTCTGAAGTCTCACCGACGGTATCGCCATCGTCTTCGCAAACAAAACCTGAGTTCGCCACATTGGTGAGCTGAGTTGGAGCGTCATTTCGCGGCTCGTCAAGAGTGAGCAGATGCGTGAAATCATTTGCTGCTTTGTCTCTTTCTGTGAGTGGGCTCATGTCGTAGAGACGCTGCATGGTCGCTAAACAAGAAGTGTGGTCATACTCTGTGTGATCAATTGTTCCAGCCTTAATCCATGGTGAAATCACCAGGGCCGGGACACGCACTCCCAGGCGATCAAACTTAAAGTGGTTCTTTACATACGTCTGCGTAAACGTATCGCCCGGCGGCACCGCCTGGGGTGGCGCCACGTGGTCGTAAAACCCACCATGTTCGTCGAATGTCACCACCAGCATACTGTCTTTCCAATGTGGAGAGTTGCGGATGGTCTCATACACTTTTTTGATCAAGCGCTCTCCGCGCGTAACGTCATTAAGCGGATGCATGGAGTTTCCGCAAGCGTAGTCACCCGGCCCCAATATATCCACTTCGTCTTCGCCATACTTGGGTTCAATAAAGATGAACTTTTCCTTGAACCCAGCTTTGTTAACCTCGGACTCAAAGTCTTCGAAATCCTTAAACCTTCCCTGCAGCGCATTGAGGTTCATGCCATTCAAAGCAAAGCTAACCGGAAATTCATCGCCCTCAAATATCTTCCAGTCAAAACAATAGTCATCCAGTGAGTCAAAAATATTTCCATTTTCAAAGCGGTATCCTTCAAGCGTGGTGGCGGCAACGATATCTCCGGTGCTCGGGCTATCATCCAAACCTCCGGAAGTTGCCGCCATCATGAAGAATCGGTTTGGCCAGGTGGGCCCCGGCAAGGATGAAAACCAATTGTCGCAAATAGCAAATTGACTGGCTAACTCGTTCAGCACCGGTAAGCGTTCGGGCGGAAAGCACTTCATGATTCGCTCCGGTTCCGATGAACCTCGATCGCGATATGACTCAATGAAACCGGAATTATTAATTGGGGGATAACCACCGGGAACGGGGTTATAACTCGCGCCGTGACCGCAAAGTTGCAACAATGTGTCGCCGAACTCATGCCCCGGATCTTCATCTACATTTTTCAGAACGAATTCCGCCGGGGTGCTGACTGGCACAACTGATGAATCCACAGGATTGATATTGGTATTTACCGCCGGATCGGCACCATTAATTGTCGTGGGTTCACCCGTTATAGCATCTGTTCCGCTGATATTACTGAAGCCAAACATGTGGTCAAAGGAACGATTCTCCAGCATTAACACGAATATATGCTTGATTTTGGGGATCGGCGCTTTCTTCCTGCCAAAGAGGGAATTGAAAATTCGAATGATATTCAACGCCGCGCAGCGCGCCGTATCCCATGCCACACAAACCAGCTTCGCAACCCATGACCACGCCACGCATACCGCTTTCACTATCCAGGCAAATGCTTTGCACACCCATTTTGCGACCCAGTACCAAGCCTTACATACCCATTTGGCAACCCAGTACCACGCCTTACAAACCCATTTTGAAACCCAGTAATACGCCGAGCAAAACCACCCGGCGATACAATTCCACGGGCTGTACCAATGACAGTGTTTCTCTGTCCAGGAACTGCATTCATTTGAGCCTTCATCGGCCCACTGCGAACACTGGTTTAAGCCTTCATCAGCCCACTGTGAGCATTGGCTTGACCCTTCGTCCGCCCAGGTTGTGCATTCGTAATCAACTTTCTCAGACCAGTTCTTGCACGTGATAACGATTTGATCGACCCATTTAGTGCATGTTAGCATGAACCACCTCCTTTTCATGAGCAACTAACGTTCGATATAAAAGCAATAGCCTGAACCTGGCGGTCATTAGCCCCAATACTTTTCCCAAAATTTAAATGCGAAACTCAACAACAAGCCGAAAAAAACCATTTTGAATGATATAGATGAGTACCAAAACAACACATAAAAACTAATACCAATCAGAGCCGCCGTAAAAAAAATCCCCGCTAAGGTACAGCCACATTCATTATTCAATTTCTTCGCACGAGAATAGTATGCGCAGTATTTAAACCGCGCGATTGTTTTAGTCTGGACAATCTGTATTCCACCTTAGACATGAGCATGTTCATCTCTTCGTAACCACCCGTAGCAGATTCGTCAGGATCAATATTGCATTTTTCAGATTGTCAGGATTGCAAATTCAACAATATGCCCGTC
>CAVZEU010000003.1:607500-1239789 GCA_963774415.1 uncultured Gammaproteobacteria bacterium | reverse complement strand
GAACCCTCGATGGGCTTTTTGACCCATACTCCCTTAGCAGGGGAGCGCCTTCAGCCACTCGGCCATCTCTCCGTAAATCTGATTGTTACCTGTTCCTTGCAAACAGTCGAGCCAGAACCTGGCCCTCAAGGGCTCTTCGAGCCCTGAGAGAGAGGGATTACTCGGGCTATCCCTGCCCTCGCCCTGCGAGGTTCGCCAGCAAGCTGGCTCATTCGAAATTCGCTCCCGGCGAATTTGTCGAACCCTCGATGGGCTTTTTGACCCATACTCCCTTAGCAGGGGAGCGCCTTCAGCCACTCGGCCATCTCTCCGTAAACTGGTGTTGTCCTCCGTCGACAACTTGTCTTTTTCGCTCCCCCTGGGAGCGCGTTACTCCGGGCTTCCTGCCCTCCGCCCCCTCGGGGCCGTCTGCGCTACGCTTGACGTTCGCAGCACTCGGCCATCTCTCCGTAAACTGGTGTTGTCCTCCGTCGACAACTTGTCTTTTTCGCTCCCCCTGGGAGCGCGTTACTCCGGGCTTCCTGCCCTTCGCCCCCTCGGGGCCGTCTGCGCTGCGCTTGACGTTCGCAGCACACGGCCATCTCTCCCGATGACCTGAAAAATCGGCTTTTCTCAGCTTGGTAGCGCAAAAAAACCGGGATGCGGAAGCATACCGGAGCGGCCTGGATTGGTAAAGGCGTTAAGCGATTTGGCCTTAGTTCTGTGATTCCTTCAACTCGCCTCGCTCGGCCAGGATGCGCTGGTAAATTTCTTCGCGGTGAATCTGGACCTCTTGCGGCGCCTCGATGCCGATACGGATCTGGTTACCCTTGACGCCCAGCACCGTGACCGTCACGTTTTCACCAATGATCAGCTTTTCCCCCACCCTTCTCGTTAGTATCAGCATATATACCTTCCCCTGGTTTCAGACACGCGCAGTGCCCGCCGCCTACTTGTTATTCTGTAATTTATTACATCTTGGTGACATTTGGTATCCCGCTGACTCAGGCCCGCTCTGCAATCCACTCTGCCACCGAGGACAATGCTTCATCCAGTTTTTCCGGGTTGCTACCCCCCGCCTGAGCAAAATCGGGACGTCCACCGCCCTTGCCACCAACCTGGCCTGCTACGAAGTCTACCAGATTTCCGGCTTTTATCCGAGCAGTCAGTTCCTTGCTAACACCAGCGGCCATGCGGACCTTACCATCCTGAACACTGGCTAAAACCACTGCCGCCTTGCCCAGGCGGCTCTTGAGGTGATCAACGGCATCCCTGAGGGCGCCGGCATCGAGTCCGTCGCGGCGCACCGCCAGCACCTTGATGCCGCTGATGTCCTCCACCCCGGCCAGCAAATCGTCGCTGCTGGAACTGGCGAGGCTGGACTTCAACGCCGCGATGTCCTTTTCCAACTGCCGGTTGTTCTCGAGCACCTGTTGCAGCCGTTCCGGTGCGGCCTGAGTACTGACTTTCAACGTCTGCGCCACCGTCTGGAGCTGTTGCTCCATCTCTTGTATGTGCGCGACGGCGGCCGCGCCCGCAACGGCCACGATACGGCGTATCCCGGAGCCGATGGCCGATTCCGAGACGATCTTGAACTGGCCGATCTCCCCGACCCTTTGCACGTGCGTGCCGCCGCACAACTCGGTCGACAATTCACCGAACCGCAGGACCCGCACCTTGTCGCCGTACTTCTCGCCGAACAGCGCCATCGCGCCGGTTTTGAGCGCATCGTCGAAAGCCATGATCTCGGAGACCGTCGGCGGGTTGACACGGATCGCGTCGTTGACGTGACGTTCGACCTCACGCAACTCCGCGGCCGTGATCTGCTTTGGGTGCGAGATGTCGAAACGCGTGTAATCGGGCGCCACCAGCGACCCCCGCTGTTCCACGTGCTCACCGAGAATTTCACGCAGGGCGCGGTGCAGCAAGTGGGTTGCGGAATGGTGTATGACGATGTTCTGTCGGCGTTCGGCATCCACTTGCGCGGCGACTTTTTCACCGCTTCGCAGGGATCCGCTGACGAGCTTGCCGACGTGTCCGAAAAACGTCCCGCCGAGCTTGACGGTATCACGGACCTCGAACTCGGCCGTCGCGGTTTTCAGCGTGCCGGTATCGCCCACCTGGCCGCCGGATTCGGCGTAAAACGGTGTCCGGTCGAGCACGATGACCGCCTCGTCACCGGCCGCGAGAGCCGTCGGTCAACTGGCCGTCGATCAGGATGCCGACGACCTCGGAGGCATCGCTCGCCAGCGCCTCGTAACCGGTGAAGTGCGTGAGCGGCAGTTTCTTGACCGCTTCGGCGGAAATCTGGTCCTTGCTCGCGAACTGGCCGCTGGAGCGGCCCCGGGCCTTCTGCTTTGCCATCTCGGCATCGAAACCCCGGGTATCCACGGTTACCCCGCTTTCACGGGCGATGTCCTCGGTCAGGTCCAGCGGAAAACCGTAGGTGTCGTACAGCGTGAACGCCGTTTCACCGTCGATTTCGCCATTTCCGGCCACCGCCTTGTCCAAGCGCCGCTGCAGGAGCCCCATGCCCTTTTCCAGCGTCCGCGCGAAACGCCGCTCCTCGTCCTCGAGCGTGGCGGTGATGTCGTCCTGCTGCTCTTTCAGGGCGGGATAGGCGTCACCCATCTGTTCCGCCAGCGCGGCGGTCATGCGGCCGAAGAACAGGCCCTTCTGGCCCAGCTTGTAGCCGTGACGCAGCGCCCGCCGGATGATCCGGCGCAGCACGTAGCCGCGGCCTTCGTTGGACGGCAGAATGCCGTCGGCGACAAGGAAGGCGCAGGCGCGGATGTGGTCGGCGATGACGTTGAGCGACTTGTTCTTGAGGTCCTTCGCGCCGGTCAGTTCGGCCGCCGCCCGAATCAGCGCCCGGAACAGGTCGATGTCGTAATTGCTGTGCACGCCCTGCAGGACGGCGGCGACCCGCTCCAGACCCATGCCGGTGTCGACGCAGGGTTTGGGCAGCGGTTGCAGTGCGCCTTCCGCCGAGCGGTCGAACTGCATGAAGACCAGGTTCCAGATCTCGACGTAGCGGTCGCCGTCTTCGTCCTCGGCGCCGGGCAGGCCGCCCTCGAAGTCCTCGCCGTGGTCGTAGAATATCTCCGTACACGGGCCGCAGGGGCCGGTATCGCCCATGGCCCAGAAATTGTCGCTCTCGAATTTAGCGCCGCCCGGCTTGTCGCCGATGCGGATGACGCGTTCCTGCGCCAGGCCGATATCATTGCGCCAGATGTCAAAAGCTTCGTCGTCGTCGTGGTAAACGGTAATCCAGAGACGCTTTTCATCCAGGCCGAATTCACCGGTCAAAAGCTCCCAGGCAAAGCGTATGGCGTCCTGCTTGAAATAATCGCCGAAACTGAAATTGCCGAGCATCTCGAAGAACGTGTGATGACGGGCCGTGTAACCCACCTGGTCGAGGTCATTGTGCTTGCCGCCGGCGCGCACGCATTTCTGCGAGGTGACGGCACGCTTGTAATCGCGTTTTTCCGCGCCCAGGAAAACGTCCTTGAATTGCACCATGCCCGCGTTGGTAAAGAGCAGCGTCGGGTCGTTGGCCGGCACCAGCGAACTGGAGGCGACGACACGGTGCCCGCGCGCGGCGAAGAAATCCAGGAACGTCTGGCGAATCTGTGCGGTGGTTTTCAAAGGTCAAACGCCCTCGGGTTTTCGCTGTATCAAACGGTTAAGTTTACCGAAACACGACGCAGGAAGGAATCAATCGGGCACACAAGCATCCAGCGCGGCATTGGCCTGCTCGTGGCTAAAGCCGCGGTTGACGAGGCTGCGGTAGAGCTTGGCGCGCCCGGCATAGTCCAGCGGCCCGCGGCAGCGTTTCTGCGCCCATTGCGCGGCGAGTTCGAACCAGTTGCTATCATCGTCCGGCATGGCCGCGGCGACCGCGCTTTCGGTCACGCCGCGCTGTCGCAATTCGGCGCGGATTTTGAGCGGCCCGAACAAACGCCGCATGCGGGTGCGCACGTACATTTGCGCGAAGCGTTCGTCGGAGACGAGGTTCTCCTCCGCGCAGCGTTCGACGACCGCCTGCGCGATATCGGAATCGGCCCCGCGCTGGGTCAGTTTGCGCCTCAGTTCCTCGACACCGTACTCGCGCCGTGTCAGGTAGCGCAGCGCGAGATCGCGCACCTCGGCCTCGGTCATTGGCAGGCGCTCCTGCACCGCCGCATTGCGGCTTCAGTCCTCGACGACTTCGCCCTTGCGAGTCGTTTTCGGCAACAGCAATTCACGCAGACTCTTCTCGATTTCAGCGGCCGTTTCCGGGTGTTCTTCGAGAAATGCGCGTGCATTCTCCTTGCCCTGGCCGATGCGGTCCTTGTTGTAGCTGTACCAGGCGCCGGATTTCTCGACCAGCCCATTGGCCACGCCGAGGTCGATCAGCTCCCCGATCTTGGAGATACCTTGGCCGTAGAGAATCTCGAACTCGGCCAGCTTGAACGGCGGCGCCATCTTGTTCTTGACCACCTTGACGCGGGTCTGGTTGCCGATCACCTCGTCGCCCTTCTTCAGCGAGCCGATGCGGCGGATATCCAATCGTACCGACGAGTAGAACTTGAGCGCATTGCCGCCGGTGGTGGTTTCCGGGCTGCCGAACATCACGCCGATCTTCATGCGGATCTGGTTGATGAAGATCACCATGCAGTTGGAGCGCTTGATGTTGGCGGTGAGCTTGCGCAGCGCCTGCGACATCAGGCGCGCCTGCAAACCGACGTGGCGATCGCCCATCTCGCCTTCGATCTCGGCCTTGGGCGTTAAGGCTGCGACCGAGTCCACCACCACGATGTCGACCGCGCCGGAACGCACCAGCATGTCGGTGATCTCCAGCGCCTGCTCGCCGGTATCAGGCTGCGACACCAGCAGGTCTTCGACGTTGACGCCGAGGTTCTCCGCGTACTGCGGGTCGAGCGCGTGCTCGGCGTCGACGAAGGCCGCCGTGCCGCCCACCTTCTGCGCCTCGGCGATGACCTGCAGCGTCAGCGTGGTCTTGCCGCTGGATTCGGGACCATAGATTTCAACGACGCGGCCGCGCGGCAGGCCGCCGACGCCGAGCGCCACGTCCAGCGCCAGCGAGCCCGAGGACACGACATCGACGTTGCGGATGGGCGTGCCGTCACCCATGCGCATGATGGCGCCCTTGCCGAACTGTTTCTCAATCTGGGAAAGCGCTGCCGAAAGCGCCTGTTTCCTGTTGTCGTCCACTTGATCCTCTCCTTTGCGGTGATCGTTTTTGTGCTCAGCTTTGCGGCATTATGACACAGCCCCGCGAGCGTCTTAAGTCTGCGGTGGGCAGGCGCGGCGACGGCTTACAGGTTTCAACGCAAAATGCAAATCGATCCGCCCCTGACCGCGTACTGTGGCAGAGTCTAGAGCAGCCCGTTCTCAATTCGCGATAATGCAATCAAAGGGCGCCAACGACTATGAAAGGCGCTTGAACAGACCCTCCAACGCGTACAGGACCGTCTGTTCCCGGACGGCCCGGCGGTCACCGGCAAAGACCGCTTCCTCGCAACTCGCGGTCTCATCGCCGACGCACCAGCCGAAACACACCAGGCCCACGGGCTTGCCCGGCATGCCGCCATCGGGCCCGGCGATACCGGTCGCGGCCACGCTCACCGCGGCCCCCGAATTCCGCACCGCGCCGGCCGCCATCTGCGCGGCGATTTCTAGGCTGACGGCGCCGTATTCGACGAGGTCGTCGTGGCTGACGCCGAGCAGTTCCTCCTTGGCGCGGTAGCTGTAGACGATCAGGCCGCGGTCGAACCAGCGGGAACTGCCGGCGAGATCGGTGCAGCATTTGGCGATCCAACCGCCGCTGCACGACTCCGCCGTGACCATGCGCCAGCCGCGCGCGACCAGTTGCTCCGCGACCTTGCGCACCAGTTCCTCAACCCTCGAATCGAAATCTTCCACGTCGTTATCCAAAGCAGCATTGAAACCGGCGCGGTCTCCCGGACGCCCTGCACAATCCGCGCATCACGCCACCGCCGTCGCCTAGTCACCCCGTGGCTCCTAAGTTACACTTTCCCGGATGTCATCTCCAGCCATTTCCAAAGCCGCGTCGCACACACCGCTGATGCAGCAGTATTTGCGCATCAAGGCGGAGTACCCCGACACGCTGCTGCTGTTTCGCATGGGTGATTTCTACGAGGTGTTCTACGACGACGCACGGCGAGCCGCCAAGCTGCTGGACATCACGCTGACCAGCCGCGGCGAGTCGGCCGGCGCGCCGATACCGATGGCCGGCATCCCCTTCCACGCGATCGACAGTTACCTGGTGAAACTGCTGCGCAAGGGCGAGTCGGCGGCCATCTGCGAACAGGTCGGCGAGCCCACACCGGGCAAGGGCCTGGTCGAACGCAAGGTCGTGCGCATCGTCACCCCCGGCACGGTCACCGACGAAGCCCTGCTCACGGGCCGGCGTGAAAATCTCTTGGCCGCGGCGGCCGCGGCCGGCAAGTCGATGGCCCTGGCCTGGATGGACCTGTCCTCCGGGCGCTTCATCGTTCGCCTGGTGACCTCCGGGACCGACCTGGAGACCCAACTCGAACGGCTGCTGCCCACGGAACTGCTGGTATCCGAGGCTGCCTCTCTGGCGGACACCCTGGGCGACCGGCCCGGCCTGCGCAAACGGCCGCCGTGGCATTTCGATCCCGATTCCGCCTACCGCCTGCTGACCGAACAGTTCGCGACCCGCGACCTTACCGGCTTCGGTATCGAGGACCAGCCGGCGGCGGTGGCGGCGGCGGGGGCCCTGTTGCAATACGCGCAGGACACCCAGCGCACCGCCCTGCCCCACCTGCAGGCCGTGCGTATGGAAAGCCCGGGCACGCACCTGCACCTGGATGCCGTCACGCGCCGCAACCTGGAATTGGTGCAGCACCCGCAGGGCCGCGACGAACATACCGTCGCCGGCATCATGGACAGCACCATTACACCGATGGGCGGACGCCTGCTGCGGCGCTGGATCGCCGAGCCCATCCGCGACCGGGAGCGCCTGCAGCAACGCCACGAGTGTATCCGGGACCTGCTGGAGACCCGGCTGTACGAAGCGCTGCGCGAAACTTTCCGTTCGATCGGCGATACCGAGCGCATCCTCGCCCGCGTGGCGCTGGGCTCGGCACGGCCGCGCGACCTGGTGACGCTGGGGCGCGCGCTGGGCGTGCTGCCCGAAATCAGGGCAGGGCTGCTGGCTGCCGGGCGCGAGTCGCTGCGCCGTGACGGCGAACGCATCGAGTGCCTGCCCGAGCTGCACGAGCTGCTGAACCGGGCGCTGGTGGACGAGCCGCCGCTGCTGGTCCGCAACGGCGGCGTCATCGCCGGCGGCTACGACAAAGAACTGGACGAACTGCGCAACCTGTCCGAGAACGCCAACGATTTTCTGCTCGAGTACGAAAAGCAGCAACGCGAGGAATCCGGCATCGCCAACCTCAAGGTCGGCTACAACAAGGTGCACGGCTACTTCATCGAGGTCACGCACGCGCAGCAGGACAAGGTGCCGCTGCACTACAAGCGCCGGCAGACGCTGAAGGCCGCGGAACGTTACATCACCGAGGAACTCAAAGCATTCGAAGACCAGGTCCTGTCGAGCCGCGAACGCGCCCTGGCCAGGGAACAACATTGCTACGAGGCGCTGTTGGAGCGTCTGCAGGGTGAGCTGCAGCCGCTGCAGGCGGTCAGTGCGCTGCTGGCGAGGCTGGATGTCCTGTGCGCTTTCACCGAGCGTGCGCTGGCGCTGGATTTCTGTCGCCCGGAACTCACCGACGAGCCGGGGATCGACATCCGCGGCGGGCGCCACCCGGTCATCGAACAGGTGCAGGCGGAGGCGTTCACGCCCAACGACACCGCGCTCAACCCGCAGCGCCGGATGCTGATCATCACCGGGCCCAACATGGGCGGAAAATCCACCTACATGCGCCAGACCGCGCTGATCTGCCTGCTGGCCCATTCTGGCAGCTGGGTGCCGGCCGCGCAGGCCGTGATCGGGCCGCTGGACCGGGTGTTCACGCGCATCGGCGCCGGTGACGATCTCAGCCGCGGCCGCTCCACGTTCATGGTGGAAATGACCGAAACGGCCAACATCCTGCACAACGCCAGCCGTCATTCGCTGGTGCTGATGGATGAAATCGGCCGCGGCACCAGCACCTATGACGGCCTCGCGCTGGCCTCGGCAGTGGCGGAACACCTGGCCCGGCAGGTGCGGGCCTACACGCTGTTCGCCACCCACTATTTCGAATTGACGCAGCTGCCGGAGCAACTCGAAGGGGTCTTCAACGTTCACTTGAAAGCGGTCGAGCACGGCGACAGGATCGTGTTCCTGCACGCGGTGGAGGACGGACCCGCCAGCCAGAGTTACGGCCTGCAGGTGGCCGCGCTCGCCGGCATCCCGGCCAACGTGCTGCAGCAGGCCCGCCAGCAACTGGAACACCTGGAGCAGGGCAAGGACGATTCGCCGCAGCTGGGCCTGTTCGCGGCGCCGGCCGAGACGTCCGCACAACCCGGGGCCGCCGATGCACTGCGCGAAGCGCTGGAAGACGCCGACCCGGACCGGATGACGCCGCGCGAAGCGCTGGATTTTGTCTACCAGATCAAATCGCTGCTGGAGCGGTAGCCCGGCGAATTGCAGATTTTTCGGGCAGCCGCCCGCTGCCCTTTCCGCTGCCGCAGCGCCGCTCTTGCTCATGGAACGCCTTTGAAGATACCGAAGAATGACGCAGCGAGTGCCGGGAATGAACAGGGAGAGGCGCAAGGATGTGCCGATTTCAACGCGGCGCAGGATGTGGGAGCGTTGACAGCCGAAGGCTCAAAACGTCTGTTTAATTTTTGAGGCTTTGAGGGCACGCAAAGAAAAGCCACTCGCCGAAAGGCGAGACCCTGTGCCGCGATCAGCGAGTGCTAATCAAAGGTATTCTTGAACCTGATGATCCGGCGCCGCTCGCGCTTGTCGGGGCGGCGTTCGGGCCGGCCCCGCTGCTGGCGCTCCAGCCGCAGCTGCGCGGCCAGCCGCTCGCGCCGCTCGGTGCTTGCGGGGCTTTCCTCGTAGTACGTCTGGGCGACCGCCGCGGAACCGCGGCGGGTCGCCAGCTCAAGCACCTCGACGGTGTATTCCTCCGCGCCGCGCTGGATACGCAACTCATCGCCCACTTTGAGCGCACGGCCCGGCTTTACCCGGTGGCCATCGACCTGCACCTTGCCGCCGGCGACGGCCTCCCGGGCCAACGCGCGGGTCTTGAAAAAGCGGGCGGCCCACAGCCACTTGTCGACTCTGACAGGTTCGTCCATGGGATGATTCTACCGCAGCGGCCGCCGGGCGGACGCCGGCGGCCGCGATAATCAGTCTGCAGCGAGCATCAGGCGATTCATACGCTGGACGAAGCCGGCCGGGTCTTCCAGTTGTCCGCCTTCGGCGAGTATGGCCTGCTCGAACAACAGTTCCGCCCAGCTGGCGAACTCCGCCTTGTCCTTGACCGCGGCCATGCGCTTGACCAGCGGGTGTTTCAGATTGACTTCCAGCAACGGCTTGCTGTCCGGCAAGGCCTGCCCGGCCTGCTCCAGCATGCGCCGCATGTGCAGCGCCAGTTCCTGCTCGCCCAAAACCAGGCAGGAGGCCGATTCGGTCAGGCGCTGACTGGCGCGGACCTCGGAGACCTTGTCGCCCAGCGCCTCGGCCAGACGCTTCAGCACCGGGCTTTTCTTCTTCTCGCCGCCCTTCTTTTCGTCTTTTTTCTCGTCGGCCTTGTCCAGTTCGACATCGCCTTTCGCGATCGAGCGCAACGGCTTGCCGTCGAACTCGTTGAAATAACCCATGACCCACTCGTCGATCCGGTCCGACATCAAAAGCACTTCGATACCCTTCTTGCGGAAGATTTCCAGGTGCGGGGAGTTTTCCGCCGCCTTGCGGTTATCGGCGGTCACGTACCAGATCGTATCCTGGCCCTCCTGCATGCGGCCGACGTAATCCTCCAGGCTGACCCTTTGTTCGGCCGCCGGCTGCGTCGTGGACGAGAAACGCAACAGCTTGGCGATGCGCTCGCGGTTGGGCATATCCTCGACCAGCCCTTCCTTGAGCACGTTGCCGAATTCATCCCAGAACGTGTTGTACTTCTCTGCCTCCTTGTCCGCCAGGCGCGTCAGCAAATCGAGGCTGCGCTTGACGACCGCCGCCCGGATCTTGCCGACCAGCGCGTTTTCCTGCAGCAATTCACGCGAGATGTTCAGCGGCAGGTCATCGGAGTCGACGACGCCGCGCATGAACCGCAGGTAGTGCGGCAGCAACTGCTCGGCCGCGTCCATGATGAACACGCGCTTGACGTACAGACGCAGGCCGTGGCGTTCGTCTCGCTGCATCATCATGTCCATCGGCGCGCGCGACGGCACGTACAGCAGCGAGATATAGTTCTGCTTGCCTTCGACGCGGTTGTGCGCCCAACTCAGGGCGTCGTCGAAATCGTGGCTGACGTGCTTGTAGAACGCCTGGTATTCATCCTCGCTGATTTTAGCTTTCGGCAGGGTCCACAGGGCCGAAACCTGGTTGACGACTTCCCATTCGGTTTCCCCGGCAGCTTTTTCGTCCTTGTCCCCGCCGTCGGCGGGTTTCTGCATGTAGATCGGGAAACCGATGTGATCCGAGTATTTGCGGACCAGCGAACGCACGGACCAGGCCTGCTTGAATTCGCTGGCGTCAGCACGCAGGTGCAGCGTGACCTCGGTCCCCTGCACCGGCCGCTCGACCTTGCTCAGCGTATATTCGCCGCTGCCATCGGACTCCCAGCGCACGCCCTCGGACGGGTCACTGCCCGCGGCGCGCGTCAGCAACGTGACCTTGTCCGCGACGATGAAGGAGGAATAGAACCCGACACCGAACTGGCCGATCAGCTTCGAGTCGAATTCCTTGTTGCCGGACAGGTTCTCCAGGAACTTCTTAGTGCCGGAGCGGGCAATCGTGCCGATGTTGTCGACGACTTCATCGCGGGACATGCCGATACCGTTGTCCCGCACCGTGATTTCACCGGCTTTTTCATCGACGTCGATTTCAATTTTGAGCTCGGACCCCTTGTCCATCAGCTTCTTGTCTTGCAACGCTTCGAAGCGCAGCTTGTCGCACGCGTCCGAGGCGTTGGAAATCAACTCGCGCAGGAAGATTTCGCGATTCGAATAAAGCGAATGAATCATCAGGTTCAGCACTTCGCGCACCTCGGCCTGAAATTCGTGTTTTTCAGTCTTGATCTTTTCGGTCATTGTCTTACCCACGGAAACAGATACTACAGCCCAAAATAGGGGCTGAGGGGCGAGATTCAAGGCAGGGCGGGTGTTTGACTATGGTTTGCGTGGGCACCGCGGCGTTAGCTGAATTGCCCGGAAGCCGGTGGTAAGCATTTACAGGTCAGACATCCATTTCGACCGGGCCGAGCTGCCGCGCCCGGGGCCGCTATTCATTGAGCCGCCGCCGGGCAGCCGCGTCCGGGGCACGCTCGAGGCGTCCTGCTCGCTCGGCAACCGTTCCCGACGGTTGCACGGCCCCGGTCGCGCAGACCCGGCACCGCCCGTAAAGGCACGTCATTCCGGTGCGGGCGGGAGTTTCCCGGAATCCGGTGGTGGGCCTTTTCGTGGCAGCTATCCGTTGCGCAGACGCGGGGTCAGCTCAGCTTTCGGATTCCTCGGAACCGTTGCGGCCCAGTTTTTCCTTGATGCGGGCCGCCTTGCCTTCCAGGCCGCGTAGGTAATACAGCTTGGCGCGGCGTATGTTGCCCCGGCGCTTGACCTTGATCGATTCGATCAGCGGGCTGTGCGTCTGGAAAACCCGTTCCACGCCGGTGCCGTGCGATATCTTGCGCACCGTGAAGGCGGAATTGAGGCCGCGGCTCTTCTTCGCGATGACGATGCCTTCAAAGGCCTGCAAGCGCTCGCGGTTGCCCTCTCGCACCTTCACGTTGACGATGATGGTGTCGCCGGGGTTGAACTCCGGGATTTCAGCGGCCATCTGCTCCGCGTTGATCTGGTCAATGATTTTGCTCATCGTTATGTCCTTTCCGTACATGCCGGTTCGCGGCCCTGTCAATCAAAATTCCTCTTCACCCAGTTCCCGGCGAAATTCCTGCAGCAGCCGTTTTGCTTCTGCGTCCAGGTGCCTGCCCCGTAACAATTCCGGCCGCCGTTGCCAGGTACGTCCGAGCGCCTGCTTCCTGCGCCAGCGGCGGATCGCTTCGTGATCCCCTGAAAGCAGCACTTCCGGGACCGATTTGCCACCCGCCGATTCCGGGCGGGAATAATGCGGATGGTCCAGCAGGCCATCCACGAACGAATCTTCCCGGGCCGATTGCTCATCGCCCAGCGCACCGGGCAGCCATCGCGTCACCGCGTCGATGATGACGGCCGCGGCCAATTCACCGCCGCTGATGACATAGTCACCCAGCGACCATTCCTCGTCGATCTCCGTCTCGATCAGCCGCTCGTCGATACCTTCGTACCGCCCGCACACCAGGATCAACCCCTGGCGGCCCGCCAGTTCACCGACGGCGGCCTGGTCGAGCCGGCGGCCCTGCGGGCTCATCAGGCTGACCGCCGTTGTGCCGCCCTGGGCCTCCCGCGCGGCCCGGATCGCCGAGCCCAGCGGTTCCAATGTCATCACCATGCCGGGGCCGCCGCCATAAGGCCGGTCGTCCACGTTGCGGTGCCGGTCGGTGGCGAAGTCCCGCGGGTTCCAGGCCTTCAGTTCCACCAGCCCGGCGCGAATCGCCCTGCCGGTCACACCCAGCCCGGTCAGGCCTTCCAGCGCCTCCGGAAACAGCGTGATTACATCAATGCGCATGGCCGATGTCTCTCACCTCGCCGCTCAAAACTCGGGGTCCCAGTCCACCTCGATCCACCCGCCCTCGAGATCGACGCGTTTGACAAATTGCCCCGGCACGAACGGCACCAGCCGCTCCCGTTCACCCTGGATTACGAGCACGTCATGGGCGCCGGTTTCCAGCAGCCGATCGACGTGACCGAGGGACCGACCTTCCCGGGTCCGGACTTCGAGCCCAATCAGGTCAGCCCAGTAATACTCATCCTCCGCCGTCGGCGGCAACTGCCGGCGCTCGACGGCAATCTGCTGTCCCACCAGCCCGGCCGCCTGGTCCCGGTCGGTGATGCCCGCCAGTAACGCCAGCAGGGACTTGCCCTGGCTGCGGCTGTCCTCCAGCCTTACGCTGCGCCCGTCGTCTCCCAGCAGCCACGGCTGATAGTCGAATATCGCTGCCGGCGGCCGCGTCCAGGACCGAAGCCTGACCCAGCCCCTGAGGCCATGGACCGCTGAAACATAACCGAGCGCGACATATTTTTTCGCACTCATCACGCGGGCCTCGCGGCCTCGGCCACGGAGCCGTCAGGCGGCGCTGCCGCGTGCCTGCTCGACCAGGTTCTGCACCCGCTCGCTGACCTGGGCGCCAACGCCGGTCCAGTAATCCACGCGTTCCAGATCGACCCTGAGACGCTCTTCCTGGCCCTTGGCCAGGGGATTGAAGAAACCGATCCTCTCAATACGGCGGCCATCACGCTTGTTGCGGCTGTCCGCAACCACGATGTGATAAAAGGGCCGCTTCTTGGCACCACCTCGCGAGAGTCTAATTTTTACCATTACCTGAAACCTATGTAGCGTTAGTTGCGGACACGCACAGCGCTTCGCCGGGCCGGCCCCACGAAACCGCGTATTTTAAACGCTATCGTCATAAAAGAAAACAAGGGCTTGTACATTTGTCTTCCGCCGGGGCCTGTTGACGCCCGTCAAATAGGAACTGTATCCCAGGGCCCGGTAATGGCCACCGTGATGCCAGGGTTGTATATGTTGGCGAACAGCCAGCGGCCGTCTGTTGAGAAACACGCACCGGACCATTCGCTGCCGAGCGCGGTGTCACGCAGGTCGAAACCGCCGTAGCGGCCCTCCAGGCGCGGGTTGACCTGGCAAAATGCGTACAGGCGACCAGCCGCATCCAGCCAGGCAATGCGCTGCGCCCGGGTCATGATGCCGGCGCGGTCCTCGCAGACCATCAGGCTGCCCCCGGGGCTGACGACCAGGTTGTCCGGTCCCGAGAAGCCATTGACGTCGGCGGCCTCGTATATCGGCGTCAAGGTATTGTGCTCCAGGTCGACGCGGAAAATCTGTCCGGCCTTGCCCGCGCCGCCGGCCTTCGAGGTGAAGTAGACCGAACCCCCGCGGCAGGTGCAGCCTTCCAATGCAACGAAGGCCGTCGCGCCTGCCGCCAGGCCCTGCCTGACCACGCCGGAACAATCATGACTGCCGGGCGAGTGCCCCTGCTCCGGCTTTTCGATATCCACCCACGAGCAGGTCAACGGCTGCTGCAGCGGCAGGTGCTTTTTCAGTTCCGACCGCCCGCGGACTTGCATCATCTGCAAGCGCCCGCCGGCCTCGAGCCGACCCGGGGTATCCGGCACGAAACGGTAAAAACCGGCGTCCGGGCTGTTGTCCTCGGTCATGTAGACGATACCGCTGGCAGGGTCGACGGCCGCCGCCTCGTGATAGAACTGCCCCATCGAAACAATGGGTTGGGGCTGCGCCTTGCCTTCCGGGCGCACCTCGAACACGTAACCGTGCGGCTTGCGGGCCGTATCGACGTGCCATTTCCACTGCCGCATCGGCACACCGTAATGCAGCAACGCGGGCGTGACCGGAGCCTCTTCGCAAGACAGCCAGGTGCCCCAGGGCGTGACCCCACCGGAGCAGTTGTTCAGGGTGCCGCCGAGACTGATGCGTGAGTCGACCAGGCGTTCCGCGCGGGTGTCGAACTTCAGCGTGGTAGTCCCGCCCCCGGTGACATCCCAGGCCTTTTTCGGGTCCCCCAGGGGCACGGACGTGCCTTTCAGTTCATGGTTCCTGACCAGTGTCACGACGCCGTCGCGGTCGGCGACCACGCCCATGCCGTCAGCGGCGCCCGGGCCCGCATAGCCGTCCGCCAGGGGCGCCCCCGCCCAGGCCAGGGTGCGGTAACGGAAACCGGCCGGCAGCTTCAATATCTCCAAACCGGTGGTGGCATCGGCGACTGCCTGCAACGGGCCCGACGCGGGATGCGCCGGCAGCGGCTCGCCCGGGTGCATGAGTTGCCACAGGCCGGCGCCGCCCAGACCGAGCCCGCCGGCCGCGACCAGGCCGTGGCGGAGTAACCGGCGTCTGCCCGAATCTACCACCGTCCGGCAGTCGTTCAGGAAAATCCGCCGGGCGGCATCTGGCCTTTGAGGCTGGCCATTTTGCGCATCATGCCTTTCATCCCGCCCTTGCCGAATTTCTTCATCATGCGCTGCATTTGCGAAAATTGTTTCAGCATGCGGTTGACGTCCTGTATCTGCGTGCCCGACCCGTTCGCGATGCGCTTTTTGCGGGAGCCGCGGATGACGTCCGGGAAGCGCCGCTCCTGCGGCGTCATCGAGTTCACGATCGCGATCATTTGTGCCGTTTGCCGGTCGTCGACACGGTTTTTCACCTGCTCCGGCAACTGTCCCATGCCCGGCAGCTTGTCCACCAGGCTGCCGAGACCGCCCATGTTCTGCATCTGCTCGAGCTGGCTGCGGAAATCCTCCAGGTCAAAGCGCCTGCCCTTGCGGACCTTGTGCGCGAGTTTCTCGGCCTTGTCCTGATCGACGTGGCGCTGAACCTCCTCGACCAGCGACAGCACGTCACCCATACCCAGGATGCGCGAGGCCACGCGCTCGGGATAGAACGGCTGCAAAGCCTCGGTTTTCTCGCCGCTGCCGACGAACTTGATGGGCTTGCCGGTGACCTGGCGGACCGAGAGGGCGGCACCGCCGCGTGCATCGCCGTCGGTCTTGGTCAGGATCACGCCGGTCAGCGCCAGCGCCTCGTTGAACGCCGCGGCGGTCGTGGCCGCATCCTGGCCGGTCATGCTGTCGACCACGAACAACGTTTCATGCGGTTCGACCGCCGCATGCAAACGGCCGATTTCAGCCATCATCTCAGCGTCGATGTGCAGGCGGCCGGCGGTGTCGACCAACAGCACGTCGACGTACTGCCGGCGGGCGTCATCGAGCGCCTGCGTGGCGATTGCAACGGGATCGTCGGCGGCCCTGGACGGATGAAACAGGACCCCGACCTGCTGCGCCAGGGTTTCGAGCTGATCGATGGCGGCGGGACGATAGACGTCGCAACTGACGAGCATGACCTTTTTCCTGAACTGCTCTTGCAGCAACCTGGCCAGCTTGGCCGCCGTCGTGGTCTTGCCGGCGCCCTGGAGCCCCGCGAGCAGCACCACCACCGGCGGGGCGGCGTTGAGGTCCAGCTCGGCGTTCTCCTCGCCCATGATACTGACCAGTTCATCATGGACGATCTTGACCAGCGCCTGCCCGGGCTGCAGGCTGCCGATGACTTCCTGGCCCAGCGCGCGTTGCTTCACCTGGGCGATGAACGACTGCACCACCGGCAGGGCCACATCCGCCTCCAGCAGGGCAATGCGCACCTCGCGCAGGGTATCCTGGATGCTTTCCTCGGTCAGACGGCCCTTGCCACGCAGTTTTTGCATGGTCTGGGTCAGTCGCTGGGTCAGGTTGTCAAACATTCCCTACTCCACTATCAAGCAGTCGGGTATTATAACGGGTGAGCAACGACAATAGACCACCCAATGTCCTTACACGACCAGATCCTGTTCGCCACGGCGGCCTGCTACCTGCTGGCCACCGGCCTGCTCTATCTGGCGGTCGAGAACGGGTCTGCGCGCACGCGCACGTTCGCCGTCGCCCTCACGCTCATCGGTGTCCTGCTGCACTCCTGGGCCGAATCCCAGCACTGGCTGATACCGCCGGCCCCCGAGGTCAGCCTGACCAATGCGCTGTCGCTGTGCGCGCTGGTCACCGTCGCCATTCCGCTGATCACGGTGCCGTTCAAGAACAGTCTCTTCGACGCCAACCTCGTGGCCCTGCCGCTGGCCGTGCTGATCCTGCTCGCAGAGGGTTTGCTGAACGCCCCGTTACTGCAGATGAGTCACGCCTCGCCGGCGATGACGGTACACATCGTTACATCGGTGGTCGCTTTCGGCGTACTCAGCATCGCTTCGGTCTACGCACTTTTTATCGCCATCATCGACCACCTGTTGCGCCGTCACAGCGTCAACCGGCTGGTGCAGGCCCTGCCCGCGCTGGATACGCTCGAAGCCTTGCTGTTTCACCTGATCCGGACCGGTTTCGCCATCCTGACCGTATCGCTCGCGACCGGTCTGCTGTTCGTCGAAAACCTGTTCGCACAGCACCTCGTGCACAAGACCCTGCTGTCGATTTTTGCCTGGCTCGTTTTCGCGGTGCTGCTGTGGGGGCGCTGGAAAAGGGGCTGGCGCGGCCGCCTGGCGGTGCGCTTGACCCTGGCGGGCATCGCCCTGCTGCTGCTGGCCTATTTCGGCAGCAAATTGATACTCGAGGTTCTGCTCAAGCGCACCTGGGTCAACTGAGGTAGCGCTGATTCTGCATGGAACGACCGCCTCGATACCCAATTGCCGCCGTACTGACAAGCCACAAGCATGCCGGCGCCCCGCCGCCGGATAGCCGCGCGCCGGGCCGCTGGTCACGGCGCCGCTGCCGGTTGCGGTGCAACGACCCGGAGATTCCCTGATCTTGAATGACATTCCGCTCAGTACCCTTTATTCAACGCTGGTCATCCTGATCGTACTTTCCGCGTTCTTTTCAAGTGCCGAGACCAGCCTGATGGCGATCAACCGCTATCGCCTCAAGCACCTGGCCAACAGCGGACACCGCGGAGCCCGCATCGCACAAAACCTGCTGGCGCGTCCCGACCGTCTGATCGGCCTGATCCTGCTCGGCAACAACATGGTCAATATCCTCGCCGCCTCGATCGCCAGCGTGATCGCAATCCGCCTGTTCGGCGATAACGGCATCTGGATTTCTACGCTGATCATGACGGTTGTCGTGCTCATTTTTGCCGAGGTGGCGCCGAAAACCGTGGCCGCGATCCATCCGGAACGCGTCGCCTTTCCGGCCTCGTTCGTGCTGGTCGTGTTGCTGAAAATACTGAACCCGGTCGTGTGGATGGTCAATGCGCTGGCCAACCTGCTGCTCAAACCGTTCGGCGTAAAAATGGACGTGGAGGCACTGGAGCGTCTGAACCGTGAGGAACTGCGTACACTGGTTACCGAGGGCGGCCAGATTTCCAATGCCCACCAGCGCATGCTGGTCAACATCCTCGACCTCGAACACGCCACGGTCGATGACATCATGGTGCCCCGTGGCGATATCGTCGGCATTGACCTCGACGATGACTGGGAAGACATCCTGCGGCAACTCACGCAAACGGTCTACACACGCCTGCCCGTTTACCGGGAGACCCTGGATAACGTGGTCGGGCTGCTGCACATCCGCGCCGTGATCGCCAAGCTTTCACTCGGCGGGCTCCAATTCGAGGACCTGAAACGCGCCGTCAGCCGGCCGTATTTCGTCCCCGAAGGCACTTCATTGACACAACAACTGCTGGAATTCCAGGGCCGGGAGCGGCGCATGGCGCTGGTTGTCGACGAGTACGGTGACATCCAGGGCCTGGTCACGCTGGACGACATTCTCGAAGAAATCGTCGGTGAATACACCGACGAAGGCAGGGAGCGCTCTCACAACATCCGCTGCCTCGACGATGGCAGCTATCTCGTCGACGGCACCGCGGGCCTGCGCACACTGAACCGAAAACTCGGCTGGGACCTGCCGTTCGACGAAGCGCACACACTGGGCGGCCTGCTGCTCGAGGAAATCCAGGCGATTCCGGCCGGAAAATGCAGCATCAGGATCGGCTCGTACACGATGACCATCCAGGACATCCGCGACAACGCCATCCACAAGGTGCTGATCAAGCCGGAAATGGAATAAGGCGCGCCCTGTCCCGCGGGCCGATGCAAATGACAGGCAGCGCAACCAAGAACGCCAATGGCCCTGCGGCGCACAAAAGCGATATGCTCGTCAACATCCAGTTCCTGCGATTCGCCGCGGCAATGCTGGTGGTCCTGTATCACACGGCCGCACGCACTCCGCCCAACCAGGCCGCGCTGAAAGGGCTGCTCGATACGGGTCAGAGTCTCGGCTTTGCCGGCGTCGACATCTTTTTCGTGATCAGCGGTTTCATCATGGCGCACACCACCGCCGGTCACGCCGGCGGCCGTCATAGCCTGGATTTTGCCAGGCGCCGGCTGGCGAGGATATTCTCCGGCTACTGGCCGTTCTATTTCGCCGCCCTGGGGATATTTGCCCTCTACCGGCCCGCGCATTTCGCGGAATCCCACCTGCTGGCGTCGTTTTTCCTGTGGCCGCAAAGTCTCAACCTGGTGCTGCTGGAGATCTCCTGGACCTTGTCCTACGAACTCTATTTCTACCTGCTGTTTTCGCTGCTGATCTTTGCCTCGCGGCCGCGGCAGCGTTTTTCGATCGTGGCGGCGGTCACATTGCTGCTGCTGGCCTTCAACCTGTACCGCCACTTCGTCAGCCACGCCTTCGATGCCGAACACATTTATTTTCAGCCGTTCTGGCTGTTGTTTTTATCCTCGCCCTTTCTGCTCGAATTCTTCGCCGGCTCCCTGATCGCGTGGTGGCTCCGGCAACACGGGACAGGCCCGGCATGGCTTTGGTTTTCTGGCGGCTGCCTGTTGTTCCTGGCGGGCGGCTGGATCAACGAGCACGTCTACGGCGGCCTGATCGAGCAGGGCTACCACACCCTACCGCGGGTACTGGTCTTCGGCCTTCCGGCGGCCATGATCGTGGCCGGGCTGGTGCGGCTGGAGCGACACGGCCGGCAGGCGCCGGTAGCTTTCAGCCTGCTCACGGGCGGCGCCTCCTACGCCATCTATCTCAGCCATATCCCGATCCTGACGTGGGTTTGGAACGGCGGGCTGGCCGGCCTGATCAACGGCTGGCCGGACAACCTGATGGTGTCCGCCTACCTGCTCGTGATGGGCTTCATCCTGCTCTACAGCGTGGCCCATTACCGTTGGCTGGAACGGCCGCTGCACCGCGTGTTCAAGCGCTTGCTCGGCGTCAGTGCGCGCCACGCGTGAACGCCATGGATATATGAATACCTGTCCTTCAAGCCGGGCTTTAGGCACAAATAGCACAAAGTTTCGTCGCCTCGACGGATGAAAGCCCCCGACGGCTACAATGATTCGGGCTAAAACACCGCGGCGATGGCTTCACCGAGATCACCGACCGCGTCGATTTGCATGCCGTCGATCGGTTTGCGCGGGCGGTTGGCCCTGGGGATGACGGCCCGTCGGAATCCTAGTCCCGCCGCTTCCTTGAGCCGTTCCTCGCCGTTGTAGACCGGCCGCACCTCGCCGGAAAGGCCCACCTCGCCGAACACCACCATCTTCGCGGGCAGGACCCGGTCACGAAAACTCGACAACACGGCCAGCAGCAGCGGCAGGTCCGAGCCGGTCTCGGTGATGCGCATGCCGCCGACGACGTTGGCGAAGACATCCTGGTCACCCAGCCCGATACCGGCGTGGCGGTGCAGCACGGCCAGCAACATCGCCAGGCGGCTGTGCTCGAGGCCGACGGTCACGCGCCGCGGGTTGGCGAGATGGCTCGCGTCCACCAGCGCCTGCAGTTCCAGCAGGATCGGCCGCGTGCCCTCCCGGGTCACCGTGACGACGCTGCCCGCGGCCGGTTTTGCATGCCCGCTCAGAAAAATGGCGGAGGGATTGCTGACTTCCTTCAGGCCGCTGTCGGTCATCGCGAACACCCCCATTTCATTGACCGCGCCAAAGCGGTTCTTGAAAGCGCGGATGACACGGTAGCGGCTGCCTTCGTCACTCTGGAAATAGAGCACTGCATCGACCATGTGCTCCAAAATGCGCGGCCCCGCCAGCGACCCGTCCTTGGTCACGTGGCCGACCAGCACCATCGCGCAATTCTGCTGCTTGGCGTGCCGCACCAGCCCCGCCGCGGTTTCCCGCACCTGGGCAACGGAACCGGGCGCCGAAGGCAGGTCTTCGGAATACAACGTCTGGATCGAATCGATGACCACCAACTCCGGCTTTTCCTCGTCCAGGGCGGCGAGGATCGCCTCGATGTTGGTTTCGGTCAGGCAGCGCAGTGCGCCCACGTCCAGTGACAGCCGCCGGGCACGCATGTTGATCTGCTGCAGCGATTCTTCGCCGCTGACGTAGATGCATTTCAAGCGCCCCATCAGGGCGGCCAGCACCTGCAGCAACAGGGTCGACTTGCCGATACCGGGATCGCCGCCGATCAGGGTGACGGACGCCGGCACCACGCCGCCGCCGAGGACCCGGTCCAGTTCACGGATGCCGCTGCCGATACGCACGCCTTCCTCGCTGGACACGGCCGCCAGTTCGGTCGCGCCGCGCCCGCCGCCGCCGGCATAGCCGCCGCGCCGCCCATGTTTGCCGGCCGTCTGGCGATACTCTTTGACCGTATTCCAGGCCTTGCAGTCCGGGCACTGCCCGGCCCACTTGGCCAACTGGCTGCCGCAATCACTGCAATAAAATGAAGTTTTCGTCTTTGCCACTTGAATTCCCGTTCACACCGCGTGCGTTTTCCTTGAAAGGACCGCGCAACGGTACTGCCGCACTTTTAGCAGATCGCGCCCATGACCTCCAGCCCACGACAACAATGGCTGTTTTCCCTACAATAATGAGCGCACAATTCAAACCGCCGCCCGGGGCCTGTTTACACTATGCGAATTCCCATCGACAGGGGCCATCTTTTTGCAGAACAAGACGCGCTGACAATACCGTGCTCGGCGTACAGCGACAAAAGTGCCATGCCCCCGGACGGGCAAATGGCCCCGCGCCGACGCGTTGACACGCCCTGACACATGCCCAAGCCGCAGGATCAACAACTCATCGGCGAGTCCCCGGCCTTCCTGGAAGTCCTGGAGCAGGTCTCGCGCGTGGCGCCGCTGAACCGTCCTGTCATTGTCATTGGCGAACGCGGCACTGGCAAGGAATTAATCGCCATCCGTCTGCATTACCTGTCCGGGCGCTGGGACTACCCGTTCATCAAGATGAATTGCGCGGCCCTGGCGGAGTCGCTGCTGGAAACCGAGCTGTTCGGGCACGAAGCCGGGTCCTTTACCGGCGCCAATAAACGACGGCTCGGACGTTTCGAACTGGCCAACAACGGCAGCCTGTTTCTCGACGAATTGTCGAACACGTCCTCGAGCGTGCAGGAAAAAATCCTGCGTGTCATCGAGTACGGTGAATTCGAGCGCGTCGGCAGCAGCGAGACCATTCGCACCAATGTCCGCATCATCTGCGCCACCAACGAAGACCTGCCGATGTTGGCGGCGCAGGGAAAATTCAGGTCGGACCTGCTCGATCGCCTGGCATTCGACGTCATTACACTGCCGCCTTTGCGCGAGCGGCCCGGCGACATCATGACGCTGGCCAACCACTTCGCCGTGCGCATGGCGGGTGAACTGGGTGAGCAGGTGTTCAATGGTTTCGCCAACACGGCCGTGAAAGCACTGACGGAATATTCGTGGCCGGGCAATGTCCGCGAACTCAAGAACGTCGTCGAACGGGCCGTGTATAACAGCTTCGGCAATGGCGGGGCGGTGAAGGAAATCAGTTTCGATCCCTTCGAGTCGCCCTGGCGGCCGCGGTCGGCGGACGCGGGCGCTCCGGCCAAGGTTGCCGCCGCCAGTGAACCCTACGATTTCAAGCAGATTATCCAGGACGAGGAAATCCGCCGCCTGCAGGAGGCCCTGGAATTTTGCCGCTTTAACCAGAAAAAGACGGCAGAGTTCCTCGGCATGACCTACCACCAGCTCCGCGGCTACCTGCGCAAGTACGAATTGACCGACAGCGACGACTGAGCCGGCGCCGTGCCGGGCGCCGGAGCGGACACCTCAAGCGCTGGTTCTCGGCACCCGCCCGGTAACCCCGCATATCAGTTCATAGGGCAGCATCCCGGCCCAGCCCGCCACCGACTCGACGCTGAGACCCGGCCCCCACAGGACCACCGGGTCGCCGGTTTTTGCCTCGTCGTGCCCGCGCAAATCCAGCGTGATCATGTCCATCGAAACGCGGCCGGCCAGGCGCGCGGTCTTGCCGTTGACCAGCACCGGTGCGCCATCCGGCAGTGAGCGCGGATAGCCATCGCCATAACCGATCGCGGCCACGCCCACGCGCATGTCCTGCGGACAACGGAAGGCGGCGCCGTAACCGACGGTCTCGCCCTGGCGGCACTGGTTGATGGCGATCAACTCGCTGCTCAGTGTCATCGCCGGCTTCAGACCGAGCGTCGCCGCCGGCTGGCCGGCGTCGGGCGAGATCCCGTAGAGCAGGATCCCGGGCCTGACGACATCCCGTTGCGAGTGCGGAAAATTCAGCAACCCCGCGGAATTGGCCAGCGACTGCTCCGCGGCGAGCCCTGCGACCGCGCGGTCGAAAGCCTCGATCTGCCCGTTGGTCATCGGGTTGGCCGCCTCGTCGGCACAAGCGAAGTGCGTCATCAATCCAACCTGGCCCGAACCGGCGATGGACTCCAGTTCCCCGAACACGGAACCGGCGTCGGCCGGCGGAAAGCCCAGGCGATGCATGCCGCTGTCGAGCTTCAACCAGAACCGGGGTGCGCGCCGCATTTCCCGCTGGCGCAGCAGGCTCAACTGTGACGGGTGGTGGATCACCAATTCCGTCTGCAATGACTGCGTCAGCTCGAAATCGTCCGCGTTGGCAAAGCCCTCGAGCACGAGCAGGCGGCCGCTCCAGCCGCCTGCTCGCAACACTTCCGCCTCGTCGGCCGTAGCCACGGCCAGCAGGTCCGATGCGGACAGCGCCGGGGCCACCCGCTTGATACCGTGACCGTAGGCGTCGGCCTTGACGACGCTGGCGATTTTGCTGGACGGGGCCAGCCGGCTGACGATCCTGAAATTGTGTTCGATCGCACCAAGGTCAATCTTGGCGACGGTGTTGCGGCTCATCGGGAAAGGCGCGGGAAGCCGGCAAAACGCGCTTCAGTCGTGATCATACTGATAGGCGCTTTCCGGCGCGAAATTGACAAACCGCAGCCACGGGCCCTGGAACGCCAGGGTAACGGTCCCGGTCGACCCGTTGCGGTGCTTGCCGACGATGACTTCGGCCTTGCCCTTGTCGGGGCTGTCCTCGTGGTATTGTTCGTCGCGGTAGATGAACACGATCAGGTCGGCGTCCTGTTCGATGGAGCCGGATTCGCGCAGATCGGCCATCAAAGGCCGCTTGTTCGGCCGCTGCTCCAGCGCCCGGTTGAGCTGCGACAGGGCCACCACCGGCACCCTGAGCTCTTTGGCAATGGCTTTCAGCGAGCGTGAAATCTCGGCAATTTCCGTGGCCCGGTTCTCACGCGTGTTGGGCACGCTCATCAATTGCAGGTAGTCGACCACGATCAGGTCGATATCGTGTTCGCGCTTCAGCCGGCGCGAGCGGGCGCGAACCTCGGCAGGCGACAGCGCCGGCGTGTCGTCGATAAAGATCTTGCTCTTGTGCAGCAGGTTCATGGCCGAGGTCAGCTTGGGCCAGTCGTGCTCGTCGAGCGAGCCCGTGCGTATGCGCGTCTGCTCGATCTGGCCAAGCGATGAAAACAGGCGCATCACCAACTGCATCGACGACATTTCCATGCTGAATACCGCCACGGCCTTGCCGTGCTTGATGGCCGCGTGCTCCGCGATATTCATGGCGAAGGTGGTCTTGCCCATGGCCGGGCGGCCGGCAACGACAATCAGGTCCGACGGCTGCAGCCCGGCGGTCAGGCGGTCAAAATCCTGGAAGCCGGTCGGTATGCCGGTGATTTCGCCCTCGAGGGAGTTCAGCTCTTCGATCCGGGCCATCGCATCGGCCAGGGTGTCTTTGACCGAGACGAAACCCGAACCCCTGCGGCTGCCCTTGTCGGCGATGGCGAATACCAGCCGTTCGGCTTCCTCCAGCAAAGTCTTGCTGTCCTTGCCCTCGGAGGAGAAGGCGCCCGACGTGATTTGCGAACCGGCATCGATCAGGCTACGCAGGATACTTTTCTCGCGCACGATATCCGCGTAGGCGGTGACGTTGGCGGCGCTGGGCGTGTTGTTGGCGAGCATGGAAATGTAGTTGCCGCCGTCGATCTGGTCGATCTGGCCGCGTGCTTCGAACCATTCCGTGATCGTGACCGCGTCACACGGCCTGCCCGAATCATGAACCTCGCTGATGGCCCTGAAAATCAGCCGATGGTCCTCGCGGTAAAAGTCTCCCTCGGTGATGACGTCGGCCACGTTGTCCCAGGCGGCCGCGCTCAACATCAACCCGCCCAGCACGGACTGTTCGGCTTCCAGGGAATGCGGCGGAACCTTCAGGTTCTCAACCGTTGCCAATTTGGGTGCGGCCATTTGCAGGTTTCATGGGTCAAGAAACGAAAAAAACCACGGGCCACCTTGTGGGCGACCCGCAGTTCAGAGCATAGATCGAACGGCCCCGTGCCGCAAGCACGAGAACGCTTATTCGGGGTTTACGATGACCTTGATCGTGCCTTCGACGTCGGCGTGCAACTGGATCAGCACGTCGTACTCGCCGACCATCCTGATGGGGCCCTCACCCATGATGACTTCGCTCTTGTTGATTTCATGACCGAGATCGGAGACGGCGATTGCAATTTCCCGCGGACCGATCGAGCCATAGAGCTTGCCTTCGTCACTGGCGTTGGCGGTCATCTCGACCACCAGTTCCGCCAGCCCGGCATGACGCAGTTGAGCCTGCTTGAACTTCTCCTGCTCGGCCGCCTCGAGTTCTTCCCTGCGGGCTTTGAATTCGGCGATGTTCGCCTTGGTCGCCGGCGCCGCCTTGCCCTGCGGCACGAGGTAGTTGCGGCCGTAACCGGATTTGACGCTGACCAGATCGCCCAGGTCGCCCAGATTTTGTACTTTTTCCAGCAGTATTAATTCCATAACCGTTCTCCCGGGGCGATCAGTGGTTATCGGTGTAAGGCAGCAATGCCAGGAAACGGGCGCGCTTGATGGCCGTCGCCAACTGGCGCTGGTACCTGGCTTTCGTGCCGGTGATCCGGCTCGGTACGATCTTGCCGGACTCACCGACGTACTGCTTGAGCATACTCAGGTCCTTGTAGTCGACCGAGTCGATACCATCGGCCGTAAACCGGCAAAATTTCCTGCGGCGAAATGGACGTGTCATGCTGATTCTCCTGTCTCCGGTTTGGTGGCCGCCTCGTCAGCCGTCGCCTCCTTGGGGGTTGTGGCTGCGGTTTCAGGGGCTGCCGCTTCGACCTTGTCGTCTTCCTGGTCGTCGTCTTCCTGGTCTGCCTCCGCCTCATCCTCGGCCTCAGCCGCGGCAGTTTCCTTCGCGGCAGGAACTGCCTTCTGTTCGTCCGTGGACTCCTGCTCGTCCGAGGCCTCCTGCTCGTCCGAGGCCTCCTGCTCGTCCGAGGCCTCCTGCTCATCTGCTTCGTCCCGATTATCGGGCTCGCTGGCGCGGCGTTTCTCGCTTTCCTGGTCGGAGCGGTCCTTTTCTTCCCGGGCCTTGAGCAATTCGGTGTTCTCCGTGATCGCTTCCTGGCGGCGGATGGTCAGGTGCCGCAGGACCGCGTCGTTGAAACGGAACACGCTTTCGAGCTCCGCCAAAGTTTCGCGGTCGCATTCGATGTTCATCAGCACGTAGTGGGCCTTGTGCAGTTTGGCGATCGTGTAGGCGAGCTGCCGCCGTCCCCAGTCTTCCAGGCGGTGGATGTGACCGCCCTTGTCTTCTATCAGGTTGCGGTAACGTTCCAGCATGGCTGGGACCTGCTCGCTCTGGTCCGGGTGGACCAGAAAACAGATTTCATAATGTCGCATTGTAAGCTCCTTGTGGATTATCCAGCCCGCCGGGCGCACGCCCGCAGGGCTTTCAAAGCCTCCGTCGTCCCGATGGCGGGGCGCGTGAGGCAAGGCAATAAGCTCTGTCTCGCACAGAGCCGGCGAATTATATCAGCGCCCGCTCCGGGAGGGCAAGGCGCCGGCCGAGAGCACTAGCGGGAAATGGTGAAACTCTCGCCGCAACCACACTCATCGGTTGCGTTGGGATTTTCGAATTTGAACGTACTGTTCAATCCTTCGGTGACGAAGTCGATGCTCGATCCCTGCAGGAAAGGCAGGCTTTCCGGATGGACGACAATAGGGACGCCGTTACTCTCGAACCTGCAGTCTTCCACCGAGACTTCCCTGGCGATACTGACATCATAGGCCCAGCCGGAGCACCCGGTCTTGCGCACACCCAGGCGCAAGGCCTGTCCACCCTCTTTGCCGAGGAATTGTTTGACACGTTTTGCCGCCTGTTCTGTTAGCTCGATACTCATTTGCCGCCTGTCCGAAAAATAATTTCCTTGCTCTATCCTAAAACACTGTGCGCATCGCCGCAGGTGTTTTATCATTTGGGGTCGTTTGTGCAGAGATCAACCATAACGACATGTCAGCAGCTGGAAGCCATCTCAAATACCTCCGTGTGCCGGCTTATCGGATAATTGGTTCCAGTGCGGGGTGCTGTGCGGGTGACCGCAATGGGGCCTGCCGAATCCAGGCGCCAACGCCGCAATCCGGGCAACGGGCCACGACCCTCCGGGCTGCCAATGATTCCCCGCCCGGGCGTCGCCGCCGCCCCGATGAATTATTCGCCGGCGCGAGGCACGGGGGTATTTGAGATGGCTTCCAGTATCAAACAAGCGCTCAGCGGAACCATCCCGGCCGGCACCCCTGTCACCATCAGGGGCTGGGTTCGCACACGCCGGGACTCGAAGGCCGGATTTTCATTCATCAGTGTAAACGATGGCTCCTGTTTCGACTCGATGCAGGTGGTGGCCCCCGCGCAACTGGCCAATTATGCCAGCGAGATACAAAAGCTGACCAGCGGCTGTGCCGTCGTATGCGGCGGGACCCTGGTCGAATCCCAGGGCCGCGGCCAGAATTTTGAGATCCAGGCCGATCAGGTCACCGTGACCGGTTGGGTGCAGGATCCCGACAGCTATCCGATCCAGCCCAAGCAGCACAGTTTCGAGTTTCTCCGCGACGTAGCGCATCTGCGTCCGCGCACCAACACCTTCGGCGCGGTGACCCGCGTACGCCACGTCGCCGCCCAGGCCATACACCGCTACTTTCACGAACACGGGTTCTACTGGATCAATACACCGATCATCACGGCTTCTGACGCCGAAGGCGCCGGTGACATGTTCAGGGTGAGCACCCTCGACCTGGCAAACCTGCCTCGCACCGACAGCGGCAAAGTCGACTTCAGCAAGGACTTTTTCGGCCGCGAGACCTTTCTGACGGTCTCGGGGCAACTCAACGTCGAGGGCTATTGCCTGGCCCTGTCGAACGTCTACACCTTCGGGCCGACGTTCCGCGCGGAGAACTCCAATACCGCCCGCCACCTGGCCGAATTCTGGATGGTGGAACCGGAAATCGCGTTCGCCGACCTGGATGACCTCGCCGACCTCGCGGAAAAATTTCTCAAGTACGTCGTCAGGGCCGTACTCGACGAATGCCCGGAGGACATGGCTTTTTTCCGCCAGAGGATCGAGCCAGCCGCGATCGATCGCCTGCAGGCGCTGCTGGAGGCGCCGTTCATCCAGCTCGATTACGGTGAAGCCATCGATATCCTCAAGGCATGCAAACGGAAATTCGAATTCAAACCCGAATGGGGACTGGACCTGCAGACCGAGCATGAAAGGTATTTGACCGAAGAACACTTCAGCGCCCCGGTAGTGGTCAAGAACTACCCGAAGGAAATAAAGGCGTTTTACATGCGGCTCAACGATGACGGCAAAACCGTCGCCGCGATGGATGTGCTCGCCCCCGGGATCGGAGAAATCATTGGCGGCTCGCAACGCGAAGAACGACTCGATGTGCTGCAAAGGCGCATGGCGGAACACGGCCTGGACGCCGAGACCTACCGCTGGTATCTGGACCTGCGGCGTTTTGGCACCGTACCCCATGCCGGCTTCGGGCTCGGTTTCGAGCGGCTGGTCAGCTACATTACCGGCATGGCCAACATCCGCGATGTCATTCCTTATCCGCGGGTCCCGGGCCGGGCGGATTTCTGAATGACCGGAATCGAATCCTGAGCGACTGTTTCGCTTGCCCATAAGAAAAAGGCGGTGGGGATATCCTCCGTAATATCCCTCACCGCCATGCGGACGTGTCGCCACCCGCCAATGCACTCCTTGCGTATCAAGATCCAGCTATTCCTTTAGCTTTCGCAGGTCCCTCTGCTAACGAAATTTATGCTTTTCCTTGCCTATTTCGTCTCTTGATGATTTCATTATAGCCAACTCTGGCTAAAAGCACAAGTGTCTAAATGCAATAATGTCTAAATACTTTTTTGTCTAAATACAGAATAGTCTATAGACATCAGTGGCTATACTTGATATCTTAACACAACAAGCTCGGATTGGTCCGCTTCGCGCATTAATCGACGCGACAACAAGAAGCGTGAATGTGAGCTCCTCGGCTGCAGTCAATGCCGAGCGATAGGTTTATACGTCGACCCAGGAGAAGGTTTGGGGAGATTGCCGGCGGTCGAAAGCCCGGCGAAGTAAAGCACGGATGCTGAAGTCAGAGGGCCAGGAATGCCTGTAAAACAAGCATGGAGGGATCTGTGCGTGAACCATGAGGTTCTGAAAAGAGGACACGGATTGTTCGATAAGCGGCGGGGTTCGCCCTGCTCGCTATGTAACTGGTACCCACAGGGATTGTGGGTACCTATTTTAATTTGTGCGCGCGACGTGTCGTGCGCAGTCACCTATTAGACCAAGGAATTATATGAAATAAGTTAACAAATCAGTGCAAGTCATTGAATAAAGTACTATCCTGTCAGATGGGCGAGTTTGCGCCTGTTTTTGCTGTTGTGCGAAAACAGAAAGTAGGCTTGTAAGAAAAAGGAGCGTTTCGAGTAGCGAAAGGGATGTTGGGAAGTCTTAATGTCGAGTAATTTGTTTAAAAAAAACATTGATATGCCAGCTGATGCGAAATCCATTACGGAAGTACTTCCGCTCGTACTTAGAAAAATAGTGCGCCTAATTGTTGGAACTATTTCCTTCCCTGCCTTGGTGGAAATGCTTCGGTCCGTCTATGTCGAAGAAGGCAAAAAAAAGCTCCTGCGGGACGGCTCCAAACCGACAAAGAGCGCATTAGCGTTGATTACGGGAATGGATACACGAGTTGTATCAAGTGTTCTGGATCGCGGTTCTGATTCCACATTCGACACAAAACAGATTTCACCAGAATTTACCTTGATTGATATGTGGAGCAGCGACCCGTTTTTTGTTGATCCCGATACAGGGAAAGCAGCCACCATACCCGTCGAGGGAAAAGGAAGGACATTTCAAGGTCTCGTTCTAAAGTCAATTGGGCGAAACATTACGGTGAAAACGGTCTTGGATCGCCTCCTGCAGTCAGAGACGGTTGAAGTAATCGATGGCGATATCCAAAAGGTGAAGCTCCTTTCCAAAGAATACACACCCATAACAAGCGATATCGCAAAACTCACGGACATCACGTTTTTAGAGGCTTCCAGAGTCATGAGCGCTGGGATCCACAACATGAATTCTGTTCCAGAGGAAAGAGTCCCTCAACAGGGGCGGTGGACCTATAGATTATCAGCCGAAAGGTATAGAGATTTTCGTGGAGATGCCCGAAAACTATTGTTAAATCAGATTAAAGAAGGGGAGGCCCTACTCGAAAAGTACGAGGAGGCACAAAAGCAACCAGGTCAACTTACGGTTGGTATCGGTTGGTACCAGTGGGGAGACCTTGATTCAGACGACCTAGGAGAATAGTAATGACTCGTTGGATAATTGAAAAAGATGGAACCGGCATTGAAAAGTCCGGAACCGGTATTGAGAAGTCAGGGACGGGGATTGAGAAATCCGGGACCGGTATTGGAAAATCCGGGACCGGTATTGAAAAATCCGGCACCGGTATCAAAAGAGCGATACTGGTCTTGTCAATGGCCATGATCGCGATAACTTCACAAGTTAGCGCTCTAGGGCTCGCCCCTCAAGGTGCCATGCAGGTATTTGTAGAGAATGGTCAGGTGACTGTGTCTTGGTACTTTGACGGATCACTCTACACCGGTACTGGCCTCCAAGAAGGTACATATGCCAACACTGGAGTGACCAATCAAACGCTGGTTGTTGGTGGTGGAACCGGGGCAGATGTAGTTGGTGGCGGTACCGGCTCTAACACTTTAGTTGTCGGCGGCGGCACCGGCACAGAGGTTGTTGGCGGTGGTACAGGAACGGAGAGCACTGGTGGCGGCACTGGCATTGAAGTCGTTGGCGGCGGCACCGGTATTGAAGTCGTCGGTGGCGGCACTGGGCAGCAAGTCGTCGGTGGCGGCACTGGGCAGCAAGTCGTCGGTGGCGGCACCGGCCAGCAAGTCGTCGGTGGCGGCACCGGCCAGCAAGTCGTCGGTGGCGGCACCGGGCAGGAAGTTGTTGGGGGCGGTACCGGCTCCAATACCTTAGTTGTTGGTGGAGGTACTGGCAGTGAAAGCGTCACTGTAGCAACCAGCCTGCAATTTGAAGTCAACCTCGGTTGTCAAACGGCCTCAGTTTCAGTGCTGGATGGGAACAACAACCAGGTTGTTTCTTTTGATAACGTAGTTGTAATGGGCGATACAGGGCTATGTGCGAACTCTGGAGATAGTTCTTCGCAAATCAATGCGACCTTTGCCCAATAACAACAAATAACTGGCTCACGGACTGACAAGTCTGCGGCTGATGCTCACGAATATTGAAGCTTGTGAGCGAAACGATAGTCCAACGAGAGGTTTGCCCCTGCATCCTGCAGGGGCACTTTCTCGGATTGCCGTGCTCGTCCAATGCTAAGACAGGAGTATTCGATATTGGGTACACCCGCTTAACGCCTGAAAAAATGCGTTAACGTTCAGTTTCATTAGGCCTCGGTGTGGCTCTGCAAAACAGCAAGCCGACGCGTCTGTGGGTGGTTTGTTTTGGAAACAAAACTGGTTTACCGTTTCCTTTGAAATCAGACGTTCTCTAAGTACAAGCCGCTCAAAAAATGGGTAGAATAGCTCAACCCAAGCGCCCGTAGCTCAGTCGGATAGAGCACAAGATTCCTAATCTTGGGGTCACAGGTTCGAATCCTGTCGGGCGCACCATTAGAATTAGGGTGTATTCCGGTCACGGTGTGTTTCTCTCGCTCACAGATAGAACAGGATAGGTTTTAGCCCTAATCGGTCGCGGGAAAAGTCGAATTCACGTGGACCGTTTGCTCAATTCTCGTGCATCAGAATTTGCGCGCTACGATACGATACCTGACACTAAATACACTAACTTCTGCCATTACTCTTCAAAGTAGAACATGCTTACGCCTGCGGTCAGTTGCCCTGGCTTCCTATCAGAGTCGGCCAAAGAAGTTATGAGTGCTCTAGCTTCATCATCAGTATCGCTTAGGAATTCATAAATCACGTTTCGCACACGTTCCATCTCGTTCGGGTCAAATTGATAATTCCAACACCCTCTTTGATAGAACTTCTGCCCGCTCTTATGAAGGATGTTGTGCTCTACGGTCCCGGCTAGATTGGCAATTGCAGTAAAGCCCACGTCAATCTGGTCCAATTCGTCTTGACTGATGAAGATATTGTCCTCCTGCAACAATCTCACGGTCCCGTTTTCCGAATCTTCCTCAATTACCCCAATATCCTTCAGCCGCTTCAAAATGGCGTACAATGTTAGACCCCTGGCGGGCATGGCCGCCTTGACGAGTTGCGTGAAAGTTGTTCCTTCGCCGGCGATTTTCAAAATTCTGGGCTTCCCAAGCGTTTCGTCAAAATAGTCGGGGTCGTTAAACCATAAATCGAAGAGCTTGAAAAACGGCATAAAGCCGTCCAGGAATTCCTCGTTCATGTGCATTGGATCACTGAGGGCGATAAACGACCGAGCCTTCTTGATGGTTCGGGTATCGACGCCGGTCAGCAGTGACAGATCACCCAGCGCGACGCTCTTGCCCGGTGCTTCCTTTTTCAACTTTGCCTCGGTTTCCTGTACGAAAATGACCTGGATCATTTCCTGCAGTTTTTTCAGTGTCATGCGTCCGACGAGTATGCGGATGAGCCGTCTGAACACGTTTTCGACAACACGACTGAGGGCGGCGACGTCTTCGAAACTTGAAGCGGATGATGAAGCCATAATATTCCGGTTCCTTTTATGTGTCCCACTTCCATGTGCCAATTCGACCCGTGTACAGCAATTGTCAAAACCGGATTCGGCGGCAAATGGTTCACAACTTTTCCGTGCAAAGCAAAGCCCGGCCTTTGTGAAAGACCGGAGCTTTGCCCTGCCCTCTGAACCGATTCAGGATCCCCTTCGCGGCATCATCAGAACTCCCCCTTTGAACATCTGGATGCCATCCTGAACAGGTTTTCGGGCTTCCCCCCTCCTTCAATCCGTATCGGTTTCGTTACGGATTTGACGAATATGTCATTTATTGACATTTATGCCATTTATTGCCATTAATGTCAATACCAAATTACTTCTTTTTTGTCTTTGGATGTTGTAGTCCAATTCCCATTAAGTTCGGGATGCCTGGTAATCATCAGGTTCACCCGGCCGCGGCGGAGCCTGAGCGGGCAAGGCTGCCCACCTGCCGTGGAACTGTGCATTATCGAATCCTGCGTCAGAGGCTCAGCATCGCCGTGACACCGCCAAGCGTGAGAAGGACCCCCGCGAATTTGCGCCGGCTGATCTTCTCTCCCAGCATCAACCAGGCCAGGAACACGATGAAGGTTCCGTTGGTCTGGTTCAGCACCGAGGCGACGGAAGCCTCGATCAGCTTATAGCCTGCCAGCCACAGGATCAGCGAGAGGTATGCAGCCAAAAAGGATGCAAGCAATATTTCGCCCCACGGTTGCGGCTGACGGATGTTTATGATTATGCCGTGCCACCGATGTTTGACCCCGACGTAAACAAACATGCCGGCGACGCCGCCAAGCAGTCGCAACTCCACGGTCCACAAGAAAGGCCGGGTTTCCAGGATGCTCTTGATCATGACCACGCCGATGGCCATCGCCAGGATTGACGCGACCCCAATCACGGCGCCTTTCCTGACATCAGCCGCCGGCCGTTCGGCCCGTTGCACCCTCCAGGTGACCAGCAACACCCCCGCCATCACCAGCACGAACCCAAGCCACTGGAAAACGCCCATGTGTTCGGCGAGAAACACGGACGACAACAAGATCACAAACGGGCTGAACAGGTTGGCCACGATACCCATGCGGCTGGCGCCCATCAACTTGAGCGCGTGCAAATACCAGGTGTCCGCCACGGCGATACCGACCAGGCCCGAGATAAACACCAGCAGCACATCCGCAAGGGAGTAGTCAGGCAGCGTAACGCCATTGAAAAGCAGGATGGTCGGAATCATCAAGGCAAATCCGACCAGGTTCTTGATCAGGTTGAGGTCAAATGCCGGCAGCCGCTCCCCGGAACGACGCAAAAAGATGACCGCCAGCGCCCAACTCAATGCGCTGGCCAGTGCGAAAACCTCACCCCAGATCATCATTCGCCATTCATCCGCAAACAAGGATCGGCGGGAGGGCTATTCGACGCTTGCCTTGATCAGCAAAACCGGTTCTACCGGTACATCCTCGGCATTCAGTGCCTCGTTGAAATCGGTCTTGACCTTTTCTATGGCCTTTAACACTTCCATGCCGCTGACAACCTGCCCGAATACCGTGTAGCCCCAGTTCTTGGAGTTCGGATCCAGGTTGGCGTTGTCGGCCATGTTGAAATAGAACTGCCTGGTTGCGGAATGCGGGTCGTCAAATCTCGCCATGGCGATCGTGCCGGTCGTATTTTTCAAACCGTTGCCGGATTCGTTGATCACCGGTTCGTGCACGGTTTTGCCCTCGAAACCCTTGGTGTAACCCCCGCCTTGCACGACGAAACCCGCAATGACGCGGTGGAAGATCGTTCCATTGTATTCTCCTTCGAGCACGTAGCGCAGGAAATTGTTGACGCTGGCCGGCGCGCGCATGCGGTTCAATTCGACCTCGATATCACCCATACTTGTTTCCAACTTGACCAGCGGAAACGGGTTATCCGGCAGCTGTTCCGGCGGCAGACATTTCGGCTCCAGCGACCAGGCGGTCACCGGGAGAAGAATGAGCAGTAACGGGATCAGAATTTTTTGCTTCAACATGGGTAGACTCCATTGATCTGGATCTTTATCGATAGGTTCGGCGGCTCGAAAACGCAACCGGAGGCCGCCCATTTTGAACGTTCTTAAATCAATATTCATCAGTTGTTTTGTATGCTGGCTGCTCGCGGTCGGCATTTATGGGGCAGTGCGGCTCGCAAGCGGCGCTGGACCCCTGCTGGCCTGGCTGGGCCTCACGCTCGCGGCGGCCGCACCCCTGGCCTTCTTCGTCCGTTCGTATCTGTTCAGAACGCCCCGAACTTCCCGCCACCCGGTCGGATACAGCGTGCTCGGCGGCGCCGGCCTGGCAATCGCCATGACCGCGTCATACCGCTACGGCCCGGTCGCCGGCCACGCTCACCTGTGGGCAGGGCTGACAATGCTTGGCTGGCTGGCCTACCTGCGCTGGTACTCCGTTGTCCGCGGCCGGTACCCCTCGCGGCTCGAGGTCGGCGCCGCCCTGCCCGGGTTTGAACTGCGGGACCTGGCGGGCAACCGTGTTTGCTCCGATAGCTTCAGGACGGCCCCGCACCTGCTGGTATTTTACCGCGGCAACTGGTGCCCCTTTTGTTATGCCCAGATTCAGGAGCTCGCCGGGGCATGCCTGCGCTTGGCCGAGCGCGGCGTTCGCCTGGTCCTGATCAGCCCGCAACCGGCCAGAAAAAGCGCGGCCATGGCCGCACGATTCGATGCGCCCATGACTTTCCTGACGGACCCCGAAAATACCGCTGCCAGGAAGCTGGGCATCGACCACCCCTGGGGTACGCCACTGGGTATCCAGTTGCTGGGTTATGGCTCACACACGGTACTGCCCACGGTCATCGCCACCGATGCCGGCGGCACCGTCATTCACCTGGATCAAACCGACAATTATCGAATACGCCCGGAGCCGGCCGTTTTCGAATCGGCATTGGAAAAGTCGGGTCAACTTCCGGGCCGGGCCCGTCGATAACGGCTCACCGGCACGGATCTTCAGCCCGATTCCGGGGTGCCCGCACCGGAACCGCCACGGTCGGATTTTTTGCCGCCGGGCAGGCGCCCTGCCCGGCGCAGCGCATCGCGCAGAAGATATTCAATTTGTGCATTGACGCTGCGCAATTCGTCATCCGACCAGCGCCTGACGGCCAGCCAGATGTCTTCCGATATGCGCAGTTGAAACGCTTTCTTTGCGGACATGGGGTCAGGGCCTTTGGCGCTAGCTATACAGCCCCCCCGTGTTCAGCACCGGCTGCACGTTTTCCTCACCGCAAAGCACCACCAGCAAGTTGCTGACCATGGCGGCTTTACGCTCTTCGTCAAGCTCAATCACCTGCTGCTCGGCGAGTTCGTGCAGCGCCATCTTGACCATGCCGACCGCGCCATCGACGATTTGCCGGCGCGCGGCCACGATGGCCTGGGCCTGCTGGCGTCTGAGCATCGCACTGGCGATCTCCTGGGCGTAGGCAAGGTGGCTGATGCGCGCCTCGATCACGAGAACGCCGGCTTTTTCAAGGCGGTTTTGCACCTCATCCTTGAGTTTGTCCGCGATCTCCTGCGGATTGCTGCGCAAGGCGATGACATCATCCGAATGCGTCTCGTAAGGATAGCTGGTGGCCAGGTTCCTGACGGCGGCCTCGGACTGGATTTCCACGAAACTGATGTAATCGTCCACCTCGAACACGGCCTCGGCCGAATCGACCACTTTCCACACGATCACGGCGGCGATTTCAATCGGGTTGCCGGAACTGTCGTTGACCTTGAGCTTGTCGCAATCGAAGTTCCTGACCCTCAATGAAATGGTCCGCTTCATATAGAAAGGATTCGCCCAGCGCAATCCCGTTTGGCGCACGCTGCCGACATAGCTGCCGAACAGCGTCAGCACCTTCGATTGATTGGGCTGCACCATGAAAAACCCGCGCAGGCAAACCACCAGCACGACCAGCACCAGCAGCAGCACGATCGTCCAGACGACGTTCTCGGCGTTGATGGCGTTGACCAGCATCCAGGCATTGAGAAGCAACAGGCCCGGCAAGACGACCAGCGCCAGGTAGCCCGACGAACACTTGCGATCGATTTCTTTGATCATGGCTCCACTCCACCTATATTATAGTGATATCATTTTAATATACTTCTGATTTAAGTCAACGGGTATGAACGATGGCAGGGGGCGGCGAGGGGGAAGCGAGGCGGGAAAAGCCCGGGCGCCGCTCAATTCAGGCTGCTGCGCGTTACCGCGTAACGTATGACGCCGGCCTCGGAACCGGTTCCGGTCAATTTGAAACCGTTCTTCTCCAGAACACGGATCGACTGTCTGAGGTGCGGCAGGGTTTCAGCGCAGACCTCGTGGACGTTGTGATGTGAAAACGCCCATTCCACCAGCCTGGCCACTGCCTCGGTCGCAAAACCGCGGCGCTGCCAGGCTTCGAGGATCGAGTAACTGATTTCAACCGAGCCGGCCCGGTCCGGCCGGCCCTTGAAGCCGCAGATCCCAATCAGCTGTTGCGGCTCCTCGTTACTGATGAGATACCAGAACGACCAACCCTGTTCCGCCGCCTCATCCCTGTGCTGCAAAGCGTACTGCGCGGCTTCCTGGCCGTGCAGGTCCGGCGGCCAGGCCTCCGGCACCTCGGCGTCGAGCGCCGCGGCCAGTTGTTCACGGCCTTCGATATCCTTCTCGATCAGGGCCGGGCGGGCGGCCACGAGCATCAGCCGCCTGGAGCGGAGTTGACGCAGTGCCACCTCTTGCGGGCGTTCAGGCACGATAGCCATCCAGCAGCCGGCCCCAGGCAACCGGCAATGGGACCGGGGCGTTATCGGGCCAGAGTTTTGTCAGCGAACGCCTGAGCCGCCGCAGATTTGACCTGCCATTGACAACCCGGCCCGGTGTGTATCGCGCACGGTCGAAATCGACGAGGAAAACCTGGCCGCGGCCGTCGAGCAGTATGTTGCGGGCATTCAGATCGGCGTGGCGGACTCCGGCCCGGTGGAACTTCGCCAGCGCCCGGCCCAGCGCCAGCCAATCCGAATCGCCAAACACCGGCAGGCGCTCCGCCAGCGTCTGCGACTGCGGAATCCGCTCGGTAATAAGCGCACCGGTCGACAAGCAGCCGTGGTGCTCACACAAAGCGGCCAGCGGCCGCGGAACATTCAGACCGGCTTCACACAGGCGCCACAACAGACGCAACTCCCTGAACGGCCGCGAACGCTCAACGCCGGTGAACAGGTATTGGTCACGGCTCAGCCTGGCGGCCCAACCGCCACGCAGATACGGCCGCAATACGGCGCGGCCGAACGGCGCCTCGATGAAGCAGGCATGTCCACGCCCGGGGGCGAACCCCTCGACCGCCCCCTGGTCCTGCCAGTAGTCCACGCTGAAATATTCCGCCGAGGGTGTCCGCAGACGGCTGGCGTCAGAGGCCATGCTGATCGAGGCGCGTTTATGAATAACGAGTTCCATGCACGCGATATTCTAAGTTAAATGCCCGGGGTTAGCCTGTATATTGCATCGGTCGACCGCCAGCCGAGTGGTGCGAAATGCAGTTCATGCGTTTTTTCAGCAAATCAGGTGATTTTCTTCCCCCAAACTTGGATACTGGGCCTTTTCAGGCAAGGGCCAGAAGTGTACCCGCGTACGATCTGCATATTGCGTCTGTCCGCCATTGGCGACGTCACCCACGTCCTGCCGGTGCTCGGCGCCATCCACAAACACCTGCCGCGAACCCGCATAAGCTGGATCGTCAACCAGCCGGAAGCCCGCTTTTTGCAAGGCCTTGAGGATGTCGAACTGATTGTCATCGACAAACGGGGCGGCCTGCGCGCCGTTCGCGGGTTGCGCAAGCGCCTGAAGGGCCGCCACTTCGACGTGTTGCTGCACATGCAGGTTTCCGCCCGCGCCAACTTGCTCTCTACGCTCATCAGCGCGCCCGTTCGCATCGGCTGGGACAAACCCCGCTGGCGTGACCGGCATCAATGGTTCATCAACCGTTCGGTCCGCAGCGTGACGCAACAGCACCAGGTCGATGCGTTTCTGGAGTTCGCCCGGGCGCTGGATTTGCCACCCGAGCCGCCCGAATGGGCTCTGCACCCGGCCGCGGAAGACCTCGAGTGGGCCGCCCGGCAACTGCCCGCCGCCGCGCCGGTGCTGCTGATCAACCCCTGTTCCAGCCACCGCCACAGGAACTGGGCCGCCGAGCGTTACGCAGCCGTGGCGGATTATGCAATTTCGACACATGCGATGCAGGTGGCCCTCGTGGGCGGGGCGTCCGGCATCGAGATCAGCACCGCACGGAAAATTCAGGCCGCGATGGAGAGACAGACCCTGAACCTGGTCGGTAAAGACACGCCCGGGCGGCTGCTGGCCCTGCTGCAAAAAGCCGCGGTGCTGCTTTCACCGGATTCGGGCCCCGTGCACCTGGCCTCCGCGCTGGGTACGCCGGTCATCGGGTTGTACGCGGCCACACCGAGCCAACGCTCCGGGCCGTACCGCAGCCTGGACCTTTGCGTCGACCGCTACGCGGAAGCCGCGAGGCGCTTTCGTCGCAAGGACCCGCAACAGCTTCGCTGGGGTCAGCGCATCGAGGTTCCGGGGGTGATGGACCTGGTCGAGACCGCTGACGTTTGCCGCAAGCTCGACCAGGCCATGGCTGCCGCTTAACCGGCAAATATTGAACCCGTAGCCTGGATGTCGGCCCGGCGCAACGAGCCACGGCCAGGTTACGGGTGTAATTTGCTCTACACCATACGGGCTAGCCCGGATATTGCACCAGTATCCCGGATGCGGGCGCAGGTCAGGTGCGGCTGCACGCAGGGCTGGACTGAAACCCATAGCTGTAGCTATGGGTTGAGGGAAGCTCAAGTGCAGATGAACCTGAACCAGTCCGGGCTGGGATAGGTGTCACGCCGGGTACGAATTGACATTTTGGATGATACATCGAAATATTTGAAAATGTATTGGTATTCAAATGATAAGCTGCAGGCTTAAGACCGACTGGTGCAATATGCAGGCTAGTAGCCCCGGTAAGACTTTTCCTCGATGATTTGCGAACCCAGGTGCCGGTTCAGTTCGCGCTTGATGCGGGCGCGCTCGTCGTTGGTCGTGTAGACGCTGCGGGCCAGGTCGACGAAGCGCTGGTCAAACGCGCCGGCGCGTTCGCACTCGCGAATGGCGTCCTCCACCTCCCACAGCGTTTCGTTGACGGTCCTGAGCCGACCGTGAATTCGCGCCGTCGTCTCATCGTCGCGGACCGCCTCGCGCCAACTGGCCTCGAGCAATTCCAGCTCCCGTTTCACGTTGGCGCGCTGACCGGGGTCTTCCATCCTCGCTGCCTTGATTTCGAGAATGGTGATCTTGTCGAGCAACTCACCCGGCGATACGGGTACCTGGATCATCTCCATGTTCATACCTTGAATGTATAATCTTTGCCCGCTTCACGTTCGATGTCCGGCGGATAGCTTTTGCGCTTGTCGGCGTAATACCTTGCCCGGTGCTCCCCTTCCGAGGCCTTGTTGTAGGTAATATACAATACCCGGCGCGCCAGTTGGCTACGGTTGGGGCCGGAGCGGTGCGGTGCGTAGGAGTCAAAAAACACGGCGTCACCGCTGCGGCAATGCACCGGCACATACGCCCTGCCCGCGGTATCGGCATCCGTCAGCGGCGCCCACATCTGCCCGAGCAGGCCTTCGCGGTGCAGACCCGGGATCATCTCGAGGCTGCCGTTGGTCTCGTCGGTCGCGTCGATGGCGACCATGGCGGTAACGTGCAGCCCGGCGTAAGCATCCCATCCCGCCTGCACGTCCTGGTGGGCCCTGAACCCGGCGGCGCCCGGCAGCTTGTAGTTGATCTTGTCCTTGAACAGCACCGCCGCTTCGCCGAACAGATCGTCGACCGCCTGCCGTAGCCTGCGACGGGTAATCAGTTCACGGAAGCCCGCGTGCCAGGGTACGAAATTCTCGACCCTGGAGAGCAGCCGCGAGCCCGCTTCCCCGCCATCCTCGAAGTATTTCATTGCGCCACCCGGTACTTCAGGCGCGGCCGCGAGTTCCTCCGCCCAGCGGCTGATCGTGCGCATTTCTTCGCTGCCAAAAAGGCCGCGGACGACGAGGTAGCCGTCGTCACGGAACTGCGCGATCTGCTTCTGGCTCAGCATGCCGTTGGTCCCCGTCAGTCTGAATCCCGGCTGTGGCGGTGGCGCTGCCAGGCGAACCTGGCCGCGGAAATGAGGTTGTTGGTGGTCCAGTACAACACCATGCCCGCAGGAAAAGTATAAAACAGCAACAGGAAACCCAGCGACATCAACACCAGGTTGCGGGCCTGCTTGCGTTGCTCGGCCGCATCCATCGACGGATGGCTGTGAAGTTTCGACGCCACGAAGGAAAACCCGGTCATGATGAACGGCAACAGGTTCAGTTCGCGACCGAAAAACGGCAATGAAAACGGTAACCGGGCAAACGCATCAGGACGTGACAGGTCGTCGATCCAGAGAAACGAGGCACCGGCGAGATGGATGTTCTCCGCCAGCATGTCGAAGGCGCCGATAAATACCGGGATCACCACCGCGACGCCGGCCAGGCTTTTCAGACTGTAGAGCGGGTGCACGCCTTCGGACTTGTAGAGCCCGAGTATCTTCTCCGATTGTTGCGCGCCCTTGAATTCTTTCTTGATTTTCGCCAGAGCCGGACGCAGACGCGCATCCGTTGCATGCACCTGCTCCTGCAGCCGCTCCGCGATCCGGCTCAACGGCCGCATCAGCACATGGACGAGCACGGACATGAGCATCACCGCCAGAGCCCAGTTGGGCACGGCCGAGTGAATGACGTTGAGCAGCGCGTACAGCGCCTGGCAAATCCAGCGCAACCAGAACCACAAGCCGGAATACATCAGTGCTTCGAGTTCCGGTGCCGTTTGTTTGAGCGCCGCCGGTTCGACCGGGCCGAAGTAGAGCTCGAAACCGGCTGCTTTCCCGCCCGGCAAGTCAAAAATAATGCTGGCGTCCTCGATCCGCTCGCCAGTTCGGGGGCTGACCTCGAGGGTCTGGCCGGGCTTGACCATGGCGCTCCAGAACCGGTTGCGAAAGCCGAACCAGTCATCGGTCGCGCGCGGTTTCAGGCTGGTTTCGTCGAGCCCCGCCGCCTCGACGCGGCCCTGCTTGAAAAACAGGTAGCGGGTCTGCTCAAGCAGGTAGCCGAATCCGCTGGCGCGGCGCGGCCTGAAGTCCTCGCCCGCGGCCAGTTCCGCCCGCTGCATGCCCGTGACCTCGAGTGAAATGAGCCAACCCCGGTCCGGTATCCGCCAGCGGCGCAGCGTCTTGCCGCCATTGCTGGAGAATTCGAGGATGGTGGCGTTTTTTTCACGGCGGCGCCCGCTCTGTGAAACACGCGAACCGCGCGGCACCAGCAGCAACATGCCCAGCCGCGAAGACATCACCTGGGTTTGCACGTGCGGATCGCTGCAACCCGGAAAGCAGGCCTCGACCCGTTCCAGGTCGCCCAACGCACCGAACCGCAGTTTCAGCGACTGGGTTTCAATGTCGATACTGGCGTGGGCCGCCGGCGCGGCGGCGAGCATCAGCAAGAGCACGCCAAGGCGCGCAAGCCGGAACCGGCGCGACGGCCCGTGGCTCAATTCAGACTGCATTACCAGCCTGCCGGTCATGGCCGGTAAAAGCGGCTGTTTTCATGCATCGCAGCTTCCAGTAACCGCAGGTTCAGCCGCGGGTTTTTGCGTAAGCGGTAGTGGTCATCACGTACCTCGTAGGTGCCGTTCGGGAATGTCACGGTGACCTGGCCCGGCTCGATCAGGGCGTAGTTGTAATAGCTGCCGGCCAACAGCCAGTCCCACTGGGGTCCCTGTAACAGGTCGTGCCCGATGGAAAAATCAGCCGGCGGATTATTGCAACCCAAAAGGCGTCTTACCAGCGTCGGGGCGATATCGTAGTGCGACGTGCGCTTGCTAATCAGTCCCGGCGGCTGCCCCGGCCATGCCAGCAGCAGCGGCACGCCCAACTGGTAGCGGCTGTATCCGGAGCCGTGGCCGCTGATGCCGTTTTGGTCTTCATTGAATTCTTCACCGTGATCGGCCGTGACGATGACGACGGTATCGTCCAGCAGGCCGCGCCGGCCCAGGTCGTCGAGCACCTGACCGATCAAATCGTCATCGAACATCACGGCTCTCTGATAACGGGCAAAGGATTCCAAAACCCGCCCGCCCACAGGGGCCAAGGTCGGGCGCTGCGCGTACCCGGGCGGATAGGACTTGCCGTTGACGGCGTCGTAAAACAGGAACCCGAAAAAGGGCCGCCCCGGGTCTCGCTGCCCGAGCCACCGCATCCAGTCCCGGGTCATGGCGCGGTCGCGTTGCCAGGCCGGCGCGCCCGGCGGCCGGTTTTCCACGTGCAGGTTTGCAACAGCGGCGAAGGCGGTGCGATCCAGCGCCACCGGGCGGTACATGCTGGCACTGCTGAAAAGACCGGGCTGGTAGTCCGCGGCGAGCAACCGGTCGACCAGCACCGGCGGGCGCTGCTGCGCCTCGATACTGTTGAAGTAGCCCGGCGGCAAACCATAAAAGAGACTGAAAACCCCAATCCTGGATGAATTTCCGCCGCTGTAATGGTTGCCGAAACGGATCGCGCGCCTGTCTGCGAAGCGAGACAAGCGGGGCGTCAGCGCCGGATCCAACATGTCGCGGCGCATGGCGTCCACCAGTATGATCAACAGGTTCTGACGGCGCTCTGCCCGGCAATGCAAGGGTTCCAGCGGGTACCTGAGGCTGCCGCCCGCCACTCGCCCGGTCCCGGCGGACAGCCGGCCCGCCATGTGCCTGGCGCGCGCCTGGCTGACGTCGAGCAGCCCGTGCCGCACCAGGAACCGCTTGGCCGTGAACCCGCGCTGCACCGGTAATTGTTGCGCCACGCTGGTAACAGGAACGTAATAACTGGCGTCCGCCCAGACGTAGATACCCTGCGCCGTCAGGAACAGGACCGTCAACAACACGGCCAGCGGGCGACCGTGGCGCGCGCGGCCGCAACCGACCCATGACCAGACCCTGCCCGCCAGCAGCGATTCGAACACGAGCGCAATGACAAACATCGTCCCGGCGAAAACCCAGCTCTTCAAGCCGAGGATCTGCACGGTCAGCGCGTTCAGGTGAAACCGCCCCTGCGACCACAGCAGGCTGTCGAGCACGATGACAGCCGCCACCAGGCTCAACAGCAGAACCGAGACCGGCCGCAACAGCCTGAATGACGGCCGCAGCAGGATCAGCGGCCCGCCCAGCAGCAACAGTGGCAGCAACGCCAGAAGCACATGGTGGCTGCAGTAAATGGCGACCAGGTAGACCCAGGCGAGCGGTGTCATGTTCGCCAGGGAGTCGCCGAGGTAGCGCAGATCGATCACGCCGAGCACGATGCCGTTGGCCAGCGCAAACCAACCCAGCCAGCGGAACAACAACCGCCTTGTGACGCCTTCAGCGGGCATGCTGCTCGGCAAGCCGGGCGATCTCGCGTGCGCCAAGCGCTATGCTGCGCCCCGGGTTGAACACCAGGGCCGATCGGAGCGAGCTCATTTTCTTCTTGAAATCGCCGGCGCCCTCCAGCAACCGGGAGATGCATTGCGGCGCCTCTTCAAGCCTCCGGGGCGACAAGATCATGCCGGATTGCTTGCGGAAAGCGACCTCCAGCGGCTCGATTCCCAGCGCCTGCCAGTCGGGATTGCGTTGCCGCCGCGGCAGGTCGATATAAAGCACCGGTTTCTCGAGGCCGAGGGCGTACTCGATCGCCATCGCGGACCAGTCACTGACCAGTAAGTCGGAACGCAACAGTGACTCGCTTTCGCCCATGTCGAGGCCGAGTTCGAAATTGGCGTGCTCCCGGAACCGGGTTTGCAACGTGTCGATCACCCCTGGTGTCAGCCGCCGGGTCTGGTAATGCGGCCGTGCGATGACACGGTAGCCGGCGTCGAGCAATACACCGACCAGGCGCTCACCGCAGGTGTTGAATATCGAGTTTTCGCCCCAGGTCGGGGCCACCAGTACCGTCGTGACTGCGTTGCCCGGCGCGCCGCTCCGGCGCCGTCCCAGCGCCAGTAACTGCTCCAGCCGGGGGTGCCCGTATTCGAACAGGTTGCGCGCCGGCAGGCCGGCGATGGATTCGCGTTTCCGCAACTCGACCACGTGGTGCGGGCCGGCGCAGAACAGCGTGTCGTAGGCGTCGTAGGAATTCGCGTGGTCCACCATGTGGGTGCTGCCGAGCGAGTGAAACAGGTAGACGTAGTGTACCGGGTTAATGGACTTTTTGAGCTGCAGGTTATCCAGGTCCATCATGGTCATGACCACGACACCGGCCTTTTGCAGATTGAAGTGCAGCGTCAGGAACAGGCCCTCGGGAATGCAAACGGCGCGAAAGCGTTCGTGCCGGCGGCCCAACCCGGGGTCGGCGGGGTCGGAAGTGACATAGGTCAGCCTGCGTCCCAGCCGGGTGTTGAGTTCTTCGATCAGTGCGCTGAACCAGTGCCAGTCCTGCCCGCTTTCGGAGTAAAAAACGATGTTGCGCCACTCCGCGCCGAGTTTGCGGTAGCCGCGCCAGCCGCTCAGGGCCGTCAGAAATCCCATGCCTCGACACACCCCGTCAACCGGTCCGGTCTTCGTTTTCCGCAGCCGCCGGCTTGCGCCTGAACAAGGCCTTGAGCTTGTACCAGTAGGTTCTGACGGCCAGCACCAGCGACGCGAACAGACCGACCACGGCCGATATCACCATGCTGCCCGTGGTGGGATCGAGGTACGCCCACGCAGGCAGGGGCGCGAGCAGCAGCGCGGGGAGCAGCAACCAACCCGTCCAGGCGGCCTTGGGGGTGCCTTTCTGATTCCTGCTCCGCATGGGACCCCGGTCGGCTGTAAGCTTGTCGGCAGGTAAATGAAAATCAGAGAGCATAAGCGTTTTCGTCTACATTATCCAAAAGTTGGTTGCACACCCGGCTCAGCCACCGTTCCGTTCCTGCCCTGTTCCGAGTGATGGGCGGCCCAGACGCACGTCGATGCGATTCGAGCACCCGCCGTTGCCACCGACAATCCGCGATGACAGCTAGCGGCCGGCAATGACTGCCCGTAAAGCCTGTTGCAGCCGGGCCATGTCGTAGGCGCTGATTTCACCCATGGTCGAAAGCCTGAACAGCTCCTTGAACAGCCCGCCCTGGCCCGCGTAAATGATGAATCCGCGCTGCTTGAGACCGGCATGCAGCGCATTGTAATCCATGCCCGGCGGCAATAGATAACTGCGCAGCGCAGAGGAACTCTCGGCGGCCGGCAGCCAGGGCTCGACCGCCAGCGTCCGGAGCGTCGTGGCGACCTGCCCGGCCAGTTTGCGGTAGTGCGTCCGGCGCGCCTGCCAACCGCCCTGATCGCGCAGTTCCCTCAGCGCCTGGCTCAAAGCGAGAACCGCATTGACCGGCGGTGTGTACGGCGTGGAACGGCGCGCCTGGTGGCTGGCCCAGTCCGGCAGGTGCAGCGTCAGGCTGCGCGCCGGCGGTGCCTGTTCCAGGGCGCTCCTGCGGCACAAGACGATGGCCAGTCCCGGTATGCCGTGCAGGCACTTGCTGGCGGTGGCGGCCACGGCCGTTAAGGCCGGGGATCCGAACGGCACCGCCTCGGCGCCGAAGGCGGACACGGAATCCAGCAATAACGAAACGCCATGCCGTTCGCACAAATCCGCGATCGCGGCCGCGTCGTTGAGGCGGCCGGTGGTGGTCTCGTGCTGGACGGTGGCGAGGTGAGAAAACCCGCCCGCGCCGAGCAATTCGCCAAGCGCCTGCAGATCGATCCCGGCGCCCCAGTCGAGCCGCATCGCCTCGTGTTCGAGCGCGTGGATTTCCGCGATCCGGCTCAGGCGTTCACCATAGATGCCGTTCTCGATCACCAGCAAGCGCGAGTGCGGCGGCAGCAGGGACGCCAGCATGGCTTCCATGGCGGTGGTGCCGGAACCGCCCATCAGCACGGCCGCCCAGGTCTGCGCTTCGCAGCCGTACACCTGCAGCAGCCCGGTGATGACTTCGTCCTGCACGTCGAAATATTCCGCTTCGCGGTGGCACAGGTCCTGGCTGGCGACGGCCTTGCGCACGCCCTCGCTGAGCGATACGGGTCCGGGATTGAGCAGGATGGCTCTCACGCGCGCTTTGACAACGGCGCTGTCAATTCGAGTGGGCCACGACCCAGAGCCAGATACCGCAACTCAGGAGGTACAACGATATCGGCAGCTCGCCGTTTCGGATCAGCGACTGGTAAGTGTCCCAGCCTTCGCCTTTCAGGTCCGCCCAGCGAAAACCGCGCGGAACCAGCGCATGGGTATCCCTGCTCCAGTCGACCCATTTGTCACCGAAAAGCCTTTCCAACTTGTTGTCTTCGTAGGCGATTGCGGCCGGATACCAGATTAGGAAAAAAATCAGCAGCAAGGCGCAGAGGTAAAGATTGGCCGACGCCAGGCCAAACCCGGCGAGGATCAGGATATTGCCAAGATAGAGCGGATGCCGCACCAGAGCGTACGGGCCGCTGGTCGCCAACTCGCTGTTTTTGAAAATGAATCCGGCCGCGTAGACCCTCAGCATTTGTCCTACCAGCGCCAGCAACAAGCCCACGACCGCAAGCGCGCCAATCGGTCGTGCATAATAGGCGCACGCGGCCACCAGTAACAGGCCCAGGCCCTGCCGCATGCCTTCGTTGAAACGGACGCGGTCGAACCAGCCCGGCAGGCCTTCGCGATTTCCCATGCGTGAGCTTCTGTCGGCTACCATCGGCTACTCCGTTGATCAGGCTGTGGAGCTTCTGAATTTTACCCGGGCCTACCGGCACTTGCCAGAAGCGAGCGCCGGGCCGGCAGGAGCGCATCGCTGTCGGCAGCGCCGCGTGGCGAATACCGGTTACACCCAGGGCGGTTTCACTCCGAGGTGCCGCGCCAGGCGGCGCGCGACCTCGAACGGCCGGACCGACGGTCGCGGCAACTCCGCCGGAACACCCATCTCAGTCTCCACGTACAGCAGCGCTGGCGCCGCGGACCGCAGGAACCGCCCGATGTCCGGCGATTTCCCGGCGCGAACGACAGTGCGATAGCCGCAGGCCCGGGCGATGGCCGGAAAATCGATCCGGTCGGTGACCGTCGCCTGGCCGCCGGTCGACTCGTGCGCGTGGTTGTCCAGCAAAAGGTGGTAAAAATTGTCCCCAGCGCAGGCGCCGATGGTCGCCATGTTGCCCATCCGCATCAGGGCCGCCCCGTCCCCGTCGATGACGACCACGCGCCTGCCCGGCAGCACCAGTGACAGGCCCAGCCCCAGGGAGGCGGCGCAACCCATCGACCCGACCATGTAAAAGTGATTGTCCCGGTCCTCGATGGCGTACAACTGCCGGCCGCAATAGCCGGTGGAGGCGATCAGCACCGTCTCAGCCGCCTGAGCCGCAGCCACCAATTCCCGCAACACCTCGTCGCGCCGCGGCCGGCTCTCAAGCGGTGACCCGGTCGCCGATTCGCCGGCCGGGCCTGCCGCGGCCCGCCGAGGCCTGCAAACCGGCGGCGCGGGCTCGACCGCACCTTTTTTCATGAGCAAGGCAAAGGGCCTGGAGGTTGTATCCATGTGCTCCACGGCCCGCCGGAGCACCGGCTCAATCTCGCCCGCTTCATGGGGAAACCAGGCCCAGTCGATCGCCATCGTCTGCAGCAGCCGCGGCGTAATCCTGCCCATCAACTCGTGCTGCGGTTCGTCCGCGCGGCCCGGTTCGCCGCGCAGCGTCACGATCAGCAGCAGCGGGATGCGAAAAACCTGGTTCAGCGAGGTCAACGGGCTGACGGCATTACCCAGGCCGGAGTTTTGCATCATGGCGACGCCGCGGTGGCCCGCCAGCGCGGCGCCGCTGGCCATTGCCACCGCGTCCCCTTCGTTGGCGGCGCCGACGTACCGCAGGTCATTGGCGGCGTCGACGCAATCGATCAGCGGGCCGAGGAAGGAACAAGGCACCCCGGCCCAGAAATCGAAACCCAATTGCCTGGCGGCCTCGACAAAACGGGGCGCCCCGATCACGGCGAGCCTGCCCCCGGTTTCTCAGGCATTGCCCGTGGCGTCAAATGCACCCGCACGCTCCAGGTCCTCGATTTTGTTGATGTCCATCCAGTGCCCGCGTATGTACTGGACCTGCGGGGGATGGCCGTCCTCGACCAGGCGGTTGAGCAGATCGGGCAATCCCAGCGTGTCGAAGTCCTCCCTCTTGAGCAGCGCCGCCAGGGCCTCGCGCAACCGAATCGCGCCGTTGCCGGCGACCCGCAACATGCCGATCCAACGCCCGTCCGGATGTCGCTCGTTCCACCGTGCTTCCGGTGTCACCCGTTCAAGCAGCACCTTTTGCTGGTACATGGCGCGGTTATCGGCCGCGGAACAATAGGCCAGGTCGTTGGCGTTGCCGGCCCGGCCGGTGATGGGCGAGGAATCCACCACGACCAGCAACTCGGCGTCCCAATCCAACAAATTGTGCAGGATGTAGGAACGGAAAAGCAGGTCTCCGTAAATGATCACCGTGTCCTCACCGATGCAATCCAGCGCGCAGGCCAGCGAGCGCAACTCACCGCTGGACGCCCAGTTCGCGTTGACGAGCACCTCCGCGCCCTGCGCGTCGATCGCGTCGTGGCGGTACCCGGCCACGACCGTGATTTCATTGACCCCCTGCTTCTTGAACTTGTCGACCTGCCGCCGCAGCATCGGCACACCGTTGACCGGCAGCATGACCTTGGGCCGCTCGAGTGTCAGCATGTCCATCGCTTCACCGCGGGACGCCGCCAATATCACCGCCGACACCGGGTGACCGCCGCCCCGCGCATAACGCGCTTCCGCCTCGATCAGTTCGCTGGCGCCCTGCAGGCGGAAAATCTCCGCGACCGTCGCAATATTGCCCTCGCTTTCGATCAGTGACCGGGTTTGCCGGATATTGGCGGCGGTGGCCTGCATCGCCAGGATCGAAGCCCGGATCATCTGGTTGGCCCAGATAACGAGGCTGATCCCCGCCTGCTCGAAAACTTCCGCGGGCGTCGCGTAATACTTGGTCGGCACGATGATCAGCGGACAGCGGCCTTCCCAGCTGCCGGCGAACGCGAGAACTTCATCCGGTTGCGAGCGTTTGCTGTGGATCAGGATGGCGTCGGCGCCGGCGGCATGATAAGCCTCGGCGCGCTCGAGCGCCTCGTCGAGGCCCCAGCCGGCGATCAGCGCCTCGACCCTGGCGACCACGCAAAAATCGGCGTCACGCTGCGAATCCTTGCCGGCCTGCAGCTTGCCGCAAAAGGTCTGGATGTCCTCCAGCGCCTGCTTTTCACCGTTGATGAAGCTATTGGTCTTGGGAAATTGCTTGTCTTCGATGCAAACGCCGGCGACACCGAGCTGCTCCAGTTTGCGTACGAGGCGGCGCATCGTGTTGAAATCGCCATAACCGGTGTCGCCGTCCAGCAGGATCGGGATGCTCGTGGCATCCGCCATGAATTCCAGTTGCGCCAGGACCTGGGTCCAGGACAATTCATTGTTGTCACGCAGCGCGTGCAGCGCCGACAGGGCCAGTCCGGATGCCCAGATACCCTTGAAGCCGGCCTCTTCGACGATCCTTGCCGACAGCCCGCTGTGCGCTTCGAGGATGTACTCGGTGCGTTTCGAATTCAGCAGTGCTTTCAATTGCGCTGTTTTTTCCACCACCGCTCCTGTCGGCTCAACTCGCGGCAATGGCCGGCATGATCTCCCCGGCCGCGCGCTCGACATCTTCTGCAAAGTCAATTTCGATCCACGGCAGGCCGCTGACGTCGACGGGCTCAAACGCAGCCGGGTCCGCCAGCATCACGTCCCGCAGCACTTCCTCGTAAGCAGCGTCCAGCAGCCCTTCCAGGGCGTAGCGGTCGCAAAGGCGGGCGATTTCGGCGGCCGTTTCCGCACTGAACCGGAAAAAGCCAACCGATTCCCCGACCACATCGTAGTCGAGACCCGTTGCCAGCCGCTTGCGGAATTCAACGATTCGCCCTTGCTTAAGGGCTATTTTAACCGGCTCCTCGCCGCGTTCGAAGTTCCGGTCCAGCAGACAGGCGTTGGCCGCCGTGGATGCGAGCAGGCGTTCGAGCAGGCGCGGGTGAAACAGCACGTCCGCGTCGAGCAGGAGCACCGGGCCGCCTCCGCTCAGGGTCTGTTGCGCGGCCAGCAGGCTGAGTACGCTGCCCTGCCGGAAGGCCGGGTTGTAGGCAAAGTCCACCTGCGGGCGCGAAGCCAGGGTGCTGATGTGCTCGACAATACGGTCGGCCTCGTGACCGACGACCAGTGTCGCCCGCCCGACCCCGAGCGTGAACAGGTTGTGCAACTGCCGCTCGAGCAGGCTGCGGCCGCCAAATTCCAGCAGACACTTCGGCCTGCCGTCAGCATTGGATTCGGCCAGACGGTTACCCTGCCCGGCCGCGAGTATGATTGCTTGCATCGAAAACCTTCCGGGTCCGCGCGCATTGTAACCTGCAACGAAGGCCAGGGGGGTGTCGGGGCCGTTTACAAGCAAAAACGCCCGGACCAGCCGGGCGCATTTCACCGATCGAACCGTTGCGCGGTTCAGTCGTCCTTGCCGACCTCCTTCATGGACAGTCTCACGCGGCCCTGCTTGTCCACCTCCAGCACCTTGACCTTGACCATCTCGCCTTCCTTGACCACGTCGGTGACGTTTTCGACGCGCTCGTCGGACAACTGCGAAATGTGTACCAGGCCATCGCGGCCCGGCGCCAGCGACACAAAGGCACCAAAATTCATGATCTTGATGACCTTGCCTTCGAAGATCTGCCCGGGCTCGATATCGGCGGTGATCTGTTCGATGCGCTTGCGCGCTTCGTCACCCGCTTCCTTGTTGACCGAACCGATCGTGATGGTGCCGTCATCGGCAATATCGACCGTTGCGCCGGTTTCCTCGGTAATGCTGCGGATCGTCACGCCGCCCTTGCCGATGACATCGCGGATCTTGTCCGGATGGATCTTGATCGTTATCAGGCGCGGCGCATATTCCGACATCTCGCTGCGCGGCTCGGAAATGACCTTGTTCATTTCCCCGAGGATGAAATTGCGGCCTTCGTTCGCCTGTGAAAGGGCGATCCGCATGATCTCCTCGTTGATCCCTTCGATCTTGATATCCATCTGCAGCGCGGTGATGCCTTCTTTGGTTCCGGCCACCTTGAAGTCCATGTCACCCAGGTGATCCTCGTCACCCAGGATGTCGCTGAGCACGGCAAAACGATCGCCTTCCTTGATCAGGCCCATCGCGATGCCGGCCACCGGCGCCTTGACCGGCACACCGGCGTCCATCAGCGCCAGGGACGTACCGCACACGGACGCCATCGAACTGGACCCGTTGGATTCGGTGATTTCCGAGACCACGCGGATGACATAGGGAAAGTCTTCGATGCTCGGCAAAACCGCCGTGATCCCGCGCCTGGCCAGCTTGCCGTGACCGATCTCGCGGCGTTTCGGGCCACCGGCAAAGCCGGTTTCGCCGACACAGAAATGCGGGAAATTGTAGTGCAGCATGAACGGGTCCTTATATTCCGCGTTGACCCCGTCTATGATCTGCGCGTCCCGCGTGGTGCCCAGCGTGGTCGTCACGATGGCCTGGGTTTCACCGCGCGTGAACAAGGCCGAACCATGCGCCCGCGGCAGCAGGCCGGTCCTGATGGAAATCGGGCGCACGGTCGTCAGGTCACGGCCGTCGATACGCGGATTGCCCGACAGGATGTGGTCGCGCACCAGGAATTTTTCCAGTTTGTAGAGGGCTTCGCTGACCGCATCGACACAAGGCGCAGACTCGTCTTCCGGATTGCACATGGCCTCGATTACGTTGTTCTTGACCTCGGCGACCGCCGTCTGGCGCTCCATCTTGTCGGCAATGGCATAAGCCGCGGTCAAACCGTCCCTGGCGGCGGCTTCCACCCTGTCCTTGAGCCCGGTGTCTTCCGCGGCCGTTTGCCAATCCCACGGGGTCACGTCCGCTTCCTCGACGAGTTCCCTGATCGCGGTAACGACCGCCTGCAGCGAGCGGTGGCCGAAGGTAACCGCGCCGAGCATGACCTCTTCCGGCAGCAGCTTGGCCTCCGACTCGACCATCAACACGGCTTTTGCGGTGCCCGCCACCACCAGTTCCAGCTTCGACTCCTGTAACTGGGCGGCCGTAGGATTCAATACGTATTCACCGTTGACGTACCCGACCTTGGCGGCCCCGATTGGGCCGTTGAACGGGATTCCGGACAGCGCCAGCGCTGCCGACGTTCCAATCAGCGCCGGAATGTCACCGTCGACATCGGGATTGGAGGAAATGAGGTTGGCGGTAACCTGGACCTCGTTCAGAAACCCTTTTGGAAACAGGGGCCTGATCGGCCGGTCGATCAACCGGCACGTCAGCGTTTCTTTCTCGGTTGGGCGCCCTTCACGTTTGAAAAAGCCGCCCGGAATTCGGCCGGCGGCATAAAACTTCTCCTGGTAATTGACGGTCAGCGGAAAGAACGGCTGATTCGGTTTGGCTTCCTTTTGCCCTACGACCGCCACCATGACGACGGTATCGTCCATGTTGACCATGACCGCGGCGGTGGCTTGCCTGCCAATTTCGCCGGTCTCGATGGTTACGGTGTGCTCACCATATTGAAATGACTTTGTCAGTTTTTTCACTTTGTTTTCCTACTTTACTTGGCGGACCACCTGGTCCTGTTTTTCGCCTTTGCACAGGCAATGTTTCGTCCTACGGCCAAGCGCTGCCGGAACGCGTGTTGCGGCAGGGTTTCCCGGCTTGGTGTTGGCCAAACAGAATTAACGACGCAGGCCCAGGCGACTGATCAGATCACGGTACCGTTGGATTTCTTTCTTTTTCAGGTAATCCAGCAGGCTGCGGCGCTGATTGACCATGCGCAGCAGGCCGCGGCGGGAATGGTGATCGTTTTTGTGGGTCTTGAAATGTTCGGTCAGATGTTGAATCCGAGAAGTCAGCAATGCAATCTGGACTTCGGGCGATCCGGTGTCATTTTCAGAGCGTTTGAACTCGCTCACAACCTTGTTCTTTGTTTCGGCATCAATAGACATGGTTCCTTCTCCATGAATAGAGCCCCGGGTTCCTGTAAGCACCGGCGCACACGTCGCGCCCGCACTTCACCCAACCCGGCAGCCCCGGTTTTCGGTAGCCGGCTATTTTAACTGGCGGCTATGGGCAAGACAAGCAGAAACGCTCGCGCGCGGGATGGTTTCGCCGCCAGGGCTGCGCCTGCTACAGGTTGAAAACCCTGCGCGGGTGGAGGGTTCCATCCTGCTCCAGTGCCGCCAGGCCCAGCAACCCGCCGTCTCGCGCGTAAACCCGCACGTTGCCCGCTCCCGGGCCGGGTGCCGCGTCGGCGATACTGTTGCCGTGACAAAACCTGTCCTGCTGTTCCGGGTCCAGTTCCAGCCTTTGCCAATCGGGCAGGCCGGCATCCACCGCCAACAGGTACCGCGCCAGAGAGCCCTGCTCCCGGGCCTGCTGGAGTCGCTCGAGCGTGGTCATGGGCTGGGTCGTGAACGGCTCGGTGTAAATGCGCCGCAACGACACCAGGTGCGCACAGGTGTCAAGCGCGGCGGCGATGTCCTCCGCCAGCGTGCGCACGTAAGTGCCCTTGGAACACCTGACCTCGAAGGTCAATCGGGGTGGCTGCCAGTCGATGAAGCGAAGCTCCTCGATCGTGATTTCGCGCGGCGCACGCTCGATTTCCACGCCTTGACGGGCATACGTGTAAAGCGGCTTGCCCCGGTGCTTCAGGGCCGAGTACATCGGCGGAACCTGTTCAATGGTGCCCCTGAATTGCGCCAGCGCGGCTTCGATGGCCGCGGCGTCGAGGTCCGGCACGGGCGTGGTGCGGGTGATTTCGCCCTCGCTGTCGCCGCTCGCCGTCGCCACACCGAGCCGTGCCCCGGCACGGTAATATTTGCGCGCGGCCAGCATGTAGGCTGCGGTCTTGCTGGCTTCGCCGAGACAGATCGGCAACATCCCGGTCGCGAACGGGTCCAGGCTGCCGGTGTGGCCCGCCTTGCGGGCTTGAAATATACCCCGGACTTTCTGCAGCGCGCGGTTGGAGGAAATTCCAGCCGGTTTGTCCAGCAGTACGATACCGTGAATGTCCTTTCCGCGGGCGCGGCGGTTCATACAGGGCCTAATTCCCGTCGTTGCGGTCGGAATCACCGTCGCCGCTGCCGGCATCGGCGTCCAGCGCCTCTTCGATCAGACGATCGATACGCCCGCCCTTTTCCACCGAATCATCATGTACGAAGTGCAGCTCCGGCACCTGCCGCAGGGATAATTCACGCGCCAGGCGGCGCCTCAGGAAGCCCGCCGCGTGGTGTAGCGCACGCAAGCTCTCCCCGGCTTTTTCCGGTTCGAATACGGTGACGAACACCTTGGCGTGGGACAGGTCACGGGTCACCTCGACATCCGAAACGCTGACGAATCCAACGGCCGGGTCCTTGACCTCCTGCTGGATCAGGCGCGCAAGGTCCCGCCGCAATTGACCGGCAACGCGTTCGGCACGGCTAAAGTCTTTCGGCGGCATGTTCAATCATCCCCGCGGCCACGGTCCCGCCAACGAGAGGCGGGCGCCCGGCGCTGTCCTAATCCAGTGTCCTGGCGACTTCGACGCGTTCGAAGCATTCGATCTGGTCGCCTTCCTTGACATCGTTGTACATCTTGACCCCGATACCGCATTCGGTGCCCGACTGGACTTCCTTGACGTCGTCCTTGAAACGGCGAAGAGACTCGAGCTCACCCTCGAAGACAACGACGTTTTCACGCAGCACACGGATCGGATTGTCGCGGCGCACCACGCCTTCGACCACCAGGCAACCCGCGATGGCACCCAGCTTGGACGAACGGAACACATCCCTGACTTCCGCCAGGCCGATGATCTTTTCCTTGGTTTCCGTACCGAGCAAACCGGAGACGGCCGCCTTGACCTCGTCGATCGCGTCGTAAATGACGCTGTAATAGCGCACATCCAGATCGTTCTCCTGGATGATCTTGCGCGCCGATGCGTCCGCGCGCACATTGAAGCCGATGATAATGGCATTCGAGGCCTGCGCGAGCGAGGCGTCCGAGCCGGTAATCGCGCCGACGCCGGAGGCCACGACGTTGACGCGCACCTCTTCGTTGCTGAGCCGGCCGAGGGCGTCTCTGAGGGCCTCGACGCTGCCTTGCACGTCGGCCCTGATCAGCAGATTGACGTCGAGCAACTCGCCCTTGCCCATGCTTTCGAAAAGGTTCTGCAGGTTGGCGGCCTGCTGCTGCGCGAGGCGCCCTTCGCGATGGCGGTCCTTGCGTTCGGCTGCCGCTTCCTTGGCTTTCCTCTCGTTGGCGACCGCGAGCGCTTCGTCACCGGCCGCGGGCACACCTGAAAGCCCCAGCACGACAACGGGCATGGATGGCCCGGCAGACTCGATCTTGTTGCCTAATTCGTCGAACATCGCCCGCACGCGGCCGTATTCCTGTCCGGCCAGCACCATGTCGCCGCTCTTGAGCGTGCCGTTCTGTATCAGCAGCGTGGCGACGGGTCCGCGGCCCTTGTCAAGGCTGGACTCGATCACCAGGCCCTGGGCCCGGCGCTTCGGCACGGCCTTCAATTCCAGCAGTTCCGCTTGCAGGGAGATGCCTTCGAGCAGATCGTCGATGCCCTCGCCGGTCTTGGCGGAAACCGGCACGAACATTTCCTCGCCGCCCCAGTCTTCCGCAATCACGTCTTCCTTGGCCAGTTCGGATTTGACCCGTTCGATGTCCGCATCCGGCAGGTCAATCTTGTTGACCGCCACGATCAGCGGCACACCGGCAGCGCGCGAATGCTGGATCGCTTCCTTGGTCTGCGGCATCACGCCGTCGTCGGCGGCAACCACCAGGATGACGATATCCGTCGCCTTCGCCCCGCGTGCGCGCATGGAGGTGAACGCCGCATGTCCGGGCGTGTCGAGGAAAGTGATGATGCCGCGCGGCGTCTTGACGTGGTAAGCACCGACGTGCTGGGTAATGCCGCCGGCTTCGTCTTCGACAACTTTCGATTTTCGGATGTAGTCGAGCAGCGAGGTCTTGCCGTGGTCGACATGGCCCATGACCGTGACCACCGGCGGGCGGCTTTCCGCCTCGCTTTCGTCGACCTCTTCAGCGGCCATCAACTCGTCTTCGGCGCTCTTCTCCTCGGCGGGTCTCGCGGTGTGGCCCATCTCCTCGACCACGAGGATGGCCGTATCCTGGTCCAGCGGCTGGTTGATCGTCACCATCATACCCATGTTCATCAATATCTTGATGATTTCAGCCGCCTTGACCGCCAGCAATTTGGCCAATTCGGCCACCGTGATGGTCTCCGGAATGGCGACGTCCCTGACCACCGGCGCCGTCGGCTTCGAGAAGCCGTGTTCCGACGGCTGCGACGAAGCGACCGCCCGCCGCGAGGGCTTGCGCCGACGCGCGGCCGCGCCGCCCGCGACGTGCAGTTCCTCGCGACCGTAGCGCGTGGCGGGCTTGCTGCTGCGCGCTTTCTTGCGCTGGCGCTCTTCCTCGGCCAGCTTGCGCGCGCGCTCTTCCTCTTTCTTGCGCTCCTGCTCCTCGGCCTTGCGTATGGCGTCCTTCTCGCGCGCCCGCTCTTCCGCCTCGCGCCGCGACTGTTCTTCCTGGGCCTTGCGGGCCTGTTCTTCCGCGCTCTTTAGCGCGGCTTCCTCGGCCTCCCGGCGCGACTTCTCGAGGGCCTCCTCGCGTGCCTTGACCTCGGCCTCTCGCCGCGCCTTGGCCTCTTCGAGCGCTTTTTGCACTTTCTCGCGCTCCGGATCCTGGCGTTCTGCTTCCTGCAGCGCCTCGCGCTTGACATAGGTGCGGCTTTTGCGGAACTCCACGTTGACGGTCTTGGTGGTCGCGCGCGGGCCGCTTCCCGGAATCCGCAACTCGCTGACCGATTTGCGCTTGAGCGTCACCCGCCGCGGCGCGGTCGCATCGCTCTCCGACTTGCCATGGGCGGAACGCAGGTGCGCCAGCAGCTTTTTCTTGTCGTCGTTGGATACCGCGTCGTCACCCGAACTAACCTCGATGCCGGCCCGGCTCATCTGGTCGATCAGCTTTTCAATGCTGACACCCAGAACCTCTGCTAATTGTGAAACGGTAACTTGGGACATGATTCCTGCTCCTAGATGACTCCGCCGACGTTGATTTTCAAGACTCCGGGTTTTCTTCTTCGAACCACGGAGCACGGGCGGCCATGATCAGCGCCGCTGCTTCTTCTTCCGACATGTCATCGATTTCCAGCAATTCGTCCACCGAAAGCTCCGCCAGGTCTTCCTGCGTTCTGGCGCCCTTCTCCGCCAGGCGGAATGCGAGGCGCTCGTTCATGCCTTCGAGGTTCAGCAGGTCCGCCGCCGGCTTGTTCTCGTCCAGCGCCTCTTCGCGGGCAATCAATTGCGTCAGCAAGGCGTCACGGGCGCGCCGTCGCAGTTCCTTGACCATGTCTTCGTCGAATTCCTCGATCTCGAGCAATTCGGAGTCCGGTACATAAGCCACTTCCTCGACGTTGCTGAAGCCTTCCTGCACAAGGATATTGGCGACACCCTCGTCCACGTCGAGCCGCTCCATGAACGTCGCCAGCACCTTGCCGGCCTCCTCTTCACCTTTCTTGTCGGCGTCGGCAACGGTCAGAACATTCAGGTCCCAACCGGTCAGTTCACTGGCAAGCCGGACATTCTGGCCACCGCGGCCGATGGCCTGTGACAAGTTGTCTTCCTCCACCGCGATGTCCATCAGTCCGCGCTCCTCGTCCACGACGATCGAAGCGACGTCCGCCGGGGCCATCGCGTTGATCACGAACTGCGCCGGGTTCTCATCCCAGAGGATGATGTCGATGCGCTCCCCCGCCAGTTCGTTCGAGACCGCCTGAACACGGGAGCCGCGCATGCCCACGCAGGCGCCGATGGGGTCGGTGCGCGGGTCGTTGGAGCGAACCGCGATTTTGGCCCGCCGTCCCGGGTCACGCGCACCGCCCATGATGGTGATCAATTCCTGGCCGATCTCCGGCACTTCGAGTTCAAACAGTGCGATCAGGAATTCCTTGATCGTGCGGCTTGCAAACAACTGCGGGCCGCGCGGTTCCGCCTTCACTTCGTAAAGAAAGGCGCGCAGGCGGTCGCCCGGGCGCACCGTCTCGCCGTGTATCATGTGGCGCTGGGCGATGAACGCTTCCGCGTTGCCGCCGAGGTCAAGGTAGACATTACCCCGCTCGATACGCTTGACGATACCGTTGATCAATTCGCCTTCGCGGTCCCTGAAGGCCTCCACGACCTGTTCCCGCTCGGCGTCCCGCACGCGCTGCACGATGACCTGTTTGGCCGTCTGCGCGGCAATTCGGCCGAAGGCCTCATTTTCCATCGGTTCCTCGATGTATTCGCCGACCTCAATTTCGGGGTTGATCGCGAGCGCCTCGCGTCGCGGTATCTGCCGCTCCGGCTCTTCGATTTCCGCGTCGTCCTCGACGACCTCCCAGCGGCGGAAGGTCTTGTAATCGCCGTTGCTGCGGTCGATCGTCACACGCACGTCAATCTCGTCGTCATGACGCTTGCGGGCCGCGGATGCGAGCGCGGCCTCCAGCGCCTCGAAAATGACGCTCTTACTGACACCCTTCTCGTTGGACACTGCGTCTACGACCAAAAGTATCTCTTTACTCATCAGCTCTTGACTCCATGCGGGGATCCGGCCCCTTCTGTCGATTATGAATTTGAACGCCCAGCAGCCAGGATTTTCTCGTAATCCGGTACCAGTCTCGCCTTGGCGATATTGTCGAACGCCAGCCTGAACTCGACGCCGTCCTGCTCGATGCTGACAGTGTCGCCTTGCGAGCCCAGGATCCTGCCTTTCAGCTTGCGCCTTCCGTCCTGCGGCGCGTGCAGGCTGATCTTCACCTCGCTGCCTGAAAATCGGCTGAAATGCTCCGGCGTGAACAGCGGCCGGTCCAGACCCGGCGACGATATTTCGAGGTTGTAGTGACCCTTGATCGGGTCCTTGACGTCAAACAGTGCCGCCAGTTCGCGACTGACATTTTCACAGTCGTCGATGCTCACGCCTCGTTCGCAATCAATATAGACGCGCAGCACCGAGTGTTTCGGGTTGGGGTTGTACTCCAGCCCGACAAATTCGTAACCGAGGCTTTCCACCAACGGTTTGGCCAACTCATCAAGCTCGCGCGCGCTCAATATTTTCATCTCCTCTGTAGCCGGGCCGCCGGGGCAAACACCGGGCACAAAAAAAGGGCACACAGGCCCGCGACGATTGGTTCCGATCTTCAGGAACCTGGTCAATCACGCCCAAACGGGCGGATGCGACAGCTTTATTTCATTGCACCATCCAAATCGTCGCGTAACGTGACCGGTCGTAGCCGGTCAAACAAAAAAGGGCCCTGCCGGACCCTCGAGAATCTTTGGTAGCGGGGGCAGGATTCGAACCTGCGACCTTCGGGTTATGAGCCCGACGAGCTGCCAGACTGCTCCACCCCGCATCAGCAAGGAAGGCATGATAATGATTCGATGCGCCAATTACAAGGGCTGATGCGGGCATTCGGAGCGGTGGCGCCGGTGCCTTCACTCAAACCCCGAAACTGGTCATGCAAATGGCGATCAGGGAACTCGAGAATATACCCAACCCCAGGATCATCAGGCCGTTCGCGGTCAACGCGGCGCCAAAATCAGCGGGCGCCTGGACCGCACCCACATTCTCCGGCTCGTCAAAATACATCAGCTTGACGACCCGCAGATAATAAAACGCGCCGATAACGGCAAAAATCACGGCGACGATCGCCAACCACATCATACCGGCATCGATAACGGCCTTGATGACGAGGAACTTGGCAAAGAACCCGACCATGGGCGGGACCCCGGCCATGGAGAACATCACCAGCCCCATGATAGCGGCGTAAAACGGGTTGCGCTGGTTCAGCCCCTTGAAATCATCCAGTTTCTCGGCCTCGACGCCGCTGTTGCTGAGCACGATGATCATGGCGAAAGAAGCCACTGACATGATGGCGTAAACGATCACGTAATACATCGACGCGCCGAAGCCGTAGGCGCTGCCCGGCAGCATGCCAAGCATGACGAAACCCATGTGGGAGATGGTCGAATAAGCCAGCATGCGCTTGATATTGCTTTGCATGATGGCGGTCAGGTTACCGACGACAATCGACAGGAAGGCCAGCGTCTCCAGCATGCCCTGCCAATGTGCCTGCAAGTCGCCGAGGCCGGCTTGCAGCAAGCGGTATATCATCGCGAACGCGGCCAGCTTGGGAACCGAGGAAATGATCAGCGTGACCATGGCGGGCGCGCCCTGGTAGACGTCCGGTATCCACATGTGGAACGGCACCAGGCCGAACTTGAAGGCGACGCCGACAACCACGAACACAAGACCGAAAATCAGCATGATATCGTTCGCCCCGCGCGCCTGGACGGCCTGCGCTATATCAGTAAGGCCCAGGCTGCCGGTGGCGCCGTAGACCATCGACATGCCGTAAAGCAGCATACCCGAAGCCATCGAGCCGAGTACGAAATACTTCATGGCCGCCTCCGATCCCAGGCGGGACTCACGCCTGAAGGCGACCAGCGCGTACATGGAAAGTGAAATCAATTCCAGGCCCAGGTAAATCATGATCAGGCTGCTGGCCGAAATCAGCAACATGACACCGAGCAGGGCAAACAGGCTCAACGTGTAAAAGTCTGCGCGGAAAATGCCGAAATTGCGCAGATACAGCTTCGCGTAAACGAAAATCAGGCCCATCGTCACGAAACTGAATACTTTGAGCACATCGCCCATCGGGTCCCTGATGAAACTGCCGTTGAATGCGCTGACCGCCAGGGTGCCGCCCGAAAACGAATCGCCGCGCAGCGTGATGATGGCCGCGAAAATGACCGTCAGCAGCGCCAGCATGTGGATGATCCCGCGGCGCTGATCGTTCAGGAAAAGATCGACCACCATGATCACGCAGGCCATGATCAGGACCACGAGTTCCGGAGCGGCTATTAACATATGCGCACTGTTCATGTCAGATGACCTTGGATTGAACGATTTGTTGTAACAGGTGATTGACGGACGCGTGCATCATGTTCACCAGCGGCTGCGGCCACAGACCCAGCAACAGCACCAGCACGGCCAGAGACCCCAGGACCACCGCCTCACGCACGCCGAGATCCTGCAAATCGCGAACCTCGCGATTGGTGACGTCGCCGAAAATCACGCGCTTGACCAGCCACAGACTGTAGGCGGCGCCCAGGATCAGCGTCATCGCGGCCAGGAACGCAAACCAGAAGTTGGCCCGGAACGAAGACAGGATCACCATGAACTCGCCGACAAACCCGCTGGTGCCGGGCAAACCGGAGTTGGCCAGCAAGAAAAGCACGGCAAAGGTGGCGAACCACGGCATGGTATTGACGACACCGCCGTAGTCCTTGATCAGCCGGCTGTGCATGCGGTCATAGAGCACACCGACGCAGAGGAACAAGGCGCCGGCGATCAGGCCGTGCGAGACCATCTGCACGACGGCGCCCTCCACACCCAGGGCGGCGCCGGTAACCGCGCCGCTCTTGCGGTAAATACTGAAAGCGATGAACAGGCCCAGGGTCACGAAACCCATGTGCGCGATGGACGAATAGGCAATCAGTTTTTTCATGTCCTGCTGCGCCAACGCCACGAAACCGATGTAGACGACCGCGATCAGCGACAAGGCGATGACCAGCCAGTCCAGGGCGGCCGAGGCGTCGGGGGTGATCGGCAGGCTGAAACGGATAAAGCCGTAACCGCCGATCTTCAGCATGATGGCCGCCAGGATGACCGAGCCGCCGGTCGGCGCCTCGACATGCGCATCGGGCAGCCACGTGTGCACCGGCCACATCGGAACCTTGACTGCGAAAGCGGCCAAAAAGCCGAGGAACAGCCACTTCTGTACGCCCAGGGCGAGCGGCAGCTTGTGCCAGGCGAGAATGTCCCAGCTGCCCGAATGGATGTAGAGGTAGATCAGACCGATCAGCATGAATACGGAGCCGATGAACGTGTAGAGAAAGAACTTGATGGTGGCATAAACGCGCCGCGGGCCGCCCCAGATGCCGATGACGAGGAACATCGGGATCAGCATGGCCTCGAAGAAAACATAGAAAAGCAAACCGTCGAGCGCGGAGAACGTGCCGATCATCAGGCCTTCCATGACCAGGAATGAAGCCATGTACTGGTTGACGTTCTTCTGGATCGAGCGCCAGCCGGCAATCACCACGACGACGCCGAAAAACAGGGTCAGAAGGATCAATGGCGTCGAGAACCCGTCCACGCCCAGGTAGTAGCGCACGTTGAAGGTTTCGATCCATGGCCTAAGTTCGACGAACTGCATCGCGGCGGTGGAGGTATCGAAGGACAGCAGCAGCGGCAAACCGAGCAACAGGGTCACGACCGAAATCACGAGGGCCAGGCCCTTGGCCATACCCGGGCGCTGGTTACCGGCCAGCGTAACGATGAGGGCGCCGAGTATGGGCAACCAGATCAATATGCTTAGAAGAAATCCGTTCATCATCCCGTTCATCATCAAAGGGCAATCGTCACCCACACGGCCAGGATACCGATCAGGCCGATAATCATGGCAAATGCGTAGTCGTACAAGAATCCGGTCTGCAGGCGCCGCACCCGCTGCGCCATCCAGGCCACGAGGTTGGCGGAACCGTTGACCAGGCCGTTGTCGATGAAGCCCGCGTCCGCGTTGCGCCAGAGACTGCCGCCCAGCTTGATGCTGCCGCGTACAAACAGCTTCTGGTAAAGCTCATCGAAGTAGAATTTGTTCAGCAACCAGCGGTACAGGAGCGGCAGGCGCTTGCGCACAGTGTCCGCCACCGACGGATGCAGGAGGTAGATATAGGTCGAAATCGCGAAGCCGGCCAGCATCATCCAGAACGGCAGCGACTGTACCGCGTGCATGGCCATTGCCGTGGCGCCCTCGTAGTGCCGGCCGAGTTCCTCCACCACGTTGTTTTCCGGCAACACGAAGATGGAGTCTTCCAGCCAGCCGCCGAACAGGACCGGCCGGATGGTCAGCCAGCCGATGACGACCGAGGGTATAGCCAGCAATACCAATGGCACCGTCACCACCAGCGGCGATTCTTTCGGGGCGTGCGGCAGCTGCCCTTCGGGCAGGTGCTCGTCCTCGCCGTCCACGACCTCAAACCGTTCCTTGCCATGGAAAGTCAGGTACAACAGCCTGAAGCTGTAAAGCGCCGTGACCACGACGCCGAGCAGAACGGCGAGGTAAGCCGCACTGCTGCCCCAGCGATGCGATTCGGCCACCGCCTCGATAATGGCGTCCTTGGAATAGAAACCCGCGAAGAACGGAAAGCCGACCAGCGCCAGCGTGCCCACCCAGGCCGTCAGCCAGGTCACCGGCATGTGTTTTTTCAGGCCGCCCATGTGGCGCATGTCCTGCCCGTGGTGCATGGCGATGATGACCGAGCCAGCGGCCAGGAACAGCAGCGCCTTGAAGAAAGCGTGCGTCATCAGGTGGAAAATGGCCGCCGAATAGGCGGACACACCCAGGGCCACGGTCATATATCCCAATTGCGACAGCGTCGAGTAAGCGATCACGCGCTTGATGTCGTTTTGTGCGATACCGACCAAGCCCATGAAGAAGGCCGTGACCGCGCCGATCAGCATCACGAAGCTCAGCGCCGCCTCGCTCAGCTCGAACAGCGGCGACATCCGGGCGACCATGAAAATACCGGCGGTCACCATCGTCGCGGCGTGGATCAGGGCCGAGATCGGGGTCGGGCCTTCCATCGAGTCCGGCAGCCACACGTGCAGCGGAGCCTGGGCCGACTTGCCCATCGCGCCGATGAACAGGCAGACGCAGATAAAGGTCAGGATGCTCCAGTCCATCCCGCCAAAGATCGAGATGGTTTGCCCGATGGCCTCGTCGGCATGGCTGAATACCTCGTAATAATCGAGGCTGCCGAAGGTCATCATGACCGCGGCGATACCCAGCAGAAAGCCGAAATCGCCGACGCGGTTGACGAGGAACGCCTTCAGCCCCGCCGCGATGGCGGTATCCTTCTTGAACCAGAAACCGATCAACAGGTAGGAAACCAGGCCGACGGCCTCCCAGCCGAAGAACAACTGCAGGAAGTTGTTCGACATCACCAGCATCAGCATCGAAAACGTGAACAGCGCGATGTAGCTGAAAAAGCGCTGGTACCCGGGGTCATCGCGCATATAACCGATCGTGTAGATATGCACCATGAACGACACGAACGTCACCACCGTCATCATCAGCGAAGTCAGGTGGTCGACCAGGAACCCGACCTCGAAGCGGATGCCGTCGGCCACCATCCACGTGTACACGCTCATGTTGACCGTATCCAGCGTGCCGTTCACCTGCTGGTACAACACCCAGGCGGAGAGCAGAAAAGACAACGCCACGCCCAATATGGTGACCGAATGCGCGCCCACCCGGCCGATCTGGTTACGGAAGAAACCGGCCAGTACCGCGCCGCCCAGCGGCAGCAGCGGTATCAGTAGCAATGTGGTGTGCAATGACATGCTCATCCCTTCAAATCATCCAGTTCGGCAACGTTGATCGTGCTGCGGTTACGGAACAGCACCACCAGGATCGCCAACCCTATGGCGGCCTCCGCGGCCGCGACGGTAAGAATGAAAAACACGAAAATCTGGCCGTCCAGGTTACCGAGGAACCGCGAGAAAGCGACAAAATTCATGTTGACCGATAACAACATCAACTCGATGCACATCAACAGGATGATGACGTTCTTTCGATTGATGAATATCCCCGCGACGGCGAGACTGAACAGTATCGCGCTCAAGGTCAGAAAGTGGGCCAGTGTCAGCATGCTTCTTCTCAACCCCGCTGTGGTTTCTCGGATTTCAATTTGACCAGCCTGACGCTTTCTTCCCGGCGGGCACGGACCTGCAGGCTCGGGTCCTGCCTCTTGACCCCGGTGCGCTTGCGCAGCGTCAACGCGACGGCGGCGACGATCGCGACCAGCAAGATCACACCGGCAGCCTCGAATGGCAGCAGGTAGTGGCTATAGAGCAGGTCACCCAGCGCCCGCGTGTTGCTGTAATCCGCACCATGGGGCTGCGGTATCGGGAACGCGTCGGCGCCAAAGCGGCCCTTGCTCCATATCAGCAGCAGCAGTTCCGCGGCCATGACCAGCGCCACCAGGATGGCGCCCGGCAAGTGCCGGATAAATCCCTCCCTGAGCGGCACCAGGTTGATATCCAGCATCATGACCACGAACAGGAACAGCACGAGCACCGCGCCGACATAGACCACGATCAGGATGATGGCGAGAAATTCCGCCTCCAGCAGCATCCAGATGGCGGCCGCGCTGAAAAAGGTCAGCACCAGGTAGAGGGCGGCGTATACCGGGTTACGGACGCTGATGACCATGGCGGCGGCCAGCACCGTGACGGCCGCGAACGCGTAAAAAATCAATTCCTGGATAGAAGCCATCTCAAATACCCTCGTATGCCGCGTTATCGGCCAGTTGGTTCGAGTGCAAGGCGGCGCGCGGGTCACAGTAGCACGGTCTACGGGGGCCGCGCGAAAACGCCGCAATCGGGCCAACGGAGGGCCTTATGACACTGTTTGAATCAAGCTGCCGGAGGCCATTTTCTCGGCTGGCTAGACAGAACAAGCGTGGTGTAGTACCACTACACGAGCGAGTGATAACGCCGCCAGACGGGACAATGGTCCCGGCCCATCGGGTTGCGGCTGAAAGCACCCCACTCGGCGTTGCTCGTCGCTTATTTGGAATCACCAAATTTCGCTCCTCGCGCCTTGATTCGGAAGCTTTCAGACGCATCAGCAATGATTCAAACAGTGTCATAAGGCCCCATAACCCTATGGGCTGCCAATGATTTTCCGCCCGAGCACCACCATCGCTCCTTGAAGTACCGTCAAGGTACATCGGCGTCGCGCTGGCATCACCGGCTCGAAAAATCATTTGGCAGCGCGACGCACGGGGGTATTTGAGATGGCTTCTAATCATCGGTAGGCTGCGTCCTGTTTGCGTTTCTCTGCGATTTGCGGTTCGAAGCGGTCGCCAATGGCCAGCAGTTTTTGCTTGTCCAGGATTTTTTCTTCCGGTTTCTCGAAATGGTATTCGAGGAAATCGGTCAGGACGATCGAATCGACCGGGCAGGATTCCTCACACAAGCCGCAATAAATACACTTGAACAGGTTGATCTCGTAAGCGGTGGTGCGGCGGCTGCCGTCTTCGCGCCGCGCCGAGTCGATCCTGATCGCGAGCGCCGGACAGACCGCTTCGCACAGTTTGCAGGCGATGCAGCGCTCTTCACCATTGGGATAGCGGCGCAGCGCGTGCAGGCCTTTGAAACGGTTCGACTTCGGCGTTTTCTCTTCCGGATAATTGATGGTGAACTTGGGGCGGAAGAAGTAACGCATGGTCACACTCAGGCCCGCCATCAGTTCGAGCAACATCAGGCTGCGCACATATTGGATGACTCGTTTCATCATCAGCTACCTTTTATCACGATGCCGAAGACGCTCATCAGGGCTGCCAACATGACCCATACCAGCGTGATCGGGACAAAGACCTTCCAGCCCAGCCGCATGATCTGATCGTAGCGGTAACGCGGGAAAGTGGCCCGGTACCACAAGAACATGAACATGAAAACGACGGTCTTGGCCAGGAACCAGACGATGCTTCCCTGGCCCAGGAAAGTATCGCCCAACACCGGCACGCCTTCGAAGGGTGACAGCCAGCCGCCGGCGAACAAGATCGTCGTCAGACCCGAAATCAGGATCATGTTGGCGTATTCGGCAAGAAAGAACACGGCGAACGCGGCGCCCGAATACTCGACGTGGAAGCCGGCCACGATTTCCGACTCTCCCTCGGCGACGTCGAAGGGCGCCCGATTGGTCTCAGCCAATCCAGAGACCATGTAAATGACGAACAGCGGCAGCAGCGGCAACCAGAACCAGTCGAAAATGCCGCCGTGTTGCGCCAGCACGATTTCACGCAGATTCAACGACCCGCCCAGGATCAACACGCCGACCAGCGCAAAGCCCATCGCGATCTCGTAAGAAACCATCTGCGCGGCGGACCGCAGCGCGCCCAGGAAGGAGTACTTTGAGTTGGAAGCCCAGCCGGCAATGATGATGCCGTAAACGCTGAGCGAGGTCAGCGCCAGCACGTAGATGAGCCCGGCATCGACGTTCGCCAGCACCAGGAAGTCGTTAAACGGGACCACCGCCCACGCGGCCAGCGCGGGCGCCAGCGAAATGACCGGCGCCAGCACGAACAGGAAGCGGTTGGCGTTGGTCGGCCGGATGATCTCTTTCAGCAACAGCTTGAAAACGTCCGCGAACGGCTGCAGCAGGCCCAGCGGCCCGACGCGGTTCGGTCCGATGCGTATCTGCATCGCGCCGATCACCTTGCGTTCGAAGTAGGTGTAGAACGCGACCGCCGTGATGAGCGGAAGCACGATCACCACGATCTTGAGCAATGTCCAGATCAGGTACTGCGATTTCAACCAGTCAAAGACCGCAATTAATGTATCCAGCATCAGGCTGCCTCCACGCTGACGGGTCCGAAGCTGTCCCCGAGCCCCCGCGCTTCGGGAGTCGCGGCCTTCAGCCACGCGCCGCCCACGGGTACCTTGTCGGTCTGCCGCAGCGGCAGGACAATTTCCGCGCCGTCCTGGCGCACGCGAACGTGTTCGGCGTCGGCCACGCCGAGGCGGGCCGCATCGGCACTGTTCAGGGCGATATAGCCATTGTCCGCATGCACCGTCCGCTGCAGGAATTCGGACCGCCGGCAGAGGGCGTCGACGCCGTAGATGGCGGCCTCGCCGATGCGGTAAAGACTGTCCTCAGGCGCAGACTCGACCGGCGGTAAACTCGGTGCTTCGGCGCCGCCGCCCGACCCCGCCTCGATTTCGGCATCCATCTCGCCGCGCAACGCGTCGACATCGACCTGGGAAAAACCCTCCAGCTCGAGTTCCGCACCCAGGCGCCGTAATATTTTCCAGCCCGGCCGCGACTGACCGCCTGGCTTTCCGACCGCCTCGACAACCCGGCGTTGACCATCCAGCGTGTACACAACACCGCCTGCCTCGGCGAACGGCGCCAGCGGCAATATAACGTCGGCAACCGCCTTGAGGCTTTCGCCGGCAAATGCCGACACCGCGATGACTTTCGACGCGGCGCCCAAGGCTGCCATGGCCTTGGCGGGGTTGGCGATATCGTAGTCGGGCTCGACATCCCACAACAGGTAGGCCTTGAGCGGTCGCTCCAACATGGCCCGGGCGTGCAGCCCGGGGGCAGTGTCACGACCGCCGGGGCCCCGCAGCGGCACGGCGCCGGCCTTGACGGCCCCGGCCGCATTGCCGCCGTGTGCAAGCACGTCGAGCGTGGCGCCGGTGGCGCCGGCGATCCAGTGCGCCAGTTGCCGCAGCCAGGCCGACCGGCCGTGCGCCATGGCCGTCTGCCCCAGCATCAGCACCCGGTTGCCCTCGCCGGTCAGCATGCCGGCGATCGCCGCATGCGCATCGCCCGGCTCGGCGGCATCGGTCAATGGACGCAAGGCGGCGGGAATTTCGCTGCCCGTGGCCGCCGCGACCGCACTCGCGAGCGCCGCCAGTTCCGCCGGCATCTGCTGCGGCGGGCTGATCAATTTCGGCTCCGCCGTGAAATGGAGATTCCAGTCGACCGGGTTCAGCACCGCCACCTCGGCACCCCGGCGCCAGGCCTTGCGTACACGCTGGCCCAGGATCGGCGCTTCGTGGCGGACATTGCAGCCCACCAGAACGATAGCATCGGCGTCGTCGATAGCCGCCATCGGCGATGAGAAAGGCACGGATGACAGCGCCACCGGGTCGTCGGCGAAATCCTGTTCGCGCAGGCGGTGATCGATGTTGGGGCTCTCCAGGCCGCGCGCCAGGCGTTGCGCCAGGAAATACTCTTCGCTCGAGACACTGGCGGACAACAGCACGCCCAACTGGCCGCCGCCGTGTTCACTGGCACTCTCGCGCAGCGCCTGCGCGGTGAGCTGAATGGCCTCGTCCCAATCCGCCGGGCGCCACTCGCCATCTTCCTTGACCATGGGTTCGAGTGCGCGGTCTTGTGCGTACAAGCCAAAATGCGAGTAGCGGTCGCGATCGGTCAGCCAGGTCTCGTTGCTGGCTTCGTTGTCCTTTGGCACGGCGCGCAGGACTCGCTCATGGAGCAGGTGATACCAAAGCTCTGAACCGACGCCGTCGTGCACGGCCGTGGAAGGACGTGCGATCAGTTCCCAGGCCCGCGCGGAGAACCTGAAAGGCTTGTTGGTCAAGGCGCCGACCGGGCACAGGTCAATGACGTTGCCCGACAGCTCGGAGTGCAGGCTCTGGTCGAGCGCGGTGCCGATCGCGACGCGGTCGCCGCGCCCATACAGGCCGAGTTCATCCGTGCCCGCGATCTCGTCGAGAAAACGCACACAGCGGGTGCATTGGATACAACGGGTCAGGTCGGTTTGCACCAGCGGCCCGATATCGTGGTCCTTGACCACGCGCTTGCGTTCGCTGAATCGCGAGACGGAGCGGCCGTAACCCATCGCCAGGTCCTGCAGTTCGCATTCCCCGCCCTGGTCGCAGATGGGGCAGTCCAGCGGGTGGTTGATGAGCAGGAACTCCATCACACCATGCTGCGCGTCGATGGCCCGACGCGACTGGGTAAAGACTTTCATGCCCTCCGCGACCGGGGTGGCGCAAGCCGGCATCGGCTTGGGCGCCTTTTCGATATCCACCAGGCACATCCGGCAGTTGGCCGCCACGCTCAGTTTGCTGTGATAACAGAAACGCGGGATGTCGATACCCGCCTTGTCCGTGGCCTCGATGATCATCGAGTCCTTGGGCACTTCCATGGCGATGCCGTCAACCTCTATGTTGACCGTTTCAACCTTGTCCTGCGGCTGTGCGCTCATGCCGCTTTCCCTTGCCGGTCATCAATCATCGAATGGCCGTGCTCCACGTAATATTCAAATTCACCCCAGAAGTGCCGCAGCATGCCCTGCACGGGCCAGGCCGCCGCCTCGCCGAAAGCGCAAATCGTGTGGCCTTCTATCTGTCCGGCCGCCGAACGCAGCAGCGGCAAGTCCTCCGCCCGGCCGCGGCCATCGACGATGCGCTGCAGCACGCGGTGCATCCAGCCCGTGCCTTCACGGCACGGCGTGCACTGCCCGCAGGACTCGAGATGATAGAAACGCGCGATCCGCGTGCAGGCGCGGACCATGCAGGTGGTCTCGTCCATGACGATCACGGCGCCCGAACCGAGCCCTGAACCCGCTTTTGCGAGCGCGTCGTAGTCCATGGTGATATCCCGCATGATATCGGCCGGCAGCACCGGCATCGACGACCCGCCGGGGATCACGCCCTTGAGCTGGTTGCCGCCGCGGACACCGCCCGCGAGTTCCAGCAGTTCACTGAACGGCGTGCCGATCGGGACCTCGTAATTGCCCGGTTTGTTGACGTGCCCGGACACCGAGAATACTTTCGGCCCGCCGTTGTTCGGCTTGCCGATGTTCAGAAACCAATCCGCTCCGTGGCGCATGATGTGCGGCACCGAGGCCAGCGTTTCGGTATTGTTGATCGTCGACGGTTTGCCGTAGAGGCCAAAATTAGCCGGGAACGGGGGTTTGAAGCGCGGCTGGCCCTTCTTGCCCTCCAGCGACTCCATCAGGGCGGTTTCTTCACCGCAGATATAGGCGCCCGCGCCCAACACCGTGTGGATATCCATGTCGACGCCGCTGCCGAGGATGTCCTTGCCCAGCAAACCGGCGGCGTAGGCCTCTTCGAGGGCCGCCTCGAAACGCTCGAACGGCTCGTGATGAAACTCGCCGCGCAGGTAGTTGTAACCGACCGTGGCGCCCATGGCATAGCCGGCGATCGCCATGCCTTCGATCACGGCGTGCGGGTTATAACGGAGAATGTCGCGGTCATGGCAGGTTCCGGGTTCGGACTCGTCCGAATTGCACAGGATGTACTTTTGACCGGGCGCCGAGCGCGGCATGAAGCTCCATTTCAGCCCGGTCGGAAATCCCGCGCCGCCGCGCCCGCGCAGAGCGGACGCCTTGACCGTCTCGATAATCTCGCCGGGATCGGTTTTCTCTTGCAGGATCTTCTTCCAGGCTGTATAGCCGTCGATACCGAGGTAGGTGTCCAGCGCCCACGGCTGCTCCGCGTCGAGGGTCGTGAAAACGACATTATGTTTCGAACTATTCATTGCCAGTCTCTTGCGTGGGCGTCAGTCCAGCCCGTCCAGGATTTCATCGACTTTCTGTTTGTCGAGGTTTTCATGGTAGTGGCCATCGACCACCATCATCGGCGCGCCGCAACAGCCCGCCAGGCACTCTTCCTCGACCACCAGCGTGATGCGCTGGTCGGGAGTCGTCTCCCCCTGCTTGATGCCCAGCTTGGCCTCCACGTGTTCCACCAGTTCTTCCGCGCCATTGAGCCAGCACGAAATATTCGTGCAGATGTTCACCTTGTGATGGCCCACCGGTTCGCGGTCGAACATCGAGTAGAAGCTGGTCACCTCGTAGGCCCAGACCGGCGGCAGTTCCATGTAATCGGCGACCGCCTCGATCAGATCCTTGTTGATCCAGCCGCCGTTCTGCACCTGCGCGGCCAACAGCGCCTGGATCAGCGCCGAGCGTTTGTGCTGCGGCGGGAACTTGGCCATCCAGTGGTCAATCCGGGCGCAGGTTTCGGCCGTCAGCAGGGCCTTTTTGCCGGAAATGAATTCTGCTTTGTGTGCCATCAGCGGTCGACCTCACCAAATACGATATCCAGGGTGCCCATGATCGCCACCACGTCGGCCAGCATGTGCCCCTGCGCCAATTCTTTCATGGCGGACAGGTGTGCAAATCCCGGCGCCCGGAAATGCACGCGGAACGGTTTGTTGGCGCCGTCGGATACCAGGTAACAGCCCAGCTCGCCCTTGGGCGCTTCGACGACTGCATAGGTTTCGCCCTTAGGTACACTGTAGCCCTCCGTGAACAGCTTGAAGTGGTGGATCAGCGCTTCCATGTCGTCCTTCATTTCTTCGCGCGTCGGCGGAATCACCTTGAAGTTCTTCAACATCACATGACCCGGGTTCGCACGCAGCCAGTCCACGCATTGGAGGATGATCCGCGCGGACTGGCGCATTTCCTCGATACGGACCAGGTACCGGTCATAGCAATCGCCGTTGACACCGACCGGAATATCGAAGTCCATTTCCGGGTACATCGCGTACGGCTGCTTCTTGCGCAGGTCCCATTCGATGCCGGAACCGCGCAGCATGGCGCCGGTGAAACCGAGTTGCATCGCCCGCTCAGGCGGCACCACCGCGATGCCGACGGTGCGCTGTTTCCAGATCCGGTTGTCGGTCAGCAGCGTTTCGTATTCATCGACCTTGGACGGAAAGTCACGCGCAAATGCCTCGATAAAATCCAGCAGCGTGCCCTCGCGCCATTCGTTCTTGCGCTTCAGATCCTTGCCCTTGGTCCACGGCGATTCCTCGTACAGCGGCACGGTATCCGGTAAGTCGCGGTAAACGCCGCCGGGGCGATAGTAATTCGCATGCATGCGGGCGCCGGACACCGCCTCATACATGTCCATCGTCATTTCGCGTTCGCGGAACGCGTACAGGAACAGCGTCATGGCGCCGAGGTCGAGCGCGCTGGACCCGATCCACAGCATGTGGTTACCGATACGCGTTATCTCGTCGAACATCGTGCGTATGTACTGCGCCCGCAACGGCGGCTCGATACCCAACAGCTGTTCGATCGCCCGCACGTAGGCGTGCTCGTTGCACATCATGGAAACGTAGTCCATGCGGTCGAGGTAACCGATGGAATGGTTAAACGGTTTGCTTTCCGCCAGCTTTTCCGTACCTCGGTGCAACAGGCCGATGTGCGGATCCGCGCGCACCACCGTTTCACCGTCCAGTTCCAGGACCAACCGCAGCACGCCGTGGGCCGCCGGATGCTGGGGCCCGAAATTCATCGTGTAGTTGCGAATTTCTGCCATGGTCATTCTGCTCCGCGTGCCTGTGTTTCGGCTTCTTCGTCGGCCGCGCGGTCCACTTCGTCGGGCTTGTAACGCATGTCCTCCCGGATAACGCGGGGCACCGTTACCCGCGGTTCGATTTCGACCGGTACGTAGACCACGCGGCCCTTCTCTTCGTCGTAGCGCACCGTGACATTCCCGATCAAGGGGAAATCCTTGCGGAAAGGATGACCGGTAAAGCCATAGTCGGTGAGTATGCGGCGCAGGTCCGGGTGGCCTTCGAAGATGATGCCGAAGAGGTCGAAGGTCTCACGTTCGTACCAGTTGGCGGAACTCCATATATCGACCAGCGAGGGCACGATGGGCAGGCTCTCGTCCGAGGCGAACGTCTTCATGCGCAAACGCCGGTTGTGGTTCAGCGACAGCAAGTGCACGACGACGCAGAAACGGGCTTCGTGATCGGTCGCCTCCGGCCGGTGCTGCCAGTCGAAACGGCCCGGTCCAAGCCCTTCCACGCCACGGCTGAAACCGTCATGGGTGGCCTCTTGCGTTTGCCATTCTGACTGACCGTAGCTGAGAAAATCGACGCCGCACAAGTCGCTCAACTGGCAGAAGTCGAAAGCAGGCTCGTCGCGTAATGCCTGGGCCACGTAAAGCCATTCGTCGACGGGCACCTGTATGGTCGTCATGCCACCCGTGTCCGGCGACACGCCGATGCGGTCGCCAAAGTGTCCTTCGAGTTGGCCGGCTAATGTATCGGAGGTCGTGATCATGCTGGAACCCTAGCGCGCGATGGTTTTGGTGCGACGGATTTTTTTCTGCAACTGCAAAATTGCGTAGACCAGGGCCTCCGCGGTCGGCGGGCAGCCTGGTACGTATATATCCACGGGTACGATACGGTCACAGCCACGTGTCACGGAGTAGGAATAGTGGTAATAACCGCCACCGTTAGCACAGGAGCCCATGGAAATTACCCACTTGGGGTCCGCCATCTGGTCGTAAACCTTGCGCAGCGCGGGCGCCATCTTGTTGACCAGCGTTCCCGCCACGATCATGACGTCCGACTGGCGCGGGCTGGGTCTGAAAATGACACCGAACCGGTCGAGGTCGTAGCGCGCCGCGCCGGCTTGCATCATCTCCACCGCGCAACACGCCAGGCCGAACGTCACCGGCCACATGGAGCCGGTTTGCGCCCAGTTGATCAAGGCGTCGAGCGTGGTCGTGACGACGCCCCGGGAGATCAGCGGGTTGCTGTCGGCGTCCGGCCGCAGGATGTCATCGACCTCGCCGAGTTCCGCGGCCCGGTCGGGATGCATGATGCTCATCATTCCCATTCCAGCGCTCCCCGCTTCCAGACGACCACGTAGCCGACGACCAATTCGATCACGAAGATGAACATGGCTGCCAGGCCGACCGTGCCGAGGTGGTCCAGCGCCAGCGCCCAGGGCAGGAAAAATGCGATTTCGAGGTCGAATATGATGAACAGGATCGCCACCAGGTAGTAGCGCACGTCAAATTTCATCCGCGAATCCTCGAACGCTTCGAAGCCGCATTCGTATGGGGACAGTTTTTCGCTATCCGGCTTGCTCGGGCCCAGCAGGCTGCCGATGATAACCAGGGCGGCGCCGATGACAGTCGAGATGATGAGGAATATCAATATCGGCAGGTATTGTGCAAGCATGCTCCTATCTCGTTTTCGTAACAGTCAGACGACTGTAATTTCCAAATACAAATGGTGCCCAAGGCCGGACTCGAACCGGCACGGCTCTCGCCACTACCCCCTCAAGATAGCGTGTCTACCAATTCCACCACTTGGGCTATATATACCGCTACCTCAGGAACCGTCACCGGGCTGATTTTTTTCCTTTTTGTCTGCAGGCGCCGCCTCTTCCGCTCCGGCAGCAGGCAAGTCGCCCGCCCCATTGGCGGCAGGCGCGGTCTCAGCCGGCTTTTCAATCGCGGGCAAATCCGAAGTCACGGCTTGCTTGGAAGTCACGGACTTCTCGCTATTCGGCTCGGTCGCCGCCTGATTGTCGCTGCCGCTTTCCGCGGGCGCCGTTGCCACGACACCCAGGTCCGTTTCCGGCTTGAGGCTGGAGCGTGAAACGATCACGGCCATGCTCAGGCTGATCAGGCAAAACAAAGCCGCCAGCACCCAGGTGCTGCGCGACAAAAAGTTTCCCGCGCCCCGGGCACCGAACACGGTGCCGGACGCACCGCTGCCGAAGGCGGCGCCGGCGGTCGCGCCGGCCCCCTTCTGGACGAGGATAAATGCAATCATAGCAATCGCGATGAGCACATGAAAAATGTTCAAAATTTGCATGTTTGATCCGTTCTGTCGAGTACTCTTCAGCTTGCAGCCCTATAGATAGCGAGAAAATCTTCGGCCGTCAGCGAGGCGCCTCCAACCAGTCCGCCATCGATATCTTCCTGGGCAAACAATTCGGCGGCGTTGGACCCTTTCACACTGCCGCCGTAAAGAATCTGTATTTGGCCGGCTATTATATCATCCAGCCGCCTCAGTTTGTCACGAATAAATGCATGCACGGCCTGGGCCTGTCCGGGCGTGGCCGTCAAGCCCGTGCCGATCGCCCATACCGGTTCGTACGCGATGACCGCCCGCGCAAAAGCGGCGATGCCGCAATGGCCGAGCACCGCGTCCAACTGGCGCCCCACGACGGCCTCGGTGTGCCCCTGTTCCCGTTGGTGCCGGCTCTCGCCGACACACAGCACGGGTGCGATCCCCGCTTTGAGGGCGGCGGCGAAGCGCAAGGCCACGTCTTCATCGCTCTCGCCATAAAGGGCGCGCCGTTCAGAGTGCCCGGTCAGCACGTAGTGACAGCCCAGGTCCGCCAGCATCGCAGCGCTGATTTCCCCGGTAAACGCGCCATCCCGGTTGGGGTTCAGCGTTTGCCCGCCCCAGCGGATATGACTATCGCGCAAGGTGGATTGCGTCTGCGCCAGAAAGGTAAACGGCGGAAACACCGCCAGGCCGGTCTCCGCATTCGCGGAACTGCCTGTCAGCAGGCCCTCGAGCAGTTCCCGCGTCATGGCACTTGAGCCATGCATTTTCCAGTTTCCGGCTACCAGTGTCTTTCTCATATTTCGAAACTGTCCTCGATTTCTGGCGCGCAAGCATAGCATGACCCGGCCTGACCGCGATGCTGGGCTCGGCTTCGATGCCCGGTGCCGCGGCTGCCGGGTCAGTGCATCATTGTAGTAGCATACCTTCCTGTTCAATTGATGCAGGTCAACAAATGGCTTCGAAAAACGGGCAGTTAACAGAGCAGCCACTGTGGGCGCTGGTGACTGGAGCGTCCGCCGGCATCGGCCGGGAGTTTTGCCGGCAACTGGCGCAGCGCGGCTACCAACTCGTGCTCGTCGCGCGGCGGACGGAGCGGCTGCAAGCGCTGGCCGATGAACTGGGGGCCGCGCATGGCAGCGAGTGCCTGGTCATCACCGCGGACCTGTCCATTGCCGGGGCCGGGGCCGGGGTCGCCGCACGTCTGGAAGAGGCGGGTATCGAGGTCGATTTTCTGGTCAACAACGCCGGCTATGGCCTGCCCGGCAGCTTCCACGTTTCCACCTGGCAGGCACATGCGGCCTTCATCCAGCTCATGGTCACCTGCGTGTGCGAGTTGACCTGGCGCCTGCTGCCGGGCATGCAGGCCCGCGGCCGCGGCTGCATCATTAACGTCGCCTCGGTGGCCGGTCTGGCCCCGGCCAGCGCCGGCCACACGCTCTACGGGGCCAGCAAGGCTTTTTTGATCAAGTTCAGTGAATCGCTGGCGCTCGAGAATGCCGACAAGGGTGTCCGCGTGAGCGCGCTTTGCCCGGGCTTCACCTACAGCGAATTCCATGATGTCAATGGCACCCGCGCCATGATCAGCAAGCTGCCCGCTTACATGTGGCAGCAGGCCGGGGACGTCGTCCGCTGCGCCCTGGAAAACTCGGCGGGCAAGAACCCAAAGCCGGTGCTGGTGCCGGGCGGCTACTACAAGTTCCTGCTTTCCATGTACCGTCACCTGCCGTGGCTCGTGAATAAACTGATGGCGCGAAATGCCCGGCACTACCGGATCACGGAATGAGCCGGTAAAAGAGGCCCGGTCTGCTGGATACAGGCTAGCCCGACTGGTGCACTTTTGGGGCTAGAGCCAGCCGATTTCTGTGGCGGTCTTGCGGCCGACCACGCAATCCGCGAGACTCATCGGGTTGCGCCAGCGGTGAGCCGATACAGCTATCCTGCCGCCCATGATTTCGGCCCGCGTCTGCGGGTAAGGCGGGGTCTTGTGCGGCTCCGCCAGCCCGTCCGGGTTGGCCGGCTGACCGGTCCCCAGGTCGTACTTGTCGGTCGCCCCGAGGAGGTGCATCAGTTCGTGGGTGATGACGACACGGTTGCGGCCAGCCATGTACGGGCTGGCGACCGCGTTGACAATCCCCAAACCGGCCTTCCTGACCCCCACCGAACGTTCCAACGGGCCTTTCGCCGGCATCTCCTGGTAGATCACGAACATGCGCACAGCGGCCGGCGCGAGCCCATCCTGGCTGCCGTTTCTCCAGGCCCACCACCGCATCTTCATACTCCAGATCGCCACCGCCAGGCCCACGTTTTCGTCCGGCAGCGGCGGCGGCAACCGTTTCAGCGGCCGCGCCAACTGGATCATGAGCGGTGTATCGAGGCGGCGGCCGTAACGCGCTCCCTGTTGACGCAAAAACGCCGCGATAGGGCGGAAAGAATCCGCCCTGAGGTCCCTGACATAGCGTTGCACGTTTTCGCTCTGCCCCTCTGCGATGGGGTAAACGGTCATCCAGAGCGGCTTCTTCCAGCTGTCGAGCCGGATCTTGGTCAACCACTGGTCGCCGGCCACGACGACCAGGATGGTCAGGAGAATGGCAATACGGATATAACGAATCATGAACCGGCCACGGTCATCCGGCCGACGAGGATCGGGCCGCTCTGCACGCCGCCGCGCTCATCGACCTCGGCACCGACCGCCTCGATGCGCCGGAATATGTCCTTCAGGTTACCGGCGACCGTGACCTCATCGACCGCGTGCTGGACTTCCCCGTGCTCGACCCAGAAGCCGCTGGCGCCGCGCGAGTAATCCCCGGTTACCAGGCTCACGCCCTGTCCCATGACTTCCGTGACCAGCAGGCCCGTGCCCATCTGCCGCAGCAATTCCTCATCCGAGCTGGTGCCCGGCAGTACGCGCAGGTTGTGCACACCACCGGCGTTGCCGGTCGTCTCCAGGCCCAATCTGCGGGCGGAATAGCTGCCCAGCACGTAGCCGGTGAGCACGCCGCCGTCGATGAGGTGACGTTGCCGGGTCGCGACGCCCTCGGCGTCGAAAGCCGCGCTCGCCGGCCCGCGCGGCAGATGCGGATACTCGGTCATCTGCATCCACCCGGGAAACAACTGTTGACCCGCCTGATCTTTAAGAAACGACGCGTTGCGGTACAACGCCCCGCCTGAAACCGCAGCCAGCAGGTGCCCGACCAGTCCACGCGCCACCGGTGCCGCAAACAGCACCGGCACCTCGCAGGTCGGAACGTTCCTCGCCCCGAGGCGCATGACGGTCCTGCGGGCGGCCTCGCGGCCAGTTTGAGCGGCGCTTTCGAGATCGGACTCGGCGCGCTTGGAGTCGTACCAGTAGTCACGCTGCATCTCGTTCTTTTTTCCCGCCACCAAGGCACAACTCTGGCTGAAATGCGTACCGTCACTGCGGCCGACAAATCCCAGTGAATTCGCATACACGCTCAAACCATAATGACTCGAAAACGCGGCACCCTCGGAATTGCTGATCGCGTCGTTGTCGAGCCCGGCGGCCTCGCATTCCAGTGCCCGCTCGATGGCCGCGTTGGCATCCAGCGGCCGCGGGTGCCACAGGTCCAGGTCCGGGAATTCGGTGGCCAGACGCTCTGCCGGCGCCAGCCCGTTACATTTGTCAGCCTGGGTGAAGCGGGCGATATCGTAGGCCCGGGCCACGGCATCGCGGACGGTCTGCGGCCGCAGGTCGGCGCTGCTGGCATGACCCTTGCTGTGATCGAGGTAAACGCTGATGCCAAGGCCGCGGTCACGCGAGTGCTCGAGCGTCTCGACCTCTCCCATGCGTACGTTTGCACTGAGACCGAAATGGATGCTGGCCTCGACCTCGCAGCTGTCGGCCCCCAACTCCCTGGCCTGTGCGATGGCCGCCGTGGCAGCCTCTTCCAGCAAGTTCAATTCCCGATCGCGGTCAGGCACGACCTGGGCTACCATGGGTTTTTCCAACTTGGAATCCGTCATCGGCAAACTCCTTCGATCACGCGGTGCAATGAACGACATCAAAACCGACCAACAATCGGCGCCTGTCAGCAAAAGCCAGCGCCGGCGCGAAGCGCTCGCGTGGCTGGACCTGGCGCGACAGCTGGTGGCGCTGCCGGAGCGCCAGTGTGCGCACTTGCCGCTGGATGAAGACCTGCGCACCGCCGTGGCTTTTGCCCGCAGCATCGCCGGGCGCGGAGCCCGAAAACGGCAACTCAAAACCATCGCCGGGATGCTGCGCAAGCTCGACGCCCGAGAGGTCGCGCGGGCGGTCGATCAACTCGATGAACGACAACGGCAAGCAAATGCGCGCCATCATCTCGTCGAAGCCTGGCGCGACCGCCTGCTCGATGGCAGCGATCGCGCATTGGCCGCGCTGCTGGCGCATCGCCCGCAACTCAACAGCCAGACGCTGCGCCAGTTGGTACGCAATGCCGGCAGAGAAGCACGGGCAGGCAAGCCGCCGGCGGCAGCACGCAAGCTGTTCCGGTTGCTGCGCGAAGCCGACGTCCAAACGCCGTTGCCGCCGTTGCCGCCGGACTCGCCGGGCACGGCTGCGGACGGGCCGGGGGAATAAGCAGGCACTGCAACCGACTGCAAACGACCCGCCCTGCTCATGTCCGGGTCCCGCCCACGGTCAGGGCCTCGACCCGCAGCGTCGGCTGGCCGACGCCCACCGGCACACTTTGGCCGTCCTTGCCGCAGACGCCCACGCCCGGGTCCAATTGCAGGTCGTTGCCCACCATGCTGACCCGGGTCATGACATCCGGACCGTTGCCGATCAGGGTGGCGCCCTTGACCGGGCAGGTGACCTTGCCGTTTTCTATCAGGTACGCCTCACTGGCCGAGAAGACGAACTTGCCGGACGTGATATCCACCTGGCCACCGGCGAAATTGACCGCGTACAGACCCTTGTCGACCGAGGCTATGATTTCGTCCGGGTCCTTGTCACCCGCCAGCATGAAAGTATTGGTCATCCTCGGCATCGGCAGGTGTGTAAACGACTCGCGTCGGCCATTACCGGTCGGCTTCATCTTCATCAGGCGGGCGTTCAGGCGGTCCTGCATGTAGCCCACCAGGACGCCGTTTTCGACCAGAACGGTGCGCTCGGTGGCAACCCCCTCGTCGTCGACGCTCAGCGAGCCGCGTCTTTCCGGCAAAGTGCCGTCATCGACGATCGTTACGCCCTCGGCCGCCACCTTTTCCCCCATCCTGCCGCTGAACGCCGATGTTCCCTTGCGGTTGAAATCACCCTCCAGGCCGTGGCCGACGGCTTCGTGCAACAGCACGCCCGGCCAGCCCGGGCCGAGCACGACCGTCATGCAACCCGCCGGCGCGTCTTCGGCTTCCAGATTTACCAGGGCCTGCCTGGCAGCCTCGTCGGCAAAACGCTGCCATTGATTGCCGGCCGTCAACTGCAGGTAATCGAAGCGGCCGCCGCCGCCGGCGCTGCCCTGTTCCCGGCGGCCGTTCTGCTCCGCGATGACGGCAAGGCTCAGGTGCACCAACGGGCGCACATCCGCCGCCAGCGTGCCGTCGGTCGCAGCGACAAGGATCGTGTCATGGGTCGCGGACAGGCTCACCACCACCTGCTGAATACGCGGGTCCAGCGAGCGCGTGTAGGTGTCGATCTGGCGCAGCAGGTCGACCTTCTCTTCCGCGGACAGGCTCGCCATCGGGTCGACGCCCCGATAGAGACCGGCCGCGCCTTGCCGGCGCCATGCCTGGACGGCGCCTTGCGAACCCTGCCGGGCGATCGCCCGCGCCGCGCCCGAAGCTTCCAGCAGCGAAGGCATGATCATCTCGTCGGCGTAGGCGAAACCGGTCTTCTCCCCGCTGATGGCGCGGATACCGACGCCCTGTTCCAGTGCATGCGAGGCGCTGCGGACCAGGCCGTCCTCCAGTGACCATGCCTCGTGGCAGGTGCTTTGAAAGTACAGGTCGCCCGCGTCCACCGAAGGCGCCATCAGGTGATCGAGCACCTTTTGCAGGTCACGGTAATCGAGCCCGCCGGGTTCCAGCAGCTGTCGTTCTGCGATTGCCAGTGTGTCTACCATCAGCATCCTCTTGCATTGATCGGGTTGCGCCCGCTTGCGGGGCTCCACGACGGGATTTCAGCCATCTTTCGCGGCTGCTTTGTCACGTCCGTGGTTGCCGCCGCTGTTCTTGTGGCCATTTTTCCTGTCACCGTTCTTCTTGCCACCCTTGTTTTGACCATTTTCCGCCGCTACGTTCAGCCGCTTGACGATCGGGGCTGACCAGGGCCCGCGGATCGAATAGCGGGCTTCCGTCGCATCCCCGAGGCTGTCCCGCAACAGGGCCTGCAATGCCAACCCGGCGGCCGCTCCCACCGGTCCGCCGGCCAGCGCGCCAATCATCGGGAATGACTTGCTGACCCCCGGACGCACGGTGATTTCATAATCGAACGTCTTGGCCACCATGTCGGTACTGCCGGTGATCGTTATCTCGGCCGTGGTGGAACTCAATTTCAGGTCGTCGGCGAAGCTGGTGCCGTTTTCGAAATGCATCGAGCCCTTGGCTTCGTCAAAGCTGAACCCGCTGCCAAATACATCCCTGAAATCCATTGATAGCCGGCGCGGCAAAGCTGACAGGCTCAACAGGCCCAGCATTCGCCCGGCCCCGGGTTCGGCATTGACGATATTGCCCTGCACCACGCTCAAGTCCATATCCCCGTTCAGACGTTTCAGCGCAAATGCGGCCGGCGGACCCTTCCACCAGGCGTCAAAGTGAATCACGGTCTGGCCGCCCTGCACGACCGACGAAATATTCATGGCGTCGAGCAACGTCCCCAGGCTCTCCGAGGTGATGTTGACCTTGAAATCCGAACGCACCCCGTCGGCACCTTTGAGCCAGTCACCCGCCGCGTCAAAATCCAGCTTCGGAGAATGGGCCTCCACGGAGGCAATGTGATAGCCGTTCTGGATCGGGTATCCCTCGATGCGGGTTTCACCGAGGTCCAGTCCCAGGTAGGAGAATTCCTTGCTGTAAAAATGAATCTCCGGCATTTCACCAGGGTCGGATTCCATCGTCACGCCGCCCGCGATGGGCTCCGGCATGATCAGACGCTCGAATTCGCCCGTGAGACTGTGAGAACCCTGCTCATTCTTGTAATAACGGACCTTGCCGTCGATGTCCTTGCCGTCGAAGGTGCCGGCGATGACGTCGCCCTCGTAGTCCATCGTCATCGCGACATGGTCGAACGGGCGGTTGAAAACGACGGCCTGCCCGGCCTGCACCTCAGCACGCTGCAGCGTCAGGCCTTTGCCCCCGCCGGACTGGGACAGGCGGTCGACGGTCCAGTCGATCCAGCCGTCCAGGTCCAGCTTCGGCACCGTTCCGTCAATCACGAACTGGCCGTCTGCAGGCAGCTTCGCGACCGTACCCCCCAGTTGCAGGGCGGCTCTGAGCGGCCGTGCGTCATCCGCGGCCAGCTCCATCTTCAACTGCCCGTGGCCCGGCATGACCGCGGTCAACAGGTGCGACTGCGTGCGCACCGGGTAGTGTACACTCAGCGGCCAGGCTTCCGCGGCCGGCTTGTTCATCGGCGCCGGCAAATCGATTGAAACGCCCTTGAGATCACTGCGGATATCCAGCCACGTCTCGCGCTCGGCCTGGCCTGCGACCGACCTGACCCCCAGGGCGATAACCCAGTTGCTGCTGCCGCTCGCCTGGCGGAACAACGGCTCGCTTTGCAGTAGTTGTTGCGGGACCACCTTGTCGACCGGCATCGTGCCGCGCAGACCCGCGTGAAATACCTCTGCGGCGTCCCAGTCGGCCTTGATATCGAGTGTACCGGGGTATTTTTTGTAGCTGACGCTGAAGGCGTCCCCGCTGAGGCCGTCCTGGCTGTAGTTCAGTCGCCCCTTGATGCCGTCCAGTACCACCTCGCCATCGTCGTAGCTGAAATGAACGCCTTTCATCTCCCCCGTACCCGAAACCGTCACCGGGTCGGTCGTGTCCTTGAGTCGGTTGTGGATGTGTCCGTTGACCTCCACCGGCCCGGAAAACCCGAACTGATCGGGATCCAGCGCCAGTTTGTCGAGCAGGGGCGTCTGCTTGATGAAGTCGGCCACGTCGGACATGTCGGCCGAGGTCCGGTAATCCACGTCGAGCACTGGTTGCTTGAAGTTCCCGATGCGCGCGCTGACCTGGCCTATGGCCGCGCCACCGGAATCGCCGATACTGCCAGTTACCAACATGCTGGCATTGTCGAAGGCAACGACCGCGTCGATCTGCCGCGCGCGCGGCCAACCGTCCGCGTAGCTGAGATCCGCGTCCACTGCCTTGACCACGGCCTGCATGTGCCCGCGGTGATTTCTGAACGGAAAGTCGTCCAGGTCACCGAACATCGAGAAATGCGCCTGTTCCACGCGGCCGCCGAGCAGGGCGGTCCGCAACCAGCGCAGGGTCTGCTTGCTCATCAGGTTCTGCGGCCAGTAGTTGGCAAACCGCGAAATATCACCCCGATCCATGACCGTGTTGATATCAACCACCGGCTTGCCCTCGTCCGATGCCAGGCGGACGCGGCCGAAGACATCCAGATCCTTGTTTCCCACGCGGCACATATCGACGTCGAAGCGCCATTGCCGCCGCGCCTTTAGCGCCACTTCCGCGTGACAGTCACGGGTCCTCACGGTGACAGGCGCCGGGAACACGCGCGGCCAGTTCAGTGTAACGGCCTGGCCGCCAAAACTGACATCTCCGCGCCGATTGCGGATGTCGACACTGGCGTGCAGGCCGGTGATGTCCGGCCCGCGTCCCCAGTCCGACAGATCACCATCATCCAGAACGCCGCTGGCCTGCTCGACACGCCAGCTGCCATCCAGCAGGAGGTCGAAGTTACGCACTTTGCCGCTGGCATTTCGCGGCAGGGTCTGCGGCCACGGCGTGTCGTAGGACGCCATGATTCTTTGCGTCAGCCGTATTGGGAAATCCAGTTGCAGAAAGTCCGAACTGACCCACAGCCCCAGGTTTGCCGGCAGGTTACGGGCGATCGAAACGCGCTTGCTCTGCCAACGCTCGCCCTGCTGCTCGAGCATCAGGTCAGAAAGATCGACGCGCCAGTCTCGCCGCTTGGAATAACGCCAGTTGAAGCGGCCGTTGAGGTGGTCGACCGACAAGGGGCCCGATGGCCCTGCCCAGGTGGCGTCACGCAGGTCGACCACGCCCTGCATTTTCTGCGGGCTGCCCGCGCGCCACTCGCCCCATATTTCAGCGTTGAGCCAGCCCGAGACCGGCAGCAGCGGGTGTTTCGGCAACTGCCGAACCAGTCCCGCCAGCATCATTTCGCCGGTATTGACGTGCCAGCGGGCGCTGGCCAGGTGTTGCTCATGATCCAGTCTGACCTGGACCACCGCGTTCAAATCGCCCAATACCCGGTCTTTTTTCCGGTCGGACACGCGCGCCTGTATCTCCGCGCCCAGGCGGTGGTTATCCAGTTGCAGTCGGCCGTTGACGTTGGTCAGCAACAAGTGGATCTTGCGCCCGAGGTCGTCGAAGCTCAGGCTCGACTGCTCGAGCCTGACCTCGCCGTTGAGGCCGACGTTGGGCAGACCCTGACCGACGTCCTCCCCGGCATGCCGGCTCACCCCCAGGCCCGAGAGCCGATAGCGCCCGTCCTGGGTACGTACCAGCGCCAGGTCCGCCCCGATTATCCTGAAGCTGTAAAGCGGCTGTCCCGGGATCAATACGTTCAGCGGCTTGATGTCGAGCGCGGCTTGTTGGATAGCGATCTCGGACTGTGACCCCTGTGGCGTAAAAATCACGCCGCGCAGGCTGATCCGGGGACCGAAAGCTTTCCACTCCCCGTTGAAGCTCTCGACCCGGACCGGCTGATTGAAGGTCTTGCTGAGCCATTCTTCGAGTTGCGGCTGGTAGTGACTGCTGTACGGCATCAATAGTTTGCCGATACCGACCAGCACGGCGGCCAACACCGTCAGCAGCGCCAGCGCCGTCCACAACAGGGTGCGCACTCGCCGCAGGATTTTGCCGATCTTCGCCATGGGGGTTAGAGCAGGACCACGTCAAACTGTTCCTGCGTGTACTGCTCCTCGCGCTGAAAGCGTATGGACTTGCCGATGACCTCCTCGAGTTCCGCGACCACGGTCGACTGGTCATCGAGGATCTTGTCGACGACTTGTGGCGCGGCGACCACGAGCATGCGGCTGGCTTCGAACTGACGGCTGGAGCGCATGATTTCCCTGAACACCTCCAGGCTGACCGTGTCGGCGCTTTTCAGCATGCCGCGGCCGGCGCAGACCGGGCAGGGTTCACACAATACCCTGCCGAGGCTCTCGGTCGTGCGCTTGCGCGTCATCTCCACCAGACCCAGTTCGGATATTCCGCACAGATGAGTCTTGGCGTGGTCACGCTGCAGCGCGCGTTCCAATTCCGACAATACCTGCTGCCTGTGTTGCTCGTTCTGCATATCGATGAAGTCAATGATGATAATGCCGCCGAGGTTACGCAGACGCAGTTGCCGCGCGATCGCCTGCGCCGCTTCCAGATTGGTCTTGTAGATGGTTTCTTCGAGCGTACGGTGACCGACGTAACCACCGGTATTGACGTCGATGGTGGTCATCGCTTCGGTCTGGTCGATCACCAGGTGGCCGCCGGATTTCAACGTGGACTTGCGGTGCAGGGCCGCGTTGATCTCGTCCTCGACCCCATGCAGGTCGAAAATCGGCCGGGCCGCCTGGTAGAGTTCGATGCGGTGACTCCATTCCGGCAAAAATCGTGTCGTGAAATCCTGCAGGCGCTCGAACTCCTGAGGCGAGTCGATCAGGACGCGGTCGACATCCTCCTGTAAGTGATCGCGTATGGCGCGCAAGGGCAGTGACAACTCCTCGTATACGCAATCGCCGGGTCTCGACGTCGCCAATTGCTGCTCGATCGACTCCCAGACTTTCTGCAGGTAGGCCATGTCGGCCGCCAGCACGAACTCATCCACGTTCTCGGCATTGGTCCGCACGATGTAGCCGTGCTGATCCTGCGGCTGACGCAGCGTCGTCAACAGGGACTGCAGCCGCTGGCGTTCCACCGGGTCTTCAATCCGCATCGAGACACCCAGCGAGTCGCAGCCCGGCAGCAACACGAGGAACCGCGACGGAATGCTGATATTGGTTGTCAGGCGCGCACCCTTGGTGCCCAGCGGATCCTTGATGACCTGGACGATGACTTCGTCGTTCTCGCGGACCAGTGAGGTAATGGGCGCGGGCGGTCCGGCTTGCTCCGGCAGCGGCTCTGCGCCGGGGGTGAAAATATCGGAGGCGTGCAGGAACGCGGTGCGATCGAGGCCAATGTCGATAAAGGCCGCCTCCATGCCGGGCAGTACACGGGAGACCGAGCCCTTGTAGATGTTGCCGATGAAACCGAAGTGACTGCTGCGTTCGAGCGAAACCTCCTGCAGCATGCCGTTTTCCACCAGCGCGACGCGGGTTTCCGTTGGCGTGACGTTGATCAGGATCTCTACGCTCATTTGCACATCACTCCACTGCCTCGGTCGCCCTTGACGGGTACAAACCCGGTCTAGAATACCATTGCGGAGCGCTTCTCTGCTGCACCGCCTGAATCGTTTCGACCTGACGGCCCATCCGTCAATCCAGCAATCCGGCCTGGCCGAGCAACGCTGCCGTTTCGAACAGCGGCAGACCCATGACACCGCTGTAGCTGCCATCGATGCGCTCGATGAAGCGGCCCGCGGCTCCCTGGATGGCGTACGCTCCGGCCTTGTCCATTGGCTCGCCCCCGTCGCAGTATCGATGGATCCACGATGGCGGCAGCTCGGCAAACGTCACGGCGGTGACACTGAGACGGTCGCTTATCCCGTTGCCGCCGGTCGCCAGCGCGACGGCGGAATAAACCCGGTGGGTCCGCCCGGACAGGCGTTGCAACATGAACCGGGCATCAGCCCGGGACGCCGGTTTGCCGAAAATTTCGCCCTCCAGCACGACGACGGTGTCCGCACCCAACGACGGCACGCCCTGTCCGGCCCGGGCCAACCCGGAAAGCGCTTTGGCCCGCGCCACCCGCACCACGTATTCCCGGGCCGCTTCACCGTCGTTGACCGTCTCGTCGACGTCGGCCGGCACCGCCCTGAACGGGACGTCCAGTTGCCGCAGCAGTTCCTGGCGGCGTGGTGACGCGGACGCCAGCAATATGCACCCCGGTCTGTTCATGCACGGTGATAAGGGTGATGCTGCGTAATGGTCCAGGCCCGGTAGAGTTGCTCGGCGACCACGACCCGCACCAGTGGATGCGGCAGGGTCAGCGGCCCCAGCGACCAGCGCTCATCCGATGCAGCAACAATGGCGGGGTCGATCCCGTCTGGCCCGCCGATCATGAACCCCACGTCACGGCCATCCACCATCCAGGACTCGAGCCGCCGCGACAATTCCCGCGTCGACCAGGGCCGGCCGCGGATATCGAGCACCACGCGCCGGGCGCGTTCAGGCATGGCGGCTGCGAGCGCCCGGCTTTCTTCCGCTACCAGGCGGGGCCTGTCGGCATTTTTGCTTCGTTTGCCCAGTGGAACTTCACGCAATGCAAGAGCGATGGCGGCCGGCATCCTGCGCCGGTAGTCGTGCCAGGCCTCGTTGACCCATGGCGGCATGCGCTGGCCCACGGCAGCTACCAGCAATTGCATTCAGGACAACCCGCAACCCGCACATGGCACCAACGGGCTGTGAGCCTGTTGCGATGATGCTGTAATATCATGAGAATCTGCACGCCTTTTCATATGTTCCAGAAGCACGGTTTGTACGAGCTCACCACCTATCCCGGCCTGCACTGGCCAACCCCCACTTGGGCTGCCTTCAACGCGCAGCCGCGGCTACGCTTTTGCTCCAGCCCGGCGTCCAGGTGCACCTGTCCCGCGTCCCTGTCCGGGATACCGGTGCAATGTGCGGCTTAGGCGAGGCTGCTGACACCACTGCGGTAAGCGGTGCTGGCCTCCCAGAGTTTCTCGAGGTTATAAAAAGCCCGTGTCTGCGGCAGCATCAGGTGCACGATCACATCATTCAGATCGACGAGTACCCATTCGCCTTCACGCTGTCCCTCCACGCCCAGCGGCGGATTACCGCTGTCCTTGGCCCTGCTGATCATGTTCTCGGCCATTGACTTGACGTGCCGCGTGGAATTGCCCGAGGCAATAACCATGCGCTCGGTCAGCGGGTTATGGTCGGAAACATCGACGACCTGGATGTCAGCGGCTTTGAAGTCTTCCAGGGAGGATACAACGAGCTGTTGCAGCTGGTCCGTGGTCAGTTCTCCGCCGGTGCCTGAAGCCATCTCACACCCCCCCATGCGCCGCGCTGCCAAATGTTCTTTCCAGCCGGTGGCGCCGGTGCGGCGCCGATGTATCTTGGCGGCGTTTCAAGGAGGGGTGGCGCCGCCCGGGCGGAAAATCATCCGTAGCGCGCAGGGTTATGGTCAGTTGGCACGATTGCGGCGTTGGCGCACGGCCCCCGTAGACCCCGCTTCTGTGACCCGCACGCCGCCTGACACTCGAACCAACTAACCGGTAACGCGGCATTCGGAGGGGTCTGGGATGGTTGCTAATCAAATCTTGGGTTTGCCTCTTTATCAGGATTCTTAATTCTAGCCGTCCGCATGGGTGGCGTAAAGGCAGGGCCTGCCGGTCCGTGCCTGCGTTGAAACCGCAGCGGCTACCAGTTCAGCCACCCGTGTACATGCCGTGTTCGCGGATATATTCAAGTACGACCTCCGGCATCATGCCATGGGGTGATCGCCCTTGCCGGATCAGTTCCTTGATTCGGGTCGCTGAAATATCCTGGCAGCCCACATCGAGGTTCAGAACCCGGCCCGCATCACGACCATGCAGAGCAAGCGGGTCACGGCAGGCGCGGCGCTCGATTTCCCGCGCCACGGCCGGTTGATAACGGGGCGAACTTCCGGGCCGGGTGAGGATGACAATATGGGCCAGCAGGAACAATTGCCGCCAGCGGTACCAGCTGTGTAAGCCGTTGGCCGCGTCCTGCCCCAACAGCAGGATTATGGGCCGGCCGGGAAATTCCGCCCGAATTTCCAGCAGTGTTTCGACCATGTACGAAGGCCCGGCGCGCCGGGCCTCCCGGCGGTCGATCGCCAATTGGGGAAACTCGGACAACGCCCGTTCGAGCATGGCCAGGCGTTGTGCAGTGGAAGCTGCCGGCGCCGGCCGGTGCGGGGGGGTGCCTGCCGGCAGCAGGCGGAGGGTTGTCAGGTGCAGTTTCCGCCTGGCCTCCTCGGCGCAACGTAAATGACCATAGTGAACCGGATCGAAGGTGCCGCCCATGATGCCCAGCGGCTGCGTGTCGTCAGCCACCGCACTCAGCCGCGCGCCAACTGCAGCGCCAACGCATCGAGACTTTCCCAGGGATCGCCGTCGGCACGGCCCTTGCTTTGCCGGTCGATCAGGGCCAGCAGCCTGAAAGCATTGAACCACTGCAGCGTATCAAGCCGCCTGACTGCCGCCCTGACCTGGGGCTGCTTTTTTGGCCAGATATTCAGCCGCCTGAACACCGCCGCTTCTTGCTCGCCGGCGCGAAGCGCCAGTCTGCAGGCCTCGGTTTGCCTGAATTCTTTCAGCAGTGCGCCCAGCAACAACGGGATCGGCGTGTCCATGCGCCTGAGGCCGGCGGTGACCCGCAAGGCCGCCTGCAGGTCACCGGTCAGCAAATAATCCGCCAGCGAGAATGCGTCGAAGCGGCTGCTGTCCGAAACCGCCTGCATGACCTCGTCGACACCGACCTTGCCGCCGCCTTTGAGCAGTGCGAGCCGGTCGATCTCCTGTTGGGCGGCCAACAGGTTACCTTCGACGCGATCCGCCAGCACCGCGATGGCATCCTGAGAGGGCTCCATGCCCTGCGCCCTCATCCGCTGTTGCAGCCAGCCCTTCAGTTGCTGCGGCCTGACCGGCCAGATATCCACGCGCTGGCCGGCCCTGTCGAGGCGGGCCGCCCATTTGGCCTTGCGTGAGTTGGTGTCCCAGTTTTCACAACTGACCAGCAACAGCCTGTCGGGATCCGGCGCCTCGGCCCAGGCAACCAGCGCCGTCGCGCCCTCGCGCCCAGGTTTGCCTGAAGGGATGCGCAAGTCGATCACTTTGCGCGTTGCGAACAAGGAAGGTGCGGCCGCCTGCTGCAGCAGCGACCAATCAAAGCCTTTTTCGACACGCAGCAATTCGCGCTCCGCAAAACCCTGCTCTCTGGCCGCCGCACGGACCTGGTCGCAGCACTCCTGCAGCAACAGCGGCTCTTCGCCGGCAATGAGGTAAACCGGCGCCAGGCCCCGCTCGAGGCTGCTGGCCAATTGCTCGGGCTTGATCATTCCTGTTTCTGGTAACTCCCGAGCCGTCTGACCAGCGTGCGCGCCAGGCTTTCCGCCAGGTCGCTGCGCAAGAACTCGTCCTCGCGCTCGGCCGACAGGATATCCTGCTCGTTGAAACTGTAGGTCCGGCTCTGCTCCAGTGTCTGCAACGGGATCAACTCCTTGCCGTTCCGGTCCAGCAAGCGGAACTGCACCGTGTACCGGAGCAGATATTCGCGCACCCGCGCGTTGTCCCCGATCGATTGTATCTCCTTGCGGGCGCGGTTGACCGGCACTTCGAGTTCGGCGGCGTTCTCGCCGCTGTCGACGAGTTGGACACCGTTCTGCCTGAGCAGGCTTTCGACATGGCGGGCAAATTCGCTTTGCGGGCCCCGAATCGTGACATGCATGCGCTGTATTTCCGAGCCGAAAGAGGTCCGCGTCTGCAACTGAAAGCCGCAGGCGGTCAGGGCCAGCAGCGACACCGCCGCCAGGAGCCAATAGCGATACGGCTTGTACATGGATCAACCCACCACGATGTTCAGCAGGCGGTCGGGCACGTAAATGACCTTGCGCACGGTCTTGTTCTGCGTGTGGCGCCTGACGTTCTGTTCTTCCATGGCCGCGCCCAGTGCCTGGTCCCGGCTGCAGCCGGGCTCGACGCTGATGCGCGCCCTCAACTTGCCGTTCACCTGGACGACCAGCGTCAGTTGTTCGCGGATGCGCGCCGCCTCGTCCGCGACGGGCCAGGCGGCTTGCACGACGCTGCCTTGCTCGCCCAGCATGGACCACAGCGTGTCGCAAATATGCGGCGTAATCGGCGCCAGCAGGCGCAGCACGGCGCTCCAGGCTTCGCGCCGAACCGCCCGTCCCTGCGCCGACTGATCCTCGAAGCGCGCGAGGTGATTGGTTAGCTCCATGACCGCGGCGATGGCGGTATTGAAGGTCTGGCGCCGGCCAATGTCGTCATCGACCTTGGCGATCGTATCGTGAAGCTGGCGCCGCAGCATTCTCTGGCCAGAATCCAGCCCCGCGGTGTCCAGTTCCGGAACGGCGCCTTCGCCAATGTGCTCACTGACCATGGCCCACAGGCGGCGCAGGAAGCGGAACGCTCCCTCGACACCGGACTCCGACCACTCCAGCGACTGGTCCGGCGGTGCTGCGAACATCGAAAAAAGGCGCACCGTATCGGCGCCGTAACGCTCGACCAGATGCACGGGATCGACGCCGTTGTTCTTGGACTTCGACATTTTCTCGACCGCGCCGATCTGCACCGGTTCGCCGTCGGCGCGGGCCCGGGCCTTGATGACCTTGCCCTTGCCGTCCCTTTCCACTTCCACGTCCGCCGGGTTGAACCAGGTCGTGCCGTCATCCTCGTTGTCACGATAGAAGGTCTCGGCGACGACCATGCCCTGGCATAGCAACCGGGTCGCCGGCTCGTCCGATGTCAGCATGCCCTCGTCGCGCATCAACTTGTGATAAAAGCGAAAGTACATCAGGTGCAGGATGGCGTGCTCGATACCGCCGATGTACTGATCGACCGGCAGCCAGTACTCGGCGCGTGCGTCCAGCATACTCTGGGCTCCGGGCGAACAATAACGGGCGTAATACCAGGATGATTCCATGAACGTGTCGAAGGTATCCGTTTCCCGTTCGGCATCCGCCCCGCACTCGGGACAGCGGGTTCTGCGCCATTCGGGGTCGGCCTTGATCGGCGACTGCACGCCCATGAAGGTCACGTCTTCGGGCAGCACCACCGGCAACTCGTCTTCCGGCACCGGTACGGCCCCGCACCCAGGACAGTAAATGACCGGTATCGGGCAACCCCAATACCGTTGCCGGCTGACGCCCCAGTCACGCAGGCGATAGTTGACCGTGCGTTTGCCGAGGCCCTGGTCTTCCAGCCAGGTAATGGCTTGCTCCTTTGCCGCATCCACACCGAGTCCGTCAAGCCAGTCGCTGTTGATGGCCGGGCCGTCGCCGGTATAGGCCTCTCCCTGCCAGTCCGCCGGCGGCTGGACGGTGCGAACGATGGGAAGATTGTGGGCCTTGGCGAAGTCCCAGTCGCGCTGGTCCTGGCCGGGCACCGCCATGATCGCACCCGTGCCATAGCCCATCAGGACGTAGTCGGCGATGTACAACGGCACGGCGCGGCCGGTAAAAGGGTTGTAAAGGTAAGCACCGGTATCGACACCGCGTTTTTCCAGGGCCCCCTCGGCCGCGGTACGCTCGGCTTCGGTGGCGCGGCGCATCGAGTCGATGAAGGCCTCGACCTGCCCGCGCTGCTTTTCGGCGGTCACTTCCATGACCAGTGGGTGCTCCGGCGCCAGCACCGCATAAGTCATGCCGAAAGCGGTGTCGGGGCGGGTCGTGAAGACGCTGACAGCCGGCGCGCCGGGCGCGCTATTGCCTTCCTTGTCGCATACGGGCATGGAAAATTCGGCGCCTTCGGACCGGCCGATCCAGTTGCGCTGCATCGTCTTGACGGCGTCGGGCCATTCTTCCAGTTCATCGAGCCCCTGGAGCAGTTCCTCGGCGTAATCGGTGATGCGCAAGAACCATTGCGGTATCGAGCGCCGTTCGACCACCGCGCCCGAGCGCCAGCCGCGGCCGTCGACGACCTGCTCGTTGGCCAGCACCGTCTGGTCCACCGGGTCCCAGTTGACTTCCGCGTCCCTGCGGTAGGCCAGGCCCTTGCGCATCAGCCGCGTAAACAGCAACTGTTCCCAGCGATAATAATCGGGGCTGCAGGTGGCGAACTCACGGGACCAGTCGTAGGCGAACCCCAGCCGGCGCAGCTGCTCGCGCATGTGATCGATATTCGCGTAGGTCCACTTGGCCGGGGCTGTCCGGTGCTTGATGGCAGCGTTTTCCGCGGGCAGGCCAAACGCGTCCCAACCCATCGGCTGCAGCACGTTTTTGCCTTGCATCCGCTGGTAGCGGCTGATCACGTCACCGATGGTGTAGTTGCGCACGTGACCCATGTGCAGTGCGCCGGAGGGGTAAGGCAGCATCGACAGACAATAGAATTTCTCCGCGGCGGGGTCTTCGCTGACTTCGTAGGTCTTCCGCTCGGCCCAGCGTGCCTGCACGCGAGTTTCGATTTCTTCGGGGTTGTAAGGGTTTGGTTGCATAGTACGGGAGCCGGGGCCTTGCCGCCTGATCGAGATTGCGAAGCATAACCGACCCGATGAATCCCGTCATCCCCGCGCAGCAGGAAGCGCCCGCCGGTTCCCCCGGGCCCGCGGACGCAGGGCCTTAACGCCGGCGGCGGATATAGGCCAGCAGAGCGTTTAGCCCGTAAGCTTCCGGTACGCTCTGCGAGCTGTCTTCCAGGGCCGACTGGATCGCCCGCGCCAGGCGCTTGCCCAGTTCGACGCCGAATTGATCAAATGCATTGATATCCCAAAGCACGCTTTCCACGAACACCTTGTGCTCGTACAGCGCCAGCAACCTGCCCAGGCTGCGCGGGGTCAGTTCGTCCAGCAGGATGATGTCCGAAGGGCGCCCCCCTGGCATGCGGCGGTGCGCGTCCGCGGTTTCGCGGCCCACGGTGCCGGTCGCCAGGGCCGTGGCCTGGGCGAGCATGTTGGCGAGCAAACTGGCGTGGGCCTCGGCATCGCTGTGCGCGGGCCGGATGCTGCCGATAAAGGTCAGCGGCACGATATCGGTTCCCTGGTGAAACATCTGGAACAGCGAATGTTGGGCATCGGTGCCCACTTCGCCGAAGATGACCGGGGCCGTCGGGTAGTCCACGACGGCCCCGGCGCTGTCCGTTGACTTGCCGTTCGACTCCATGATGAGCTGTTGCAGATAGGCCGGCAGTGAGCGCAGCCGGTGATCATAGGGTATGACGGCCTGGGCCGGATAGCCGCAGACGTGGCGGTGCCAGATGTCTACCAGTGCTTTCGTGACAGGCAGGTTGCCGGCCGGTTCCGCCTGCCTGAAATGCCGGTCCATCTCGGCGCCGCCGCGCAGAAATTCATCGAAGCCGCCCCTCCCCATGACCGCGGAGGCGGCCAGGCTGACGGCGGACCACACCGAGTAACGCCCGCCCACCCAGTCGGGAAGATAGAGCGTATTCCCGGCCGCGACGCCGAAGCTGGCAGCGGCTTCAACATTGCCGGTGACGGCAAACAGCCGCTCGAGCGCCTTCGCCTTCCCCAGCCGGGCACGCAACCAGTCGAGCAGCCTGCGTGCATGCAGCAGGGTCTCTCCCGTGGTAAAACTCTTGCTGGCGATAACCACAGCGGTGGCGGCCGGGTCGAGGCGGCCGAGCAAGGCCTCGCGCGGGTGTGCGTCCACGGAGGAAATGAAATGCACCTGCGGCGAATCAGCGCACGACAGCGCCTCGATCAAGAGCCGCGGCCCCAGCAAGGAACCGCCAATACCCAGGTGAACGATGTGCCTGACGCGCTCTCCCGTGGCGCCCGGCAGGTGGCCGCCGGCCAAAGCCGCCGCAATCCCCGACATGGCCCGGCGGCTGTCCAGCGCGCGGGCCCGACTGTCCGCCTCGAGGCCATCGAGTGCTTTCTCACTGCGCAGCGCCATGTGCAGCGCCGGTCGCTCTTCGGTGAAATTGACATTGGCCGCATTGAACAGCCTGTCGCGCGAGGCCGCCAACCCCCCGGCCAGGATTTCCCCCTGCAACGCGGCCAGTTCGCGCTCACCGATGCCGGTGCGCGTGAAGTCCAGCAGCAAGCCGTCGTCGGCAATGCTGAACTTTCGAAAACGGTCGGGATCCGCCACGCGCCTGGCCAGCGGTATTGCATCCGAACGAGTGTTGTATTTTTGCAACAACTGCAGAAACTTCTGATCCATCGCGTCGCTTTGATCCGGTTTGCCCTGGCCAGTCAGCGGGATGATAGCATTGCCCCGAAGGCGCGTCACCCGACCCGGGCCGGCTGCACGCGCGCGGCGGCAAGATCGGGGAAGGGATGAATATTTGATTTATATCACATTGATTCTAAATGAAAATATGTCACATCGCGTAAATAACGTGGGCACAAAAAAATGCCCTTCTCCCAATTGGGAGAAGGGCATATTTTGGAGTGATGTATCCGTCTTTTCGCGCCCTGCGATCTCGGTACGTGTTGCTCTATTACCAAGATTGGTTGTAATAATACCACTAAATCCAGCCTATGCCAACTTTTTCTGCGTCGAGAACCCGTGACATTCGGCACGGGCGTACACCGCCTCGAGCACGTCAATCCGCGGCTACCATGCGCTGAATTCCAGTCCTGTCGAGCCGTCCCAGCAGATCGGGAAGCCGGCCTCTTCCCGGAATCTCCAGTTCAGGCTCCAGTTCTGTCATCGGCAACAGCACAAAGGCCCTTTCATGCAGGCGGGGATGCGGTATCGTCAGTTCTTCATCCGCGTAATGTTCCGCGCCGTAGAGCAGCACGTCGATATCGATCACACGGGGGCCCCAGCGCCGTGCGCTCCGGACCCGGCCCATTTCATTTTCAATCGTCTTCGCCAGTCGCAGCAATGCACGTGCCGAAAGAAGGGTCTTGAAACGCACGACGGCGTTGACAAAATCGTCCTGCGCCGTATCCCCCCACGGCGGCGTCCTGTAAAACGAGGATACTTCCAGGTCCTCGATTGCGGGCGCACGGCGCAGACGCCGCAACGCCCGCTCGAGTTGCCGCGCCGGGTCATCCAGGTTGCTGCCGAGCGACAACCAGGCGGTGATCATCGGGACTTGGTGGCGGCGCGGGGTTTACGCCGACGGGGACGCGGCCGTGATGACCGCTTCCTGCCCTGCTGCGCCTTACTCCCGGTATTCAACTGCACGCCTTTTTGCGCCTCGGTCCAGTGCTCGCAGAGCGCTTCCAGTGAAGGCTCTTCCAACGCCCGCAACAACAGGAAGTCATAGGCGGCCCGGAACCAGCGCTCGCGCAGGAGTGATTTGGACCGCTTGCCGCGGAGATAATGGAACCGCGGCTGCAGCATCCAGATATCCCGGCTGATGACGCTGAAGCGTCTTGGAATCGCTGTTTGCCCCACCTGCCGGGACAAAACTTCCGAGGCGGCCTTGTCCAGCGCCGGGTAGGGCTTCATTCCCTGCCCTTCCAGCGCCCTGGCCCTATCCTGCACGGGCTGCCACAACAACACGGCAATCAGGAACGCCGGCGTGGCCGGTTTCTCGGTAGCGATACGTTCGTCGGTGTTCTTCATGGCCTGCATGACCATCGGCCCGAAATCCGCCTTGCCCGAGTTTCCCTTGCCCCGCAAAACCGGAAACAACGACAGCATCAGGCGATAACGCTGCATGGCTTCGAGCGTGCGCAGGGCGTGGCCCGTCATGAACAGTTTGCAGAACTCTTCGAACAGCCGGGCGGGCGGAATATCGTTCAGCAGCGGAGCCATGCGTGTAATCGGAGCCTCGGTGCCCGGATCCAGTTCGACACCGAGTTTGGCGACGAAGCGGGCGGCCCGCAGCAGGCGCACGGGGTCCTCCCGGTAGCGAGTTTCGGCATCGCCGATCAACCGCAGCCTGCGGTCGGCGAGGTCCTTGTAGCCGCCGACGAAATCCTGGATCTCACCGCTGACGGGATTGAGAAACAGCGCGTTGATCGTAAAATCACGCCGTTTCGCATCCTCCTCAAGACTGCCCCAGACGTTGTCCCGGAGGATGCGCCCGGTTTCGTGCAGGTGCCGGCCGTCACTGCTCTCCTGGGGCCCCCTGAAGGTCGCAACTTCAATCAGCGTACCGCCCAGGCGTACGTGCGCCAGGCGAAAGCGGCGGCCGATCAGCCGGCAACGGGGAAATACCGTCTTGACTTCTTCCGGGGTCGCATCCGTGGCCACGTCGTAATCCTTGGGCACTTTACCCATGAGGAGATCGCGCACACTGCCGCCAACGATATAGGCTTCATACCCCTCCTCCTGCAGGCGGCGCACCACTTGTGTCGCGTGCGGACAGAGTTGCTCGACCGCGATACCATGTTGCGCGGCGGATATGGTCACTCTTTTGTTGGTCATAAAATTCCGAAAACTGGATCAGGGCTGTTGGGGATTCCGGCCGTGGAAGTTCCGATGTTGAACCCGGAGCCGTGCGTAGTTTAACATGAGCGGCCCGGTGCGATACCAGCGCTCCCTTCGTCTAGCGGTCAGGACGCGGCCCTCTCAAGGCTGAAACACGAGTTCGATTCTCGTAGGGAGCGCCAATCTCCCGTTACCAGGACGCCACGGCAGACGCTTTGCACCGCCATCGGCACACGCCACGACTGAATTCAGGTAAGATTTCCACTCGGATCAAGTACCGGAAGACATTCATTCACCCATGCCACGATTCACGCCCCTCGAATTCGGCTTTTTGCGCGACCACCTGATCGGCGCGGACGCGGTCATCCAGACGCCGTTCGGTGAGCGCCTGATGGTGTACGCGGATTACACCGCGTCCGGGCGTTGTCTTTGCTTCGTCGAAAATTACCTGCGCCAACTGCAGCGTATCTACGCCAATTCCCATACCGAGGACGACATCAGCGGGCGCTCCATGACCTGCCTGCTGCGCGAGGCGGAGGCCGGCATCAAGCGCCTCGTCAATGCCGGTGCAAACGGCCGCATCATCACGGTGGGCAGCGGCGCGACCGGGGCCATCGACAAGTTCCAGCAACTCATCGGCGTCGCGCTGCCGCCGGCAACGCGTCAATTGCTGTGTAACCTGATGATCGAAACCCTGGGCAAGGACGAGACGGAGGCGTTCAACGCTGCGCTGGAAGCCCATCAGCCGGTCGTTTTCGTCGGGCCCTACGAACACCACTCGAACGAGATCTCCTGGCGTGAGAACCTGACCACGGTGGTGACGGTGCGCCTCACCGGCGACGGCGCTATCGACCTTGAACACCTCGAGGAACTGCTGCGTGACCCGCGCTATCGCGGCCGCCAGCGCATCGGCTCCTTTTCGGCGGCCTCCAACGTCACCGGCATGGTATCGCCGGTCCACGAGATCGCCGCCCTGCTCCACCGTTACGACGCCATTGCCTGTTTCGATTACGCGGCCAGCGCACCGTACGTGCCGATCGACATGAATCCACCGGCGCGCCGCTACGACGGCGACGCCCACCTGGACGCGATCTTCATCTCACCGCACAAGTTCCTGGGCGGACCGGGCTCGTCCGGCGTGCTGGTCTTCAACCAGCGGTTGTATCACCGCGAACTGCCGCCCTCGGTCAGCGCGGGAGGAACCGTCGACTATGTCGGGCCTACGCAACAGGACTTCATCCCGCGAATCGAAGAACGCGAGAAACCCGGCACGCCGGGTGTACTGCAGGTGCTCAAGGCGGCGCTGGTGTTCGAGATCAAGGACCGGGTCGGGACCGGCCGCATCGAACACAGGGAGCGCGAATTGCTGGACAGGATTTTCGCCCGCTGGCGGCAGAACCCGGCCATTGAAATCCTCGGCAACCCGGACCCGGCAAGGCGGATCGGTATTATTTCGTTCAATCTCCGAACCAGCGGCGGCAAATACCTGCACCCCAAGTTCGTGACGACCTTGCTGAATGACCTCTTCGGCATCCAGTCCCGGGCTGGCTGCTCCTGCGCCGGGCCCTACGGCCACCGGCTCCTCGGTATCGACGAAGAGACGTCGCTGGTCTACCGCGAATGGATCACGCGGGGTTACTCGGGTATCAAGCCCGGTTGGTGCAGGATCAGCATGCACTACGTGATGGATGAGCTCGAGGTCGATTACCTGCTCGACGCGGTCGATTTCGTGGCGCGCTACGGCGAACTGTTCCTGCGTCTTTACCATTTCGACCTGCATGACGGCAGCTGGCGCAAGCAGGACAAGGCGACGGTTCTGCAATGCTTCTCGCTGGACGCCGCACTCGATGCCGGCGGACCCTGCGAAACGCCCATGCCTGTCGAAACCCGTCAGCGCCATTACCGCGCCTACATCGAGGAAGCAACGCGACACGCCCAATCATTGCGGGAACAGGCCCCGCCGGCGGACGTCACACTGCCGGGGCCGCTCGGCACCCTGCAGTATTTCATCCTGCAGGAGGGCAATCTCACCGGTCCCGCTGGCTGAGCTGTTCCAGCGGCAACACCGTGGTGTTCTTCAGCTGTTTCAGAACGAAGCTGGTATTGACCGTGCGCACGACCCCGATGGTCAGCAGGTAACCGCTCAAAAACTCCTGGTAGGAAAGCATGTCCTTGGCGACCACCTTCAGCATGTAGTCGTGCTCACCGCTGGTGGCGTGGCACTCCAGCACCTGGGGCGCGCCCGTGATGGCCTCGTCAAATTTTTTGACCGTTTCGGACTGATGGTCGTGCAGCGTGACGTGTGCGTAGCCGAGGATGGGCAGACCGACCTTGTGGCGGTCGAGTACCGCCGCGTAGTGGTCGACGATTCCGGACTTTTCCAGCCCCTGCAGTCGCCGCCAGCACGGTGACGGTGACAGTGACACGCGCCTGGCGAGGTCGCGGTTGGAAATGCGGCCGTTGCGTTGCAGTTCCCCGAGGATGGAAATATCCAGCTTGTCGATATTCACAGCAACTTCCTTAACTATTAGTTAGATATTAAACAATAATATTTCTTACACTACCATTAACCCCGTATCATTGAAAATTAAATATCAACGCCAAAGGTATATAATTCTCATTTGCATTACGGAAACGAGGTCCGGTGTCCCTATGAGTAACATTTCTCCGCTGAACCAAACCGGCACTACCCGGCCCGGTGACGTCGCCGGACTCGACTGGGCGCAAATCGCCTACCTGACCTTGTTGTCCCGCGCGCTCGATGAGTTGGAAGAATGCGAACTCATGAAGACACGCGAGGTGCTCTACCAGTTTTCGGCCCGCGGCCACGACATGGCGCAGGTCATCCTCGCCACGATGCTGCAACACCCGTTCGATGCGGCCGGCGGTTACTACCGCTCGCGGCCGTTCATGCTGACCCTGGGCCTGGACATCGACGACGCGCTGGCGGGGCCGATGATGCGGGCGGGCGGCATGAGCGACGGCCGTGACATCGGCGTCGTCTTCAACCTGCCGCGCAAGGAAGGCAGACCCGCTTTTCTGCCGATGAGCGGCGGTGTCGGCACCCAGTACACACCGGTGTCCGGCTGGGCGGAATCCATCGTCTACAAGACCAGGCAACTGGGCCAGAGCGATGTCGAAGGCGCCATCGCCGTGGCTCTCGGCGGCGATGCCTCGACCGCCGCCAACGGCTTCTGGGCCGCACTGAACACGGCCACCACGCGCAAATTGCCGATGCTGTTTTACATCGAGGACAACGGCTACGGCATTTCCGTACCCTCCCGCGCGCAGACACCGGGCAGCAACATCGCGAAGAATCTGGCTGCATTCGAAAATCTCTTCATTCTCGACGGCGACGGCTGCGATCCGCGGCAGGCCGCGAGCCACCTGCACCGCGGGGTGCAGCACGTCCGCCAGGGCCACGGGCCGGCCCTGGTCAGGCTGACCGTGCCGCGCCTGTCGGGCCATTCCGGGCAGGACACCCAAAAATACAAGAGCGCGGAGCGCCTGGCCGCCGAAAGGGCCCGTGACCCATTGCCCCGCTTGCGTGAATTTCTTCTCGAACAGGAACTGATGGAGGCCAGCGCATGGCGTCAATCCGAGCGCCGCGCACGCGATGACGTCAAGGCCGCGCTGGCGCGGGTCAGGCAGCGGCCGCAGCCCGATCCGCGCAAGATCCGGCGTTTCGTCTTCAGCGAGAACAATGCACACCAGCAACCGATCCTGCAGCAGCAGGGCGGCCTGTGGGCCGAAGGCCACGAGTTTCCGGCGGTCACCTCCACCCCGCGGACCGACGGCGAGCGCATCAACATGCTGACGGCCATCCGCCGCACGCTGGATGTCGAACTGGCCTGCAACCCGAAAGTCGTCGTCTTCGGCGAGGACGTGGGCCCGAAGGGCGGCGTGCATGCGGCTACGCTGGGTCTGCAGGACAAGTACGGCGAGGGCCGGGTGTTCGACACCAGCCTGTCCGAGGAAGGCATCATCGGCCGCGCCGTGGGCATGGCCGCTGCCGGCCTGATGCCGGTGCCGGAGATCCAGTTCCGCAAATACGCGGACCCGGCGGAAGAGCAACTGAACGATTGCGGCACGATGCGCTGGCGCACCGCCAATCGCTTTGCCGCGCCGATGGTCGTGCGCATCCCCGGCGGCTTCTTCAAGGTCGGCGATCCCTGGCACAGCCAGTCGGGCGAGGTGAAGTGGCTGCACGCCATCGGCTGGCAACTGGCGATGCCTTCCAACGCCCAGGACGCGGTAGGCCTGTTGCGCACCGCCCTGCGTGACAACAACCCGACCATTTTCTTCGAACACCGGGCCATGCTCGACGATGCCTGGGCGCGACGGCCCTGGCCCGGCGACGACTACGCGCTGCCGTTCGGCGTGGCCAGCCATGTGCGCCGCGGTGACCGGCTGACCGTCGTCACCTGGGGCGCCATGGTGCCGCGCTGCGAAGCCGCCGCCGACGCCGCCGGCGGCGACATCGACGTCATCGACCTGCGCACGCTCTGCCCCTGGGACGAGGACGCCGTTCTGACCTCGGTCCGCCGCACCCACCGCTGCCTCGTTGTGCACGAGGACAACCTGACGGCGGGATTCGGTGCCGAGATCACGGCCCGACTTTGCGCCGAAGTATTCATGGAACTGGATGCCCCGCCCCGCCGCCTGGCGATGCCGGATGTGCCCAGCCCCCACAACCCGGCGCTGATGAACGCCGTCGTGCCGGCCAGCGACGACATTGCCGCGGCCATGACGGATTTGCTCGAATTTTAAATGCTCATTAGCTGCGCATTACCCGACATCCGACTTGAAGGGGCATCGGCTTGAGCCACGGCATTGACATTCGCTTTCCCGAGGACCAGCAGGAAGGCACCGAGGCGACGGTTGCCCGCTGGCTCGTCGCCGAAGGTGACGAGGTGGCGGCGCACCAACCGCTGGCCGAAGTGGAAACCGACAAGGTCGTGGTCGAAGTGGCGGCGCCCAAGGCGGGCCGCGTCGCGACCATTCGCATTGGTCAGGACCAGGCGGTCAACCCGGGTGACCTGCTGTGCACGCTGGAGCCGGCTGCCGGCGCCGACCGTGACGACAAAACCGAACCATCGGCCGCGGCGGCTACTCCGGCGGAAACCGCGACGGCAGCAACCGACAGCGCCGCTCAGCGCCGCCTGAGCCCGGCGGTCCGCCAGCGCGTTGCCCAGCACGGCCTGGATATCACCGGGGTAAAGGGCAGCGGGCGCGACGGCAGAATCACGCTGCAGGACGTCGAGGCCCTGATCGAACAACCACCGAAACCGTCGCCCGCCGCCTCGGCAGCGGAAACCGGGAAAACGCAATCGGCCGGCTCGGAAATCGTCCCGCACGACAAGATGCGCATGCGCATTGCGGCGAACATGGTCGACAGCCTGCTGCACACGGCGCCGCACGTGACCGCGGTTTTCGAAGCCGACCTCGACGCCGTGATGCGCCACCGCGCAGCCAACAAGGCGGCCTTCGCCGCACGCGGCGCGCCACTGACGCTGAGCGTCTATTTCATCGCCGCCGCCGTCGCCGCCATCCGCAAGGTGCCCCGCGTCAACAGCCGCTGGTTCGACGAACACCTGGAAATATTCAAGTCGATGAATATCGGTATCGGCACGGCGCTGGGCGACGACGGTTTGATCGTGCCGGTGCTGCACGATGCGCAGGACATGGACCTCGAGGCCATCGCCGCTGAACTGGCCAGGCTGACCGGGCTGGCCCGCGACGGAAAACTCAAGCCGCAGGACGTGCGCGGCGGCACTTTCACGATCTCCAACCACGGTGTGTCCGGCAGCCTGCTGGCCGCGCCGATCATCATCAACCAACCGCAATCCGCCATCCTCGGTATCGGCAAGATTGAAAAACGGGTCAAAATAATGGACATCGACGGCGAGGACGCCATCGCAATCCGGCCGATGTGTTACGTCAGCCTGACCGTCGACCACCGGGTCCTGGACGGTTACCAGACCAATGCCTTTTTGAGGGAACTGGTGCAGACACTGGAAGACTGGAAATGAAACCGGTCGCCGTCGCCCGTTAGCATAAATATGCCACTTGATTTAAATGCCGCATGTTCGTGCCGACGGGTGCTCAATGCGGGCTAACCCGTATCTTGCTCCAGTATCCCGGATGATGGCGCCGGACAGACAGGACCCGGCGACGGGCTGGACTGAAGGTCATAGCCGTCGCTATGGCCTGAGGGAAGCTCCAGCCGGGTCCTGTCCGGACAAGCCAGGGCCGGGATAGGCATCAAGCCGGGTGCAAAGTGTAGGGTAAAATTCACACGTAAATATGCCACTGGATTTAAATGCCGCATGTTCGTGCCGACGGGGGCAAGATGCGGGTTAGGCTTAAGGAGATTCCAAATGAAAATTGAAAGTTATGCCTGCGGCGCCTGGACCGCCGGGACCGAGCAGGGCGTGGAAGTACGCAACGCCATCAACGGCGAGGCCATCGGCCGGGTCAGCAGCGCCGGTCTGGATTTCGCGGATATGCTGGCCTATGGCCGCCAACACGGCGGGGCCGCGTTGCGCAAGCTGACGATCCACGACCGCGCCAACATGCTCAAGGCGCTGGCCAAACACCTGCTGGAGAGGAAAGAGGATTTTTACAGGATTTCAGCCATGACCGGGGCCACCCGCGCCGACAGTTGGGTCGACATCGAGGGCGGCATCGGCACCGTGTTTTCCTATTCCGGGATCGCCCGCCGCGAACTGCCCAACGACACCTTCGCGGTCGAAGGGCCCGTGGAACCGCTGTCGGCCAAGGGCAGCTTCATGGGCCGTCATATCCTCACACCGAAACACGGCGTATCGCTGCATATCAACGCCTTCAACTTCCCCTGCTGGGGCATGCTGGAAAAAATCGCGCCGAGCCTGATCGCCGGCGTCCCGGTGATCGTCAAACCCGCCACCGTGACCGCATACCTGACCGCCGCCATGGTCAGGGAAATCGTCGCCTCGGGAATCCTGCCGGAGGGCTCCCTGCAACTGATCTGCGGTTCGACGGGCGACATTTTCGAGCACCTCATCGAACAGGACAGCGTGACCTTTACCGGTTCGGCGCATACCGGGCGCATGCTCAAGTGCCATCCGAACATGATTGCCAACAGCATCCCGTTCAACATGGAGGCGGATTCACTGAACTGCTCCGTGCTCGGCGCCGAGGCCGGGCCCGGCACGCCCGAATTCGACCTTTATATCAAGGCGGTCTGCCAGGAGGTCACCGTCAAGGCCGGCCAGAAGTGCACGGCGATCCGCCGCGCCATCGTCCCGCAGGCACATGCCGAAGCGGTCGTCGAGGCGCTGAAGTCCAGGCTCGAGAAGACGCCGGTCGGCGACCCCGCGGTCGAAGGTGTCAGGATGGGCTCGCTGGTCGGCGCCGAGCAGGTTGAAGATACCTGGAAAGCCGTTGGCGAGCTGGCTGCGGGCAGTGAAATCGTACACGGCGGTACGCGTGATTTCGAAGTCGTCGGCGCGGACCGCGACAAGGGTGCGTTTTTCCCCGCCACGCTGCTTTACTGCGACAATCCGCTTGCAACCGCGGCAGTGCACACGGTGGAGGCCTTTGGACCGGTCAGCACGGTCATGCCCTACCGCGACGAGGCCGAAGCGATCGAACTGGCCCGGATGGGCCGCGGCAGCCTGGTCGGCTCTCTGGTGACCGCCGACCGCGACGAGGCGGCCAGGGTCGTACTCGGCGCGGCCGCCTGGCACGGGCGCATACTGGTGCTCGACAGCACCTGTGCGAAAGAATCCACCGGTCACGGCTCGCCGCTGGCGCCGCTGGTTCACGGCGGCCCCGGGCGCGCCGGCGGCGGCGAGGAGCTCGGCGGCAGCCGCGCCATCAAGCATTACATGCAGCGCACCGCCATCCAGGGCTCTCCCGACATCCTCACCGCCGTGACACGGCAGTACACCAAGGGCGCGACCCCGATCACCACGCCGATCCACCCGTTCCGAAAAACCTTCGACGATCTGCAGATCGGCGAGCAACTCGTCACACACCGGCGCACGGTCACCGAAGCCGATATCGTCAATTTCGGTTGTCTCTCGGGCGACCATTTCTACGCCCATTTCGATGAATTGGCGGCCGCGGACTCGTTGTTCGGCAAACGCGTGGCGCACGGCTATTTCGTCATTTCCGCCGCTGCCGGCATGTTCGTCGACCCGGCCCCGGGACCGGTGCTGGCCAATTACGGCCTGGAGAACCTGCGCTTCATCGAGCCGGTCGGCATCGGCGACACGATCCAGGTACGCCTGACCGTCAAGCAGAAGATACGCAAGGCCAAGCGCCCCGACGACGAGCGCGCGACCGGTGTCGTGGTCTGGGACGTGGAAGTCAAGAACCAGCACGACGAGACCGTCGCGCTGTACGACATCCTGACGCTGGTGGAACGCGCCGACGACTGAATCAATCCGCATGGTGGATTGATTGCAGTGAAAACGCCTGCTTTTTTGAGGGGATGGCGTTTAACTGGGGGGCGGGACCGTGCATCCGTCGGGAACGGATGCCGAGTGGCCATGGACGGCTTGAACGTGTCCCGTACTCAGGTAAACGCCATCCCCTCCATCCACCCTGCAAGATTCGTCGCTCATACCAATAGAAACACCCGCCGACAGTTCGGTTCGGGTGACCTGGAAGCGCCACACAGGTGTGCCATCAAGGGGCGGAATGGGCGGGAAGCCCATTACAGGCCGCCGAGGGCAGGACGCCCTGTGCGGGCGGCCCCGCCAGAAGGGGGCACCTGTGCGGGGAGTCCGCAGGGCCGCTGGGTCGGGAACACGAACCGAACTGCTGGCCGGGGGAAAGGTTGAAAACTTACCCTTTGTTACCAACCATGCTGGAATTCACAGCCAGTTGGAATCAGCCCTCTTTGGGCTTGAAGTCGTAATCACCGAGTTCGATCCGCCCGCGGCCTGGTTCCGGCTCGGCCAGCGGTTCAGCCGGCCTCAGCGAATCATGGCAGCGTTTCGCCAGTTGCTGGTATTCCCGGGTGCCCCGGCTTTTCCAGTCGATCTCGCGCTCCGAGAGCGCACGCTTGACCTTCGCGGGCGCCCCGACGACCAGGCTGCGCGGCGGACAGCTGAAGGCGGAAGGGACAAAGGCGTTGGCGCCGATGATGGATGACTCACCGATATCCGCATCGTCCATCACCACCGCGTTCATCCCCACCAGCACGTTCTCGCCGATCAGGCAGCCGTGCAGCACCGCGCCGTGGCCGACGTGGCCGTCGACGCCGACGACGCAATCCTTGCCAGGAAACGTATGCATTACGCAAGTATCCTGCACGTTAGCACCCTTTTCCATGACGATACGACCAAAATCACCGCGTAATGAAGCATTTGGCCCGACATAGCAACCGGCGGCGATGATGACGTCACCGATCAACACGGCCGTTTCGTGGACAAAGGCCGTCGGGTCAACGACCGGAGTGAGGCCTTCGAGGCTGTATACGGGCATGGCCTGGATCACCTGTTTGCATGCACGCCCGCATCATAACCAATTTGTGTACGCTTGTGGGACCGCTGGAGAAAAACGGGGCCCGTCATGCCGGCATGCCTGGGTCCACGCGGCCCTACCATTTGGACGGGCTGTTTTGTATGCTTGCCTGACCCTAACGAGCGGATAGGACCATGGCCTTTGAATCGATCCAGTTCACCGTCGAGGACGGTGTCGCCACGCTGACGCTGAACCGGCCGCAGGCATTGAACAGCTTTACGTCCGAGATGCACGCCGAGGTGCGCGAGGCGCTGCGGCAGGTACGCGAGGACGCGGCGATCCGCTGCCTGGTGATCACCGGGGCGGGGCGCGGGTTTTGCGCCGGCCAGGATCTCGGCGACCGGGCCGTGGCGGCCGATGGCGGCGCGCCGGACCTCGGCGAGTCCGTGGAAAAGAATTACAACCCGCTGATCCGCGGCATCATGGGATTGCCCAAACCGGTCATCTGCGCCGTCAATGGCGTCGCGGCCGGGGCCGGCGCCAGCCTGGCGCTGGCCTGTGACATCGTGTTGGCGGCGCGCTCGGCGTCATTCGTCCAGGTATTCTGTAAAATCGGCCTCGTTCCCGATTCGGGCGGCACCTGGAACCTGCCCCGCGCCGTGGGCCTGGCGCGGGCCAAGGGCCTGGCCATGCTGGGTGAAAAGCTCCCAGCCGAGAAAGCCGAGGCATGGGGTTTGATCTGGAAATGCGTCGAAGACGGCGACCTCGCCGAGGAAGCCGGGAAAATGGCGCGCCATTTCGCCGCCCAGCCGACGCGGGCGCTGGGCCGCATCAAGCAGTTGCTCAACGAATCAGGCACCCGCACCCTGCGCGAGCAAACGGACCTCGAAAAGGAGGCCATGCAGGAACTGGGCCAGAGCGACGACTACCGGGAGGGCGTCGCCGCGTTCATGGAAAAACGACCGCCGGTGTTCAAGGGAAAGTGACAGGCGATGCTTGACACAGTGGACAAAGACACGCTGGCCGGATACTGCGCCAAGGCGCTGTTTCGCCGCGACCGGGCCTCCCGGAGCCTGGGAATCTCCGTTACCGAGATGAAACCCGGCCGGGCAACCGCCACGATGCAGGTGCGCGAGGACATGGTCAACGGCCTGGACATCTGCCACGGCGGAATCATATTCGCGCTGGCCGATTCGGCCTTTGCCGCGGCCTGCAACTCGCACAACGTGGTCGCTTACGCCATGGGCTGCCACATCGAATACCTGCGGCCGGCACTCAAGGGCGACACGCTGACCGCGCGCGCGACCGAAATGGCCCTGACCCGAAACACCGGCAGTTACGTGGTTGCAGTCGCCAACCAGGCGGGTAAAACCATCGCCGTATTCCACGGCAGATCGTCCAACCGGGGAAAACCGCTGATTTCTCACGCCGACCTGCAAACATTGATGCAAGAAGATGACTAACGTATTTATCTGTGACGCTGTCAGAACCCCGATTGGCCGCTACGGCGGCAGCCTGGCGGGAATTCGCGCCGACGACCTGGCCGCGCTGCCGATCGCGGCGCTGGTGCAACGCAACAGCCAAATCGACTGGGCGGCGCTGGACGACGTTTACATGGGCTGCGCCAACCAGGCGGGAGAGGATAACCGCAATGTCGCCCGCATGGGCAGTTTGCTGGCGGGCCTGCCCGCCAGCGTGCCGGCCGTCACCTTCAACCGCCTTTGCGGGTCCGGCATGGACGCCGTCGGCAGCGCCGCACGGACCATTCGCTGCGGCGAGGGCCAACTGATGATCGCCGGCGGCGTCGAGGCCATGAGCCGGGCGCCGTTCGTGCTGCCCAAGGCCACTGCCGCATTCAGCCGCGAAGCGGAAATCTACGACACGACCATGGGCTGGCGCTTCGTCAACCGCTTGCTGGAAGCCCAGTACGGTGTCGATTCGATGCCCGAGACGGCCGAGAACGTGGCCGAGGAATTCGCTATCAGCCGCGCCGACCAGGACGCCTTCGCGCTGCGCAGCCAACAGCGCGTGGCGGCGGCCCAGGCGGCCGGTTTCTTCAACCATGAAATCATTCCCGTGAGCGTGCCGCAACGCAAGCAGGAGCCGCTGGAATTCAAGCAGGACGAGCACCCGCGCCCGGGCAGCACGCTCGAGGCGCTGGCAAAGCTGCGTGCATTGTTCCGCGAAAACGGCACGGTGACGGCGGGCAACGCCAGCGGCATCAATGACGGCGCCTGCGCCTTGCTGCTGGCCTCGGAAGCGGCCGCCCGGCAGCACGGCCTCGAGCCGAAGGCCCGGGTTCTCGGCATGGCGACCGCCGGTGTCGAGCCACGCATCATGGGTATCGGCCCGGTCGACGCGAGCAGGAAAGTCCTCGCCCTCACGGGATTGACGCTGGATGCCATGGACGTGATTGAACTCAACGAGGCCTTCGCCGCCCAGTCGCTGGCTTGCCTGCGCCTGCTCGGCCTGCCCGACGAGGCGGAACAGGTGAATCCCAACGGCGGCGCGATTGCGCTCGGCCACCCCCTCGGCATGAGCGGAGCGCGCCTGGTCGCGACGGCCACTTACCAACTGCAGCGAATACAGGGCCGCTACGCCCTCTGCACGATGTGTATCGGCGTCGGCCAGGGGATCGCGCTGGTCCTCGAGCGGGTGTCTTGAGCAGGTTCGGCTCAACCAATCGCAGGTTGGTTGAACCCGACCCACCCGGTTTCATCAAAGTGATACAATTCGTAGATATATGTTGTAATATTTGTATCGATCAGCACTTGTTTTCCACCGCTATCCCCGGTACGGCACATGACTGAAAAAAGCCCGCAATTGGACCCCCGGCAGACCGCCTTCGACGAGAAGGTCGCCAGCGACGAACGGATCGAGCCAAAGGACTGGATGCCCGACAAATACCGCAAAACCGTATTGCGGCAGATGTCGCAACATGCGCATTCGGAAGTGATCGGCATGCAGCCGGAAGGCAACTGGATCACGCGCGCGCCCACGCTGCACCGCAAGGTCATCCTGCTGGCCAAGGTCCAGGACGAAGGCGGCCACGGGCTGTACCTATACAGCGCCGCGGAAACCCTGGGCACCAGCCGCGAGGAGATGGTCGCCGCCCTGCACCAAGGCAAGGCGAAGTATGCATCCATCTTCAACTATCCCACGCTGACGTGGGCGGACATCGGCATGATCGGCTGGCTGGTGGACGGCGCCGCCATCGTCAACCAGGTATCACTGCAGCGCACCTCGTACGGTCCCTATGCGCGGGCCATGATCCGCATCTGCAAGGAAGAGAGCTTCCACCAGCGCCAGGGCTATGACGCCGTCATGGCGCTGGCGCGCGGCAGCGAGGAACAGCGCGCGATGGCGCAGGACGCGCTCGACCGCTGGTGGTGGCCGTCACTGATGATGTTCGGCCCGCACGATTCCGATTCCGCGCACAGCGGCCAGTCGATGCAATGGAAGCTGAAACGCGAAAGCAACGATGTGTTGCGGCAGCGCTTCGTCGACCAGACCGTGCCGCAGGCCGAATTCATCGGTCTCAAAATCCCCGACCCGGAGCTGAAATGGAACGAAGAACGGGGTCATTACGACTTCGGCGAAATCGACTGGGACGAATTCATGCGCGTGATATCGGGCGATGGGCCGTGCAACCGCCAGCGCCTGCAACACCATGTGCGCGCCCAGGAGGACGGCCAGTGGGTTCGCGACGCAATGCATGCTTACGAGATGAAACGTCAGGCGCGTGAAGTCGCCTGAAAACGGGAGATGAGATGAAACGGCAGAACCTGCCCCTATTCGAGGTATTCGTACGCTCCAAGCGCGGCCTCGACCACGTCCACGTCGGCAGCCTGCACGCCGAGGACGCCGAACAGGCGCTGGAATATGCGCGCGACGTGTATCTGCGGCGCAGCGAAGGCGTCAGCATCTGGGTGGTCAGATCCAGCGACATCACGGCTTCGCAGGAAAGCGACGTGGGTTCCTTTTACGATCCGATGGACGACAAGCCCTACCGCCACGCAACGCACTACAAGCTTCCCAAGGAAGTGGACAACATGTGAGCCCTGAAATGGCCTTCAACATCGAATCCGCAGTGATCGACTACAGCATCGCGCTCGGCGATGACTCGCTGACGCTCGGACACCGCTTGTCCGAGTGGTGCCGCAACGGCCCTTTCCTGGAAGAAGACCTGGCCCTGAGCAATGTCGCGCTGGACTTTATCGGCCGGGCGCGGCTGTTCTATACCTACGCCGCCGAACTCGAGGGCAAGGGCCGCAGCGAGGATGACATCGCCTATCTGCGCGACTGCCGCGCGTATCGTAATTTCCTGATCAACGAACTGCCCAATGGCGACTTTGCCTTTACCATGGCACGCCAGTTGATGATCGATATCTACGAGATGGGCTTCTTTACCTATCTGCAGCAGTCCGCGGACCAGACCCTGGCCGCCATCGCCGCCAAGGCCATCAAGGAGTGCCGCTATCATCTGCGCCGCAGTTCCGACTGGGTCAGGCGCCTCGGCGACGGCACCGAGGAAAGCCACAGGCGGATACAGAAAGCCTTCGACGACCTGTGGGGCTACGCGCCCGAATTGTTTGCGCCCTGTGAAAACGAGCAGGAACTGATCGAAGCAGGTATCGCCGTGAACCGCGGCGGGCTGAAAGAAAATTGGGACTCGGCCATGCACGCCATCCTGCGGGAGGCCACGCTCGAAGTGCCCGGAGGGGACTGGTCCATCGGCGGCGGGCGCGACGGCGTTCACACCGAGCACCTGGGATACCTGTTGGCGGAAATGCAGTTTCTGCAACGGGCCTACCCCGGCCTGCAATGGTAAGGGCAATGGAAACCAACGAGCGCGAGAAATTGTACGCTTTGCTCGGTGAGGTATGCGACCCCGAGATTCCCGTCCTGACCCTCGAAGACCTTGGTGTATTGCGTGATATCACGGTCGCAGACGGCCAAGTCACGGTCACCATCACGCCCACCTATAACGGCTGTCCGGCCCTGGATACGATGCGCGCCGATATCGAGGAGAAACTGTCCGCCGCCGGTTATCGGAACGTACAAGTCGCGCAGCGTTTGAGCCCGGCCTGGACGACCGACTGGATGAGTGAGGCCGGGCGGAAAAAGCTGCGGGACTACGGCATCGCGCCCCCCGTCGGCCACGGACAAGCCGGCCAGCGCGTCCAGTGCCCGCAATGCGGCAGCGATCGTGTCAAGCGAATCAGCGAGTTCGGCTCGACGGCCTGCAAGGCAATGTACCGGTGCGAGGATTGCCGCGAGCCGTTCGACTATTTCAAGTGCATCTGAGCATGCCCCCCGCTGGGGCCGTGCATCCGATGGGGGCCAATGGTTCTCCTGCGCGCCCCGCCGCGGCGCGGGACGCGCATGACCAGGCCGTTTCACCGGTCGATGACGACAACGAAGGTAGCGTATATTGAGCGAGCAATTCTATCCACTACGTGTCAGGGACGTGCGCAAGGATACCAAAAGCGCGATCGTCGTCAGTTTCGACGTGCCCGCCGAGCTGGCGGAGACCTTCCGTTTCCAACAGGGTCAGTACCTGACGCTGAGCCAGAATATCGACGGCGATGAAGTGCGCCGCTCCTACTCCATCTGTGCCGGTCTCGACGACGACGAGTTGCGGGTGGCGATCAGACGCGTCGAAGGCGGGGTTTTCTCCACCTGGGCCAACGAGAACCTGAAACCCGGCGACATGCTCGACGTCATGCCGCCCAGCGGGAGTTTTTTCACGCCGCTCGACCCCGAGCGCGAAAGACACTACCTGTGCATCAGCGCCGGCAGCGGCATCACGCCGGTGCTGTCCATCATCAAGACGGTACTCGCGCGCGAACCGAAGAGCACCGTCACGCTCATCTACGGCAACCAGCGCACTGCCACGATGATGTTTCGGCAGGAACTCTCGTTCCTGAAAAACGCCTACATGCGCCGCTTTCACTGGATCAACATATTCAGCCGCGAGCCCCAGCCTTCCGACCTCCTGAGCGGCCATATCGACAACCGCAAGGGTGCGGCCCTGAATCAGCACCTGATCAATATTCGCGGCTATGACGAGTTTTTCCTCTGCGGGCCGGAAGCGATGATCTCCGAAGTATCACGCGGCCTGCGCAGCGAAGGCATCGAAGAGGAACACATACATTTCGAGCTGTTTGCCGCCTCCGCGGAAAGCGCGACCCGGGCCATGGAGCGTCACCACGCCCGCGCGCGCCAGTACCAGGGCATGGTCAGCGACGTGCACCTGATCAGCAGTGGCCGGGAGTACCGTTTCGAGTTGAACACCGACGGGGAAAACCTGCTCGACGCCGGGCTCAGCAACGGTGTCGACCTGCCGTTTTCGTGCAAGGGCGGCGTCTGCGCGACCTGCAAGGCCCGCCTGCTGGAAGGTGAGGTGGATATGGATCTGAACCAGGCCTTACGCGAAGACGAGATCGAAAGAGGATTCATACTGACCTGCCAGTCACATCCGATTTCCAAGAAGGTCGTCGTGGATTTCGACCAGGTCTGAGATGGCGCGCGCGGCGACACAGGCACTGACCGAGTTCCTGCACCGACGTATGCAGCAGGGCAATATCAGCAGTACAACGCTGCTGCTGACATTCTTTTGCGACGTCGTGACCGAACACGGCGGAGAGATCTGGCTGGGCAGTGTAATCAACGCACTGGCCCCGCTCGGGATCTCGGAGCGGCTGATACGCACGTCGGTATTCAGGTTGATCCAGGACGACTGGCTGGAGTCCCGCAAGCAGGGCCGGCGCAGTTACTACCGCCTGACCGAAACCGGTGAGCATTACTACCAGCGGGCCGCCAAGCGCATCTATGCCAGCCACAGCCCCCCCTGGGACGGTGTATGGACATTGCTGTTTGCCTCGATGGTCGACAAGGACAAGCGCGACAGCCTGCGCAAGGGCTTGCTTTGGCTCGGCTATGGCTCATTCGCACCGGGTGTGTTCGCCTTGCCTTCAGGCGACGTCCAATCGTTGAACGAACTGCTCAGCGATCTGGATCTCGAAGACAGCATCGTCAAGATGCGGGCGCAGGCCGAAGCATCCATGCACGGCCAGAATCTCAAGAAGCTGGTACTGTCGCGCTGGGACCTCGACGACCTGCGGCGGCGCTTTGCGGAGTTCACCAGGCATTACGAGGCCGCAGCAAAAATCCTGCGGCGCAAACAGCAGCCGGAAGGGCAGACATTGCTGCTGTTGCGCGTGCTGATGATTCACGAGTACCGCAGGCTGCTGCTGCACGACCCGGAGTTGCCGGCAACCATGATGCCCGCCGACTGGGAAGGGCACGCGGCGCAAAAGCTGGTCGCGAGCATATACCGGCTGGTGGCCGAACCGACCAGCCGTTGGATATCCCGGGAACTCGTTGGCGCTAACGGCCCGCTGAAGGAAGGTCCGGATCTGTTGCAAAAGCGTTTTCCGAATTGAACCACGCCCGGCGACGACGCCGGTGAACCCAATTTACACACAGACTGCAGCACGATCCGGCTGCAGACAGGAAAGAACTGATGAAACAGGAAAATGGCGCAGCCCCGGTTTCGATCCATCAGGAAGACGAAATTGCCGTCATCCGCGTAGATAACCCACCGGTCAATGCACTCTCGCACGCGGTGCGCGAGGGCCTTGTCGATTGCCTCGCAAGAGCTGTGGATGATAAGCGCGTACGGGCAGTGGTGTTGCTTTGTGGCGGCCGCACGTTTATCGCCGGCGCCGATATCACTGAATTCGGCAAGCCGCCCCGGCCACCGTCGCTCCCCGAGGTGTTGGCGGCGCTGGAGCAATGCCCCAAACCCGTTGTCGCCGCCCTCCACGGCACGGCGCTGGGCGGCGGCTTCGAAACCGCGCTGGCCTGCCGTTACCGCATCGCGCTCGACAGCGCCCGGGTCGGTATGCCGGAAGTTCGCCTGGGGCTGATACCCGGTGCCGGCGGCACCCAGCGCCTGCCTCGCATCGCGGGCCTGGAAAACGCGCTCGACATGATCACCTCGGGCCGCCAGGTGGGCGCCGAAGAAGCACTGGGCATGAGGATCATCGACCGGATCACCGAGCATCGGGATTTGCGGGCAGCCGCGCTCGAATACTGCCGTGAAATTCTTGCAAGCGGGGCTCCGCGACCGCCCATCAGTCATTCGGTGATGCAGGACTCAGCCGAGGCCCGCGCGCTGCTCGAAGCCTGGCGGCAGCGAGTCGCCAAAAAAGCCCGCGGCCAGGAATCGCCGCTGGCCGCGCTGGAAGCGGTCGGCAATGCCGTGCGCCTGCCCTTTGCCGAAGGCCTCGAGCAAGAGCGCGAAATCTTCCTGCGCCTGATGGCGTCATCCCAGTCGAAGGCGCTGCGTTACATTTTTTTCGCGGAACGAACGGCCGGCAAATTGCCCGCGTCCATCAGCGCACCCGCCGCCGACATCCGCAGCGCCGGGATCATCGGCGGAGGCACCATGGGGCGAGGTATCGCCATGTGTTTCGCCAACAGCGGCATACCGGTCAAGGTGCTCGAAACGGATCAGCAGAAGCTCGGCCAGGCGCTCGAGGCGATCGAACAAAGCTACGCCCGCATGGTGCGCAGCGGGCGCATCGACGAGACGCAGACGCGGCAGCGCCTGGCGCTGATCAGCGGCAGTTGCGAACATGCCTCGCTCGCCGACGCCGATCTCGTCGTCGAAGCGGCTTTCGAGGACCTGCGTGTCAAGCAGGATATTTTTGCTTCGCTGGACAAACACTGCCGCCCCGACGCAATACTCGCGACCAACACGTCGTACCTGGATATCGGCGCCATCGCGGGCGCCCTGCGCGACCCGTCACGGGTCGCCGGCATGCACTTCTTCAGCCCGGCCCACGTCATGAAGCTGTTGGAGGTCGTGCGCACGCCGCAATCCTCGGACCGTTCGATCGCCAGCGTCATGAAGCTCGGCAGGCAGCTGGGCAAATGCCCGGTGCTGGTCGGCAATGGTTTCGGCTTCGCCGCCAACCGCATGTATTCCGCCTACGGGCGCGAGGGCCAACAGATGCTGCTCGAAGGTATCACGCCAAGGCAACTGGACGAGGCCATGAAGAATTGGGGCATGGCCATGGGCCCGGCAGCGGTACTCGACATGTCAGGCATCGACATCGGCTTCAACGCCCGCAAGCAGAACCCCAACCCGCCCGCTGACCCCTGTTATTTCCGTCCGGCCAACCTCTTGGCCGAGAAAGGTTACCTCGGCCGCAAAACAGGACGCGGCTTCTACCGTTACGACCCGGACAGCGGTGCGGCCGCCGAGGACCCTGAAATAGTTGCCTTGATCCGCGACGAGGCGCGGCGGCTCGGCGTCCCGCGGCGCGAACTGACAGAGGAGCAGATCCAGCAACGCATGATCCGCGCCATTGTCACCGAAGGCCTGTCAATACTACAGCAAGGGCTCGCTGCCCGCTCGAGCGACCTGGATGTGATCTGGGTCAACGGCTACGGTTTTCCGCGGTGGCGCGGCGGCCCCATGTATTACGGCGCCGACCAGGGCTGGTCGGCGTAATGCCCGGCCCGCAACGGGCAGGCTAAAATCGGTTGAGCGGCAGCTTGAGGTAAGACACGCCGTTGTTTTCGGGCGGCGGCAGGCAGCCGCCGCGTATATTGACCTGGACCGCGGGAAGAATCAGCCTTGGCATCCCCAGTCCCGCGTCACGCTCGCGGCGGAACCGAACGAACTCCTGCTCACTGACACCGGCATGGATGTGCACGTTGCCGTCGCGTTGCTCCGCCACGGTTGCCTCCCAGGCAAATTCGTCCCGCCCGGGAGCCTTGTAGTCATGACACATGAACAGGCGCGTCGCGTCGGGAAGTTGCAAAATCTTTCGGATCGATCGGTACAATTCGGCCGCATCACCGCCAGGAAAATCGGCGCGCGCGGTGCCGTAATCCGGCATGAAGAGCGTGTCGCCGACAAAGGCCGCATCTCCGATAAGGTAACTGACGCAGTCGGCCGTGTGCCCGGGCGTGTGCATCACGCTGATGCGCAGGGATCCGAGCGGTAACGAGTCCCCGTCCGCCAGCAGGCGGTCGAACTGGCTGCCGTCCACGGCGAAATCCCCGCCAAGGTTGAACATCTCCCTGAAAGTCCGTTGCGTGCCGGTGACGCGGCGCCCGATAGCGGTCTGTGCGCCGGTTTTACGCTTGATATAGGCGGCGGCTGAGAGGTGGTCGGCGTGTACGTGCGTATCCAGGACCCAATCGACCTCGAGCCCGTCGGCATCGATGTATTCGAGCACGCGGTCCGCTGACGCGGTCGCGGTGCGGCTGGAGGCGGGATCGAAATCGAGTACCGGGTCGATGACCGCGCATTTGCGGCTTTGCGGATCAGCCACGACATAGCTGACCGTGAACGTCGTCTCGTCGAAGAATGCCTCGATTTTCATCTGCACACCTGTTAGCGCCTCCCAACCGGGATTATATTAAAAACCAGCCCAGCCATTTCGATATCGTGGTTGCCGTGAATCGGTTGGAGCGTATATATTCTTAAAAAACACCGCAATACGTGTAGGTAAACCACTGGATGCAACATCGAACTGCCATTGACGTGCAAGAAATGGCCCGGTCCGCAGACCGTGCCAGCAAACTGATGAAAACACTCGGGCACAAAGACCGGCTCATGATCCTGTGCCAATTGGCAGAGGGCGAGAAGTCGGTCGGAGAGATGGCGGAACTGTTGTCGCTCGGCCAGTCGCCACTTTCACAACACCTTTCCAGGATGCGCAAGGAGGGCCTGGTCGCAACCCGCAGGGAGGCGCAAACCATCTACTACTCGATCAGAAGCAGCCAGGCGTCCCGGCTCATTCAGGTCCTGTACGAATTGTTCTGCGATCCAGGCAAGGACGCCGCCTGACGAATCCACGCCGGGCTCGTCTCCGTCAAAGTGCAAAGACCGGGCCAGCGGCCGTTGCCACCGAGCCGGCGGCTCAAAGCGCCGCCATCACGTTTTCGAGTTTCTGTTTGACCTGCAACGCCAGGGGCTCGAGGCGCGGATCGCCAACCAGTCCCAGCACGGACGCCGGGTCCATGAATTCCACACGCACCTGGTCTTGTTCGTCGACACGGATGAGCACGTTGCACGGCAACAACAAGCCGATATCCGGCACTGCCGATATGGCCTGGTGGGCCAGTTGCGGGTTGCAGGCGCCGAGTATCAGGTAGGGGCGCATATCCTCGCCCAGCTTCTTTTTCAACGTCGCCTGAACATCGATCTGCGTCAAAACGCCAAAACCCTCGCCCGCCAACGCTTCGGTCACGCGTCTCACCGCCTCGTCGAAACCCATGTCAACGGTTTTACCGAATCCGAAATTTCCGCTCATCGTTCAAGAACCTCCTGTCCGCAAGTCATCGCGACAACACCCACTTGGTTCATGGGCCGATAACGAGGCCCATCGGCGCTATTGCGATGGCTTGTGCGCAAAGCAATAAAGATGACTGGCTTCGCCTAGGATATGAGGGGTAATGACCGTCATTCAATGGCCGCCGCCAAAACGGACCCGCCGTGCCCGCACTCCGGCATGGCCTGCGGTTCCCGCCATGTGGGTCTCCGCGCCGCAGCACGGCATAAATTACCGCCGCACCGCGAATGTACAGCCATCTAAAAAGTCCGGCCAGGCGGCTGTGACAGCCGCCTGGAATCTAGTATGCTTTGGGTTTTTCAACGAACCTGAACAGACAGTCGGCGTACCCTGTCACCGACCGCTCGCACAAGGGAATCTTACACAATGACATTTGTTGTTACCGAGAACTGTATCAAGTGCAAATACACCGACTGCGTAGAAGTTTGCCCGGTCGATTGTTTCCACGAAGGGCCCAATTTTTTGGCCATCGACCCGGAAGAATGTATCGACTGCACGCTGTGCGAGCCCGAATGTCCCGCCGAGGCGATTTACCCTGAAGACGATCTGCCGGAAGGCCAGGAGCACTTCATCGAATTGAACGCGGAACTGTCCCTGATCTGGCCCGTCATCACGGAAGCCAAGGCGCCGCCCGAGGACGCGACGGAGTGGGACGGCAAGGACGACAAGTTACCGTTACTGGAGCGCTGACGGCGTTCGCGCCGGCTAGCCGAGCCGCTCCATGAAGATGCCGAGGATGTGTTCCGACGTTTCCGTGTCGGCGGAACTGCCGTCGGTCTCGTAAAGATACACGCGGGTATTCTTGCCGTCCTGCTTCAACGCCAGGCGGTAAGTCCCCGAGTAATCGCGGGGACCGTCGCGCCAAAACATGATCCGATGAAAGAAGCCCTCCTTGTCGACATGTTGCTGCTGATACTGGAACTTGTAGGCGCCATTGTCATCTTTCTCCAGCAGCTTCATACCACTGCGTTTGATCGCATAGCCCAACCGGCGCGCGACGCTGGCGGGCGTGTCCTTGACAAAAAGATAAGCACCTTCCGCCGACCACGCCATGTGGGTGTTGCTGTCGTGACCGCCCGCGGTGCTGACCACGCGCGGCGGCGCCGGCTTGAGTTCGTCGCCGGTCGGCATGCGCATCGGCCCCACCGATATCAACATCGGGTTGTTGCTCTTCGGAGCACTCATTCCCGGTGGAATCTTCAGTGGCTTACCTTCTTTGCTGTCCAGGTATTCCGGCCCGTGCCGATGGAACCAGTGACAGCCGGCGAGGACCGTCAGCAGTGACAGTAAAACTATCCTGGTCACCTGGGGGAACACGGCGTTCAGACCAGGCTTGGTTTTTTCAGAATTGATCATATTAGGTCCGGCAGGCCATCAGCCCGAGTTGTCGCAGGCCAAGTTCCATCGCCCGATGATGTTGTTGATCCAGCGCCAGCAACGGCAAGCGAATGCCGCGCCCGCACATGTTCATTTTAAAAAGCGCCCATTTTACAGGAATCGGATTGGTTTCGAGCGCCAGCAGGCCATATAAGTCGCGCAGGCCCCCATCGATTTCGAGCGCCCTGGGCCAATTTGCGGCCCCGGCCGCCGCGCACAGGTCCGCCATCTGCCGCGGCACGACGTTGGCGGCCACGGAAATTACGCCTTGGGCACCGGCGCGCATGGCCTCCAGGCAGGTCGGATCGTCACCGCTGAATATCGCCAGCCTGCCGCCGCACAGCGCCACGAGTTCGGCGATGCGCGTTTTGCCGGGAACGGCTTCCTTGATGCCGACGATTTCATCACGCCCCGCCAGTTGCGCCACGGTCGCCGGTAACAGGTCCACCGCGGTGCGCGTGGGCACATTGTATAGCACCAGCGGAATCGTCGTAGCGTCGGCAAGCGCATTGAAATGGGCCAATAATCCGGTTTGCATCGGGCGGTTGTAATAAGGCGTTACCACCAGGGCGGCGTCCGCGCCCAGTTCAGCGGCAAGCAGCGTGCGCCTGACCGCACGGGCAGTGTCGGCCCCACCGGTGCCCGCCAGCACGCGGATGCGGGCCGCGGCACGCTCCACGACGGCGCTCAGCAGGCGGGCATATTCATCTTCACTGAGCGTTGCGGATTCACCGGTCGTACCGGCAACCACGATCGCTTCGGTGCCGGCGCCGAGGTGAAAATCGACGAGGCGCTCCACGGCGGGAAAATCGATCTGACCCTCTTCGTCCATCGGTGTGACGAGCGCGACGATACTGCCGTGGAACATACCTAAACCCATGCGTTTAAAACGTTGCGCAATAGTACTTGCGGACCCCGTGGCTGACAAGTATCCTCCCAGCAGACGCGGACGCACGGTTGGTACGGGCGGCTGATCCAATCTGTACCCGGAGGAAACATGGTCAAGGTAGGCAAGCGTGTAACCAATTTCACCCTTCCCGCCACCGGCGACCAAAATTTGTCACTGGGCGATTTCCAGGGCTGTAAACTGGTCATCTACTTTTATCCGAAGGACAACACTTCCGGCTGTACGCGCGAGGGCGAGGCCTTTCGAGACCTGTACGACGAATTCAAATCTGCCGGCGGCGAGATTCTCGGCGTTTCCAGGGACTCGGTGAAAAGCCACGAAAATTTCCGCAATAAATTCCGGTTTCCGTTTCACCTGCTCAGCGACACCGACGAAGCCCTGTGCAAGCAATTCGACGTCATTCACGAAAAAAGCATGTACGGGCGCAAGTACATGGGCGTGGTTCGCAGCACCTTCCTGCTCGACGGGGAAGGCGTTCTGCGCCATGAATGGCGCAAAGTACGCGTCCCGGGCCACGCAGAGGCGGTCCTCGAAGCGCTCAAAGCACTTGACTAGGGCCTGTTGACACCATGCGTATGCCCACCAAGGCCGCCAGGCAGAGCGCGGTTTGGTCGCCGCGCATGAGCGGGGCACGGCGCCGCGTGGCTGCATCCAAGGGCCAGCCCCGGAGCATGGGGCCATTTCTTTGCATGGTAGCAACAGGATCCAAAACCGGATCGGAAGCAATTTCTTGATGGCGGAAAAGAAACGCCTTTACGTCCTGGACACCAATGTCCTGATGCATGACCCGACGGCGATGTTCCGCTTCGAGGAACACGACGTGTTCCTGCCCATGATCGTGCTGGAGGAACTCGACGCGGCCAAGAAGGGATTGTCGGAAGTCGCGCGCAACGTGCGCCAGGTCAGCCGCTTCATCGGCGATATGATGAACGCACAGGGCGTCACCGGTCTCGACCAGGGCCTGGAACTGCTGGTTCCCCACGGGCTGGAACTGCCTTCCACCAACGGGCGCTTGTATTTTCAAACCCGGAGCACCGACATACACCCGAGCCTGCTGAGCGAAGGCTCCTTCGCCGACAACGAAATCCTCAGCACAGCCCTGGCGTTGCAGGCCCGTCACAGCGATGACGAGATCGTGCTCGTATCCAAGGACATCAACCTGCGGATCAAGGCCGCCATCCTCGGGGTGCTGGCGGAAGACTATCGCAACGACAAGGCGCTGGACGATGTCGACTTGCTCTACAAGGGCATCACCATCGAAGACGAGTCGTTCTGGCATCGCTACCCGCAGGTCGATTCCTGGAACGACAACGGCACCACCTGCTACCGGATCAAGCGCGTTGAGGGCGACGATTGGTATCCCAACCAGTGTGTCGTCATCGGCGACGGCGACGGCATTGAAGCTATCGTGACGGACGTCGACGAGGCCTTTGTGGTGCTGAAACTGGTGACCGATTACGCCTCGGGGAAAAACAGCATATGGGGCATCCGGGCACGCAACCGGGAGCAGAATTTCGCCATGAACCTGCTGCTGGACCCCAACATCGATTTCGTGACGCTGCTGGGCATGGCGGGCACCGGTAAAACGCTGCTGGCACTGGCGGCCGGCCTGGCCCTGACGATGGACGAGAAGTATTTCAGTGAAATCATAGTCACCCGCGCGACGGTCTCGATCGGCGAGGACATCGGCTTTCTGCCGGGCACCGAAGAGGAAAAAATGACGCCGTGGATGGGTGCCCTGACGGACAATATCGAGGTGCTTACACAAACGACGGAGGGCGGTGAATGGGGCCGGGCGGCCACCAATGACCTGCTTGCCAACCGTATCAAGATACGCGCGATGAACTTCATGCGCGGGCGTACTTTCCTGAACCGGTACGTCATCATCGACGAGGCGCAAAATATCACGCCCAAGCAAATGAAGGCCCTGCTGACACGGGCCGGACCCGGCACCAAGATGGTTTGCCTCGGAAACGTGGGTCAAATCGACACGCCTTACCTGACCGAGACGACTTCCGGCCTGACGTTCGCCGTGGACCGTTTCAAGCACTGGCGTCATTCCGGTCACATTACGCTGCAGCGCGGCGAGCGCTCCAGACTCGCGGACTACGCCTCGGACGCCTTGTAGACGTTACCTTCGTTTACGCGAAAGAACGCGATCCCCGCGCAAGCGGTCACCCGCCCGCGCCGCGGCAAAAAAAGCAGCGGCCGGCACCAAATGACGAGCACGGCCGCGCCTGCGCGGGATCAGGGTATTTGGGAATCGGACCCGGGTTTCGCCGTTGACGGTCCCAACTCAAGCCGATGCCGCGCTCAGGCGTCTTCGGCCGTTTGCCGGTCCGCCGCTTCCACCGCCGTGTCACTTTGCTGTTCCTCCCTGGGCCATGCCTTCAGCACGGCTTGTACCAGGGTTGCCAGCGGTATCGCGAAAAAGATGCCCCAGAATCCCCACAGGCCACCGAAAACCAAGATGGCCACGATGATGGCGATGGGGTGAAGATTGAGCGCCTCGGAAAACAGCAACGGCACCAGCACATTGCCGTCCAGGGCCTGGATAATCGCGTAGGCGATCACGACCCGGCCGAAGCCCCAGCCCCAGCCCCACTGAAAATAGGCCACGAAAGCGACCGGCAACGTCACCACCGCCGCGCCTATGTAGGGAATCAACACGGAAAAGCCCACCACGGTCGCGAGCAGCGCGGCGTACTGCAGCCCCAGCATTACGAACGCCACGTAGCTCACTGCGGCGACGATCACGATTTCCCCGGCCTTGCCGCGCACGTAATTGGCGATCTGGGCCTCCACGTCCGCCCAGACCGAAGAAACGAGATGGCGCTCGGCCGGCAGGTAGCTGCCGACCCAATCGATCAGCAGGCGCTTGTCCTTGAGCAGAAAAAATACCAGCACCGGGATCAGCACCAGCAGGACCAATAAGCCGACCACGTTACCGACGGTTGCCAGCGACCAGGTGACGATCTTCTGGCCAGCGCCGGCCATTTCGTTGCCGATACTGCCGATCAGTTGCTGAATCTGCTGCTCGGAAACCAGCTGCGGGTAGCGCTGGGGCAACTCCAGCAACAACTCCTGCCCCTGGTCGATATAGTTCGGCAACTGCTGCACCAGTTGCGTCAGCTGCTTTGTCAGCATGGGCCCGAGACCGAAGAGCAGGAAAAACAGGCTGGCGAGAAACAACAGGAAAACCAGGAGCACGGCAATGAAGCGCGGCAATCCCAGCCTTTGCAACGGCGCAACGACCGCTTCGAGCAGGTAGGCGATGACGATGCTGATAAAGACCGGCGCCAACATTCTGCCCAGGCCGATCACAACGGCGAAACCGATGATGAGCACCAGGCCGAGAATGACGACCTGAGGATCGGCAAAGGTGCGCCTGAACCAGGAGATCAGGACATTCATAAACGGTCTGCATCCCGTGTGAACGCAGTCGAGCCCCGTCGCCCTGGGCTGCCGGTGCCGGGCATCCACATCGTGTCAGCAGGCCGCGCGGAAGAACTCAGAAGTCCAGCGTCCAGAGCGCCTCGAGTTCAAAATCCTGGTTCAGGTGGTCGCTCGTCACGCCCAGCACATTGCCGCCAAACGCGTATTCCGACGGGGCATACGCAGCATTGACGTGCAAGCGGCTACCCATGCTCAACTGCTGGCTGAAGCCAATTTTCATGGCGTTATTGGCCAGATCGGCATCGATGGCCTGGCTGAGAATCCTGGAACTCGGCGACGGTTGTGTGCGTGAACTGAAATCCACGTATAGCGACGTGCCCTTGCTGTTGTCCCAATTCCAGCCGACGGAGTAGACCGTGAGGTCGTTCCAGGAAAAAGACGGGCTGGTGGTGTCGCCCAACAGTGACAGGAAGCGGCCCGGCAGGTTGCGACTGGCAAAGGCCCCGACTTCGCTATACAGAACCCGTTCCACCGCAACGTTGAGCCAGGACCGTGTGCCGGCCCTGAACGCCAGACCCAGCTTGGCGCGCGCCGGGATGTCGAAGTCGGCCGGTTGCGCGTACACGCCGCGGTAGTTGGCGAACTGGTCCATGTTGATGCGCGACTGGAAACCGGCGTCCAATGCAATGCCCTTGGACAATTCGTTCCGCAACGCCAGTTGAATACCGGTACCATAAGCGCTTTCCCGGTACGGATCATACTGGGACTGCCGCAATTCCGCCGGTATGTCCCGCTCATAGCGCTGCAGCCCCAGCCCGGACAGACCGTAGCTCTGAGTTGCGAACACCGCGGCCACCCCCAGCAGCTGGTTCTCGCCAAAGCGGTGCTGCAGACTGGAGGATATCAGTTGGCGCTCAAGGCCAGCCTTGCCACTGATGAACCCCGGGTCGAAGCTGGTCATGCCCAGGTCGTCGGAGCGTTGCCAATCCACTTCGAACTTGACGAAAGTGCTTGGTTTGCCAAGGTATTTCTGCGCGAACAGGGGCAGGATCGTGACCGACCGCTGATCGAGCCAGGAGATGTGCAAGGGCTCGGCCGCGGGGTCGCTGAGATAATCGGGAGTCAGTTGGCGGGCCAGATAATCCTGCCAGGGGCCGAGTTCGAAACCCAGGACATAAAACGGCGTGAGACCCGTTCCGGCCACGGCAAGCGCGTTGGCCGGCGGACCGGACAGGCGCGCGAGTGCCAGCGCGGGAAGCATCCCCAACGCGGCCAACACCATTGCCCAAAACCGGAATTTCATTCCTGACGCCGTAATCCAGCCTGATCTCTGTCCCCGATTATAGGAAATATGGCAGGAAAACAACAGCCTGTCAACGACAATTGAGGCGCCGCGCATTCCCCAAACAGCGGCTATATGAAACGTCCCGAGCGAGGTATAAGCGCCTGTTTAGGCTTGATTTACGGCGGAGGGCCCGGCGTTACCGGGGCCACACCCGCCGCGCGCACGGGGAACTCGCCGATCGTGTTGCTTTCCTGCAACATAAGCTGCCGCAAGACGATCGTGTTTCCGCGACACGCGCTGCGCCTGCCGACCCAAAGCGCCGCAGCGCTCCCGATCTTGTGTCGGGTGTTGTATCAGGCGCTCTCCCCGAGCAACTTCTCCAGGCCGCCGTCGCTGTCAAGCTCGGCCAACTCCATGTAGCCGCCGATGGGCACACCGTCGAGCAGGATTTGCGGTACCGTCCTGCCGCCGGTGATTTCCCGCATCTGCATTTCCTCGGCCGCATTGGTGACCGGAATCTCCTCGAATGCGATTCCGCGTTTCGCCAGCACGTTCTTCGCCGCGAAACAAAAGCTGCAATGGGCCTTGGTGTAAATGGTTATGCGCATTATATTAAGCCCTTGAAAATGCCGATGGAATCCATACGCTCACAGGAACAATCCAAGCTGTGTTACTGTCCTAAAGACGAAATTGCGAGTTTCCATGAAAGTAGGGTGCAAGTCACGCAAAAACAAGGTTTGACAAGAAGCTATCTTAGCCTCGTCCGTAGGCCACGCTGCCAACTTTTTCTCGAGCCGGTAGTGCCGGCGCGCAGGGGCTGAGATGACCTCGAGGTATTTCATTACCATGCTGTCGGTGGCGGCCCTCTCTTTGTCGAGCGTTTCACGGGCCGAGCGCATCTCTTTGCCGGAACTCGGTAATTCAGCCAGTAACGTCATTTCCAAGAGCGATGAGAAAGAATACGCGCAAAAACTCATCCGCCAGATGCGCGCCTACCACCTCTTGGTGGAAGACCCGCTGATCAACGATTTCATTTCGGACATGGGCTATAAACTGGCCGCGCACAGCGATGCGCCCGATACCGCCTTCACTTTCGTGGTATTGGATCAAAAGGCCATCAACGCCTTTGCCGCGCCCGGCGGCGTCATCGCCCTGCACAGCGCGCTGATCCTGCTCGCCGACGACCAGGACGAAGTCGCCGGTGTGCTGTCCCACGAAATCGCCCACATCACGCAAATGCACCTGTACCGTGCGTTCGAGAAAGCGAAGACGATGAATGTCATGGCCATGCTGGCGATGATGGGTGCGATCCTCGCCGGCGGCGGCAACGGGCAGGTCGTCACCGGCGCCGTGATGGGCGCCCAGGCCGTAACGCAGCAGGCACAAATCAATTTTACCCGCCAAAACGAGATTGAAGCTGACCGCGTCGGTATCAAGACCTTGTCCGAGGCCGGATACGATCCGCAGGGCATGGCCGATTTCTTTGTCAAGATGGCCCACACCACGCGCGCCAACGGCGAGGAAGCGCCGGAGTTTCTGCGCACGCACCCCGTATCCGTCAATCGGATCGCGGAGGCGGAAGACCGGATTCAGAACCTGCCGCCGGCCACGCCGGAGGAAGAGAGCCAGTTCTACGTCGTCCAGGCCAGGCTCAGGGCATTGCTGGCGCAGGATCCCAAGAAAGCCATCACCTATTTCAAAACGGAATTGGCAAAGCCTGCGAGCGAGGCCAGGAGCATGGGCAACCGCTACGGCCTGGCGATCGCGCTGCAGCGAGACACGCAGTTCGGTAAAGCCGCCGCCATCCTGACGGAACTGCAAAACCAGGACCCGAACAGCCTCGCCTTCCAGTTGCAGAAGGCCGACCTGGATTTGGACCGGAACCACCGTAAGCAGGCGATCAAGAACCTCGCGGCGCTGTACCACGTATTCCCCGGCAACCGGGCCATCGCGCTCGAATACAGCAAGGCCCTGCTGACGGAAAATACCGTCGAGGCCGCGCAGACCGCCAGCGCCGTCCTCAAGCAGCAACTCGTGCAAACCAAAAACGACCCCAACCTCTATGCGCTGTATGCGCGGGCCTATAGCCAGGCCGGAGATGAGGTGCGGGCCACGCTGGCCATCGCCGAATCCTATTACCAGAAAGGCGGCATCGAGGAAGCCATCACGCAACTGGAAAAACTGTCGAAACGATCGGACCTCGACTACTACGAGCGCGCCAGGGTCAACGCGAGGTTGACTGAACTGCGGATCGAAATCGGCGACCTCGACCAGCCTTCGCACGAAGGCTGAGCCGGCGGCCCCGCGGGCTGCGCGAAATCAACCGCCGGCGGCTGCTCACATCGGTTACAGCGATGGAGGACGTGCGCTGGACGTTCGCAGCGGCGGCTGCCGCCAGGTCAGCATGGGCCAACATTTCCAACGCAATCAAGCCGTTGCTCAGACCGGTGGGAAAGGCGCATGGCCTTGGCGAAGACCCCGGCCGGAGCCTGTTGACAATCCCTGTTCACGCCGCCGTCACCAAACGGTAACATACGACCTTAATAATCGGGGGGCCGCCGGCTGGCCGGAGCGGCTGCGCCTTCGAGCGCCCGGAACGACACGCAAGAGCGGCGGCACACGGGCATGGATTACGATGCAGCGGCCGTGTTTCGCTGTTTGTCACGGGCTTTCAACTGATCGGGGACTCCCCAGTGGATAAAGCCGAAAAGCAAGTCAATGTACTGGTGGTCGACGACGACGAAGCCATTCGGGAGATGCTGACGGAGATGCTCGGCAGGTCCGGGATGAACGTGCGCTGCGCGGCGGATGCCGGGGCCGCGCTCCTCAGTATCGGTGAGGAAAAGCCCGACGTCATCCTGCTCGACTGGATGATGCCCGGCATGAGCGGGCCGCAACTGACCCGTCGGTTGCGCAGGGAGGCGGTGACCGCAACGATTCCCATCATCATGTTGACAGCCAAGGGGTTTGAAGACGACCGGGTCACCGGCCTGAATGCGGGGGCGGACGACTACATCGGCAAGCCTTTCTCGTCACGGGAACTGGTGGCGCGGATCAACGCGGTCATGCGCCGGACCAAGCCGGGCGACTCCGACGGCAAGCTGAAGGCTGGAAACATCGTCATGGACACCGCCTCGCACCAGGTGCTGATCGACGGCAAGCCGGTCCATTTCGGGCCGACCGAGTATCGCCTGCTGGAATTCTTCCTCACCCACCCCAACCGGGCATACAGCCGCTCGCAGCTATTGGACCACGTCTGGGGCACCAACGCCTATCTCGAGGAACGCACGGTGGACGTCCACATCAGGCGTTTGCGCAAAATACTCCAGGTCGCGGCCATCGATAGCCATGTACAGACCGTGCGCGGCCACGGTTACCGCTTCGTGCTGGAAATCTCCTGAGCGTGCGCCGCGGCAACTGGATCCATCAACTCGGCCGCCTGTCGGCCGGGATCGCCGCAGCCGTGCTGGTCGGCTGGCTCTTCGGGCAACCGCTCGTCGGGTTCAGCCTGTTCATTTCCGCGTACTTCGCTTGGCTGCTTTACAACAGTCTGCGGCTGCATCACTGGCTGCAATCCCCGGATAAAACGCCTCCCGAGAGCCTCGGCATGTGGGCTGAGATATTCGACCGCATCGCCGCCCTGCAGAAACTCAACCTGAAGCGCAACCGCCAATACCAGTCCGTCATCGACGATTTTGCGGGCATGACCGACGCCTTCCCGGACGCGACCCTCGTTATCGACAAAAATGACCTGATCCGCTGGTTCAACGGCTCGGCGGTGAAACTCCTCGGCTTGAAAAACCCGGGCGACAAGGGCCAGGCCGTCACCAACCTCATCCGCGACCCGCGTTTTGCCAATTGGCTGGCGGTGCAGGACCGGCTCCCGAGCAAACTGGAAATTACCAGCCCGGCCGACAACAACCTCACGCTGCAGGTCAACTCGGTCCGTTTCAGAAAGGACCACCGGCTGTTGATCCTGCGCGACGTCACGGATATCGAGAACCTCGAACGCATGCGGCGCGATCTCGTCGCCAACGTTTCGCACGAATTGCGCACACCCTTGACGGTGTTGCTCGGTTACCTCGAAATGCTGCGGGACCAGCCGGGAGCGGTCAAACAGAAAAACATCGAGCGGATGCTGCAACAGGCCCGGCAGATGAACGACCTGATCGCCGACCTGCTGGAACTGTCGAGATTGCAGGAAGCGAACGGACACGACGACGCCGACGAGGTGGACGTCCCCGCCATGCTCGCGCAGATTGAAAAGCAGGCCCGCGACATCAGTCAGGGCAGACACGCCCTGCAGTTCGACGTCCAGGCCGGTCTGCGCCTGCGTGGCGTCGAGGCCGACCTGAAAAGCGCCTTCCAGAACCTGGTCGTCAACGCGATCCGCTATACGCCGACCGGCGGCAGCATCCACGTGACCTGGCAGCAGGAAGAGGACCAACTGGTTTTTGCTGTCCGCGACACCGGCATCGGCATCCCGCGCCGCGACATTCCCCGGATCACCGAACGCTTCTACCGCGTCGGCAGCGACCGTAACCGGCACAGCGGCGGCACCGGGCTGGGCCTCGCCATCGTCAAACACGTTCTCAACAGCCATGGCGGCCACCTCGAGATCGACAGCGAACTCGACGAAGGCAGCGAGTTTCGCTGTGTTTTCCCCTTATCCAGCAATAACTTGCGATAGTCCCGCCTGCTCCTCGGGCGGGCCTTGCCAGGGTCGGCGGGCCGGCGCGCCATGTCACGGAATTGTCACACACGCCCTTTAGACTGGGCCGAGCAGTCAACACGATGACCGTCACGATTGAGAAGACGCAAATTCGGGGAGCAGCAGCAATACATGGAATTGAAGGCATCAGCCCTCTCATCCCGCGCCCGCGGACCTGGGTGCGTCAACCGTGCCGGCGACAGGCCAGGGGCAGGAGGGCGTCGTCAGGGACAGCCATATCCCTCTGCCGGCCAGGATTGCTGGAGGGGAAGTGACAGGAAACCGGAGCAGCCGCCACTAGGTGTCGGGGCGGCACACCCCATTTGTTCTTAATCCAAGGAGAAAATTTCATGGCATTGCAATGGCATAAATCGACGAGAGCGTTTACTTTTATCTTAACCCTGCTGTTGGCCCTGCCGGCCGTGTCACAGGCCGCGTCGGACGAGGACCTGGCCGCGTTGCGCGCCCAGATCAAGGCCCTGAGCCAGCGGCTGGACCAGCTCGAGGCCGAGAACCGGAAACTGGCCGCCAGCAACTCGGATTTGCAACGCAGCGGCGAGGAAACCGCAAAAACCGTGGCCGAAATCAGCGCCAAAACCGAATCGGAGGCGGCAAGCTGGACCGACAAGATTCAAGCTGGCAGGGTGATTTCCGCTACCGCTACGAGAAGCTTCGATATCGAAGGCAAATCCAAACGTGACCGAAACCGTATCCGCGCCCGCGCCGCCATGATCGCCGAGGTCACCCCGACCGTCACCGCCGGCTTCGGCCTGGCCAGCGGCAGCGACGATCCCGTTTCCACGAACCAGACGCTGGGCAGCGGCGGCTCCAGCAAGAACGTCGTCCTCGACCTGGCCTACGTCGACTGGTCCGGGCTCGCCAATACCCACGTCATCGGCGGCAAGTTCAGCAACTTCCTGCACAAGTCGTCCCTGATCTGGGACGGCGACTGGCGCCCGGAAGGCGGCGGGTTCAAATTCGCCAACGGCGACGTGTTCGTCAACGGCATCGGAACCTGGATCGAGAGCGACAAGAAGCTGGACCAGTTACTCGCCTGGGGCCTGCAGGGCGGCGTGAAGATGCCGCTGGGTGATGCAATGAAGCTCACGGCCGGCGCGAGTTACTACCAGTTGAATACCCAGGGCAAACACACGTTCCACTTCGGCCCGACCGATTTCTTCGGTAACAGCTATGATCCGGCCACGAACACCTACATGTACGACTACAAGATGGTCGAACTGTTTGCCGATCTCGGTATGGACTTAGCGGACCGTCCGCTGAAGGTCTATGGCGATTACGTGCAGAACCGGGACGGCGGCAAATACGACACCGGCTACCAGTTCGGTGTCCAGTACGGCAAGGCGGCTGACGCCGGGCAGTGGCAGGTCGGCTATATTTACGAGAAGCTCGAAGCCGACGCGGTTTTTGGCCTGCTCACCGATTCCGACTTCGGCGGCGGCGGTACCGATTCGAAAGGCCACATTTTCAAGGCCAGCTATGCCTTGGCCAAGCACGCCAACTTCGACGTCACCTACTTCATCAACAAGTCCGGAATCAGGTCGGGCGACCCGATCGACTTCAAACGCCTGCAGGTCGACCTGGCCTTCAAGTACTAGAAACTTCCGCAAGCGATGCGGTTTATGGCACCGGGCAGTATACTGCCCGGTGTTTCATTTTGCCGGGAGCAATGATGCCGCCAGGCCCGTGGCAACCATCGACCGCCGCCGCAGGGCTGAGGGCGCGCGCCCAACTCTTGCGGGACGTGCGCGGCTTTTTTGCCGCCCGCAACGTCCTCGAAGTCGAAACACCCCTGCTTGCCGATGCCGGCAACACCGACCCCGGGATCGAGTCCGAACGCACGGCTGACGGCGCCTACCTGCGGACTTCACCCGAGTTCGCCCTGAAACGCCTGCTGGCGGCTGGCAGCGGCGATATTTTCGAACTCGGCCGCGTCTTTCGAAAAGCCGAATCGGGCCGTCACCATAACCCTGAGTTCACGTTGCTCGAATGGTACCGAAGCGGCTACAGCTATCACCAGTTGATGGACGAGGCCGCCGAGCTGGTCCTGCACTGCGGCCGCGGCCAATTCGACCGCTGGCCGCAGCGCAGGCTCAGCTACCGTGAACTCTTTCAACGCGAACTCGGAATCGACCCGTTGTCGGCGCCGGCGGACGCGCTGGCGGCGGCCGCGGCGGAGCACGGGATCGGCGACATCGAACTCGGGCGCAGGCAATGGCTCGATCTCCTGTTGAGCCATGTCATCCAGCCGTCGCTGCCCGCTGAGAGCCTCACCTTCGTTTACGACTACCCCGCCGACCAGGCCGCGCTCGCGAAGATTCGCCCGGGTAACCCGCCATTGGCCGAGCGTTTCGAACTCTACCTGGGGCGGCAAGAACTCGCCAACGGTTACCAGGAATTGACCGACCCCGACGAACAGGAACGCCGCTTCGCCGCCGAGAACGCCGAGCGGCAACGGCGCGACATGCCCGTTTGCGAGATTGACCGGCGGTTGCTCGCCGCCCTGCGCCACGGCTTGCCGGAGTGTGCCGGCGTCGCGCTCGGCGTCGACCGTCTGCTGATGGCGATCAGCGGCGCGGAATCGATCGCCGAGGTCATCGCCTTCCCGGTCTCACGCGCCTGAGGCGCCGGAATCCGCAGGCAGGGTTACCTGCATCCGCAGACCACCCCGCTTGCGGTTGGCAGCGGTAATTCTGCCGCCGTTACGGCGAACGCCGGAGGCGGCGATGGCGAGTCCCAGTCCGTGGCCGCCCGAACCCTCCCCGCCGGTGCGCGCACGGGCCTGGTCGACACGGTAAAAAGGCTCGAATACCCGGGACAGGTGGGCCTCGGGAATGCCGGGGCCGCGGTCCTCGACGTCAACCTGGATCCGGTTGCCCGCGGTGAGCGCCGCGCTGACCTGGACCGGGCCAGCCTCGCCGCTGTACTGCAAGGCGTTACGCAGCAGGTTCTCGAAGGCCCGCCACAACAGCTCGCGATCACCCTTGAAGGGCAACGCGGTCGCCGCGGTCAACCGGACCTGGTCCCTTCCCTCGGGGATTTCGTAGTTGACCGTCGCCACGAGGTCCTGCAGCATCTCGGCCAAATCGAACCTTTCCGCGCGCAAGGCCTGTGAGTCGCCGGACTCGCGCAGCAATCCCAAAACTTCGTCGATGAGCGTTTCGAGCCGACCGCATTCGAGTTCGATGCGGTCGAGTTCCGCCGCCACCGCGCCGCTGTCCTTGTTCCTGCCGATTTCGAGCGCCACGCGCAGCCGCGCCAACGGTGAGCGCAATTCGTGGCTGACATCCCGCAACAAACGCTGGTTGGCCTGCTGCGCGGTTTGCAATCGTTGTGCCATTTCGTCCAGGTCCAGGGCCAGTTGCCCGAACTCATCACGACGCTGGTCCAGCGGCGCCCCGACCCGGACCGAAAGGTCGCCGGTAGCAAGGCGCCGGCCGACCACGCTCAATTGTCCCAGGGGCGCGGCCAGGTAGCGCGCCAGCAAGAAGCTGACCAGTGCCGCCACCAGCGCGGCGACGCCGAGACGCAGGCCGACCCCGCGCGGGCCGGGTTCCAGCAGGGCCCGGGGCGGCATCCTGGGAATGAGGACGAGCGTGTACGAGCGGCCGTTCGCCGAGGTGAATTTCTGACGCTGGAAACGCACGGGCCCGTGATGCTGCCGCCTTGGCGCAAGGTCACGCCCAAGCAGTTCCCGTCCATCGGGTCCGATGACGAACACGTGGTTTCGGAGCCTGTGCGGCAAGTCACGCAGGGTGCGCGCCATTTGCGTTTCGTCACCCTGCTTCAGCTCCCGCACGAGCCGGTTGCCGAAATGGCCGGGGCTTTCCCCGAACCCATCGGCCTGCATTTCCAGCCCCTGTTGCAACAGGACCGACTGATTGATCCAGCTTACCAGCACCGCGAACGCCATGATGCTCAGCCACAAGGCAAAAAACAGTTTCCAGAACAGCCTGGGCATCACTGCTCTCCCGAATCGCGATACTGGTAGCCGATGCCGCGAATGGTTTCTATCCGCGCAGCGCCATCGCCGCGCGGCCCCAGCTTCCTGCGCAGGTTGCTGATATGCATATCGATACTGCGGTCGTAAGCCACCGCTTCGCGGCCCAGGGCCGCCAGGTACAGGTCCCGCTTGTCCACGACTTCGCCACGGCGCTGCAGCAACAGCTGCAGAATGCTGAACTCGGTGCTGGTCAATTCCAACCGGCTTTGGCCAAGGCGCACGCTACGGTCCGCCTGGTTCATGACCAGGTCGTCGGCCTTCAGCACGGCGACCTTCGACGCCGTACCCGCGCGTCTCAACACGGCCCGGATCCGTGCAGCCAGTTCCCGCGGGTTGGCCGGCTTCGGCAGGTAATCGTCCGCGCCCAGTTCGAGACCGATGATACGATCGAGGTCGTCACCGCGGGCCGTCAGCATCAGCACCGGGAGGTTCGACGCCTTGCGCAGTTCCGCCAGCACTTCGATACCGCTCAGCCGCGGCATCATGATATCGAGCACCATGGCGTCCAACCCGGGCCGACGGGATTCCTTCAGTGCCTGCTCCCCGTCGTGGGCCACGCGCACCTCGAATCCCTCCTGGCCAAGATACTCGGCTAGAAGTTCACACAGTTCGGTGTCGTCATCGGCTATGAGGATCGTTTGCGGCATGCCCCTGGCGAACGATGAAAGCCATGATTTTACCTGCTCGCCAAAATTCGGGGGCGTTTTTACCTGTTTTTACAATCCGCCGACGCAAAAAGACAGCGGCAAGGTGTCCTATACACTGCAAGCAACGCGTTTAACCCAGGGCCCGTTTACAGGCCCGTACTTCAGGAGAATTCGTATGAAAGCACTTTTGACGACCATTTTTGCCGCGGCTTTGCTGACGCTAGCGGGGAGCGCGTTCGCGCGCGGCGGCGACTTCGGACACGGGCGGCACCACGCGGGCGGAGCGCCCGGCTACCCGGCCTTCGAACACTTCCGGCACGCCCTGCACAAGCTCGATTTGAGCGATCAGCAAGAGACCGATATCAAGGCTGCCATGCAGAGCCTGAAAAAGGACATGCAACCGCTCATGGAAGACATGCACGCCAACCACGAACAGCTCAGGACACTGGTTACCGCCAAGTCCTATGACAAGGATGCCGTCGCCGCCGTCGCGAAAAAAGAGGGCGAACTGGTAACCCGGCGTACCATTCTCACCAGTGAGGCGATGTCGCACATGCTCGGCTACCTCACCGATGAGCAACGCGCCAAACTGGAGCAGATGCACAGCGAGCGCATGCAACGCTTCAAGGAGCGCTGGCAAAACAAACCGCGGCCGGCTGACGCAGCGGACTGAACCCCCAACCCACGCATCCCGGGCCTGCGGCAGCAGGGCCCGGGATTGTCCGCGCCGCACTATTCCGGGCGGGATTCGATCTCGGCCAGCACGTCATCCACGTTGGTGTGCTGCACATTCGTGCCCAGCACCATGTAGATCACGTACTCGGCGATATTCTGGCAGCGGTCACCCATGCGCTCCAGCGAACGGGTCGCCCACAGCAGGTTCATGACCAGCGGCACCGATTCCGGGTCCCGGCTCATATGCTCCGTCAACTTGCGGGTGATCGACTTGTACTTGCGGTCGACTTTTGCATCGGCCTTGACCACGCTCGCCGCCATGTCCACATCCGTTCGGGCGAAGGCATCGAGCACGTTATGCAACATCTCGCGCACCAGTTCGCCCATGTGGCCGAGTTCCTGCTGCATCTTTTCCTGAATGATGCCGCCCAGGTCTTCCTGTGACATCTTTGCCACCCGCTTGGCCTCGTCACCGATGCGTTCCAGGTCATTGATGGTCTTGATCACGGCCATGACCAGGCGCAGGTCGGTCGCTGCCGGCTGCCGGCGCACGACGATGCTGGTGCATTCGTCGTCGATTTCGACTTCAAGCAAGTTGACGCGGGCATCGTTCTTTTTCACTGTCCGGGCTATACCGGGCTCGTCGTTCAACAGCGCCCTCACCGCATCGCTGACCTGTTGTTCGACGATACCACCCATGTGCAGCACCTTGGCGCGCACATCCTCCAGTTCCTCGTTGAACTGGCGGGAAATGTGTTGACCCAGATTTAGCTTGTCCATTGAACCTTCCCCAGTGAGCCGCGCGCTTCGCCGATACGGTTTGACCCGCTCGCCGCCCGCGGCGCGTCCGGCAACTCCATTATCAACGTATATCGAGACTTCGCTCCAGAATTCAACTCAATGACTCCAGGCCGGGGCAAGAGGCTTCAGCGCGGAACAGAACGCCTGAAAGGTATAACATGATCGGCAGCAAGCCGCCAATCCCGCCGACGCCGCCCAGAGCCATGAACGCATGGATGGGGGTCTTCGCGGCGGCGCCAGCGATGAAAAACGTCCGACCTTCCGTCTGAACCCGACCTTGCCGACAGGGCTTGGAGGTTCCATCGGTACATTTTATGCATCGATTGTGGCAATTTCGTTACACGGAGCCAATGCGCTTAAGGTAAAATTGCAACCGCATCCAAAATGAAACCCGGCCAAGCCGCGGCCGCCAGGCCGCGCTGCAAAGGGAGCATATCATGTCAGGCAGCTACCTCAGCGGAATCTTCGGATCGTCACCGGTTAGACCATTGCAGCAGCACATGGAAAAGGTCGTTTCCTGTGTCGTCGAGTTGATACCGTTCACACGGGCGGTGCTCGCGGGCAAGACCCAGGAACGTAACGAGCACCACCGCCGGATCGTCACCCTCGAAAACGAAGCCGACGACCTGAAGAAAGAACTGCGGCTGCGTCTTCCCAGCAGCCTGTTCATGCCGGTCGACCGGCGCGACGTTCTGGAAGTCCTGACCATGCAGGATATGGTCGCCGGCCGCGCGCGTGATGTCGCCGGTCTGATCGTGGGCCGCAACATGCAGTTTCACCCCTCCATGTCCCAGGATTACATGTCGCTGGTCAGCCGCTGCATCGATGCCTGCAAACAGGCCGACACGGCCATCAACGAACTGGACGAACTCATCGAAACCGGATTCGGCAAACCTGAGCGGGAACGGGTCGGGGGGCTCTTGCGCGACCTGGACGACATCGAGCAGGAAACCGATGAGCAACAAGTCTCGCTGCGCGCCAAGCTGTTCGCGCTGGAAGACGAACTGCACCCGGTGCACGTCATGTTCCTGTACAAGGTCATCGACCACACCGGTGATATCGCCGACCGCGCGCAGCGCGTCGGCAGCCGTCTGCAACTGATGCTGGCACGCTAAACCACTCAGCCGGCTCCCGGAATAACGATCCCAAGAAGAGCTACCTACCATGGAATTTTCAACTTCGTATTTAATTCTGGCGGCCGCCTTCGGGCTGTTCATGGCCTGGGGCATCGGTGCCAACGACGTCGCCAATGCAATGGCGACCTCAGTGGGCTCACGCGCGCTGACTTTCAAGCAGGCCATGGTCGTCGCCGCGGTTTTCGAATTCAGCGGTGCTTTCCTCGCCGGTGGACAGGTCACCTCGACCATCCGCAAGGGCATCATCGAATCGAGCCACGTGGCGAACAACCCGGAACTGCTGGTTTACGGCATGCTGGCCGCCCTGCTGGCCGCGGCCGTGTGGCTGCTGCTGGCGTCGAGGAAAGGCTGGCCGGTATCGACGACCCACTCCATCGTCGGCGCCATCGTCGGTTTCGCCGTGGTCGGTATCGGCGTACAGTCGGTGCACTGGTCAAAGATCGGCACGATCGTCGCCTCGTGGGTGATATCGCCAATACTTTCGGGTTTCATGGCCTTTTTTCTCTTCATGAGCGTGCAAAAGCTGATCCTGAATACCGAGGACCCGCTGCGCAATGCGCGCAAGTATGTGCCGTTCTACATCTTCGCGGTCGGCTTCATCCTGGCGCTGGTCACATTGATAAAAGGGCTGGCTCATGTCGGCCTCAACCTCAGCGGCGGGCAATCCGTCGCAATTGCCGTCATCAGCGGCGTGGTCACCTCCTCGATCGGCATCATCGCGATCAAGCGCATCAAGATCGTGCCGACGGAGGACGTGGATTTTCGCTTCACCAACGTCGAAAAGATATTCGGCATACTGATGGTGTTCACCGCCAGCGGGATGGCGTTCGCCCACGGCTCAAATGACGTGGCCAACGCGATCGGTCCCGTCGCCGCGGTCGTCAGTATCGTCAAATCCGGCGCTGTCGCACAAACATCCGCCCTGGGCACCTGGATCCTGCTGCTCGGCGCCGGCGGCATCGTGCTTGGCCTGGCCACCTACGGCTGGCGCGTCATCAAGACCGTCGGCCGCAGTATTACCGAGCTCACACCCTCGCGCGGATTCGCCGCCGAATTGTCGGCGGCGACGACCGTCGTGCTTGCATCCGGCACCGGCATACCCGTATCCACCACGCACACGCTGGTGGGCGCGGTCATGGGCGTCGGCATCGCGCGCGGCATCGGCGCACTCAACCTGCGCGTGGTGCGCAACATCATGCTGTCCTGGATCATCACGCTGCCGGCGGGCGGACTGCTCGCGATCCTCTTTTTCTACACGCTCAAGGGCATGTTCTATACCGGGCCTTAGGCCCGCCGGGCGCTAACGCCGCCTGTCAGTACGCTGGTAATATGGCCGCGTGGGAAAACCTTTCTCAATCAGGCCGGCGACAGCCAGCGACACCGAGGCGATCGTTGCCTTGTGCCGCGACAATCTGCTGACGATTCCGACCCTGGAGGCCGAGAAAGCAGGCCCGCCGCCGACACCTTCGCAACCGGCCTTGCAGCCCCTGCGGGACAGGCTCGCCGACGGCTGCCTGCTGGCGGCGCGCGGGGAAGCCGGATTACTGGCCTGCGGCGGTTTGTGCCCCGAGGTTCGACAACTGACCGATCTGCTGGTGTCGCCCGCCGCCGGCAGCAGCGGTCTGGCCAGCAGGATGGTCGTTCACCTCGAACGCCTGGCCGTGCAATTCGGGCTGCTGGAACTGCAGGTCTGCGCGCTTTCGCCGAGCGTGAATTTCTACCTCGCCTGCGGTTACCGGCCAATGCACGCTGCTGAAGGGGCGCCCGCCGCGCAAGACGGTTGGCGCCGGCTGCGCCGCGTCTTTTTGCGGCGGCAGACCCGCTACGGCCGGGAAATTGCGGCGCTGGGACAACGTCTCGGTGTTCCCGGCGACTACGGCGCGCGGCACCGCCTCAGGTTGCAGCCGGAATGCAAACGCGCCGTCTCCATAGGCCCGGACGTGTTCGGCCGGGAGGCGCGGATGGCGCCGCGGGCGGCACGGGCCTGGCTGGCCATGCGCGAAACGGCGCTGAACGAGGGCGTGGAAATGCAGGCCGTGTCAGCCTTCCGCACCGTGGCCTACCAGGCAGGCATCATCCGGCGCAAACTGGCGGCCGGCCAGGATATCGGTGAGATTCTGCGAGTGTCTGCCGCACCGGGATTCAGCGAGCACCACTCGGGACGTGCGCTGGATATTACGGCGCCGGGGTTCGAACCACTGCACGAGAACTTCGAGAAAAGCCCCGCCCATCAATGGCTGTCACGCTCCGCCGGCCGCTTCGGCTTCCATCTGTCCTACCCGCGCGGCAACCGCCACGGCGTCGCCTATGAGCCATGGCATTGGTGCTGGCGTGCGTGAGACGCCGCCACCGGCCGTTATTGCGGCGCCGGGCTCTGGTTGCCGGTATCGAGATATACGCGCCAGCTGCCGTCCGTCTGCTTTTTCCAGATGTTGACGTATTTCCCGTGCTCTTCCGCGGGTTTTCCGGACGCATCCGTGTACCTTACTGTATAAGTGCCCCAGGACCATCCCAGCTCCCCCGAACGGGCCACTTCCGCCCGTTGCGGTTCCCAGTCGAGGGCGTATTTGTCCTGGTTCGGCGCCATGCTCCGATAAATGGTCTCCCGGCCATACACCGGGGATTTGCCCGCCGGCAACTGCATGGCGTCCGGGGTCAGGTATTTTTTAAAAGCTTCCGCAGCACCGTTTTTTACCGAAAAAGCCGCGAATTCGCGGTCCGTTTGCAAAAGTCTTTCCCGATCGGCGGTGACATCATTCGAAGGCTGGCACGCAGACAGCACAGTTGCGGCGGCAACCGGGAACACGAGACAAAATGGGATTTTCATTCCTGGTTCCTCAACATTGGCGTGACGGGCCGGCACGCAGCCCACCCGCCGGTGCAATATGCGGGTTAATTGTAGTTCATCGCGGCGTCTGCAGCAGCGAACGACAAAATTTCATCAAACGGCGCGGTGACTTGGCTGTAGAACTGCCATGAACAACCGTTCAATACCTTGGGGGGCACATCCATTGTCTGAATTATCCCAGTGTCTGAATTATCTGTACCCGGGGAATGATTCATAAAAAAAATCCGGGGCGGGAGGACCGCCCCGGATCATGGCGCGTTTTACTACTGGTCGCCGATGGTCAACTCGTTGTTGACGTGGTCCACGCCTTCGACATTGCTTGCGACGCGGCCAGCCAATTCCTTGACCTGCTCTGATTTGACATCACCTTTCAGCGTCACGGTGGAAGATTTCGTGTCGACGTCGATGCCGAGCCCATTGGTGCTGCGGTTCTCGATTAACGCGAATTTCACCTTGGCCGTCAGCGTGGCATCGCTGACATAGTCCTTGAAGTCGCGCTCCTTGGTCTTTGCTTTGCGCGCACCCGGCTCGACGGTGAGTTCGTTGTCCACCTCGGTGACACCTTCAATGCCTTTCGCGATCGAGGCGGCCAGATCCTTGTCCACCTGCGACTCGACTTCGCCGCTCAGAACGACTTTGCCGTTCTCGACGTGGGTGTGGATCTTGAACGGGTTCAGGTAACGGTTCAGCGTGTACGAGGTTTCGATCTTGCCTTCGATCCAGGCATCGCGTGCTTCGCCTTTCCAGCCGTCATTATCGGCAGATTGCCCCGCCATCGCGCTGACGGAAATTCCAGCGGTGAGCAGCAACGCCGGCAACGCCAGCTTGAGTGTGTTTACGATTGGCTTTCGCTTCAGGGTTTTCATTTGCATTTACCTCCATAGGTTACGGGAAACAGTTCAGTTGCCCCAGTGACGGATTCCCGCCCGGTGCCGGCAATGCGCACGGCCGCAAGGGTTCCCCGCCATCTGGGGTGGCGGCTATTAAACGGGGGGTCTGCCGCGCAATGCTCCGGCCAGCAACGAGATCACCAGCAGCGCCAGGAACACGAAAAACAGGATTTTCGCAATTCCTGCCATGGCGCCTGCGATCCCGGTGAAGCCGAGTAAAGCCGCGACCAGCGCGATGAGAAAGAATGTGATTGACCATGTAAGCATGATGACCTCCTTCAACCTTGATTTTTTGCGTGACCGACACGGAGCAGAAACAAATCTGTCCGGCCCGTGGCGATGACGCTACCGGAATAGAGGATGCAAGTATCACGCCAATATCTACTTCATTGATATATATCTATTTTTTATAAAACTACCAACTCCGTGCTGGTAACTTTTACAAAAGCTTGTAATCGCTGTATCGGGATGCCCGCCGCGATTGCGGTTGTTCCTGGCGGCTGGGCAGCGTCAAACGCGACCTGAATGGAAATGGCCGTTCGGTTTTTCAGGCTTTGCGGCGATATCGTCTTGGGATTACTTCGCGCCCAACGATCCGGCACGCCGGTGGGCAAGTGCTGCAATGGCCGCGCTAATTGTAGTTCATCCCGAAAACCCTGCAGGGCTCGACGACCAGCAGGATCGAGTCGAGATCAGCCGTTTCACGCAGGTAACGTTCCGCCTCTTCCTGGCTCTCATGGTAGCGCTCGGCAATCGACCGCACGATTGCCGCATAGGCTGCTGACGACTTCTCGATAAACGCGGCCGTCCCATAGAAAACCGCGTAGCGCGCATCCGGGTAAGTACCATCCACGCACAGGCTCAGGCGCGGGTCGCGCCGGAGATTCTTGCACTTGGCGCTGCCGGGGCTGATGTCGATGTAAAACCGGCCGTCCCGGTACAGGTACCACACGGGGCTGAGCTGCGGCGGGCCGTCGATTCGGTTGGTGGCCAGCAGGGCGTGCCGCGTGGCCGCCAGGAAGGTTTCGATGTCGGCGGCATCCATGGCCTGATGCTCGTAAGTCATGCGGCTATCCTATCATCCCATCGACGGCATCCGACAGCTTCAGTCGTCGACGACCCGCCACAGATACCAACTCGCCGCTGACCGGTACGGCGCCAGGTGCCGGGTGACCTCGCATACCTGCTCCGGCGTCGGCAATTGCGCCAGCCGATAGGTCGACTGCACGCCTTTTTGTATGCCGAGATCCGTCGCCGGCATTACGTCCGGCCGGCCGAGGTGGAAGATGAGATGCATTTGTGCGGTCCACGGGCCGATACCGCGCACCGTGCACAGGCGGGCAATGACGGCGTCATCGTCCATGGCACCGAGCCGGCGTGTCGAGGGTAGCCTGCGCGAACAGGTCTTGGCCGCCAGATCCAGGATCGATAACGCCTTGTTATTGGACAGGCCTGCCGCGCGCAACATCTCCAGCGGCATGTCGACCGCCGCGCGTGCGCACGGCCGGCCGTTCTCGAACAAGGCCTCGAAGCGGCCGTAGATGGTCGCTGCCGCCTTGCCTGACAACTGTTGATAGATGACGGACCTGGCCAGGGCGACGAACAGGTCCGGTTCCTTGCTGACGGCCAGCTTGAAAGCGCCCTTCTGCCGGATCAGCTGCGCCATCCGCGGGCAGCCCTGGCGCAAATGCGTGATCGCCGCGCGGCGGTTGTAACGCAGGCGGCTCACCCGCGCATGAAGCCCACGGCAACCAGCAGCCAGCCCAGCAGCAACAGGACGCCGCCGAACGGGGCCAGCGGCGCCGCTGCCGTCGGCAGCAGCACCCGCAGGTACAGGCTGCCGCAGAAAATGACGGTTCCCGCCACCAGCAGCCAGGCGCCGCCGCGAATGGGCTGGCGGCCGTCTATCAACCCTGCCAGCGCCAGCAAGGCCGCCGCGTGAAACATGTGCATCATGGACGCAGTGTGCCAGATTTGCTGCAATGCCGCTTGACCCTGCACATCGACCGCGTGACTGCCCAGTGCCGCCAGCGCCACCGCTGTCAACCCCAACAGCGCCGCGGCCAGCGCCAGCCAACGCTCAGCGGCGCCCACGGTTCCCCCTCACTTCGACTTCGACTTCGACTTCGACTTCGACTTGGACTTGGGCTGCTGCAACAGGTCTTCCTTCTTTTTGACCATCGCGTCGTACTTGTACTTGCTGATCGCGTAAGCCCAGCCTTTGACACGCTGGTTGATTTCCTCGACACGCTGCTGCGCGGCCTTGGCAGCGGCGTCGTCAGCCGCCTTCTGGTCCGCGGGCGCGGCACCGCTGTCCTGCGGGTTCCCGCCAGCCTGCTTGGCGCCGGCCTGTTTCCCGGCATCGGCCTGTTTCCCGGCACTGGCCGCTTTTGCGGCAACCGCCAGTTGCGGCTGCGCGGCCTGCAGCCGCAGCAGGTACAATCCGTCGGACTCGGTGACGTCCGCGAGGATTTCCACACCGGAAAAGAGCAGGACCCGCAGCTTGACGGCATCCTTCCAATCGATGCCGGCGGCCGGGCGCACGGATTCGAGATCCAGCAGCGACAATATCGAGGCCAACGAATTGACGGCCCATTTGCTCTTGATATCCCGGCCGGCCGGCAAGTCCGCGAGCTTGAAGTCCGTATCACTGGCGGAATCCTTGGTCACCAGGATGCGGTCACCCCCGGGGTGGATAATCTCGACTTCAGCGACGTCGGCGGCATCGATATCGATGATTCGCTTGTCCGCCCACGCCCGCGTTTCCGCCGGTACGTCGAACTGCTTGTCGACCAGCACACTGCTCGCCTGCCCTTGCAGGCGCACGTACTGGCCTTCCTCACCCTTCGACTTGTGCCCGATGATGACGTCCTTTTTAAGATCACCGGCCAGCAACCGCACCATCACGCTCTTGGCATCCTTGGCGCTGACGTCTTCGACGCCCAGCCGGGCGTAGTATTTGGGCTTGTCCGTCTTGGTCTCGATCACCTTCGCGGTGGCGAGGTCCGCCAGCAGGGTCTTCAGCTGCGACCAGTTGGCGCGATAATTATCCATCTGCTCCAGTTGCCAGCCATCACCCTCCTTGACCATTGTCGCCACCGTGCGGTCGCCCGCTGTGATGATGGCGACCTTGTCCACATCGTTGATTTTTTTCGCCATGTCGGGCAACAGCAGGTGCTTCTGCGGTGTCTTGGTGGCCTGGTATTCGGGCGACATCGTGACGACCGCCAGGAAAGCCAGCGCGGTCACGGCGGCGAGCAGTATGAAATTGCGTTTCATCGTGACCCCCTCTCCCGACGCCGGCGGCGAGACTGTCCGAACAACAGCGCGGCGATAATGATCAATAACGGCACCAGCACAATGTTGATGAACTTCAGGCGCATGCCGAGCGCCTTGATGTCCTTGTTCAGATCATGCTGTACCTGCCGGAGTTGGCTGCGGATCTGGGCTTTGCGCGCGAGGAATTTTTGCAGCTCTTTCTGTTGATCCGAGTTCAGAACCGCCAGTTCGCTGTCCTGCCGCTGTGACTGTATGTTGGCCAGCGTTTTTTCGGTCTCCTTCAGTTCCTTTTGCAGGCGTTTCTCGGTGTCACGGAACTGGGCCTCGGCCGACAACCGCAATTCGCTCACGCGGTCAAACGGCCGGTTGGTGCTGGCGCGGGCGCGGATGCCGATCAAATCGGACGTGCCCAGCAACTGCTCGGCCAGGTTGGCCACCAGTGTGCCATTGTCGGCAAAGGAACTGACCACCGTTTGTCCGAGGAAATTTTGCTTCTGCACCCACAGGCGGTCGCTCAGGAAATCGGTATCGGCGAACAGGACCACGTTGATCCCGTCTTTGACCGAGGCCGCGAGCCGGTTTTTCCCGTTGACGCCCTCGGGCGCCGCGCTGAAAGCGCTTTTGGCCTTGCCGGTGACCCGGGCGACCAGCGTGTAGCGGTCGCCAGTGGGCTCAAAGTCGGCTTCCAGGTCCTCCGGGTCGGCCAGAAAACGCAGGCGCGAGGCATCGATCGGAGCCGCTGCCTTGCTGCTTTCAACCAGGGTTTCGAAGCCGGTGCTTGCACCCTTCAGCGGCGTCAGCCAGCCAGTGGACGAAAAATTCAGCACCTCCAGATCGGCGCTGGCCACGTCGGTCGCGTTGATGCCGTCCGACTTGACGGACAGTACCCCCAGGTGCCTGACCGGCGCACGACCGGGACCCATGCTGACCTGGAGGGCGTAGGCGCGATCACCGACCACCTTGGTCGGATCGAAACCGACGCCCCAGCTTTTCAGCAGAACACCCAGCGTCGAACTGCCGCCGGCATTGACGCGCGACATCGGGTCGTTGGGATCGCCGCCCGTGTCGGCCTCGGCGAGCGGGTCCATGAAGGCGAGCAGGTGCCCCCCTCCCAGCACGTACTGGTCAATGGCGTACAGCATGGGTTGCGCGAGGTGCTTGGGATGGATCACGATCAACAGATCGAGGTCGTCCGGCAGCGATTCGGCCCCTGGAGCAATGTTCTGCAGGTCGAAGAGCTGACCCAGTTGCTGATAGATCACCCAGGCTTTGCGCATGCGCTGGGTCGCCGGGTCGAAGCCGGGGCCGATGTCCAGACCCGTGATCACGCCGACTTTCTTGTGCTTCGGGTGCGACAGGCTGGAAACCATCCTCGCAAGATCGTATTCGAGGAATTTTTCCTTGTCCGGCTGCAGAAACGGTATGACCTGTTGCCCGTCCAGCGAGTTGGTGCCGACCAGGCCGAAATACAGCGTATCGCCGGCGTTGCCGACGGGCGCGGCCTGCAGCCCGTAGCGGGCTGCCTGGTCTTCCTCCGGTGAAAAGGGCTCCGGATTGACCCGGCTAAGGGTCAGCTTGCCGCCGCTGCGGTCGGCGAACTCCTGCAGCATTTCCTCCGCCCAGCGCGCGTAGCTGCGGAACTGCGGCAGGTCACGGCTGGCGTCCTCGGAAAAGTACAGCGTAAACTTGACCGGCTCATCCATGTTCTTGAGGATGTTCAGCGTGCCCTTGCTCAACGTGTAGAGCTTGTGCTGGGTCAGGTCCACGCGCATGCCTTTCAGGTACACGGATGACAGTATGGTCAGGGCGACGAACAGCACACCCAGCAAAACCAGGGTCGCCACCGAATACATCGTGCGGTTTTTTTGTTCCATCAGTCAGCCTTCTTCAGATCGAGAACCAGGACGTTGGCATACAGCCAGAAAGCAATCACCAGCGCGAAATAGACGAGGTCGCGAAGGTCGATGACGCCCTTGGAAATATTGGCAAAGTGCCTGAAAAAACTGAGGCTCGCGATACCGTCGAGGACGACCTGCGGCGCCCAGCCGTTGAACAGGTTCATCACCATCGGCAAACCGCTCAGCAGGAAGAGGAAACACACGACCACGCTGAGGATGAATGCGATGACCTGGTTGCGGGTCAGCGCCGACATGCAGGCCCCGATCGCGAGGAAGCCGCCAGCCATCAGCCAGCTTCCGAGGTAGGCCGCGAAGATGACCCCGTTGTCGGGTGAGCCCAGGTAATTGACGGTGATCCACATCGGCAGCGTCAGCAGCAGCGCCAGGCCGATGAACAACCAGGCCGCCAGGAATTTGCCCAGCACGGCCTGGGCCGTCGTCAAGGGCAAGGTCAGTAGCAGCTCGATGGTGCCGGAACGCCGCTCCTCCGCCCACAATCGCATCGAAATGGCCGGCACCAGGAACAGGTAGAGCCACGGGTGAAAGCGGAAGAACGGATCCAGGTCGGCAAAGCCGCGTTCGTAGAAATTGCCGAGATAAAACGTGAACACGCCGGTCATCACGAGGAAAATCACCAGGAAGACATAGGCGACGGGCGTGGCAAAATAGCCGTTCAATTCCCGGCGCATGACATTGATCGTGGCATTCATGACGATGTCTCCCCGCGGGTGATGCTGCGAAATACTTCATCGAGGCGCCCCGCCTCCAAACGCAACGCGGACACCTCCCAGGCATTCTGGTTGATCGCCGCGGAAACGGCCTCGAACAAACCCGCCTGCGGCGTCGGGAACAGCGTCAGTTCACCATTGCCGAGTTCCGCCCTGGCGACCTCCGGCAGTTCGCTCAGTATGCTGGCGACCTTCTCGGCTTCGTCGACCACCATCGAAACGGTATTGTTATAACGCGAGCGGGCCACCAGGCCGTGCGGCGTGTCGTCGGCGAGCAAGCGGCCGTCGCTGATGATCATGATGCGGTTACAGACCGCTTCGACCTCTTCCAGTATGTGGGTCGAAATGACGATAATCTTGTCCCGCGCCATGGCCTGGATCAGGCGCCGCACCTCGTGTTTCTGGTTCGGGTCGAGGCCATCGGTGGGTTCGTCCAGTATCAGGATCTGCGGATCGTGGATGATCGCCTGGGCCAGCCCGACGCGGCGCTTGAACCCTTTCGAAAGCGTCTCCACCGGTTGGTGCTGTACCCGCTCCAGGTTCAGCCGCTCCAGCGCGTCCGCGACGCGCCCCGGCAGGTCCGCCGCTTCGATTTTCCTGGCGCGCGCGATAAAGGTCAAAAATTGCCTGACCGTCATCTCGCCGTAGCTGGGCGCCCCTTCCGGCAGGTAACCGATACACTCGCGCGCCGCGACCGAGTTCTCGACCACGTCGATGCCATTGATCAGCGCAGTGCCCGAGGTGGGCGCCAGGAAGCCGGTCAGCATTTTCATCGTGGTGGACTTGCCGGCGCCGTTGGGCCCCAGGAATCCGAGCACCTGGCCGGCTTCCACGGTGAAGCTGAGATTATCGACCGCCAGAATATTGTCGTAGCGCTTGCACAGTGATTTCGCTTCAATCATGACCTGTTCCGTTCATTAATCGCGGACTCCCTGATAAACTTGTTGAATCTGCAACCGGCCGCTTCTGCCAGCGCTCCGTTTTCGGGTATTCAGTGCAGGGCCATTTCCCGCAGGACGGTGTTGCGCTTTGGTGCGTGTGCACCGAGTACACCACATTCGCTGCGCCCTGTCCTGTAGAAAAATCGCCAATGTCGGCGGGAATTCGCATGCTGTCATCAGACCCTGAATCAAACCCTTGTTTCCTCTTCGCCCAATAATCTGTATGGTTCTCGCTTTCGACGCCGCAACCGGAACCCGATTCGTAATTACGCCGTGAAGCTACTGCAATATGACCACCTGCCGGCCGGCTTGCTGCAGCGACCGGCGCACGAACTGCACGACGTGTTGGGCGGGCCCGCGCTGATCCACCTCGAAGGCAGGGATCCCCGGCCCCTGTTCATCTCAGTCCTCCAGCACGGCAATGAGACCACCGGTTGGGAAGCCATCCGGCGTCTGTTGAAAAGCCATTTTGAGTACAATTCCCTGCCGCGTTCATTATCGCTGTTTATTGGCAACACCCGGGCGGCAAAACACCGCTTACGGCACCTCGACGATCAGTTCGATTACAACCGCTGCTGGCCCGGTGGCAAATATGCTGACACTGAAGTGGGGAAATTGTTCCGTGAGGTCACGGAGCGGATGCGGAGCCTCAACCCGATCGCGAGCATGGATATCCACAACAACACGGGTCTGAACCCGCACTACGCGGCGATCAACCGCGTACGCCCGGAGTTTCTGCGCCTGGCTTCGTATTTTTCATCCAAGGTGGTGTACTTCACCATCCCGGCCGGCACGCAGTCGATGGCGTTTGCCGACTTCTGCCCCGCGACCACGCTGGAATGCGGGCGCGCCGAGCGCACGCACGGAATCGACCACAGCGTCGTTTTCATGGAGACGTGTCTGCATCTGAACGAGATTCCCCGGACACCGGTCAGTGAGCAGGAGGTGCACCTCTACCACATGGTCGCAACGGTGCGTATCCCCGACGATGTGCTGTTCGGCTTTGGCAACGTTCCGACCGACATCGCGCTACGGTCCAACCTCGACAGTTTCAATTTTCATGAACTGCCGGCTGGTGTTTCCTGGGGCGACATCCATGCGGACACGGCGAGACCGCTGCTGGCGACGAACGTGGACGGCGCCGATGTCACGGATGACTATTTCCGTTTCGACCGCGGCCTGATCGAAACCACGCGAGCGGTCATGCCCTCCATGCTGACCCTCGACCGCCGGGTCATACACCAGGATTGCCTTTGCTACCTGATGGAGCCGGTGCCGTTCGAAGACTATGCCGAGGGCGCGGAAAAAGACGTTCTGCCCGAGGGTCTGCGCCGCAGCGACCGCCCGGGCGACCCGCTCCCCGGGCTATAGCGCATGACTTTTTGCACTGGCCGCATGCGGCTTTAAAACCTATATTGGTTACCGAGTCAGATGGGCCAGAGGAGCAAGCCGATGGGTATGTGGACAGCGATCGCGTTGATTTGTATCGCCGGAACCGTGGCCAGCATATTCAATGGCCGCGGCAAGCACCGGCATTCGGAGGAAACTTCCAGCAAACTCGCGGAAATTGAAGCGAAGATCGATGCCCTCGAACACGAGCTCCGCGGCCGCGTGGAAACCCTGGAGCGCATCGTCACCAATCCCAAAGAAGATCTGAAACGCCGGTTCGACGACCTCGAGAAGGTCTCCTGAAGCAAACCGGCGTCTCACGGACGAAGCAAGGGGGTTTTTACGCGTGAGACAGTTCGCGGGCAAGGGCCGGGGCTCCGGCGTGCGCGATGCAGACTAGCCTGCATATTTCACCAGTATCCCGGATGATGGCGCCGGACAGATACAACTGGACGCTGAGCTGGACTGAGAGTCATAGCCGTAGCTATGGCTCAAAGGAAGTTCAAGTCCAGGTGCATCTGGACCAGCCAGGGCCGGGAAAAGTAGCGGTCCGGGGACAAAGTGTACCTTGAGGTATGTTCGAAAATATTTCATTTAATTGGGCAGATTCATTTGCTTAAAATAAGGACCGGTGCCGACTGGTGAAATATGCAGGCTAAGCCCGGCAAAATCCTACCGCTGTTGCTGTTCCTCGCGGGGCTTGGCTTTGTCTGGCTGGGCCTGAAGACGTACCCCGCCTTCATCGCCGTGGGAATCCTGTTTGTCGTCATCGGCTACCGGGGTTACACCTACAAGGGCGGGGACCAGGACGGACGGTAAAGCCAACGGCCCCGTTCAAAGCAGTTTCAGTTCGAAGGCCTTGAGCACCGCGCGCGTGCGATCGCGCACGCCCATTTTCGAAAGTATGTTGGAAACATGGTTTTTGACCGTGCCTTCCGCCACCCCCAGCGAATTGGCAATCTCCTTGTTGCTGTACCCGCCCGCCATCAGGCGCAGTATTTCAGTTTCGCGGCCGGTCAGCGGATCCGGACGATCGAGGCTGGAAAAATCGGTATGCATGTTTTGCAAGCCTTTCAGCAAACGCTGGCTGACCGCAGGCTTGACCATCGAGCCGCCGGCGGCAACGGTTTTCAATGCGCTGACCAATTCTTCCAGGCTGACGTCCTTGAGCAGGTAGCCCTTGGCGCCGGCCTTGATCCCGGCCAGCACCAGTTCGTCGTCGTCGAAGGTCGTCAGGATGATGGTCGGCGGCAGGCAGCCCTCACTGGACAGGTGCTGCAGCACGTCCAGGCCGGATTTGCCCGGCATGCGCATGTCCAGCAGCACCACGTCCGGATTGACGCCAGGTATCGTGCGGATGGCCTCGGCGCCATCGGCTGCCTCGGCGATGACTTCGATTTCCTCCGACAATTCCAGCAGGCTGCGTACGCCTTTGCGCACCAGGTTCTGATCGTCGACCAGCATGACCTTTATCACTACCGTTTCTCCCAAAACAACACTTTCGGATTGCCGCCGCAAGCGGCAGCGGAATTACGCCTCGTTCGGCAACCAGGCGTGCAGCCCGAAACCGGCGCCGGGCTCCGACTCCAGCTCCAGCTTACCACCGAGTTGCTTCAAGCGCTCCGCCATGCCCTTGAGCCCGTTGCCGAGTTTGATCTTGCGGGTGCCAATACCGTCATCCCGGGCGCTCATGGCGAGCCCATCGCGGTTGATCGAGAGCCGAATCCACAGGTTGCGGGCACGCGCGTGGCGTACGCTGTTGGTGATCATTTCCTGCACGCAGCGTAACAATACCTGCGCCCGCTGCGGATCGGTCAGCACCTCCTCCGCGGGCAGATCGAGGTGGATTTCCGGCGCGGGCACCCCGTCGACCAGCTCGTGCAGGGCGTCGGCCAGGTTGACCGTCTCGCCCTTGCGCATCTCACTGACGACCTCGCGCACGTCCGCCAACAGCAATCGCGCCAGTGAATGTGCCTGCTGCACGTGTTCCAGGACCTTGCCTTCCACCAGGTGGGTCACGACCTCGAGGTTGAGCGTCAACGCGGTCAGGTGATGGCCTACGAGGTCGTGCAGTTCACGCGCGATGCGCACACGTTCGGCGATACGGGTGTTTTCCGCCAACAACGCCTGCGTCGCGCGCAGTTCGGAGTTGACCTTCCTGAGTTCGTTACGGGCGGCGTTCTGGCGCAGTGTGACCACCGAACTCATGAACGCAAACAGGGAGATGCCGAAAAACAGCCCGGCCTCGAGACTGGCGTCGGAAACCCCGACCTCGGGTATCCGGTTGATGATGAACGCGAGCAACACGTTTTGAACGATCAGCCAGGCGACCGCCAGCTTGAGCGACAGCAACCACGGGATCAGCACCGCGACAATCAACAACAGTATTCCCCCCAGCGGGGACTGCGACACCGCACTGATGCCGAGCGCGCAGATCGTCAGCACCGCCAGGTACAAAATCCGGTAAGGGAGTGTGGTGCGGTCCGGCAGATACTGCGGCACGTTCCAGTACATCAGGCCGAACAGGCCATGGAATAAAAACCAGGCGATATAAGGCGTGGCCGCCAACGGCTGCGGAAATATGAACCGCATCAGCAACAGCGGTATGGCGGCGCAGAACCACAGGAACATGCCCGCGTAACGCAGCAGTTCGATCGGTCGGTGCCTGGCCCGCGCTATGCGCATGCGATTAGCCCGCGTATTGATTTTTGCATCCATACGTAGCGTCTCACCACCGACTGGTGCCAAATTCGGGCTGGTTGGCGGCGCTGGAGCATATACGCATAATAACGCAGACGGGTCAGATTCCCATGCTCTGGAAGTCATAGTGGAGAAGCCGATGGAAACCAGCGGGGACGAAGGCGGCGAGGTGGCGCGTCTGCGGGATTTCGCGCAAGAGGCCGTGGCCGGGCTGCTGTCGAAATATGGCCTGCGGCTCGAAATTGTCGCAGCCGGAAAAGACATTCCCGGCAGTTACTGGGGAGAGACCGAGGCCGGCCTGATCGGCCGGCGAATCCTGGCGCGGGCGGATACTCCCTTGCACTCGGTCCTGCACGAAACCTGCCATTACATCTGCATGGACCGGAACCGGCGGCACGGCCTGGATACGGACGCGGGGGGTGACTATGCCGAAGAAAACGCCGTCTGCTATCTGCAGGTTCTGCTGGCCGACCACATCGGCGGCTATGACAGGCAGCGCATGTTCAGCGACATGGACCGCTGGGGCTACACGTTCCGGCTGGGCTCCGCGCGGGCCTGGTTCGAAAACGATGCCGAAGACGCGCTCGACTGGCTGACGGCGCACGGGCTGATCGACCACGAGCGGCAGCCGCGCTGGCGCGTCCGAACGGAGAAACCGTGAGCGCCGCTGCGCCGGGATCCGCTTAGTCGCAAACAGCCGCCGGTCGCGCCGGGGCCAGGTTCGCCGGCACTCCGCCCCCTAACCCAAAACCCATTCCGGTTTGAACCACAGCACGGCCACCGCCGCGCCCGCCAGTACCACCAGCGTCCAAACGAGCACACGCACCCGGTCGATCCCCCCCGCCTCGGCCGCGGCCGGGGTCAGTACACGCTGCGGCCGCAATCCCGGCGCCTGTAACAACCAGCGGCAGGGTCCGATGCGGATCTCGTCACCCGTTTCCATTGGTTGTTGCCGGACGCTTTCACCGTTTAGCACCGTGGCGCCGTTGCCGGCCAGGTCGATCAGCAGCAAACCGTCCCCGTCCCTGCGGATTTCCGCCTGGCGCGGCGCCACGCCCGGTTCCTCCACGCGCACGTCACACTCCGGCGCGGCGCCGATAACCAGCGTGTCCGTAAAGGGGAAGGTGCGGTTGACCACGCTGCCGGACGTGCCCTTGAGACGGAAATGACCCATTGCCGCTGGTCGCTACAAGGCTTCGATCAAGGCCACGGCGAGCGCGCCGATGCCCTCGCCCCGGCCAAAGAAACCCAGCCCTTCCGTGGTGGTGGCCTTGATGGAGACATTCTCGACCTTCAGATCCAGGTCGGCGGCAATGTTTGCCCGCATTCGGCCGGCATGGGGCATGATCCTGGGTTCCTCACAAACGATCGTGATATCCGCGTTGATTACGCGCCAGCCGTGATTCTGCAGCAGCGTGAATACGCTGGCCAGGAACTCGCGGCTGTCGGCATTGGCCCATTGCGGGTCCGAAGGCGGGAAGCGCTGGCCGATATCACCGAGCGCGGCCGCCCCGAGCAGGGCATCACAGAGCGCGTGCAGGACCACGTCTCCGTCGGAGTGCGCGGCCAGGCCCTGCCGGAACGGGATCTTCACGCCCCCCAGGAAGACGTGGTCCCCCGGACAAAACGCGTGCACGTCAAGACCTTGTCCGATTCGCGTGCTCACTGCCAGGGCTCAATCCGCGGCCGTCGCCAGCAGCGCCGCCGCCGTCTGCAAATCGTCCGGGCGTGTAATCTTGATATTGGCGATCGAACCCATGACCAGCTTCGGCTTCATCCCGGAATATTCCATGGCGGATGCCTCGTCGGTGACTTCGAAACCGGCATCGAGCGCCGCGGCCTGTGCTTGCATCAACAACCGCAGCGGGAACAGTTGCGGTGTCTGCGCCTGCCACAGGTCGGACCGGTCCACGGTTTCGACAATCTCCCGTGCGGCGCCGGCCTGCTTCAGCGTGTCGGCCACGGGCATGGCCAAGATGGCCCCGAATTCGCTCTCGAGACCTTCCTCCAGCAGCCGGTCAAGGCAGTCCGGCGGCAAACACGGCCGAGCCGCGTCGTGGACGAGCACCCAATCCGTTTCCGGGTGTAATTCGCTGATATGCCGCAACCCGTTCAAAACGGACCGGGCGCGTGTTTCACCGCCGGTTACCGTTTCCACCACGGCCGCCAGTGAACCCAGCGAGGAGGAGAACCACTGGTCGTTTTCCGCAAGTACGACGGTGATGCCATTGAGCAAGGGATGAAACTGGAACGCCTTGATGGCGTGCGCCAACACCGGTCGCCCCGCGACCGGCAGGTACTGCTTGACCACGGAGCCGCCAAAACGGGAGCCCTTGCCAGCAGCCGGAATCAACACCTGTACGTTCATGGTATTCACCCTTTGTCCTGCGCTTCCGGGTCGGTTTCGGCCGCTTTCGGCGGAGGCACCACCTGGTAAAACTTTTCCCTGGGCTTGATCAGGCCCAACTCGTAACGCGCCCGTTCCTCCACCGCGTCCAGCCGTTCACGCAGGTCTTCGACCTCGGCCTGCAATTTCTCATTGCGCTGCAGCAGATCATCGTTCTGCTGCCGCTGGCTTTCGACACGCTGTTGCAAACGCGCCACGTCCCTGAAGCCGCCTTCACCGAACCACAACTTGAATTGCAGCAGGATCAGTATAACCAGCAGCAGCAGGATGACCGTGCGCATCAGGGTTCGCGGCCAACTTTGCGCCGCGCCTTCACAGCAGCTTGCCGAAAGCGCCGGCGCCGGCGTAACGCGCAGCGTCACCGAGGCTTTCTTCGATCCGCAACAACTGGTTGTACTTGGCGACGCGGTCTGAGCGGCACAAGGAGCCGGTCTTGATCTGCGTCGCCGAGGTCGCCACGGCCAGATCGGCGATGGTCGTATCGGCGGTTTCGCCGGAGCGGTGGGATATGACCGCCGCATAACCCGCCGCGGCCGCCATGTCGATGGCCTCGAGGGTTTCCGTCAGCGTGCCGATCTGGTTCAGCTTGATCAAGATGGCGTTGGCGATCCCCGCCTCGATGCCCCTGGCCAGGATTTTGGTGTTGGTGACGAATACGTCGTCACCCACCAACTGGCATTTGCCCGCCGACAGGCGTGTGTGCTCGGCCCAGCCGTCCCAGTCGTTCTCGGCCATGCCGTCCTCCATGAAGATGATCGGGTACTGTTCGATCCAGCTCTCCAGTTGGCGTGCGAACTCCGCGGACGTGAACGAACGGTTTTCAGAAGCGAAGTGATAGCGGCCGTCACGGTAAAACTCCGAAGCCGCGGCGTCCATGCCGAGATAAACCTGGCTGCCAATCGCGTAGCCGGCCTGCTCGATGGCCTCCAGGATTGCTTCGATCGCGGCCACGTTGGACGGCAGGTTGGGCGCGAAACCGCCCTCGTCGCCAACCGCGGTCGACAGCCCCTGGCCGGACAGTACGCCCTTCAGCGCGTGGAAAACTTCGGCGCCGCAGCGCAGGGCCTCGGCGAAGGAAGAAAAACCAACCGGCAATATCATGAATTCCTGTATGTCGACACTGTTGTCGGCGTGCGCCCCGCCGTTGAGGATGTTCATCGTCGGCACCGGCAGTTCGACCGGCGCGCCGTCGCTGAGCCGGGCGAACAGCGGTTGCTGCTGGTGCGCGGCCATCGCGTGGGCCGTCGCCAGCGAAACGCCGAGCAAGGCGTTTGCACCCAGTCTCGATTTATTCTCGGTGCCGTCAAGCCGGACCAGCAAATCGTCAATGCCCTTCTGGCTGGCAGCGTCCTTATCCAGCAGAGCCGCGGCGATCTCACCGTTGACGTTGGCCACCGCCTTGAGCACACCCTTGCCGGCGTACCTGGAACGATCGCCATCACGCAGCTCGATCGCTTCGCGTGTCCCGGTCGAGGCGCCGGACGGCACGGCGGCGCGGCCGAATGCGCCGGAGGCCAGCGTCACTTCGGCTTCCAGCGTCGGGTTGCCGCGGGAATCGAGAATTTCACGGGCGTGTACGGACTTGATGCGGGTCATGAATCGTTGCTCTTGATCATCGGTATCTCGTTCTTCGGTACGGCCCGGGCGCGATCACGGCCACTGGCACGCCTTGGTCACTTCGTCCAGCCGCTTCAGCGGGACCAGCAGTTCTTCCATGCGGCCCAGCGGCCAGACGTTCGGGCCGTCGCTCAACGCCTGGTCGGGGTCCGGGTGCGTTTCCATGAACAGTCCGGCGATCCCCACGGCCACCGCGGCGCGAGCCAGCACCGGGACGAATTCGCGCTGGCCGCCGGAACGGCTGCCCTGCCCGCCGGGCAATTGCACCGAGTGCGTGCCGTCGAATACGACCGGGCAACCGGTCTCGCGCAACACCGTCAGCGCGCGCATGTCCGAGACCAGGTTGTTGTAGCCGAAACTGGCGCCCCGCTCACAGACCATGATCTGCTCATTGCCCGTGCTCCTGGCCTTGTCGGTGACGTTCTTCATGTCCCAGGGCGACAGGAACTGGCCCTTCTTGATGTTGACCGGCCGGCCCGCGGCGGCGACCCGCGTGATGTAATTCGTCTGCCGGCACAGAAAGGCGGCCGTCTGCAACACGTCGACGACTTCGGCCACGGCGCCGACGTCGGTGTCCTCGTGCACGTCCGTCAGCACCGGCACGCCGACCTCCCGTTTGACCTTTTCCAGTATCCGCAGGCCCTCCTCCATCCCGAGCCCGCGGAAGCTGCCCAGGGAGGAGCGGTTGGCCTTGTCAAACGACGACTTGTAAATGAAATTAATGCCCAGGCGCTGGGTGATATCGCGCAACTGCGCCGCGGTCGACAGCGCCAGTTGCTCGGATTCGATCACGCAGGGACCGGCAATCAGGAACAGGGGTTGCTCGAGGCCCGCTTCGAATCCGCACAGTTTCACAAGCTGGCTACTTTGGCCGGCAGCTCACCTTGCTTGTATTTGTTCGCGGCCTCGATAAAGCCGGTAAACAAGGGGTGGCCGTCTCGCGGTGAGGACGTGAACTCGGGATGGAACTGGCAACCGAGAAACCACGGGTGCTCGGGAATCTCGACGATTTCGACCAGCGTCTCGTCCATGGAATGACCGGACAGCAGCATGCCGTTCTTTTGCAGCGTGTCACGGTAGTGATTGTTGAACTCGTAGCGGTGGCGGTGGCGTTCGGTGATGATGTCGCTGCCGTACAGCCTGTAAGCCAGCGAGTCGGGGCGCAAACGGCAACGCTGGCCGCCGAGACGCATGGTTCCGCCCAGGTCGGAGTCTTCCGAACGTTTTTCCACCGAGCCGGACGCATCCAGCCATTCGGTGATCAGCCCGATCACCGGATCGGGCGTGTTAATATCGATTTCGGTGCTGTTGGCCGTCTCGAGGCCACAGACATTGCGCGCATACTCGACCACGGCTGCCTGCATGCCGAAACAGATGCCGAGGTAGGGAATCCGGTTTTCACGGGCATGGCGTATGGCCGTGACCTTGCCTTCGAAGCCGCGCTCGCCAAAACCGCCCGGCACCAGGATCGCGTCGGCCCCGGCAAGGCACGCGGTGCCCTCTTCTTCCACCTGTTCGGCTTCGACCGGCTGGATGTTCACCTTGATCCGCTGGCGCAGGCCGCCATGGGTCAGCGCCTCGGTCAGTGACTTGTAGGCGTCCGAGTGATCGACGTACTTGCCGACCAGGGCCACCGTCACCTCGTGCCGGGTATTGCTGAGCCTGTCGACGACCTCGCGCCAGCGCGACAGGTCGGCCTCACCGGCGTCGAGGCCCAGCCGTTCGATGACGATCTCGTCGAGCCCCTGCTCGTAAAGGAGAATCGGAATCTCGTAGATGCTCTTGTCCGCATCCAGTGCGGAAATCACCGCTTTTTTCGGCACATTGGTAAACAAGGCGATCTTGGCGCGGTCTTCTTCCGGGATTTCCCGCTCGCAACGGGCCAGGATCACGTCGGCGGAGATACCGATCGAGCGCAGTTCCTTGACGGAATGCTGCGTCGGCTTGGTTTTCAGTTCTTTCGCGGCTTTGAGGTAGGGCACCAGCGTCAGGTGCATGAACAGGGCCTGGTCGCCATACTCGAGACCCAGTTGCCGGATGGCCTCGAGGAACGGCAAAGATTCGATGTCGCCGACCGTGCCGCCGATTTCGATCATGGCCACGTCGTAACCCGCGGAAGCCCGGACAATGCTGTCCTTGATCTCGTCGGTGATATGCGGAATGACCTGCACGGTGCCGCCGAGGTAATCGCCGCGGCGTTCGCGGGCGATGACGTTGTTGTAGATGCGCCCGGTGGTGAAGTTGTTCAGCTGGCTCATGCGCGTGTTGACGAAGCGCTCGTAATGGCCGAGATCCAGGTCGGTCTCCGCGCCGTCCTCGGTGACGAAGACTTCACCGTGCTGGAACGGACTCATCGTGCCCGGGTCGACGTTGATGTAGGGATCGAGTTTTACCAGTGTTACCTTGAGGCCACGACTTTCAAGGATCGCAGCCAGTGAGGCGGAGGAGAGACCCTTGCCGAGAGAGGAAACCACGCCACCGGTAACGAAAATCAATGAAGTCATGCCAGAACCTGCTGTCAGTAAAAAACTACTGTCGTTAAAATGTACTGTGCCAAGCCTGTATTGATGAATTCAGCGAGCCGTGAAGTGGTAGACTGCAGGGCGCGCCTTCGCCGGTACGGGTGGCGCACTTGAGGGCAGGCGCGACACCGCGGACGGCCACTTCAGTTCACGCCCGAAGGGAGGTACCCAGATGCTTCAATACCGCGTTGCAGCCCCAAGCTAAGGACGCTCGCCATTATTCGCGGACTGCGCCTTGTCTTGAATCACCTGGGTAGCTCTTGGACTCATCAATACAGGCTTGACGAAGTACCGCTTCTGGAAGGCTATTATACCTCCCGCGGGCACCGGTTGCGACCACTGATTCTGCTTTATGGTTGAAGTCTTATATGCAAAAATTGCGCTTTCTCCACGGATCGAACTCATGACGCAAGGTCATACGGCCACGCTAGACCCGTCACTGCCGGACACACCGAAACCAAGCTGCGAAGCGGGCGGCGCAACGGAAACAGACACACATGGGTAAGGAATACGAGGCCCGCGACATCGAGGTTCTTTCCGGCCTCGAACCGGTGCAGCGCCGGCCCGGCATGTACACGGATACGTCGGAACCCAACCACCTGATCCAGGAAGTGGTCGACAACAGCGTCGACGAGGCGCTGGCGGGCTACTGCCGGGATATCGAGGTCACGCTGCACGAGGACGGCTCGGTCGAGGTCAGCGACAACGGCCGCGGCATGCCGGTCGACCTCCACCCCGAACACGGCATCCCGGGTGTCGAACTGATCCTGACCCGCCTGCATGCGGGCGGCAAGTTCTCGAACGAACACTACCAGTTCGCCGGCGGTCTGCACGGCGTCGGCGTGTCGGTGGTCAACGCCCTCTCCACCGACCTCGAGGTCTGGGTCAAGCGCGGCGGGCAGGAACACCACATGGCCTTCCGCGATGGCGCCAAGGTCGGCGACATCGAGGTGACCGGCAGCGTCGGCCAGCGCAATACCGGCACGCGGATCCGCTTCTGGCCGGACCCGAAGTATTTCGACAGCCCGAAGATCGCTTACAAGCCCCTGCGCCACCTGTTGCGCGCCAAGGCCGTGCTCTGTCCAGGCCTGCACGTCAGCCTGATCACGGCCAAAACCGGGGACAAGGAGGAATGGCAATACGAGCAGGGCCTGGAGGACTACCTGCAAAATTCGCTCGCGGGCATCACGCGGCTGCCGCAAGAACCATTTACCGGTGAAATGAAGGGCACCGATTCCGAGGTCAGCTGGGCGGTCTGCTGGCTGCCGGAAGGCGGGCAACTGCAGGAAAGCTATGTCAATTTGATCCCGACCGTCGGCGGCGGCACCCACGTCAACGGCCTCAGGACCGGCATGGTCGAGGCCCTGCGCGAATTCTGCGAGATGCACAGCCTGCTGCCGCGCGGCGTGCGCCTCGCCCCGGACGACATCTGGGACCGCATCGCCTACATCCTGTCGGTCAAGATGAACGAGCCGCAGTTCAGCGGCCAGACCAAGGAGCGGCTGTCATCGCGGGCCTGCGCGACCTTCGTTTCCGGCGTCGTCAAGGATGCGTTCAGCCTGTGGCTGAACCAGCACGTCGGTGACGGCGAGGCGATCGCCGCGCTGGCCATCGCCAACGCGCAGAAACGCATGAAAAAGAGCCGCCAGGTGGTGCGGAAAAAAGTCACTTCCGGCCCGGCCCTGCCAGGCAAGCTGGCGGACTGCACCAGCCAGGACCCGGCCCTGACGGAACTGTTCCTGGTGGAAGGCGACTCGGCCGGCGGTTCGGCCAAGCAGGCCAGGAACCGTGAATACCAGGCGATATTGCCGCTGCGCGGCAAGATCCTCAACACCTGGGAGGTCGAATCCGACGCGGTGCTGGCGAACCAGGAAGTCCACGACATCTCGGTCGCCATCGGCGTCGACCCGGGCTCGAACCGGATCTCGGACCTGCGTTACGGCAAGATCATCATCCTCGCCGACGCGGACTCCGACGGACTGCACATCGCCACGCTGCTGAGCGCGCTGTTCCTGCGTCATTTCCACGCGCTGGTCGAGACCGGCCACGTATTCGTCGCGATGCCGCCGCTGTATCGAATCGATGTCGGCAAGGAAACCCATTACGCGCTCGACGCCGCGGAACGGCAGGCGATCCTGGACGTCATCGCCATCGAGAAGAAGAAGGGCAAGATCAGCGAGACCCGCTTCAAGGGCCTGGGTGAAATGAACCCGTTGCAGTTGCGTGAAAGCACGATCGACCCGGACACCAGGCGGCTGGTGCAACTGACCATCGACAGCGACGTCAAGACCGGCCAGATGATGGACATGCTGCTGGGCAAGAAGCGCGCAGCCGACCGCAAGTCGTGGCTGGAAGACAAGGGCGATCTCGCCAGCCTCTAGCCGGCAAATCGCACCCGTCGAGCTTGGGCCTCACCAAAATAATATGACGAGTAAAGAATAGTGATCTACAGTCCGCTGATGCCAGGAAAGCACATAAAGTCCCCGGCCCAGGCTCTATTGCGGCCCCGGCTTGTCCACCCACGCCTGGACTTGAGCTTCCCTCGACCCGTAGCGACTGCTACGAGTCTCAGTCCAGCCCTGCGCCCAGACGCGGTTGTACGGCGCCATCATCCGCAATACCGGCGCCATTTGCCGGCTAAAATGTTCGCACCCGTCGAGCTTGGGCCTCACCAAAATAATATGACGAGTAAAGAATAGTGATCTACAGTCCGCTGATGCCAGGAAAGCACATAAAATCCCCGGCCCAGGCTCTATTGCGGCGCTATTTGCCGGCTAAAATGTGCCGGCGAGAACCCATTGAGTATCAAGCATGAACGAAATCACACAGAGCTTTTCCGACTACGAACAGGTTCCGCTCAGGCAATACGCGGAGAAGGCCTACCTCGATTACTCCATGTACGTCGTGCTGGACCGCGCCCTGCCCCATATCGGCGACGGTCTCAAGCCGGTGCAGCGCCGTATCATTTACGCGATGAGCGAGTTGGGGCTCGGCGCGACCTCCAAGCACAAGAAATCGGCCCGTACGGTCGGTGACGTGCTGGGCAAGTTCCACCCGCACGGCGATTCGGCCTGCTACGAGGCCATGGTGCTGATGGCGCAGCCGTTTTCCTACCGTTATCCGCTGATCGACGGCCAGGGCAATTTCGGCTCGCCCGACGACCCCAAGTCGTTCGCGGCCATGCGTTATACCGAGTCGCGCATGTCGCCCTACGCCAGGACGCTGCTGAGCGAACTGGCCATGGGCACGGTCGACTGGGCGCCGAATTTCGACGGCACGCTGAAAGAGCCGGCGCTGCTGCCGGCGCGGCTGCCGAACATCCTCTTGAACGGCAGCACCGGCATCGCCGTCGGCATGGCCACCGACATTCCGCCGCACAATCTGCGCGAAGTCGTCAGCGCCTGCGTGCGCCTGCTCGAGGAGCCGAAAACGACAGTGGCGCAACTGTGCGAGCACGTCAAGGCGCCGGACTTTCCCACCGACGCCGAGATCATCACGCCGCGGGACGAATTGCTGACCCTGTACGAAACCGGGCACGGCTCGGTACGCATGCGCGCCGTGTGGCAAACGGAAAACGGCGACATCATCATCACCGCCCTGCCGCACCAGGTGTCTCCGGCCAAGGTCCTGGAGCAGATCGCCGCGCAGATGCAGGCCAGGAAACTGCCGATGGTCGAGGACCTGCGCGACGAATCGGATCATGAAAACCCGACCCGGCTGGTGATCGTGCCACGCTCGAACCGGGTCGACAAGGAACAGTTGCTCAACCACCTATTCGCCACCACCGAGCTGGAACGCAACTACCGCGCCAACCTCAACATCATCGGCAACAATGGCAAGCCGCAGGTCCTGAACCTGCGCGAACTGCTCAGGCAGTGGCTCGACTTCAGGCTCGACACGGTCAAGCGCCGGCTGGAATTTCGCCTCGATGCGGTCGTGGACCGCCTGCACATCCTCGAGGGCCTTCTGGTCGCCTACCTGAACATTGACGAGGTCATCCACATCATCCGCAACGAGGACGAGCCGAAGCCGGTGCTGATGAGCCACTTCGGCCTCACCGGCACCCAGGCGGAGGCGATCCTGGAACTGAAGCTGCGCAACCTCGCCAAGCTGGAAGAAATGAAGATCCGCGGTGAACAGTCGGAGCTCGAGGAAGAACGCGAGACGCTGGAAACCACGCTGGGCTCGAAGCAGCGGATGAAAACACTGGTGAAGAAGGAACTGCTCGAAGACGCCGAAAAATACGGCGATGCAAGACGTTCCAAACTGACCGAGCGCGAGGCCGCGCAGGCGCTGAGGGAAGAGGACCTGGTGCCGTCGGAGGCCTGTACGGTCGTGTTGTCGAAATCCGGCTGGGTGCGCGCCGCCAAGGGCCACGACATCGATGCCGCCGGCCTCAACTACAAGTCCGGCGACGCTTTCCGGCACGCGGCGCAGGGCCGCAGCAACCAGCAGGCCGTGTTCCTCGACTCCTCAGGGCGGGCCTATTCGCTGGCCGCGCACACGCTGCCGTCCGCGCGCAGCCTCGGCGAGCCGTTGACCAGCCGCTTCACGTTGCCCGCGGGCGCTTCATTCCGCTACGTGATCGCCGGCGAGGCGGAGCAAAAGCTGGTGCTGGCCAGTTCCTGGGGCTACGGCTTCATAACCGTGGCCGGCAACCTGCACAGCCGGGTCAAGGCCGGCAAGGTGGTGTTGACCCTGCCCGGTGATTCCGTTCCGGTGGAGCCCGCGGTCATCGAGGGCGATGCTGCCGATACCATCGTATGCGTCACGTCGGAGGGTTATCTGCTGGCCTTTCCGCTGGCGGACCTGCCGGAACTGGTCAAGGGCAAGGGCAACAAAATGATCAACATCCCGCCGCAGCGGCTGAGGGCCGGGGAGGAGTCCATGGTCGGCATGGTCGCCGTCGGCGGCGATGATGAAATCCTGGTCTGGGCCGGCCAGCGCTACATGCGCATCGGCCGCAAGGACCTGGCTCATTTCAACGGCGAGCGCGCCAAGCGGGGGCGCAAGCTGCCGCGCGGATTCCAGCGCGTGACCCGCATCGAGGTCGCCCAGCCGGACTAGCCAATGCAGCACGGAATTGACCTATAATGGGCACTTGCCGGAAACTTCTGCCTGAGGGAACACCAAGATGATCCGCATTGCCATTACCGCTCTTGCCACATGCAGTTTTGCCGCGGCGGCCGCCGCGGGCGACAACCTGAAAATCAACCCGGGCCTGTGGGAAACGACGTCCACCGTCACGATGCCGATGATGAAGGAGCCGCAGACACGCACCGAAACCAAGTGCATCCGCAAGGAGCAGCTAGAGCCCAGCGATTTCAGCCTGGAAAAGGACTCGCCGTGCACTTCCAGCGACTTCAGCGTCGAGGGCGACACGGCCACCTGGACCATTGACTGCCCGCTCCAGGGCAGCGGCAAGATGCACGGCGAGTGGCAGATGACCTCGAAAGACGATTCGATGGACGGCAAAGGCTCCATGTCGGCCGACGTGAACGGCATGAAAATGGAGATGAACATGACCTGGAAAGGAAAGCGGCTGGGTGACTGCGACTAGCCTGCATATTTCACCAGTCGGCGTCGGTCCTCACTATAATCAAATGAATTAGCTCACTTAAATGAAATATTTGAGAACAAACCTCAAGGTACACTTTATCCCCGGCCCGCTACCTATCCCGGCCCTGGCTGGTCCAGATGCACCTGGACTTGAGCTTCCCTCGAGCCATAGCTACGGCTATGACTCTCAGTCCATCTCAGCGTCCAGCCATATCTGTCCTGCGCCATCATCCAGGATACTGGTGAAATATGCAGGCTACTAGTCACCCACGGGCCCGGAACCTGGCGCGGGCGTGACACGAACCACGCTGGTGACCGGCGGCGCCGGCTACATCGGCTCGCACACCTGCGTGGAACTGATCGAGGCGGGGCACCACGTCGTCGTCGTCGACAACCTCTGCAACAGCAAGCCCGAAGCGCTCGCGGGAGTGGAACGCATCACCGGCGAGCGCCCGGAGTTGGTCATCGCCGATTTGCGCGACCTGGCCCCGCTTCAGGACCTGTTCGAGAAGCACCGGCCGGACGAAGTGATCCATTTCGCCGGCTTGAAAGCGGTCGGTGAATCGGTCAGGCAACCGCTCCGGTACTACCAGAACAACGTCGGCGGCACGATCAACCTGCTCGAGGCCATGCAGCAGGCGGGTGTCGGCAACCTGGTTTTCAGTTCGTCCTGCACGGTTTACGGCGTGCCTGAGAAACTGCCGCTCGACGAAGACGCCCCCACCGGCGGCACCAACAATCCTTACGGTCATACCAAGTATCTCATCGAACGGTTGTTGATCGAGTGGCAGCAGCTTATGCCGGACTGGAACATCTCGATCCTGCGTTATTTCAACCCGGTCGGCGCGCACCCGAGCGGCGAGATCGGCGAGGACCCCAACGGCGTGCCGGAAAACCTGATGCCTTATGTCTGCCAGGTGGCCGCCGGGAAGCGGAAGCGGCTGCGCGTATGGGGCAACGACTACCCGACCCGCGACGGCACCGGCGTGCGTGACTACCTGCACGTTTGCGACCTCGCCAAAGGGCACCTGGCCGCGTTGGAAAAACTGCGCTCAGGCACAGGCCTGATGATCCACAACTTCGGCACCGGGCATGGCTGCAGCGTGCTCGAGGTCGTGGAGGCCTTCAGGCGGGCCAGCGGCCGGGACATCCCCTACGACATCATGCCGCGGCGTCCGGGGGACATCGCCGAGACCTGGGCGGACGCGGCCAAGGCGGAACGAGAACTGGGCTGGCGCGCCGGGCGCGGTCTGGATGATATGTGCCGGGATGCGTGGCGCTGGCAGCAAAAACACCCGGACGGGTACTAGCCTGCCTATTTCACCGGCTTCCGGGATGCCGACGCAAAATAGAGGCCAGGGATTTCTGGAAGCTGCGCAAACGCGGCCGCCTTGTTTTTGCCTGTCAATTTCGCCAAAAATCCCTGTACGCGCGCAGCAGCGTTCCGAGTAACCGGATGTGCCCGCCAAGTAACAACTGCAGACACTTGGCAACAAATCGCGCCGGCGCCATAAACCATAATCGGTAAGGGTAGTACAAACGGGTGAACTTCAGCGCGCTGAGCGTCGAATGGTATTCACCCTGCGTGCTTCTCCTTCTTTCGCTGGCGCCGGTGCTGGTCCCGTTCACGTGCCGGATCAACGCCTCCCTGCACCAACCCAACGTGAGACCTGGTTTCAGGCGCCGGGCAAGATCCATTTCTTCGAAATAGAGGAAAAACTCTTCATTCAGCCACTGTCCCGCCACCGCGCCATCAGCGACCGATCGAGTCACAGGCGGCCTCAATCCATGCAGCAAGGTTGAAACCGGGAAAAACAGCGAGGCGCCGGCGATATAGTCATATTCAACCGCTTTCATGTTGTTCAGTTGTGCGAGCGATTTGCCGTGACCGTACTGCCGGTACGAACTGATCCAACGGTTGTAAAAACAACCTCCCGCGCACTGGATGGTTTTACCGTCTCCTTCCAGCAGCGTCGCGCCCCAAATGCCAACCCGGGAGTTGCAGCGCGCACAATTCAGCAGATGGCTCAGGGCCTTTTCATCCACCAGGCAGTCATTATTCAGCAGCCAAACGTATTCCGGTGTTGAACTGGCGAATATTTTCCGCAAATTGCCGTTATGTCCCGCCGCAAATCCCACATTGCGGTCATTGAATTGAAGCCGAACCTTGGGTTGGCCGCTCAACGTTTCCCGCAATTGGCGCTGGTCGTCGTTCGCAGAGGCATTATCCGCGAGAAATATTTCCAACCCGTAAGCATTGTTCGATTGCCGCTCAGCGTCCAACAGGCTCTTTACGCAGGCTATCGTATGGGCAGCGCTGTTGTGGGTCAGGATACTGACGGCGACGCCGGCCATCACCCTCGCTCTCTTGGCAATAACAACATGCGCAAAACCAGAACGACATTGAGCAGCCAGTGGCTGCGCCACAGGCGAAATTCGCGCAGCGCCCGCAGGCGCTGCCAGCGTGTGACGCCTAGCAGACCACAGTAACGGTCCAACGCAGCGTAGGCTTCCGATTCTTTGTCCAGCCTCGCTGCCATCGCATCACGGAAAGCCCTGGCCTGCCTCACGGTGCTGATGAATTCTTCGTCACCGCGCCGCCAGCCGGCGATCCAGTTGGTAAATGGATTGAGCCCGTGCCAGAAGGATTTGGCGCCAATCGCGTTAGCACCATGTTGGCGGTATTTCACCAACTTGTCCGGCACATACGCCATGCGGCCAAAATAGCCGGCGCAAAGCGCCAGCCACCAATCGTGCATAACGGCCTGCTCCGGGATCGGCACAGCGATTTCGAGTAAGGCCCGGTTGCAGGCCATGGCACAACCAGTGACTTCGTTTCGCGAAATCAGTCGTTGGGGATCGTGTTCGTCGGATGGTTGCAACTGCATCAGCTCGATGAACGAGCCCGCTACAGGATTGAGGGACTCATCGACGACGCTCAAATCATGGTGCGCCAGGCTGGGCGCTTTCTCCTTAGTCCCTTCAAGCTGCTTGAGCCTGGCCAGCATGACTTCCAGTTTGTTGGGCTCCCATACGTCGTCCTGGTCGCAGCAAAAGACGTATTGCGCACCCTTTTGAAAAGCCGCCTTCATTAATGCAGAGAAATTGGTAAGTACCCCGGTCGGAACGTCGGCACCATCTGCCACCAACTCAATCCTCGCGTCTCGCTTAGCGTATTCTCCGATTATTTGAGTGGTGTTATCGGTCGAGCCATCGTCTCTGATTAAAAGCGTCCAATCGCTCTGTGTTTGAGCACACAGGCTATCCAACAGGGCCGCAACAAATGCGGCTCCGTCAAGGGAGGCGAGGACTATGTAAACGGGTGCAATCAAACAACACGCCCGAGCAAAATGAACGATGCGGTATACTAACAGAACTGTCGCCTATCCATTTGCACGGACCCTGAACAATCCATGTTGAAATAGCCGTAACTTCTTGCGCTTATCGTTCATACAATACCGAATTCCACGCCTGACTTTTTCACGTTCGGCGAACCGTTGTTGGAATAGAATGCTTTGTAGTACCTTCTGATATTGTTTTGCGCGCAATGGCCAAGCGACTCTACAATTTATCCGCTACCGGCCCAATAAATAAGTGCGTTGAGTTTGTAGTATTTTCAAACGATTCTTGTCAGTTTCTAACTCCATGAGGGGGGCATGTCATCTAGCAAAGTAAAATCACTGTTACTCGAGGCAGCGCTGCGTTTGGCCGTTGTTCAACTGCGTCTTTCTGGAAAGTTCAACCGAAAGCTGTACCTCAAGGCCAACCGGGATGTCGAACTGAGTGGAGAAGATCCAGTTCGGCATTTCTTGCTGCATGGGCAATTGGAAGGAAGAAACCTGTGTCCTGGCGAGACCGACGGAGTCTTGGAGCAGTCAGAGGCTCATCAACAAATCAACCGCTTGTTGTTCGTTAGAGCCTATTACCGGCTGCTACGATTGGTAAACCCCCACTTTGCGATTGAACATTGGGAGAACTACAGTATCGTAAAGAAATCCAGGTTGTTTGACGCGCGGTATTACCTGAAGAACTATCCCGACGTGCTTCGGTCCGGGATGGATCCGGTGATGCACTACGTTGCATATGGATACAAGGAGGGGCGCAACCCCTGTGCGAGCTTCGACACCGTCGAATATGCGATAAGACACGGAATACCCTCATATTCAGAGGTTAATCCATTTGTCGAGTACATACGCCATTTCTATCCCCATGAGGAATTCCCCGAAAGACAGCACGGCATGCACCTGCCCGACAACAGCATACCCTTTGATCCCGCATACTACCTGAAGAAATACCCGGACCTTTCATATTCGGAAATCGATGCGCGCGAGCATTTTCTTTTACACGGGTTTTATGAGGGCCGGGATTCCGACCCATCCTACGGCGGTTACTCCGAATGGAGAGAAAAATACCTGACGCATGCCGGGATATTCCGAAAGGAGAATTATCACTCGCAATTGAAGGGGCCTGTCAGGATAAGCGCGTGTCTGATCTGCGAAGGCGTGGACGAAAATAGATGGCAAGGGACACTGGCCTCTTTGCTAATCCAGAAAGAGAACCTTGAGATTATTCTCGTGGGCAATCCTGCAGACACTGGCTTTTGCCTGAAGAAAATGAAGAATGACTTCAACACGAAAGATATCCGGATATCGCAAAGTGTGTCCGAACTTTTCCAGGACAGCAACGATGCCGATGGGTTCATCTGTTTCCTGGCGGTGGGAGACCAACTGGTGCCGGGTGCATTGGAGGTCATAAAAAATGCTATTTATCAGCATCCCGAGGCACTCTTGCACTATTCCGACGAGGAGGTGGTAGATACCGAAAGTCTCCAAATCCGACCATTATTCAAATGTGATTTCAATCCTGACTTTCAACGTGAGGGTGACTACATTGGCAATTTTCTGTTTGTATCCAGGAGGCTCAGCGGCATCAATTCAATGTCGGATTTTGAACCCTGGTCGATCAACCGTTTTTTGCTGGTGAACCAAGTGCTCGATCAACTTGAGCGCGGCACAGTGAACCATGTCCCTCAAATTCTCTACCGACGATTTGGATCTTCAAAATGGACGAGGGACCAAATCAAACCCGTGGCCCGCCTCATAGAGCGCTTTGCGAGGAGGGAATCCTATCCCCCGGCATCCGTCGTTACCACTGATGATGATCGATTGCGAGTGAAGTACAAGACGCCCGCAACAGACAACAAGGCTTCAATAATCATACCGACCCGGAACAAAATAGATTTACTTCGACCTTGCATCGAAAGTATCCAGGAAAGAACGTCATTTCATAACTTCGAGCTGATTATTATCGATAACGGCAGCGACGAACCGTCCGCCACCGCTTATCTGGATTCGCTAAGCGATGAGTATCCCAATGTCACGGTAATACGCCACGATCATCCATTCAATTACAGCGAGTTGAATAATATCGGGGCAAAGGCGGCCACTGGACAGTATCTCGTCTTCCTGAACAATGATGTCGAAGTGATCGATCAGGACTGGTTGGAGGAGTTGTTGTCACAAGCCTCGAGACCAGAAGTCGGTGTTGTCAGCCCCCTTTTGCTTTATCAGGACGGCACCATTCAACATGCCGGTGTGGTGTTGGGCGTTGGAGGTGTAGCAGCACATTCATTCAGCGGCTGGGATCCGAATTCAGCTGAATTTGACGCGTACAGGCATGCTCGCAGGGTATCTGCCGTCACCGGCGCTTGCATGGCCATGCGGCGCAAGGTGTTCGAGACTTTAGGCGGTTTTGACGAAGCTAACTTGCCGGTTGACTTTAATGATATTGATCTGTGCCTCAGGGCAGGCGAAAAAGGACTTCATGTTCTGTTTACACCGCATGTGAGTCTTTACCACCATGAATCGAAATCCCGCACTTCACATCGTCAAGATGCGAAAGAGTCCGAGCGCTTCTCTCTGGAGGTCGCGTGGATGCAGGAGCGCTGGTTCTCCTCTTTGTATTCTGACCCCTATTACAATTTGAACTACAGCCTGGGATTGCCTGGTTTCCAGCTTTCCTGGCCGCCGCGAGAAAACGTTGCGGCATTTTGCAGGCCCGAAGTCCCGAATCTGAAACTTTATGTTTCACATTCGAACATTCACAGGGCAAATGAAGTCGTCAAGACAATGAGCAAAACGCCTCGAACATTGCAAAATCCGGCCTGCGAGACAACAACGAGAGATCAAGGGCTGTCGGTTATTATCCTGAATCTGGACAAGCCCGAATTCATCGTGCCGTTGATCAACAGCATGCAAGACGCCGAACGATATTTCAGAGACAGGGGATTTGGTTTCGAAATACTGATCGGAGACACAGGCTCCGCGGATCCGGACGTGCTCGCCATGTATGAGTCTGCGCCTGCATTCGTCAAGGTTCTGTATGGCCTGAAATACAATTTTTCACGTTCTAATAATCAAGTTTTTGCAGAACTTTCATCCTTCGACACGGTATTATTTCTAAACAACGATATTGAGTTTTGCGACAACGCCGCGGCTACTCTTTTCAAGATGTTGACATTCTTGAATGAGGCGCCCGAAGCCGGCGTGGTGGGTGCACAACTGCTGTTTCCGGACAGAACGATCCAACATGCAGGTATTGACGTATTCAAGACAGGTGAACTGAAAGGTTTTGTTTATCATCCGGATGTTCGAAAAGCCGCCTGTCGCGCAAACACTTTCCCACGCAACATGTGGGCTGTAACGGGCGCTTGTCTGATGATGAAGTCTTCAGACTTCTACTCCGTCAACGGGTTCGATGAAGACTACCGGACGGAGTGCCAGGATGCCGCCTTGTGCATGGAAATTCGTCGCAGAGGATTGGAGGTCTATGTACTTGCTCCCGGCGAGATACTGCATTTTGAAAACGGCACCAGGGAAAAGGGATCCGAAGATTGGCCTGACAGGCAACGTTTCATGCGCCACTGGAGTTCATGGATCGACATGCAATCGCAAGAATTAACCCAATGATTCTCTTCCTAACCGCCTACATGAAAAGGGGCTTTGGCGTCTCCGTCGTCATTGACAACCTTTGTCGGCAGTACGCTCTTATGGGTGTTGAAGTGATGGTGGGTTGCATGGAATCGGACGATTCTTTTGAACATTCAAAGATAGTCATCCTGGAACCCGACGTTAAGGCGGTTCATTCAATTGCATCAAAGTACAGCTGCCGGGTCATCGTTGCACATGCCACACCATTTTTCGAACTGCTTCCCGCGCTGTCGGCGAATTACGAAGTCTGGTGTTGGGAACACGGAGATCCGAACCCTGAGTTTTTCATCTGGGACCGCAGAGAAAGGCAGAACATCATCGATAACAAGCAACGGCAGGTTTATCCCAGTGTCGATGGTGTCATAGCAATCTCGGAATTTGTCAAAGCGGAAATTGACTTCCCGTCAGCCGTCGTCATTTACAACGGCTGTGATCACATTGAAAAGGATGACCGCAAGTTATCGGCCATCAGCGGACCTGTCCGGGTCGGGACCCTCGTAAGGCTGGGTCCAGGTGAAACCATCTATAAAGGACGCCCGATTCTGACCCAGTTGCAGAAGAAACTCCTGGATCTGGATGCGCCCATGGAATTGCACATAATGGGCAGAGGCACGGAGCAAGACAGGGAATCCCTTGAAAAGATGGGTGTTAAGGTCCACTTGAACGCGACCGATGAAGAACGTCTCGAATACCTCAAAAACCTGGACATTTTCATCACCACGAGCCTGTGGGAAGGCTTCAATCTGCCGCTGGTAGAGGCCCAGGCCAGTGGCACTGTCAGCATCGCATTCGATGTGGGCGCCCATCCCGAGACAACGCCGTTTGTTACGCGGGGCCTGGACGATATGGTTTCGCTCATCCTCCATTATTGTAGGAATCCGGAGTTGCTGCGAACTCAATCGATGAACTGCGAGAGGTGGGTCAGGGACCGTTTCAGTTGGAGGAACACGGCCGAGATATCCTCGAAACTGCTTTTGAATGCGCGCAGCACCTGATTCTTGCCGTCCGACTTTGACAGGCCAAATCATATGAACAGATTCATCGTTTCGGGCGTCCCCCGATCTGGTACGACGGCTTTGGCAAACCTGTTGAACTGGCACCCCAATGTATTTTGCGGGATAGAGCGCTTTCCCCTGGCGACCGTAGACCAGTCCTTTTTCACGCGTGAGTCGGTGAACGACGAATCAATTCCGTCGGCACATACATCCCGGAACAAGGAAATACTAGGCGCGAAACCACACCTAGAGGCACTCGGCGACAAAGGACCGCGTTACTTTTATAAACTCGCCAGCCCCGATAGTAAATTTCCCGATACGAAACTGGTATTCATCATCAGGGATATTACGGATGTATTTCTTTCCTGGAACAAACGCGCACATAACGAGAACGACACATCATGGCATCGAGGACAGACGGGTGTATTCGCCTATATCGATTACCTGCAGCTTCTGTATACCCTGAACAGGATTCATCAAAGCCACGAGTCCCTGATCATCAGCTATGAAGCGCTCTTTTTCGGACAACCCGAGCGGCAGCATGAGATTATCGATCGCCTCCTTGATTTCATCGGCGCTACGCCCTCCGAACGCGTGCAAAAAAACTTCGATGATGAATCTGCCAAACGGCAATCGCTGAGGAAAAGAAAGGTTGAATTGGCCAGCGAGGAAATGGAGTTCCTGAAATCGTTAGAGCTTGAGCCCTTGTTCCAGGCCTTGGCGGAACAAAACGGCATCACAACGCCCAAGCGGATAAACCCGGTGACCAGGGCTCTGCTCAAAGCGTTTTATTTGCGCCGCCATGGCGTCTTGAGCGCCATCGATACTTTGATGCCGCCCGGCACCGGGATCAGTCAGGCAATCACCGTCATGCGTCTTTGTTACGAGTTATCGGGCGGCGAAAACATATTCTCCGACATCAAATACGGGGAAAACTCCGGCGATTCGAATATTGAACTCCTGGCGATGCTGCTCAATGCCTCGCAAGCAGGGGACTACGAGGAGGCCTTCGCCATTGGCTGGATTCTGCTGGGCCGCTTTCCGGAGTGCCCGGAACTTTTGGTGGAAATGTCATCGATTTCAACCAGATTGAAAAATAATAAGGCCGCAATTTCATTTACAAAGCAGGCGATGAAACTGCGCCCAAATAATTCTGGCCTCGTTCAGCGATTGGCCTTTCTGAAAGACAGGCTCTGATCAGCTTTACAAAAGCTCTGAATTCGAAAGTGCAACCCCGGAATAACGCGAATTATTTTTTGACGCGTTTCCGATGGTCCGGGGCACGGCGCGAATTGTGGAATACGGCCACATGGATAGGCTGTCCAGCCGACACTCAGACGAAAAAACGCCGGAGGCGCAAAGCCTCCGGCGTTACCGTCACAATCGTCACATTTCTAGCGGACGGCGACTTCCTTTTGGTGGAGCAGCACGTTCTCCAGACGCGTGAGACGCTCGTCCAGCGCTTTATTGGCGCTCATCAGGTCGGAGTTCATTTTTTGAAGATCGCTGTTGGCCCGGGTCAACTCTGCAATCTCCGCGGTGCGTTTTTGTAAGACCTTATTCAGTCCCTTAATGGCCGCCAAAGCCACGCCGCCCTCATCGACCGTTGAGATGTGTTTGCCATCACTCAATCCAAATGTCTGCTTGAAGTCTTCCGCAACCGGACCGAGGTGGCGTTTGCCTTTTGTCTCCATTTTATAGCGCCACGTACTCATCGGCAGTTCGCTCACCTTTTCCAGTATGGCAACTTCATCGACCGGCGCAAAATCCGTCTTGAATTCACGACTCGAGGTATTGATGTGATTCACGGCATATGAATTTCCGAGCGCAACTGTATCGCCATCGTTTTCCACTCGAAATTCGTTGAATCCGGTCCCGGCCAAGTTAATCTGAAATGAGCCGCCGGCATTATCGAACGTCCACAGGGCATTTTGATTTCCAATCGCGAACCGCACCTTGTTGGTGGCTGCAGATTGAAGCTGGAACATCACCTGATCGCCGGCCGGTGGCGAAGCCGTGGTGTTGTTGACCCGAATCTGAGCGGTGTAGCCCCGCACTACGTTAAGGGCTGCGGCTGGTGATGCAGTACCAATACCCACGGTGCCAGTACTGGAAACTACGAGGGAATTCGCGGGGGCAAGCCAGTGAATCCTAGTACTACCGCCTGACCCTTGACCCCCTTGATAACCAATGTTGAAGTATGTTGAATCATAATTCGTATACATGTAATCAGTGAAGCTTTCATCCTGATACCGAATTTCCGGGTCTATGGCGGACATTACAATTTCCGCACCGGTTGTAGCGGTACCGATGGACAGGTTTGATAGCCCCCGGTCGAAATTCAGCGTACTTCCCGCCATATGCAAATCCCCATCAGGATCAACATTGATAGAATTAATGTTTTGGGTCGTCCCATCCGAGTCAATGCGAAATACTTCCTGGCTATTTGTATTAATCCAGCTCTCGATGGCGAAATGTCCTGCGTCGTCGGTTGAATTGACATCGCTTTGTATTATCCAGTCAATTCCGCTTGCGGTAGAGGTGTCATCAAACCATATTGCCGGTGTGGATGATTGAACCGTCACCGCACTAAACGTGTCTGCTTGTGCGGCTGGAATTAGTAAATCAAGTGTTACACCTGCCAGGTTCACGGCGCCCTGTATTACCTTGTCAAGCAGCGATGAATCTTTATGCACTGCATCCGGGTTTTGCTGTTGTGGCCCAGCTTCAATTTGACCGTTGGACACTTTAAAGCTGCCAAACTTACGCACCATGGTGTTATCTGCGCCATGCACCTGGTTTTCCTTGCTGCTCAAATCCACATTCCCAAAAATCGAGACGGTCTCGTAACGGTATTCGCCGTCCGGCAGGCTGGAATTCACCAGGAACTCCACCGACTGCTCGCGGGTGCGGACATTCAGCAGCAGTTCGTTGTCCGGGCTGAAGACCCGTACGTTCATCATGGCCAGGTCCGGCGCGACCGGCGTTTCGATATGCAGCCGGTCGAATTCCGGCAACACCAGCACCTGGTCATCCGGGCTGACAAATGCGCCCGGGCCAGCAGCCAGGCCAGCCCCCGTGAAGCAGCCCATAGCTGTAATGATAGTTGCAACAAGTGTTACTCTGATTTTCATCGATTTTCTCCTCATATTGATTCCCTGCAGCTAACTCCCCAAAAAATTTGCACCGCCGGGTTCATGTCCATACGCACGGACGCCGGTGGATTTTACCTTTGCACATCCTCGTTTAACCAAGCATCACGGTTCGACGGGGTCCTGGCACACTGGTGTGTACCTGACGATGAATCTGATCCATCAGCTGCCTTTAGCTCTCGTCCCATATGCGAGTGTGCACACGAATAAGCATAGTACACAAGGTGCAAAATTTATACATCACGATGAAAATGAGCACATGCGTTCGCACAGCACGGCGCCGCAAGGGTGCCCTTTCCCCGTCATTGCCCAGGCATGAACGAGGCAATAGATAGCTGACCCAACGCCCTCCAAGCCACTAAAGCAGAGGTGGCAGAAGCGCGCAGGCCAGTAAAATCAAAAGCCGATAGCGCCGATTGAAACTAGGGACTGCCGTCGTTCCACGTTGACATCCGTGCTTCCAGGGTCTTCAGCCGATTTTCAAGGGATGCATTGGCTGCGACCAGGCGCGCATTTTGCTTCTCCAGCGATTCCATCTCCTTCGCATGTTTCTGCGCTACCTGGTGGAGTTCTTTGATCGCCGCGAACGCCAACCCACCAGCATCTATGGCCGAAATGTGGGATCCGTCTCCCAATTTGAACGCTTCCTGAAAGTCTTCAGCGGTCGGTCCCACATGGCGCTCCCCCTCATTTTCATTTTTGTATCGCCAGCTTGAGACATCCAGACCATCCAACTCTTTGAGTATTCGAGCGCCATCGACTGGTTTGAACTCTGTTTTGCTGTCACGAGACGAGGTTAGCAGTACTTGATTGGCATAGACGTTGCCCACGAAATATCCGTCCCCATTATCATGGACTTCGAATTCGGCCACACCAGTACCTACCTTGCTGATTTGAAACCGGTTTCCCGCATTGTCAAATGTCCAGCCGTCCGCACCATTGGTAATTAGGAACCGTGTTTTACCATTATTTTGAAGGATGAACATGGCTCTTTCAGCGGCAGTTTGCGACGTATTTCTTACATACACAACGGCATTATCGACAGCATCGACCTGCAATTTCCTTGTCGGAGCCGAAGTACCAATACCCACATTACCGGTTGGGTCCACGTACAGGCTATCGGCTGCAAAGGTACAGATAACGGCACCCAAAACACCAAAAAACACCACTAATCGCACAACTTGAATCTTCATCTCTATCTCTCCTCAACAACCGTTTCAGACCACGACGACAATCGTTACCGAATCAGTAAATTCCATGCAAGTTCCCATCAATCTTACTCTGCTTTTGCATTCGTGAAAGCTAAGGGCATAATGCAGAATCAATTTGCAACCGCAAAATGCCACCCGCTTGAACCGCAAATTCTTGCCCCAGTGAGATCGAACCTTTGGCCCTGAAACTCAGATTCCCACCTGAAGCAACCGATGACGCCGAGGCGCTGATGCTTTGTTCCGCTTCCATGATTTCTGCTCCTCTGAATAATCGCCCACTTATCGTTAACACCTGGGCCCCGGTTCCTGTAACTGTAACTGTATTTGCTCCCAGGCTATAACTGCTTGAGCACGCGGGAAAGACGTCGATGCTTCCATAGTTGGTGGGAAAGGAACCAAGGTTCATGATACTGACTTGGTCAACGCCCGCCTCGGCCCAGATTATCGTGTTTCTTCCCTTGGGTAAGGATATCGCGGTCAAATCTGTGAAAACAGGACGTGAATCAACATTGTTTTGTGTTTTCGAATTCGGCGACAATGAATTGAATTCTCCGATATCCAGGATTTCACCGGGTGGGTTGCAGGGTGAGATGTATAACGTGTTGACCGGAATATTACTCAGACTATTGGCCAGATAACTCAAGATCGGAGCAGGCAGGTCCGGTAGGCAAGATTGTTCTCTTATCTGGAAGCCTGAGTTGTCGGCAATGATGGTGTTACTGATGGTGCCGCTCGGCGGACCCGTTGAGTCGACCTGCACCCCCCCGCCTTTATTATTTTGCTCTACATAATTGGAATAGATGATAGAGCCGTCAATTGTGACCTGTGTATCCTTTCCGACGAAAATTCCCCCCCCTGAATTTGCGGCATAATTGCCTATCAGAGCTGTTGCATCTATACCCAAGCTGGAAGTGGCGGTGCGTAATCCACCTCCGACACCCCCCAGTTCGTCAGTGGCCCAATTGTCAAAGATGTGGCTGTTGGCGATGGTTGCCGAAGTTTCGTCGACGCTGACCCCGCCTCCGAAATTGGCAGCATGGTTGTCAGCCACCAGGCTGCTCTGAATCTCCAGGTCGGCGCAAACGCCACCCGTTCCACAGCCGTCGCCACCCATGCTGATGCCCCCGGTGTTAAGCGCGGAATTATTGCGAACAACGCTGTCCACGAGTAATACGGAACTGCCGTAGGGAGCCTGGGAAAAACCATGGATTCCGCCACCGGTTTTTTCCTGGGCTTGATTGAATTCGATCAAGCTGCCCAAAATTTCATAACGGGCCTGGAACGTGTTCAGACCACCTCCCCTTCCAGAGGCCACATTGTCAACGATGACGCTATCGGTGAGGTAGGCAATGGCATTGGACTCTATGCAAATGCCTCCGCCAGCACCCAGGGGCTCGCCGGGATCATTTATGACCTGGTTTCCGGAGACGAGGGAGTCCTCGATGGTCAGGCTGGTGACCCCAAACGGATCACCGAATACGCCAATGGCATAAATACCTCCGCCACAAAACTTGGCGTAATTGCCAGAAATACTGCTTCGCCTGACCACAACACTGCTGTTACCGATTTGCAGGCCACCGCCGCTGGCAATGGGATCAACAGAACCGGCCAGGTTGTCTTTTATCACGGAATCGATGATTGTCACGTTAGAGCCACGGACGACCGAGACTCCTCCCGCTGCTTTTGATGCGACGTTATCCCTGAATGTGGAATTTTCTATGGTTGAATTTGCGTCGAATATCTGCAGCCCGCCACCTTGATAGCCCATGTTGCCCTCAACGACACAATTTTTGAGATTCACGGATGCTCTTTGAAAAAGGTTACCGCTACCCGTTGGATTTTGGCCTCCGGTGATGGTAAAGCCTTCTATGTCAACCGTGCCTGTTGTGTCACGAATGAAGACGGCTTCCGCCCCCAAACCCGAGGCGTCGATGATAGTATCGGTTGCGCCGGAAAGCGCCCGGAGCGTGAAAGAATTCGGGGATTCGGCAAACTTCAAAGCCTCATGGTATATACCCGGTCTGACCTGGATGATTTCACCGCCAGGAAGCGCACCCGATTTGAGAGCATTTAAAGCGTCCTGGATGGTGGAATAGTCATCGGGCACAATAACTGCCATTGCATTCTTCGCTAAGCAAAGGAAGAAACAAGCCAGTACGATTCTTGTTACCAGAGATAAAGACAAAGAATTCTCTGTTGTAACAGGCATGAAAGCACGTCCATATGCAAATGGTTTGACCATAGAATTACACATTTACATATCGAAACAAAGCTGAAAAGAAAGTGACCGTCCTACCCGAACACAGTAACTGGCATTGTTCTCGGAGAGTGTCATGACTGTTCTCGCGTGTTTTTTGGCGGCAGCGTGAATCCGGGTCTTGTGTTGAACGGTCCGCACTCTTGTAATTGCCTGGTGATTTGTTGCGAAGGGAAGACGGCGCGCCTGCATCAACCAGGCTACAAATCGCGTTTTCGTAGACTTGTCCGCTGGACGGGTTCGGCCGCACGAACGGGATCTTGCCCAGCAAGACATTGAACCAACCTTTGATTGATGCCGCGGGAGATGGCTTAGTCGTTTCGGCCTCGAGTTACCGCTGCGAAAACGGAACAACCGGGTTGATGCGTCCACGATGCTGACCCAGGGAGAATAAAGCAGGTTACAAATGCCATATACTCTGTTGAACTAACGGATTGCAAGTTATGGATATGCAGGAAATGTTTGAAATTTCAGTCTTTGAAAAAGCCACTGCTGCGAATTTTGATGAAAAGTACTATCTGCAGGCGAATCATGATCTGTTGAGGATGTCCAATGCCAATCAAGGATTCAACGCGCATTCGCACTTTTTGAAATACGGGCAAAATGAAGGACGGCTGCAGTTGAGTGCAACGCTGAATAAACAGCAAAAACTCAAGTACGAACTATTCAAGCCGGTTCTGCAAACAGATGACTATGTCCCTGTTGGTAAGAGTAATTTCCCAATTATTAACAAACGACAATCTTTAACACTCGATGACTACGAAGGAGAGTCTGCACACCCCGCACCACGTGATGTGACCGATACCTTGAGGAACAATCCCTCAAAGCTATACCTTGATCTGGGTTGCGGCCTAAGGACGATTACTTTTATGAATTGTTTATACGTCGAAGTCTATCCCTCTTTGACTGCCGATCTCATTGTGCTTCCGAATGACCAACTCCCCTTACTCGACGAGTCGCTGGACGGCGTATTCTGTATGGCTGTTCTGGAACACGTGGAAAAGCCGTGGGAGACTGTGAGAGAAATTCAGCGAATTCTGAAGCCTGGGGGGAAAGTAATCATAGGGTTTCCTTTTATGCAGCCTTTTCACGGTTATCCGCATCACTATTTTAATGCCACTCGCAAAGGTCTTGAGAGTTTGTTTAAGAGGGACTTTGATATAGAGGAGTTATCTACAAGGCCACACCAGTCCGCCGCTTACACCCTTCATCGCATACTGTCCCTGTACTCGAAAAGCATCAAGAACCCGATTCTGCGAGAGGAATTTGAATCCAAGCCGGTTCGCGAATTATTGAATGAGGACGTGCAGGCTGCATTTTGGAGCCAGCTTCAACAAGCAGTATCAGAAGAAGCGAATTTTCGAATGGGATGGGGGAATACGCTGATCGCCACAAAGCATTAACCCCTGGAACTTCGGGATCAGAGAGCCCCTGGGTCTGGTGAAAATCAAGCACCGCGTTCGCCTACAATGACGATTCGCCTACAATAACAATCATGGAAACCAAACGCCTTATTGTCGTGCTCGGAATGCACAGAAGCGGCAGCAGCGCAATCGCGAAAAGCCTGGAGGTGCTGGGGGTCGACTTGGGCAAACATCTGATGCCCGCGGACGAGAATAATGAGAAAGGATATTTCGAGGATATCGGCATCAACAGACTCAACACCGAAATCCTCCAGAATATAGGTTGTGACTGGTACAGTCTGGCACCTTTTAAAAATGACGTTTTTGAGGGAGAACGGATTTCTTCCTTGCGACAAAAAGCCAGCGAAATCATCGAAGATAAACTTCAAGACACCAATCTGCTCGGTATAAAAGACCCGCGACTTTGCAAACTCCTCCCCTTCTGGAAGAACGTGTTCGATGACCTCGAACTGCAGGTCAGTTATGTCATCTGTCTGCGCAATTGCGAAAGCATAGCCGCGTCGTTGTTTTCGAGGGACGGCATACCACGAGTCAAGTCACTCTATCTTTGGCTGACACATATGCTCCCCGTATTTCAGAACACGAAGAACTGCCAAAGAATTACAATCGATTATGACGATCTGATTCTCGAGCCCCGCCGAGTCCTGACAACAATCGCCCAACAACTGGGACTGGAAAGTCAAATTGATCAGGATGAACTCGATCGCTTTGCCAACGATTTCATCGACCAAACTCTCTGGCACCACCGTCAGAACAAGAGCGGGCCCGATGAACCCACGCCCAGCCTTGTCGAGAGATTGAACGAGCTGCTTGGTAAGGTAAGTCGAAACACCGAGTTATTGGATTCGAATGATTTTCAAATCGAAATCAACGCGATCGAAGAGGAGCTCGAAGACAGGGCGAACCTTCTGAAATATATCGACTTGTTGGACTCATTTATTATTCGGGACCATTTCCAGCTAATCACTGCGGACAAGGAACTTAACTCTGCGTCGGCATCACTGAAAAAAAAGGACGACTTACTCAAGTCGAAGAAAAAAGTTCTGACCAAGCGCAATGCACAAATCAGAAAACTTAAAAGTGCGATAGAAGAACAAGAGTATGTGATAGACAGGCAGGGGCAAAAAATTGAGGAACTGGAACGCGAGAACCTGGCCCAGAGTTCGCGTCTTGAATCGCTCGAATCAACCTTGAACAACCGCGACGCGACAATATGTCAGCTCGAGTCCCAGCTAAGAGACGAGGAAATTCGGAACAAGAAATTGCAGAAGGCCATTGAAACAGCGGATTCAGACTCGGAAGAATTATCGCTTCAGTTGGATCAAATCCGATCGAGCCTCTTCTGGAGGCTCTCCTTTATATCAAGGCATTTCTGGCGCATTTTCGAAGCCCTGTTCACTGCAAGGAAGGTACGCTTCCACCTGATACCGGAAAATCAATTGCAACGCCTTCGCATTATGGACAACAGCTGGCAATCAAGCGGGGGTGATCCATACTTCAGGCTGGTTCCTGTCTCAACCCGGTTACCGCATGGGTGGGTAAGAATGAAAACCAGTGTGCAGACGAATCCACCGGAGCAATACGCGAAGCTCTATCTGGATTGTGGCCATGGAGAAAACGAGACTGACGCTTACGAAATTCCCGTGTTGGCCGAGGGAATGGTCGATGAATTTGTTTACCTTCCCAGTGAAGCGGCGTCATTGCGCTGGGATCCGCTGCAAAACGCGGGAACATTCAGGCAAACGCCCATCACATTCATGAGACATTCGTGGCTTGTACGTAAGCTACGCATGTTGTCACGAGTCGTGACAGCCTTAGTCAGAACTCCAAGCGAGACGAGGGAGCAGGTGGGATTAAAGTGGACAGATATTTTCTCCGGGCCTGGTCGTGCCTATGTTGCCGCAGGGAAAGCCATCGCGTTGCGCCTTGACCTACGGCGCTAGTTGCGTGACTTGGCGGGGTGTTCGCTGTCAACTAATTGTAAGCGGCACCGCTTGGCGTTTAATGGCTTCAGAATAGGCCTTGGTGACCGCACTTGGTTCCCCAACCAGTTCAATCCTTCCATTGTCAATCCAGATGGCCCTGTCACACAGCCTGTTAATTTGGGCCGCGGAATGTGAAACCAGAACAACGGTCTGTGAAGAAGTTACCCTCTTGACAATTGCCCGCTCGGACTTTTCCTTGAATTTGGCATCACCAACAGCCAGAGCCTCGTCGATTAACAAAACGTCGGTTTCCATATTCAAGGCTACGGAAAACCCGAGTCTTGACCGCATTCCCGAAGAGTAGGTTTTGACCGGCTGTCTCGCAAATTTGCCAAGTTCCGAGAACTCGATGATCTCCGAAAGCTTGGCCTGCGCTTCTTTTAATGTCGATCCCAATAGCATCGAACTCAATATCGCATTGTCATTGCCTGATAACTGAGGGTCAAAGCCCAGTTGCAGGGACAGTAGCGATATCCTTGTTGCATTAAACAGAATCTCCCCTTCACCAGGCTGATATATGCGGGCGAGAATTTTCAGCAGGGTCGACTTGCCACAGCCGTTTGCGCCTATTACGCCCAACGTCTCGCCAGCCTGCAGTTCGAGGTTTATGGATTTCAACGCTCGATACTTTTCAACAGAAAAGAGACCGGTCAGCGTTCGATATGTGAAACCAACCTCCCTTAGTGATACCACCGGATCCATCATAGATTCACTCAAGTGCCAGCCGCGTCAATGTATTGTTGTGGCGCTTCATGACCCGGCTCATCAACAAAATGATCAGTATGGACACTATCGCGATGACGAGAAGCGACCCTGTCATCGGTACCGTATCTTCCATCAGGACTTTTCGGTAGTTGGCGATGAGATTCGCCATCGGATTCATGAGGAACAATTGCCGGTGTTCAGGGAGCAGTACTTGCTTGTAGCTATAGAATATTCCTGAACAAAAAAACAACATCCTGATGCCGGCCTCTATCAGATACTGAATATCGCGAGCAAACGGAATGATAAAAGCGAATACAAAAGCAACGGCGGTAATCAATAATGCCTGTACGATAACGATCGGAACCAGCCAGAGCCAGCCGAAACTTGGAAAATAGTGGTATCCAAAAAGAAAAACGAACAGCAAAACAAAAACGAATGCCTGCTTTACCAGAGCCTGGCCGACAACAACCAACGGAAAAAACGTCTTTGGCAGATAAGTCTGGCTGATCAGCCCCTTGCCCTGCAGAATTGAACTGCCGGATTGCATGACGGTTTTTGCAAACCACAGCCATGGAACAATTCCGCACAGGAGAAAAGCAACAAAGTCCTTGGTGCCGCGGTGCAGCAATTTATCGAAAACAAGATAAAAAACGGCCATTTGCAACAGTGGCTCCAATACCCACCAGGCATAACTCAGGTAACTTTTCGACACCTCGGATTTCAGGTTGAATCGGACTTTTAGGACGACGAGTTGCCAGAACCGAAGCAAGCTCCTGGATACGGGTATTCCTGAATTTGAGGCCATTTCAATCACTGCATTCGCTCATGGTGTAGATGTTAACAGCTGCACGCTGCCATGATGGCTCAAGAATGTACTCAACGCCCTACCTCGAACTGAATAGGCGTCTTTTGGCTGCCTGCAGCATCCTGGCGTTTGACCTTATTACGGTTCGAATTTTTTTGGACCTGAGCCAGCTTCTAATCCAATCATCCAAGAATTCCAGTTGCTGCTTTTCCAATGATTCCGTCCGCTGTGCAAGCGGTTCGGCCTCTTGAACCGCGTCAATGCTAAACAGCAGGTCAAACGACACTTTGGGGAAGTACCTGGCGTGCAACCTGCGATTTTCAGCTTCAAAGTGATTCAGGATCAGCCTCCTCTCCGTTTTATCCAAATAATCCTTTCTCGGGTCAAACAGCCAAGGCTCGGCCGATGCGTATTTCTGCAGAGCTTTCTTTGGCTGGTTGTCGTGCGGTCCCTGGTAGATGCTTGGGCATTGTGCCAGAACTTCACATACCAGTGGATTCAGGCTTTTGTTTTCTTCGATTGACGCCGATGCCGGATCGAAAAGCGCATTCAGTCCCAGTGTGTTCAGGAAGTCACTGATCAAATCACCGCGATAGAATGTTTCCCGGGCAAAAGGAACCACTTCCAGTACATTGTCACCATAATTGGAACTCAACATCGCGGCTTGCAGCCAATAAGGAGGATGATTGCTTTTAACCTGCCGCCTGCAGTACTCGATCAAACTCAATCCTGATTTATGACCCCATTGTTGCCACGCACTCAGAAGAAAGTCATCCTGCCGTCGGATATAGTACAGCACTTTCCTCACATGGAAAGCTTGCGAGAATATCCTGTGCAATCTCTCACTTTGTAAATTGCAGAGGTTCTCGGCGCTTATGATAATGGTATGGATCCTGGCCTGTTCCGCACGTCTAATTACAGTTTCAATTCTTCGTTCAAATCTATCGTAGTCACCTTTGTTGATGATCTCGGAGATATACCTGACACAAGACTGCGCGACCGAAAAATCACACTTGTCTTCAAACCTGAAGCGAAAACAATCATCCGGAATAGCAAACCCATTTACTTCAAGAATCGCACGATTTTTGTGCAAAAACTTCTGAATGGAGGTCGAGCCGCATTTGCCGTGGCCTGGGTGCAGGATCAAATCCATTTCATGACTTCCCAGGGTCGTCAAACGACTCGTGATGTCTAAAGCAGATGCCGGGGGCAGCCGGGCAAGATGCAGGTGGTGCCATGTTCGGTCCAGATCGCTCTTATATCTGTCGTCTTGGCTTCATGGGACGAATTTTACTCGCATCGGGCAAGCCAAAGTAATCCAATAATGCCGCGCTCATCGCAAGGCAGGTCTGCACCCGGCAACGTCTACAATCTGCCAATCCTGCAAAACCCGTTTCAGGTCGTTTATAGTACATTAGGCTGTCGTCGTTTTGCCGTGCAGCGCCTTACCTGGATGTAGCGACAATGAAGACCAAGAGCATTGAGAAAACGCCTGCCCCGATAAAGTGCAATCACGGGCCGGAGCGCGATGCCGAAACCGACCTCCTTGCGGGTACCAGAAAGTGACGAAACGGGCACTCATCACCGGCGTCACCGGACAAGACGGTGCGTATCTTGCGGAATTTCTGCTCGACAAAGGGTATGAAGTCCACGGTATAAAGAGACGCGCGTCTTCTTTCAACACCGACCGTATCGACCATCTATATCAGGACCCGCACGAATCGGAGCTGAAATTCATTCTGCACTATGGCGACATGACCGATGCCACCAACCTGATCCGCGTGGTGCAGGAAGTCCAACCCGTTGAAATCTACAACCTGGCAGCTCAAAGTCACGTCGCGGTTTCATTTGAAACCCCGGAGTACACGGCCAATGCCGACGCGCTGGGTCCACTGCGTTTGCTGGAAGCGATTCGGCTTTTGAAACTGAAAGACGAAACCCGCTTCTACCAGGCGTCAACGTCGGAGTTATACGGTCTGGTACAGGAAGCGCCGCAAAGTGAAAGCACGCCGTTTTACCCGCGTTCTCCCTATGCCGCGGCCAAGCTCTATGCCTATTGGATAACGGTCAATTATCGCGAAGCTTACGGCCTTTTCGCCTGTAACGGCATCCTCTTCAACCACGAGTCACCCCAGCGCGGGGAGACCTTCGTAACGCGCAAGGTCACGCGGGCGTTGGCGCGTATCAAAACCGGGCTGCAGAAAGCATTGTACCTCGGCAACCTCGATGCCAAACGCGACTGGGGGCACGCACGGGATTTTATTGAAGCCCAGTGGCTGATCCTGCAGCAGGATCAGCCGGACGACTATGTCATTGCGACGGGTCAGCAGCACTCCGTAAGAGAACTCATAGAACGCGCAGCCACAGCCTTGGGTATCCAAATTGAGTGGGAAGGGACCGGTCCCGATGAAGTCGGCCGTGTCGCCGCAAATACCGCTGGTTCAACTCCCGAGGTCGGTGACGTGATCGTGCGGATAGACCCCAGGTATTTCCGTCCGACGGAAGTCCAGTCATTGCTCGGCGATTCGTCCAAGGCCAGGAAAATGCTCGGCTGGAAACCAAGAGTGACTTTCGCAGAGTTGGTCGATGAAATGGTCAAGGAAGATCTCGCGATCGCCGAACGCGACGCCATGGTTGCAAAAAGAGGCTTCAAGGTCTTCAACCACAATGAATGAACCTAATCCCCAGGGGCTTGCCTGGCTCAGGCAGGCACGGGTCTTCGTCCCCGGTCATCGGGGCATGGTGGGCTCAGCACTGGTGCGGCGCCTGCAACAAGCCGGTTGCCGGAATTTGTTGCTGAGAAGCCACGCCGAACTCGATCTCGAAAACCAGGCGCAGGTCAACGAGTTCATGGCGAACGAAAAACCGGAGGCGGTATTGCTGGCCGCCGCGAAGGTCGGCGGCATCCATGCCAACGACACCTACCCGGCGGACTTCATCTACCGCAACCTGATGATTGCCACAAATGTGATCCACGCGTCCTATGAGGTGGGGGTCCAGCGGCTACTCTTTTTAGGCAGTTCCTGCATCTATCCGAAAGGGGCGCCGCAACCCATGTCCGAGGAGTGCCTGCTGACCGGCCCGCTGGAGCCGACCAACGAGCCCTACGCGATCGCCAAGATCGCGGGAATCAAGCTGTGCGAGAGCTATAACCGCCAATATGGGACCGATTTCCGCAGTGTCATGCCCACCAATTTGTACGGCCCTCATGACAATTTTGATTTGCAAACAAGTCATGTGCTACCGGCCCTGTTGCGAAAGTTTCATGAGGCAAAACTGTCCAAGGCGCCTTCCGTCGAGGTATGGGGTACCGGCAAACCGCGGCGCGAGTTTCTGCACGTGGACGACCTCGCCGATGCCTGCCTGTTCGTCACCTGTTTGCCGCCGGAGACATACGCCGCCCAAACCCAACCGAGGCTTTCGCACCTGAATGTCGGTACGGGTAGTGATGTTTCCGTTGCAGAGTTGGCTAAAATCATATGTAAGGTCTTAGGATACGAAGGTGAAATTACCTACAACCCGGAGTATCCCGATGGAACGATACGTAAATTGCTGGACGTGTCCACCATGGATGCGCTTGGCTGGCGTGCACAGATAGCGTTGAAAAGCGGCATAGCTTCAACGTACGACTGGTATCTGAAAAACTTCTGACATCAATTCAAGGGTGATTAGTACCATTCATGTACCTTTCCCATAATCCATTCATTCCCAATTCAAATATCAGTCAATTCCAGCACATTTGCCTGCTCCAAGGAACTTTACGCCCGCCAGTGGCTTCGGGGTCGCCAAACAAATGAAACTGGTCATGACACTCCTCGTCAGAGATGAAGAGGACATCATTCGTGAAAATATAGAGTTTCACCTGGCGCAAGGTGTCGATTTCATAATTGCGACCGACAACCGATCAGTCGACGACACTTCGAAAATTTTGAAAGGGTACGAATCAAAAGGAGTGTTGCATTACATCTACGAGGCTCATGACAACTATAATCAGCATGCTTGGGTCACAAGAATGGCGAAACTCGCCTACACGGGATTTGAGGCAGATTGGGTAATCAACAATGACGCCGACGAGTTTTGGTGGCCTGTTGAGGGAGACCTCAAACGCACCTTTGAGCGCGTTCAAGCGCACGTGAACCTGGTTAATGCTGATCGCCATAACTTTGTTGCCACTGGAAAACCGGGTACACCGTTTTGGTCTAGAATGGTGTACCGAGAGAAAGTCTCACTAAACTCAATGGGGAAGCCTCTACCCCCGAAAGTCGCGCACCGGGGTTCGGAGTCCATCAAAATCCATCAGGGCAACCACTCCGTGGCGGGAATCGATAATCCCGAAACCGTAACCGGGTTAATCGACATCCTGCACTTCCCGATCAGAAGTTATCGACAGATTGAAAACAAGATAGCCAAGGGCGGTGCAGCCTATAGGAGGAACAAAGAATTATCCAATACCATTGGAATTACATGGCGAAAATTGTACGAAGAGTTGCATCGCGAAAAGAATTTGAAGCGTTATTTTGCGGCAAACAGCTACGATCATGCTCGCATAAGAGAAAAGATTGAATCGGGTGAGATAATTGAAGATCGTCGCTTGGCTGATTATCTGAAGGATACGGTCCGCTTGAACCTCTCCTGACTTAAACACGATACCTGCTGCAGGTAGCCTTTTTGACAGAAATATTTCAATGCCAGTAACCTAGCCCGGATATTGCACCAGCCGGCCACTGGCCTCACCATAAACTGATGAATTTACAAAATAAATTGACGATCTATCAAATTCATTCCAGGGTACACTTTGTAACCGGCCAGCGATCTATCCCGGCCCTGCCTTGTCCAGTCATGCCTGGGCTTGGGCTTCCCTCCAGCCATAGCCATCGCTATGGCTCTCAGTCCAGCCCGGCACCCAGCCGCACCTGTTCTGCAGCAGCATCCGGGATGCTCGTGCAATATCCGGGCTAGTCCACTCGCTCAACGTGCTTGCGTCTGGGCCAGGAATTGCACAAATTCCTCCGGCGTCTTCATCAGACCTAAATCCACCAGTTGAATACTGTCCCGATACTTCACTGATCCTGCATAAATAGCACTAAGATTCGGATTTTTACTGAGGATGCGCCAGTAAGACTCGTATTGTGCAGCACCATCCCAATGCTCTTTTCGGTGACTTTCCTGTTCCACGTAATTGTAGAAGTCGGCAAAGAATTTGTAATGCTGCAAGACTCCAGTAAGTGAGGACAATCGCAGGTTTCTGATCACGTGGGTTGACAGTTCGAACTCGATTCCCTCACGCCATCTTACCAATGGAATTTTCTTAAGGAACGGCGAAGGTTTTTCACGATCGTGTCCTTCCCAAAACAGCCTGTGCCTCGGCCCACCTCTCAAAGGCAAACCAAGTGTATCTTTTTCGTGATAGCTTTTGCTGTCAAAAAAGGGGCATAGGTCCTGAAATGACGTACCACGTTGGTATATGGTTTCCCTAATGGGTTCTTGCGAATACATATCCAGCAAGAAAGTGGCTACAGCGTCGGCTTGAGTACTATCCAGGAAGTGCGTTAATTGGTGTAAATCCACTGTTTCACAAAGTGGATAAATCAACAACTCGTCCGCATCGAGAGTAAGCGTCCAACGCCCGGTGCCGTAATGCGCGAGCAATTCATTGAGCCATGCAACGCCGAAGTTCGCGGCCGAGTAACTTTCCTCCGTACAAAATACGTGAACATCTGCTTGGGAGAGAAGAAAATCCACCGTGTCGTCGGTGGACCCATTGTCCACAAAAATAAACTTATCGACGCCTAGCGAACGATGATAATCAATAAAGTAAGGCAGTCGAAGCGATTCATTCCTGACGCAGGAGAAACAGAATATTCCGCCCATATCCGTGTCGATCGGCCGTGTGTCCCTCCTTTGAAGCTTATTCGTGTTCAGATTCGTCAAACTGTTCAGGTCAATCCAATGGGGGGGCAGATTGTTTATCACCTATATGAGGCAATAGGCGGAAGAAGTCCGAAAATGTTGCTGGGTGACAGACTCAGCGATCCATAAAACCCCGGATGAAAATTAATCTTAAGGCGCTTTATTGATCAATTCTCAATGCGCGCAAAGTTTAACACAGTCCTTTGGGTCCAAAATTTACACCGAATAAATGTGTCATCCAGGTTTCCGTAATCATACCGATATTCAACGAGGCCGGTAGCCTTGGGCGGCGTGGACATTGATGTGGAATTAGCCAAAGGCTCGTTGCCAACGTTCTATGACGGCAATCACAAAATTGTGTCTTACACGTTGGCCGAATATATGGCCAACTACCATGCAGACGAGTAACAACCCCTGCAACCTGTGCATAGGCGTTCAGCCATTTGTGATAGGCGCACGGCATTGATAGCCGCGGTCTTCACCAAACCCATTGAAACCAATCAAATAGACCCTTCCAGAAAGTGGTCGAAGCGAAGCACTCCCTCGGTATGCTCTTCATTCAAGCTTGGGCCAAGTTTAATAAACCACTAAAGGATACATGAATATCGGTTAAAAACGCTGACAGCGTGGCTCGCTGAGGTACAATCCGCGAGCCAGACGTGGTTGGGATCTGAAGCAGGGAAGCTTCCAGGATGAATCTGTGTGCTTGACGGAAATGCCCGCGCGACACCTTTTTTGCCATTGAACAAGATTTTTGGGGTGGGGGCGAACAAGACAGGAACCGGCAGCGTAACCGCGGCCCTGGATATCCTCGGGTTCAAAGTATCCCACTGGGACCATCACCAAGAAATTTTACATGGTTTAATTCATTGCACCTTCAGGTTCGATTTTCTGGAGGAATACGCTGGTGCCACAGATCTGCCGATCCCATCCATTTACAAAGAACTCGACAAGAGTTACCCGAACAGCAAGTTCATTCTGACCATTCGAGATATCGATAGCTGGTTGAGGAGCGAAGAGAACCATCACAGAAGACTGGGGTTCGAAAAACCCTGTTTCGAGGTCTTTTTGTTGTATGGCAGCTTCTTCTTCGACAGAGAGAAGTTTCGCAAGGCGTATGTCGAGCATAACAACGAGGTCCGGGAATATTTCAGGGACAGACCCGATGATCTTCTGACCATCGACGTTGCCAACGGCGAGGGCTGGGAAAAATTGTGTCCGTTTCTGGACAAGAGCATTCCCGATGTTCCGTTTCCGCACGTCAACAGAGGAAATTACGCACGTCAACAGAGGAAATTACTAGAGCCGTATCGTCATCTGCCCGGCAACTCAGATTCGTTATCATGAAACCGCACAGGCTCAGCTGCGAACGACAGCGTCACGGATTTGGGCTGTAGTCAAAAAGGTAAAGACCGCACACACCGCAGTAAGGACGGTTCACCGTTTCCACAGAGCGTCCAGCAGCCATCTGAACGGCCCGGTCATTTTCCATGAACGCGACGAATAAACGGCACTGAGCTGCTTTTTTAGCATGTCGTTCTGCCGCCGTAAGGCGGCGGCAGTGTCATCGGCGGCGGGTCCGGCGCCCCCGGGCAAGGACCGTTCCTGCCGGCCGGCCCGATTAATTTCACTTGGCACCGGCTGATGGCGCTGGTTTACATTCTCGAAAAACATCAGTGTGTTACGTCCCCACGGCGCGGGTTTCCTGTTGCAGGTCGCGCGCAATTTTTTGGTAATTTCAGCATCCTGGCTGAATCCGCGTTCCGCAAACCTCTTGATCCAGTACTCGTCAGGCTGCTCATTGACATGGTGGTATCCACCTTGTCCAGGCGGAGCAGCAGCGAGTAGCAAGTACCTGCACTGATCCACTGCCACCATCCAATTGTCTTCAAACACTGCCTCCACGTGCTCGGCGAATTCCGTGCAGAGGCACAGATCGAATTTCTGCTCAGGACGCCAGGGGCCCTTGGTGAAATCGTGGAGAACGGTCCTTTGCGGAACCAAGCTTTGGGCCACGGCGTTGGGGTGACCTTCGACGCCCAGGACTTCGAAGCCGTATTCGCTGAACCAGGAAAGGTTGGTGCCCATGCCGCAACCTATATCGAGTACCGAGCGAATATCGAATTGCAGGCAAACCCAACCCCAGATATCGGGCATGTAAGTATTGGGGTCAGGATTGAAGACGCCTTCCGGGTCATTGCCCAGGTGCAGGTTGTTTTGCAGCGAAACACACTGCCCCTGCTCGCCCGCAGCCATATTGACCGGGGCCAGGCTGTTTTCGAGTTGCGAGGTTACAAATTCGAGGGCATGGCGATCGCTACTGAATTTATCCCTGAAAACGGTGACCGCCTCTGTTGAGAAATGCCGGCTGATCGCCACACATTTCCGATCGAATTCCTGCGAGAATTCCGGGTCGATCTGCCGTCTGAGCCAGCGCAGCACCCAGTTCTGGAACCAGATGAAATTGGCCCAGATGCGTTCGCTGACCTGATTTTTCTCCAAGTCGTCAACGACCCGGTACAAAACGTCGAACACCTGCAGCAGGCTTGCATTTTTTCTGGCCGTAATCCGCCCTGGCCTGTTGGTTCTATAGAAGTAAAAAGGCCTGTCGAGCAAACTGATCCGGTTTGTGCGAAGCAGTAGCTCGTAGTGCGTCGAAACGTCCTCAAAAATTTTTCCAAGCGGGAACTGAAAATGCACATCCTGCAGAAACTCCCGACGATAAAGGCGCTTGCAAGCTGAGGTATCAAGCAGGAATACATCCGGTTCCGCTTTCGGATCAAACACGAGTTCGCGGTTTTTCTCCGCCAGCGCCTTCCAGACCCTGAAATCCTGGATGGGTTTCAACCCATTGGTCTGCTCATCGAAGAGCTGACCGTTGGCGATGACGATATCGGCCCCGGTGGCAAGCGCGTGTTCGCGCATGGCGCTATACATAAATTCGTCAACCCAGTCATCGCCATCGACAAAGCCGATATACTGTCCCGCTGCCGCCGCCATGCCGGCGTTCCTGGCCGCTGAGAGCCCCTGGTTCTGCTGGCTGATCAGGCGTATGGCATCGTGTTCCATGACATACTTCTCAACGATTTCCAGGGTGCCGTCGGTGGAACCGTCATTCACCACGATGACTTCCATATCCTCCAGGTCCTGACCGACAAGAGAGTCCAGGCACTTGGCGACATATGGCTCCACGTTATAAACCGGTACGATGACGGAGACCGAAACCTGCCGAGGGGTTCCGGCCTGTTTCAATAACGGCTTGATCTTGTCCACAACCTCTCGTGTCCCGTATCCGAGGTAGGATTGAACCACGACGGCGACACCCCCGTTCGCCCCGTTGAAACTATTGTCTGCATTCCAAACCGACAAATCCCGGAATTCGCGGTATTCCTCTGCAGGCTGCCAAAGGCTTTCAGTAAGCCGCAACACCGTATCGGCGTTTCCCGGCCGGTAATACTCCTGCAGCAGATCCTGATCCTCCGCAAAGAGAAAATAGACGGGGTATTCATTCCAGGGCAGCTTGTCCAGCAGACAGTGGCGCCACGGCATCCCCCAGGTTCGCTCGAGATGCTGCGCGAGCGATTGGGCAATGTCCCGGTTGAGCAATACGGGCGTTTCACCGTACCACTGGTCAAGATATTCCTTGCGGCGACGGCAGGCGAGAACGCTTTCTGCCTGGATATAGCGCAATCTGCGGACCTTGACTTCCTTCTCTGCCGTGCTCGCGCAATAGAGCGACCTGAAATCATCTTCGGTTTGGACATTCAGGTCCGCCATTCCGTCCTTGATCAATGTGTCGTGGCCAAAGCTCCGAACGAATATCACATCGGAATCCAGCGTCATGTAAAACGGCGTCTTGACATGTTCGTGAACGGCGAGCTTGATCAATTGTTGCTTGTACCAGCCCTGGTTGGGTCTCGGCCACGTATTCGTCGTGTCAGGGTCGTTACCGAATTCGGGACAAATCTCGTATTCGTCGACGATCAAACCGTCGAGCCCTGTGATGGCAGGCGCAATAGCCTCCCTGACAACCGCCAAATCCTTGCCCGGGGTGACGACGATCAGTTGCTCCAGATGCCGTTTGTCGAAGAAGCGATCGAGTGATTCGAATAATAATTGCGCGCGCTCTAAATCCTGCTCGTCCCGGCCGGTGTCGGAAAGTGCGAGTGTGAGTACAAACGTCAGTTTGTCGTTACCCTGCTGCAAGTGCTTCGCCTTGTTACGGAACAGATAAAGGATTCAGTGTTTGGGTATAATGAAAATGCCATCGGACACGGGCGCCGCTCGTGCCCAATGTACACCACGATACTATTAAATTGGGCGTTTTTCAGCCAAGAAGTTGATGCCAGATGGGTGCGGTAAAGGAATTTGATTCAAGCGATCGTTCTGACAGCCGTACGGATTAGCAACGCCGAACCGATCTGAGGAGGCAAGATCATTAGCGAGGCAAGCCAAACCAACGGGATTTGCGGGGTACTGTTGAGCTACCACAGGATAGTGGACGTGGAGCTCGATCCGTGGAGTTTGAGGGTATCGCCCGAAAATTTCGCCAGCCATCTCGAAATACTCGGCGAGCTTGGCAAACCGGTATCCTTGCCGGATTTTGTCGCTTCCTACCAAGCTGGAATTGTCCCTGGAAACTCGATCGTGGTCACCTTTGATGACGGTTATGTCGACAACTTTGTAAATGCCCTAGTATTGCTCAGGCGATATCGCGTGCCGGCAACGATTTTTGTCTCCACCGGCTATGTGGGCGCGCCCTTTTTTTGGTGGGAGGCGCTGGAACATATCTTCCTGCGGCCAAACAATCTGCCCCCGAAACTGGAATTGCAATTCGGGGAGCGTAAAGTTGAATGGAGCCTTGACCGCGCTTCGACCTACACGACCGAACAATACGAAGCAGACTGCATTGACTGCAAATGGTTGGGGGAACCCGGATCCAGAGTCCGTTTGTACCATGAAGTCTATGATGCACTCTGGTCACTGGATCACGACCGCCGATTGAAGCAGATCGACAACATCGTGGCATGGGCCGGCATGGACCCGAACAGCTGGCGCGATTCGCGTCCGATGACGACCGAGGAAATCGCCAGCCTGGGCGAAGAGCAAATCATCACGATCGGTGCGCATTCGGTCAATCATCTGCCCCTGGACGAAAAACCCGCGGCGCTGCAAGAATCGGAAATACTCGAAAGCAGGCAAGTCCTCGAACGTATTGTCGCTAAATCCGTAAGTACTTTTGCCTACCCGCACGGAAAATTCAGCGACACCACCGCCGGTATCCTTAAAGCCCACGAGTTTTGCTGCGCCTGCACGACCAGGGAAGCCCCGGTAGAGCGTACAACCGATCCCATGCACTTGCCGCGATTTACGGTCAGGAACTGGGATGGCGATACATTCCGTGAACATTTGCTTGAATGGATAGGGAATGGCCATGGCCCCGGCTCGCAACCTTGAGCAAATCGAGCGCCGGTATTAAAACTCAAAAGACCCTGATTGAAACAGAATGATTTTGGAATCTAAACGGCAGGACACGATAAACCACCGGTTATACCAAAAAAGCACCACGGTCAAGGAGTACCTGTTCGAGACGAAAGGCTTGTTTCCCGGCGAGCGCAACATCATCGAACGGCACAAATCCGACATCGCGGGCAGACCGGTATTGGATATCGGTGTCGGTACGGGCAGAACCACTGCCGCGATGCTGGAATTGACAGATGAATACCTCGGTATCGACTGGTCTGAACCAATGATCGAGGGCTGTAAGGCCAATTTCCCCCAAGCCAGATTCGTACAATGCGATGCACGGAATCTTGCGAGCCTCGGGCAGGAAGAATATGGCTTTATCTGGTATTCCTTCAACGGCTTGGATTGCGTTGACCACGAAGGCAGGCAGGCAGTCATCTTGCAGGTCTATCAGAAGTTAGCGCCCGGCGGCTTGTTCTTGTTTTCCTCGCACAACCTGTCAGCACGCGGGGAGAAACCCTGGCATACTCATATTTACCGATGGGACCGGCATCCACGAACAATCGTGCGGAGTCTAAAATTGATGGCTAAGGGGTTGATGAACTACGCGCGATACCGGCACTTGCATGTCGAGGGGAATTGCTACGCGATCCTGACCGACAGCGGTCACGAATTCAGTGTACTGCACTATTATGCCGATCCAGCGGATCAGCTGCGGAAGCTCAGGGGAGCGGGGTTTGTCGACGTGCAGTCCTTGAGTTGGTCGGGCGAAGCACTGCCACCCACCCACCCGGGGATCAGGCAGGCACCTCACGTGTACTTCCTGGCACGCAAACCAAAGGAGGGCACGGCTCAACCGCGCCCGTAAATCTTCATACACGGGGGATATTGACACGCCCGGAGCTTAAGCCCGGCCTAGAAAACAAAGGGCGGGCCTGCCGGGCCGCACGTCAAATCGACCGAAGCCAGGGAGTGCGTGCTCCAGCGCCTCTTGTACCAGTCCTCTCCTTCGAGGAAATCGTACACGGCAAGCTCGTTGTCGATGCAGTGTTTGAAGAGTTCACATAAAAGGACACTTCCCACTTCGTACTTCGCGTATTCCCGCAGCCAACCCCCTTGATAGCCCCAAGCTCTTTTGTCGAAGACAAAATCGTATTTCGCTGCAATAACCCGGTCGCCGACTTTCAAACGTGCAAGGAGAAGCCGATCCAGCGAATAAAACCTGCGCGCAATTTCGCGGTGAAAACCGAAGAATATCTCATTGGGCTTTACCTTCCATCGGTAACAATGCAAGGCGATGAGATTTTCCAGAAAATGGTCAACCTCGCACAAATTGCGCGGGAATTCGACCGCTACTTTTCCGAGCCTGGCAAGGCGTCTTTCGTTGTATTCAATTCGTTTTCTGAGCTTCTTTCCCTTGATCCGCAAGTATTCCGCCCACGTAGCCGGCAGCCGGATATAGGGACTGGTTCTGTGCTGTAAGACCACATCCAGCCCATGGCGCTCCAGTGCATGCCGAATCATCGCCAAATTGGGAGACCTTTCCAAAATGACGGCCAGGCTCAAGCTCTGCCACGAATTGTCGTCGTAACGCTCGACCATTGCCCTACATATTTCCGGTGTTACACGACACTCGTCACCCTCAGCCACGAGAAAATCCAAATATTCTCCATAGGCCTTGTTCTGACCAAAAAACTCCAGTCTCCTGATATCGCCCTTGCGAATGATGAGCGGAGCAATGCCACACGGAACGCCATCGTCCCTGGCGACAATGACCAGCGGTTCGAAATCCGTCCCGTAGTGTTTCCACCAGGTTTCCACCCAATCCCAGCTCAAAAAAACTGAGCGGCTGAAACTCCGGGCCAGCAAACCATCCCAGGCGTCGCGAAGCGGCCCCAGGGCTTTGAATTTGTCTATGACTTCCGTGGTGATCAAACGTGGGCCTGTGGCTTGCGGGTCCGGGCTAGTATATGGCATCGCCAGCAGGCTTCGCGATCTTTCGATTGTGCTGTCGAAATCGTGCGTAGTCGAACGAACTGCGGATGAGACCTGCCTCGATGTGCCCCACCCCTCTCATGGAGCAACCCCGGGCCTTGAACTTGGAACACGACGCCCACGGGGATTGCCGTGATACAAAAAAAGGCCGCCTTGCGGCGGCCCAGGGTGCTCCGAGGCAAGGAAATCAGAACACGGTGGTGGTCGTGTTGGAGCAAGTGGAGGTGCCTGCTTCACAGACCTGGTGGGTGTAGGTGCCGGCGCCCTTGGCACCGGTGTCATCATCGTATTGCGGTCCCGCCACGTTACTGGCGACAAGGTTACCGTCGCGGTAGACGTCGACGGCCGCCGAGACGCCCCAGTCGAGCGTGATGTGCTGCACGCCCTTGACCTTGTAGCCGGAAGCGCTGAGGCTCAGGGCCGGTGCCGGCGGCGTCGTGGCGCTGGCGGTGGTGGAGCCCGAGGTACCGTTCAGGTTATACGCGCTGACGCGGTAGTAGTAGGTGGTCCCGCCCGCCAGGCCGGTGTCGCTGTAGCTGGTGCTGTCGGCCGGCAGGTCGGCCACCTGGCTCCAGCTGACGCCGTCCAGTGAGCGCCTGACGATGAAGCCGGACTCGTTGGTCGAACCGTCATTCCAGCTGAGGTCGATCCGGCTGGATGAAACCGCGCTCGCACTCAACCCGCTCGGATCGCCGTTGGGTGGGTCGCTGGACGGGTTGCCGACCTGGATGTAGAGCTGGTCGACATAGACGGTGTTTTCCTCGTTGTGGCCCGCGCTCTGGTCGGTATCGACCACGCGGATGATCACCGAACCGCTGGGCGAGCCGGGCAGATCGAAGGACGCCAGGTTGGCATTGCTGGTCGAGGACACATTGAAGGCCAGCGCAAAGCTGTTGCCGCCATCGAGCGAGTACTCGAAGTCGAAGGTGTCGCCGTCGCTGGAGCCGCCGCTCCAGGCGTTGGCGTAGATCGTTGACGTGGCGCCGCTGGAGATGTTGAAACTCCAGCGGTGCTCCAGGTACGTGTAGCGTGAACTCTTGCGTCCGCCGGATTGACGTTCGGTGATGGCCTGGGCGACGCCGTCGTCGTCAAAGGTGTCGCTGGCGCTGCCACTGACCGAACCGGCGACCGACGTGTCGCTGACGGCGACGTAGTTGGCCGAGGCCGGCGGCTCGTTGGTCGTGCCGCTGGCGGTGGCATAACCCGAATCGCCATAGTCGCTGAACGCAGCGACGCGATAATCGTAGGTGGTGGCGGCCGCCAGCCCGGTATCGCTGTAGCCGTGGGCGTTGACACCCAGCGTCGCGATCGTGCTGAAGTTGCCCTGGCCGGCCGGGGAGCGGTCCACGCGGTAACCGGTCTCGTCACCGGCGTTGTCGGTCCACGCGAGATCGATCGCCGTATCGGACACACCGGTGGCGGACAGGTTGGTCGGGGCCGCCGGCGGCGGTGGCGGCGGGTTGGTCGTGGCGCTGCGGGCGGACGACGGTGCGGTCACGTTATGCGCCAGGTCCCGCGCCAGCACCTCGAATGTATACGACGTGTTGGCGGCGAGCCCGGTCGCCGTGTAGCTGGTGCCGGCTTGCCAGCCGCTGTCGACGCAGCCCTGCCCGCCCACGGTGCAGCGGAAATTGTATTCGACGGTGCTGAAATCGTCCGTCGCGGTCGTCGCGGCCATGCCGATGGCGGTATCCGACACGGCAGCCGGCGCGCTGGCCCAGGTCATCGGGTCGGGCGTCGGCGGCGTGGTGTCGGCCACGGCCGGCGGCACCGAGCCGTTGATGAAATACTCGCCCATGCTGTCGTAATCGGAATAGGGCGTCACTGCATTGCCGACGCCCGCGACGAGCAGGTAATACGTCCCGGCGGACACCGACGCACTGACGTTGGCGTAGGTGTCGTCGACCGGGTCGCTGACGGCGAGGGTATTGCCGTTGACGTCCTGCAGTTCGGCCTCGACATCCAGGTTGGCGCCGCGGCGGGAAGTGGCGCGGTAGAAGGCATCCCAGGCCGGATCCACGGTCAAATCGATGGTGCCTGCGCCCGCCGCGAACGAAAACACGTCGACGTCCGACGACGCATCGATCACACCCTTGTTTGCAGGCAGCAGGTTGTGCGGGTCGAGTTCCGGGTTGGAGGCCACGACCGAGCCGTCACCGCCGACCGCCAGGGCCGAAGCCGTGGCGCGGGTGTCACCGTGGTCGTCGGCCGCATAGCCCAGCTTGCCGTCGATGATCGCCAGGTCGTCCTGGGTATTGTTGGCGTCAGGGTACTCGCCGCGGCTCCATTCCGTCACGTTGTTGTAATAGCCCACGCCCATGATCGGCGCCCACGAAACGAGCCCGGTGCCGAGGCCGGAGTAATACGTCGTGCCCGAGTTGGTGCCGTCATGCGACAGGCCCAGGTTATGGCCGAATTCGTGTGACGCGGCTTCGGCGACATAGGTTTCGCCGCCGTTGCCCAGCTTGTTGAAAAACACCAGCGCCGGCTGGTAATAGACGTAGTTGGAACTGCCAAAGACACCCACGTAGGCAACACCGCCGCAGCCCGAACAATTGATCAGCGTACCGTTCGCATCATTGGTATTGGTCACCAGGATGTGCCCGGTGTGGGGTCCGAACGAGGCCGGCTCTTCGGTGGTCACGTCGATGTCGAATGGCGCGTAGTCCTCCGCGATCCGGTGCCAGATATCGACGATGCGGGTTCTTTCGGTGCTGTTGAACGTGGTCGGATCGCCGTCCAGGTCGTACGGTACCGCGTCGAACTGCGGGACCGAACCGTTCCAGGCCGTGCCGCTGATGATGTCACCGTCAAAATCGACAAAGACAACGTTTGCCGCCCCGGGCCGGCTGTGCAGAACGAAAGCGTCGTCCAGCGTCGTGGACGGCACATCGCCGGGCACCGTCGGGCCGGAACTGGCGGTCGCGCCCTGGCGGGTCGGATCGGGCAGGTTTGAATCGCTATAATAGACACCGCCCTCGTCATCGACTTCCAGCGTGTCCAGGTCGGCTTGCGGAAACTCGACCTCCTGCAACCACTTCAGGGCCCGGCCGCTGGCCTGGGGCGGCAACGACTCGAGGCGGGCGCGTAATTTGCCCAAGGGCAGATCCTGTATCGTGCGCGGCTGCCCCGGCCCGTAAAATGGCGGGCCGTTGCCGTGGCCGGACTGCGCCAGTGCCTGGCCGCTGACCGTGAGGAAGAAGTAGCAGCACAAGGCCGCTGAAAATCCCTTGCTGAATGGCATAACGCTGACTCCCTGAACTTGTCCGTGTTCTTAGATCTTGTTTATTAAAGCGCATACAACAATTATGCCAAATGCCATGGAACAGGCCAGCCAATTGCCCGGGAACCATAAGCTCCTGTCTTGACTTACCTTTCGACAGCCGCTGTTTTCAGCCCCCGGTCACCACCGCTGGCAAAATGACAAAATTTGTCACTTCACTGACATGATTTCACACTGTAAGAACTGCCAGTTTATTGAAAAATCGATTGAAAATACCCTTGACCGCGACTCGCAAGAGGGCAGTCAGCGCGGGCATCGGGTCTGCAGCTTTGCCCTGCGGCGTTGTTTTTCAGTGCCATTAATTTATTGGGATATAATCAAAAACAATCATGACCGGCCTCCTCCTCAGCCTTGCGATTATCCTGCTGCTCGCCGGCGCCTGGCTGTTCAACCGCCTGGTGCGCAGCCGCAACCTCGTCGCCGAGGCCTGGGCCGGTATCGACGTGCAATTGCAAAAGCGCCACGAACTCGTGCCCAACCTGGTGCAAACGGTCAAGGGCTATACCGCGCACGAAGCCGGCGTCTTCGAGAAGGTGGCGGAGATCCGTAATTCGGCCCGGACCGATGTCGGTGAACGCGCCCGCCAGGAAACCTCCCTGTCCAGGTCGTTGAGCCGGCTGTTCGCGCTGGCCGAGGACTACCCGGAACTCCGGGCCAGCGAAGGCTTCCAGCAACTGCACCGCAGCCTCGTCGATATCGAAAACGACCTGCAGTTCGCGCGCCGCTACTACAACGGCGCGGTCCGCAACAACAACATCCTGGTGGAAAGCTTTCCGTCCAACCTGATCGCCCGGCTGTTCGGTTTCGCGCCGGCGGAGTTCTTTGAAATCGAACTGGCCAGCCAGAGGAGCGCACCCGATGTCGAATTGTAAAGGCCTGCTTGCGCTGGCATTGCTTGCGTTTTGCACGCTCGGCAACGCCGACGAGCGCATCCTCAATTTCCGCAGCGATGTCCTGATCCACGACGATGGCGGGCTCATGGTCACCGAGACCATCGATGTCCGCTCCGAGGGCCAACAAATCCGCCGCGGCATCTACCGGGACTTTCCGACCCGTTACAAGGACCGTTACGGCAACCACTACAAGGTCACGTTCGAGGTGCTCGGCGTGCAGCGCGACGGACATCGCGAGCCCTTCCATACCAAGAAGCTGAGCAACGGCGTGCGCGTCTACATGGGCAGTTCCGGGCGCCTGCTCGAGGCCGGCAGGCACGAGTACGTGCTGCGCTACCACAGCAGCCGCCAGCTCGGGTTCTTTCCCGACCACGACGAGTTGTACTGGAATGTCACCGGCAACGGCTGGGCTTTCCCGATCGATCACGCCAGCGCCCGCATCGAACTGCCCGCCGACGTCGCCCCCGAGCAGTTGAGCACCGACCTTTACACCGGCTACCAGGGGGCCAGGGGCAAGGCGGCACGCTCAGAGGTGGAGAGTCCCCGCGTCATCCGTTTCACCACGACCCAGCCCCTGAAACCGCGCCAGGGGCTGACCGTCGTGGTCGGTTTTCCCAAGGGCCTTGTGCATGAACCCACCCGGGCCGAGCGAGTGACGCGTTTTCTCGATGACAACAGCGCCGCGCTGGTGCTGACCCTGGGCCTGCTACTGCCGCTCGCATGGTACCTGTGGGCCTGGTCGCACTACGGCCGTGACCCCGAAGAGGGCGTCATCATTCCGCGTTTTGCGCCGCCCAAGGGTCTGACGCCCGCGGGTTGCGCCTATATTCTCAAAATGAGCTTCCGGCAAAAGGCCTTCACCGCGGCGATCATCAGCCTCGGTGTCAAAGGGTATCTCCAAATCCAGCAGGACGACGACGAATTCAGCTTGCACAAGAACAAGTCGGCCGCAGGCCAGGATGCCAGCAAGGGCGAACTCGCGGTACTCGCGGCCTTGTTCAGCGACAGCAACCGGATTGATCTCAAGCAGGAAAACTATCGGAAATTTCTCGAAGCGCGCGCCGGCCTGCGAAAAACGCTGAAGGGGGAATATATCGGGCGGGCATTCAACCTCAACGGGCGCTACGCGCTTCCGGCCATCATCATGACGCTCGCGGCCGTCCTGGTCGCGATCAACCTGGACAGCAGCCCGCCGCTGTGGCTCGGCTTTGCCGGCCTCAGCTTTGTCATGCACCTGCTGTTCATATTCCTGTTGCGCGCCCCGACGCCGGCCGGGCGCCGCATCATGGATGAGATCGAAGGCTTTGCCATGTACCTGGACACGGCCGAGCAGCAGGACCTCGAGCGCATGCAATCGCCGCAGCTGACGCCGGAAATCTTCGAGGCCTTTTTACCGTACGCCTTTGCCCTGGGCGTGGAGAACCACTGGTGCGGGCGCTTCCAGCGGGCGTTCCCCGAAGCACCGGGAAGCCAGGGCGGCTACCGTCCCGGCTGGTACGTCGGCGACCGCGGCGGCCTCAACACGCTCAGCCATCTCGGCGGCGATTTCAGCAGCAGTTTCTCGTCCGCCATTTCATCGGCTTCCTCCCCGCCTGGATCGTCGTCGGGTGGTGGCGGCGGCGGGTCTTCCGGCGGTGGTGGCGGCGGCGGGGGCGGCGGCGGCTGGTAGCGCCGGCCCGCTTGTCAAATCGGGGTTGACCCCCTTTCCCACAGCAGCGGGAAAAGCTCATGCTCCAACGCCTGTCCATCGGCAAGCGTGATCGGCGGCAGCGTTTTCGCCAGGTTGGGGTTCTTGACGAAGGTTCCTGGCCGGTCGTCCCAGGTTACGTCCTCGCCGAGGTAGCGCAGCGCCAGGCCCCGGCGGCGTTGGCTGGCGCTCAGGTTGCCCGGTGAATAGTGCAGCACCAGCGCATGGTGCAGGACCACATCGCCGGGCGCCAGGTCCCAGCGCAGCATTTCATTGTCGGCGATCAATCGCTGCGGGTCCGGCATGGGCTCGAGACCGCCCTTGCGATAGATGTCGCCAAAATTGGAATTGGCGCCGAATGTCGCCGGCGCGTAGAACTTGCCCCACCTGTGTGAACCCTTGACGTACTGCACGGCGCCGGCGTCTTCCGTGACCGGATCGAACGCGACCCAGAGGGAAACGATCTGATCGCCCCGCAGCGGCCAGTACGGCAGGTCCTGGTGCAAGGGGGTGTGCTCGGCGGTACCGGGTTCCTTGACCAGCAGCTGGTCGTAAAAAAAACGGACCCGGCTGGCCCGCATGAACGCAGCGGCCAGTTGAACCAACGGTTGCGAGCGCATGAACGCGTCAAAATCCGGGTCGCGGCGCCAGAGAAAGAAATCGCCGTAATAACGGCCGCCCGCGCCCTTGGGGGTGTATTCCATGGCCGCCGGACCGGGGCTGGCCAGGACCCGGTCGACGGCCGCGCGCATCCGTTCGATCCACTCCGGCGCGACCGCGTTGCGGACCACGCAGGCGCCGTTCTCGAGAAACTCGGACACGATACCGCTATCGACCATGGCGGGACTTTCCTGGGACCAGGTTCAATTAACCCAGATTACCGCCGGCATGTCCAGCCGGGCCGGGGCGGGTGAATCGAACCCGACCCCGTTGGCGCGGTCAGGTCACGGTTCGACTTTCGTCGCCACCACCTTTTGGAACAAAGTGCCGAAAATCGTTTCTTTGCGCCAGCGATAGCCTTCCGGATTATCGGCGAAGTCCTGGATTTCCCGGCGCCACAAACCCTTGGCATACGGTTCCAGCGTGTCGAAGACCAAACTCGTGATCGGTTTCAGCGGGTGCCACCAACGCGGCTTGTGGTAGTCGACGAAGACCGCCTTGCCGCCGGGTTTGAGTTTGCTCAGAAACAAATTGACCGCGGCGAACTTTTCCTTCTCGGGGATTTCATGCAGGAGGAAATAGCAACAGACCACGTCGTAGGGCTTGCTGCCCAGTTGCAGCGCGTTGGCGTGGTGCACCGTGGCCTGCGGATAGTCCTGCAGCTTGCGGCGCGTGTTGACCACCTGGACCTCGGCCACGTCGATCACGTCGAGGCTGCCCCGCGGGCCGACATGTCGCGCGAGGTTGGCCGAGAAGCTGCCGTACACCGCCGCCGGCTGCAATACGCTCTGACCCTCGCCGATCTCGGCGAACGCCAGTTGTTGCAGGCGGTTGTGCTGCTGCCAGAGGATGGTCCGGACCACGATCTCCCGGTCGAGCAGCCTGACGTTGCGGGGATTGATATAGGCCCAGTAGTAGGTGTCCTGCAGGTACGCCGGTATCTGCGGCTTGTCAGCCACGACGTGCAGGCTGACGGGCGCTTCAGCGGCGCTTGCGCCAGGCGTTACGGCGGTTTGGGCCGTTCGCGCCTGGCGGGTGGAACTACCAACGTTTTCCATGGTGCTTTTCCTCGTTTCAGGTATTTGAATACTCGTTCGTTGCGGCTGCTTGCGCCCGACTGTAGTGACCGCGAAGCGCCGCGACAATGACCTGTGTCAGCTGGCGCGAAACTGGTCCGATATTCTGGCTAGGGCCGGTAGACACCATGCGCATGCCCGGCGTTGGTCGGCTCTTGCTGACTGTGGCCACGGGCCACGAGCCTCTCGACCACCGGCCCGGCGAATTGCAGCAGCCTTCTGAGCGGCGGCGGCAGGTCTTCCCAGTCCATGCCATCCATCGTGTTCTTGACACCCAGTCCCAGCTCGGTGTCGCCTTCGATACGAATCCGGCGCTGGAAAAACAGCGTATCGGGATCGACGCGGCGGGCCGCCAGCAGGATGAAGTCAAGGCCGGTTCCGCTGATGCAAACGTCGTGCCGCCGCGCCCGCTCCACCGCCGTGAAACGGTTGCCGCACGCTTCGATCAACCAATCGACACCAAGGTCGGTCACCCTGATCCTGATGCGGGCGCCGTCGAGAAAGTCCAGTTCGCCCTGCTGCAACGGCTCCCGGAAGGCCCGGTTAAGCGCCAGGTTGAGGACCGGCTTCTGGGCCGTGTACGGTATCATGCGGCCGCTTGCGCCCAGCGCCCGCCTGGCCAGCACACGGAGTTTTTCCCCAAAGCCCTGCATCTGTTTTCTCCGCGAGCCCAACGGGGACTCACAACAAAAAATTTCAGCCATTATATTTGAGGCTTGAGATATTGGCTTGACACAGGTCAATGCAGCGGCGGATTGTACGGTTAGACTCTGGAACCCCTGGTCCGTGTTTTGCGCTGCGTTGGTGCGTGAACCCGGGATCGTCAGACAGGATCGATGATGGAACTAGTTTGCCCGGCGGGCAACCTGCCCTCGCTGAAAGCGGCCGTCGACAACGGCGCCGACGCCGTCTATACCGGGTTCAAGGACGACACCAATGCGCGTCATTTTGCCGGCCTCAATTTCAGCGATCGGAGTTTCGCCGAAGCCGTGCGCTATGTCCGCGACCGGGGCCGGAAAATCTTCGTGGCGATCAACACGTTTCCCCGGCCCGGCAATTTCGGGCGCTGGCAGGCGGCGGTCGACCGGGCCGCGGAAGCCGGTGTCGACGCGCTGATACTGGCCGATATGGGGGTGCTGGACTATGCCCGCGAGCGCTGGCCAAACCTGCGTCTGCACCTGTCGGTGCAGGCCTCCTGCACCAGCGTCGAAGGTATCCGTTTTTATCATCAGAACTTCGCTGTCCGGCGCGTGGTCCTGCCGCGCGTGCTATCGTTGCAGCAGGTCGCACGGGTCGTCAAGGACTCGCCGATCCCGGTCGAAGTGTTCGGCTTCGGCAGCCTCTGCGTCATGGTGGAAGGCCGCTGCCTGCTGTCGAGCTACGCCACCGGCCGTTCGCCCAACACCTATGGCGCCTGTTCACCCGCCTCGCACGTGCGCTGGGAAGAAACGCCGGACGGCACCGACACGCGCCTCAACGGCGTCCTGATCGATCACTTCGGCAACGGCGAAAGTGCCGGCTACCCGACCCTGTGCAAGGGCCGCTTCCAGGTCGGGGGCAACACCTACTATGCGCTGGAAGAGCCCACCAGTCTGAACACGCTTTCAATCCTGCCGCAGCTCAAGCACATCGGCGTCAGCGCGATCAAGGTCGAAGGCCGCCAACGCAGCCCGGCCTACGTTGCCCAGGTCACCCGCGTGATGCGCGCCGCCATCGACAGTTGCCTGCGGGCGCCCGCGAACTACCAGCCGCGCCAGGAATGGATGGACGAGCTCGGCGCTGTCTCGGAAGGCTCGGCCACGACGCTCGGCGCCTATCATCGGCCCTGGCAGTAAACGGTGCACGCAATGCGATTGTCCCTCGGACCGATACAGTACTTCTGGCCGCGCCGGCGGGTGCTGGACTTTTACCAGCAGATCGCCGACAGCGCCGCCGAGGTCGTCTGTCTCGGCGAGGTCATCTGCTCCAAGCGCCGCGAGCTGAAGCTGGAGGACTGGCTGGCCATCGGCGAACAGCTCGAGCAGGCCGGCAAAGAGGTCATTTTGTCCTCGCTGACCTTGCTGGAAGCCGCCTCCGAGAGCGCCAGCCTGAAGAAGCTGTGTGCGAACGGGCGCTTCATGGTGGAAGCCAACAATGCCGCCGCGATCCAGTTGTTGTCCTCCGCCGGTGAGCCGTTCGTGACGGGTCCCAGCGTCAATATCTACAATCAGCGCAGCCTCGGTTTGCTCGCCGCCAGGGGTCTCAGGCGCTGGGTTCTACCGGTTGAACTGGGTCTCGACGCGCTGGCGGAACTGCAGGCGCAGCGCCCCGAAGGTGTCGAAACCGAGGTCTTCGCCTGCGGCCGGCTGCCGCTGGCCTACTCGGCGCGCTGCTACACGGCCCGCTCCCACAACCTGCCCAAGGACGATTGCCGCTTCAAGTGTCTCGACGATGCCGACGGACGTCTGCTCAAAACGAGGGAAGACCAACCCTTCCTCGTCCTCAACGGCATTCAGACCCAGTCCGCCCTGAGCCACCAGGTGCTGGCCCAATGGCCCGAACTCGGATCCCTCGGTGTGGACGTCCTGCGGATCAGCCCGCAGTCCGAGCACACAGCGAGGATCATCGAGATTTTTGCGGCGGCCATAAATGGCGCTACACTGGCGCCGCTCGAGGACGAACTCAACGGCCTGCTGCCGTTGGGGCCGTGCAATGGCTATCTTATGCAGCAAGCGGGAATGGACCATGGGTCTGCAGACGTTGCTTGAACACCACCAGCGCCAGGTAAACCGCAAGGCCTTCACGGATTTGCGCCAGTTTTCCGCGGCGCTCACGGAACTCGGACAACTCAAGGCCGTGACCCGGCCGGTGTCGCCGAAGCTGCAGGTCACCGCCCTCAGCCACCGCAGCCTGATGGGCGGTGGCCCGGCGCTGCGGTTTGAAAACCTGCCCGGTTTCGACATGCCGGTACTGGGCAACCTGTTCGGCAACGAGCGCCGTGTGCTGGCCGCGATGGAAATGAAGCGGCATGAAGAATTGCGGGTGCTGGGACAGGAACTGGCCTTCCTCAACAACCCCAGCCTGCCCGGGAACCTGGCGGATGCGCTGGATTCCGCCACCGGCTTCGCCAGGCTCGCACACATCAACCCCGTCAAAAAAGCCAGCGCGCCGTGGCAGGCGCAAGTGATCGAAGGCCCCGATGTCGACCTCGAATCGCTGCCGATCACGACCTGCTGGCCGGGCGACGCCGGACCCTTGCTCACCTGGGGCATGGTGATCACCCGCGGGCCCAACAAGCCGCGGGTCAACCTCGCGATCTACCGCCAGCAACTGATCGGCAGGAACAAGCTGATCATGCGCTGGCTGCCGCACCGCGGCGGCGCGCAGGATTTCCGTGAATTCCAGCAGGCCTCGCCGGGCAAGCCGTTCCCGCTCGCGGTTGCCATCGGCGCCGACCCGGCCACGCTGCTGGCGGCCGTGGCGCCGGTGCCGGATACGCTCTCCGAGTACCAGTTCGCCGGTCTGCTGCGCGGGCGCAGGACCCGCGTGGCTGAATCAGCCCTGACCGGCCTGCCGCTCCCGCTTGGCGCCGAGATCGTGCTCGAAGGCCACATCCAGCCGGGCGAGATGGCCACCGAGGGGCCGTTTGCCGACCATACGGGTTACTACAACAGCCGCGCAGATTTCCCGGTCTTCACCGTCGAGCGCATCAGCCAGCGCCAAGAGCCCCTCTACCTGACGACCTACATGGGCAAGCCCGGCGAGGACGAACCCTCGGTCATGGCCGCCGCCATGAATGAAATGTTCGTACCGTTGCTGCAGGCGCAGTTCCCGGAAGTCACCGATTTCTTCCTGCCGCCCGAGGCCTGTTCCTACCGCATGGCCATCGTCAGCATCCGCAAGCAGTACCCCGGTCACGCGCGCCGCATCATGTTCGGGATCTGGTCGTGGCTGCGGCAGTTCACCTATACCAAGACCATCATCGTCACCGACGACGATATCGATATTCGCAACTGGCAGGACGTCATCTGGGCGATGTCGACCCGCGCCGACCCGGTGCGCGACACGGTGCTGGTTGAGAACACGCCGATCGACTACCTGGATTTCGCCAGCCCGAAACCCGGCCTCGGCGGCAAGATGGGGATCGACGCGACCCACAAGCAGGGTTCGGAAACTTCGCGCACCTGGGGCCGACCGCTCACCCCGGATTCGGCGACCGCCGGGCAGATCGACGAAATCGCCAAACAGCTGGGATTCTAGCTGCCAATTCCATGAAGGCCGCATGCCTGTTGCTTCGGCAGCTATAACGGAATGATTGCAAGGGAAGCGCTTGCCCGTTTCAAGCAGGCGGCGCTTGCCTGTGTACGGGACGCACCTGACCCATCCATGCGGATTTGAATGGGGTCATCCGTGCCGGGCTTTGAGGGTCGCAACGACCGAGGCCAGCGGCAGCCCGCGGCTGCGCAACAGCACCAGCAGGTGATAAAGCAGATCGGCCGCCTCGTTCAGCACTTCTTCGTCCTCGCCGGCCACCGCCGCCAGCGCGGTTTCCACGCCCTCCTCGCCGACCTTCTGCGCGATGCGCTTGCAGCCCGCCTCGAGCAGGCGCACGGTATAGCTGTCTTCGGGGCGCACGCGGTCGCGCTCGGCGATCACACGCTCGAGTTCGGCCAAAAACGTGATGGCGGGCGATACGCTGCCTTCGGCGTCAAAGCAGGTCGCGCTGCCGAGGTGACAGACGGGCCCCGTCGGCCGCGCCCGGACCAGCAGGCAATCGGCGTCACAATCGGCTGTGATATCGACCAGTTCCAGTTCGTTGCCGGAGGTTTCCCCTTTGCGCCACAGCTGACCGCGGCTGCGGCTGAAGAACGTCACCCGGCCGGATTCCAGCGTCGCGGCCAGCGCCTCGCGGTTCATGTAGCCCTGCATCAGCACGCGGCCGTCGAAGGCGTCCTGAACGATGGCCGGGATCAGCCCGTCCGTTTTTTCCCAGTCTAGAGCAGTCGGGTTCATTGGTTTCGTTGCCTGCGCCGGTTTCGGATCACCTTCATATTAAATGAACCTGACCCCTTTTATAACCGGACCCGGATACTCGCCGCCGCCAGCGCCTGCTTCAGGGCCGGTATCGGCACCGTGTGGTTATGGAATACCGTGGCGGCCAACGCACCGTCGACATCGGCCTCGCGGAACACGTCGATGAAATGGCGGATGCTGCCGGCGCCCCCCGAAGCGATCAGCGGCACGTCGGTGCGCCGCCGGGCCGCCTTGAGCTGTTCGATGTCAAAGCCCTCGCGGGTACCGTCGCTGCCCATGCAATTGAGAACGATCTCGCCGGCGCCGCGCCGGGTAACCTCGCCGATCCAGTCCAGGGTCCTGTAACCGGTCGACTGCATCCGCTCCGGTTTGCCGGTCATCTGCCGCGTGACCCATTCGCCGTCCTCGCGCACCGAGTCGATGCCGACCACCACGCACTGGCTGCCGAAGGCCTCGACCAGCTCGTCGATCAGTTGCGGGCGCTGCACGGCCGGCGTGTTGATCGAAATCTTGTCGGCGCCGCGTTGCAGGACGGTGCGGGCATCGCTCACCGAGCGGATGCCGCCGGCAACACAGAACGGGATATCGATGACTGCGGCCACGCGTTCCACCCAGCCGCTGTCGACCGAGCGGTTTTCCGGGCTGGCGGTGATGTCGTAGAACACCAGTTCGTCCGCGCCCTCGGCGCTGTAGCGCTGCGCCAGATCGATGATGCCGCCCATGACACGGTGGTCGCGAAACTGCACGCCCTTGACGACCTGGCCGTCGCGTACGTCGAGGCAGGGAATGATGCGGCGGGCCAGACCGGTTGCCGACATGCCTGCTCAGGACGCCTTCAGTACCGCGAGGGCATCGGCCACGCCGAATTTATCTTCCAGCAGCGCCTTGCCGGTAATCACGGCGGAAGCGCCGGTGGACTTGATCTGCTCGATATCGGCCAGGCTGGAAATGCCCCCGGATGCCTGCAGCCGGATTTGCGGGTACCGCTGCGTGATCTCGCGGTAGAGATCGAGGTTGGGCCCGCCCAAAGCGCCGTCCCGATCGATGTCCGTACACAAAAGGTGCTCGAGGCCGCCGGTTGCCAGTTCGTCCAGCAATTGCCAGAGGTCCTTGCTGGCCCGGCGCGTCCAGCCGTGGATACGCGGCCAGGGCTTGCCGGCCGCATCGACGCTGACGTCGAGCGCCGCAACCAGTTTGTCGGCGCCGAACTCTTCCAGCCAGTGGACCATTGCCGGTGTATCGGTCACGCTCAGGCTGCCGACCACGACGCGCTCCACGCCCGCCAGCAGGCGTTTGTGAATATCGCTGCCGCCGCGGACCCCGCCGCCGGTCTGCACGCGCTGGCCTGTGTGCTTGAGCAGATCGAACAGGGCAGAGGTGTCCGCCGCGGCGCCGAAGCGGGAAGCGTCCAGGTCCACGACGTGCAGCCATTCGGCCCCCGCATCCGCATAGCGGTCCGCCAACTTCGCGGGCTCGACATCGTAGAACGTGGTTTTTTCAAAATCACCGTGCAGCAAACGCACACAGCGTCCTTGCAGCAGGTCTATTGCCGGGATCAATTGCATCGGGGTCGGACTCATTCAATACCTTTCAGATCTTTGCCATTCAGGAAGTGTTTATCTTAAATGAACCTGACTGCCCGGATGAGAGAAAGTTTGCCAACAGCCTCGCACCGTGGCCGGCCGAGCGCTCCGGATGGAACTGGACGCCGTAAAAATTATCCTTGCGCACGATGGCGGCGAAGGACAGACCGTGGCTGCAACTGGCGAGCGTGTTTCGATCGACCGCCGCGTGGTAACTATGCACGAAATAGAACCACGGCCGTTCCGGCAACTGCTCCAGCAGCGGGTCATCAACCCGCTTTTCGGTGGTGTTCCAGCCCATGTGCGGTATCCGCACACCCGCGGCGAGGCGCATTTTCTCGATACGGCCCGGGATGATGCCGAGACACCCGACATCGTCCTCGCTGGCGTGCTCGAACAGCAACTGCATACCGAGGCAGATGCCCAGCACCGGTTGCGCCAACGCCCGAATGGTGCCGACAAGATCCCGCTGGCGAAGGTGAGACATGGCCGCGCCAGCCGCGCCCACACCCGGCAGTATGACCCGTTCGGCGCTGCGTATGGTTGCGGCATCGGCGGTAAACACGGGTTCCTCGCCGAGGCGCCTGAGCGCGTGCACGACCGAGCTGATGTTGGCCCCGCCGCTGTCGATGATGGCCGTCGTCACCGCAGCGTGCCCTTGGTGCTGGGCAGGTCCGTGCCCTGCCTGGCCAGGGCCGGGCGCAGGGCGCGGCCGACTCCCTTGAACAGGGCTTCGACCATGTGGTGCGTATTGGCGCCGCGCACTTCGAGGTGCAGCGCGCAGCGCAGCGACTGGCTCAGCGAGGCGAAGAAGTGCCGCACCATCTCGGTGGACATTCCGCCGACGCGGTCACGCGGAAAATCCGCCTCGAACTCGAACGCGGGCCGGCCGGACAAATCGACGGCGACGCGGGCCTGTGCTTCATCCATCGGCAAGACGAAACCGTAGCGGCCGATGCCGCGGCGCTCGCCAAGGGCCTCGTCCAACGCCTGCCCCAGCGCCAGCGCGCAGTCCTCGACGCTGTGGTGTTCGTCGATTTCAAGGTCGCCTTCACACCGCAGCTCGAGGTAAAAACGGCCATGGCTGGCAAGCTGATCCAGCATGTGGTCGAAGAAACCGATGCCGGTGCTGATGTCGCTGCCGGCGCCGCTGTCGAGTTCGACCTCGACCCGGATTCGTGTTTCCCGGGTGTCACGATTGACCAGCGCCCGCCTGGGCCGCTCACAAAGCTGGCGCGCGATCGCTTTCCAGCCCAGGCCCCGGTCGCCATAGCGGATTCCGCCCAGGCCCAGGTTCTGCGCCAGCTGCAGGTCGGTTTCGCGGTCCCCGATTACCCAGCTGTCCTGCATGTCCAGCCGGCCTGACCTGAGGTAGTCCAGCAACATGCCGATGCCGGGCTTGCGGTCGGGCGAACCGTCATGTTCGGAATGCGGGTCGTAGTGCTGCGCGGCGAAGCGGACACCCTGCGAGGCGAACAGTGTGAGCATCTTGTCGTTGACCCGGCGGAAATCCTCCTCGGGATAGGCTTCGGTGCCGAGACCGTCCTGGTTACTGACGATAACGAGTTCGTACCCCGCCTCCTGCAGGGCCAGCAATGCAGGTATGACGTCTGCGGTAAGTTCCAGTTTGTCGAGGCTGTCGACCTGCTCGTCTTCGGGCTCGACGATCAGTGTTCCATCCCGGTCCAGGAACAGGATGCGGCGTTTTTGCTCCGTCATGACGCTCCTCCGAAGTCGCGCAGGGCGGCCGTCAGGGCGGACATTTCGGCCTGGCTGCCGATGCTCAACCGCACGCAACCTTCGAGCCCCGGGGCACCGCTGAAATCGCGGATGCGAATACCGCGCGCGGCGCACCAATCGGTCAGCGCTGACGCGTCAGCGAGCCGCACCAGGACAAAATTGGCCTGCCCCTCCCACAATTCGGTGACCCAGTCACAGCCGCTGAGAAAATCGACCAGCGCCGCCTTTTCCGCCCGCACCAGCGCCAGCATTTGCCGCTGCGCGTCGCGCGCCGCTGCGGATGTCGCCTGCAGCGCGGCGGCAACCGACGTCGCCGGCAACGGATAGGGCGCCATGACGCGTTGCAACAGGCCGATCACCTGTTCATCGGCCAGCACCGCGCCGCAGCGCAGGCCGGCCGCCGCCCAGGCCTTGGACAGTGTCCGCAGGACCACGAGGTTGGGCCAGTTCGTGATCAGGTCGGCGGCGGAGGCGGCTTCGCAGAATTCGATGTAGGCCTCGTCCAGCACCACCAGCGCCCGCTCCCGGCATTTTGCCAGCAGCGATTCCAGCGCCGGCCGCCCGACCAGGTCACCCGTGGGGTTGTTGGGCGAGGTCAGGAACACCAGGCGCACGGAATCGTCGGCCGCCAGTTGCCGCTCCAGCGCGGCAAAATCGATGGCAAAACCCTGCGCGGGCCGCCTCGGCACGCCGATGACGCGGGCGCCCTGGATGGCCGCGGCAATGCGGTACATGCCGAAACAGGGCGGGCATTCGATGACGGCGTCACGCCCCGCCCGGCAAAACACCCTCGTCAACAGGTCAATGCCCTCGTCGCTGCCGCGTGTGACCAGCAGTTGCTGCTCCTCCACCCCGTAGAGGCGTGCCAGGCGGGCACGCAACTTTGCCGGCTGTGGCTGCGGGTAGCGGTTGAGTTCGAGCCGCCGCCAAAGCGGGTCGTCGACGAGCGTGTAAGGCGCTTCGTTGGCGTTCAGTAAAATACCGTCCGCGGGCGCGCCGCCGCGTGCCGACTCGTAGGCTTTCATGGCGACGATTTCCGGCCGCGCGATGCTGGTGATGTCCATCAGTTCTCCACCCTCTCGAGGCGGTAATCCACTGCCATCCGGTGCGCGTCCAGACCTTCCGCGCCGGCCAGGACCGAGGCACAGGGCCCGCTGTTGCGCAAGCCTTCCCCGCTCGCCCGCTGCAGCGTCATGCGCCGCATGAAGTCCGCCACCGAGAGCCCGCCGTAGGCGCGGGCATAACCGTAGGTCGGTAACACGTGGTTGGTGCCGGAACAGTAGTCGCCGAGCGATTCCGGCGTCCAGCGGCCGACGAAAACCGATCCGGCCGCCGTTACGCCGTCACTGAGCGAATCGGCATCGCGGCAGTTTAGCAGTAGATGTTCGGGCGCGTAAGCGTTGCTGATGGTCAGCGCCTCCTGCAGATCGTGCGCCTGGATAAGCCTGAGGTGGCGCAACGATTGCGCAAGCACGTCGGCGCGCGGCAAATCCACCGCCATCGGGCCGATCGAGGCGGCCACGCGCTCGAGCAATTCACGGCTGTCGCTGATCAAAATGGCCTGCGAATCCGGCCCGTGCTCGGCCTGTGCCAACAGGTCCCAGCACACCGCGGTTGCATCGGCATCGCGGTCAGCGATCACGAGCACCTCCGAGGGGCCGGCCGGCAGGTCCAGGGCGGCCCCGCCCGGCATGGCGGCGATTTGTTGCTTGGCCTCGGTCACCCATGCGTTGCCGGGGCCGAACAGCTTGGCGCAAGCCGGGATGCTCTCGGTGCCCAGGCCCATGGCGGCGATCGCCTGCGCACCGCCGATCTTGAACACCCGGCGGATACCGCAGCGCGCCGCGGCCGCCAAAATCGCGGGCGCCACCTCTCCTTCCTTGTCAGGCGGTGTGCAGAGAATGGTTTCCGCGCAGCCGGCGATGCGCGCCGGCACCCCCAGCATCATGACCGTGGAGACGAGCGGCGCGCTGCCGCCGGGAATGTAGAGGCCGACCGGAGAAATGGGCAGGTAGCGCGCTTCGCAATAAAGCCCGGGCGCGGTTTCGACGTGCTGCGGCGCCGGCTTGCCGGCGGCGTGAAAGGCCTCGATTCGCGCCCCGGCCTCGTCCAGGGCCGCAAGTACCGCCGGTGCGACCCGGCTCTCGGCACTGGCCCACGCCGCCGGACCCGCTTCCAGTTCGGCGGGATCGACGCCGTCGAATTCGCGGCTGAATTGACGCAACGCCTGATCGCCGTCGCGGCGAACTTTGTCGATGATCCGGGCCACCTTGCCGCCCAGATCGCCGGCCGCCAGGCGCGGCCGCCCGAGCAGCGCCGCGCGTTCGTGAGCACCGGCGTCGCGCCAGCAGGTGATGCCAAAGCCTTCTGTTTTCATCGATTCGTTTCCATGCCCTGGAACGGTGTCACCAAGCAACTGCAGGATGCGGGCTAAGCCAGCATCTTTTCCACCGGCAGAACCAGGATCGCGGACGCGCCGGCGCCCTTGAGTGCCTCGAGGTGCTCCCAGAAAACGGTTTCCCGGCAGACGGCATGCAGGGCGACGCGACCGGGACAGCCTTCGAGTTCGATCAGCGTCGGATTCTCGGCGCCCGGCAGCAGCCGGGTGACTTCGGCGATCGCTGCGCGGGGCGCGTGCAGCATGACGTACTTGCTCTCGGCCGCCAGCAGGACCCCGTCCAGCCTGGCCAGCAGGCGATCCAGCATGGACTGCTTTTCCGCCGCGTGTTGCTTGTGGCCTGCATAAAGCGCGGCCGTACTCTCGAACAACGCTTCCAGTTCAACCAGGTGGTTGGCGCGCAGCGTGGTGCCGGTGGAAACCAGGTCCGAAATGGCGTCAGCCGTTCCGAGTCCCGGCGCGATCTCCACCGAACCGGAGAATTTGACGATCTCTGCGCTGACGCCGCGTTCAGCAAGCAGGTGCCGAGTCAGCGCCGGATAACTGGTCGCGATACGGCGGCCGTTGAGGTCCGCCGCCGATTTGAAAGCGGCGTCTTCCGGCACCGCCAGCGACAGGCGGCAACCGCCGAAACTGAGTTTCCGCAGCTGCTGCAGACCATCCGGCTCGCCATCGTCGAGCATCACCTCGCGGGCGATGTTCTCACCGACGATACCGAGTTCACAGACGCCGTCCAGCAACATGCGCGGGATGTCGTCGTCACGCACCAGCAGCAGGTCGACCGGAAAATCCCGCCCGTACCAGTAGAGCTTGTCCTTGCTGCGCAAAAAGCGCAGACCGCAACTTTGCAGCAACGAGAGCGATTGCTCGGAAAGCCTGCCCGATTTCTGGATTGCCACCCTTATCCTGTTCATTGGCCCGCTGCCTTCTCACGCCGCAAGGCGAGGCGGTAACCGCCCTCGCCCATGTTCAGATATCGCGCCACGCGACCGATCGTGGTCACGCTGACGCCGGTAAGATCACTGATGTCACGATAGCTGCGGCCCTGTTTCAACAGCGACGCCGTCCACCAACGATCGACAATGGCCTCGAGTTCCGCGGGTGTGCAAAGATCCTGCAGAAACTGCCGCACCTCGCCCACGTCGTTGAGGCTCAGAAATGCCTTGTAAAGTGACTCCGCCGCTGCCTTCAGGGCCCGCTTTTGCCGTTTGCTGTGTTGTTTCATATGTAATTATGTATTAGTACGCTATTACATTAGCACATAGCATAACGGACCTCGATCCGGATTGCAAGGACCCCCGTGTCCCGAAGCGCCCGTCACTGTTGGCAGTAACCGGGGGTCCCCGCCGGGCCGGCCGCTGCCAGGCAGGGCCCGGCAGGGGAAAAAGGATGGTCACCGGCGGGCGGAGCGCAGCGGCACCATGGGGTTTGTCGCAAATGGTTTTATGTATCGCTTTATATTAGTTATCTAAGTACTTGTACTCTAACTCAATATGGTATATTCTTCACCCAGCCTTGGCGCAGTTGAACCAGCTTTATTCCGTCTTGCTGCGAGACACGGAGGTCAGATATCAACAGGGGCGCCCTGGCGGTTTTATCCATCTTCCCTCACCGTTTTCAGCCATCTCTCCGATAGCCGTCGAATTCATGCGGACAAATTGGTAAGCTGCGCCCATGCATCTCGGTCTCTCGGAATTACTGAACTTTTATCGCGAACACGCCGGTGACGACGCGCTCGTGCTCGGCACCGTCGTCGCCACCGAAGGCTCGACCTACCGCAAACCCGGCGCGATGATGCTGATCGCTTCGGACGGCACCCATTGCGGCCTGATTTCCGGCGGCTGCCTCGAATCGGACCTCGCCCTGCAGGCCGCCCGGGTGTTCGACGATGGCGAAGCCCGCCACGTGTGTTATGACCTGTCGTCAGGCGACGAACTGGTGTGGGGCCTGGGCATCGGTTGCGATGGCGTCATCCACCTGTTGCTGCAGCGTCTGCAGCGCGGCGACAGCTTTGGTTTCCTGGACACCCTGGAGCGCGCCCGGCAGGCCCGCCGGAAAGGCATGCTGGCCCTCGTCACCGCCAGCACCGATCCCGCGTGCCCGCCCGGAAGCCATGCCCTCGATTGCGGCGACGGGTACACCAGCGGAGACCCCGGACTGCTGGTGCAAAGCCCCGCGGACGACCAGGAGCACGACATGTCGAGGCGCTTCTGGAAGCGAGCGATGGCCGGCGAAGGTGGCGAAGTCGACCTGCTCTACCTGCCGTTGAGGCCGCCGCCGACGCTGCTGATCTGCGGCGCAGGGATCGATGCCGTGCCCGTCGCCCGCCTCGCGGTGGAAATGGGCTGGGACTGCATCGTGGTCGATCATCGTTCCGGGTTCGCGCGCTCGGAGCGGTTTCCGCAAACCTGCAGTGTCCGTTTGCTGCAACCGGACGAGCTATCCAGGCAGGTCGATCTCGGCGCCGTGGACGCGGTCGTCATGATGACCCACAACCTTGCCCACGACCGTCAGTACCTGTCCCAGGTCATCGCAACGGAAATGGCCTATATCGGCTTACTCGGCCCGCGCGCGCGGCGCGACCGGCTGCTGGACGAGGTCGGCTTCGACCAGCGGCAGGCCGGGCGGCACATCCACGGCCCGGCCGGGCTGGATATCGGCGCCGAACTGCCGGCTTCGATCGCGCTGGCGATCGTCGCGGAAATTCACGCCCGCCTGAACCTGCGCGACGGCGGCGAGTTGACTCCCCCGGCACCGACGGCTTAGCGGGTCGCCGGGTGAACGCACCTGCCCTGAGCGTTCTGATCCCGGCCGCAGGCGCCAGCCGGCGACTGGGACAACCGAAACAACTGCTGCACTACCGGGGCGAAACCCTGATTCAGCGCGCCATCCGGCTGGCGGCATCGCTGGCGCCGCTCGAAATCATCGTCGTTACCGGCGCCCACCGCGAGGCCGTGGCTGCCGCGCTCGACCTGGCCCGGTCGACAGCGCCGCCGGCCGGTCATGTTCTCGAGGTCCACAATCCGGACTGGGGATCAGGGCTGGGCACATCCATCGCCACCGGCGCGGCTGCCGTCGGCGCGGCTGCCCGCGGCCTCCTGGTGATGCTGTGCGACCAATGGCGTATCGAGGCGCGCGACCTGGAGCGGCTGCTGCGGACCTGGCGCTCCGACAGCAGCCGGATCGTCTGCGCGCAGGCGCCGGGCCACCGGGGGCCGCCCGTCATCTTTCCGGCTTCGTGCCTCGCCGAACTGTGTCAACTCCAGGGCGATCGGGGCGCCCACGCGGTCCTGGCGGCGCATAACTCATTGACCAGCGCGGTTGCCATCGACGCCGCCGCGACCGACCTCGACACGCAAGCGGACCTCGAGGCCCTGCGCTCCGCCGATACGGGCCAGCCTGCATAAGTCACGATCCCGCTGCATTTGCAACGCGCGCTGGCCTTGACCGGTGCCGGCGGCCCGCGGGACCCCGCCGGGTCGGGAACCCGGACTGCGTGGCCGGTGCGTAGGCGGACTGTGACTCAGCCGTTGACGGCCTTGGCGCAGGCTACAGCCCGCGCCGGGACCCGGCCAGGCTAAACTAATCGGTGCCGAGCCGTTATACTTGCCGCAGTTTCGCAGGATCAAACCAGCCATGAACCCGAACTACCTGGACTTCGAACAGCCGATTGCAGAGCTGCAGGAAAAGATCGACGAATTGCGCAACGTCGGTTCGGACAACGCGCTCAACCTGGAAGAGGAAATTCAACGGCTGCAAACGAAAATGCGGCAAAAGCTGGCCAGCATTTTCAAAGACCTGACGCCATGGCAGGTATCGCAGCTCAGCCGCCATCCGTTGCGGCCCTACACGCTGGATTACGTCGACAAGCTGTTCGGCGAATTTCACGAACTCCACGGCGACCGCGCCTTTGCCGACGACCACGCGATCATCGGCGGACCCGCCAGGTTCAGGGACCGCGCCGTGATGGTCATCGGCCAGCAGAAGGGCCGCGACACCAAGGCCAAGATCTTCCGCAATTTCGGCATGCCGCGCCCGGAAGGCTACCGCAAGGCCCTGCGCCTGATGAAAATGGCGGAACGCTTTCGGCTGCCGATCCTGACCTTTATCGATACCCCGGGCGCCTACCCCGGTGTCGGCGCCGAGGAACGCGGCCAGTCCGAGGCGATCGCCACCAACCTCAAGTACATGGCCAGGGTGCCGGTCCCGGTGATCTGCACGGTCATCGGTGAGGGCGGATCGGGCGGGGCCCTGGCCATCGGTGTCGGCGACCGCGTGAACATCCTGCAGTACAGCACCTACTCGGTCATTTCGCCGGAAGGCTGCGCTTCGATCCTGTGGAAAGACGCCGCCATGGCGGAAACGGCCGCGAGCGCGCTCGGCATCACTTCCGACCGCCTGCTGCAACTGGGCCTGGTCGACGAGGTCATCCCCGAACCGCTCGGCGGCGCCCACAAGGACCCGGAAGGCGTCGCGCAGAAGGTGGCTGAGTGCCTGGACAAGCAACTCGGGGAACTCGACCAAATGGATATCGCGGCGATCCTCGAAGAGCGCTATCAGCGCCTGCTCTCTTACGGCGAATACACCGACTGAGGGCAGCCTGGCGACACCGCACTTTCGATGGCTCATCATCACAGCTCATTTTCAGCGGAGCAGTTGCGCGACCGCCTGGCGGCGCTTTCAGCGGCCAATACCTATTTTGCCGGCTTCAGCGGCGGCGCTGATTCCACCGCCCTGCTGCTGGCGCTGTTCGAACTCGGGGAGGGTCTTGGAACACCCTTCAAGGCCGTTCACGTCAATCACGGCCTGCACGCCGACGCGGCAAAATGGCAGCGGCACTGTCAGCAGTTCTGCCGCCGGCGTGACATTGAACTCGTCTGCCTGCGTATTGGTCCGGGCGCGGACTCCGGCAGCGGCGTCGAGGCGGAAGCCCGGCGCCTGCGCTATGCAGCGATCGCGGCCTTGCTCAGGCCCGGTGACAGCCTGCTGACGGCGCACCATGCGGACGACCAGGCGGAGACGGTCCTGTTGAACCTGATGCGAGGCAGCGGTGTGGACGGCTTGTCCGCCATGCCGCCAGAACGGCCGCTGGGGGCCGGACTGTTGCAGCGACCGCTGCTCGACATCGACAAGCAGGCCCTCAGGACCTACCTGCGCGACAGAAATGTCGGTTGGCTGGAGGACCCATCCAACCAGCTTCCCGCCCATGACCGCAACTTCCTGCGTCACCAGATCATGCCGGTGCTGGAACAACGCTGGCCCGGCGTCGTCAAGCGCCTGACGTTGACACGCACGGCAATGGCCGAAACGCGGGCCATGCTCGAAGACCTCGCGGACGAGGTGCTGGGGCGTTCCCTGCTGCACCCGCTGGTACTGCGCCTGGAGAACCCCGGGGCCGAGGGCCCCGGCCGTTTCAAACTCCTCGTCAGGCGCTGGCTCAGGCTGGCCGGCGTTCCGCCGCTGCCGGCACAGCGGCTGGAAACGCTGTGGCAGCAGGTGCGGCGAGCGAACGGTTCCGGCAGGGTTCGGATCGGCTGGGAGCATTGCGTCCTGCATCTCTACCGGGACCAACTGTGGCTGCAGGCGGGCGGGTCCGTCGAACCCTGCGGCCATCATGCCTGGCCGTCCGGCGGCAACAGCGTGGAACTGGGCGGGCGTCTCGGTCTGCTCGCATTCGAGGGTGCCGATGAGACCCGCCCCCCCATGGATATGGAGAGTTTCGGCCGCGGGCGGCGCGGGGAACTAACCATCCTGCTAAATGGTCATCACCAGCGACTGAAGAACATTTTTCAGGCGGCCGCCGTACCCCCCTGGCTCAGGGACGCCGTGCCGTTGACGGCGCTGGACGGTGAACTGTCTGCAATCGGGGACTGGTGCATTGGTGATAGACTCCGCGCCTGGCTGGGGAACACTCGGCTGCAGCTGCGGTGGCGGCCGCGCGATCCGTTGTTGCGCTACCTTCGTGACCGTCAGCACGGGGCCGAGGCTACCGGCCCTGCCGGTGATGCACTAAACTAGGGCCTGTTGAGATGATGCCGATACCCCGAGTCGATACCCGCCGCGCAGGCGCGGCCGAAGGCGCCAACGACGAGACAGAAATATGAGCAAAAACAGCACACCGGAGCCCGATTTTGAGCGAACCCTGGCGGAACTGGAAAAACTGGTGGAGCAACTGGAAAAAGGCGACATGTCTCTGAATGAATCTTTGGCCGGATTCAAGCGTGGTATCGAGTTGAGCCGCCAATGCCAGTCAGCGCTGGACCAGGCCCAGCAAACCGTGGAGAAACTGGTCGACCCGGAGGACGAAGATTCCCTTACGGACCTCGATACAGATGCCTGACACCGCTGCCACGATCGATGGCTGGCGGCAGCGTTTCGAAGACATCCTGCCGGGCTACCTGCCCGCCCCGGACAAGACCCCGGGGCTGCTGTGCCGGGCCATGCATTACTCCGCCACTTCCGGCGGCAAACGAATTCGCCCGATGTTTGTCTATGCGGCCGGGCGGGCGCTCGGCATCGACCCGGCGCCACTGGATGGAATTGCCGTTGCCATCGAGTTCATTCATTGCTACTCGCTGATCCACGATGATTTGCCAAGCATGGATGACGACGACCTCCGTCGCGGCCAGCCCAGCTGCCACCGTCAATTCAACGAAGCCACCGCCATCCTGGCCGGTGATGCGTTACAGGCCCTGTCTTTCGAGATACTGGCCGCCGACACGGCGCTTTGCGCCCACCCGGACCGCCAGGCGGCGATCATCCGCGGGGTGGCGCAAGCCTGCGGAGCGGGCGGCATGGCCGGCGGCCAGGTACTCGACCTCGCCAGCGTCGGCGGCCGCCTGACCCAGGCCGAACTGGAAAACATACATGCGTACAAGACGGGCGCCTTGATCAGGATTTGTGCAACGGCCCCCGCGACCTTCGTGGCGGCCAGTGCGGCGGAACGCACCGCGCTCGATCGTTACGGCCAATTGACCGGCCTGGCCTTCCAGGTTTTCGACGACCTGCTGGATGTGACCGGGGACAGCGAGACCATCGGCAAGCCGAGCCAGGCGGATGCCGCCCGCGCCAAGCCGACCTTTCCGTCGGTGATCGGCATGCAGGCTTCCTACCAGCGGGCTCGCCAGTTGCGGGACGAAGCGCTCGCGCAATTGCCCGGCTTGCCGGGTGCAACGGATGCGCTGGCCTGGTTGGCAGGTTACGCCGTGGACCGAAAGCGCTAAAATAGCGGCGCAGACCCCTTGGCAAGACACGGAAAAATGAACGGCGACAAATACCCACTGCTGCAGCACATCGAGACGCCGGCCGACCTGCGCGCACTGGAAGACGCGCAGCTGCCCCAGCTCGCCGATGAACTGCGCTCCTACCTGCTCGAGACCGTGTCGGGCAGCGGCGGGCATTTCAGCGCCGGCCTCGGCTGTGTCGAACTGACCGTCGCCCTGCACTACTGTTTCGAAACGCCGCATGACCGCCTGGTGTGGGACGTCGGCCACCAGGCCTACCCGCACAAGATCCTGACCGGCCGGCGCGATGCCATCGGCACGATCAAGAAAACCGGCGGGCTGGCCCCCTTTCCGAAACGCGCCGAGAGCGAATACGACACCTTCGGGGTCGGGCATTCGTCGACGTCGGTCAGCGCCGCACTGGGCATGGCGCTGGCATCGGCCCGAAAGCAGCAGGAGCGGCGCGTGGTGGCCGTGATCGGCGACGGGGCGATGACGGCGGGAATGGCCTTCGAGGCGCTCAACCACGGCGGTGACCTCAATCCCAACATGCTGGTGGTGCTGAACGAGAACCAGATGTCGATATCACCCAATGTCGGCGCCATGACCAGGATGCTCGCACGCATGATGAGCGGGCCGACCGTGACCAACCTGCGCGAGCGAAGCAAACAGCTGATGCGCCGCGACTCGCGTGTCTGGCGTTTCATGAGCCGCTGGGAAGAGCACGTCAAGGGCATGATCGTGCCGAGCACGCTGTTCGAGGAACTGGGTTTCAATTACGTCGGGCCGATCGACGGTCACGACCTGCCGCTGCTGGTGCGCACGCTGCGCTCGATCCAGACGGTGGAGGGCCCCAACCTGCTGCACATCATCACGTCCAAGGGCAAGGGCTACGCGCCGGCCGAGGCGGACCCGGTCAAGTACCACGCGGTCGGCCCGTTCGACCCCGGCCAGGGCATCGCGCCGGCGGCACCGCGCACGCCGTCCGGACCCAGCTATACCGACGTCTTTTCCGAGTGGGTTTGCGACATGGCGGAGCGCGATGACGCTCTGCTCGCGATAACACCGGCCATGCGCGAGGGCTCCGGGCTGGTCGAATTCGAGCAACGGTTCCCGGCGCGTTACTTCGACGTCAGCATCGCGGAACAGCACGCCGTCACGCTGGCTGCCGGCATGGCCTGTGAGAAGACCCACCCGGTCGTGGCCATTTACAGCACGTTCCTGCAGCGCGCCTATGACCAGTTGCTGCACGACGTGGCCCTGCAGAACCTGCCGGTCCTGTTCGCCATAGACCGCGCCGGACTGGTAGGCCCGGACGGGCCAACGCACGCGGGCAGTTTCGATCTGAGCTTCATGCGTTGCATCCCGAACATGGTGATCATGGCGCCCGCCAACGAGAACGAATGCCGCCAGATGCTTTACACCGGCTACCGCTACCCGGGGCCGGCCGCGGTCAGGTACCCGCGCGGCAAAGGTCCGGGGGTCGCCGTGGAGCGCGAGATGACGGCGCTGCCGCTCGGCAAGGCCGAGGTCGTCCGGCGCGGCCACGACATCGCCATCCTGGCCTTTGGCAGCATGCTCGAACCGGCGGCCGAGGCCGCCTCGCGCCTCGGCGCCACACTGGTCAACATGCGCTTTGTAAAACCCCTCGACAGCGAGTTGGTGCTGACGATGGCGCGAACCCACAGCCTCCTGGTCACGGTCGAGGAGAACGCCGTGGCCGGCGGTGCCGGCAGCGGGGTCAATGAGTTGCTGGCCGCGGCCGGGCAGATCGTGCATCTGCTCAATATCGGCCTGCCGGACCGCTTCATAGAGCACGGTTCACGCGAAGATTGCCTGGCGATGGCCGCCCTGGACAGCGCCGGCATTCTCCGGCAGATCAATGCCCGTCTCAAGGAAATCGACGCCACCCCGAGCGCCGCGGGCAGCCAGCACTAGCCCGGATGCTGGTTGCCGGCGGGTAAACGGGCCTGAAACTCACCCCTTGCCGTTACCGGCCTTGCTGGAATGGACAGCGGGTCCGACCCCGGCCGGATCAGGCGATCTCTTCGATTTGCCTGTCGTGCAGGCGCGACAGGCTGAGCAGGGCCACGATGGCTCCGCCCAGGGCCCAGGCCATATCCGACTGCGTGTCCCAGACATAGCCCTGCGTTCCCAGGAAGGCTTCGGCGCCCTCGGCGCTGATCTCCGCCGCGATCCATTCAACCAACTCGTAACTGGCGCTGATGGCCAGCGCGATGCATACCACGATGAAAGCAAGCCAGCCCTTTGCGGCCAGGACCCCGTTGCGGACCAGAATCTCACGCGCGACGATCGCCGGCACGAAGCCCTGCGCAAAGTGGCCGATCTTGTCGTAGTCGTTGCGCGCATCGCCGGTCAGCTTGCTCAGCCAGTCGCCGAACGGCACCTGGGCGTAGGTGTAGTGCCCGCCGACCATCAGTATGCAGGCGTGCAGCAGCACCAGGCCGTAGCACAGGCGCGTCAGCGGAAACCGTTCTCGTGTCACCGCCAGCACCACGAAGCCAAGCAGCGCCGGCACGACCTCCATCCACCAGGTTGAACGGTCCAGAGGCGCGATGGCCGACCAGGCCAAAACGGCGCCGAACACCGCGGTCCAGGCGAACACACCGCCGCTGAGCTTGCCGCGCGCGGCCGGCATGAGCGGACTCAGCGCCTGTTACCGCCGGGCGTACGCATCGAGGCGGCGGACGCTAGTCGGCGCCACCGACCCTGACCGCCAGCACGTCACACTTGGCGCCGTGCAACACGGCGTTGGCTGTCGAGCCGAGCAGCAGGCCCAGGCCCTTTTGCCCGTGCGTGCCGATAACGATCAACTGCACGTGTATTTCCTCGGCGAGACGGTGAATTTCGTGCGCCGGTGAGCCGTGCAGAATATGGCGGTTGGAGGGCGGCAAATTGAAATCCTCGCCCAGGTCATCGAGCTTCTCCTTCATTTCCTTGCCCAGCTGCGCCTCCAGCTCGCCCAAGCCGCTGAATGCCGCACTTTGCGGGACGATGCCCACGTAGACGTTGTCCATCGGTTCCTGCACGAACGCCAGATGGACTTCGGCGTTGGGCCCGGCGATGTGTTGCGCCTGCCTGACGATCATTTCGGATTCACCGCTCAGGTCAACGGCAACGAGTATTTGCTGATAAATGGCCATGTCAATCTCCGCTCCGCAATAAAGAAATCAATGTGCGCCTAACCAGTAATCTTGCTGTCCCGGCTCGATAATTCAACCTCGGCCCGGGAAATGCGCGCTCACGGTGACACCGTCCAGGGATGCGCTCCGGCCAGCGTGGTTGCATGACGCGTCGCCTGTTCGTAGGCGTAGGCCGCACGTATCAGCGTCGGCTCCGAAAACGCCGTGCCGACAAAGGACAGGCCGACCGGCAGGCCCTTGTAGCGGCCCATCGGAACGGTAATGTGCGGGTAACCCGCCACCGCCGCCAGCGTGCTGGCGCCGCCCTGGAAATTGTCGCCGTAGACGAGGTCGATGCTGAACGCCGGCGCGTTGCTGCGCAGCACCAGCACGTCGACGTGATAAGCCTCGAGGAGACCGTCGATCGTCGAGCGGGTGAACCCCTGGACCTTTTGCAGGGCCTGCTTGTAGGCCTCGCTGTCAAGACCGGGGCTGTCCTCGGAGGCCAGCATCAGGCCCTGTTTGAACCAGGGCATCTCCCGTTGCGCGTGTTGCCGGTTGAATTCGATGAGTCCCTGCAGCGTGAGGTCGTGCAATTCACCCGGCAACCCGGAGAGATAGGTGTTCAGGTCGTGCTTGAAGTCCGTTTCCAGGACCAACAGCGAATTGTCCCAGAACTTGTCCGGCCAGGGCGGGAATTCGAGGCCGTCGACGATGACCGCGCCGGCGGCCGCGAGATCGGCTACCGCGCGGTCGAACACGGGCTTGCTCTGCGGGTGAAACTTCTGCGAGCGCACCACCCCGACCCGCATGCCCTTGAGGCCGTCCCGGCGCAGTTCCTGCGTGTAGTCCCGGCCATGATAGCGGGCGCTGCGCACCGTCACCGGGTCCTGCGGGTCCTCGCTCTCCATGGCGGACAACAGCAGGGCGGCCGCCGTGACGCTGATCGCCATCGGCCCCGCCGTGTCCTGGTTGTGCGATATCGGCACGATGCCGCGCCGGCTGACCAGCCCCAGCGTCGGCTTGATGCCCACGATACCATTGACGGAAGCCGGGCAGATGACGGAGCCATTGGTTTCCGTGCCGACGGCAACAGGCACGTAACCGGCGGCCACGGCGACGGCGGAACCGGAACTCGAGCCGCAAGCCGTTCGATTTGCATTCCAGGCATTCACGGTCAGGCCGTCAACACCGCTCCAGCCGCTGGTTGAATGCTCATCGCGGAAATTGGCCCATTCCGACAGGTTGGCCTTGCCGACGATGACCAAACCGGCCGCCCGCAGCCTCGCCGCCAACTCGGCGTCACGGCCGGTGAAATTTCCCGCCAGCGCCAACGATCCGGCGGTCGTCGGCATATCGCGGGTTTCGATATTGTCCTTGAGCACGACCGGATAGCCATACAGCGGACCGTGCGTCCCGGCCGTGTCCCGGTCGAGGCCGCGGGCGATCTCCTCCGCCTTCGGGTTCAGGCTCAGCATCGCGTTCAGCCGCCCTTCGAAGCGCGCCATGCGTGACTGCGCCAGGTGCAGGCGGGACACCGCCGTCTGCGGCCCTGCGTCACGGGCCACCGCCGGCTTTTTGATCTGCAGGCCCCGCCGGGTCTGCAGGTAGGTTGCAAAACTGCCGAGCCAATGGCCGCCGGCGTAATGCGCCCCGGTAACCGCCGCAAGACCAGAGGCCTTGTGCACGGCGGCACTGGCCAGCAGTGACTTGCGCCGCAGGTCGCCGCGCGGAAGACCGGAGGCCATGCCTTCCAGCATCCACGCGCGGCTGATGTTGAGACCGTCCAGGTGCGCCAGCTTGCCGTCGGTCGGATCGGTCACGACCGCCAGCGGCAGCCAGTCGCTGCTGCCGTCAAGCGGTATCTCCGGCAAAAAGTCGGCCAGCCAGCCGGCGTAGGCCCGCGGGCCCAAAAGCCGGCGCATCAGGTCGGCTTCCGCCAGGCAGGGTGAAAGAAAATCCTGGCCGCCCGGCTCATAGTTCAGCGGGCAGTTCTTGTCCGCCAGGTAGAACTCGCGCGAGCGCCGCTCTACCAGGGCATAAAAATCATCCGCGCCGGCCGTGGCCGCCCAATCCAGGAACAGGCCGAAGGCGAACGCGGTCTGTGCGTGCTCGCCGATGCGGATCGGATAGCTCAGCTTTTCCAGCCAGGCACGCATCTTTCCCGCCATCGCGCTTTCCAGCGGTTGCAGCGCGGCCAGCCAGCGCCGTGCGCGCGGATCGTCCCATTCGCGCAGTTCGGCCGTCAACTGCAGCAGCCACGCCGCCCCGTAGGGCCGTTCGAAACTCTCGCGGCCGGCGGCCGTGACGTAACGGACTTCGGCTGCGACCCGCTCAGGGCCGAAGCTCGCGTCCAGCGCGGTCTCTGCGGCCGCGGCAAAATCGGCGTCCGGGTGCAGCCGCAGCAACCGGGCCAGCAGCCAGTGGCCATGGACCGACGAGTGCCAGTCGAAACAGCCGTAAAAAACCGGCGTCAGCTCACGCGGCGGCGCGACATCGGCGTCGCTGTTAAGAACGTGCGCGATCTTGTTCGGGTACTCCTTGTGCACGCAGGCGAGCGCCAGTTCGGCAAAGCGGCTGACCGTCGCCGGGTCCTGCTCCGCAGCCGGTGCGGCGGCGGCGTGATGGTGCAGGCACAAGCCAACGAGCAGCGCACAGAGACCCGCTTTCCTGCTGTGTCGGGAAAACATGACCGAGCGCAGCGCTATTCGACCGTGGCCATGCACTCGATTTCAGTGCGCGCGCCAAGTGCGAGGCCGCTGGTGCCCAGGGCGCTGCGGGCCGGCGGGTTGCTCGCAAAGTAGGTCTTGTAAACCGCGTTCATCGCCGGCCAGTCGCGTATATCGGCGAGAAACACCGTGCACTTGACGACGTTGGCGAGGGACGAACCGTGCTTTTCCAGCGTGGCCTTGATGTTCTCCAGCGTTTGCCGCGTCTCGGCGGCGATACCGCCCGCGGCCAGCTTCATGGTGCCGGGCACCAGACCGATACTGCCGGACAGGTAGAGCATGTGGCCCACCCGGACCGCTTCCGAGAACGGCAGGTCCTCGTTGCCGGCCATCGGGTAATACGTGACTTCGGGCCCGGCGGCCCAAACGGCCTGCCCGCACAGGCAGCCGCTCAGAAATACAGCAAGCAGAAGCTTTTTCATAACATTGTCTCCCTCATCAGATCTCATTGCGTTTGGCGAAACGGGCGATGTGCTCCGCTGCCCTGAATGCCAGCGCCTGGATGGTCATCGTCGGCTGACCGCGTCCGGAGCTGACAAAACTGGACCCGTCACAGATAAACAGGTTGGGCACATCATGGGCCCGGTGATACTTGTCGACCACCGATGATTTCGGGTCGTTGCCCATGCGGCAGGTTCCCAGCAGGTGCGCCTGGATCTTGCCGCCTTCGACCGGGCGGCGCCAGACCTGCTTGGCTCCCGCGGCCTCGAGGATTGCGACCGCGCGGTCCTGCAAGAACCGGATCATCGCGAGGTCATCGTCGTGGTCCATGTATGTCATGCGTATCGCCGCCCGGCCCTTGTCGTCTTTCAGCACCGGGTCGAGCGTGATGTTGTTGCGTTCAAGCGGCAGCGAGGTGGTACTCGCGAGTATCGACATCTTGCGCGTGTAGTAATGCCGCAGCATCTGCTTGAACTCGGCGCCCCATTGGGGTCTGTCGGGCGGCATGCCGGCGAGCGCGTACAGCAACGGCGTCGAATCCAGGAACGGCCGGGCATCGAGCCCGCCGCCGCCGTAAAACCCACGCTTCGGGTCGTTTTCATAGAAATCGTGCACGATGCGCGTGACCTGCACGCTCTTGAACTCGTTCAGTGGGTGCTCGAACGCGGCCTCGACGTGACCGTGCCCGTTACCCATCAGGTACTTGCCGACGATCCCCGACGAATTCGCGAGGCCATGCGGAAAGCGCGGCGATTCCGAAAGAAACAACAACCGCGGGGTTTCCGCGCCGTTCGCCGAAAGGATCACGGCGCGGGCCTTCTGTGCCTGTTCCCGTCCCTCGCTGTCCAGGTACACGACCTCGGAGACCCGCCCCTTGTCGTTGGTTTCGATACGGAAAACGGTCGACAGGGGCCGGATTTCGCAGTGACCGCTGGCTTCCGCCAGCGGGATCATGGAAGCCAGCGAGGACGACTTGGCGTTGGCCTCGCAGCCAAAACCCATGCAGAAGCCGCAATGCAGGCAGGCGGGCCGGCCGTTCAGCGGCTGCGACAATATGGCCATCGGCGCGGGCTGGGGATGCAGGCCGATCGCCCTGGCGCCCTTCTCGAACAGAACGCCGGAGGACTTCACCGGCAACGGCGGCACCGGGTAGGGCTTCGAACGCCGCTCATCGAAGGGCCCGGGCACACCGGATACCCCGCATTCCCAGTCGACCCGGGTGTAATAGGGCTCGAGTTCCTCGTAGCTGATCGGCCAGTCGGCAAAGCCGGTGCCCGCGATCGGGCCCAGCAGGCTGCGCTCCTTGAAATCGCTGGCGTGGAAGCGCCAGTAATTGGCCGTGAAATGAACGCTGCTGCCGCCGACCCCGCGCGAATAGAACGCGGGCGGCGGCGCGTTTAACGGTACGGTTTCGGCCTTGTCTTTGGCAAAGCGGCGGAACGACTGCGGATCGTTCCAGCCGGGGTGGTTCATCAATTCGTTCTGGAACATGACCTTGAGTTCGTCATGGCCGAAGTCCGCGGCGGTGCGGTACGGCCCCTGCTCCAGCACCACCACGTCATAGCCCCGCGTGGACAGTTCCTTTGCCAGCACGCCGCCGGCCGCACCGGAGCCAATGACGACAAAATCCACGGCCTGGCGCGTTTTGAAAGTGGGTGTGTTCATTTTCTTATTCATTTCTCGCCCTCGTCCGCTGCCACGGCGGACTCGCCGTGGTGACCGATGTCGTAGTAGCCGAAAGGCGGTCGCCAGACGTGACGCTTGTCGAAACCGATCAGCTTCCAGCCCGCTTCGTCACGATTTCCGCCGTACTTCGGCAGCGTGAACATCCCCGCCAGGGTCAGGAAATGCACCGTGCCGAAAAACGGCGTGTCCTCCACGTTTTTCAGCAGCGCTGTCTGCTCCTTCGCGGTCAATTCGGAAAAGCGCGACCGCTCGGGGTGAGCCGCTTTGACTTGCTGCTGCAAGCCGGCAAGCCCCTGCTTGAAGCCAGCCGCGCCCGGCGCCATGAATCCGCCCAGCGCGGCGTCCATGAAATAGACGACGCCGATGTCGCTGGCTGCGGGCGATTCGTCGGCAGGTATGATCTGGTCGGCGATGGCGGCCAGTTCGGCGGCCTCCTCCGCGTCGAGGTGATCGAAAGCGGCCGCCGCCGCCAGCTTGTCACCGGCTGCGCGGCCAGCGGCCAAAACAGCCGGCGCGTTCAGTGACAGCCAGGAAGCGCCCAGCAGCGTCGCGCCCGTTTGCAGGAAACGGCGGCGGTCCTCGGAGTGTTTTTCGTTCATTTGTTTTCCTCGCGGCTCGAATGGCTCAGTTGAAAAGGATACGGTAACAATTCGGCAAGACGCCAGCTGCTGTAATCGCTCTCGCTGAGGCAGGTCACCACCAGCGCGTCGGGGGCCAGCAATTCGCTCATGACCTGGCGGCAGGCGCCGCAGGGCGCCAGCACGTCGAAACCCCTCGCGTAAACCAGCAGCGCGCGGATCTCGCCGGGCCGCACGCCGGCATTGATCGCCGCTGCCAGCGCGTTACGTTCGGCGCACTGGGTCAGGCCATAAGACGCATTTTCGACATTGCAGCCGCTGTAAACGTTGCCCTCACCATCGAGGACGCAGGCCCCGACGCTGGCGCCGCTGTAAGGGGCGTAGGCGTTTTCGCTGGCGCCGCGGGCCGCGGCGAACAAGCGGTCCACGACCTGCCCCGGGCTAGACCGCATGCCATGCTCCCGGCGGGGATACCAGTATCATATAGCGCCTAGCCACCTGGCGGGGCCTCCTGCAGCAAGGCCGGCAAGAACGCCTCCATGATGGTCGCAAAGGCGCTCTGGCGCCACTCGTTCGAGGCCCGCTCACCGGTCGGGATGACGTCGCTGACAGTCAAAATCGTCAACGCCCGCTTGCGGCATTGCCGCGCCAACGCGTACAGGGCGGCGGTCTCCATGTCCAAAGCCAGCACGCCCATGCGTTGCATTTTTTCGACGAAGGCCTCGTCGGGGTGGTAAAACCAGTCGGTCGAAAAAACGTTGCCGGTCCTTGTCTCCAGTTGGTGCTCCAGCGCCGCGTCATGCACCCTTTTCAACAATTCAAAATCGGCGCTGGCGGCGAGGTCCCAACCGCCGGAACGCTGCCGGTTCATGGCTGAATCCGTTCCGGCCGCCGCGGCCAGCACCAGGTCGCCGAGCTTCATGTCCGCCAGCAGCCCGCCACAGGTGCCAATGCGCACGATCTGCTGCACCTCGTAAAACTCGAAAAGCTCGTGGGCGTAAATACTGATCGATGGCATGCCCATGCCCGAGCCCATGATCGACACGGGCTTGCCCCTGAACGTCCCGGTATAGCCCAGCATGTTGCGCACGCTGTTGACCTGCCTGGGGTTGTGCAGATACGTCTGCGCGAGGTTCCTGGCCCGCAACGGGTCTCCGGGCATCAGGACCGTCTCTGCGAAATCGCCGTTGGCTGCTTCGATATGGGGGCTGGGCATCGAAACTGCTGCCGTTCAGTTCGCGGCCGCCGGGGCAATGGACTCGTATAGCGCCGGCAGCGGGTCCGTCTTCCGTCCCACGGTGATGGCCCCGGCGAGCCTGCTGGCAGCGGCCTGCCAGCCCGCCTCGTCGGCGGCATGGATGGTGACCAGGCTGTCGCCGCTGGCGACCATGTCACCGACGTTGCACAGGGCCGATAACCCGACACGATGGTCGATCGCCTCGCCCTGCTGCTGCCGGCCGCCGCCCAGGGCGCCCACGCAAAGACCGATCGCGCGCGTGTCCATATAGCTGATGCAGCCCCCTTTGCCGGCGGCCAGCGGCCTGACGACCGGGGCGCGGGGGAAGTATTCCGCGGTCTTTTCCAGCAGGTCCGCCGGGCCACCCTGCAGGGCCACCATGCGCGCAAAACGGTCTGCCGCCCCGCCGCTTGCCAATGCCTCGTTGAGCATGTTCCCGGCCTGCTTGCGGGTGCTCGCGAGTCCGCTCAGCAGCAGCAACTCGGACGCCAGCGCCAGCACCACCTCGAGCAGCCGCGGATTGCGGCCCTCGTTTTTCAGGAACGCGATCGCCTCGAGCACCTCCAGCGCGTTGCCGGCGCTGGAGGCGAGCGGCTGGTTCATGTCGGTGATAAGAGCGAAACTGCGAAGACCGGCAAGCTGCGCGACGTCGACCAGGTCCTGCGCCAGGTCGCGGGCGCTGTTGCGCTCGCAAATCAGGGCGCCGTTGCCCGTTTTGACATCCAGCACCAGTCCGGCCAGCCCCTCGGCGAGCTTTTTTGACAGTATCGATGCCACGATCAGCGGGCAGGTGTCGACGGTCGCCGTCACATCCCTCACCGCGTACATGCGGCCGTCGGCGGGCGCCAGTTCCCGGCTTTGCCCGACCATGGCGAGGCCGGCTGCACGCACGATTTGCTGGAAAGTCCGGGGTGCGAGATTGACGCTGAGCCCGGGAATGCTTTCCAGCTTGTCCAGCGTGCCGCCCGTGTGACCGAGGCCGCGCCCGGATATCATCGGCACGTAGGCGCCACATGCCGCCAGCATCGGCGCCAGCACCAGGCTGACCAGGTCACCGACGCCGCCCGTCGAATGCTTGTCGAGGACCGGCCCGTCGAGCGCCGGCCAGTGCAGGCAGGACCCGCTGTCGCGCATGGCCAGCGTCAACTCGCGTTGCTCGGCCTTGGTCATGCCATTGATGTGAACGGCCATGACGAAGGCGCCGATCTGGGCGTCACTGACCTGCCCGCCGGCAATTCCGTTGACAAGGGTTCTGATCGCTTCGCCGGTCAGTTCCTGACCATCCCGCTTTGCTCTGATTATTTCATGGGGCAGTGGCATACCCACATCATAGCAGCGAATCCGGAAGTTTGGGCCCCGCGGAAGTCAGCCGCACTTGGAATAACCGCACGACAGGCAGGTCGCGCAATTATCCATCACGATCACGGCCTTGGTGTGGCACTTGTAACAAACGGTGGCCGAAGCCGGATACGCCGGGTCGTCGGAATCCGCGTCAGTCAGACTTTTTTTTTGCGGGTTGGCTTCAGCGGCCGCCCTTTTTTCCTTCAAAAGGAGCTGTTGCTGCTCGGATAATTCTTCCTTCGCCAGCAGACCGATTTTCTGCATGTGGTGTTCGATCACGGCGCCGATTTCGGCGACGATCGACGGCATGAACTTGCCGCCCGGCTTGAAGTAACCGCCCTTGGGGTCGAACACCGCCTGCAGTTCTTCTGCCAGGAACGTGACGTCACCGCCTTTGCGGAAAACGGCCGACATCAGCCGCGTCAACGCCACGATCCACTGGAAGTGATCCATGTTCTTTGAATTGATGAAGATCTCGAACGGCCTCCGCTGCTCATGCTCCGTACCCCGGTTGAGCACGATATCGTTGATCGTGACGTACATGGCGTGGTCATCGAGCGGAGTCTTGATCTTGTAGGTCGACCCTTCCAGCGCTTCCATGCCTTCCGGCCGCATGACCTTTTCAGTCATGCGGATGACCTTGGCCTTGGCGCGTTCGGCGCGTTGCTCCTCCGCCGTCTTTTGCGCAGCCAGCTGTTCTTCGCTTTTGACGACTTCGTAGCCGACGATGTTTTTGCTGATTTTGACAGTCACGTTATTGCTCTCGCCTAGAATTTCCCGTAATAACCCTCTTTGAGCGCGTCGTACAAGTTGGCGGCGGTATGGACCTCGCCATCGTACTCGATCTCCTCGTTGCCCTTGACTTCCACGACTTCGCCGTCTTCGAGCACGAACCGGTAGGTCGTATTGGCCAGGTCTTCGTCCTTGACCAGCACGCCCTGGAAGGCTTCCGGGTTGAACCGGAATGTGGTGCAGCCCTTCAGGCCCTTGCCGTGGGCATAGGTGTAAATATCCTTGAAATCCTCGAATGGAAACTCGGTGGGCACGTTGGCCGTTTTTGAAATGGACGAGTCGATCCACTTCTGCGCGGCTGCCTGGATGTCCACGTGTTGTTTCGGTGTCACTTCCTCGGCCGCCACGAACTGCGGGGGCAGCCCGCTCACGCTATTGGCAGCGGCCGGCATCGCCTGCGAATCCACCAGTGCGCGGTAGGCCAGCAGTTCGAAGCTGAAAACCTGCACCTTTTCCTTGCTCTTCTTGCCTTCGCGTATGACATTGCGGCTGTAGTGGTGTGCAAAGCTCGGCTCGATGCCGTTGGACGCGTTGTTGGCCAGTGAAAGCGAAATGGTGCCGGTCGGCGCGATGGAAGTGTGGTGCGTGAAACGCGCGCCCTCTTCCGCCAGCGCAGCAGCGAGTTCCGGCTCGATGTCGGCGACCTGCCGCATGTAACGGCTGTACCTGGCGTGCAGCACCGAGCCCTTGACCAGGTCACCGACCTTGTAACCGTCGGCGGCCATCTCCGGCCGCTTGCGCAACATCTGCGCGGTTACCTCGAATTCCTCGTTCATCACCGGCGCCGGCCCCTTTTCACGGCTCAGTTCGAGCGCTTGGCGCCAGCCCGCCAGGGCCATCTCGCGGGCAACGCGTTCGGTAAATTCCAGCGACTTCTCTGAGCCGTATTTCATGCCCAGCAGCGTCAGCGTCGAACCCAGCCCCAGGAAACCCATGCCGTGGCGGCGCTTGCGCTCGATCTCGTCACGCTGCTTGCCCAGCGGCAGGCCGTTGATCTCTACGACATTGTCCAGCATGCGGGTAAAAATCTTGACGACCTTGCGGTACTCCTCCCAGTTGAAGCGGGCCTTGTCGGTAAACGGCTGCTCGACAAAACGGGTCAGGTTGACGGAACCCAGCAAGCAGGCGCCATAGGGCGGCAGGGGCTGCTCGCCGCACGGATTGGTGGCCCGGATATTTTCGCAGAACCAATTGTTGTTCATCTCGTTGATGCGGTCGATCAGGATGAAACCGGGCTCGCCAAAATCATAGGTGGACGACATGATCATGTCCCACATCCGGCGGGCGGGGACCCGCTTGTAGATCTTGCAGGCGACCAGCCCGTCCTCGCGACTGACGTAATCGGTCGTCGCCGGCCATTCCCGCCACAGCACCTTCTCCGGATCCTCGAGGTCGATATCGACGGCCTCGCTCGGTGTCAGCGGGAACGCCAGCGCCCAGTCCTCGTTATTGGCGACCGCGCGCATGAACTCATCGGTCACCAGCAGCGAGCAATTGAATTGCCGCAAGCGGCCGTTCTCCCGCTTGGCGCGTATGAATTCCATCGAGTCGGGGTGGCCGATGTCGAAGGTCGCCATCTGTGCGCCTCTGCGCCCGCCGGCTGAGGACACCGTAAAACACATCTTGTCGTAGATGTCCATGAAACTCAGCGGGCCCGACGTGTACGCGCCCGCGCCCGAGACGTAGGCGCCCTTCGGCCGCAGGGTGGAGAACTCGTAACCGATGCCGCAACCGGCCTTCAGCGTCAGCCCGGCCTCGTGCACCTTGTCCAGGATGCCGTTCATGGAGTCCTTGATGGTCCCGGAAACCGTACAGTTGATCGTCGACGTTGCCGGCTTGTGCTCGCTGGCACCTGCATTGGAAATAATCCTGCCCGCCGGTATCGCACCACGCCGCAGGGCCCACAAAAACTCCTCGTAGCACCGTTGCCGCAGTTCTTCGCTCTTTTCAACCCGCGACAGCGCCTGGGCCACCCGCTTGTAGGTGTCATCGATGGTGTTGTCGATGCACTCACCTATTTTGGATTTTAAGCGGTACTTTTTATCCCAGATGTCGAGGGACGCCTCCTGGAAGGGAACTGCTTGTATATCAGTGCTTATGGTCTCAACACGAACACTGCTCATGAATTATCCTGTTTAATTATTTGGTTTTATTTGAATACCGGGCACAATTTATTGTGCCTTGTCCTCCTGAACAACACAAGATATTGTGTTTCGGTGGTAAACAATACCGCCGCAAACCAGGGCTGTCAAATCACGTGCGGAGCGAAACCATTTGGCTGAAATACTGTAGTTTATTTTCATTTTCAACAGCTTATAGAAGAGGCAACTTGCGGGCATCAAACCGCGGTTCGCGCCGAAGGGCAGTAAAGCCTTGCAATTACTGCGATTCGTTTCGTCGCAAATCTAAAAAAAGCGTGAAAACCGGTACGCGGAGAACGCCTTTTCCCACCGCGCAACGGGCGGGTCACTGGCAGCGGCGGAATTATTCTGTACCATGGGCCGCCGACACCATCGCCGCCAGTGCCGGGACCTTTCCATGTTGCACGTGATTCTTTACCAACCGGAGATTCCACCGAACACCGGCAACGTCATCCGTCTATGCGCCAACACCGGCGCGCGCCTGCACCTGGTCGGCCCGCTGGGCTTTCAACTCGACCACCCCCGCCTGAAACGCGCCGGACTGGACTATCGCGACCTGGCCAGCGTCGACAGCTATCTGAACTGGGACAGCTTCCGGGAACGCCATGCAAAGATGCGTCTGTGGGCATTTTCGACACGCGCCCGCCGCCGTTACGACGAGGCGCCGTTCAGGCACGGCGACGGCCTGCTGTTCGGTCCGGAGACCCGCGGCCTGCCGAAAAGCCTGATGGCGGCGCTCGGCGCGGATCGGTGCCTGCGCTTGCCGATGACCGCCGATTCGCGCAGCCTGAACCTGTCGAACAGCGTCGCGGTGGCGGTGTACGAGGCGTGGCGACAACTGGGATTCAAAGACTGAAACGAGGGGCGGCCCGGCTCAATCGCAGTATTCGGCTTTCTGCTCCCGCGCCAACAAGCGGGAAACACCCTCTTCCGCGTTCCAGCCCTCGTGGATGATGCCGTGGACCTGCTTGGAAATCGGCATACTGACCTTGTACTTGCGGGCCAGGCGCCGGACTTCGACCGCGCTTTGCACCCCCTCGACCACCTGGCCGATTTCCGCCAGTGCCTGCTCGAGGCTCCGGCCCTTGCCCAGCGCCAGCCCCAGCCGGCGATTGCGCGACAAATCGCCGGTGCAGGTCAGGATCAGGTCACCCGCCCCAGCCAGTCCCATCAGCGTTTCCGGTTGCGCACCCAGCGCCTGGCCGAGCCGCATCATTTCGGCCAGGCCGCGTGTGATCAAGGCAGCCCTGGCGTTATTGCCGAGGGCCATGGCGTCGCATATGCCGGTCGCGACCGCCAGCACGTTCTTGACGGCGCCGCCCAGCCCGGCGCCGATCACGTCATCGCTGGTGTAGGCGCGGAAATGAGCGCCGTGCAGTGCGGCCGCCAATTGACCGGTGAATTGCGCATCCTCGCCGGCCACCGTGACGGCGGTCGGCAGATTCAGCGCGACCTCCCTGGCGAAGGACGGGCCGGTCACCACCGCCAGCGGCGTGTGCGGCGGCAACAACTCCGCGGCGACCTCGTGCAGCAGACGGCCGCTGCCGGGCTCGAAACCCTTGCAGCCCCAGGCGACGCCTTGACCGGCAGGCAACACTTTCCGAAAGGCACGTATGGTGTCGGCAAAGGCAAAACTCGGCGTGACCAGCAGCACCAGGTCAGCGGCCCTCACAGCCGCCTGGATGTCGCTCTCGATAGCAATGCTGCCCGGCAGTTCGATGTCGGGGAAACACGCGCTGTTACGGCCCGTGGCGCGTATCTGCGCGATCTGCTCCTCATCGAAACTCCACAAGATGCATTTTGAGCCGCTGCGGTCCAGTTGCAGGGCCAGCGCGGTACCCCAGGAACCCGCCCCGAGTACGGCGACAACCGGCGCTGGTGCGCTCATTCGGGCGAACCGTCAGGCGTTGCCCTGAACTTCCATGTCGGCGGCAGCCTGCTCCTGCTGAGCCTGCGCTTCCTGCAGGCGCTGCGCGTAGATCTGGTCAAAATTGATCGGCTGCAACACCAGCGGCGGAAAGCCGCCGTCGGCCACCAGGTCGGTGATCGCCCGGCGCGCATACGGAAACAGCGTGTGCGGGCACAGGGTGTTCAAAACCGCATGTTGTGTCTTCTCGTCCAACCCGACGATGGAAAAGACCCCGGCCTGCTGCACCTCGGCCAGGTAAGCCGTCTTTTCATCCAGCGTCGCGGTCACGGTGACCGTCAGCATCACTTCGTGCACCCCGTCGGCCAGCTGGTCCACCTGTTGCGCAATGTTCATCTTGATCTCGACCTGGCCATCTTCCTGAAATATCTGCGGGGCGTGCGGCAGCTCGAACGAGGCGTCCTTCAGGTAAATCTTCTGCAACTGGAATAGTGGCTCGGTCTGTTCTTCCGTGGTGTTGTCCTGGTTCTGTTCGTCTGCCATGATCGATACTCTCCGCTGTTTGTGAATTTGTCCTGCGCCTGCTGCCGGGAGAAGGCGTGAAAGATTCAATTGTCCCGCCCGCCTGCGGCCGCGCCGAGGCGGGCCTATTTGCTGACAAGCGGGTACTCGTCAGCCTTCCATTGTACCCTGCCGCCTTTCAGGATCGAAACGTCCGTGGCCCCGAGCTTGATCAGCGCCGCAGCCGCCTGGTGCGCCGTGTTGCCGGTGTCACAGACGATGAGCACCGGTTTCGCTGCCAGTTTTTCGATTTCCGGGTCGGGTTTGCTGAACCGCGTGAGCGGTATGTTGACCGCACCCATCAGGTGACCCTTGCTGAACTTGGCGGCGCTGCCGATATCGACGATGGTAACACCACCCTGGTTGATCTTGCGCACGGCCTGCGTGGGTGTGAGTTCGGTGTAGCCGCGGTTACGCCGGCTGATCTCCGTCCACATCAATAACAGTATGACAGCCCCGAAAGCGGCAACGAGCGCCACGTGGTTGCCGGCAAATTCAATCAATTGTTGCACCTTATCGACTCCTGCTGGTCGGCGACGGTGCTGTCGCTGAAACCCAGCACCGTGCTTCGTTGTCCATTGCCATTATCGAGTGGCTCGTAGGCGGCCACTTTTCAAGGCGGCGCCGTTGCCGTTGTGGAATAATGTTCGCACCGTCGGCCCGACCTGTAAATCCGTTCATGTTGAGTTAAGGTAAGTCGCCGCACTGATGCGATGTGGTGGCGGGAACCGGAATTTGCAAGCGGAAAACGGTTCACGATCAATTTGCACTGGAGGGCGCATGCCCGAGGACAAACCCAAAAAGACAATCGCCGGCCCACTGGTGCTGATGATACTCGATGGCTGGGGTTGCAGGGAGGCTGCCGACGACAACGCCATCAGCATGGCCGCTACGCCCTGCTGGGACGGGCTGCTGCGCTCGGCCAGCCACACGCGCATCTCGACGTCGGGCAGGTCGGTCGGCTTGCCGGACGGACAGATGGGCAATTCCGAAGTCGGGCACATGAACATCGGCGCGGGGCGCGTCGTCTACCAGGATTACTCGCGCATCAACCAGGCCATCGAGGACGGCAGCTTTTTCGAAAACCCGGCACTGCGCGAGGCCATCGAAGCCAGCCGCCGCAACGGCGCCACGCTGCATATCATGGGCCTGTTGTCGCCCGGCGGCGTCCACTCCCACCAGGACCATTTCCTGGCCATGCTGGAAATGGCGGTCGCACAAGGCGCGCCCGCGGTTCGTATCCACGCTTTCCTCGACGGACGCGACACCCCGCCGCGCAGCGCCGATGAGTCACTGCGGAAAATGCAGGCGCAACTGGACAAGACGGCCTCCGCGTCCTACGGCAGCCTGTGCGGCCGCTATTACGCGATGGACCGCGACCGCCGCTGGGAACGGGTGGAACAGGCCTGGAACATGCTCGCGCGCGCCGACTGCCATTACCGCTGCCCGACGGCCGCGGCAGGCCTGCAGGCGGCCTATGACCGCGGTGAGAACGATGAATTCGTCAGCCCCACCGTGCTCGGCGACTACCAGGGCATCGCCGACGGCGACGCCGTCGTATTCATTAATTTCCGGGCCGACCGCGCACGTGAGCTGAGCCGGGCCTTCACCGAGCCTGGATTCAGCGAATTCCCCTGCCGCCGCCCCGCACTTGCGGCCTTCGTCTGCATGACGCAGTACCTGGAAGCGCTGCCGGCCGCGGTTGCTTTCCCGCCGGAACACCTAAAAGGTTTGCTCGGCGAGGTGCTGTCGCAGCAGGGGCTGCGCCAGCTGCGCATCGCGGAAACCGAAAAGTACGCGCACGTCACGTTCTTTTTCAATGGCGGCGAGGAGGAACCTTTCCCCGGCGAGCAACGCCTGCTGATCCCGTCGCCGTCCGTGGCGACCTATGACCTGCAACCGCGGATGAGCATAGAAGAACTCACCAGCGAGTTGGACCGGGCGATCCGGGGCGGCCGCTTCGACGTGATCGTCTGCAACGTGGCCAACCCGGACATGGTCGGCCATACGGGCAGCCTGCCGGCCGCGATCGAGGCGGCCGAGGCCGTCGATCAGTGCCTGGGCACTGTACTGAAGGCGGTGCGGGAAAGCGGCGGCGAACTGCTGATCACGGCCGATCACGGCAACCTGGAGCAGATGGCCGACCCCGCCAGCGGCCAACCCATGACGGCCCATACCAGCAACCCGGTGCCCCTGGTCTACTGGGGCCGTAAGGCCGAACTGGAATCCGGCGGCGCGCTCAAGGACATCGCGCCGACGATGTTGGACTTGCTGGGTCTCGAGGCGCCGGCGGAGATGACGGGGCACTCCCTGGTCAGGCTGGACACGGCGGCAACGGGACAGGGCTAGGCCGGTGGTATCGTGGCGGCTCGCATTTGCGGCGTGGCTGGCCTTGGGCCTTGGCAGTTCCGCGCTCGGCGCGCCCAGCACCCCGGAAACGCGTGATCGGCTCAATAAGGTCAAGGCCGAGATCAGCCAGCTGTCGCGGTCATTGGCGGATGACCGGAAGACCTACGCCGACGAGCAGGCAGCGCTCAGAAGCGCCGACCGCAAAATCGAGGCCAGCGCCATGCGCCTGCGGGATCTCGAATCCGCGGCCGCCGGTCACCGCGCCGAGATGGCGCAACTCGACGCCAAGCGCGAGCAGTACCTGCACACACTCGACCAGCGCCGGCAGGCGCTGGCGCGGCAGATCATGGCCGCTTACCGTCTCGGCCGCGAGTCCCGTCTCAAGCTCGTTCTCAACCAGGACAGCCCGGCGCAACTATCCAGGATGCTGGCTTATTATGACTATTTCAGCCAATCGGAAGCCGGGCAGATCGGGGAACTGAAGCAGGTTCTGCAGACGCTCGACCGGATGCAGTCGCAGATCGACCAGGAACTGTCGGCCCTCGAGGCCGTCAAGGCCAACCAGCAAACCGTCATGGACAAGTTGCGGCAGCAGCGCGATCAACGCCGGCAAATCGTCGCCCGCCTGTCGGCCCAGATCGACAGCGATGAAAGCCGCCTGGCGGAGCTCGAGAAAAACCGCCGTGATCTCGAAACGCTGTTGCGGAAACTGACCAGCGTGCTGGCCGACATCCCCGACGACCTCGGCCGGCGGCTGGCGCCGGAACAATTCAAGGGCAAGCTGCCGTGGCCGGTCAAGGGCCGGGTCAGGCACGCCTTCGGACAACGCCGCGCAGCCGGTCTGAACTGGCAGGGCTGGCTGATCGCCGCGCCGACCGGCACCGAGGTCAAGTCGATCGGCTACGGCCGTGTCGCGTTTTCAGACTGGCTTCGCGGCTACGGGCTGCTTATGATCATCGACCACGGTGACGGATTCATGAGTCTTTACGGCAACAACGAAAGCCTGCTCCACGAAGTCGGGGACTGGGTCGAACCGGGCACGGCCATCTGCACCGTGGGGGAAAGCCCCCGTAACGGCAGCGGTCTTTACTTCGAAATCCGCAAGAACGGCAAAGCCGTTGACCCCGCCATCTGGATCAACCGCTAGGGCCGGCCGCAACGACGCGAACATTCATCGATATGGAACAATGACATGGGAATCCTACGAACCAACTTGCTGCTGACGCTGGCGCTGATGACCGCGGCGCCGCTGCCGGCGGACGAGACCACGCAATCCGGACAGGCCCAACTCACGTTGGCGGACCTGCGCACCTTCACCGAGGTTTTCAACCAGATTCGCAGCAACTATGTCGAGGAAGTCGACGACCACCGACTCCTGAACGCCGCCATCCGGGGCATGTTGTCGGAGATCGACCCGCATTCCGCCTTCATGGAGCCGGATGAATTCCGGCAACTCGACAACGCCTCCCAGGGCCGTTACAGCGGTATCGGTGTCGAGCTGCGGCTGCACGCGGGACAGGTCGTCGTCGCCGGCGTGACCCGGAACGGAGCCGCCGCCGGGGCCGGTATCGTCAGCGGCGACGTCATTACCGCGATCGACCACAAGGATCTGCGCGGGCAGAACCTGAAAGCGGCCATCGCCGGCCTGCGCGGCGCCGCCGGCAGTCAGGTGGGGGTCACCGTCAGGCACGCCAACGGCGAGGTGTCCGCCCTCGAGCTGACACGCGGTTTCGTCACCGTCGACAGCGTTTTCAGCCGCCCGGTGGACCATGACTACGGCTATTTCCAGATTACCCACTTTACCCGCAGGAGCGGCGAGGAGATGGAAGAGCAGGTCAAGTACATGCTGGCCCATCACGACGGCCCCCTGAAGGGGGTCGTGCTGGACCTGCGCAACAACCCCGGCGGCGTGCTCAAGCCCGCGGTCACGATTGCCGACGGCTTCCTGGACGACGGACTGATCGTATACACGAAGGGCCGCTCACCCAACCAGATGGAATATTCCGCGCACGCCGGCCAGTGGCTTGCCGGCACGCCGGTCGTTGTCCTCGTCAACGGCGGCACGGCCTCGGCCGCGGAGGTTCTGGCCGGCGCGCTGCAGGATCGTGGGCGGGCCCTGATCGTGGGCGAAAGAACTTACGGCAAGGGCTCGATCCAGTCGGTTCTGAACCTGCGCAACGGTTCCGGCCTGCGGCTGACGACGGCGCTTTACTACACCCCTTCGGGGCGCTCGATCCAGGCGGAAGGCATTCAGCCCGACGTGGTCCTCGCCGACGTCGAAGCGGTCGCGGACGAGGCGCAGGGGCGCAAACGGGAAGCGAACCTCGAGCATCACCTCGACGGCGACGGCCAGGCCGATACGAGTGTTTTCAAATCCGAGGTCAGCGCCGCGGACGACTACGCCATGTACCAGGCGCTGATCCTGTTGAAGGGCGCGGCGGTCCTCGCCAGCGGCGAAGCGAGCGCCTCAGGACCTTGAGTGGCTGCCGGGCGGCAGCGGGAACGGCGTGACCTTCTCGCCGCTTTCACGATCGCGGATGACCGACTGGCCCTTGCGTTTGACCTGCTCAACGCGCAGCACACTGTGTATCGGCACGTGCAGGACCTCGACGCCCTCGAATTCGTCGCGCATCTTTTCCTCGGTCGGGTCGACGACGACCGAATCCTCTTCCCCGAACACGAGGTCGGCGATTTCCACGAATCCGAGCAGGCCGCTGGTTCCGACACTGCCACAAAAAAGTTCGTAAACCTTGCCGTGGTTCAGAAACGCGACCCGGTACAATTTCTCTTTACCCATCTTCAGCCCGCTAACCCAGTCTCACCATTGCGCTTGCACGTACCAGCAAAGCGAATATCAAACCCAGTGTAAACCCCGCCAGGTGCGTCCACCAGGCCACAACACCAGTAATGGGGCCGAATACCGTATAAACCAACTGCAGCGTGAACCAGGAGCCGATCACCAGCACCGCTGGCACACGCGCGAATTGCAGGTAGAGACCAAGCGGCAGCAACATGCCGATGCGGCGGGCGGGGAACAGGCCCAGGTAAGCCCCCACCACGGCCGAGACGGCCCCGCTGGAACCGATGATGGGCGCCGCGAGGTCCGGTACCCGCAGCGTCACCATCAGGTTGGCCAGGGCGCCTCCCAGCAGGAACAGGCACAGCATGCCCGCCCAACCGAGCCTCCGTTCCAGCGGAATGCCGAACACCCACAGGTAGACCATGTTGCCCGTCAGGTGCAGCCAGCTCGAATGCATGAACAGCGCGCTGAAAAGCAACAGAAGCCGGCGGTCGCTCCAGGCGCCCCGTCCCTGGCTGAGCACCTGGCTGAGTTCGGCCGGGCGCGCGCCGACCAGGCCCGCGAGGTCGTGCTGCATCAGCGGAGGCATGCCACTGTGCATCAGCTTGACCGCGACGCACAGCAGGACCAGCGTCAGCGTCAACCAGGGATAGACGGGGGTGCTCTCTGACCAGTTTGTGACAATGCCGGAAGCCACCGCTCACCTGGCCCGCGCATTGCACCGGTATCCCGGAACCTGACGCCGCACAGGTACGACTCGACGCCGGGCTGGACTGGAAGCCAGGGCGTAGCCGCGGCTTGAGGCAAGCCCGGGTACAGGCGTGGCTGAACCGGCCGGGGACGGGTGCTGAGTTGAAGACGAGCGGTGCCGTTGGATCAGGCCACAAAATATGCTTGTCCCATCCTTTTTTCAGATACATACCCAGTGACTCATCACCGACTGGCGCACTGCGCGGGCGCGTTCAGCGCTTGACCAGGAAATGGTAAAGACGGTAGCTGAAAACGACGCCGTCAAGCCGGATTTCGACGATTTTTGGCCCCGATGGCAGAGCATCGCCCTCGGTCAGGCGTTGGCCGTCAATGAGCACGAAGCGGTCTTGCGGGCGCCGCGCGTAAACCAGCACCGTGAACTTGATCTCGGGAACCTGCGCGCGCACCGCGTCAGGTAGTTCCCAATAAGAAATCGGCTCCGGCGCCTGCGGTTCGAACGGTTCGCTGCCCGTTGCTTTTTCCGGCCCGCTCCCAGCGGCCGGTTCGGCAGCGGCCGGCTGCTGCGCGGCGGCCAACGCCGCCGCGACCTTGGCCGCGTCGTCCGGCGCGGGCGCGGGCCCCTTCTGTCCGCTGCTGGCGCTGGCTACCGGCGTCTTGAAAGACTCGACCGGTGTCCGTTGTCCGCCAGCGGGCTTTGCGCCAACGGTGGCCGCTGGACGGGCGGGTGTCGCTGGCCGCCGCGCGCTGCCCGCGCCGCGCCCGCTCTGCGCGGCCGCGAGCGGTTTCTCCACCGGTGTGCGCGTTCTGGCCGGCAGGCTGACGGGCGGCTGGTAACCTGCCGGGGGCCGGTACTGGCGCCAGATGAACCAGCCGCTGGCGGCGACTGCAACCACGATCGCCGCGGCCAGCAGAACGGGCCTGAAGCGCACCGCGGCCGGGGCCGCGGGCAGGTCGTCGCCGATACCCGGCGGCTTGGACCCGCGTTGGGCCTTTTCCGATTTTCGCAGTGCTTCCAGAAGAATGGACACGATCAATCCCAATTCTGCAACAAGTGCGGTTCGTGGATGGATGCCGTCATCAGGTGCAACAATGTATTGCGGCCGACGATGCCATCCACTTGCAAGCCGTTGCGCAGTTGAAAACCTTTCAGCCAACGCTCGAACTCGGCATCGAAGAGCTGGCCGCCATGGTACGGCAGATCGACGCGTGCCGCCATCTCCATAACGGTCTTGACGGCGGGACCCGAATCGCCGCGGCTGACCGTCGCCGGCCAATCGGGAGCCTGTGGCCAGGCCGCGAGGTAGCTGCCGAGCCACACGGCGTCCACGGCCTGCCGCGCGATCGTCTGCGGCCGGGAAGGGTCACCGACCAGCAGCCGGCCTGCGTCCATGCCCAGCAACAACAGGTTGGAACGGTTATCCCCTTCCAGTTGCAGCACCACAGGCAGATTCAGCCGCCTGATCTTGGACCAGCTGCCCTGCTCCCGGACACAGGCGTAGCCCAGCGTGCCGTTGCCATCGCAGGCCGCCTGAATGGCGGTCGCCGCCGCGCTGTCATGCCAGAGCGTGGCATAATCCTGCCACACGTGGCGCTGGTGTTGGTTGAGCCAGGCCGTATCGAGCACCGGTGCGGCCGCGCCCGGCACCGTCTCCTGCGCGGTTTCCCCTGGCGCGGCGGCGACAGGATCGGGCGGCTGCGCCGCAGCGGCCTGCGACCCGGTTACCGCTGTTCCCGCAGCCGCCGGGGCCGGGCCGCTGTCTCGCGTTCCCGGCAGCGGCAGGGATTCGACATTCAGGACCAGGAAGACGACCAGCGCGGCGAGACCTGCCGCTCCGGCCAGCCACGGCCAGCGGCTGCGGCGCACCCGTTGTTCACCCAGTTGAACCTCGTTGGCGGCCGCGTGCACCATCGACGCGTTGACGTCACCCCTCTCCGCGGCATAGGCCGCCACCAGGGCCCGGTCGGCGATGATATTGATCAGCCGGGGTATGCCGTGCGCGCGTTGATGCAGTGCTTTCATGGCGCCGCGCCTGAACGGGTTGCGTTGCGCCCCGGCGACCTGCATGCGGTGACGGACATAAAGCGGCGTTTCCTTCGGCCCCAGCGGAGTCAGGTGAAAACGCGCAGTGATACGTTGCGCCAACTGGCGCAGGCTGCGACGCTGCAGTAATTCTCTCAGTTCGGGTTGGCCCAGCAAAACGACCTGCAGCAGTTTCTCCTTGCTCGTTTCGAGGTTCGTCAACAACCTGACCGTTTCCAGCGACTCGGGGCTCAGGTTCTGGGCTTCGTCGATGATGACGACCACCCGCTCACCGCGTCCGTGGGCAGCGAGCAAAAAGCGATTCAACCCGTCAACCAGCAAACGGGCGCTATGATCGACCCCATGGATATCGATTTCCAGTTCTTCGCTGATCGCCGCCAGCAGTTCCCGGGGCGTGACCAGCGGGTTGAGCAACAGGGCAATGTGCGTGTCCTCCGGCACCTGCTCCAGCAGGCATCGGCAGAGCGTGGTCTTGCCGGTGCCCACTTCGCCGGTCAACTGCACGAAGCCGCCGCTGCCGCCCTGGCCGATGCCGTACAACAGATGCGCCAAGGCGTCACGATGGCGCGCACTCAGGAATACGAAAGCAGGATCCGGCGTGATCGAGAACGGCGCTTCGCTGAGGCCAAAGTAACGCAGGTACATGTTCAGGGCCTAGCGGTTCGTGCAGGCCAGGTACACGCCGCTCCGCGTGCCCTGTGCTGCAGAAAAATGGCCGATGTCGATGGGTATTCGCATAGTCCCAGCTTCCTTGTGGCCTTTCCGGGTTGAACGGCCAATCGCTATTCTAACGGGTATTGGGGAGCCAGAGAACCGACAAGCCGGTGAACTCGGCCCTTGACAGATTTTTTTGCGGGTGTCTTGCCCCTTTAATAATCGCAAAGCTATAATTGATCGTTATTGCCCGTATAATCCCAATTGAACTGCAGCATTGCTTGAACCCGTTAATTGTTGATTTGGAACGACTTAACCTGGATAAACCAAAACTGAGGCCCGAGTCTTAATGAAGAAAGAAAATACCGTCATAGTTGGTCTGGCAGTTCTGGCCGCCGTCATCGCCGCGATGTGGCTGCTGCTGGCGGCGCCGGCTTTGAGCGGAAACCATATCAATATGACGCGGGGTGTAACCCCACAAAGCGTAAGCAATTACCACCTGCATATGACCGTTCTGTGGATTTGCGTCGGCATCGGCGTGCTGGTGTACACCGCCATGTTCACGTCGATCGTCCTGCACCGCAAGTCGCGCGGCCACAAAGCTGCGCAGTTCAGCCATTCGACCCGCGCCGAGATTATCTGGACGGTCATTCCGGTGCTGATCCTGGTCGGAATGGCGCTGCCCGCGACCCGGGCGCTGGTGAAGATGGAAGATGTCAGCGGCTCCGATATGACGGTCAAGGTCACCGGTTTTCAGTGGCGCTGGAAATACGAGTACCCGGAACAGCACATAGCGTTCATTTCCAGCCTCGATGCGGCCTCCAACGCCGCCCGGCAGGTCAATTCGGGCATTGCCCCGACCCAGGTCGACAATTATCTCCTCAACGTGGATCATCCGCTGGTTCTGCCGGTCGGTAAAAAGATCAAGTTTTTGATCACGGCCGCCGACGTGATCCACTCCTGGTGGGTTCCGGCGCTGGGCTGGAAGAAAGACGCCATTCCCGGCTATGTCAACGAGGCCTGGACGTACATCGACGAGCCCGGTATCTACCGCGGCCAGTGCGCGGAACTGTGCGGCCGCGACCACGGTTTCATGCCCATCGTGGTCAAGGCCGTGTCCGCCGAAGACTTCGAAGCCTGGACCCGGCAGCAAGTGGCGGCGGCCAGGAAACAACAAGCGGACAGCGAACGGCTGTGGGCACGGGACGAACTGATGCAACACGGCAAGACCGTGTACGACGGCGCCTGCGCCACTTGCCACCAGGCGGACGGCCGCGGCCTCAAGCCCGCGTTTCCGGCACTGGCAGGCAGCAAGGTCGTCACCGGGCCGGCGGCGCACGAGATCGACGTCGTCATGAACGGCAAGGCCGGAACGGCCATGGGCGCCTGGCGGCAGAAGCTGAGCGCCGCGGATATCGCAGCCGCCGTGACCTATACCCGCAATGCCTTCGGAAACCACGCCGGTGACGTGGTGCAACCGCGCACGATCGCCGACATCCAACGCCGCAGCGTAGCACTGAGAACCACACCATGAGTGACATTACCTACACCGATCTAGAGCCCATCGACGCAGCGCACGACGAGCACGATCACAAGCCCAGGGGGTTTCTGAATCGCTGGCTGTTCACCACCAACCACAAGGACATCGGCACGCTCTACCTGATTTTCTCGCTGCTGATGTTCCTCATCGGCGGCTCGTTCGCGATGGTGATCCGGGCGGAACTGTTCATGCCCGGGCTGCAACTGGTCGAACCCGAATTTTTCAACCAGATGACCACGATGCACGCGCTGGTCATGGTGTTCGGCGCGGTCATGCCCGCCTGGGTGGGCTTTGCCAACTGGATGATCCCGATGATGGTCGGCGCGCCCGACATGGCGCTGCCGCGCATGAACAACTGGAGCTTCTGGATTCTGCCGTTTGCCTTCGCGATGCTGCTTTCCACCCTGTTCATGGACTCCGGCGGGCCGGCCGCGGGCTGGACGATGTACCCGCCGCTGATGCTGCAAACCGGTGACAGCTTTGCATTCGTGGTCTTCAGCGTGCACATGATGGGTATCTCATCGATCATGGGCTCGATCAACATCATCGCGACCATCACCAACATGCGCGCGCCCGGCATGACGCTGCTGCGTATGCCGCTGTTCGTCTGGACCTGGCTGATCACCGCCTTCCTGCTGCTGGCCGTGATGCCGGTGCTGGCCGGCGCGGTGACGATGCTTTTGACGGACCACTTCTTCGGCACCAATTTCTTCAACGCCGCCGGCGGCGGTGACCCGGTCATGTTCCAGCACATCTTCTGGTTCTTCGGTCACCCCGAGGTCTACATCATGATCCTGCCCGCCTTCGGCGTGATCTCGGAGATCCTGCCCACGTTCGCACGCAAACCCCTGTTCGGCTATTCCTCGATGGTGTATGCGACCGCCAGCATCGCGCTGCTGTCTTTCATCGTCTGGGCCCATCACATGTTCACGGTGGGCCTGCCGCTGCAGGGCGAACTATTCTTTATGTACGCGACGATGCTGATCGCGGTGCCAACCGGCGTAAAGGTGTTCAACTGGGTCAGCACCATGTGGCAAGGCGAAATGACGTTCGAAACGCCGATGCTGTTCGCCATCGCTTTCGTGATTCTGTTCACGATGGGCGGCTTCTCCGGCCTGATGCTGGCCATCACGGCCGCGGATTTTCAGTACCACGATACCTACTTCGTCGTCGCTCACTTCCATTACGTGCTGGTCCCCGGCGCCGTGTTTGCGCTGATGGCGGCAACCTACTACTGGCTGCCGAAATGGACCGGTCACATGTACTCGGAGAAGTGGGGCAAAATCCATTTCTGGCTGTCGGCGATATTCGTCAACGTGCTGTTTTTCCCGCAGCATTTCCTCGGCCTTGCCGGCATGCCTCGCAGGATTCCGGACTACTCACCGCAATTTGCCGACTTCAACATGATCTCCTCTATCGGCGGCTTCGCCTTCGGCGCCAGCCAGCTGATCTTTGTCGGCGTAATCCTGCACTGCGTGTTCAAGAGCAAGGTCAAGGCCACGGGCCAGGTCTGGGAAGGCGCCAGGGGGCTGGAGTGGACCTTGTCCTCGCCGCCGCCCTACCACAGCTTTACGACGCCGCCGGTGGTGACCCACAACATGGTCCGCCACCCGCGCAACGTCGATGCGCCTGCATGAATGACGGGCAGGAAACGGACCTCTGGCAGGCGAAACGCCAGCGCGCGGTCAGGACCGCGATATGGCTCGGCGTTATTGCCGTGCTGATCTTCGCCGCTTTTTTCGCCTCGGGCGTTATCGGGCGCTGAGACGGGGAACCGGGAATTCGGTCGCCTGTCAGCCCCCATGACTCATTATCATCAATACTGAAGGAAGAATCGGGAAACACCATGTCGCAACATGCTGAAGGTTCATACTACGTACCCCACGGCACCAAGTGGCCAATCCTGGGTTCACTGGGCCTGATCACGGTGCTGGCCAGCGCCGCCCACTGGCTGAACGGTTCCGCAACCGCGCCGATCACGTTCTGGGTCGGCATCGCCCTCATCGTGTTCATGTTGTTCGGCTGGTTCGGGACGGTCATACGCGAAAGCGAACGCGGCATGTACAACGCCCAGGTGGACGGTTCCTTCCGCCTCGGCATGGCCTGGTTCATCTATTCGGAAGTGATGTTTTTCGCGGTCTTTTTCGGCGCCCTGTTCTATGCCAGGGCGCTGGCGGTGCCGTGGCTCGGCGGCGAGGGCAAGGGCGCCATGACCAACGTGCTGTTGTGGCCCGGGTTCCAACCGGTCTGGCCGACCAACGGCCCGGCCGATATCGGCGGCAACTTCCAGACCATCCCGGCATTCGGCATACCATTCCTGAACACGTTGATCCTGCTGTCATCGGGCCTGACCGTTACCCTGGCCCACCACGCGCTGAAAAAAGCGCGGCGGCCGTGGCTGGTGATCTGGCTGCTGGTAACGGTAGCCCTGGGCTTTACCTTCGTTGCACTGCAGGCGCACGAGTACATCGAAGCCTATACCGAACTCGGCCTGACGCTGGGTTCCGGTATTTACGGGGCAACGTTCTTCATGCTAACCGGTTTTCACGGCTTCCACGTGACGCTGGGTGCGATCATGCTCACCGTGATCGCGCTGCGCAGCATGAAGGGGCACTTCAAACCGGAGCACCACTTCGCTTTCGAGGCGGTCGCCTGGTACTGGCATTTCGTGGACGTGGTCTGGCTGGGCCTGTTCGTATTCGTCTACGTATTGTAGCGGTCACAGCGAACCGGTGAAGCCCGCAGGTTTTGCGGGCTTTGTTCATGCAGCAACCAAGACAATGGCCGGCCCGGCGGCTGAGGCTCGACCTGCGGCCTCGCTGCCGGCACAGGTACGAGCCCGGCCCTGGATATCCACACTAGCCCGGATATTGCACCAGCCGGCCACTGACCTCACCATAAACTGATGACTTTACAAAGTAAAATGACGATTTATCAAATTTATTCCAGGGTACACTTTGTAACCGGCCAGCGCTCTATCCCGGCCCTGCCTTGTCCAGGCACAGCTGGGCTTGGGCTTCCCTCCAACAGGGCCAGAAAAGGTTTGCCAGGTCACCGCGTTGCCGCCCCAAATGGTTCCAGGCAAGATGCCCGGAGTGTCGTTTGGTGGTTCCAAATAAACGACGGGCAACGACGCATGGGGCCATTTGGAGCCGCAACCCGCAGGGACGGGTCCCATTTTGTCCACTACTGCGTCTCTCTTCACTTTGGTATTCATAATACCAGTCGTTCATCGTTCCTTGTCGTGGGCAAAATGTGTTCCCGGCGCGGCGATCTGGCAAACCTTTTCTGGCCCTATAGCTTTGGCTATGGCTCTCAGTCCAGCCCGGCGCCCAGCCGCACCTGTTCTGCAGCAGCATCCGGGATGCTGGTGCAATATCCGGGCTAGCCGGCACCGTGGTTGAAAGGCCCGCCATTGGGCTGGATCCAGCCGGCCAGGAACATCAGGTAGAGGAGCACGAACAGCAGCAAAGACAGGCCGACGCGCCACATCAGGCGGCGCAGAGCGCGTTCACCGCTGCCCTTGTCGCGGACCATGAACACAAACGCGGAGCCCAGTGAATATAGAATCGCGAGCAGGAATGCGACGATAATGGCTTTGGCCAGCATGCGGCTACAACATCACCTTGATTGAGCTCCCAGTATATGGCAAGCGGCTAATATGGCAAGCATCCCGTCACCCAGGTTCAGACCCTCCCTCGCCGGCACGCTGACGCTGATGCTGTTGGCGGCGCTGTTCGCCAGCCTCGGCCAGTGGCAGCGGCACCGGGCGGCGGAGAAGGCCGTGCTGGAAAAGAAATTTCTCAACGCCGGCGAGATGCCGTTGGAAAAGGCCTTGCGGATGGACCTGCGCTTCGCGCACGTCAGCGCCAGGGGTCGTTACGACCCAAAACGGCATGTCCTGTTGGATAACCAGGTGTATCGCGGCCAGGGGGGCGTCCACGTTTACACGCCGTTTTACTTAGCGGACGGCAAGGCCATACTGGTCAATCGGGGCTGGCTGCCGCTGGCGGCGAACCGGAAGTCGCTGCCCCGTGTCCCGACCCCGGCGGGCCCTCTGGTCATACGCGGACGCCTCAACAGCGCCCCGGTGCCGGGGCGCCGACTCGGACCGGCGGACAAACTCGTGCGCGACCACTGGCCGCAGCTGGTGACCTACCTCGATATCGCGGATATATCCCGCGCCCTCGGCAGGCCGCTCGATCCGCACGTTGTGCAACTGGCCCGCTCTGACCCGAGCGGGTTTTCCGGGCGCGACTGGAAACCCGTGTACCTGACCGCCGCGCGTCACCGCGCCTACGCCTTCCAGTGGTTCTCGCTGGCGGCGGCGTGTATCGTCATCTGGATATTCACGGGTTTGCGCAAAGCAGATAAAGGATCACCGAAATCATGAAGCTGACACGTCAACGGATAACGCTGCTGGGTCTTTTCGCGCTGTTTTTCGGGCCGCTGGTGCTGGTCATGCTGATGCGGACGTCCTGGTGGGACTACCGGCCTGCAAAGCTCCGGAACCACGGCCGGCTGGTACAGCCGCCGTTCGAGCTGCAGCTGCACGGCAGCGACGCCATCGACGGCAAATGGCTGCTGCTGTACAGGCTGCCGGAACCTTGCCAGGCGCGTTGCACGGAAACGGTCACGGCGCTGCGCCAAATCCACAAAGCCGCCGGGCGCCAACGCCAGCGGCTCGCCATCGTGCTGTTGTGCGCCGGCGCCCCCGCAGAGGGTCTGCGAACCCGGCTGCACGCAATCTATCCCCGGCTCCAGTACAGCGTTGACGAGAGCGGCGAAACACTGGCCAAACTGGCGCAAATAGAACCTGCCGGCGGTACCGGCAACGGTGCAGCTGCCCGCTACGGTATCTTCATACTCGACCCCGCCCACCGCGTCGTTCTCGCTTATAATGCAGAGCAGAACCCGAGCGCTATCAACGCGGATTTGAAACGCCTGCTGAAGTGGTCCAAACGGGACAACACGCCATGAATCAGAGCATACACAGGCTGGCCACTCTGGCGGCCGTTGTCGCCTTTTGCGTAATCGTACTGGGCGCCTGGGTGCGGCTGTCCAACGCGGGTCTCGGCTGTCCCGACTGGCCCGGGTGCTACGGCCAGCTCACCTGGCCGGGTGCACAGCACGAAATCGCCTCCGCCAACCAGGCCTACCCGGAACGGCCCTTCCAGGCCGACAAGGCCTGGCGTGAAATGCTGCACCGCTACCTCGCCGGCGCACTGGTACTGCTGGTTCTGGCAATGACCTACAAGACCTGGCGCAACCGCCGCTCACGGCAGGCCTTCAAGCGGCTAACGGCATTCCTGGTGCTTTTGATCATATTCCAGGCATTGCTCGGCATGTGGACGGTCACGCTGCAGCTCAAACCGATCATCGTCATGGCTCACCTGCTGGGCGGGCTGACGACGTTCTCGTTATTGCTGTGGCTGTCCTTCGCCACCCGTGGGGGCGCCCAGGCGGAGCCGGACCGGCGCTCGCGCAAACTGCGCGGGCTGATTGTCACCGCGCTCGTCGTGCTGTCGCTGCAAATTGCGCTGGGCGGCTGGACCAGCGCCAACTACGCCGCGCTCGCCTGCCCGGACCTGCCGACCTGCAACGGTCAATGGTGGCCCGACACCAATTTCGGGGAGGCCTTCGTCCTGTGGCGGGATATCGGCGTCAACTACGAGGGCGGCGTGCTCGACGGACCCTCCCGGGCGGCCATACAGCTGACCCATCGGATCGGCGCCGTGGTCACGCTGCTGTTACTGCTACTGACCGCCAGCCGGGCTGCCAGGATTCCACAGCTGCGGGGCAACGCCCGACTCCTGGCGATACTGGTGCTGGCTCAATTTACGCTGGGTATCATGAACGTGGCACTGCAGCTGCCGCTGGTCAACGCCGTGGCCCATAACGCCTGCGCGGCCCTGTTGCTGGCAACCTTGCTCGCCCTGCTCAACAAATCCACGCGGCAACCATCCTATTGAGCCCAACGATCGAAAAATACCTGGCGCTGTGCAAGTTACGCGTGGTGTCACTGATCGTGTTCACGGCCGTTGTCGGCATGTGCATGGCGGTACCGGGACTGCCGCCGCTGCTGCCGGTACTGGCCGGAACGCTCGGTATCGGACTGGCGGCGTCGTCGGCGGCCGCCATCAACCACCTGCTGGACCAACGCATCGATGCAAGGATGTCGCGCACACGCAGCCGGCCGTTGCCGAGCGGTCAGCTGCGGCCGCGCCAGGTGCTGGTGTTCGCCCTGGTGCTGGCGGTGCTGTCCATGCTCGTCCTCGTGCTCTGGGTCAATGCGCTGACGGCGGTTCTGACTTTCTGCTCACTGATCGGCTACGCCATCATATACACCGTCTGGCTGAAACGCGCGACGCCGCAGAACATCGTCATCGGCGGCGCCGCCGGCGCCGCCCCGCCGGTGCTCGGCTGGACCGCCGTGACCGGCACGCTCGACCCCCACGCGTTGTTGCTGTTCCTGATCATCTACGTCTGGACCCCGCCCCATTTCTGGGCGCTGGCGATCCACCGCAAGGACGAGTACTCGCTGGTCGACATACCGATGCTGCCGGTCACGCACGGCGCCGCATTCACGCGGCTGCAGATCATGCTCTACACCATCCTGCTGGTCGTCGTCACGATCCTGCCCTACCTGACCGGGCTGAGCGGGCTGGTCTACCTGGCCAGCGTCAGCGTGCTCAACGCCGGTTTCCTCTGGCATGCATACGGTTTGCTCAAGAACCGCGACGAAGCGCTGCCAATTCGTACGTTTGCCTTCTCGATCACTTACCTGATGGTGCTGTTTGCGTTTCTCCTGGTCGATCACTATTTCCTGATCCTGACGGCCTGATCCCACGGTTGCCCGGTGTGCCCCGCCCTGCCTGCAGGTTAAATCCAGTGACTTGGAAGCGCCGAGTTGGCGGACCGTCCAGGGGCGCAATGGGCAGGATGCCCATTGCAGGCCGTCCAGGGCAGGACGTGCTGTATGGCCGGCCCCGTTGAAACGGAATGCCTGCGAGGGGCGCCCGAAGGGCCGCTGAGACGGAACCCGAATTGGCCTGCAGGCAGGGCGAATGGACGCGATTGGCGCGACTCCGGGTTCCGTGACCGGGAACGACGCCGCGGCTGAGTTCCACCCAAAATCCAAACGTCGTAAAATAGCGGGCGACCTCTCCAACCTTCAGCGAGCCCATTGATGCCGACCGAACACGACCGTCCCGAGTTGCCGCCCGATTCGCCCGTCACCCACCTGGAAGACCATGACGGGTTCATTCGCCGGCACATCGGACCGGATGACGATGACATCCGGAACATGCTGGCCGCGCTGGGCCTCGACTCGCTCGATGCCCTCATCGAGGAAACGGTGCCGGCCTCGATCCGGCTCGATGAGCCGCTGGACCTGCCGCCGCCGTGCAACGAATTCGAGGCCCTCGAACGCTTGCGTGCGATCGCGGGCCGCAACGTCATCCGCCACAGCATGATCGGCATGGGTTACCACGACACGATCACACCCGCCGTCATCCGCCGCAACATCCTGGAGAACCCGGGCTGGTACACCGCCTATACACCCTACCAGGCGGAAATCTCCCAGGGCCGCCTCGAGGCGATGCTGACCTTCCAGCAGATGGTCTGTGACCTGACGGCCATGGAAATAGCCAACGCTTCGCTGCTGGACGAGGCAACCGCGGCGGCCGAGGCCATGGCCATGCTGAAGCGGCTGAACCGCAGGAACCGCTCGATGCGCTTTTTGGTCGACGAGGGCGTGTTCCCGCAAACGCTGGACGTGATCCGCACGCGCGGAGAAAGTTTCGGCTTCGAGGTCGTCGTCGGCGATGCCGCGGCGGAACTGCCCGACGGCGACTTTTTTGGCGTATTGCTGCAGTACACGCGGTGCGATGGCGGCATTGCCGAAATCGAGCCGGTGATTCGCGACGCACACGAACAAGGGACCCTGGCGGCGGTCGCGACCGACCTGCTGGCGCTGGCCTTGCTGAAGCCACCCGGCGAAATGAATGCTGATATCGTCCTCGGCTCGGCCCAGCGTTTTGGCGTGCCAATGGGTTTCGGCGGTCCGCACGCGGCGTTCTTCGCCACCCGCGACGACTTCAAGCGCGCCCTGCCGGGCCGCATTATCGGCGTTTCACGCGACCGTCACGGCCGCCCGGCCCTGCGCATGGCGCTGCAGACAAGGGAGCAGCACATCCGCCGTGACCACGCGACCAGCAACATCTGCACGTCACAGGCGCTGCTCGCCGTCATGGCGGCCATGTACGCGGTCTATCACGGCCCGGACGGCCTGCGACGCATTGCCCGGCGTATTCACCGCCTGGCCGGCGTGCTGGCCGCCGGTCTCGGGCCGCTGGGGTTCGAGCCGGTCAACCATGGCTACTTCGATACCCTGAGCTTTGCCTTGCCGGACCGACAGGCCGACGCCATCCTGGCGCGGGCGGGAACGGCGGGCATCAACCTGTACCGCAGCCGCGACGGTCTGCGCATCAGTCTCAACGAAAAGACCAGCCGCGCACATGTCAGCGCGTTGTGGGAGGCCTTTGCCGACGGCGCCAGCCTACCCGCTTTTGCCGATACGGATGAGGCCCTGGCAGAAGAGTGGAGCGCAATCCCAGAACGGTTCAGACGGCAAAGCGGTTTTCTCGGGCACCCGGTATTCAGCCGCTACCGCTCCGAGACCGAAATGATGCGTTATCTCAAACGCCTGGAAAACCGCGACCTGTCGCTGACACACGCGATGATTTCTCTCGGTTCCTGCACGATGAAGCTCAATGCCAGCAGCGAGATGCTGCCCGTGAGTTGGCCGGCGTTCGCCGAGATGCACCCGTTCGCCCCGCCGGAACAGGCCGAGGGCTATCACCAGTTGTTTCGGGAGCTGGAGGCGATGCTGATCGCCTGCACCGGCTACGACGCCGTGTCACTGCAGCCTAACGCCGGCTCCCAGGGCGAATACGCCGGCATGCTGGCGATCCGGGCCTGGCATGCATCACGCCACGAGGCCGAACGCAACGTCTGCCTGATACCGTCGTCGGCGCACGGCACCAACCCGGCCAGCGCGGTGATGGCCGGCATGCGGTTGGTGGTCGTCAAGTGCGACGACAACGGCAACGTCTCGATCGACGATTTGCGTGAGAAAGCCGGACAGCACGCGGACGAACTGGCGGCGCTGATGATTACCTATCCCTCGACCCACGGCGTGTTCGAGGAGCAGGTGGCCGAGATCTGCGACATCATCCACCAGCACGGCGGCCAGGTCTACCTCGACGGCGCCAACCTGAACGCGCTGGTCGGCTGCGCCGCGCCGGGCGGATTCGGCGCCGATGTGTCCCACCTGAACCTGCACAAGACGTTTTGCATCCCGCACGGCGGCGGCGGCCCGGGCGTCGGGCCGATCTGCGTGCGTAAGCACCTGGCGCCCTTTCTGCCGGGCCATTCGCTGGTCCGCCTGCAGGGGCTCGAGCAGAACAACGGCGCCGTCGCCGCGGCGCCGTGGGGCAGCGCCGGCATTCTGCCGATCACCTGGACCTATATCACCATGATGGGACGGGCTGGCATGAAAAAGGCCACGCAGGTCGCGATATTGAACGCCAACTACATCGCCCGGCGCCTGTCGGCAGCGTTCCCGGTGCTCTATACCGGCCGCAACGGCCGTGTCGCCCACGAATGCATCATCGACCTGAGGCCGCTGAAACAGGCCACCGGCGTCAGCGAGGAAGACGTGGCGAAGCGCCTGATCGATTACGGTTTCCACGCGCCGACGATGTCCTTCCCGGTGCCGGGCACATTGATGATCGAGCCGACGGAAAGCGAATCACTATATGAGATCGATCGCTTCTGCGAGGCCATGCTGGCCATCGGCGCGGAAATCAAGGCGATCGAGGCGGGCGCGATGAATGCCGAGGACAATCCGCTCAGGAATGCGCCGCACACGCAACGTGACCTGGCTGCAAACTGGGATCACCCCTATGACCGGCAAACCGCCGCGTTCCCGACCGAGGCCCAGTGGCAAAGCAAGTTCTGGCCGTTCGTCAGCCGGGTCGACAACGTCTTTGGCGACCGCAACCTGTTCTGCGGCTGTCTGCCGCCGGAGGAGTGGCAGGGCTGAAGCGGGCAGCCGCCCCATTCCCGCCGCAGCGCCTCACCACGGCCGCTCAGCGGGCAGACTCCGCTTGACCGTCGTCCGCCTGCTGCGGCGTAAATGTCACGCGAATATAACGGATTACGCGCTGGATGTCTGCGGCGCTCAGAATACCTCCCCAGGGCGCCATGGCCGTACCCGGCTTGCCTTGCCCGATCGCCGTGGTCATTTGCTCATCGCTGAGTTGCGCCATGATACTTCGGTCGGTGAAGTTGCGCGGGCGCGGCGACAGCACCTGACCGAGCGGTGTATCAGCCTTGCCGCGGGGGCCGTGGCAATTCACGCAATAAGTCGAATAAATATTGCGGCCCACGGCAATTTCGGCGCGTTCGGGTGAAATGCCCTTGGGCAACGGCTCCTGCAGACTCCTGATGTAACGCATGACGTCGATGATCTCCACTGGTGTCAACAGGCTGCCCCAACTGGCCATAGCCGTACCGGGTCGACCCAGTTTGATGGCGGCGTAGATACGTGCGTCGTCGATCCGGGCCATTGCGATCGGATCGGCGAAATTTGACGGCCGCGGTTTCAATACCCTGGCGGCGTCCGTGTCGGCGTGACCGGTGCGGCCATGGCAGAAGGCACATTCCTTGTCATAGATCCGGCGGCCGACCGCGAGACTGAGCTGTTGTCTCGTCATCGGTTTACTCGTGCCCCGCAGTTCACGAATATAATCCATCACTTCGCCGATCTCGCGTTCACCCAGTACCTTGCCCCATGAAGCCATGGCCGTGCCGGGGACCCCGCTCTTGATTGCGTGGTATATCTGGTCATCGCTCAGACGCGCCATTTCGATCGGGTCGGCAAAGCGGCGGGGACGGGGGTTGAGAATGCGGCCCACGGGCGTTTCCGCCAATCCTTTGGGCCCATGACAAAAAGCGCAATGCTCGTCGTACAGCGCCTTGCCGGCGGTTGAATCCGCCGCTCGCACCAGTGCCGTCGGCAGGGTGATAATCAAGACCGAAGTGAACAAAACCAGGGGTCCCTTTAACGGCAACAGTCGCATGCTATCTTCCAATGAGCGTAAGGCAATGATCTGCACCCCGTACCCCAGCGGGTACGGGTTCGTGAGTATGGCGCGTCAGGCCGTATTTTGAAACACTCTGGCGCCTGCAGGCTGGCCGGGCAGAGTCCGGCCCGATGACCTGTTTAAACTCCATCGGGCCGATCGAATATCAGCTCGACCGCCGGCGCCCGCCGGTTGTAATGGCTGGACATGACACGCCCGTAAGCCCCGGCGTTGGCGATCAGGATGATGTCGCCTTCCTCGCTGGCGGGCAGGAACCGGCTCTCGCCGAGTACATCGCCGGATTCACAGATCGGGCCAACCACGTTGTAACGGTGCCTGGCAGGCTGCCCCAGGCGTGTCAGGTTGACGATCTCGTGATAGGCGCCGTAAAGCGCCGGGCGGATCAGCGAATTCATGCCGGTCGTCAGCCCGAGATAGTGATAATCGTCCTTGGACTTCACCTGGGTCACCCGCGCCAGCAGGACACCGCTCTGTGCGACCAGGAAACGGCCGGGCTCCAGCCACACCGCCGCCTCCGTTGCCGCCGCCGCGGCGCCCAGCAACTCGTCGAGACGCTCCAGGTCCAGCGCCGGCTGCCCCGGTGTTTCCGGCACGCCCAGGCCGCCGCCGAGGTCCAGCACGCGGACCGACGGAAACAACGGCATCACGGCCTGCAACCGTCGCATCTGGTCCTGCCACACGGCAGCGTCGTGCACGCCGCTGCCGGTGTGTGCGTGCAGACCGGTCACACGGATCCCGTGCTTGGCCAAAAACGGAGGCAGTGTTTCCAGCTGCGCCATGGAAATACCGAATTTCGAATGCGAGCCCGAGGTGATCACTTTCCGGTGATGGCCGTGGCCGAGGTTCAGGTCGACACGCAGGAAGATCTCCCGGCCCCTGAATAAATCCGTCCACTGCAGCAACGGGTGAATGTTGTCGATGGTCACGCAGACGCCCAAATCGAGCGCCTCGGCATATTCACCGCGGCCGGCGAAATTGGGCGTGAACAATATGTCTTCCGCCGTTACCGCCGGCACGACCGCGGTCAGGTGCCGGATTTCGTCCGCGGAAACACAGTCGAAGCCGATCCCGGCTGCCTGCAGGGTCTGGAGTATTTGCGGGTGGTCGTTGGCCTTGACGGCGTAAAGGACACGGTCGACCGATTGCATGTTGCGCAATGACTCCGCGGCCCGGCGCACGGTCGCCGTATCGTAAACGAAAGCGGCGGGATGCTCGCCCAGTTGCCGCATAAGCGGCTCGGCGGCAGCCTCCCACCAGGCCGGCACCGGCGGCACCGGGGCCGGGTGGGTCAGGGCAACCCAGCTGTCGCCGAACTCCGGCTGGCTGCCGGCACGCGGTGAAATCAGCAGTTCGTGCAATTTCTGCACCAGCCGGTCGGCGTGCTCAGCGTCGACCACCAGCGTCAAATTCAGGTCATTGGCCGATTGGGTCACCATGTAGATCTTGCGGTCCTGGAAGACGTCCAGCGCTTCGGACAGGCGCCCCAGGATGGTGCGAATCGCATTGCCCACGAGGCTGATGGAGACGCAGCCCCGGTGCAGCTGCAGCGTGCATATCGACGACAGGTCTGCGACCAGCGCGTCCAGCACCTCGGTATCGTCGGCACCCGCCCGTCCCGGGTCGAGACTCACCGTGACACTGGATTCGGAGGTGGCGATCAGGTCGACCGAGAGACCGTGTTGACGAAACAGCCCAAAGGCCTCCGCCAGGAACCCCACCTGGCGCCACATGGACGGGTTCTCCATCATCACCAGGGTGATGTGCCCGCGGCTGACGATACCCTTGACCTGCGCATTGGTCGCCGCCGAGCGCGGACCGACGCGCGTACCGTCGATTCGCGGCCGCGTGGTATCTCGGATCTGCAGCGGAACGCCAGCCTGCTTGCAGACGCGGACACACGGCGGATGCAGGACCTTGGCCCCCATTGAAGCCAGTTCCTGCGCCTCGCTATAGCTCAGGCGCTGCAACAGGCGCGCGTGCGGCACGACCCTCGGGTCGGCCGTGAATATACCCGGCACGTCAGTCCAGATTTCGAGTTTTTCCGCGCTCAGGCGGGACGCCAGGCAGGCTGCCGAAGTGTCGGAACCGCCACGCCCCAACAGCCACGTCGCGCCATCGGGCCCGGCCACCAGGAATCCCTGCGTGATATGCAAGGCACCCTGGCCTGCCAGCCGCTGCTCCAGTTCACTCGACGCTCCGGCTCCGCAACTGGCGGATAGCGGTGAGTCGTCATCGCCGCCTTCTGCCGCCAGCAGTTGGGTGGCGTCCTGCAGGCGCGCGCCGAGACCCGCCTGTCGTAACACCTGCTCACCGATAGCGCTGGCCAGGCGCTCGCCGTTGGCCAGCAAGGCGGCGATATCACCGGCGCTGACAAAACGGGTGCCCGTACCGACCTGGGCGGCCAGCGCCTGCCAACCGCTGCGGAACGCGGGCCCCGGCTCGAGACCGAGCTCGGCCAGCAACGCCTCGTGCTGCTTTTCGATTTCCTCAAGGATTTCCAGCTGCTGCCGCTTGTCCCGGCACTGGCCCAGGCGCGTCAGGCGATCCGTGATGCCGCTCAGGGCGCTGACCACGATCAGCACGTGCCAGCCGTCTTCCAGGCGTTGCCGGGCCTGCCGGCAGATGGTATTCCAGTTGGCGATGCTGCTGACGCTGGTGCCGCCGAATTTCATGACGATCCAGCGCCGGCCGGCCGTCCCTGTTACCTGTTTCTCTTGCACGCCTCAATCCCTCAAGTAAGCTCCCGCCCAAATGAAAACGGCCTCCGCATGGGAGGCCGTCTTGAAAAGCATCCCGTGCGCGACCTCAGGCGCTCAGGCTTGCCTTCATCTTGTTCATCGCGTTGACTTCGAGCTGCCGGATACGCTCGGCTGACACGCCGTAGCGATCCGCAAGCGTCTGCAACGTGGCCTTGGAATCCGACAGCCAGCGGCTGCGGATGATGTCCTGGCTGCGTTCATCCAGTTCATCCAGCCCCTGGTACAACAGTTCGTTCTGGTGCGACTCCATGTCGTCGGCTTCGAGCGCCGACTCGGGGCTGTCGCTGTCACTGACCAGGTACGCAGCCGGCACGATATAGGGCTTTTCGTCTTCTTCAGCATTCGCCGAAAGATCGAAACCCACGTCCTGGCCCGACAGGCGGGACTCCATTTCGAGCACGACCTCGGGCTTGACGCCAAGATCCTCGGCAACGGTATTGACCTCGTTCAGGTTCAGCCAGCCGAGCCGCTTTTTCGATTTGCGCAGGTTAAAGAACAGCTTCCGCTGAGCCTTGGTCGTGGCAACCTTGACGATACGCCAGTTACGCAGGATGAACTCGTGCATTTCGGCGCGGATCCAATGTACCGCGAACGACACCAGTCGCACCTCGCGCGTGGGGTCGAAGCGCTTGACCGCTTTCATCAGACCGATGTTGCCTTCCTGGATCAGGTCACCCAGTTGCAGACCATAACCGCCATAGCCCTTGGCCACGTGTACGACAAATCGCAGATGCGCGAGAACCAGACGCCGGGCGGCGTCCAGGTCGCCTTCCTGCTGATAGCGGTTAGCCAAGTCGCGTTCTTCTTCCAGCGTCAACATCGGAACCTTGTTGACCTCCTGTATATATGCTTCCAGGCTGCCGGTACCGGCAGGAACCATCAGATGGCTAGGAACCAGTGCTGTTGTCGTCATATAGTCTCCTCTACGCAAGCGATTAATTGTAACACTTACTGCTGCACTTTCCAGCAAAAAAGGCGAAAAACAATGCTGTCGGCATCGCCGCCATTTTCGCCTTAAAAATCGCGGGTTTAAATTTAAATTCCAACTGCTTTTTCAGACAGCCGGAAAACGCAAATGTTCCCCTGGCGCGCCCTCGCGCGCGGTCTTTCAGTGCCGGCCCAAACGGCCGCCGACGGCGAGCATGCGCAAATAGCGCTGCACCGAAATCCAGGCCCCGGTCCAGCCCAGCAACGCCCCGCCCGCCAGCACCCACAGCGTGTTGCCGAAACCCGGTCCGCGCACGCTGAAACTGGACCCGTAAGTCTCCAGCAACAGCCCCAACGGCCGCCCGAGGTAGAGCAGCGTCAGGTGCAGCAAGCCGACCGCCAGCAAGCTGCCCAAAAGGCCGTACCACAAACCCGAGTAGAGGAAAGGCTGGCGCACGAAGGCATTACCCGCACCCACCAGCGTCAGGATTTCGATTTCATCGGCGTGCGCCGACACATCCAGGCGGATCGTGTTGGCGACAACGACCACAACGGTCAGGCCAAACAGCACGATCAGCACGCTCGCCGCGGCCTGACCCAGTTCCAGCAGGCGCCCCAGGCGCCGCAACCACTTGTAATCGAATTGCGTGGAATCAATGCTGGCGACCGAAGCCAGGTAGCGCGTCAGCTGCCGGACGCGCTGCTCGACCTCTTCGGTCGTGCCGGCGGCCGGGCTGACCTGCATCACCCAGGGCAGCGGGTTTTCCTCGAGCATGTCCAGCGCGTCGCCAAATCCGGAGGCGGTGCGAAATTCGGCCATGCCCTCCTCCGGGCTGACCAATTCGACCCGCTCCGGGTCCATTTTCTGCTTTAACTCGGACGCGACCCGCCTGACCTCGGCCGCGGTCGTGCCCGGTTTGAAAAAGACCGTCAGGGCGCTCCATTCGTCCTGGCGGATGTTCATGCCTCCGAGGTTGTTGAGCGTGACCGCGAGCCCCAGCGGCAAAAACATGGCAATGCCCAGCACCAATATCGTCATCAAGCTGCCGACCTTGTGCTGCACCAGGACGCCGAGACTGGAGAAAAAACTGTAGCTGTGGCGCCGCAGCCACGCACGGACCCTGCGCCGAACCTGTCCCTTGGCGGCCATTCAGGCAGCCGCCGGAATATCGTCGACCAGGCGGCCCTCGGCGAGCACCAGCACCCGCTTGTTCATCTTGCGGATCAGATGCAGGTCGTGGCTTGCGATCAGCACGGTCACACCCTGCCGGCTGACCGCTTCGAACAGGCCGAATAACTCCCTTGACAACTCGGGGTCCAGGTTGCCGGTTGGCTCATCGGCAAGCAGCAGGGGCGGCATGGCTACAATCGCCCGCGCAATTCCAACGCGCTGCTGCTCACCGCCCGACAGCGTCAGGGGCCAGGCCCTTTCCTTCTCCAACAGCCCCACCATGTCGAGCGCGGCACGCACACGCTTGCGGATGTCGGCGTACCTGAGCCCGGCAATCATCAGCGGCAGGGCGACATTGTCGGCCACGGTCTTATCGTTCAGCAGCTTATGGTCCTGGAAGATCATCCCGATATTCTGCCGGACCTTCGGTGCAAGCCTGTCCGGCGTGCTGCCAAGATTGCGCTCCTGCACCCAGACCTGGCCCCGGGTCGCCCGCTCCAGCAACAGGATCAGGCGCAGCACGGTACTCTTGCCGGCGCCTGAATGGCCGGTCAAAAACACCATGTTGCCGCGTCCGATCGAAAAACTGACGTCGGTCAGCGCGCGGTTGCCGCCAGCATAAACCTTGCTAACGCGCTCGAACCTGATCATCGTCAACCCCGCTTACGATTGCCGCCTCGACCGGAACGGCCGGAACCCCGTTTGCCGCCGCCGCGTTTCTGTCCGGAGCGCTTCCTGGGCGGCGGCGGAATCACGATGTCCGGCATCAGTTCGGCGGTGGCCGTGTCGGTCTCGATGGAATAACCGATATATTCTTCGATCTCGGGCAGGTGGAATGCGAAGTTCTCGCAGGCAAAGCTGATTGCGTCACCCTCCGCACCCAGACGCGCGGTACGCCCGATGCGATGGACGTAATCGGGCGCATCCTGCGGCAAGTCGAAATTGAAAATGTGGGTGACATCCGGAATGTGCAGGCCGCGGGCCGCGACATCGGTCGCCACCAGCACGTGAATTTCACCGTCACGGAACTGTTTCAGCAGTTTTTGCCGGCGCTCCTGGCGCACCCGGCCGGAGATGACGACCGCCGATATGCCGTTGGCCTTGAGCACCCTGCCAACCCGGTCGGCGGCCGCGCGCGTGTTCGTAAACACCATGCTGTGACTTTCGCCCAGGCTACGCATCAAACCCACCAGCAGCGGCAGTTTCTCGTCATTGGCCGGGTAATAGACCTTTTGCCTGACGTGGTCCGCGGTCACGCTCTCGGATTCCACCCGCATCAATTCGGGGTTGTTCATGTGCTCGTAAGCCAACTCCATGACGCGGTGCGACAAGGTCGCGGAAAAGAGCATCGACTGTCGCTGCACAGGCGGCGGGGTCCGGCGCAGCAAGTAGCGGATGTCGCTGATGAAGCCGAGGTCGAACATGCGATCGGCTTCGTCCAGCACCACCACGTCCGTATACTTCAGACTGTAAACCCCCTGTTTCAGGTAATCGATCAACCTGCCTGGCGTGCCGATCAGGACATCGACGCCCTGCTTGATGATGTTGCGCTGCTTTTCGTAATCGATTCCGCCGTAGGCCAGCCCCAGCTTGAGATCGGTGTCCGCGCCCAATGACAAGGCGTCACGGTGGATCTGCAGGGCCAATTCCCGGGTCGGCGCGACCACCAGCGAGCGCGGATTCTTGCCGTGTTCGCCGGCGGCGGAGCGCAGCAGGCGGTTGAAAATGACCAGCAGGAAGGCGGCGGTTTTACCGGTTCCCGTCTGCGCCTGGCCCGCGATATCCTTGCCACCGAGAGCCGGCGGCAGGGTCATGGCCTGGATTGGGGTGCAGTGGGTAAAACCTGCTTTTTCAAGGCCCGACAGAATCCTGGGGTGCAGATCCAGCGTCGTAAACGCGGTGTCTGTCAGGGCTTCACTTGTCATTTTTCCATTCATTGGAGAGATTTTAATCCAGGCGAATTGATTTTTTGACGGCAGCCGATAAAAATGTCCATGGCCACCTTGAAATTGTCGGGCAGATAACTATATTGATAGTCCCTGTTGCCGGCTTCGGTTGCACGCTTGGTGCAAACGGCGGTGGGCCGCAACCCGAATAGGGCATAGTAACCGCGTAGCCTGTCTTTAACCAGCCCGGTTGCACCGCAAATCTTGGAGAACGACATTGAGCGAAAACATTATCCATGTAACCGATGGTGACTTTGAACAACAGGTCCTTGCTGCCGACGGGCCCGTGCTGATCGACTATTGGGCCGAGTGGTGCGGCCCGTGCAAGATGATCGCGCCGCTGATCAACGAGGTTGCGGATGAATACGAAGGCCGTCTGACGGTGGCCAAGATGGATATCGACAGCAACCCGAACACGCCGATGAATTACAGCGTACGGGGCATCCCGACGTTGATGATTTTCAAGGACGGCCAGGTCCAGGCGACCAAGGTTGGGGCGATATCGAAGGGCGTGCTGACGGCATTCATAGAAGAGAACATTTGAATACGAGGCACCGGCGCGGATGGAATCGGCCGGGGCCCCGCCTTCGGGCCCGTCAATAATACGAATTTGCTGGACGTAGCCCCGCGAACATGCTAATTTTGCATCGCTTATCGCGGAGTATTCCACTCCGGTCCGAACACCGGTCACACACTGCCTGCATCATTGCTTTGCATGAACCCGGGCTGGTGTAAAAAACAATCGCGAAACTCGTTCTGCCGCTTGGAAACCCGCGCACCCTGAAGCCGATTATAACTTTTACTATCCGTTCAATCCCTGGGCACACGTCCGCCAACTAAAACTACCTCATATGAACCTATCCGAACTCAAGCAAAAGCCGATTGCACAATTGCAGGACATTGCCAACGAAATGGGACTGGAAGGCGCAGCCCGCTCACGCAAGCAGGACGTCATTTTTGCGATCCTGAAGGCACATGCAAAGAACGGTGAAAGCATTTACGGACAGGGCGTGCTCGAAATCTTGCAGGACGGATTCGGTTTCCTGCGCTCCGCTGACAGTTCCTATCTGGCCGGCCCCGATGATATTTACGTGTCGCCGAGCCAGATACGGCGCTTCAGCCTGCGTACCGGCGACATGCTGGCGGGCAAGATACGCCCACCCAAGGACAGTGAACGATATTTTGCGCTGCTGAAGGTCGAAGAGATCAACTATGAGACACCCGATGCCGCCAAGAGCAAGATCCTGTTCGAAAACCTGACGCCGGAGTTCCCGGTCAAGCAGGCCGTGCTGGAACGCGGCAATGGCAGCACCGAAGACATCACGGCCCGTATCATCGACCTGATCTCGCCCATCGGGTTTGGGCAGCGCGGGCTGGTCGTCTCCCCGCCAAAAGCCGGCAAGACCATCATGCTGCAGAATATCGCCACCAGCATCCGCGCGAATTACCAGGATTCCAAGATGATCATCCTGCTGGTCGACGAGCGCCCGGAGGAGGTCACCGAAATGCAGCGCTCGGTCGATGCGGAAGTCGTCTCCAGTACCTTCGACGAACCCGCTTCGCGTCATGTACAGGTCGCTGAAATGGTCATTGAACGGGCCAAGCGGTTGGTGGAGCACAAACACGACGTCGTCATCCTGCTGGACTCGATCACACGCCTCGCGCGCGCTTACAACACCGTCGCACCCTCTTCCGGCAAGGTTCTGACCGGCGGCGTCGACGCCAATGCGCTGCAGCGGCCGAAGCGGTTCTTCGGCGCGGCCCGCAACGTATCGGAAGGCGGCTCGCTGACCATTATCGCCACGGCGCTGGTGGAAACCGGCTCGAAGATGGACGAGGTCATCTACGAGGAGTTCAAGGGCACCGGCAACATGGAAATCCACCTGGCGCGCCGGATCGCGGAAAAGCGGGTTTACCCGGCCATCGACATCAACCGCTCGGGCACGCGCCGCGAGGAACTGATGATCGACCAGAACCAGTTGCAGAAGGTCTGGATACTGCGCAAGCTGCTGCACCCGATGGACGAAATCCAGGCCATCGAGTTTATGCTCGACAAGCTCAAATCGACCAAGACCAACGAAGAATTCTTCAACTTCATGAAGCGCTGACCGGCGCCGGCCTCGCCGGATTGAACGTCCGTGCCCATACCCGCCAGTCGCTGCGTCGTTCCTCGGCAACTTCAACGGTGAGTCAAAAGCGGGAGCGCCGCGTCGGCGGCGGAAAAGGTGGCGGGCGGGCCGCAGCGGGGACCGTGCATCTGTCGGGAACAGATGCCGAGCGACCAAGGACGGCTCGAGCGTGTCCTGCACGCGGTTACCCGGCAGCGACACAGGATACAAGGCGATGTGCGCCTGATCCGGGATGGCGGCAGCTTGCAGAGATCCCCGCCTCCGCGGGGACGGCACGGACTTACTTCACCCAGCCGTCGACGAATGCCGGCACGGCCGTGGCTTCCAACTCGGCCTGCTCGGAAACGGCCGCCTCGATGGCGCTGGCCTGCTCCTGCGGAAAGTGATCCGCGACCGCCGACCTGAACTTGTCGACCAGCAGCGGGATGCCCTCCTCGCGGCGGCGGCGGTGGCCGATCGGGTAGGATACCTCGACCCGCTCGCTGGCGCTGCCGTCGCGGTAGAAGACCTGCACCGCGTTGCCGATGCCGCGTTTTTCCGGGTCGAAATAGTCCCGTGTGAATTTCGGGTTTTCCTCGACCTCCATCAGCGAACGCAGGGCGTCGATCCGCGGGTCCGCAGCGACCTCGTCAGCGTACGACTCCGCGCTCAGTTTGCCGAAGATCAACGGCACCGCGACCATGTACTGGATGCAGTGGTCGCGGTCGGCATAGTTGTCCAGCCGCCCGGTCTTGTCGATGATGCGCGCACCCGCCTCCTGGGTCTCGATCACGATGCGCTCGATGTCGTCGATCCTGTCCTTCACCTCGGGGTGCAGCTTGAGCGCGCATTCGACGGCCGTCTGGGCGTGGAATTCAGCGGGGAACGAGATCTTGAACAGAACGTTTTCCATGACATAGCTGCCATAGCCGCGCTGGAATTTGAATTTCCGGCCCTTGAACAGGACGTCGTAAAAACCCCAGACGCTGGCACTCAGCGCCGAGGGATAGCCCATCTCGCCGCCGCGCGCCAGCAGCGCCAGCGTCACGGCGCGGCGGCAGGCGTCGCCGGCGGCCCAACTCTTGCGCGACCCGGTGTTGGGCGCGTGCCGGTAGGTGCGCAGCGCGCCGCCGTCGATCCAGGCGTTGGACAAGGCGTTGATCACCTGCTCCTTGCTGCCGCCTAGCATCCGGGTCACGACCGCGGTGGAGGCGACCCTGACCAGCAACACGTGATCGAGACCGACCTGGTTGAAGCTGTTCTCCAGCGCCAGCACCCCCTGGATCTCGTGCGCCTTGATCATCGCGCCGAGCACCTCGCGCATGCTCAGCGGATCCCTGCCCTCGGCCTGGTTGCGGCGCGATACGTAATCGGCCACCGGCAGAATTGCGCCCAGGTTGTCAGAGGGGTGGCCCCACTCCGCGGCCAGCCAGGTGTCATTGAAATCCAGGTAGCGGATGGCCGTACCCAGATTGAATGCCGCCTGTACCGGGTCCAGTTCATGGCTTGTGCCCGGCACGCGCGCGCCACCGCCGCTGAGGGTTGCGCCGGGCACCAGCGGCCCGAGCAACCGGTTGCAATCAGGGAACTTCATCGCCAGCAGCGCGCAGGCCAGGCTGTCCATCAGGCAGTAACGCGCCGTGGAAAAAGCTTCCTCGCTGGCGATTTCATAATCGCAGACATAGTCCGCGATGTCCTGTAAAACCCGGTCCGGCGCCGGCCGTTCGGAACTGCGGATACCTATATTCGACATTGCCTTTCGCTTCCCGCGTCTTCAGCGCTGGTCGATCGGGACGTACGCCCGGTCGGCGTGCCCGGTGTACTCGGCCCCCGGCCGTATGATGCGGTTGTTGGCGCGCTGTTCGAAACAGTGGGCCGCCCAGCCGGTGATACGCGACATGACGAAGATCGGCGTAAACAGCTTGGTGGGTATGCCCATGAAGTGGTACGCGCTGGCGTGGAAGAAATCCGCGTTGGCGAACAGGTTCTTCTCTTCTTTCATGACGCGCTCGACAGCGACCGATACCGGGTACAGGACCTCGTCACCCACGGCTTCGGCCAGTTGCCGCGACCATTCCTTGATGATCGCGTTGCGCGGGTCGCGAACCTTGTAGACGGCATGGCCGAAGCCCATGATCAGTTCCTTGGCCTCGAACTTGCGGTGGACATCCGCCACCGCCTCGTCGACCGACTCGTATTGTTCGAGCATGGCCATGGCCGCTTCATTGGCGCCGCCGTGCAACGGGCCGCGCAGGGAGCCGATGGCCGCGGTGATACAGGAATGCAGGTCCGACATCGTGGAAGCACAGACACGCGCGGTAAAAGTCGACGCGTTGAACTCGTGCTCGGCGTAGAGGATCAGCGACACGTCCATGACGCGCGCCGCCAACTCATCGGGGGCTTCGTCATGCAGCATGTGCAGGAAGTGAGCGCCGATCGTATCGTCGTCCGTTTCCGTCTCGACGCGCACGCCGTCGTGGCTGTAGCGGTACCAGTACACGATGATGGACGGGAAAACCGCCAGCATGCGGTCGGCGACGTCGCCCTGGTTGGAAAAATCGCCTTCCTGCTCGATGTTGCCGAGAAACGAGCAGCCGGTCCGCATGACGTCCATCGGGTGGGCGTCGGCGGGAATGCGTTCCAGGACCTCGCGCAGGGGCTGCGGCAGACCCCGCAGGCCTTTCAGCTTGGCCTTCCAGCGATCAAGCTCAGCACGCGTCGGCAGATGGCCTTTCAGTATCAAGTGGGCGGTCTCGTAAAAACTGGACTGATCGGCCAGTTCGACCACGTCAAAGCCGCGATATCGCAGGCTGTTGCCTTCCGCGCCGACGGTACAAATCGAGGTCTGGCCGGCTTTCTGCCCGCGCAAACCTGCGCCCGAATCTTTCTTTGTCATGATGTTTCCTCCTCTGTGTCTTGCCCGCCCCTGAATAATTCATCCAGCTTCTGCTCGTAGTCGTGATAGCCCAGATGCCGGTACAGCTCTTCACGCGTCTGCATGCGTTCGATCATGTCTTTCTGGTGTCCCTGGTCCCGGAGCGCGACATAGGTGTCGAACGCCGCCTTGTTCATGGCCCGGTAGGCCGCGCAACAATACAGGACGATATCGACACCGGCCTCGCCCAGTTCGGGCGTGGTAAAAAGCGGCGTATGCCCGAACTCGGTGATGTTGGCCAAAATCGGCACACCGACCGCCGCCTTGAACTCGCGGTACTGATCCAGCGTCCGGACCGCTTCGGGAAAAATCATGTCGGCGCCCGCTTCCACGCAGGCGACAGCACGTTCCACGGCCTTGTCCATGCCTTCCACGGCCAGCGCATCGGTTCGCGCCATGATGACGAAGTTTTCATCGGAACGGGCGTCGACGGCCGCCTTGATACGATCGACCATCTCCGCCCTGCTGACGATGGCCTTGCCCGGGCGGTGTCCGCAACGCTTGCTCGCCACCTGGTCTTCCATGTGCACGGCGGCGACACCGGCCTTGATCATCGCCCGGATCGTGCGGGCGATATTGAACGCGCCGCCAAAGCCGGTATCGATATCCACCAGCAGCGGCAGGTCGCAAACATCGGTGATGCGGCGGGCATCGGTCAGCACGTCGTCCATCGTGCTGATGCCGAGGTCCGGCATGCCCAGGGAGTTTGCGGCCACGCCGCCGCCGGAAAGATAGATGGCCCTGTGGCCGACATTCTTCGCCATGCGCGCGGTATAGGCGTTAATGGTGCCGACGACCTGCAGTGGCCTGTTTGCGGCCACTGCCTGGCGAAAGGCTTGCCCGGCTGACGCTGGCAAAGCGCAGCTCCGCTGATCCTGCCGGCCCATCAGGCCAGCAGGCTCTCCACGGCCGCGCGTTCTTCACGCAACTCCGCGGCGGTCGCATCCATGCGCTCGCGGCTGAAGTCGTCGACAACGAGGTCCTGGACGATCTCGTAGTCTCCGCCGCGGCACACGCACGGGTAGGAATAAATGACGCCGGGCTCGATACCGTAGCTGCCGTCGGCCGGCACGGCCATCGACACCCAATCGTCCTCGGCACTGCCCAGCGCCCAGTCATGCATGTGGTCGATCGCCGCCGACGCGGCCGAAGCGGCGCTGGAGGCGCCGCGGGCTTTGATGATCGCGGCGCCGCGTTGCTGCACGGTGGGTATGAAAACCTCGCGATACCAATCCTGCGCGATCAGGTCGGTAGCGGCATGGCTGCCGATCTCGGCATGGCTGATATCGGGGTACTGGGTCGAGGAGTGATTGCCCCAGACAACCATCTTCATGACCTCGCTGTGGTGTATGCCGGTCTTTTCAGCCAGTTGGGCTTTCGAGCGGTTGTGGTCGAGACGGGTCATGGCGGTAAAGTTTCGCGCCTTCAGGTCCGGTGCGTGCGACTGGGCGATCAGCGCATTCGTGTTGGCCGGGTTGCCGACCACGAGCACCTTGACTTCGCGGCTGGCGTGGCGGTTCAGGGCTTCGCCCTGGGGCCCGAAAATCCGGCCGTTGGCCGCCAGCAGATCGGAACGTTCCATGCCGGGGCCGCGCGGCTTGGCGCCCACCAGCAGGGCATAGTCCGTGTCTTTGAAGGCAACGTCGGCGTCGTCGCTGAAGACGATGTCCCGCAGCAGCGGCAGCGCGGCATCTTTCAACTCCATGACAACGCCCTCCAGCGCACCCATGGCGGGAGGGATTTCCAGCAACTGCAGGATAACGGGCTGCTCCGGCCCCAGCATGTCGCCAGCGGCAATTCTGAAGCATAATTGGTAGCCGATCTGGCCGGCGGCACCGGTGATCGCGACTCTCACGGGTTGTTTCATCGTACGCTCCTTGAAGCTGGTTGACGGGTGCGCTGCGGATACCGAAACGGTGCCTTACCCGCACCCCGAATGATCTGTATCATTGTACCTGAAAACGCCATTGGAGGGTCCCGTAATTGGCGTTAAAAATGGGTGCATTTGCCAACAAAATGGCCGCTTTTGCAAATCCCCCGGAACCTGAGTGCCGACAGAAGTCATGAACATCGTCGCCGACGAAAATATGCCACTGCTCGACGAGACTTTCGGCCACCACGGCGAAGTGCGGCGCTTGCGGGGCCGGGCCATCTCGCGGTCCGACCTCAAAGACGCCGATGTCCTGCTGGTGCGCTCCGTCACGCGGGTCGGCCCGTCTTTGCTCGAAGGCACCGCCGTGCGTTTCGTCGGCAGCGCCACGATCGGCGTGGACCACCTGGACACTGATTGGCTGGAGACGCAGGGCATCGCCTGGGCGCACGCGCCGGGCTGCAATGCCGACGCCGCATCCCAATACGCACTGGCCATGATGTGGCTGGCCTGCGACCGGCTCGGGAAGCGGCTGCCGGACCAGCAGGTCGGGATTATCGGCCGCGGCAATGTCGGCGGCCGGCTGCAGCGGCTTCTCACCGCCCTCGGTGTTGCGGTTGCCGCCTGCGACCCACCGCTGCGCGATGCGGGGCAAAGCGGCCTGGTCGACATGGATCACGCCTGCGACAGCGACATCATCAGCCTGCACGTGCCGCTGACGGGCTCGGGGCCCTACCCGACGCGGCGCCTGTTCGGCCCGGCGAGGCTCGAGCGCTTGCGCCGCGGCGCGCTGCTGGTCAATACCTCGCGCGGCGGCGTCGTCGACGCACCTGCCCTGCTGGGACGCCTCCGGGGCGGCAGGCTGCACGCGGCGCTGGACGTGTGGCCCGACGAACCACTGGTTGCGGCCGAACTCCTCGAGGCCGTCTGCGTCGGGACGCCGCACGTGGCCGGTTACAGCGTCGAGGGCAGGCAGGCGGGCACGCGCATGATCTACGATTCGTTTTGCGGCGCGTTCTCCCTTCTCGCGGCCCCGCCGCCGGCCCGGGCGCTGGATGGCGCCGCCGGGCCGGCACACGAGACCCTGGAACAGGCCGTCATGGCCAGTTGCCCGGTGGCGCGCGACGACGCCGCGCTGCGCGCCGGACTGGCCCGCAATGCCGGCGGCCCGGTCAATATCGACCCGCTGCGCGCCGCCTATCCGCCGCGCCACGAATTCAGCGCCTGTCGCGTGGCCGCGGACGCGGATGGCCAGGCCGCGGCCCTCGGCTTCCAGATCGGCTAGTATCACCTTATCTTCTTGAATTTTTGACGAATCACATTGCGCCGCGGCAGCAAACCGTGTAACGTGCGCGCGCCCGCATTTGGTAAACGAACACCGTGATCGAGAACCTCCGCAACATCGCCATCATCGCCCACGTCGACCACGGCAAGACCACGCTGGTCGACCAGCTACTGCAACAGTCCGGCACGCTGGGCGAGCGCGCCGCCGCGCCCGAACGAATCATGGACTCCAACGACCTGGAAAAGGAGCGCGGAATCACGATCCTGTCCAAGAACACGGCACTCGACTGGTCCGGACACGGGAAACGTTACCGCATCAACATCGTCGACACACCGGGCCACGCCGATTTCGGCGGCGAGGTCGAGCGCATTCTCAGTATGGTCGATTCGGTATTGCTCCTGGTCGACGCTTTCGACGGGCCGATGCCGCAGACCCGCTTCGTCACGCAGAAGGCTTTCCAAATGGGCTTCAGGCCGGTCGTGGTCATCAACAAGATCGACCGCGACGGCGCCCGGCCGCATTGGGTGCTGGACCAGACGTTCGAGCTGTTCGACAAACTCGGCGCCAGCGACGCGCAACTCGATTTTCCGGTCATTTACGCATCCGCACTGCACGGTTACGCCGGTACCGAGGACAGCGTGCGGGATGGCGACATGACACCGCTGTTCGAAACCATCGTGCGCGAAGTCAGCGCGCCCCAGGTCGACAGCGAGGGGCCCTTCCAGATGCGTATCTCGACACTGGACTACAACACTTATGTCGGTGTCGTCGGCATCGGCCGGGTCCAGCGCGGGCGGGTCCGCCCGAACCAGCGGATTACCGTGGTCGACCGCTTTGGCGCCGAGCGCAATGCGCGCGTCCTCCAGGTGCTGGGGTTCCACGGCCTGGAGCGCGTCGAGATACCGCTGGCCAGCGCCGGCGACATCATCGCGGTGACCGGTGTCGAGGACCTGGCCATTTCCGACACGCTGTGCGACCGCGAAGCGGTGGAGCCATTGCCGCCGCTGACCGTGGACGAACCCACGATCAGCATGACCTTCAGCGTCAACTCGTCGCCGTTCTCGGGCCGCGATGGCAAATACCTGACCAGCCGGCAGTTGCGCGAACGGCTGCTGCGGGAGGCCAGCCACAACGTCGCACTGCGAGTCGAGGAAATGGCCGACGCGGAAAAGTTTCGCGTCTCCGGGCGCGGCGAGCTGCACCTGTCGATCCTCATTGAGACCATGCGCCGGGAAGGCTACGAGATGGCCATATCGCGGCCGGAAGTCATCCTGCACAATGACGGCAGCCAGACAACAGAGCCCTATGAAATACTGGTGGTTGATCTCGAAGCCGATTACCAGGGCGCGGTCATGGAACGCCTTGGTGAGCGCCGCGGTATCTTGCAGGACATGCAGCCGGACGGCCGGGGGCGCGTGCGCATGGATTACATCATTCCGGCACGCGGCCTGATCGGCTTCCAGTCCGAATTCCGCACCATCACCGCCGGCACCGGCCTCCTGTTCCACAGCTTTGACCACTACGGCCCCTACAACCCGGCCCCGGTCAGTACGCGCAACAACGGTGTGCTCGTCTCGAACAGCACGGGCAAGGCGGTCGCTTACGCGCTATACAACCTGCAGGACCGCGGCCGCATGATCATCGAAGCCGGGGACGACGTCTACGAGGGCCAGGTGATCGGTGTGCACAACCGCGGCAACGACCTCACGGTCAACCCGCTCAAGGCCAAGCAACTGACCAACATCCGCACCGTGATCAAGGACGACAACGTGCTGCTGGCGGCGCCACAGATCCTGACGCTCGAGCAGGCACTGGAGTTCATCCAGGACGATGAACTGGTCGAAGTAACGCCCCGGGCCATCCGCATCCGCAAGCTCTACCTGAAAGAACACGAGCGCAAGGCAGCCGGGCGCCGCAAAAGCGACTAGCCCGGGACGGGCTTTACTTTCAGCGTCTCAGGTATTCTGCGCCAGCGAATCGAACTTGTGCACGATGAGCATGGCGAGTTCCAGTGCCTGTTCGTAGTTCAGACGCGGATCGACCATCGTCTTGTAGGCGCGGCGCAGGTCAATTTCACGCAGGTTGCGCGCGCCGCCGGTACATTCGGTAACGTTCTCGCCGGTCAACTCCAGGTGAATCCCGCCGAGATGCGAGCCGTGCACATGGTGCAATTCGATGGCCAACTCCGTTTCCTTCATGATGTTGCGGAAGCGGCGCGTCTTGATGCCGGAAGCCACGGTCTCGGTGTTGCCGTGCATGGGATCACAAACCCACAATACCGGTGAGCCGCTGTCCTTGACGGCCTCGATCAGCGGCGGCAGGAGGCTTTCGATCCGCTCCGCGCCAAGACGGTGAATCAGCACCATGCGGCCGGGTTCGTTGTTGGGATTCAGGACCCGCAGGAGCTGCCGGACATGATCAATGGTGGCAGCGGGGCCGACCTTGATCCCGATCGGGTTGCTGATGCCGCGAAAGTATTCGACGTGGGCACCCTCCAACGCCGCGGTGCGCATTCCGATCCACGGAAAATGCGTCGACAGGTTGAACCAGCCCGTCTGTCTCGGGACCTGGCGTGTCACGGCCTGTTCATACGGCAGGTGCAGCGCTTCGTGCGACGTGTAGAACTCCACCCGTTTGACGCTGCCCGCCTTGCGCCCGGAGACCGTTTCCATGAACTTGACGGAACGGCCGATACTGTCCGCCAGGCGCTGGAACACCTCCGCCAGCGGTGAGTGCTCGACCCAGCTCAGGTTCCAGTACTCGGGGTGGTGCAGGTCGGCGAAGCCCCCGTCCACCAACGCCCGCACGAAGTTCATCGTCATCGCGGAATTGGCGTGCGCCTGCAGCAGGCGCCGCGGGTCCGGTTCGCGGGCGGCGGCGTTGAACTCCAGCGAATTGACCAAATCGCCGCGGTAGCTGGGCAGCGAGAGCCCTTCCCTGGTTTCGGTATCGGAAGAGCGCGGCTTCGCGTACTGCCCGGCGAAACGCCCGACCCTGACGACCGGTTTTTGCAGGCCCTGGATCAGCGTCAGGCTCATTTGCAGCAGCACTTTAAGGCGGTTGGTGATGACCTCGGAGTTGCACTCCGAAAAGTTTTCCGCGCAATCGCCGCCCTGCAGAAAGAAGCGCTGGCCGGCCTGCGCCTGCGCGATCTGTTCGCGCAGTGAGAATATTTCCCAGGAGGTAACCAGCGGCGGCATCGTCGACAAGACGTCGAGCGCCGCCTGCAGCGCATCCGGGTCGCCGTACCGGGCCTGTTGTTCGGCCTTGCGGCTGCGCCAGGATTCCGGCGTCCAGTCGGAACCGGCCGCGGCCGTTGCGCCGGCCTTCGGTGCTTCTTTCATGCCACCCACGTCAGCGTGCTCCGCCCCGCAGCAGGACCCACAGGATCAACAAACTCAAACCCACGTACCAGATCAGCGTCCATTCCGGCATACTCAAACCCAGCCAGACCCACTTTTGCTCGGCGCAGCTGCCGGAGCCCTTGAATACCGACTTGAGCGCTTCCATCAGCGGGAAGTTCTGCAACATGTAGTTCAGGCCGGGGCCACATTCCGGTACCCGGTCCGCCGGCAGGTGCTGCATCCAAATGTGGCGTCCGGCGACCGAGGCGCCAAACACCGCGCCGCCGATGACCAGTACGCCGTAAACCCGCTGGCCCGTCCGGGCGGGGTTGTGCAGCACCGCCACGAGCGCAAAGAGGCCCATCCAGATGAACGCCACGCGCTGGAAAACACACAACGGGCACGGCTCGAGGTACTCGGCGTGCTGTTGATAGAGGGCAAAACCCAGCAATATTGCAGAGCAGGCAAATACGATCAGAAATCCTGACCTGGGTTTGATCTTTACACGCATTCTGGCCCCGGCTGTACGAGCGGCTGTAACGGCTGCAACGGCTTTCGCTGCTATAATCCCGACAATCCAGGTAAGCATATCGACTGTAGCGTGAAGAAAGCAACCAAAAACACCATTAAAGCACCCACCGGCACTCGTATCTCCTGCAAGGGCTGGCACCAGGAAGCCGCCTTGCGCATGCTGATGAACAACCTGGATCCCGACGTGGCGGAGAAGCCGGAGCAACTCATCGTCTACGGCGGAACCGGCAAGGCGGCCCGCAACCAGGCCTGCCTGGAGCGTATCATCACGACGTTGCAACGGCTGGAAAACGACGAAACCCTGCTGATCCAGAGCGGCAAGCCGGTGGGCGTGTTCCGCACGCACGAAGCCGCGCCGCGTGTCCTCATCGCCAATGCCAACCTGGTTCCGCGCTGGGGAACGTGGGAGGTGTTCCGGGACCTGGAGGCGAAGGGCCTGACCATGTACGGCCAGATGACCGCGGGCTCGTGGATCTATATCGGCTCCCAGGGTATCGTCCAGGGCACCTACGAGACCTTCGCAGAGTGCGCACGGCAGCAGTTCAATGGCAGCCTGCGCGGCACCCTGACGGTGACCGCCGGTCTCGGCGGCATGGGCGGCGCACAGCCGCTGGCGGTGACGATGAACGAGGGTCACTGCCTGGCCGTGGAGGTCGACCCGGAGCGCATCCGGCGGCGGGTCGACAGCGGCTATTGCGACCGCATGACCGACAAGCTGGATACGGCGCTCGGGATCATCGCCGACGCCGACGCCCCGGTCTCGGTCGGTCTCATCGGCAATATCGCCGAAATCATGCCCGAACTGGTAAGCAGGGGCTTGGTGCCCGATATCATCACGGACCAGACGTCCGCCCACGATTTGCGCGAAGGCTATATACCGGCGGGCTATTCGCTGGACGAAGCCGCCCGGCTGCGGCAATCCGACCCGCAGGCCTATGACGACGCGGTGCTCGACTCCATGGTGCGCCATGTACGCGCGATCCTGGAACTGCAGGCGCGCGGCGCCGTCTGTTTCGACTACGGCAACAACCTGCGCGGACAGGTTGCCGACCAGCGGGGCATGAAAGAAGCCTTCGACTACCCCGGATTCGTGCCCGCCTACATCCGGCCGCTGTTCTGCCGCGGTGCGGGGCCGTTCCGCTGGGCCGCCCTGTCCGGTGATCCCGCCGACATCGGCGTCACCGACGAGGCCATCCTCGACCTGTTCCCGGAGAAACGGGCATTACGGCGCTGGATCGAAAAGGCGCGCCGGCAAATCCAGTTCCAGGGACTGCCGGCGCGGATTTGCTGGCTGGAATACGGCGAGCGCGACCGCGCCGCGCTCAGGTTCAACCAACTGGTCCGCGAGGGCAGGATCAAGGCGCCCATCGTGATCGGGCGGGACCACCTCGACACCGGCTCGGTCGCCTCTCCCAATCGCGAGACCGAGGCGATGCGGGACGGCTCGGACGCGATCGCCGACTGGCCGCTGCTGAACGCGATGCTCAACACCGCCTGCGGTGCGAGCTGGGTCTCGATCCACCACGGCGGCGGCGTCGGCATCGGCTATTCGCTGCACGCCGGCATGGTCTGCGTGGCCGACGGTACCGAGCAGGCCGACGAGCGCCTGCAGCGGGTGTTGACGGCCGACCCCGGCACCGGCGTGATGCGCCACGCTGATGCCGGCTATACCGACGCGGTCGACATCGCCAACGAACGCGGTGTCGATCTGCCGATGATCAACGGCTGAAGAACATGTCCGCCCCCCAAATGCGCCTCGCGCACCTTCGTGCCGACCTCGACGCCAGCATGCAGCGCCTGCGCGCAGCTCACGGCGCGGTCAGCCGTTCGCGCGATATCGTCGAAAAGGCGCTGCTCGACGGCAAACCGCATTACGGAATCAACACCGGCTTCGGGGCGCTGGCGAACCAGCGTATCTCCACCGACGAACTCGCCACACTGCAGCAGAACATCCTCTTGAGCCACGCCTGCGGCGTCGGTGAGCCGGTACCGCCCGAGATTACCCGCTTGATGTTACAGCTGAAGATCCATTCACTGGCTTTGGGCTATTCGGGTGTTTCCGAGCCGACTTTCCGGCAATTGCTGGCTCTCGAAGCCAACGACATCCTGCCGTGGGTACCCAGCCGGGGCAGCGTCGGTGCCTCCGGCGACCTGGCGCCGCTGGCGCACATGTGTTTGCCGCTGATCGGCCGCGGCGAGGTCTGGACCGCGGACCTGAGCGGCAAGGAGCCTTCCCTCGCCGCCCTGGAGCGCAAGGGCATCGAGCCTGTCAGCCTGCAGGCCAAGGACGGCCTGGCGCTGATCAACGGCACGCAGCTGATGGCCGCCTACGCCGCCTTCGTGCTGCAGCGCACCTCGTTGCTGCAGCGAGAGGCCGACCTGCTGGCCGCGATGAGCCTGGAGGCTCTACAGGGCAGCGCCGCGCCGTTCGATGCGCGCATTCACGAATTGCGGCCCCACCCCGGACAGCGGGCCGTCGCGGCCAATGTGCGCAAACTGCTCGAAGACAGCGAAATACTCGCCTCCCACCGCGACTGCGGCAAGGTGCAGGACCCCTACAGCCTGCGTTGCGTGCCGCAGGTGCACGGCGCCAGCCGCGATGCGCTGGACTACGCCCGGCACTGTGTCGAAACGGAATTGAATTCGGTCACGGACAACCCGCTGGTGTTTGCCGGCGGCGATATCCTGTCGGGCGGCAATTTCCACGGCCAGCCGCTGGCGCTGGCCATGGATTTCGCCGCGATCGCGCTGGCCGAGTTCGCCAGCATATCCGAACGCCGCACCTACCTGCTGCTCGAGGGACACGACGGCCTGCCGAAGCTGCTGATGAAGGACACCGGTGTCAACTCGGGCTTCATGATTCCACAATACACGGCGGCAGCGCTGGTATCCGAGAACAAGGTCCTGTGTCACCCGGCCAGCGTGGATTCGATTCCCACCAGCCTCGGCCAGGAGGACCATGTCAGCATGGGCTCGATCAGTGCTTTCAAGCTGCTCGCGGTGCTGCACAACGTCGAAAGGGTATTCGCGGTGGAGTTGCTGACCGCGGCCCAGGCGCTTGATTTCCGGGGTTCCCTGCTGCCGGGGCGGGGCGTGGCGCTGGCCCATCGCGCGTTGCGCCGCGATGTTGCCCACGCCGACAAGGACTACGAGGTCAGGAACGACCTCGAGCGCTGCGTCGGTCTGCTGCGTGACGGCTCATTGCTCGACCGCGTCGAGTCCGAGATGGGCCGCCTGGCTTGACCACCGTCCTGCGCAATATCGCCCAACTGGCCACCTGCCCGGCCGCGGCGGCCCAGCAGGACGCGGGGCTGGTCGATGAGGCCGCGCTGGTCATCGCCAACGACCGCATCGCCTGGGCGGGACCCGAATCCCGCCTGCCGCGTCAATACGCGGACGAGCGGGCCGTCGATTGCGGGCGGCGCCTGGTCGTCCCCGGCCTCATCGATTGCCACACGCACCTGTGCTTCGGCGGCTGGCGGGGCGACGAATTCGCCATGCGCCTCGCCGGGCGCAGTTACCAGGAAATCGCGGCGGCGGGCGGCGGTATCCGCCACACGGTCGAGCACACGCGGGCCGCCGCCACGGATGCACTGCTCGACAAAGCCAGGCGCGCGCTCGACGGCATGCTCGACCTGGGCGTGACCACCGTGGAATGCAAATCCGGCTACGGCCTCGACTACGAGAACGAAATCCGGCTGCTGGAAATCTATGCCGAACTCGGCGCCCATCCGGTCGACCTGGTGGCCACTTTCCTTGGCGCCCACGTCGTACCCGATGAACACCGTAACGACCGCGGCGCCTATCTCGCCCTGCTGCGGGAGCGTTTGTTGCCGGAGATCGCCCGGCGGGGGCTGGCGCGGTTCTGCGACGTGTTCGTGGAAGCGGGCGCTTTCAGCCCGGCCGAAGCGCGCAAAGTACTGCAAACCGCGGCCGACCTGGGACTGGGCCTGAAGGTGCACGCGGACCAGTTGAGCGATGGCGGCGGGGCCCGGCTGGCGGCGGAAATGGGCGCCGTGTCCGCGGAACACCTGGAGTATGTCAGCACGGCGGGCATTGAGGCGCTGGCCGCAGCCGGCATCGTCGCCGTCAGCCTGCCGCTGGCCTCGCTGTACCTGCGCGAGGCGTACATGCCGGCACGCCGCCTGCTGGAGGCCGGCGTCCGCGTGGCGGTGGCGACCGACTTCAACCCGGGTTCCGCCCCGAGCTATCACCTGCCGCTCGCCATGACCCTGGCGTGCCTCAACCAGCAGATGACCCCGGCGGAAGCGCTGACCGGGGCAACGACCAATGCCGCCAGGGCGCTGCGCCTCGAGGACCGCGTAGGCTCGCTGGAGACCGGTTACCGGGCCGATATCGCGGTCATTGACGCGCCCAATCTGAACCACTGGCTGTACCATTTCCGCGGAAACGCCTGTTGCGGCGTCATCAAGTCCGGCCGTTGGATCAAGGAATTCGCGGACCCGGTCAGGCCCTGTGCCGGTTCGGGCTAAAGCCAACGCGCCCAGGCTAGGTTTGCCCTCGAAACGCAGCGCAAGCGGCGCCTTTCAACCCGGCCCGGCACCCGGACGCGGCTATTCTGGGCCGGCATCCGCGATACCGCCACGATGTTCGGGTTACTTGATCAGGATCATTTCTTTTCAATTTGGATTTGCTTTAAAATGCCCCTAGTTAATGAGAATAACTCTCATTTACATCGAAATTGGACAACCGATGACACTCGCAGACCTCAAACCCGGCGACAGCGCTATCGTCAAGTCAATCAACACGTCGGACCCGGCGGTGATCCAGCTGATGATCCTCGGGATGGTCGAAGATATCCGCGTACGGCTGGAAAATATCGCGATTGGCGGAGACCCGCTGGAAGTGCATTTCTTCGGCAGCAAGGTATCAGTCAGAAAAGAACAGGCGCGACAAATCAGGATCGCCCGGATAAGCGAAAGTGACTAGATGCCATCTCAAGTACCCGCGTGCGTCGCGCTGCCAAATAATTTTTCGAGCCGGTGGTGCCAACGCGACGCCGATGTACTTTGACGGTACTTCAAGGAGCAATGGTGCCGCCCGGGTGGAAAATCATTGGCAGCCCGCTGGGTTATGGCCAGATGACCCGATTGCGGCGTTGTCGCGCGGCCCCCGTAGACTGTGCTACCGTGACCCGCACGCCGCCTGGCACTCGAACCAACTGGCCGATAACGCGGCATACGCGGGTACTTGAGATGGCTTCTAATACCGAAGTCGTAAAAATACCGCTCAACAAAATCGGAATCCGCCACAAGCCACGCGCTTCCATCGCCGTCATCGGCAACCCGAACTCCGGCAAGAGCACGCTATTCAATCGACTGACGGGTCTGCGCCAGACGACCGCGAACTATCCCGGTGTCACGGTGGAAAAGCACCAGGGCACCATGCAACTGGAAGACAGTGCGATCAACCTGATCGACCTTCCCGGTATCTACAGCCTCGACGGCAATTCAGCCGACGAGCGCATCGCGGTCGACGTTACACTGGGGCGCGTGCCCGGGCTGGGCCACCCGAACGGTCTTTTGGTCGTCATCGACGCCACCCACATCTACCAGGGGCTCTACCTGCTCGAACAACTGCTCGAATTGCAATTGCCAACGGTCGTCGCGCTGACCATGATGGACGCGGCGGCAGCCGGCGGCATCACGATCGACTGCAGCCGATTGCAGCACGAACTGGGCGGTGTCCCCGTTTGTCCGGTCAGCGGTATCAGCGGCCAGGGGCTGGACGAATTGAAGGCGGCCATCAGCCAAATACAGTCCGTTACCCCACCGCCGTTGCCGGCATCGTGGCCCGAACTCAGCCGCACGGCGCAGGCGTTGGCGCAAAAGCTTGACCAGGGCTGGCAGCGTATCGACGTCATCCAGGCATTGCTGGGCATGCCAAAGGAACTGGCGGCGAGGCTGGAGGCGCAGCTCGGCGAGCCACAACTGCGGGCCGCGCGTGAACAGTTGTTCGGTCATGAACCGCCGCAGGCGGTCGAAGCGCGCCATCGCTACGGTTGGGTCCGGCAGGTCATCGGGAAAGTCCAGGAGCAGGCGCCGCTTTACCTCAAGCTCGGTGCCAGGCTGGCGCGCTGGAGCAATCGCCCGTGGCCGGCCACGCTGCTGTTTTTCGTGGTCCTGCTGCTGGTTTTCCAGGCGGTTTTCTCCTGGGCCACGCCACTGATGGACCTGATCGACGGCGCCACATCGGGCCTGGGGCAGGCGGTGATCGGGCTGCTGGGAAAAAATGCACTCAGCAGTTTCCTGGCCGATGGTGTCATCGCCGGCGTAGGCAGCGTCGTGGTCTTCCTGCCGCAAATTTTGATCCTGTTCCTGTTTATCATCGTGCTGGAGGACACCGGTTATCTCGCGCGGACGTCGTTTCTGATGGACCGCGTCATGCGCTCGGTGGGCCTGTCCGGCCAATCGGTCATCCCGATGCTTTCCAGCTTTGCCTGCGCGGTGCCCGCCATCATGGCCACACGCGTCATTCCAGACCGTAAAGACCGCATCGCCACGATTCTGGCGGCTCCGTTCATGACCTGTTCCGCCCGCTTGCCGATCTATGCGCTGCTGATCGCCGCCTTTATCCCGAACCGCTCGGTGGGCTGGCTGAACCTGCAGGGCCTGGTGCTGATGGGGCTCTACATGCTCGGTATCATCGGCGGCCTGGGCACGGCCCTGTTGCTCAAATCCACGGCGCTGCGGGGACCCAAACCACGCTTCGTGCTGGCCTTGCCGGAGTTTCGGCGACCCAACCTGCAGACCGTCGCCATCAAGCTGCTGGACCGTGTCAAGATCTTTCTCAAACGCGCCGGATCGATCATCGTCATGGTCGCGATCATCGTTTGGGTGCTGGCGTATTTCCCGCGCATGGGCGCCGCGGATTTCACTCCCGGCAACATGGCGGGCAGCCCGACCGCACAGGTTGAAATCGAACGCCAACGGGCCGCGGCACAACTTTCGCAGAGTTGGCTGGGCCGCATCGGCCGGACGATCGAGCCGGTTTTCCGCCCCCTGGGCTGGGACTGGCGCGTATCGTCCGCCGTGATCGCCGGCTTCCCGGCCCGTGAAGTCGTCGTCGCCGTCATGGGCACGATCTATGCGGTGGGCTCGGACAGCGATGACCTCAGCCTGGCCGACAGGCTGAAATCGGTGCGCTGGCCGGACGGCTCCTTGATTTTTACCTTGCCGATGGTGTTGGGGTTGCTGATTTTCTACGCCTGGTGCCTGCAATGTGCGGCCACGATTGCGACCATACGCCGTGAAACCAATAGCTGGCGTTGGCCGCTGTTCGCCTGGACCTACATGACCGCCATCGGCTATACCGGCGCCCTTTTGATTTACCAGGCGGGCAACCTGATCTAGGGCCCCGGCTGGCTACGGCTCCGGCCCGACGATGTACCTGCAAATGCGGCCGTCCCTGAGCTCCACCCAACCGAAGAACCGCATGCTGGTTCCGCTAACGCCCACGACTTCGGCCCGGAAAGCACCTTCGTCCCCCTGCACGATGGCCTGCGTTACCTGGTGCCGTATCCCTTCAACCTGCATATCGTTGATGCGATTGGCCAAGAAGTCCCGCACCTGTCCCCGGCCCTCGAACACATCCGCGCGGTTGCGCATATGGCCGTGGTGTTCCCAAACCTGGTAGTGAGACCACGCCACATCTGCCGTAAAGGCCCGCACGGCCTTGTCGGCGTCGCCGCCGTCGATGCTGTCGAAATAGATGTCCTGCAGAAGGGCGCGCAGTTGTTTCGCTGTCATGGACGTCATGCCGTCTTTCTCCTTCACCGCTGAAATCGCAATGCGGTCCGGCCCCGCAAGCATGCTACATTAACAACTCGAAGGCTTTGGGGATAGTGTGACATGGCGCTGGATATTGAACGGCTCGAGGCGCTTGCCCAAGACATGCTGCGCGCACTCGGCGCACCCCCCGACACTGCCGCGAGGGTGGCCGAATCGTTGCTCGCCGCCGACCGACTTGGGTGCTTTACCCACGGTACCGGTTTGCTCCCGTTGTACGCGAACATGATCGCGGCCGGGGCACTGGACCCGCTGGCCCGGCCCTGCCTGGGCGGGTCCCGGGGGGCCGTCGCCCGGGTCGATGGCCGCAACGGCTTTGGCCAACTCGCCGGTGCGCTGGCGGTCCGCTCGGGTGCCGAAAAAGCGCGTGCGAGCGGTGTCGCCGCCATCGGCATTTGCAATGGCGGGCACCTCGGGCGCCTGGGGGAATGGGCGCAGATGGCAACCTCCGGGGGGCTGCTGTTCCTGGCTTTTTGCAACAGCGGCGGCGGCGCCAGAAACGTCGCTCCCTGCGGCGGCAACCAGCGCATGTTGTCCACCAATCCAATCGCGTTTGGCGTGCCTGTGTTCGATGAGGCCGCGTCCGATATCATCGTCGATTTCGCGACCAGCCAGGTCGCGGGGGCCGTCATCCAGGAACATGCGCTCAGCGGTGCTCCGCTGCATCCGGAATGGACGACCGGAAAAGACGGCGCCCCCTTGACCGATGCCCGGGATTTTATCGACGGCAGCGGCGCGTTGTTGCCGCTGGGCGGACGGGTGAGCGGGCACAAGGGCTACGCCCTGGCCGTGATCGCCGAGGTCCTCGGCGGAATCGCCGGCGGACTGATGGCCGGCGAGCATGACCCCGAATGGTTCAGCAATGCCGCAATGTTCCTGTTCGTCGACCCCCTGAAGTTCGTGCGACGGGAAGAAATCGGCGGGCGTATCGCCGCTTTGGCCGCCTATCTGAAGCGTGGGGGCGCCCGCTTGCCCGGCGCTGCGGCCAAACAACGGCAACGGGATACGGCGGAACACGGCCTGGATCTCCCGGGTCACGTGTGTGTCGGCCTCAAGATGCTCGCTGGCGAACTCGGGGTGGACATTCCCGCGGCGCTGCCCGGAATCAGGAACGCCGCCGCCGGGCCCGGCACCGCCAGGCCATGGTAGGCGGCCCGATCGGGTGGAAAGCAAGCATCGAAACCCGGCCTGTTACGCCGGCGTACGCGGCGTAGCGGGTTCCTCCGGATCATTGGAAGTGACGCGGGACTGGTTGCGCTGGATGGCTCGCCCGGGAATGTTTTATCGTGGCGCCGGGCGCGCGGCAGCCTGGCCGCAACTAGGCAGCCGGCAAGTCCAGGCTGGCCCGCAAGCCGCCGAACGCGCTCCTGTCCAGCCTGAGTGAACCGCCATACAAATTGGCAATTTCGTTCACGATGCTGAGGCCGTGACCATAGCCAGGTTTGCTCTCATCCAGCTTTTGCCCCCGGTTGAGAACACGCTCGAGGTCCTTGTCGGGAATGCCCGGTCCATCGTCCTCGACGACGATTCGAAGCCGGTCGCCGTCGGTCTCGCAACGCACGGCGACCCGGCTGTTTGCCCATTTACATGCATTATCGATCAAATTTCCGGCCATCTCCTCGATATCCTGGGATTCGCCGCGAAAGCAACTTTGCTCCTTGACAGACACCTCGATTTCGATGCCGCGCTCCTTGTAGATACTCTCAACGGCGAATGTCAAGTCTTCGATCACGCCGTGCATGTCGGTGCGGTAGCCGATCAGGTCTCCCTTACCGGAAATCCGTGCGCTCGAAAGACAATGATCGATGCTGCTCGCCATGACATGGGACTGGTCGAGGATCAGCTGACCCGCCTCGGTGGGCAGATTGCGGGCTTCGTTGCGGATGACCGTGAGCGGATTCTTGACCGCGTGGGCGAGGTCCGCCATCTGGTTTCTCGCTCGTTTCAACACCACCTGGTTGTGATCCAGCAGGTGGTTCAATTCGTCGGCCAGCGGTTGTATGTCCTGCGGATATTCGTGTGACAGTCTTTTGGACGTGCCCATCTTCACTTCACCGATTTCGAACTTGAGGGCCTTCAGCGGTTTCAGCGCCAGCCGGACCTGCACGATGACCGCCAACGCCAGGCCGGTTCCCAGCACCAGGAAGCTCGTCAGAATATGACCAGCGAACTCGGACACGTCATCCGCTATCTGCATGTCCGGTACCGTGGCCACGAACTTGAGCGCTCCTGCATTGTTGGGATAGCTGACGTCCATCACGTGCGCCCGCAACTTTTCACCCAACGGGCCTTTAACGGTCTGAATCCCGCGGGTCTCCCCGAGTTCCAACGCTTTCAGGTCCAGGTCGCTCGCACCGAGCGAAGCAGACTTCTCCAGGACCTGGCCCTGCCGCAGGACCTCCCAGTACCAGCCGGAATTCAAACGATAGAAATGGGGGTCCGTCGGCCGTCCTGCCAGTTTCACGGCCCCATCCGGTCCTACCTCGACTGCCGCCACCAACTCCTCGACGTGGTTGAACACGTGGGCGTCGAAGTGCTCCTCGATGTGGTCACGGTAAAGACGGCTCAGAATAAGGGCGGTCACCACCAGCGCCAGGGTGATCCAGATGACGGACATGGCGACGATGCGGGTTGTGAGCGACCTACGCATGGTTTTCAGGGTTGGCCAGTTGGTAACCGAGGCCCCTGCGGGTGCTGATCAGGTCCGGCCTCAGTTTACCGCGCAAACGGTTTATCAGGACTTCGATGACATTGGAGTCACGATCGAAACTCTGGTCGTAGATATGCTCGGTCAATTCGGTCTTGGAGACGACCTTGCCCTCGTGCTGCATCAGGTAATGGAGGGTTCTGTATTCAAGCGCGGTCAGATCGACCAGGTCACCATTCACGGTAACACGCGCGCTATTGGCGTCCAGCTTGACATTCCCACACCTGAGGACAGGGCTGGCGTGACCGGAAGCACGCCGTATCAGGGCCTCCAAACGTGCCAGGAGTTCTTCGAATTCAAAGGGCTTGGGCAGGTAGTCGTCGGCACCGGCACGCAGCCCCGTGACTTTTTCCCGCCAGGTGTTGCGTGACGTCAGTATCAGCACAGGCACAGCGCTCCCGCCTGAGCGCCAGTGCTGCAGGACGCTCAAGCCATCCTTCTTCGGCAGGCTAAGGTCGAGGATGATCGCATCGTAGGGCTCGGTTTCGCCCAGAAACTGACCGCCCTCGCCATCGCGCGCAATGTCCACAACGTACTTTTCCCGGGTAAGCGCGGTTCTGATCTGCCTGGCGACATCATCATTGTCTTCAACGACCAGAACTCTCACGAACCGTCTCCCCGAAATGGAAGTAAGCCGCAACTATCCAATATATTCTGCACCCCCTGCCCGGGACAGGTCCTGACCTAAATCAAGCTTCGAGCCTGTTCAGGCGCGTACACGAACACCCAGGCCGGCAGTGTCATGGCCCGGAATCACGAACCTTAACCGCGCCTTATATTCGGTTTCAGATTAGGTTAATCGCACCTTGTTATCGTCGTTGTGAGGCCATCTGCGAGTGTCCCTGTATACCGCTCAAGAGCCACCCATGGACAATCGAAGCATGACCAGACCGAGGAGAGAAATGTGCGACTTAAAAAGGAGCAGATCATGAAATCAAAACCCAAAGCTGACCTGGCAGCCAGACCAGGCAGCCAATTATTTGACTGGCTGACCAAGGCTTCCATTGCCGCGGCGTTACTGCTAATGCCGTTGATCTTCACGCCGGTGCTGGATTTTCACTCCGGTTCCGTGGCCGTGGCCGGCAACGGCCCGGGCGCAGGCAACGGGGGCGACGGCGGCGGCAACAACGGCTCCGGCGTTGGCGGCAGCAAGGGCAACGGTGGCGGCAACAAGCCGGGCAAAGGCGATCTCTACGGCGACATGGTTTACCTGTTGCGCGGCGAGGACGGCATACCCGTTGTGGATTCGATGGGATGCCTGCAGCCGCTGGACGCCGAAGGCAATCCGCTGCCATTGAACTGGTGGCCGACCGAGTCGTACGAGGTACCCGAGATTTGCAATCCGCCGGACGCACTGGACCCCGCGCTGGCCGTGACAGCGGAGGAAAGCGAGGAAGTGGAAGACTGCGATGTGATTATCGTCTGTGCGGATGACACCGTCGAAGCCGACCTCGGCCGCTTGAGCGTGCTGCGCTCTCCCGCCAAGGTGCTCGACCGGCACCGCGACGAGGTGATCAGGAACCTGAGGAAAGCCGACGGCATCGTGGCACTGGACCAGGGTGGCAGGCTGATGGTCCCCGGTCCCACGGTCGATTCCGAATGGGTCACTTTCGACTCGCCGTTGATCAACATGGCGCTGATGCGCGAATTCCACCGTTGGGGCGTGCTCTGGGAGGACGACAACAATAACGGCCAGGTCGAAACCAACGAAATCGTTTTTGACCCGGGCGTACTGTTCGGTCAAAGCCCGGTTTCACCCTTCGACACCTACAGCTACGTGCTGGCAGCTGCGTTCGGTCTCGGCGCTGGTGACGACAAGGAAGGCGCCGGTATCGACGCTGAAGTGGTCGTTCGCGTCAACAAGATACTCGGCCTCGCCGATATGAATCCCGAGATCGGAACGATCGAAGACCCGGACAACCCGTGGTTGGGCAAGTATATCGACTACACCAATTTCGAGTATTCACGCTGGAACACCTTCCCCGGCTGCATCACATGGGACGAATGGGACGAGACCCTGTTGCCGGTTCCGGGCTGGGTGGAGAAGTCGGATACGATCGTCCACGCCGTCTTCGGCGATGAGGCCGACCCGGGCTGGTTTTACAACATCGAGGGTTTCGCGATGTCCGCGGATGACGCACGCCGGGTGCTGACGTTCACGCACAACATCGGCGACGATGCCCTGAGGGGGCGCGTGGACAAGGTCTTCGAGAACAGCGGGGAGTTCTGCCCGAATTAGCCGGGTACGCGGATCCCGGAAGGGGAAGCCCCGTCAGGGGCCTCCCCGCACCGGCAGAGGCGAACCCGGACCACATTGAACACAGGAGCGGAACATGAAAACCTTATCCATTTTGTTGACGGCACTGCTATTCCTCCTGCCCGCCGCCGCATCGGCGGAAGCCGAGGAGACAACGGGCATAAGAATCGTAGCCTGGGATTTTTCGGATCTTTCCCAACCCATCCCCAGCGGTGACCCCTGCGCGGACTTTCTTGCTTACCTGATGGGCCCGGCAAAGAACTACAAGCTGCTGAACACAACGGCCATCCAGGGACCGCCGGGCATCGTTTACACGCTACAGAACAACCGCGGCGAGATCGGCATTCTGAAATGCAGTGCGACGGGCGGTCACGATGACGGGGGTGGAGGCGGCGGCGGTTGCGGCGGATGAGCCGAGCGGCAGCCCATTGCCACCCGCGCCGGCTTTAGGAAGGACCGAACACTTGGGATATACAGTATTGAGATCAAGAGGTTGGACCCGGTTATGAGATCCCCTTTGAACCAGGTCTCCTCGTAGTCAGCAACCGCTTATCCATACAGCGGGCACTGGCTGAGTTCGGCGCCGCATCCCGATGCGGCGCCCTTTTCTTAGCACACAAATGGGAACAGGCAAGCGGCTACGAAGACGGGGCCTGCGCTCAGGAACCGGCTTCGGGTGTTTCGTCCTCGCGCGGCCGATCGACCAGTTCGACGTAAGCCATCGGCGCCTGGTCGCCGGGACGAAAACCGCACTTCATGATACGGAGGTAGCCACCCGGCCGCTCGACATAGCGCGGACCGATCTCGGTGAACAGCTTGCCGACGGCCGCCTTGTCGCGCAGCCGGTCGAACGCCAGCCGCCGATGTTCGACGCTGTCGCTCTTGGCCAGCGTAATCAGCGGTTCAGCGACGCGGCGCAGTTCCTTGGCCTTGGGCAACGTGGTCTTGATGATTTCGTGTTCGAACAGCGAGGCCGCCATGTTACGGAACATGGCCTTTCTGTGGCTGCTGTTACGGTTCAGTTTACGGCCCGATTTTAAATGACGCATGGTGCTTTCCTGTGTTGCTCAGCCGTTGCTCAGGCGTCAGCCAGTGCGGGCGGCGGCCAGTTTTCCAGTTTGGTGCCCAGCGACAATTCGTGTTGCGCCAGCACGTCCTTGATCTCGGTCAGGGATTTCTTGCCGAGGTTGGGTGTTTTCAGAAGCTCGACTTCGGTCTTCTGGACCAGGTCGCCGATATATAGAATTGTTTCCGCTTTCAGGCAGTTGGCGGAACGGACCGTCAGCTCAAGATCGTCGATCGGGCGCAGCAGGACCGGGTCGATTTCGTGAGACTTCTCCTCTTCCACGACCTCGGTGCGCGCCTTGAAATCGATGAATACGGACAATTGGTCGGCCAGTATATTGGCGGCCAGCTTAACGGCGGCCTCGCAATCCATCGTGCCGTTGGTCTCGACGTCCAGGATCAGCTTGTCAAGATCGGTGCGTTGTTCGACGCGGGCGGCCTCGACGGTGTAGGAAACACGGTGGATCGGACAGAAAGACGCGTCCAGCATCAGGCGGCCGATCGGGCGGCTTTCCTCTTCCGTGGCCAGCAACTGGTTAGCCGGCTGGTAGCCGACGCCGCGCTTGACCTTGATTTGCATGCTGATGCTGCCGCTCTTGGTCAGGTTGCAAATCACGTGATCGGGATTGACGATCTCGATATCGTGGTCGATCTGGATATCACCGGCCGTGACCGGTCCGAGGCCTTTCTTGCTGAGCGTCAACACGGCTTCTTCGCGCTCAAACATGCGCAGGGCGATCCCCTTGAGATTCAGCAGAACCTCGATGATATCCTCCTGCAAACCCTCGACGGCCGTGTATTCGTGCAACACGCCATCGATTTCAACTTCGGTGATCGCGCAACCGGGAATTGAAGACAGCAGCACGCGCCGCAGGGCGTTGCCCAACGTATGGCCGAATCCTCTTTCCAGGGGCTCCAGCGTGATACGGGCCCGGTTGGGATTGATTTCATTCACGCCGACCGCGGACGGCCTCAGCATGTTTTCGATCACATTCATCATGTGACGTACCTCACTCGTTCATTGACCGGTTGAGACCCGCCGCCGGCACCATGGGCAGCGGGGCCAATCTTTACTTGGAATAAAGTTCGACGATCAGGTTTTCGTTGATGTCGGGCGGAAGATCGTCACGTTCCGGTGCGGTCTTGTAAACACCTTCCATTTTCTTGTAATCCACTTCCATCCAGACCGGCGCCAGGTCCAGTTCCTGGCTGAGCGTGGCCGCTTCCTTGACCCGCAACTGGTTCTTGGCCTTGTCCGTCAGGCTGATAACGTCGCCTTCGCTGACCTGGAAAGAAGGAATGTTGACCCGATTACCGTTGACCGTGACCGCGCGGTGCGTAACCAATTGGCGTGCCTGCGCGCGCGTCACCGCGAAACCCATGCGGTAAACGACGTTGTCGAGGCGGCTTTCCAGCAGCAACATCAGGTTGAGGCCGGTCGCTCCCTTCATCGCCGCCGCCTTCTTGTAGTAGTTGCGGAACTGCTTTTCCAGCACACCGTAGATGCGGCGCATTTTCTGCTTCTCGCGCAATTGCAGCGCGTAGTCCGAGAGCCGTTGCCGGCGGCTGGCGCCGTGCTGGCCCGGAGGCTGGTTCAGCTTGCACTTGGACTCCAGGCCGCGGGCCGGGCTCTTGAGGCCCAGGTCGACGCCTTCACGACGCGCGAGTTTGCATGTTGGTCCGATATATCTTGCCATCTTGGTTGTCTCCTAGACGCGGCGTTTTTTCGGCGGACGGCAACCGTTGTGCGCGATCGGTGTGACGTCGATGATGTTCGTAATCTTGTACCCCAGCGCGTTCAGCGCGCGCACGGACGATTCACGGCCCGGGCCCGGGCCCTTGACGCGAACCTCCAGGTTCTTCAATCCAAAATCGAGCGCGGTGCGACCGGCCGCTTCTGCCGCCACCTGGGCGGCGAACGGCGTGCTCTTGCGGGAGCCGCGGAAACCGGCCCCGCCGGATGTCGCCCACGACAGGACATTGCCCTGCCGGTCGCTGAGCGTGATGATCGTATTGTTGAAGGAAGCGTGGATGTGGGCGATCCCGTCGACCACGACCTTCTTGACTCTCTTCTTTACTTTTTTCGTGCTTGGCTTTGCCATTCGTTTTCCACCTGTAACCGCTTATCGCTTGATCGGACGGCGCGGGCCCTTGCGGGTCCGGGCGTTCGTCTTCGTGCGCTGGCCGCGCACCGGCAAACCGCGGCGATGACGCAGCCCCCGGTAGCAACCGAGATCCATCAGGCGCTTGATGTTCATCGCGACCTCACGACGCAAGTCGCCTTCGACCGCCAGGTTGGCCACCTGCGTACGGATGTGCTCGACTTCGGGTTCGGTCAGATCCCGGATTTTCTTGTCCGGGGCCACACCGGCGGCTTCGCAGATCTGCAGCGCCCGCGAACGGCCGATGCCATAGATGCTGGTCAGCCCCACCCATGTGTGTTTCTGAATTGGTATGTTGACTCCCGCGATGCGAGCCATACTTCGTACTCCTGCTACTGTTGGTGCTGCTCAAGTAAACAGCACATTATATCGAATCCGCCAGATCGGTAAAAGCAACAAAAACAAATCCGTAGACGTTATCAGCCTTGTCTCTGTTTGTGCTTTTTCTCCGTGCAGATGACGTAAATAACGCCCCGGCGGCGCACGATCTTGCAGTTCCTGCAAATTTTCTTCACTGAAGCTTGCACTTTCATGGCAGCTCTCCTCAGATATTACAACGGTGGTCACGTTGATCCGTGCCAGGATCGGGCCTTCCACCAACCATCACTTGCAACCCGTACGGCCCAACCGGGCCCGCCTAGCGGCGCACCACACCCGAACGCCCATAGGACTTCAGGTTCGCCTTTTTCATCAGGCTGTCGTATTTATGCGATATCAGGTGCGCCTGCACCTGGGCGATAAAGTCCATGATGACGACCACGACGATCAACACCGATGTGCCACCGAAATAAAACGGCACCGACCAGACAACCCGGAGCACGTCCGGCAACAGGCACACCGCCACCAGGTACAGCGATCCGACCATGGTCAGGCGGGTCAACACGTGGTCGATATAGTCCGCCGTGTGACGTCCCGGCCGTATGCCCGGAATGAAGGCCCCGGATTTTTTCAGGTTATCCGCGGTTTCCTTGGAGTTGAAAACCAGGGCCGTGTAAAAGAAACAGAAAAATATGATCAGCGCGGAATACAACACCGTGTACGGCAGGTTCCCCGGGGTCAGTGCGGCCGACACATCCGTCAACCAGCCGAGATCTTGTGAACTGGAGAACCATTTTGCCAGCGTCGACGGGAAGATCACCAGGCTGGATGCAAAAATCGCCGGGATCACACCCGACATGTTCAGTTTCAGCGGCAAATGGGTGGCCTGGTTCTGATAGGCCACCCTGCCCTGGCGCTGGGCGTAATTGACGGTGATGCGCCGCTGGCCGCGTTCCACGCGGACGATGAAATACACAACGGCCAGAATCAGGAACAGGACGAACAGCGTGGCCGGAATACTCATCTGGCCCGTGTTGACCAGCTCCAGCGTGCCCGCAATCGCGCTCGGCAGCCTGGCGACGATACCCGCGAAGATGATCAGGGATATGCCGTTACCCACGCCCCGCTCGGTAATCTGTTCACCGAGCCACATCAGGAAGACCGTGCCCGCGGTCAGTGTCACCACGGCCGTGAAGATGAAGCCGAAGCCTGGCGAGAACACGATCGACGACTGGCTCTGCAGGGCGAGAGCGACACTGCCGGCCTGGAAGCCGGCGAGCAGCACCGTGAATATGCGCGTGTACTGGGTAATCTTGTCACGGCCGCTCGACCCTTGCTTCTTCAGTTGCTGCAGTTGCGGCACCGCGCTGGTCATCAACTGGATGATGATGGAGGCGGAAATGTATGGCATCACGCCCAGCGCGAACAGCGAAAAACGCTGCAGTGCGCCGCCGGTAAACAGGTTGAAAACGTCGATGATCGTGCCCTGCTGCGAATTCATGAACTGCAGCAGCGCCTGCGGGTTGACACCCGGCACCGGGATGAAGGTACCAACCCGGTATACGATCAGGGCGCCGAATACGAACAGCAGCCGCTGACGCAACTCGGTCAGTCGGCCGATGCCACCAAAAGTCTCAGCAACCTGTGAAGGCGTTTTCGCCATTATTCAACCTTGCCGCCCGCGGCTTCGACAGCGGCGCGCGCGCCCTTGCTGACCTGCAGCCCCTTGAGCGTTACGGCGCGCTTGATCTCGCCGGTTTTGATGACTTTGACCCGGGTTGCGTCGTGCTTGATGGCACCCGCCTTCTTCAGCGCCTCGATGTCGATGACATCGATGTCCATGGCGTCGAGGCGATAAAGGCGCACCTCGGCGCTGTAACGCGCGCTGCCGGAGGCAAAGCCGCGTTTCGGCAAACGTCTTTGCAACGGCATCTGGCCGCCTTCAAAGCCGACCTTGTGATAACCGCCGGAACGGGATTTCTGGCCCTTGTGACCGCGGCCCGCGGTCTTGCCGTCGGTCGAGCCGATGCCGCGGCCAACGCGTTTGCCCAGTTGCTTCGATCCTTCGGCCGGGCTTATGGTATTCAATTTCATAGCTCTCAATTCCTCGTGCAGACGCGGCTCAGGCCTGTTCCACCTGCACCATGTAATAGACCCTGTTCACCATCCCCCGAATCGCCGGCGTGTCCTCCAGCGTCACCGTCTGGTGCACGCGCTTGAGTCCGAGCCCGCGGATGCATTCCCTGTGCTTGGGCGGGGACCCGATCGGGGACCGCACCAGCTTCACGTTGATCTGTTTTTTCTTTGCCATGGTTCGGTTCACTTATGGTTCGCGAGAATTTCTTCCACCGACTTGCCGCGCTTGGCCGCCATCGAATCCGGGTTCTGCATGGCCTTGAGCCCCTTGATCGTCGCCCTGACCAGGTTGATCGGGGCGTTCGAACCCACGCTCTTGGCCAGCACGTCGCGCACGCCGACGGTTTCCAGCACGGCGCGCATGGCACCGCCGGCGATGACGCCGGTGCCCTCAGACGCGGGCTGCATGTAAACGTTGGACCCGCTGTGCCTGGCCTTGACCGGATGCCACAGCGTGCCGTCCTTGAGCGATATCGTGACCATGTCCCGGCGCGCCTTTTCCATGGACTTCTGGATCGCGACCGGCACTTCCTTCGCTTTGCCATAGCCAAACCCGACCTTGCCGTTGCCGTCGCCGACGACGCTCAGGGCGGTAAAGCCAAACACGCGGCCGCCCTTGACGACTTTGGCTACACGGTTGACGGCGACCAGCTTTTCGAGCATGCCATCGCTGTTCTCTTTGTCCATTCTCGACATCTTTATTACCTGCTTTGCTTAAAACTTCAGCCCGCCTTCGCGAGCCGCGTCGGCGAGTACGGCGACCCGCCCGTGGTAACGGTAACCCGAGCGGTCAAACGCCACGTCGGAAATGCCGGCGGCCACGGCCTTTTCAGCGATCGCCTTGCCCACGGCTTTGGCGGCGTCCTTGTTGCTGGTGCTGGAAAGACCGCTCTTCAGCTCCTTTTGCAAGGTCGACGCAGCGGCGATCACATGACCGCCATCGGCTGCGATCACCTGGGCGTAAATATGCCTGCCGCTGCGGTGCACGGTCAGACGCGGTACACCCATGCGCCGTATGTGTGCCCGTGCCTTGCGGGCCCTGCGCAAACGCGCTAATTTCTTTTGCATCTCTAAATCCTCCCGGCCAGCCGCTGCATCAGGCCTTCTTGGCTTCTTTTCTGACGACGCGTTCGTCGGCGTAGCGCACGCCCTTGCCCTTGTAGGGCTCCGGCGGGCGGTACGCGCGGATCTCGGCCGCCACCTGGCCGACTTTCTGCTTGTCGCAGCCGCTGACCACGATCTCCGTCTGTGACGTCGTTTCAATCGTGACGCCTTCCGGCGCCTTGTATTCCACCGGGTGCGAAAATCCCAGCGACAGGCTCAGCGTATCGCCCTGAACCTGCGCGCGGTAACCCACTCCGACCAACTGCAGCTTCTTCTGGAAGCCTTCGCTGACACCGGTCACCATGTTGTCGACCAGGGCGCGAAACGTTCCGGCCATGGCCATGTTGGCGTCGTTGTCGGGCCTGACCATGTATTCGCCGTCGTTCTCGTCGAAGCTCAGACAGGGGTGCAGGTTCAGGCCGAGGCTGCCCTTCGGTCCTTTCACGTTCAACTGCGAGCCGTCGATGCTGATGGCAACGCCGGACGGCAACTTGATCGGACTGCTGGCTATACGTGACATACCGGTCTCCTCCTAGGCCACGTAACAAATCACTTCACCGCCCCGGCCCGCGGCCCGGGCGGCGGCATCGGTCATGATGCCGTTGGAAGTACTGACAATGACAATTCCGAGGCCGTCGAGGACGCGCGGCAAATCATCCTTGCCCCGGTACTGGCGCAAACCCGGCCGGCTGACACGCTTCATGCTGTCGATGACACCCCGGCCCTCGAAGTACTTGAGCACGATCTCGAGCAGCGGCTTGCCGTCGTTCTCGTCGATACGATAATCGCTGATAAAGCCTTCGTCCTTCAAAACCTTGGCGATGCCCACTTTCATTTTCGAATTCGGCATGCTCACCGAAACCTTGTTGGTTGCCTGCGCATTCCTGATGCGTGTCAGCATATCGGCAATCGGGTCACTCATACTCATGATTCAATACCTTGTTTCTCGTCAAAACCGGGTCAAACCTGCCCTTGGGCGGTTACCAGCTGGCCTTCCTCAGGCCCGGCACGTCGCCGCGCATGGTCGCTTCACGCAACTTGTTGCGCGAGAGGCCGAACTTGCGATAAAAGCCGCGCGGGCGTCCGGTGATCTCGCAGCGGTTACGCTGGCGCACCGGGCTGGAATCCCGCGGCAGCTTTTGCAGCGCAAAGATGGCCTGCTGCTTCTCCTCGAAGCCGACTTCGGGATCCGCGATGACGGCCTTCAATTCCGTCCTTCTTTCCGCGTACTTTTTCACCAGTTTCGTACGCCGTTTTTCGCGGTTGACCATGGATACTTTTGCCATGCCGGATTCCTCTACCTTTTTTCCTTGAATGGGAAGTTGAATGCCTGCAACAGTGCCAGGCCCTGTTCGTCATCCTTCGCGGTCGTGGTGATCGTGATGTCCATGCCGCGAATGGCGTCGATCTTGTCAAAGTCAATTTCGGGAAACATGATCTGCTCCTTGACACCGAAACTGTAATTGCCGCGACCGTCAAACGACCGCCTGTTGAGACCGCGGAAGTCCCGGATTCTCGGTATCGAGACATTGACCAGCCGATCCAGGAACTCGTACATGCGCTCACGCCGCAATGTCACGCGGCAGCCCACCGGCCAGCCGTCACGGATCTTGAACGCCGCGACCGACTTGCGGGCCAGCGTTACCACCGGCTTCTGTCCGGAAATCGCCATCATGTCGGCGGTGGCATTGACCATGACCTTCTTGTCGGTAACCGCTTCACCCACACCCATATTGAGCGTGATCTTGGTGATTTTCGGCACTTCCATGATGTTCTTGAGGCCCAGCTGCTCCATCAATTGAGGAACCAGCTTTTCCTTGTAGTGCTGCTGTAATCTCGCCATTGTCCTGATCTCTAGATGTCCACGGCTTCGCCGGTCGACTTGAAAATTCGTACTTTGCTGCCATCCTCGAGCGTCTTGAAGCCGATCTTGTCGGCCTTACCGGTGGCGGCGTTGAACATCGCCACGTTGGACACGTCGATCGGGCCTTCCTTCTCGACGATACCGCCCGAAACATTACGGCCCGGGTCGGCCTTGGTGTGCCTTTTCACCATGTTGATGTTCTCGACCAACAGGCGCCCGCCGCCGAGTATGCGCAGCACGTGCCCGCGCTGCCCCTTGCTACGGCCCGTGGTGACTATCACTTCATCGCCTTTGCGTATGCGTTGCATTCCGGTGTTCCTTTCTTCCTGTCTCTATGCCTACAGCACTTCGGGCGCCAGCGAGACGATTTTCATGAACCGCTCCGAGCGCAGTTCACGCGTGACCGGTCCAAAAATTCGGGTGCCGATCGGCTCGAGTTTAGGGGTGAGCAAAACCGCCGCGTTGCCGTCGAAACGGATCAGCGAACCGTCGCTGCGGCGCACGCCTTTGCGCGTGCGCACGACGACGGCGTCATAGACCTCGCCCTTCTTGACCTTGCCGCGCGGGATCGCGTCCTTGACGGTCACCTTGATGATGTCGCCAATGCGTGCGTAGCGCCGCTTGGATCCGCCCAGGATCTTGATACACATCACCTGGCGCGCCCCGCTGTTATCGGCGGCTGACAACATGGATTGCATCTGAATCATTTTCGTATTCTCCGGAAAAGACCGCCGGCGGGGCTACTGCGCCCGCTCCAGTATCTCGACGACCCGCCAGCTCTTGGTTTTCGAGAGCTTGCGGCATTCTGCGATCAAAACCTTGTCACCTTCACCACACTGGTTGTCGGCGTCATGCGCGCGCACCTTGGTGGAACGCTTGATGTACTTGCCGTAAAGCGCGTGCTTGATTTGCCGTTCCAACAGGACGGTGACGCTCTTGTCCATCTTGTTGCTGATCACGCGCCCGGTCTGGGTGCGCTGGATTACATCTGTGCCCGTCATGCCGCATCACCTGCTTTTGATTTCTCCGTCATGACGGTCTTGACACGCGCGATGTCGCGGCGCACACGACGCAATTCATGAACATTGTTGATCTGCCCCATCCCTTTCTGCATTCTCAGGTTGAATTGTTCCTGCAACAGGCCGGTCAGCTCGTCGCGCAATTCAACGACCGTCTTGTCTTTAATGTCTTCGATATTCATCACATCACCGAACGCGATACAAATGTGGTTCTGACCGCCAGCTTGGCGGCGGCCAGGCGGAACGCCTCGCGGGCCGCCTCTTCCGAAACGCCCTGGATCTCATAGAGCACGCGGCCGGGCTGCACCGGAGCGACCCAGTACTCGACGTTGCCCTTGCCCTTGCCCATGCGCACTTCGACCGGCTTCTTCGTAATCGGCTTGTCCGGAAAGACGCGGATCCACAACTTGCCGCCGCGCTTGACGTAACGCGTAATGGCGCGCCGCGCGGACTCTATTTGCCGCGCGGTCACAAACCCGCGGGTCGTCGCCTTGAGCCCGAATTCACCGAAGCTGACGCGGTTACCCACCTGCGCCATGCCGCGGTTACGGCCCTTCATCTGCTTTCTGAATTTTGTTCGTTTCGGCTGCAACATCAATCAGTCTCCCTGGGTCCGTCAACGGACCTCAATTCGCACCCTTTTTCCGCGCCTCGGCTTCCGGCTTGGGCGCGTACAGGTCAAATATCTCGCCCTTGTAAATCCACACCTTGACACCGAGGATGCCGTAAGTGGTTACGGCCTGGACAAAACCATAGTCCACATCGGCGCGCAACGTGTGCAGGGGCACCTGGCCTTCCCGGTACCATTCGCTGCGGGCAATGTCCGCGCCGTTGAGACGGCCGGAAATCTTGACCTTGATCCCGAGCGCGCCCAGGCGCCTGGAATTACCGACAGCGCGCTTCATCGCGCGGCGGAACATGATACGGCGCTCGAGTTGCTGGGCGATGCCTTCGGCCACCAGTTGCGCATCGAGTTCCGGCTTGCGTATTTCCGCCACCGAAATATGCGTCGGCACACCCATGATCGCGCTGACGTCACGCCGCAGGCGTTCGATATCCTCGCCCTTCTTGCCGATCACGATACCCGGCCGCGCCGTGTGTATGGTGATCCGCGCGGACTTGGCCGGCCGTTCGATCTGGATGCGGCTGACCGAAGCCTGCGCCAGGCGTTTTTGCAGGAATTCGCGGACGGCGAGGTCCGAATTCAGCTGCTCTGCGTATTCTCCCTTTTCCGCATACCAGGTTGAATTCCAATCCTTGGCGATGCCCAGGCGAATACCGATCGGATGTACCTTTTGACCCATAATGCTTGCCCCGGTTTATTCGTCGTCGGCAACAGTCAGCGTAATGTGACTGGTGCGTTTCAATATTCGAGTTCCACGGCCCTTGGCGCGTGCCCTGCCCCGTTTCAATGTCGGGCCTTCATCCACCATGACGCGGGCGACCGACAACTCGTCGATGTCGGCGCCATCGTTGTGCTCGGCGTTGGCAATGGCCGACAGCAGCACCTTCTTCATGATGCGTGCGGCCTTCTTGGTGCTGAAGGCGAGCAACTGCTCCGCCTTCTCCACCGGCATGCCACGAACCTGGTCCGCCACCAGGCGGACCTTTTGCGCAGAAATCCGCGCTCCTTTCAGTCTTGCTGTTGCTTGCATCACCCTGTCCCTACTTGGTTTTGCGGTCGCCGGAGTGACCCCGGAAGGTCCGCGTGGCCGCAAATTCACCGAGCTTGTGCCCGATCATCTGGTCGTTGATCAGGATCGGCACGTGCTGGCGCCCGTTATGCACCGCGATGGTCAGACCCACCATTTCCGGCAGGATCATCGAGCGCCTGGACCAGGTCTTGATCGGCCGCTTGTTGTTGGTCTCCACCGCCGCTGACACTTTCCTGGCCAGGTGATGGTCGATGAACGGTCCTTTCTTAATCGATCTCGCCATGATTGCTATCCGTTATTTGCCTGAGCGCGAACGGATGATGTACTTGTCCGTTCGCTTGTTGCTGCGGGTCTTGTAACCCTTCGTCCGCACACCCCATGGTGACACCGGGTGACGCCCGCCTGAAGTACGGCCTTCGCCACCGCCGTGCGGGTGATCGACCGGGTTCATGGCAACGCCGCGCACGGTCGGACGCACGCCACGCCAGCGCTTGGCGCCGGCCTTGCCCAGCTTCTCAAGGTTGTGCTCCGCGTTCGACACCTCGCCGATGGTGGCGCGGCAACGTGACGGAATCTTGCGCATCTCGCCGGAGCGCAGACGCAGCGTCGCGTATTGGCCTTCGCGCGCGACCAGTTGGACGGCGGCGCCCGCACTGCGCGCCAGTTGCGCGCCCTTGCCAGGCTTCATTTCCACGCAATGCACGACGGTGCCGACCGGAATGTTGCGCAGCGGCAGGCAGTTGCCCGGCTTGATGGCCGCATCGCGGCCGCTGCGGACCGGGTCGCCGGAACGCAATCCCTTGGGCGCGATTATGTAACGGCGCTCTCCGTCCGTATAAAGCACCAGGGCAATGTGCGCGGTGCGGTTCGGATCGTGCTCGATCCGCTCCACACGGCCGCTGATACCGTCCTTGTCACGCTTGAAATCGATGACACGATAGTGTTGCTTGTGCCCGCCGCCACGGTGGCGCGTGGTAATGCGGCCGGCGTTATTGCGCCCGCCCGATTTGGACTGCTTTTCCAGCAACGGGGCATGCGGCGCACCCTTGTGCAGTTGCTCGTGCTTGACCTGCACGACGCCGCGGCGGCCTGGTGATGTCGGTTTTGCCTTAACGATTGCCATAAGCGAATACCTTTAAACTGATTCCCCGCCCAGAACGTCGATCACCTGGCCGTCCTGAACGCGTACATATGCTTTTTTCCAGTCGCTGCGCTTACCCGCACGGAGCTTGAACGACTTGTTCTTGCCCTTGACGTTGACGATGCGAACCGACTCGACGTTGACCTTGAACAGGTGTTCGACCGCGTCCTTGATCTCCGCCTTGTTGGAGTCAGGCGTGACCTTGAACACATACTGGTTACTGCTTTCGGAAACCCTGCTCGACTTTTCGGTCAAGCGCGGGGCGAGCAGTACCTTGTATAAGCGCTCTTTGCTCATCCCAGCCACTCCTCTACTTTCTTGACGGCGTCGACCGTCATGATGACCTTTTCGGCCGCGACCAGGCTGACCGGATCCAGGCCGGCGACATCCACGACGTGCAAGTTGGGCACGTTGCGGGAAGCCAGGTACAGGTTCTCATCCAGCTCCCGGGTGACGATCAGGCCTTCGCTGATACCGCTCCCCGCCAGCTGCTTGAGCAATGCGGCCGTTTTCGGTTCAGCCAGTTCCAGCTTGTCGACGACCAGCAGCCGCTCCTGGCGGATCAATTCGGAGAGGATGGCCTGCAAGGCGCCGCGGTACATCTTGCGGTTCAGCTTCTGCGCGTGGTCCCGCGGGCTCGCGGCAAACGCCCTGCCGCCGCCGCGCCAGAGCGGGCTGCGGATCGTGCCCACGCGGGCCCGGCCCGTGCCCTTCTGGCGCCAGGGCTTGGCGCCACCGCCACTTACGGCCGAGCGGTTTTTCTGCGCCTTCGTGCCCGAGCGCGCCCCGGCCAAGTAGGCCGTCACGACCTGGTGCACCAGGGCCTCTGAAAACTCCCGGGCGAACGTCGTGTCCGAAACCTCGATTGCTTTGCCGCCTGCGACAGCGAGTTCCATCGTCATTCTCCTCAGTGCATCTTCACGGCGGGACGCACCGTGACCTGGCCGCCGGCCGCTCCCGGCACGGCACCCTTGATGAGTAAAAGGTTGCGCTCGGTGTCCACACGCACGACCTCGAGGTTCTGCGTGGTTACGCGTTCCGCGCCCATCTGCCCCGCCATCTTCTTGCCCTTGAACACGCGCCCGGGCGTCTGGCACTGGCCGATGGAACCGGGTGCCCGGTGCGACAGCGAGTTGCCGTGCGTCGCGTCCTGCATGCGAAAGTTGTGCCGCTTCACGCTGCCGGCAAATCCCTTGCCCTTGCTGGTGCCGGTGACGTCCACCATCTGCCCGGCTTCGAACTGGTCGACCATCAGCGTCGCGCCCGCTTCGAGGTCCGCGCCTTCTTCACCTTCCAGCCGCAGTTCGGCCAGGGCTTCGCCCGCCATGACACTGGCCTTGGCGAAATGACCCGCCTGGGGCTTGCTCAACAGGTTGCTGCGCTTTTCACCGAAAGTGACCTGCAGCGCGCTGTAGCCGTCGGCGTCCGCGGTCTTGACCTGCGTGACCCGGTTCGGCATCGCCTCGATCACCGTCACGGGGATACTCTGGCCCTCGTCGGTGAAGACCCGCGTCATGCCGCGTTTACGGCCTACTAGTCCAATTGTCATCGTCTTGCCTTCAATCCTGTTAATCTGCAAACGGATCAATACAGCTTGATCTGCACATCCACACCGGCTGCGAGATCGAGCTTCATCAACGCATCGACCGTCTTGTCGTTGGGATCCACAATGTCCATCAGGCGCTTGTGCGTGCGCGTTTCGTACTGGTCCCGCGCGTCCTTGTTGACGTGAGGCGAGGTCAGCACGGTATAGCGCTCGATACGCGTGGGCAGCGGAATCGGCCCGCGCACCTGGGCGCCGGTCCGCTTCGCGGTTTCCACGATCTCGCTGGCGGAGCGGTCGATCAAACGGTGATCGAAAGCCTTCAGCCTGATACGGATTCTCTGTTCAGCCATTGTTCAATTCGCTCTGGTGTGTTACTCGATGATCTTGGCGACGACGCCGGCACCCACGGTGCGGCCGCCCTCACGGATCGCAAAGCGCAGACCTTCTTCCATCGCAATCGGCGCTATCAACTCCACCTTCATCTGCACGTTGTCGCCCGGCATCACCATCTCCACGCCTTCCGGCAACTCCACCGCCCCGGTCACGTCCGTCGTACGAAAATAAAACTGCGGCCGGTAACCCTTGAAAAACGGCGTGTGACGCCCACCCTCGTCCTTCGACAGAATGTATACCTCCGCCTCGAACTTCGTGTGCGGCGTGATCGTGCCCACGTGCGCCAATACCTGACCACGCTCCACCTCGTCACGCTTCGTGCCCCGCAACAACACCCCCACATTGTCGCCCGCCCGACCTTCGTCCAGCAGCTTGCGGAACATCTCCACACCCGTGCAGGTCGTCTTCTTGGTCGCATGGATACCCACGATCTCGATCTCTTCCCCCACCTTGATCGTGCCGCGCTCCACGCGCCCCGTCACCACCGTGCCGCGGCCCGATATCGAGAACACATCCTCGATCGGCATCAGAAACGGCTTGTCCGTATCCCGCTCCGGCTCCGGTATGTACGCGTCCATCTCCTCGATCAGCTTCAGAATCGACGGCACCCCAATCTCCGACGTGTCCCCTTCCAGCGCCTTCAGCGCCGAACCCGTCACCACCGGCAGATCGTCGCCCGGAAAATCATACGAGCTCAACAACTCCCGCACTTCCATCTCCACCAGCTCCAACAACTCCTCGTCGTCGACCTGGTCCGCCTTGTTCATGTACACCAGGATGTACGGCACACCCACCTGCCGCGCCAGCAAAATGTGCTCCCGCGTCTGCGGCATCGGCCCATCCGCCGCCGATACCACCAGGATCGCTCCGTCCATCTGCGCCGCACCCGTGATCATGTTCTTCACGTAGTCCGCATGCCCCGGACAGTCCACGTGCGCGTAATGCCGCTTGTCCGACTCGTACTCCACGTGCGCCGTCGCAATCGTAATTCCACGCTCACGCTCTTCCGGCGCATTGTCGATCTGATCGTAGGCCACGAACGTGCCACCGCGCGATTCCGAACAAATCTTCGTCATCGCCGCCGTCAACGTCGTCTTGCCGTGGTCCACGTGACCAATCGTTCCCACGTTCACATGGGGCTTCGTTCTTTCAAATTTTTCCTTGGACATGCCTGATTACCTCGTGTTAACCGTTGCTGGACCTAGGCGGTCTTTTTCACAATTTCCTCGACCACACCGGCGGGTGCCTCGGCGTAGTGGTCGAACTCCATGGTGTACGTCGCACGGCCCTGGGTCTGGGAGCGCAGGTCCGTCGCGTAGCCGAACATCTCGGAAAGCGGCACGTGGGCATTGACGATCTTGCCCGCCGGACAATCTTCCATGCCCTGCAAGACACCGCGGCGCCGCGTCATGTCGCCCATGACATCGCCCATGTAGTCCTCGGGCGTTACCACCTCCACCTTCATCATCGGCTCGAGCAGCACCGGGCTGGCGATCGTCGCCGCATTCTTGAAGGCCATGGAGCCGGCTATCTTGAACGCCATCTCACTGGAATCCACCTCGTGGTACGAACCGTCGAACAGCGTTGCCTTGACATCAACGACCGGATAACCGGCGACGACGCCGTTTTGCAGTGCTTCCTGGATGCCCTTGTCGACCGAGCCGATGTATTCCTTCGGCACCACGCCGCCGACGATGTTGTTTTCGAACTCGTAGCCCGTGCCGGACTCCGTCGGTTCCAGGCGGATCTTGACGTGTCCGTACTGACCGCGGCCGCCCGACTGCTTGACGAACTTGCCCTCGGCTTCCACCGTCTTGCGTATGGTTTCACGGTAGGCCACCTGCGGCCGGCCGACATTGGCGTCGACACCGAACTCGCGGCGCATGCGGTCCACCAGGATATCCAGGTGCAACTCGCCCATGCCGGAAATGATGGTCTGGCCCGATTCCTCGTCCGTCTCGACGCGGAAGGACGGGTCCTCCTGCGCCAGCTTGCCGAGCGCAATACCCATTTTTTCCTGGTCGCTCTTGGTCTTCGGCTCGACCGCGACGGAAATGACCGGGTCCGGAAACTCCATGCGCTCCAGCGTGATGACATCTTTGAGATCACACAGGGTGTCGCCGGTCGTGATGTCCTTCAAGCCCACCGCGGCGGCGATATCGCCGGCGCGCACTTCCTTGATTTCCTCGCGGGAATTGGCGTGCATCTGCAAGATGCGCCCGACCCGCTCTTTCTTGCTCTTGACCGGGTTGTAAACCGTGTCGCCGGAATTCAAGACACCGGAATAAACGCGGAAAAACGTCAGCGTGCCGACATACGGGTCAGTGGCGATCTTGAATGCCAACGCCGCGAACGGCTCGCCGTCGTCGCTCTTGCGTGTCGCCTCTTTCTCGTTTTCGAGAATACCGCTGATCGGCGGCACGTCCAGCGGCGAAGGCATCAGTTCGATGACCTTGTCGAGCAAGGCCTGCACACCTTTGTTCTTGAACGCGGAACCGCACAGGCACGGCACGATGTCGTTGGCCAGCGTGCCCAGGCGCAGCCCCTGGATAATCTGGGCCTCGCTGAGCTCACCGCTCTCGAGGTAGGCCTCCATCAACTCTTCGGAAGCCTCGGCCGCCGCCTCCAGCATGACCTCGTGCGCAGCCTCTGCATCCGCCTTCATCTCTTCCGGGATATCCCGGGCGTCGAAGGTCAGCCCCTGGTTCTCGGGGCTCCAGTAAATCGCCCTCATCTTGACCAGGTCGACGACGCCGGCAAAACCCTCCTCGGCACCGATCGGCAGCTGTATCGGTATCGGCCGCGCGCCGAGGCGTTCCTTGATCTGCCGGATCACGCGCGAAAAATTCGCACCGGTGCGGTCCATCTTGTTGACGAACGCGACACGCGGCACGCGGTAGCGGGCCGCCTGCCGCCACACGGTTTCCGACTGCGGTTGTACCCCGCCCACGGCGCAGAACACCGCCACGGTACCGTCCAGCACGCGCAGAGAACGCTCGACCTCGATCGTGAAATCAACGTGCCCGGGGGTGTCGATGATGTTGATGCGGTGTTCCTTGAACTGCTGGTCCATGCCGCGCCAGAAACAGGTCGTCGCAGCCGACGTAATCGTGATGCCACGCTCCTGCTCCTGCTCCATCCAGTCCATGACGGCATTGCCGTCGTGCACTTCACCGATCTTGTGGGAAACACCGGTGTAGAACAGGATACGCTCGGTCGTCGTCGTCTTACCGGCATCGATGTGGGCCATGATGCCGATATTGCGATATCTTTCGATGGGCGTTTTACGTGCCACGATTAAAATTCCTCTAAATAAACCGTTTACCAGCGATAGTGCGAGAAGGCCTTGTTGGCCTCGGCCATGCGGTGCACCTCTTCGCGCTTCTTCACGGCCGCGCCGCGCTGCTCGACCGCGTCCAGCAACTCGCCCGCCAGCCGCTGCGGCATGTTCTGCTCTCCGCGCTTGCGGGCGGCGTCGATGATCCAGCGCATCGCCAGGGTCTGGCGGCGCTTGGGCCGGACTTCCACCGGCACCTGGTAGGTCGCGCCGCCGACGCGGCGGGACTTGACCTCCACCATCGGGCTGACGTTCTCCAGCGCCGCCTCGACCAATTCGACCGCGGTCGCGCTCTTGTTTTTGTCGCCGATGGTCTCCATCGCACCGTACACGATGCGCTCCGCCACCGATTTCTTGCCGCTGTTCATGACCATGTTGACGAAACGGGTGACCATTTCACTGCCGAACTTCGGGTCCGGCAGTACTTCACGTGCGAAATTTGAATGCTTTCTTGACATTGCGATTCCTGATTCTCAGCTGATCCGCATCAGTTCTTGGGCCGCTTGGCGCCGTACTTGGAGCGCCCCTGCCGGCGGTCGCTCACACCAGCCGTATCGAGGCTGCCGCGCACCGTGTGGTAGCGCACACCGGGTAGGTCCTTGACACGGCCGCCGCGTATCAGGATCACGCTGTGTTCCTGCAGATTATGGCCTTCACCGCCGATGTAGCTGGTTACCTCGAAGCCGTTGGTCAGGCGTACGCGGGCCACCTTGCGCAACGCGGAGTTCGGCTTTTTCGGCGTGGTCGTGTACACGCGCGTGCATACGCCGCGTTTCTGCGGACAGCCCTCCAGTGCGGGGACCGTACTTTTGAATTCCTTTGGCTTGCGCGGTTTGCGTACCAATTGATTTACAGTTGTCATAAGCTCTACCCAAATTTTAAAAGGCGAACATGCGGCGGCCACGCACCAGCCCGGCTGCCATGCTCAGGCGGGCTTCCGGCCCGCCTTGCCCGGGGCTCGTTCTCGACACGAACCCCTGACAATATCAAACGCCCAATCCAAACACTGTGCCTGGATTGGGCGCCCATGAGTCCGGCCCACGCGCCGGCGACATCGGCTCTCCGGACTGGTACGCGATTGCGGCTGTTAACGGCCGCTTTATACCAGCCGGCCCCTCTTATGAGGGGATTGAACTAGTTAGCTGATCGATTATGACAGGGAAGCGGAGATTTCGCAACAGGATAAGCCGATTTTCGACCCTGCGACGGAAGTCCGCCGGCGTACGGGAAAAACCGCGGAGGAGCCGGATATCTCCGGCCCCGCCCTCACCAGTGCCGGGCCCCGCCTATTCGTCGACCTCGATCTTTTCTTCCGCCTCGCTGACCCCGGCGGCGACGGCCGCCGCGAGCGCTGCAAGATCGATTTCCTGCTCCTCTTCCTGCTGGCCCTTGCGCGACTTGTGGAAGGCCATGCCGGTCCCCGCCGGTATCAGGCGGCCGACGATGACGTTTTCCTTCAGACCGCGCAGGTAATCGGTCGTACCCCGCACCGCGGCCTCGGTCAACACGCGCGTCGTTTCCTGGAAAGACGCTGCAGAGATGAACGATTCGGTCGCCAGCGATGCCTTGGTAATACCCAGCAGCAGGCGGCTGTATTCGGCGGGCGCGCCGCCGTCCTTGTCGATCTTCTCGTTTTCTTCCTTGACCCGGACCAGGTCGAGTTGCTCCCGCATCAGCAGGTGCGTGTCACCCGGTTCGCGGATTTCGACCTTGCGCAGCATCTGCCGGACGATGACTTCGATGTGCTTGTCGTTGATCTTCACACCCTGCAGGCGATAGACGTCCTGGATTTCCTTGGTCAGGTAATCCGCCAGGGCGGCCACGCCCTTCAGGCGCAGGATGTCGTGCGGGTTGGGTTCGCCGTCAGCGATGGTTTCGCCCTTCTCGACGCGTTCGCCCTCGAACACGATCAGGTGGCGCCACTTCGGAATCAGCAACTCCGAGGTTTCGCCGTCGTCCTGCGTAATCACGACGCGCTGCTTGCCCTTGGTTTCCTTGCCGAAGCTGAAGATGCCGGAAACCTCGGCCAGGATGGCCGGTTCCTTCGGTTTGCGCGCTTCGAACAGGTCCGCCACACGCGGCAAGCCGCCGGTAATGTCACGGGTCTTGGACGACGCCTGCGGAATACGTGCGATGATATCGCCGACCGCGACTTCCTGGCCGTCCCGCGTGCTGACGATAGAGCCCGCCTGCAGGTAATACTGCGCGGGAATATCGGTGCCCGCCAGGTACAGCGGCTTGCCCTTCTTGTCCACCAGGCTGACCATCGGCTTGAGGTCCTTGCCGGAGCCGCCGCGCTGCTTCGGATCCGTCACCGTCAGGTCGGTCAGCCCGGTGATTTCATCGACCGTTTCGTTGACCGTCAGGCCGTCGATGAAGTCGTGGAAGCGAACCGTGCCGGCGACCTCCGTTACGATCGGGTGCGTATGCGGGTCCCAGTTGGCAACGATCTGCCCGGGCTTGACGCTCTCCTCGTCGCGCACCGACATGATCGCGCCGTACGGAACCTTGTACCGCTCTTTTTCGCGCCCGTGCTCGTCGATGACCGACAACTCACCGGAGCGCGAAACCGCAACCAGTTTCTTGTCGGCGTTTTCAACGGTCTTGATGTTGTACAGGCGCACGGAACCGCCGGACTTGATCTGGATGTGGTCAACCGCTGCGGCACGCGAAGCCGCGCCGCCGATGTGGAACGTGCGCATCGTCAGCTGCGTTCCCGGTTCGCCGATGGACTGGGCCGCGATCACACCGATGGCCTCGCCCTGGTTGACCAGGTGGCCGCGCGCCAGGTCGCGGCCATAGCAATAGGCGCAAACGCCGTAACGGGTCTGGCAGGTAATGGCCGAGCGGACCACGATCTGGTCGACACCCTCCATTTCCAGCTTCTGTACCCACTGCTCATCCAGCAGCGTGTTGCGCGGGCACAGCACTTCGTCGGTGCCCGGCTTGAGCACTTCCGTCGCGGTCATGCGTCCCAGCACGCGCTCGCTCATCGGTTCGACGACGTCGCCGCCTTCGACGATGGGCTGCATGGTCAGGCCGTTGTCGGTGCCGCAATCGACCTCGGTGATCACGAGATCCTGGGCGACGTCGACGAGCCGGCGAGTCAGGTAACCGGAGTTGGCCGTCTTCAGCGCCGTATCCGCCAAGTCCCTTGCGGGCGCCGTGGGTCGAGATGAAGTACTGCAATACGTCGAGCCCCTCACGGAAATTGGCGGTAATCGGCGTTTCGATGATCGACCCGTCCGGTTTGGCCATCAGGCCGCGCATACCCGCCAACTGCCTGATCTGGGCAGCCGAGCCGCGGGCGCCGGAGTCGGCCATGATGAAAATCGAGTTCATCGAATCCTCTTCGATTTTCTCGCCCTTATGGTTCACCGCGGTGTGTTTACCCATCTGCTCCATCATGGCCTTGGCGACCTGCTCGTTGGTGCGTGACCAGATGTCGACCACCTTGTTGTAGCGTTCGCCCGCCGTCACCAGGCCGGAAACATACTGGTTCTGGATTTCCACGACCTCGTTCTCGGCCTCCTCCAGGATGCGCTTCTTGACGGCCGGCACGACCAGGTCGTCGATGCCGATGGATACGCCCGCGATGGTCGCGAAGCGGAAGCCGGTGTACATCAGCTGGTCGGCGAACACGACCGTTTTCTTCAGGCTCAAACGCCGGTAGCAGGAATTGATCAGGTGCGAAATCTGCTTCTTCTTCAACGGGCAGTTCAACAGGCGGAACGGCATACCCACGGGCCGGATCTCCGCCAGCAGCGCGCGTCCGACCGTGGTCTGCACGCGGTTGACTTCGTGACGTTCCTCGCCATGCTCGGAGATGATCGTCTCTTCGATCCTGACCTCGATGCGGGCGTGCAACTCGGCAGCCCCGTTTTCATAGGCTCGGTGCACTTCGGCGATATCGGTAAAGTACATGCCCTCGCCCTTGACTCCGGCCAGTTCGCGCGTCATGTAGTAAAGACCGAGCACGACGTCCTGGGTCGGCACGATGATCGGTTCGCCATTGGCCGGCGACAGGATGTTGTTGGAAGACATCATCAGCGTCCGCGCCTCGAGCTGCGCCTCGATCGAAAGCGGCACGTGCACCGCCATCTGGTCGCCGTCGAAGTCGGCATTGAACGCCGTGCATACCAGCGGGTGCAGCTGGATGGCCTTACCCTCGATCAGCACCGGCTCGAACGCCTGGATACCGAGACGGTGCAGCGTCGGCGCGCGGTTGAGCATGACCGGGTGCTCCCGGATCACCTCGGAAAGGATGTCCCAGACCTCGGCGCGTTCGGCTTCCACCAGCTTTTTCGCCGCCTTGATCGTCGCGGCCATGCCGCGCAGTTGCAACTTGCTGAAAATAAACGGTTTAAACAGCTCCAGCGCCATTTTCTTTGGCAAGCCGCACTGGTGCAGTTTCAGCGTCGGGCCGACCACGATTACCGAGCGGCCGGAATAATCGACCCGCTTACCCAAAAGGTTCTGGCGGAAGCGGCCCTGCTTGCCCTTGATCATGTCCGCCAGCGATTTCAACGGTCGGCGGTTGGTGCCGGTAATGGCGCGGCCGCGGCGGCCGTTATCCAGCAGCGCGTCGACCGATTCCTGCAGCATGCGCTTCTCGTTGCGCACGATGATATCCGGCGCGTTCAGTTCGAGCAGGCGCTTTAAGCGGTTATTGCGGTTGATCACGCGCCGGTACAGGTCGTTCAGGTCCGAGGTGGCGAAACGGCCGCCGTCGAGCGGAACCAGCGGGCGCAAGTCCGGCGGCAGCACCGGCAGCACCGTCATGATCATGTATTCCGGCCGGTTACCCGACTCTATGAACGCCTCGACCAGCTTGACCCGCTTGGACAGGCGTTTGAGCTTGGTCTCGGAGCGCGTTCCAGCGATGTCCTCGCGCAGTTGCCGCAATTCCTCGTTGAGGTCGATCGTGTGCAGCAATTCATAAATCGCCTCCGCACCCATCTTAGCAACGAACTCGTCACCGAATTCCTCGACGGCGTCGAGGTATTCCTCGTCGGTCAATAACTTGCCGCGTTCCAGCGTGGTCATGCCCTCGTCGAGCACGACGTAGGATTCGAAATACAGGATCCTCTCGATACTGCGCAGGGTCATGTCGAGCATCAGGCCGATGCGCGAAGGCAGGGATTTCAGGAACCAGATATGCGCGACCGGACTCGCCAGGTCGATATGGGCCATGCGCTCACGGCGCACCTTGGTCAGCGTCACCTCGGTGCCGCATTTCTCGCAAACGACCCCGCGGTGCTTCATGCGTTTGTACTTTCCGCACAGGCACTCGTAGTCCTTGACCGGGCCGAATATCGAGGCACAGAACAAACCGTCACGTTCCGGCTTGAAAGTCCGGTAATTGATGGTTTCAGGCTTTTTCACCTCGCCGAAAGACCATGACCTGATCAAATCCGGCGGTGCCAAGCCGATTCGGATCGCATCGAAATTCAGCGGCTGGCGCTGACGATTATAGAGATTCAACAATTCTCTCACCGCATATCTCCAAGGGGCTTGTTAACACTTACCAGATCGCTGCGTTGCCGACCCAAATGGTGCCAGGCAAGGCGCGAGGAAAGTGGTTTGGTAACTCCAAATAAGTGACGAGCAACGTAGCATGGGACCATTTGGGGCGATAACCCAGAGGGACGGAGCCCATTTTGCTCACTACGGCGTCTCTCTGCACTAAAGTATATAGAATACATTACGTTTATCGTTCCTTGCATTGATCAAAATGGACTTCCGTCGCAGCGACCTGGTAAGTATTAACAGGCCCTGAAATCATGTCTCTTCGAGTTCCATGTTGATCGCGAGCGAGCGGATCTCCTTCACCAGGACGTTGAAGGACTCCGGCATGCCGGCAGCCATCTGATGGTTACCATCAACAATGTTCTTGTACATCTGGTTGCGTCCCGTCACGTCATCGGACTTGACGGTCAGCATTTCCTGCAGCGTGTAGGCAGCGCCGTAGGCTTCAAGGGCCCAGACCTCCATTTCACCGAAGCGTTGCCCGCCGAACTGCGCCTTGCCGCCAAGGGGCTGCTGCGTGACCAGGCTGTAAGGCCCGGTGGAGCGCGCATGCATCTTGTCATCGACCAGATGGTTCAGTTTCAGCATGTACATGTAGCCGACGGTAACCGGCCGGTCGAAGGCTTCACCGGTGCGGCCGTCGTACAAGGTCGTCTGGCCGGACGTCGGCAGGCCGGCCAGTTCCAGCAGGCGCTTGATCTCCGTTTCGGGCGCGCCGTCGAATACCGGTGTCGCCATCGGCACACCGCCGCGCAGGTTCTCGGCCATCTCCCGGATTTCCCCGGCGCTGAACGAACTCATGTCGACGCGGCCGGCCTGGTCGCTGTTGTAGACCCCGTCGAGGAACTTGCGGATCTCGTCGGTCTTGGCTTTTTCCTCGAGCATCTCCGAGATGCGTCTGCCGAGGCCCTTGGCGGCCCAGCCCAGGTGGGTTTCCAGGACCTGGCCGATGTTCATGCGCGAGGGCACACCCAGTGGGTTCAAAACCACATCCACGGGCGTACCGTCTTCCATGTACGGCATGTCCTCCTGCGGCACGATCATCGAGATGACACCCTTGTTGCCGTGGCGGCCGGCCATCTTGTCGCCCGGCTGGATACGCCGCTTGACCGCCATGTAGACCTTGACCATCTTGAGCACCCCGGGGGCCAGGTCATCGCCGCGCGTGATCTTGCCCTTCTTGACCTCGAAACGCGCATCGAAAGCCTCGCGCTGCGCCTTGATCTGGTCCGCCAGGTGTTCGAGCAATTCATTGACGTCATTATTGCGCATGCGGAGCTTGAACCAGTCTTCCGGGTCCAGCTTGTCAAGATAGTCACGCGTCACCTTGCTGCCTTTCTTCAGACCCTTGGGCCCCTTGTCGGCAACCTTGCCGACGAGCGCGTTTTCCAGGCGCTGGTAGATGGCGCCTTCGACGATCCTCAGCTGGTCGTCCAGGTCCTTCCTGACCTGGCGCAACTCTTCCTTTTCGATCGAAATCGCACGCTCGTCCTTTTCCACGCCGTCGCGGGTGAAGACCTGGACGTCGATGACGGTGCCCTCGGTACCGGAATGGACGCGCAGGGAAGTGTCCTTGACGTCGGACGCCTTCTCGCCAAAGATGGCCCGCAACAGCTTTTCCTCCGGCGTCAACTGCGTTTCGCCCTTGGGCGTGACCTTGCCGACGAGGATGTCGCCCGCCTTCACCTCCGCACCGATGTAGACGATGCCGGACTGATCGAGCTTGGCCAGGTTGTGCTCGCCCACGTTCGGAATGTCGGCGGATATTTCTTCGGGGCCGAGCTTGGTGTCGCGCGCCACGCAGGTCAGCTCCTCGATGTGGATGGTGGTGAAGCGGTCTTCCTGCACCACCCGCTCCGAGATCAGGATGGAATCCTCGAAGTTATAGCCGTTCCAGGGCATGAACGCGACCAGCATGTTCTGGCCGAGCGCCAACTCACCGAGGTCGGTCGAGGGGCCGTCCGCGAGGACATCCCCCTTGGCGACGACATCCCCCATCAGCACCAGCGGACGCTGGTTCATGCAGGTGTTCTGGTTAGAGCGCTGGTACTTGACCAGGTTGTAAATATCGACCCCCGGGTCGCCCGGCGGTACCTCGTCCTCGTTGGCGCGCACGACAATGCGCCCCGCGTCCACCTGGTCGACGATACCGCCGCGCTTGGCGACGGCGGTTACGCCGGAATCGGTTGCGACCGAACGCTCCATGCCGGTGCCGACCAGCGGTTTTTCGGCCTGCAGCGTCGGCACCGCCTGGCGCTGCATGTTGGAACCCATCAGCGCGCGGTTGGCGTCATCGTGCTCCAGGAACGGCACCAGCGATGCAGCCACGGAGACGATCTGCTTCGGCGATACGTCCATGTAGTTGATTTCCGAGGCTTCCTTGAGACTGAACTCCCCCTGGTGCCGGCACGGGATGAACTCTTCGACGAATTTACCGTTGCCGTCGAGTTCGGCATTGGCCTGGGCGATGATGAAATCGCCCTCGACGATCGCGGACAGGTATTCCACCTCGTTGGTGACCTTGCCGCCCTTGACCTGGCGGTACGGGGTCTCGAGAAAGCCGTAATCGTTGGTCCGGGCATAAACCGCCAGCGAGTTGATCAAACCGATGTTCGGCCCCTCGGGCGTTTCAATCGGGCAGACGCGCCCGTAGTGCGTGGGGTGGACGTCACGGACCTCGAACCCGGCCCTTTCACGCGTCAGCCCGCCCGGACCCAGCGCGGAAACGCGGCGCTTGTGCGTCACCTCCGACAACGGGTTGTTCTGATCCATGAACTGGCTGAGCTGGCTGGAGCCGAAAAATTCCTTGATCGCGGCGGCGACCGGCTTGGCATTGATCAGTTCCTGCGGCGACAGGTCCTCGCTTTCGGCGACGGACAGGCGTTCGCGCACCGCGCGCTCCACCCTGACCACACCCACGCGGAACACGTTTTCCGCCATCTCGCCGACACTGCGTACGCGCCGGTTCCCCAGGTGATCGATATCGTCGACCGAGCCCTTGCCGTTGCGGATGTCGATCAGTACTTTCAATGCCGCCAGGATGTCCTCGCGGTCGAGCACACCGGGGCCCTCGATTTCCTTGCGGCCCACGCGGCGATTGAACTTCATGCGGCCCACGCTGGACAGGTCGTAACGGTCCTCGCTGAAGAACAGGTTCTTGAACAGGTTCTGCGCGGCCTCCTTGGTCGGCGGCTCACCCGGTCGCATCATCCGGTAAATCTCGACCAGCGCCTCCAGTTCGTTGGTGGACGTGTCGGCCCGCAGCGTGTTTGAAATGTACGGGCCCTGGTCGAGGTCGTTCACATACAGTATCTCGAACTTCTTGACGCCGGCATCACGCAGCTTCTGCAGCAACTCCTCGGTGATCTCGTCGTTGGCGTCGGCCAGCAGTTCACCCGATTCCTTGTCGACGATACTGTGTGCGAGGATCTTTTCGACCAGGTAATTATCCGGGACGTTCAGGGCCTTGATGTCGGCCTCCTCGATCAGCTTGACGTGACGGGCGGTGATGCGTTTGCCATTGGCGACGATGACGTTGCCGTCCTTGTCGGTGATATCGATCAACGCGGATTCGCCGCGCAGCCGCTCCGGTACGACACCGAGCTTGGCGCCTTCTTTCAGCAGCGCGATACTGCTGGTTTCGAAGAACGTGGCGAGCATTTCCTCGTTGTTCATGCCCATCGCGCGCAACAGCACGGTCACCGGCAGTTTCCGGCGCCGGTCGATACGCGTGTAGATCGCGTCCTTGGGGTCGAATTCGAAATCCAACCAGGACCCGCGGTACGGGATGACACGCGCCGAGAACAACAGTTTGCCGCTGGAATGGGTCTTGCCCTTGTCGTGGTCGAAGAACACGCCCGGGGAGCGGTGCAGCTGTGAAACGATGACCCGTTCCGTGCCGTTGATGACGAAGGTGCCGGTATCGGTCATCAGCGGCAAGTCGCCCATGTAGACTTCCTGTTCCTTGACGAACTTGACGGGTTTCTGCTTGGCCGAACTTTCCTTGTCGTATATGACCAGGCGCACCTTGACGCGCAGCGGCGCCGCGAACGTCATGCCCCGGAGTTTGCACTCCTTGACGTCGAAAGGCGGCTCTCCCAGCTTGTAGCTGACATATTCGAGCGCGGCGTTGCGCGAGTAGGATACAATCGGAAATACGGATTGCAGGGCGCCATGGAGGCCGCGGTCGCGCCGTTCTTCCGCTACGGTTTCCAGCTGCAGGAATTCCGCGTAGGATTGCACTTGGGTCGCCAGCAGGTTGGGTACTTGCAGTACTTCCCGCTGCTTGCCGAAATCTTTGCGAATACGCTTTTTCTCAGTAAATGAGTAATTCATGTCACCAACAGCCTCTTGAGCGGCCGGGGCAATGGCCGCGAAATTTATCGACAAACAGGAACAGGCCGGAGACGTCCGTCCCCAGCCAAATCCTACTTTCCTTCCGGTAAATCAAAAAAATTGATTTACTTGATCTCGACGGTAGCACCTACCTCCTCGAGCTTTTTCTTCATTTCGTCGGCTTCGGCCTGTTCGACGCCTTCCTTGATACTGGCGGGCGCGCTTTCGACCAGGTCCTTGGCTTCCTTCAGGCCCAGGCCGGTAATTTCACGCACGGCCTTGATCACGGGAACCTTGGAGTTGCCGAAAGAGGCCAACACCACGTCAAACTCGGTCTTTTCCTCGACGGCGGCGCTCTCGTCGCCTGCTGCCGGACCGGCAGCCACGGCTACGGGCGCTGCCGCAGAAACGCCGAACTTCTCTTCCATTGCGCTGATCAGGTCCACGACCTCCATCACGCTCATCTGGGCAATGGTTTCCAGGATATCTTCTTTTGAAACGGCCATTGTCGTCTCTCCACTTTCATCGGTTAGGGCAACCTGGCGGCTGCCGGGGTTAATGTAAAACTATCAGGCAGCCTGTTTTGCATCGCGAACAGCAGCAAAACTGCGTACCAGCTTGGTATGCGGTTCCGCCAAAGTACGGACAAATTTCTCGATCGGTGCTTGCATCACGCCCATCAATATCGCCAAGGCCTGATCGTAGGTCGGCAGGCTGGACAGACGCTCCAGTTCGGACGCGTCGTACAACTCACCGCCCACGGCGACAAGCTTTGCGATGAGCTTGTCGTTCGACTTGACGAAATCCTTGACCAGACGTGCGGCAGCACCCGGATCTTCCATACTAAAAGCGAACAGCAGGGGTCCGATAAGGGAATCCTGCATGCACTCAAACTCGGTACCTTCCACGGCCCGGCGCACCAGCGTGTTCTTGGCGACCTTGAGATAAACCCCGCTCGCACGCGCCTTGGCGCGCAGATCGGTCATTTCCTCGACGGTCAAACCGCGATACTCCGCCGCGACGGCAGCCAACGCCGTCCTGGCGACTTCCGTCACCTGTTCGACGACTGCCTTCTTCTGCTCAATACTCAGAGCCATTTGATACCTCCTAGAGTCAAACAACCGGACGAATCCGGCACCAATAACGACTCATGACGAACACCGTGTGCCCGCCACAGGACCAATATCGATCCTTCGGTGGCTACCCCGCTTCTCCAACGCTCTCGCTCGAGAACGCTCGAGAAGCGGAGGCTCCACCATCTGCGCAGGCAGTGACCGGTTTCCCGGAACACGCTTAAACCGGTTTGCCGTAATCCACGGCCGGCCGGTACCTGCGGTCTCTGACGATCAAGGCCCCGGAGTGCCTTCCCGTGACCGGGAGCGACAAAACCGGAACCTGCCCGCCGCTTCACCGGCCAACGCCGATGAAACCCTTGCACACAAGCTGCCGCGGCGGCGTAAGACGCCACGGCGAACCCGTCGTGCTAAATCTTGAAGTCCGAATGATCCACCACGAGGCCCGGCCCCATGGTGGTGGACAGTGCAACCTTCTTCAAATACTGGCCCTTGGAAGAGGCCGGCTTGAGACGCTGCAAATCGGTCAGCAACGCCGCCAGGTTAGCCCGCAACTCTTCAACGCCGAAGCTGACCTTGCCAATCGTGCCGTGAACGATCCCGCCCTTGTCGGCGCGGAATCGCACCTGGCCGGCCTTGGCGTTCCGCACCGCCGTGGCGACGTCGGCCGCCACCGTGCCGACCTTCGGGTTCGGCATCAGCCCGCGCGGGCCCAGAACCTGGCCGAGTTTGCCGACCACACGCATTGCATCCGGTGAGGCGATGACGACATCGAAATCGAGGTCGCCGCCCGCGATCCGGTCGTGCAGGTCATCGAGGCCGACCGCATCGGCGCCGGCCTCCAGGGCCTTGTCAACGTTTTCTCCCTGCGTGAAGACCGCGACCTTGACGGTCTTGCCGGTGCCATTGGGCAGCACGGTCGAACCACGGACATTCTGATCCGACTTCTTCGGGTCGATGCCGAGCTTGACCGCGACGTCCACGGACTCGGTGAACTTCACGTTGCTGATGGTCTTGAGCAGTTGCAGGGCTTCCTCGACGGCATAAACCTTGCCCGGCTCGATTTTTTCGCGGATCGCCGCGACACGTTTGCTCTTCCTGGCCATCAGATCACACCCTTCACGTCGAGTCCCATGCTGCGGGCGGAGCCCGCGATCGTCCGCACCGCGGCGTCCATATCGGCCGCCGTCAGGTCAGGCTCCTTGGCGCGGGCAATCTCTTCCAACTGCTCACGCGTCACCGTTCCCACCTTGTTGGTGTTGGGCTCACCGCTGCCCTTCGGGATACCGGCCGCCTTCTTCAGCAATACGGCCGCCGGCGGGGTCTTGGTGATGAAGGTGAAGCTGCGGTCGGCGTACACGGTAATGACCACCGGCAGCGGCAGGCCGGGCTCCGTTTTCTGCGTTTGCGCATTGAACGCCTTGCAGAACTCCATGATATTGACGCCGTGCTGTCCAAGCGCCGGCCCGACCGGCGGACTCGGGTTCGCCTGCCCCGCCGGTATCTGCAACTTGATGTATGCAGAGACTTTCTTTGCCATTTCTCGACTCCTCGGGTTCCAGCGCCCGTCAACCAGTGAGCGGGCTCCCCGTCAGTGTTAAAGCAGGCCCGTTGCCTTTCGCCCCGGGTTTCTGCCCTCGTTCGCCGCCGCCCGCGTCACGGGCGGCGGCGTCATGTTCCGTAACCTCAGGCTTTCTCCACCTGATGAAAATCCAGTTCCACCGGCGTCGAGCGCCCGAAAATGAGCACCGCCACGCGCAAGCGGCTTTTCTCGTAATTGACTTCCTCGACCACGCCGTTGAAATCGTTGAACGGGCCGTCGGTCACACGCACCATCTCGCCGGGTTCGAACAGGACCTTGGGCCGCGGCTTGTCCGCGCCTTCCTGCACACGGTCCAGGATGGTATTGGCTTCCTTGACCGAGATCGGCGCCGGGTGGTCCGGCGTGCCGCCGATAAATCCCATGACCTTGGGCACGTCCTTGACCAGGTGCCAGGTCTCGTCCGTCATCTCCATTTCAACCAGCACGTAACCCGGGAAAAACTTTCGGTCCGAGCGCCGTTTCTGGCCGCCTTTCATTTCCACGACTTCCTCGGTGGGCACGAGAATCTGGCCGAACTTGTCTTCCATGCCGGCCCGCGCGATGCGCTCCGCCAGCGAGCGCTGAACCTGTTTCTCAAAGCCCGAAAAAGCGTGCACGACATACCAGCGCTTGGCCATGATCAACCCCCGCCCAAGAGGCTGCGGACCGCGGCGCTCAAGGCCCAGTCGACCGCCGCCAGAAACAGCGAGATGATGATCACCACCACCAGCACCATCAGCGACGTCTGCATCGCTTCCTGGTGCGTGGGCCAGACCACCTTGCGCCGCTCGATGTCCGATTCCTTCAGAAACCGGAAAAAAGCAGCGCCCCTGCTGGATTTGGCCGCCACCCAGGCCGCCACCAGGGTTACCAGCAGCAAGGCCACCACCCGTACCGGCGTTATCGCCAGGTCCTGGTAGTAGTAATAAGCAGCAATACCGCCCAGCAACATGATGACGGACACCAGCAACAGCAAGGTATCCGTATACGCTGGTCTGCTTTTTTCCGCTTTGCCGTTCATAATCTGCCTGTTATCCGTCGCGGCTGTGTGCCAGCCTCACTTCCAATCTCACCTGCAGTGCTGGCAGGCCAGGAGGGACTCGAACCCCCAACCTGCGGTTTTGGAGACCGCTGCTCTGCCAGTTGAGCTACTGGCCTTACATCACTGCATCAGTTCAGCGGCTGGCGAGTAACGCCACAGCCAGCCCGCTTCAATCCGGCCAGTCGGGGCCGTTTTACTCGATGATCTTGGCGACGACGCCGGCACCCACGGTGCGGCCGCCCTCACGGATCGCAAAGCGCAGACCTTCTTCCATCGCAATCGGCGCTATCAACTCCACCTTCATCTGCACGTTGTCGCCCGGCATCACCATCTCCACGCCTTCCGGCAACTCCACCGCCCCGGTCACGTCCGTCGTACGAAAATAAAACTGCGGCCGGTAACCCTTGAAAAACGGCGTGTGACGCCCACCCTCGTCCTTCGACAGAATGTATACCTCCGCCTCGAACTTCGTGTGCGGCGTGATCGTGCCCACGTGCGCCAATACCTGACCACGCTCCACCTCGTCACGCTTCGTGCCCCGCAACAACACCCCCACATTGTCGCCCGCCCGACCTTCGTCCAGCAGCTTGCGGAACATCTCCACACCCGTGCAGGTCGTCTTCTTGGTCGCATGGATACCCACGATCTCGATCTCTTCCCCCACCTTGATCGTGCCGCGCTCCACGCGCCCCGTCACCACCGTGCCGCGGCCCGATATCGAGAACACATCCTCGATCGGCATCAGAAACGGCTTGTCCGTATCCCGCTCCGGCTCCGGTATGTACGCGTCCATCTCCTCGATCAGCTTCAGAATCGACGGCACCCCAATCTCCGACGTGTCCCCTTCCAGCGCCTTCAGCGCCGAACCCGTCACCACCGGCAGATCGTCGCCCGGAAAATCATACGAGCTCAACAACTCCCGCACTTCCATCTCCACCAGCTCCAACAACTCCTCGTCGTCGACCTGGTCCGCCTTGTTCATGTACACCAGGATGTACGGCACACCCACCTGCCGCGCCAGCAAAATGTGCTCCCGCGTCTGCGGCATCGGCCCATCCGCCGCCGATACCACCAGGATCGCTCCGTCCATCTGCGCCGCACCCGTGATCATGTTCTTCACGTAGTCCGCATGCCCCGGACAGTCCACGTGCGCGTAATGCCGCTTGTCCGACTCGTACTCCACGTGCGCCGTCGCAATCGTAATTCCACGCTCACGCTCTTCCGGCGCATTGTCGATCTGATCGTAGGCCACGAACGTGCCACCGCGCGATTCCGAACAAATCTTCGTCATCGCCGCCGTCAACGTCGTCTTGCCGTGGTCCACGTGACCAATCGTTCCCACGTTCACATGGGGCTTCGTTCTTTCAAATTTTTCCTTGGACATGCCAGTCTCCAAAAACTATCGCAATTAAACTGTCAATAAACGCTACATCCGGCCAACAACAATGGTGCCCACAACTGGACTCGAACCAGTGACCTCTCCCTTACCAAGGGAGTGCTCTACCGCCTGAGCTATGTGGGCCGAATCCTGCCTGGCTCCGGCTTCCAGGTCGTTTTATCCGCCAGCAGGCGACCGCCGGGGGACATGGAGCGGGTGATGGGGATCGAACCCACATCATCAGCTTGGAAGGCTGAGGTTCTACCATTGAACTACACCCGCCCGAAGCTGGCCCTTCACCCAGTTTTGTTCGCTCACACACCAGCCGTTTCGGATGGTGGAGGGGGGAGGATTCGAACCTCCGAAGGCATAGCCAGCAGATTTACAGTCTGCCCCCGTTGACCGCTTGGGTACCCCTCCCACAAGCAAGCCGCCTATTTTCTCCCAGCGATGTTGACCTGTCAACAATGGAGCCCCTGGACCCGCGCATTTCAAACGTTGAAGCGGAAGTGCACGACGTCACCTTCGCGCACCACGTAGTCCTTGCCTTCCAGGCGCAGCTTGCCGGCCTCCTTTGCTCCCTGTTCGCCGCCGCAGGCGATGAAGTCGTCGAAAGCGGTGACCTCGGCGCGGATAAAGCCACGCTCGAAATCGGTGTGTATGCGGCCGGCGGCCTGGGGCGCCGTGGCGCCGCGGGTCACCGTCCACGCCCTGACCTCCTTCGGCCCCGCGGTGAAAAAAGTCAGCAGGTCCAGCAGGTCGTAGCCGGCGCGCACGACACCGGCCAGCCCGGATTCGGCCAAACCGAGCGCGGCCAGGAACTCGACCCTTTCCTGCTGTTCCAGCTGCGCCACTTCCGCTTCCAGCGCTGCGCAGACCGGCACGACACCGGCCCCGGCGGCAGCGGCAAATTCACGTACACGTTCGAGCTGCGGGTTATCTTCGATACCATCCTCGGCCACGTTGGCGACCAGCACGACCGGCTTCAGCGTCAGCAGGTGCAGTTCGTCGACGATTTGTCTTTCGCCGCGATCGAGTGCCAGCGACCGCGCGCTGCCGGTCTTGTCCAGGGCATCCCTGACGCGGGTCAGCAACGCCAGCCGCGCCAGCATGCCCCTGTCACCGCCGCGCGTTTGTTTCTCCGCCTTTTGCATGGCCCGCTCGACGCTTTCAAGATCGGCCAGCGCCAACTCGGTATTGATCACCTCGATATCGGCAACGGCATCGACGTTGCCGGCCACGTGCACGACATCGTCATCTTCAAAGCAGCGCACGACGTGGGCGATGGCATCGGTTTCCCTGACGTGCGCCAGGAACCTGTTGCCGAGCCCCTCGCCCCTGGACGCACCTTCGACCAGGCCGGCAATGTCCACGAACTCCATCGTCGTCGGCACGATTCTGGCCGGTTTCACGATGTCGGCCAGTTGCCGTAGTCGCTGATCCGGCACCGGTACGATGCCGACATTGGGATCGATCGTGCAGAAAGGGTAGTTTTCCGCCGCGATGCTGGCCTCGGTGAGGGCATTGAACAGGGTCGACTTGCCGACGTTCGGCAGACCCACGATCCCGCATTTAAATCCCATGTCTCATGTCCGCAATTCGTGCTCAGTCGCGGCTGTGCAGGGTCTTGGTGGCCGCCTCCAGCCTGCCCGCAAGCAGGTCGGGCATCACGGCAACGGCGGCATCGATCGCCTGCATGATCGCCAGTAACTGGTCGGCCGGGGGGCGGCTCAGCACATAGGCGGTCACGGCGTCCTTGTGGCCGGGATGGCCGATGCCGATGCGCAGGCGCATAAAGTCCGTGCTTTCGAGGTGCCGAAAGACATCCCTGAGGCCGTTGTGACCGCCATGGCCGCCCCCGACCTTGAGCCGGGCCGTACCCGGCGGCAGGTCGAGTTCGTCATAGGCGATGAGCAGGCCGGCGGGCTCGACGGCGTAATAATCCATCACCGCCCTAACCGCCCGGCCGCTGTGATTCATGAATGTGTCCGGTTTCATCAGCACGCAATCCGCGCCGAAAAGGCGGGTGCGGCAGACCTGCGCCGACAGGCGCGGCTGCAGGCGCAGCGGCGCTGCCGACGACCTGAGCAGCGCATCCAGGAACCAGAACCCGGCATTGTGCCGGGTCTGGCCGTAGCCGGGGTCTGCATTGCCAAGACCCGCGATCAGGAATGATCCGGTCACGCCGTTCGGTCCCGGTGCTTATTCCTTGTCTGCGTCGCCGTCGTCCGCCTCGTCCGAATCGGCTTCGTCGGCGTCTTCGCCTTCCGCCAGTTCCTCTTCGCCCTCGGCCTCGGCCTCGAGACCCAATTCGGCCTCGGCCGCGGCGGCCTCTTCAGCAGCAGCCACGCCGGTGCCCTGCGATTCCCTGATATGGATGGCGTTGGCGACGATGACATCGTTCGGATCGTCGCCGGCCAGTGCCGGTATTTCGATGCCCTTCGGCAACACGATGTCCGACAGCATGACGGCATCGCCCGCATCGAGTGCGGACAAATCAACGGTCAGGTATTCAGGCAGGTTTTCCGGCAGGGCGGCAATCTCGACTTCGGTCACCTGGTGCTGTATCACCACACCCGATGTCTTGCCGGCCGGGGACTCCTCTTCACCGTCGAAGTGAATCGGCACGTGTATGCGCAGGACCTCCTTCGCCGACACGCGCATGAAATCCAGATGCATGATCTGGTGTTTGAAGGGGTGGTGATGCATGTCCCTGACCACGACTTTTTGCCTGCGCCCGTCCGCCACCTTGATCTCCAGAATACTGGAGAAAAATGACTCGTTCTGCGCGGCGTGCACCAACGGGTCATGTTCGAGCGACAGGGTCACGGGGTCCTTGCGGCCGCCGTAAAGTACCGCGGGTATCTTCCCCTGGCGACGCAGGCGGCGGCTCGCACCTTTCCCCACGTCATCACGGAGTTCCGCGATGAGAACGTTTGTATCAGCCATGACAATCCTCTAAGGTTCGGCCGTCTCGCCTGCAACATGCAGGGAATATCACGAAACGGCGGCGCCGCTGCAGCGGCAGTCAGTCCGTCCCCGCGACCAGGGGCGGCGCAAAATCAAGCCGGGCATTATACCGCACCAACCCCCGTTGCTGGCAATAGGCGTTTGGCCCCTCTCGAAAGAGCACCACCCTCATACATGGTCGACCTTTCTACTTTATTGCACCAATCTTATGTCCAGCATTGCCCTGGCGGCGGCCTGGCAATTTTCCGGCAGCGGAGCCGCTGCCAACTTCGCCAGCCAAGCTCCGGACAGGTCACCGGGAACAGGTCCCGGATGTTTGTCGCTAATGGCGTCAAAGCGGCGCCTTGCCTTGTCTTTGCTGCCAAGTTCACAATCGAGCAGTGCCTGGCGTTTTTGCCATTGTGGTAAATCCAGCAGCGCGTGCGGCAATCGATTTAATAAATCCTGCACAGATCCGGTGTCACCAACGGCAAGAGAAATATCTGTAGCCAGACCGGTCAACGCCACCTCTTGTGGAAAATGCTGCAATCCCTGACGGACACCTGCCATGGCCGCTGACATATAGCCGTCACCCGCTGCGACCAATGCGAGCGCCCACTCAGTATATAGCGCAGGCGAAGGATGCTCAGACAAACCGATGACCCGCTGGTAATCCTTGGCAGCCAGTACCGGCTGTTTTAGCAGGAGGCTTGCCTGTGCACGGTTCTGCAAAGCGATCGTATGCTCCGGATTGGTGTGTAAAAACCGGTCCAGAAGGGCCCGGCCCCTGGCCGCTTCACCAGATTCAACGTCCAGACGCCCTTCGAACCAGTCAACGGTCTGGTTGTGCGGCTGTATCTGCCGGACCCGCTGGAAATCGGCTCGGGCGGCCGCCCAGTTGGCGTGCCGGCGTTGCAGGTCACCGCGCTTCAGTAACAGCGAGACATTGTCGGGCTGTTGCTCCAGCCTGTGGGTCAGGGCATCAATTTGCAGCAGCAAATCCGGGTGCGCCCACGACCGGGGCACCAACGCCGCCAGCAAGAACAACAGGCAAAACGCTCGGCAACGCCCCCGCATCAGAAAGTAATGCTCTCCACAGCTGAACAGGTCGAGCTGCCAGCCTCACAGACCTGGTAGGTATAGGTTCGACCACCCCTGTTGCCGGTGTTGTCCGTATAACTGCCCGTGTCGGTCACAGTGACCGGCGGATCGCCATCGCGGAAAATATCGACGCTGGTTTTCGTCGTCCCGGACCAGGTCAGGTCGACCACGTGTATGCCCCGGCTCTTGCTGCCGCTCAGGGACAGGGTAATGTCCGCTGGTGGCGGCCCTGCATCGGTGGTGGCCGAAGCGGTGGTTGACCAGTTCGAGTTGCCGGACGCGTTGAACGCCCGGATACGGTAATAGTACAAGGTTGATTCCTGCAAACCGCTGTCGGTAACGCTGGTCGCGTCCATGCCAGGATCGCCGAGACCGGTCCAGTTGTTCTGATCGGTCGAACGCTGGATCTCAAAACCCAGTTCATCACTGGAATTATCTGTCCAGCTAAGCGCAATGCTGTTACTCGACAGGGGCGTTGCGGCAAGACCCGTGGGCACCGCGGGTGGTGGTCCCGACGCGTTCTCGGCGTGGATATACAGATGATCGACAAACACGCTATCCAGCGCCGTGTGACCAGCCGTGCGGTCCGTGTCCCTGACGCGGATATAAACCGTGCCACTCAGGTTGCTGGGCAACAGCACCATTTGGCTGTTGGCTGGGTCAACAGAGGATATCGTGACCAGGTCTGTGTAGCTGCCGTTGTCAGTCGAATAAGCAAACACAAAGCTGTCACCGTCGGTTGAGCCACTGCTCCACGCGTTCAGGTTCAGCACGAATCCAGCCGCCGGTGCGACGCTGAATGTCCATTTGTGCTCCAGGAAGCTGTAACGGTTCTGCTTCTTGCCGCCGCTGGTACGTTCACGGATCGACTGGCTGACACCGTTATCGGACTGTGTGTCGGTGAAACTGCCACTGACCGTTCCTGCCACTCCGATCTGACCATCGGCCACGTAATCGACAAACTGGGGCGGCTCCGTCACCGTCACATTCCGAGTGGTGTGCGCGGTGCCGCCGTCATTGTCCGTAACCGTGAGTCTGACGGCATAAGTGCCCGCGTCGGCATAACTGTGTGTCGGGTTCTGTGCTGTTGAACCGGTATCATCACCAAAATCCCAGGACCAGCCAACCAATGTCCCGTCCGTGTCCGCCGACGCATCGCTGAAATCACAGGCAAGATCGACACAGTTCTCACTGAATGACGCAATCGGTGGGTTGTTGGGCGGTGAGACAGGCACACTGTAGACAATCTCCAGTTTCGGCCGGTTGATGGCACTGGCGGAATCACTGGAATCAAAGTCTGCGCCATCGCTGGTGACCGAATCGGCAATTACCAGACCGTTATTCGCCAGGCTGCCGTCTACCCAGGCCTGCACGGTGGCGATGCCATCGGTGTTCAGGTCGACACTCAGCGGTGCAAGTACGGGTGCCGAAATGGTGCACAGGGGCGCGCTGTCACGGTCGGTCGCGCCCAGCGCACCAGCACTGCTCCACGCTGAGCCAGACGCTGCCTGGTTCCAACTTGCCTGACCCTCGTCCCAGGTCTTTAACAGGGCATAGCAATAATAGGGTCCGTTGCTGATGTTGATCGTATTGAGTGTCAGGGTGACCGATTGCACGGTTGCATCGGCCGGGATTTCACCGATATCCCAGGCCAACAGGATCGACATGTCCGTGCCGCTTCCGGACGGTTCGTCACCGTCAACCTGCAAGCTCGCGGCGGTGCCATAATTGGTCGTGGCGGTGGCTTCCCGGATATACGTGTCACGAGTGCCGGCATAGCCAGAATCAGGCGCCAACCCGTCCTGGAAGGCCTTGTTCATTAGCGGGTTGAATGTAAAACCCGCCTGGCTATCGGTGGCAATGACATTACCTGACTCATCCATGACATTGTTGACGGTTAACACGTAACTGCTGCCTGCGCTCATCACCGAAGTCGCAAGACGAACCTGGGTGTTACCGGACAGCAATTCAGCGGCGCTGACGCTCAAACCCCCAATGGCATAATTGGCAGAGTTCGTAGCGCCGGCGGCATCGACCCTTTCTGAAAAATCCACCCGTACATGCGAAGCGTCCTCAGCCAATGCCGATACGATCAGGGGCGGGTCGGAATCCGGTGTTTTTACAATGCTGAACTGGTCTTTGATCGACGCGTTCTGATCCAGAAACGTCACATCCATATTGTTGCCCGAGATGTCCAGCACCAGCGAACCCAGTGAGGCCAAAGAGAGAAACATCGCCGGGTGGTTGAGCGCGGCGTTGGTCACTTTGCCGGAATGCCGGCAACCGCGTAGACTGCGCCCGCGTTCTGCGCCGCGATCAGGTCCGGTTTCTGATAAGCGCCGTCACCGGTCTTACTGCCGTCACCCAAATCCAGAATATTGGTCGCCACGTCCAGGGTGGAGGAATCGCCGTAGTGACCGTCCAGCAGGTAGGAACGCTCGTAGGAATGGCTGTGCCCGGTCATCACCAGGTCGACACCCCAGGCTTCCAGTACCGGTAACGCATACTGGCGCATGTCGATCAACTGGGCCTCGGTGTCAGAATCATGTGACCCTTTGGTATAAGGGGGGTGGTGAAAAAAAGCGATCACCCAGGGCTTGTTGTTTAATGCCAGGTCGCTCTGAAGCCATTGCAGCATGTTGCCGCCGGGACTGCGATCGATATCATAGGAGTCCAGCACGACGAAATGGATATTGCCGTAATCAAAGGCGTAGTATGCTTCCGTGCCTGATGCCAGGCCACCGGCCTCGGCCGCCGTGGGTAAATCAAAAATCTCGTAATAAGGCCCGCTCTGGGTCGCGGAATCGGCGCTATGACCATCATGGTTCCCCAGTGTTGGCCATAGCGGCATCTGGCGCAGAATGACCGGATAGGTATCGAACACGGCACTCTGATACTGGGCGTCAGTGCCATCGGTATAGGCATTGTCCCCCAGCATCAGCATGAAATCCGCCGGCCGCGATGACGTCCACGCTTTATAGGCATCTCTGACCGCGCGGGCATCGGCGTTGGCTGTACCGGAGTCGCCGATCACCCAGACGCGGGTATTTGCCGGGGTTCCGGCAACGGGTGCAGTGTGGAAATGATAGCTGGAGTCACCGGCAATCGTCGCAGTACTGTCACCAACCGAATAGAAATACTGTGTAAGCGCTAACAGACCAGTCAACCGTACCGTGTGTTCGGTCGTCACGACGGGCTCGGTACTGCTTTGGAGCAGGGCGGCGCTGTCTGTTCCGAACCTGACGACTGAATCAGTCGCGACATCGGTGCGCCAGTGTACGATGATGCTGCTGTCAGTGGCCTGTTGCAAATAGGGACCACGGGTTATGGCCTGTCCCCAGGCCAGAGACACCAGCATCGTCCATAACAGGAAGAAAACACTGAAAACACGCACACTCATCATCCCTATGACCCTCGTCATCATCCATTGACTGGTCCGGTCAATATCGGCAGCCGGCATTCATGCTCGGATGCTTAACCGTCTCCCCCAGGGCAATTGCCTGCAAAATCAGTATAGTGCTTATTGGGGGTTCGGCCAACCGAAATCCGTTGCCCGCCTGCCGGTGTGGCTAGTCGATGTACATGGAACTGACGGATTCGCCCCGGGCCATGCGGCGAATCGTCTCCGCCAGCATCTGCGCGACACTCAACTGGCGGATTTTTCCGCAATTACGCGCCGCCTCACTGAGGGGGATGGTGTCGGTGACGACCAGTTCGTCCAGTTCCGAGCCCAGGATATTGTTGATCGCCGGTCCGGACAGGACCGGGTGGACGCAATAGGCCACGACACGCCCGGCGCCTTTTTCTTTCAGCGCGCCGGCCGCCGTGCACAGCGTGCCGGCGGTGTCGACCATGTCGTCCACCATCACGCAGTACTTGCCCTCGACTTCACCGATGATGTTCATGACGCGGGCGACATTGGCGCGCGGCCGGCGCTTGTCGATGATCGCCAGTTCCGCGTCCAGGCGCTTGGCGATCGCCCTTGCGCGAACGACACCGCCGACGTCCGGGGAGACCACCACCAGGTCTTCTTTGCCCTGGTGTTGCCAGATATCGGCCAGCGTCAGCGGCGAGGCATAGACATTGTCCACCGGAATATCGAAAAAGCCCTGGATCTGGTCTGCGTGCAGATCGATGGTGACGACACGGTCGGTGCCGATCGCACTGATCATTTTCGCGGCGACCTTGGCCGTGATCGGCACCCGCGCCGAACGCGGCCGCCGGTCCTGACGGGCATAGCCGAAATACGGAATCACGGCGGTGACCCGTTTGGCCGACGCGCGTTTGAACGCATCGATCATCACCAGCAACTCCATGAAATTATCGGCGGTGGGCGCGCAGGTCGACTGGATGACATAGACGTCCCGGCCGCGGATGTTCTCCATGATTTCCACCGCGACCTCGCCGTCGCTGAAACGACCCACGGAGGCCTTCCCCATGGGTATGCCGAGTTCACGCGCAATGGTCTGCGCCAACCCCGGATTGGCGTTGCCGGTAAATACCATCAGGGGAGCGCCGCTGACGGTGTCTTTGTCCTCAACCATGACCCCACGCTCCAAGCACTTGTCTGCCTGCATCTTCGGAGCCGCCACGGCGACCCCTGTTTCTCTTTAACTGGCTGGGACGGCAGGACTCGAACCTGCGAATGCGGGGATCAAAACCCCGTGCCTTAACCAGCTTGGCTACGTCCCAAATGAATCCTGCCCCCTGGAATTACTCCGAGGCGCCTGCCCGATCCAGCAATGGCGACCTGTCGATACCGCGTACGGCGCGCACATTATATCGGCATTTTAATTTGCCTGCCGCGCTGTTTGCGGAATCCTCGTCGGCGTACGACAGAAACAATGTGCTGCCGGTTCCGCTCATGTGGGGCTCGGCCAGGGCCGACAGGTCCCGCAGAATGCCCTCGAGCTGCGGCGCCAGTTCACAGGCGGCGCCGAGGCAGTCGTTGCGCCCGGCCGCCAGCGGCAACTGCGCGAGCGGTAATCGCCGCGAGTCACGGCTGAGCCGGGGGTGCGCGAACACCTCTGCGGTCGAAAGACCGAACCCGGGGAAAACCAGCAGGTAATGTCTCGGCCCGAGCGCAACCGGGTAGAGTTCCTCCCCGCGCCCCTGCGCCAGTGCGCTGTGGCCGTGGATGAAAAGCGGCACGTCCGCGCCCAGCTGCAATCCGAGCCGTGCCAGTTCCTGCCGCGAAAGGCCGCAGGACCACAACGCGTTCAGCGCCGTCAATACCGTGGCCGCGTCGGAACTGCCGCCGCCGAGCCCGCCGCCCGGCGGGATCCGCTTCGTCAGCTCGATGTGCGCCCCCGTCCGCACGCCGCAATGGCCCTGGAGCAGGCGTGCCGCACGCACACAGATGTCGTCGCTCGCCGGCAAGTCCAGTGCCGGGGCGCTGCGCGTGATGCGCGTGTCGGCGGTGACCGTAAACCGCAGCTCATCGCCCCAGTCCAGCAACTGGAACAGCGATTGCAATTCGTGGTAACCATCGGGCCTGCGGCCTGTCACGTGCAAATACAGGTTCAGTTTCGCCGGCGCCGGCCACGGCCGCGTATCAGCCGCCCGCGTCATTGCCGTCTCCCAGGCGCCAGCGGCGCACGGACAGCTTTACCCGGTAATGGCCGCGCCTCGCGTCCAGTCGCAGCGGCAGACTTTCCGCGCCGCTGGAGCCGTAACGGTCGAATTTTACCTGCCATCCGAACTGGACCAGCCTGACGGGCCTGCCCTGGCCGTCCAGTTGCACGCTGCGCGCCTTCCCCGGCGCCGCCAGGCCACGCACCCACCAACTCAAAGCCGCGACCGGAACGGGCCAGCCGAACCGCTGCTGAACCAATTCGTCGGCATCCTGTGCAATGTACTCTTCGCCATTGGCTTCGCGCAGAACCACGAATCCGGGGTTGATCACCAGGTGCCATGCGCCGCGGCCCATCGCGCCGTGAAAATCCAGTTCACTGTGCTCCGGGCCCACGCCCCAGCGCAGGCGGCCGCTGCCGCCCTCCTCGCCGTCATCCAGCGAAATCTTTCCGCTCAGGGCCCAGGCCTGAACCTGCCGGAGCCGCTCGGCCCGCTCGCCATAGGCCGCCTTTTTTTCGGCCGCAGACATCGTCAGCCTCGTCCCGGTGCAGGCGTTGAGGGCCAGCAACACGACCAGCAGCCATAGCGGCCGAGTCAAGGCGACACGCCAAATCGCTGCATGGTTTTTGCCAGCACCGCGTTGTCGGGCTCCAGCTTCAAACCGGCCTGCCACATTGCGCGGGCCTTGTCTTGTTGATCCAGTTTCCACAGCACTTCCCCGAGGTGCGCCGCGATCTCGGCGTTTTTCGAGGCCTCCCAGGCCGCATCGAGATAGCGTACCGCCTCCTGCAGGCGGCCCTGCCGGTAGGCGATCCAGCCCATGCTGTCGATGATCGACGGTTCCTGGGGCTGCAGCGCGTAGGCCTTGTGGATCAGCGCCGCGGCCTCATCGTAGCGCTGCGTCAGGTCCGCCAGCGTGTACCCCAGGGCGTTCAAGGCCGCCGCATTGTCCGGTTCGACGGCAATGATCTGCCGCAGGTCCGCCTCGGCCAGCTTCAGCTTACCCATGTCCACGCTCAGCAGGGCCCGGGCATAACGCAGGTTCGTCGAATCGGGCGCCGCTTCCAGCGCGTGGTTCAGGACCTCGAGGGCTTCCCGCTCGCGCCCCGCGTCCTGCAGTATCTGTGCTTCGGCCTGGTAGCTGTCCGCCTGCACGGTTTTATCGGTGTTGATGCGGATTTGCGCCAAGGTGTTGCGCGCCTCCTCGATCTGGCCGATCCCGGCGAGCAAGAAAGCCCGGCGCAACACCGCCTGCAGCGAGCGCTCACCGGTCACTTGCTTGTACCACTCGATGGCTTGCCGCGGATGCTCGAGCAATTCAGCGCTCTGCGCCGCCTGAAAGGCCGCTGCCGAAGCATCCTTGTAATGCGCCTCGCTGAATCCCTGGTACAGGTTTTCGGCCCTGTCACGCTCGCCCATGTCGAGCGCCAGGACGATGCGGCTGAAGCGGATGCCGGGCGCATCCGGCAGCCGCGCCATCACCTGCTCGGCACCCGCCTTGTCGCCTGAGCGCTTGAGCAATTCCGCATAGGCCATCGCAATACCGACGTTGCTGTGATCGAGGTCCCAGGCCTGCCGATAACGCGCGAGCGCCACTGCCTGATGGTCGCGGCTGATCGCCAGGCGGCCCGCCCACGCCAGCAGGTCGGCCCGCTCCGGCGCCAGCCCGATCGCCTCGTTCGCCATCTTCTCGGCCTTGTCCATGTCGCCCGCTCGCACCGCCAGCTGACTGCGGGCGAAATAGGCATCGGCATTGGAGTTCGCATTGAATTTCCGCAACAGGTCATCCAGCACCTTGTTGGCACGGGACTGGTCGTCGGCGGGGACCAGCAGGGCGCTGACGATCCGCCAGCCGTGCGCCGGGTTGTCGGCCGTCATTTCCAGGATTTTCCCGAGTTGGTATTCGGCGCCGGCATAGTCGCCTTCTCGCAGCCTGGAACCGGCCGCCAGTTGGTGCGCATCGAGGTTATCCGGGGCCAGCATCGCCCACCGGTCCGAAGCCAGCGCGACCAGTTGCCATTCGTCGGCCGCGAGCGCGACACGCGTGGCGCGTTCCGCGATTTCCGGGTCCGGAGATGCGAGCGCCGCTTCCAGGTAGGCGGCGGCGGCACCGCTTAAATCGCCCCGCGCCCCGAGCAGTTCCGCTGAGAAAACATGGTACATTACATCCGTGTCAGTGGGCCGTGTGCGCTCCTGCGGCTCCGCAGCCGCCGGCCCGCTGACCGATTCTGAACCGGATTCCGCGGCAGTGGATTGCGGCGCCGCCGGCATCACCTTGCAGCCGCTCACGCCAAAGATGACACAGAGCAAGGCGCAGGACAGCCGATTCATGAAATAATTATGGTCGTTCATAAGGGCAGAGGATAACCGCTTGCAGCCACCGAACCAATCCCCGTCATCGGGCCGATGCGTTCCCAGCCCGTTGCGGCTTTGTTGCGAACTTGATTTTAGCCCGCATATTGCACCAGTATCCCGGATGCGGGCGCAGATCAGGCGCAGCTGCGCGCAGGGCTGGAACGAAAGCCATAGCGGTGACCATGGGCCGAGGGAAGCTCAAGTACGGGCGTACCTGAACAAGCCGGGGCCGGGACAGGTGTAAAGCCGGTTACAAATTGTGTTTCTTGAAAGCCAATCAAAACAAGTCGATTCCCCGTGAATATGCGAAGAATGAACAACAGACTCTCCACCGACTGGTGTAATTTGCGGGTTGATGGGCCGGGCAAGCAGCATCCCTGCGCACTTGCTCCTTGATCGTTTCCCATGCCACTGCTCACCACAGGAATCAGCCACCACACCGCGCCGCTGGAGACACGCGAGAAGATCGCCATCCCGCGGCAGGACAACGCACACAGGGTAAAGGAACTATGTGCGCTCGACGGCGTGGAGGAAGCCCTCGTCGTCAGCACCTGTAACCGCACGGAGATCTATACCATCGGGCCGCAAAAGGGCCGCGAGCAGGTGCGGCGGTGGCTGCAGGCGACGGGGTCGCTGAGCGATGCCGAAATGGAGGCCCACTGTTACGTCCGTGAGCGTGAAAATGCCGTGCGTCACCTGTTTCGGGTCGCCGGGGGGCTCGAATCGCTGGTGCTGGGTGAATCCCAGATTGTGAGCCAGCTCAAGGAATCGTGGCAGTTGGCGCGCGAAGCGGGCGGCGTCGGCAAAGTCATGGACCGCCTGTTCCAGCACGCGCTGGCGACCGGCAAGAAAATCCGCAGCAAGACCCGCATCGGCGAACATCCGATATCGGTCGCCTATACGACGGTGTTGCTGGCCCAGCAGATATTCGGCGACCTCGGCAGCAAAACCGTCATGCTGGTCGGGGCCGGGGAGATGATCGAATTGTGCGGGCGGCACCTGCACGACAAGAACGTTTCCAGCCTGATCATCGCCAACCGCAGCCTCGAGCGCGCGACCGAACTGGCCGCACAATTCAGCGCCCGGGCCATCGGGTTGAGCGAACTGCCCGGGATGCTGCACCAGGCGGATATCCTGATCAGTTCGACCGCCAGCCAGCAACCGGTCATTCAGACCGAGTCGGTCAAGACCGCGCTGCGCCAGCGCCGCAGCCGGCCCATGTTCCTCGTCGACATCGCCGTTCCGAGGGATATCCACCCGGATATCGCCAAACTGGACGACGTCTACCTCTACACCATCGACGACCTGCAGCAGGTGGTCGACAAGAACCTGTCGGAACGCAACCGCGCCGCCGAAGCCGCCGGTGAGGACGTCGATGCCGCCGTCGACGAATTCATGCGCTGGCTGAACAGCGCGAGGGCCGTTGTCTACCTGCAGAAACTGCACCGGCACGCCCACGAAAACGCCGAGGAACTGACGCAGAAGGCCCTGCGCAAAATCGCCGCGGGCGGAGAACCGGAGCAAATCGTCCGGCAACTGGCCAACAACCTGGCCAAGCGGATACTGCACCTGCCCAGCACGCGCCTGCGCCAGGCGGCCGAACAACAGGATGATGAATTGCTGAACGCCGCGAGCCGCCTGTTCGATCCGGAAGAGCAGTGATGGGCCTGTCGCCCTCCCTGCGCGAGCGTTTACAACAGGCACAAGCGCGGCACGAAGAAATTGCGCGGCTGCTTGCAAGCCCGGAAACCGCGAGCGACCAGAACCGCTTTCGCGAGCTGTCGGTTGAATACGCCCAGCTCGAACCGGTCGTCAGCGCCTGGCAAAACTGGCGCGAGGCGGACCAGTCGCTCACCGAAGCGCGGTCACTGCTCGAGAACGCCGATGCCGGAATTCGCGAACTCGCCCGGGATGAGATCGAGTCGGCGACACGGAACCGCCAGCGTATCGAAGAGCGGCTGAATCTCCTGCTGCTGCCAACAGACCCGGACGACGACAAGAACATATTCCTGGAAATTCGGGCGGGGACCGGCGGCGACGAGGCCGCGCTGTTTGCCGGCGACCTGTTCCGCATGTACCAGCGCTATGTCGAGAACCACCGCTGGCAAATGGAAGTCCTGAACTCCAGCCATGGCGAGCATGGCGGCTTCAAGGAAATCGTCGCCCGCGTCATCGGTGACGGCGCCTACTCCCGGTTCAAGTTCGAATCCGGCACGCACCGGGTACAGCGCGTGCCCGAAACCGAGTCACAAGGACGGATTCATACTTCCGCCTGCACCGTGGCGATTCTGCCTGAAAGTGAAGAGGCGGGCGCAGTGGACATGCAGCCGGCCGACCTCAGGATCGACACCTTTCGGGCCTCTGGAGCCGGCGGCCAGCATGTCAACACGACCGATTCGGCCATCCGTATCACGCACCTGCCGAGCGGCCTGGTGGTCGAGTGCCAGGACGAACGCTCGCAACACAAGAACAAGGCGAGGGCCCTGTCCCTGCTGGCCGCCCGCCTGCTGGAAATGCAACGGTCGGAACAGGCCCGCGAGCAGGCGCAGAGCCGCAAGCTGCAGGTCGGCTCCGGCGACCGCTCGCAGCGTATTCGCACCTATAATTTTCCGCAGGGTCGTGTTACCGATCACCGCATCGGACTGACGCTCTACAAGCTGGAAGAAATACTCGGCGGTGACCTCGACCTGGTTATCGAACCGCTGCTGCACGAGCACCAGGCGGAGCTTTTGACCGAACTGGCAGGATAACTGCGAATTCTGTGAAGGTTGTGTATATACGACACCTGTCAGGATAAGGCTTTAAAACCCTATAAAACTCGTATCAAGGGGATGGCGGTTGCCTGTGGGCGGGACACGCTCAGGCCGTCCTGGCCGCTCGGCATCCGTTCCCGACGGATGCACGGTCCCATCCACAGGCAACCGCCGTCCCCTCCATCCGGCATGCCAGATTCAACGTCTGAAACGACGACGGTTCAAAAACTCACGTCGTGTTACCAAGCTTGCTGGAATTCACAACTAACGGGCCTTGCGCAGCCAGGCGGCCACGGCCAGGTTGACCGGCGCCAGCAACGCCGCCACGTCCGCGTTGTACTGGTGTACCGGCAGTAGCAACAGCACCGCGTCCGCGGCCACTCCCGCCGCCAGCAACACCGCCCCCGGCCGGCGGCAGGCCGGCACCAGCGCCAGCAAAAGCAACGGGTTGAGAAACAACAGGTTGGCATTCATCCTCGCCACCTCGTGATCGGTCAACAGCCACAGGCCCGCGAGCACCAGGCCGCCGCTTCCGGCCAGCAGCAGCCAGGCGTTGCACAGGCCGGCCAGCCAGACCGGCGGCATGAAGCGGGCGCTGATCCAGCCGACAGCGACGACCAGCAGACCCAACGCGAGGTAGCGGTACCAGACGGGCTCGGGCCGGGCAGGGGCGGCGGGCCGCGTCGAGACGGCCAGCATCGTGTCGCTGCTCACCAGCGGCCGTCCGGCGCCGCCGCCGGCCGCGGGCAGCGTCGCGATTTCATCGGCGAGCACCATCGGCACGAACATCTCGTCCCAACGGCTGATCGGGCGGTCGACCGGGTAGCCCAGTGCCAACTCCAGGCCGAGGTAGTACCAAAAATCCATCTGCGTCAGGCGCCGCGTCTGCTCCCTGTAGTCAAGCCGCGCCGGGCGCTCCGCGGTCGCCGCCCTCAATGCGCCGCCGAGGGCGTCATCGAGCGCGTCGCGTACCCGCGTCGAGCAGTTATTGCGATAATAGTCGTAGCGGTAGGTCCGGTTTTCCGGCTTTATTTCATTCAACAGGCCGTCCCGCAGACGGCGGTACTGCGCCGGACTCAAGGCCAGTTTCTGCAACCGCACATCGCGATTTTCCTGGCGATAGAAGGCGAACTCGCGCGCCGCCGGCAGGGCCACGGCGAAATACAGCATGCGGCCCCTGATAAAACGCAGAAAAAAGTTCTTCTGGTCAAAGTCAAAAAAGCCGAAATTGAAGGTGTGGTCGAGACCGGCCGAGGGTTCGCGCAACCAGATCGCATTGTGGCCAAAGCGTTCCCAGTAGACCTGGCCCGGTCCGACGGTCACCAGCCAGGCCTCGGCGCCGCCTGGAGGAACATCGGGCAAGGGTGCGGCCGTGACCCGCGGGCTTGCCAGCAACGCCAGCGTCGCCAGCAACAGGGGCAGTACCCGCTCAGTGGGCATCAGGAATAGGCAAGGTCATGCAATTCCAGCATGCTGATGCGGCGATTGTCCGCGGACGTTACGCGAAAACGAAAGCGCTCATTCAGCAGCAATTCCTCGCCCTGCTCCGGCACGCGACCGAATTCGGCCAGCAGCAGGCCGCCGATGGTGTCATAGTCCTCGTCGCTGAGATCGCTCTCGAAGGCCTCGTTGAAGTCGTCGATTTCGGTCAGCGCGTTGATGTGGTAGTAACCGCCGCCGAGCGCCTTGATGGCGGCCTCTTCCGCCTCGTCGTGTTCGTCGTCGATTTCGCCGACGATCTCCTCCAGCACGTCCTCGATCGTGATCAGGCCGGACACGCCGCCGTATTCGTCCACGACGATCGCCATGTGGTTGCGGCTGACGCGAAACTCCCGCAACAGCATGTTCAGCCGTTTGCTTTCGGGAATCACGACCGGCTTGCGCAAAAGGCCTTCGAGCACCAGGTCCTCGCCATTTTTCGCATAGTGCCGCAACAGGTCCTTGGCCAGGAGTATGCCCTCCACCTCGTCGCGGTCCTCCCCAACGACCGGAAACCGGGAATGGCCCGACTCGATGATCATCGGCAAAAAGTCCTCGAGCGCCGCCTCCTTCGGAATGACCACCATTTGCGACCGCGGCACCATGGCGTCACGAACCTGCATTTCGGACACCGCCAGCGCCCCTTCGATCATGGCGACAACGTCGGAATCCAGTATGCCCTTGTCGGCGGATTCGCGGATCAGGTCCCTGAGGTCATCACGATCGCGGGGTTCGGCGGCAAACGCCTTCTGGATGCGGTCCATCCAGGATCTGGGTCCGTTTTCGCTATTGGATTGGTCTTCGCTCATAGTGGTCAGGGTTTCCCAGCCTGAAAATTTACCGGCAGCGGAGCACCTGTAAAGCTGTTTTTACCAGAACCCCGCGGACATTTCAGCATCGGCGTGAAAAATCCGGGTCAAGCGCGGCGGCATAGGGATCGGCAATACCCAGGCCCGCCAGTATTTTTGTCTCCAGCGACTCCATTCGCCGCGCCTCGGCATCGTCTTCGTGCTCGTAGCCGAGCAGGTGCAGCAGACCGTGGACCGTCAGGTGCGCCCAATGGTGCGGCTCGGGCACGCCGAGCTGCGCGGCCTCGCGGACGACCAGCGGCGCGCAGATCATGATATCGCCGAGCACGGCGGCGCGGACATCCTGCGGCAAACCCGGCGGCAGGTCGGCCGGGAACGAAAGCACATTGGTGGCCTGGTCGCGCTTGCGGTACGCGCGGTTGAATCGCCGTGACTCGCTCTCGCCGACAATACGCAGGGCCACCTCGCAACGCTCCCGCCTGCCCGCCAGGACCGCTTGTGCCCAGCGGCGGAATTCGCCATCGGCGGGCGCGCCGCGGATGCCGGCCGCCTTCTGGATATCCAGGTCAAGGCGCATGCCGCTTCATCCGCCCTCGCCGCCCTCTTCGGGTTCCGCCTGGTCGTAGGCCTCCACGATTCTCTGCACCATCGGATGGCGCACAACGTCCCTGGCGGTGAAAAAGCTGAACGAAATGCCCTCCACGTCCTTCAGCACACTGACCGCCTGTTTCAAGCCGGACAACTGGTGCCGCGGCAGGTCGATCTGGGTAACGTCACCGGTGATCACCGCCGTGGAGCCGAAACCGATGCGCGTTAAGAACATCTTCATCTGTTCCGTGGTGGTGTTCTGCGCCTCGTCGAGGATGACGAAGGCATCGTTGAGCGTGCGCCCGCGCATGAACGCCAGCGGCGCGACCTCGATGACGTTGCGCTCGATCAGGCGCGAGACGTGATCGAAACCGAGCATCTCGTAAAGGGCGTCGTACAACGGCCGCAGGTACGGATCGACTTTCTGTGCCAGGTCGCCCGGCAGAAAACCCAGTCTCTCGCCCGCCTCCACGGCCGGCCGCACCAGCACGATTCGCTGCACCCGGTCCTGCTGGAATGCGGACACGGCGCTCGCGACCGCCAGGTAGGTCTTGCCGGTGCCGGCGGGCCCGATACCAAAATTCACGGCGTGCGAGGCAATGTTCTTCAGATACCCCTTCTGATTGGGACCACGGCCGCGGATGGATCCGCGCCGTGTATTAACCGTGATTTCGTCCGCCTGCCAGTCCGCCTCGTCCGCATCGGCGATTTCGCTGACGCCGGAGTCCTGCAACTGCAGGTTGACGCTTTCGGGGGTCAGGTACTCCTCGGCCGAGAGCGCATAGAGCTGCTTCAGCAAGCGGCCCGCGGCGCGCGCCTGGCGCGCCTCCCCCTGCACCGTGAACAGGTTGCCGCGGCAAAAGATATCGACCTGCAGGCGGCTCTCGATCTGCTTCAGGTGCTGGTCGAACTGTCCGCACAGGTTGGCCAGCCGTTCGGTGTCGGCAGGCTCCAGTTCCAGGTTGATCGTCTGGCTCATGAGATGCGTGCGCTACCCGTCCGCGGTGAGGACACGCGCCCGCAGCGAATGGCTCATTGCCTCGGTAACGACCACGTCCACGAACTCGCCCTGCAGGCGCGGCGGGCCGTCGAAATTGACCACCCGGTTGTTCTCGGTGCGCCCGGCCAACTGCTTCGGATCTTTCCTGCTGACGCCTTCGACCAGGATTCGCTGCACGCTGCCCACCATCGCCTTGCTGATGGCGGCGGCCTGCCGGTTCAGGCGCGCCTGCAGCCGTGCCAGCCTTTCCTTCTTGACTTCGACCGGTGTCTCATCCGGCAATGACGCGGCCGGCGTGCCGGGCCGGGCGCTGTAGATGAAACTGAAGCTCTGGTCGAAGTTCATCTCGGCGATCAGGTCCATCGTCGCTTCGAAATCCCGCTCGGTTTCACCCGGGAAGCCAACGATGAAATCCGACGACAGGCTGATGTCAGGCCGCTGCTCACGGAGGCGGCGTATTTTTTGCTTGTACTCGAGCACCGTGTGGCCGCGCTTCATCATCGCCAGGACGCGGTCAGAGCCGCTCTGCACGGGCAGGTGGACATAGTTGGCCAGCGCCGGCACTTCACCGAAGGCCTCGATCAGACTGGTGGAAAACTCCACCGGGTGCGAGGTCGTGAAGCGGATCCTCTCGATGCCCCCGATCGCGGCGACATAATGGATCAGCAACGCCAGGTCGGCCTCGCCGCCGTCATGCAACGCACCCGCATAGGCATTGACATTTTGCCCCAGCAGGTTGATTTCCTTGACACCCCGCCGCGCCAGCGCAGCGCATTCGGCGACGACGTCATCGAGCGGCCGGCTGACCTCCTCGCCGCGGGTATAGGGCACGACGCAGAACGTGCAGTATTTACTGCAGCCTTCCATCACCGAAACAAAGGCGCCCGGCCCCCTTGCCCCCGGTTGCGGCAGCTTATCGAATTTTTCGATTTCCGGAAAAGAGATATCCACCGCCGGTTGACCGTGATTCAGGACCGAATCGAGCATGTCCGGCAGGCGGTGCAGGGTTTGCGGCCCGAACACCATGTCCACGTGGGGCGCACGCCTGATGATGGCCTCGCCCTCCTGGCTGGCGACGCACCCGCCGACGCCGATGACGACTTTTTTGCCATTACGTTTAAGGTGTTTCCAGCGGCCGAGCTGGGAAAACACCTTCTCCTGCGCTTTCTCGCGGATCGAACAGGTATTGACCAGTATGACGTCGGCTTCCGCCTCATTCTCGGTCAATTCCAGGTCATGCGAAGCGGCCAGCACATCCGCCATCTTGCCGGAATCGTACTCGTTCATCTGACAGCCGTGTGTCTTGATATAAAGTTTGCCTGCCATTGCTTCAGTTCGCCTAAATTAATGTCCTGAAAAAGCCCGTAAAAACAACATGTTCGATCAGCATTTTATCGAAACAATTCTTATTCCCATCAAGCGCGGTGCGCAGCGCGTGACAGAATACACCCCGCAACAGCGTACCGCCATCTTCGGACGCATCCAATGGCCTGCCCCGACGCCAAAATCATTAACACTCGCAGTCAATGTAAGGCGCACTGAGGGGCAAGATCAGCCCCTGCTGCATCTCTAGTATTTTAAATTCGTTCAAACTGACGACAGGATCGATGCGACCGTATCAAAGTGACAAATCTGGATGTCGCGTCCGGGGTGGGGGCCATCGGGTTCACGCTGCGGTTTTGCTTGTCACTGCCCGCATATTCCCTGGCACCGCCGGTCGCCCGTTTGCATGAATAAAACCCTCGAAAATGTCCTCGAAATTCTGGCTTCCCTGTTCATCGTCGGCGGTTTGCTCTACGTCGCATTTTACGTCAAGCCCTCGGTGACGGTGCCCGGCTATACGCCGACGATGTTTGCTTACCGTGACCACTATTACAGCGTCGTTTCCCCGGACCAACCGCACAAAGTATTCTGGGCTGTCGGCAACAACGGCAAGATCATCCGTTCAGACAACGCCGGCGGGAACTGGCACATCCAGAAATCCGGCACCAAGCGCAACCTTCAATCCATGGCCCCGTGGGACAGCCGCTCGGCCATCGTGGTCGGGGATCTGGCGACCGTTTTGACAACCGACGACGGCGGCAAGTCCTGGAGCAAAAGCCCCATCGAAACATATGAGTTCGGGGACCAGCTTTTGCAAGTCTACGCCGACCCCGCCAGCGGCGAGGCCTGGTTATCCGGCACCATGGCGACGGTGATGAAAAGCAACGACCGCGGCAAAACGTGGAAAATGGTGCATGCGCAGGAGGATCTGGCATGGAACGATATCACCGTTGCCCCCGACGGCAGCGTCTGGGTGGTGGGTGAGTTCGGCCGCATGCAGCGCTCTGTCGACGACGGCGCAAGCTGGCAGGAAATCGAGACGCCGACGGATGGCTCGAGCCTCATGGCCATCGCCTTCTCCGACCGGCAGCATGGCCTCGTGGTGGGCTTATCCGGCACGGTCTTCTCGAGTGCCGACGGCGGTGACAGCTGGACGCTGGTGCCGGACGTAACCCAGGCGCATTTCTTTGACGTCAGCTGGAACGGCGAGTACTTCGTCGCCATCGGCGACACCGGCGTTCTGGCGATATTTTCCGAAGACGGACGGCCGGTGCATGTCGGGCGGATACATGCCAACAACTCCGGCTGGTACACCCAGGTCACACCGCTGTCCGCGAACAAGCTTTTGATCGCGGGATCCAATCTCGGCCTGCATGTCGGGGAAGACTGGCATGTCTTTCAGTAACGTCTCAGCCGCCGTCTTCGCCGACGCGCTATCCGCGGGATAACGGTCGCGCCATGGAAAAGAAAATCGCCAGGTTCTTTCTCCACCACCGCTACGCGATCCTGTCGATGATCGCCGTGCTGACCCTGGTCTTTGGGGTTTTTGCGGTCAGGGTCAATATCAAGACGGAATTTGCGGACCTGCAGCCGCCGAATCATCCCTATATAAAAACCAACGAGAAATACAAGCTTACCTTCGGCGGTGCCAACCAGGTTTCCCTGATGGTCGAAGTCGCCCAGGGAGATATCTTCAATTACGAGACGCTGAAAGTCGTAGATGACCTCACCACGGGTGTGCAGTACCTGGACGGCGTCAACCAGTTTCAGATCATCTCGCTGGCGACGAAAAAACTGAAAACCATCAAGGCCTCGACTGAAGGCATCGTGGCCGAACCGCTGATGTGGCCTCACTTGCCCAAGACCGACGCCGAAATCCAGCGGCTGAAGAACAACGTCATTGCCAACCCGCTGGTCTACGGTCAGTACGTGGCCCGCGATCTGAAGTCAGCGCTGATCACGGTTGATTTTATCGATCGGCTGGTGGACTACAACAAGATCTATCCGGAAATACTGGATCTCGTAGCCAAGATCCATAAGCCCGGCATCACCATCCGCGTCGTCGGCCAGCCCGTCCTCGCAGGGCTGGTGATCAAGCATTTGCCGGAGACGTTTCGTATCGTCGGCTACATCACGCTGGTCATTTCGCTGATTTTGCTGGTGACGATCGGCACGCTCAGGGGTATGTTCCTGCCGCTTTTGTCCGCGGCCATATCGGGTGTCTGGGCACTTGGAATTATCGAGATCATCGGCATCAATCTCGACCCCCTGGCCATCGTCATTACGTTCCTGATTGCCGCGAGGGCCGTATCACACGGCGTGCAATTGGTGCTGGCCTTCGAACACGAACGCTTTTCCGGCGTGCTTGACCCGCTGGACGCGGCCAGGATTTCACTGGCAAAACTGTTGCGCCCGGGGACGCTGGGACTCGCCACCGACGCCGGTGCGGTAATGATCGTGGCGCTGACGCCGATACCGCTGTTGCAAAAGGCCTCCCTGCTCGGGGCGTTGTGGCTGGGGACGATGGCCATCTGCACCATCATGATGATCCCGGTGGTCTTGTCATGGACCAGGAGCAACCATGAACACCGGCTCGTCCGGCTGGGCGCCGACAGGGCCATCATCAAGTTACTGCAGCTGTGCGCCCGGGCCACGACGAGCCGGCGCAGCGCTGTCACCATCCTCACGACCAGCCTGGTCCTGCTCGTCATCACGGGTTTTATCGCCAAGGACATCAACATCGGCGATACCAATGCCGGTTCTCCGATCCTGTGGCAGGATTCACAATACAATCGCGACGATGCCGCGATCAACTCTCACTACCCCGGCAGTGACCGCATGTTCGTCGTGGTCGAGGGGGATGAAGAAAACACACTCAAGCGCCCGGATGTCCTCGCCAATATTTCCTACTTTCAGAAGTACATCGAAGCATTGCCGGAAGTCGGCGCCGCGGTTTCCATCGCCGACATCATCAGGCCTGTCAACATGGCCCTGCATGAAGGCAACCCGCGCTATTACAAGGTCGCGGACGACCCGGTGGGCAACGCGGAGATGATCTACCTGGCCACCGCCAGTTCGGACCCGGGCGACATCGACCGGTACATCGACCGAAAGTACCAAAACGGGTCGGTGCTGATGTATTTCCGCGACCACAAGGGCACAACGATACGCAAAGGTATCAAGACCATTAAGGACTTCCAGAAAGACAACCCGATGGACGGGGCCCACTATCGCCTGGCGGGCGGCCTGATCGGCATCCTCGCAGCCGTCAACGAGGTGATCCTGTCGGGGCAGTTACAGAGTATCGCGCTGGCCCTGTTGTTACTCTTTACTTTTTGCGCCCTGGCTTACCGGACGCCGCAGGCCGGCCTGTTCTTTCTGCCGATCGTGGTTCTTTCGAATACTTTCAGCTTCGCCTTTATGAGCCTGTACGGCATCGGCCTCAATATCAATACGCTGCCGGTCGCCGCGCTTGGTATCGGCGTGGGCGTCGACTACGCGTTTTATATCGCCGAAAGCATATCCGACAACTATGTCAAATCCGGGGACCTGCGGAAGAGTATCTATTTCGGACTGACGAACGCAGGCCGGGGCGTCTTCATCACGGCGCTGGCCATGGTGAGTTCAGTCGCGCTCTGGTACTTCTTTTCCTCCCTCCGTTTCCAGGCGGAAATGGGCTTGATGATATCATTGTGGATGTCGGTCTCGGCCATCAGCAGTTTGTTGGTGATCCCATCGATGATCTACGTATTCAAGCCGCGCTTTTTACTGCGGCGTTCCAAGCGGGAGCCGGGCTGAACGTATGGACGGTGGACCAAGGTGCACGAATTCGGTTTTGCGGTCGCTGCAACACATGGCGATCGAAACGCTATTTTCGAATAACAACAACAGGTAGGGGCTATGACGGACGATCGTTTAGCCAATTGGGATAGAGAAAGGTTACAGCCAATCAAGGCGCAACAGGAGAGAATAGTGATGAGAGCAAGAGTGACAATGAGTCTGCTGGCGTTATTGCTTGGCCTGTCGTTGGCGTCAACGGCGGTCCAGGCTTCTGATTTCGGCCCTTTCCGGGTGACCGGATATTTGCGGCAATACACCAGTTGGAATCTCGGCAACCCGCCGGAAACTCCCCAGAACGACAGGTGGGACGCGTCCATGAACCGTTGGACCTTGTTCCTGGACGCCTCGACCAACACGGGACCGCTGCGCTGGACGGCCCGCTTCAGGGCGTCGAAGGAGTTTTTGACGGATTACGAAGAGCGCCTGGAAGACGCGGCAAATTCCCTGCGCGCGCTGGACACGGCGAACCCGGGACGGAAATCGGATTTCGAAGATGAATACGATGAAGTAGACCTGCGTGAACTGTTTTTCGATTGGGATGTGAACGACCGCTTTTCGATGCGCATCGGGCGGCAGCAGGTGGTTTGGGGGGAGACCGACTTCTTCCACGCCACCGATGTGATCCATGGCTACAACTTCAAGTGGCGGAGCTTTTACGTGCCTGAAAACGAGGACGTTCGCAAGCCCCTGATGCTGCTCAACGGAACTTTCAGGGTGCCGGAACTGCACGGCAACCTGCAAGTCGTCGTTCGGCCCGGGCTGGACAAGTCCACGTGGATCGGCAACAGCATCCCGACCTTCGGCGGCCGCTGGTCGGCCAACGGCAGCAGGGGCTTCCCGCTGGCCAGCAACGTGGTCGACGGCCCAGCGCTGGGAATCTTCGGTAACCCCGTCGGAGCGATCTTCAACTACCACAGCAAGTACGGCGACACCGACAACGCGCACTACGGCGCCCGTTGGTCCGGCCTGCTCGGAGAGAACGAGGCTATCGACTACTCCCTGATGTACTACCATGGCCAGGGCGGCTTCCAGCAGGATCCGATCCTCGTACTGAACCCGCAGACCTTCGGCCTGGAATTCGTGTATCCTGAAACGGACACCGTGGGCGCCACGCTCAGCAGTTATATAGCCGCACTAGATATCACCTACCGCGCCGAAGTCGCCTATACCCCGAACCGGAAGTTCTCGAGCGGCGCGACGATGCCGTTGCCGCTGCAAGTCGTGAAAAAGGACGCCTACAACATCCTGCTCGGTTTCGATGCCAACCCGCGCCTGATGCGGGTGCTCGGAACCAGCAGCCAGAGCCTGTTCACGGTGCAGGTCTTCGACTGGTACCTGCCTGGCGTAAGCCATTCGGACGCAATCGGCAACTTTACCGGTTCCGGTATATACCGGGAACACAACGTCCTCGCCACCGGCATCCTGACGCTGCCGTATATGCATGACTCGCTCATCGCTACGTTGGTGGGTATTGCCGACCTGACCCAGGGCGGCGCCTTCGTGATCCCGTCACTGGAATACCAGTGGGGACCGCATTGGCGCTTCAAACTGGAAGCTGACCTGGCTCTCGGCGGAAAGGCGATCACCAACCCATCGGCGCCGGACGGCAGCATCGTCGGTTATTTCGACCACAACGACCAATTGCTGCTGCGTACGACTTTCCAGTTCTGAGGAAGCCGTAACGCCGCAATCTAATGTGTGAGGTAATGAATGATGAACACGAGTAAACGAATGACATTTAGGCTACTGACGGGCGCCCTGCTGCTTTCCCTTGGCCTCACGGGTTTTGCCGAGGAACTGCCGGAAGGCACCGTCATCAATGCAAAGAACCTCGATCAGATCATGGATGACACCTTCGAAGGCACCAAGATCAGGGACCTTCTGACCGAGAAGTTTCAGCTGTGGGTGCGTGATTACGCCCTGGAGATGAAGCTGGGCCATTCACACCCATTGAAGATCGATCCGGCCTATGACGCCGCGACCGAGAAATACAAGGGCCAGGCCAAGCTCAATCAAGACAAGACCGTTTCCAACTACACCGCGGGTATCCCGTTCACGGATGTCGATCCGGACGACCCCGACTGCGGCTGGAAACTGGCCTGGGATCACTTCTACGCCAATCCCATCATGGGCAACAGCTGGATCGCACTCGGCGACGTGAAAATATACGACGCCCACCGCGGTGAAATCGATCACTTCGAGGCCTGGAGCGCCAAATCGATCTTCGAAGGCCGCACCAGGGGCGAACCCAGAATCGGTTCCCCGACCGACCACGCGCGTTACCTGCTGGTGCTGACCCAACCCTACGACATCGCGGGCATCGGTGTTTTCACGAAGCAATACAACAATGGCAGGCCCGACGACGGCTGGGCCTACGTGAAAGCACTGCGCCGCGTACGCCGCATCGCCGGCGGCAAGTCCTGGATGGATCCGCAGCCGAAAATGGATCTTCTCAACGACGACAACCAGGGTGTGCTGGGCTATCCCGGCTGGTTCAAGAGCTGGCAGTGCAAGGGCAAGCGCAAGATCCTGGCGGTAACCACGGCCAAGGACCCCAACATCCCGTATACGTTCGCGGATGCCGTCAAGGAAGACGAGTTTCCTCACTGGAACCCCAAGGGCCTGGTGTGGGAGCCCAAAGAGGTCTATGTCGTCGAAGGCGTACCGCCGGATGAGCATCCGTACAGCAAGAAGGTGCTCTACATGGACGCGAAGTACCCCTTCTACTATCACGGCGAGTTGTACGACCGCAAGGGTCAGTTCTGGCGGATCTGGCGTCAATCGTATTCGCCCATCACGACCTGTGACGGCGCGCCCGGGTACGGATTCACGCATACGATGGCCATCGATTTCCAGAACGAGCGCGCAACCTATATCCGCATCGGGCTGGACAAGCTGAATTGCCTGTCGCCGGAGTTCTTCAATCCAAACGTGTTGAAGAAAGCGGCTTCCGGCGCCTTGGCGGAAGAAGCCAAGAACCTGTAGCCCGATCCACCGCGTCACCGACAACCCCGCCCACTGGGCGGGGTTGTCTTTTTTGCCTGCCGCAAAAGTGCCGAAGCCCGGCAACAAGGGCGTATGCACTGCTGTATAATTGCGCCCGGAGTCCCGCAATCCTGCATGACGGCTGACAAGCCAGAGGAGCAGCCATGTCCGAGACCATGCGTGCCCTGGTAAAACGCGAAGCGACGCAGGGCATCTGGATGGAGAACGTCCCCGCGCCGAGGGCGGGCACCAACGAGGTGCTGATCAAGGTCGAGAAGACCGCCATCTGCGGTACCGACGTGCATATCTACAACTGGGACGCGTGGTCACAGCGAACCATCAAACCGGGCCTGGTGATCGGCCATGAATTCGTCGGCCGGATCGTCGAGGTCGGGCCAGGCGTAACCGGCTACAAGGCGGGTGAGCGCGTATCGGCCGAGGGCCATATCGTCTGCGGCCATTGCCGCAACTGCCGGGCCGGACAGCGGCACCTGTGCCCGAACACGATCGGCATCGGCGTCAATCGCGACGGCGCCTTCGCCGAATACATCGTTGTCCCGGCAACCAACCTGTGGCCGATCCCGGATGCCATTGCGCCCGAACTGGCCGCATTTTTCGACCCGTTCGGCAACGCCGCGCATTGCGCGCTGCAGTTCGACCTGGTCGGCGAGGACGTGCTGATAACGGGCGCCGGGCCGATCGGCATCATCGCGGCCGGCATCTGCCGGCACGTGGGCGCCCGCCACGTCGTGATAACCGACGTCAACGAGTACCGCCTGGACCTGGCCGCCGAAATGGGCGCTACCCGCACCGTCAACGTGCAGCGCGAGTCGATCGCGGACATCGTCCGCGAACTCAAGATCGAGGGCTTCGACATCGGCCTGGAAATGTCCGGTCAGCCAACCGCTTTCAACGACCTTCTGCACCACATGTTCCACGGCGGCAAGGTGGCCCTGCTCGGGCTGTTGCCGTCCGGCACCGGGGTCGACTGGGACCAGATCATTTTCAAGGGCCTCGAGCTGCACGGCATATACGGCCGGCGCATGTACGAAACCTGGTACAAGATGACGCAGATGGTCCTGACCGGTTTTCCGTTGCACAGGGCCATGACCCATCACATCCCCATCGATGACTTTGAGCGGGGTTTCGAGCTGATGCGGACCGGGAAAAGCGGCAAAATCGTCTGTGACTGGACCGGCAGCGTCTGACGGCTGGCCGGTGGATCCCGAGGAGACAAGGCAATGAGTTCACTTGACCGAATGAACGCCACGCTGGAGGAGATACGTTCTGCCGGCCTGTACAAGAACGAGCGCATCATTACCACGCCGCAGAACGTGGAAATCAAGGTCGGGGACGGCCCCAGGGTGCTGAATTTCTGCGCCAACAACTACCTCGGCCTGGCCGACGACCCGGAGGTCATCGCCGCCGCACACAAGGCATTGGACGATCACGGCTTCGGCCTGGCGTCCGTGCGTTTCATTTGCGGCACCCAGGACCTGCACAAGCAACTCGAGCGGACGATCGCCGACTTCTTCGGCACCGACGACTGCATCCTTTACACGTCCTGCTTCGATGCCAACGGCGGCCTGTTCGAGACCTTGCTCGACGAGGAGGACGCGGTCATCTCCGACGCCCTCAACCACGCGTCGATCATCGACGGCATCCGCTTGTGCAAGGCCCGGCGCTACCGCTACCCGAACAGCGACATGGCCGCGCTGGAGAAAATCCTCGAAGAAACTCAGGACTGCCGCACCCGGCTGATCGCCACCGACGGCGTCTTCAGCATGGACGGCTATATCGCCAGGCTGGACGAAATCACCGCGCTCGCCGAACGTTATGACGCGCTGGTGATGGTCGACGACAGCCACGCCACCGGCTTCCTGGGTCCGACCGGGCGCGGCTCGGCGGAACACCACGGTGTCATGGACAAGATCGATATCTTCACCTCGACCCTCGGCAAGGCGCTGGGCGGCGGCTCGGGCGGCTTCACCACGGCACGCCAGCCGATCGTCGACCTGTTGCGCCAGCGCTCGCGGCCTTACCTGTTCTCCAACACGCTGCCGCCGCCGCTGGTGGCCGCCGGCATCAGGGTCTTCGAAATGCTGTCGGCATCGACCCGGCTCCGCGACCGGCTCGAAGACAACACCCGCTATTTCCGCGAACGCATGACTGCAGCGGGCTTCGACATCAAGGCCGGCACTCACCCGATCGTGCCGGTGATGCTGTACGACGCGCCGCTGGCCCAGGAGTTCGCCGCCCGGTTGCTCCACGAGGGCATCTACGTGATCGGATTCTTCTTTCCGGTCGTACCCGAGGGCGAGGCGCGCATCCGCGTGCAGGTGTCCGCCGCCCACGAGCGGCACCACCTGGACCAGGCCGTGGACGCGTTCGTCAAGGTCGGCAAGGAACTCGGCGTCAAACCGCGACCCACGACGGCCAGCTAAGCACCAGGACCACATCCCGGGCACGGGCTGCAGCCTGGACGGCGGCCGGTGCCGGGGGTCACGTTTTGCAGAATCCGCTAAAAATCTGCTAAAAAGCGGTGAAAGTGGCGTCTGTCACGGTTTTGGAACAGAATGGGCCCGCCATGGAAGCACCGGGTCATAACCACAGGGTCTATCAATTCGCTGGATTTACGCTGGAACTCGGCGCTGGAACGCTACGGGCGGGTGACGCTCCAATACCCCTGAGACCCAAGTCATTCGAGGTTCTCAGGTACCTCGTCGAGCACGCCGGCCTGCTGGCGACCAAGGAAGAAATGCTACAGGCCATCTGGGGCCACCAGCATGTCAGTGACGGCTCCCTGGCGCAGTGCATCATCGACATCCGCAAGGCGCTCGGCGATACGGACCAGAAGCTGGTGCGGAACGTCCCGCGACGCGGCTACACGCTGTGCGCTGACGTTGTCGTGCAAGAACCGCGCAAGGCAGTGAAGGTGCCTGTCGAAGCCGCCGGCGCCCCCTCCGCTGAACCACGCCCGCGGCCGGGCCACAACAGGCGCCTGGCCCGGATCATGACGGTCACGGCCCTGTTGCTGGTGCTAATCGCAAGTGTCGAGCTCTTTATCGCCGGTGGGTATTCGTCCCGTGCCAGGCCGGCCGTCGCGGCAGCGAAGCCGGGTGACAAATCGATCGCCGTACTGCCTTTTCTGGACCTGAGCGCTAAGGCGGACCAGTCGTGGTTTGCGGAAGGGCTCTCGGAGGAAATCCTGAATTCGCTGAGCCAGTACCCGGATATGCACGTAATTGCCCGGACCTCCTCATTTTCACTGAAGGACAGCAAACTGGACGTACCGGCTGTCGGCCATCGGCTCGGTGTCGCCTATGTCCTCGAAGGCAGCGTCCGCCAGGCCGGGCGGACTGTCCGCATCACCGCGCAACTCGTCCGCGCCAGCGACGGCACACACCTGTGGTCGCAAACCTACGACCGGCAACTCGGAAACATCCTGCAACTGCAGTCGGAGATCGCCGCGGCGGTCGCAGACTCCCTCGAGGCGAAACTGATCGCGAAAAAACCTGCCGCCGAGGTCAAGCCGGACGCCTACGAGGCATATCTGCAGGCGCAATACTTCTACAACCGGCGCAATCCAGGCGACCTCGAAAGAGCACGGAAATACTACCATCGTGCCATCGCGCGGGACCCCGGGCTGGCGCGCGCCTGGGTCGGGCTGTCGGGTCTGGACAACTTGCTCATCGGGACGGGTCTCGATACCCGAAAGTCGGTATTCGACGAGCAGTTGGCTGCGGCGCAAAAGGGCGTAGAGCTCGACCCCGCCAGCGCGGTCGCGCATTTGCGGCTGGGCCAGGCCTACTATCTAAACGGCCGGACCAGGCAGGCGTATGCACAATGGGACAAAGCCGCGGCGCTGAACAACGACGACCCCATGGTCCTGGCTGCATTGGCCGGCGCGGCCTTGAACAATTTCCAATTCGATAAAGCCGTGCGGCTGCAGCGGCGCGCGGCCGCCGCCGACCCCATCTCCCCCATGCAGCGCGCCAACCTGGCGGAATTCCTGTTCTACGCCGGGCGCCCTGAGGAAGCCCTGCCGGTGTACCAACAATCGATCGACCTGAACCCCGTCTCTCCCGGCCAATACCGACTTGGAATGGCCCAGGCGCTGGTCATGCTGGGCCAATACCGGGAGGCGTTGAAAATCGCGGACGCCATGCCCGAAGGTCCACGACGGGACCAGCTGCGGGCCATGGCCCTGGGCAAACTCGGCCGGGCGAAGGAAGCCCAATCGGCATTGCGGGACCTGCAGTCCGGGCACAGCCCGGCGGCGCTGGCCCTGTCGGCGCAATATTTTGCCTGGTCGGGCGACCTGGACCGGGCATTCACCCTGTTGGACACGTGTTTGCAGCAGTGCTGGGACAGCAACACATATCTCTATGGGCAACCGTGGATTTCTGAACTGGTGATCTCACCGCAACTGTCCAAGATGCGACGGGACCCCCGCTGGCACGACTGGTATCGAAGATACAACGCAACGCTCACCGAATACTACCGTGCGTTGATAAGCCGCAGCGCAAGCGCACGAACGGAAGGCGATGCCGGTTAGGCAAACTGGTCCCGTGCCGCAGGTCGAATGCCCCGCAAGACACGAGCCCACCACGCAAGCCACGGAGCACCGAATCGACACTCGCCGTCCGCGCTCGACGAGGGCCGTGTAAATGCACGCGCCCGCCGCATATACTCTGCGAACGAGTGCCCTCCGGCGGGGTCTATCAATCACCATTCAACAGGACAGGTCATTGGACCGGCATGAGTAGGCTCACAGACATATTGTGCCGGCGGCGCATCTTGCGCCTGTTCACGCACTGCCTGTGTGCGGCCGTCTTCGCCTTGCCCACCGGGGCCGCGCACGCGGAAGAGGTCGTGAAGATACTGACACTCAACGTGGCCGGCCTGCCGGACATGCTCACGGACCAGAGCAATCCGCAGCAACGCATGCGCGCTATCGCGGAACGGGCCAACCGCTACGATATCGTGGCCTACCAGGAAGATTTCTACGAATCGGAATACCTGGACCAGTATTCGACACAGACATTCCGCCTGCGCGGGACCGATTTCAGATGGTGGGACACGATGCTGCCCTGGATGCGCAAGTCGGGATTGACCCTGGAGTCCCGCTGGCCGCTGGAGCTGAAGAGCTTCCGCAGCTTCTCAACCTGCCACGGCTACTTGCAGTACAAGTCCGATTGCTGGGTGCCGAAGGGCATGATGTGTTCCAGGACGGTGACCAATGACGGGGTTTTCCTGGACATTTGCACGACCCACTTCGACGCCGGCAAAAGCCCCGGCGACAACGAAGCGCGGCGCCAGCAACTGGCGGAATACGAAGCCGAATTACCCGCACCGGTGGTGGGAGCACCCTGGTTGCGGGTGGAGACCGGCGATTTCAACATGCACCCCGATGACCCGCTGCTGCAGCCGCTGCTCGCCAGCCGTGATGTATTCAACGTGAGCGTGGTCGAGAGCACGCATGAAAGGGATTACATCATGCTGACCCACAACGACCTGCTGGATATGCAGGTGCTGCGCCTGGGCCGGGTGCCCGATTTCCATGGTCTGTCCGACCACCCCGCCATCGAGGCAGTGCTCCACCTGAAAATCAAACCCTTCCCTTACGTATCCTCCCTGCCCTGAAGCCTCTGCGGCCCCCAAGCCGCCGCGAGCTGTCAATGCGGGCGAGCGCCCGATTGCGCCAATTGCATGACCCGTTCCCCGAGCCAGCGCACCGCGGATTCAGTGCGTTCGTCCCAGGGATGGCCAAATCCGAGGCGGGCGAAATTGGTGTAACAGCTGCAGGGTGAAAATATATGGCCCGGCGCGATGCTGATGCCTTGACGGATTGCGTCGTCGAACAACTTTTCAGCATCGACCGCGGCGGGCAGCTCGACCCAAAGGACGGCGCCGCCGGCGGGTTGCGAGGTCCGGGTTTCCGCCGGAAAGTGACGGGCCACCAGGGCTGCCATGCGTTCGGCATTACGTTTCAACACCGGGCGCAAGGCCTGCAGGTGGCGGGTAAAGTCGCCCGAGGCGACAAAGTCGGCCAGCGTCAACTGTTGCAACAGCGCAGAGGTACAGGAAAACGAGCGCTTCAAGCGGGCGATGCGCTCGATGTACCGTCCGGTTACGATCCAACCGATCCGATATCCCGGTGCAGCGGTCTTGGAGAACGACCCGCAGGTGATGACCTTCGCCCCACCGCCCAGGAACTGCGCCGGTACGGGCCGCTCGCCGTCGTACCTGAGGTCGCCGTATACATCGTCCTCGATCAGCACGGTATCGTACGGTTCGAGCAATTCCAACAGGCGCCGCCGGTTGCTTTCCGGCATCGTGACGCCCAGGGGGTTGGACAATGTCGTCGTGAATATGCAGGCGCGAATGTCATGGCTACCGAGCGCGCGTTCCAGTTCATCGAGGCTGACGCCTGTCTCCGGGCAGGTCTCTATTTCGATCGCGAGCATGCCCAGGCTGTCGATCAGTTCCAACATGCCATGGTAGGTCGGTGTCTCCACGGCGATGATGTCACCTTCGCCGGCCACGGATTTCAAGGCCAACAGCAGGGCTTCCTGGCCGCCGTTCGTGATTCCGATATGTTCGGGGTCCACCTGCGCCCCGGTGGCGTCCAGGTAATGATATGCGACCTGGCGCCGCAGCAACGGCTCCCCAAGCGTCGCCGAGTAATTCAGAATGCGTTCCTCGGCGCGTGCCATGACGCGCTTCATCGCCCGGTGCAGGCCCTTGATGGCGGGCCTGGCCATGGTGGGGTTGGCGATGCCCAGCGGCACCAGCGCAGGATCGTTGATGCCGTTGTAGACACGCTCCATCAGCGAGCGGCAATTGAGCGGAATCGGCGCATCCATGCGCGAACGCGTAATGTGCACGAGGTCATTGCCGGCGACGTGACGCACGTAAAAGCCGGATTGCGGGCGAGCCTCGATGCGGCGTTGGCGTTCGAGTTCCACGTAAGCCTGGCGTACCGTCGGTATGCTGACACCGGCCGCCCGGCTCATTTTCCTGAGGGAAGGCAGGCGGTCCCCCGGCCGCAACGCACCCTGACGAATACGCACGTTGATCTGATCGATGACCTGGCGGTAAAGATAGTCCCCGTCCTGAAGGTTGAGCTGCTGCATAACTGTATAGGTTAACTTTTCCAGTAACTGTATCTGTTATATATTCAAAATTACTGTAAAGTCAACACCCAGGTACAAAACTGTCTTGTTGCCGGAGGGATCGGAAATGAGTACGCACCTTTCATGTCTGGGTTTCGTGGCTTGTGATTGCTGCGCCGACGCCGGCGGGCAGGCTGTGCACGGCGAATGTAAGAAACTTTCGCACCTGGGACTGTTGATGCAACTGCTGCTGGCGCCGGTGCGCCTGCACCACTACCGCAGGATGCACGCACGGGCGATTGACGAAGTGCTGAGAAAGAGCGCCGCGACGAGCCGCCAGCCGCTGGAGATCGCACATGAGTAACCGGATGCTCTACGTGATTACCGTCCTGATCTGGGGCTCGACGTGGCTCGCCATCGAGTATCAGCTGGGGGTCGTGCCGCCGGAAATATCGGTCGTCTACCGCTTCAGCGGCGCCGCTGCGCTGTTGTTCGGCTGGAGCCGCGTGCGCGGTCTGCCGTTGCGCTTTCCGCTGCGGGTGCACGGCTGGTTCGTACTGCTGGGACTGCTGCTGTTCTGCCTCAACTACGTGTTCACCTACCGCGCCCAGGTCTACATCACGTCGGCGCTGACGGCGATTTTGTTCTGCGCGATGGTCTGGCTCAACATCCTCAACGCGAGGCTCTTCTTCGGCATGCGGGCGGGTCTGCGCGTGCAGGCCGGCGCGCTGTTGGGTATGACCGGCATCATTGTTCTTTTCGTCCCGCGGATGGGCGGCCTGACGCTGTCCGACGAGGTGTTCCGCGGCGCGGCGCTGGCCCTCGCCGGCGCGTTCATCGCGTCGCTGGGCAACATGGTTTCACAGAAGGCCCAGCGGCTGCAGCTGCCGGTCATACAGTCGAATGCCTGGGGCATGTTCTACGGGGCCGCGGCCTCGGCCGCGCTGGCCATGATTGAAGGCCGGGAATTCGTTTTCGATATCTCGGCCGCCTACGTGGTCTCGCTGCTGTATCTCACCGTGTTCGGCACGATCGTCGCCTTCGGCGCTTACCTGACCCTGCTCGGAAGAATCGGCGCGCACAAGGCCGGTTACGTCGTGGTTATGTTCCCGCTGGTTGCGCTGGCGCTGTCGGTGCTGTTCGAGGGCCTGAAAGTCGACGCCCCGCTCCTCATCGGCGCCGGGCTGGTCGTGGCCGGCAACCTTTTCGTGCTCAGTCCCGCACCGAACGGAAGGCGCCTGCGGCGCACCGCGGCCACAGCCGCCATCACAGCCGCGAGGGCCGCGGACCGCGAATAGGCGTGGTGCTCGCCGCTAACCCGGATATTGCACCAGCCGGCCACTGGCCTCACCATAAGCTGATGAATTTGCAAAACAGAATGACGATTTATCAAATTTATTCCAGGGTACACTTTGTAACCAGCCAGCAATCTATCCCGGCCCTGCCTTGTCCAGGCACACCTGGGCTTGGGCTTCCCTCCAACAGGGCCAGAAAAGGTTTGCCAGGTCACCGCGTTGCCGCCCCAAATGGTTCCAGGCAAGATGCCCGGAGTGTCGTTTGGTGGTTCCAAATAAACGACGGGCAACGACGCATGGGGCCATTTGGAGCCGCAACCCGCAGGGACGGGTCCCATTTTGTCCACTACTGCGTCTCTCTTCACTATGGTATTCATAATACCAGTCGTTCATCGTTCCTTGTCGTGGGCAAAATGTGTTCCCGGCGCGGCGATCTGGCAAGCCTTTTCTGGCCCTATAGCTTTCGCTATGGCTCTCAGTCCAGCCCGGCGCCCAGCCGCACCTGTTCTGCAGCAGCATCCGGGATGCTGGTGCAATATCCGGGCTAAGCCCCGGTGGGGATCGCCAGCGTCATCTTGATCGGCTTCATGACCACCCGCGTTTTGAAGGTCACGACATCCGGTTTATCGAAGAGCGCGGTTTTCGTGAATTGGTCGTATTCTTCCATGCTGGCGGCTGGCATGCCCATCCCCGCCTTGCCTTATCGGCCACTGCAGAAATCAACGCTGTCAAGCTGCCCGCCGGCCGGTCGGCCGCCGGACTCCTGCGCGGTTCCATCTCGTTCGCGCCAACGCCGATACTGAACGGGGTAACGCTGGGGCAGTACGACAATGTGTCCACTGGCACCGGCGCCGCGAGCCCGGTTCATGATACAGCCCGGACCGTCAGTCGCCCGGACCTGCGGCCGGGCGCGTACGCCACTTGGCAGGTTACCCCGTTTCCGGGTTAAACTTCATGCCCATCGCCTAATAACAACAAGCACGGAGGCGCCCGGGCCATGACCGATCCCGCGACCGACACGGTTATCCAGACCACACCCCGCAAACGCACTTTCCTGGGCCACCCGCCCGGGCTGGGCTACCTGGCATTTACCGAGGCCTGGGAGCGGTTTTCCTTCTACGGCATGCAGTCGCTGCTGGTGCTCTACATGACCAAGAGCCTGCTGCTCCCGGGCCACGTCGAGAACGTCTCCCTGTTCAGCCAGTTCCGGCAGTTGTACGGCGGCCTCGAAGGCCAGGCGCTGGCCTCGGCCATTTTCGGGACCTACGCGGCCAGCGTGTACCTGACACCGATCCTGGGCGGCTGGCTCGCCGACCGGGTACTGGGCAAGCGCAAGACGGTCCTGCTCGGCGCGAGCACGATGGCCCTCGGCCATTTCCTGATGGCCTTCGAATCCAGTTTCCTGTTCGCGCTCTTGTGCCTGGTGCTGGGCAGCGGTATGTTCAAGGGCAATCTCGCCAGCCAGGTCGGCGCGCTCTACGGGCCGCGCGACCTGCGCCGCGCCGACGCCTTCCAGATTTACTACCTCGGGATCAACGCCGGCGTCATCGCCGCCCCGCTGGTGGTGGGCACTTTGGGCGAGGTCTACGGCTGGCACTACGGCTTCGGCGCCGCGGGAATCGGCATGCTGCTCGGCCTCGCGATTTATGTCGCCGGCCAGAAATACCTGCCCGCGGATCATCTGGCGCCGCAACGGGCCGCCGCGCGAAGCCGGGCGCCGCGGCTCGAGCCCGGCGAATGGCAGACGGTCATCGCGCTGCTGGTACTGGTGCCGGTGCTGGCCGTCGCAATCGTCCCCAACAACCAGATATTCAACGCCTACCTGGTATGGGCCGACGCGCAGTTCGACCTCTACTGGGCGGGCCAGAAACTGCCGACGACCTGGCTGATTACCCTCGACTCCGTCGTCAGCGTCAGTTTCCTCGCCATCGTCGCGGCTTTTTACCGCTGGTACGGCAAGCATTGGCGCGAACCCGACGAGATCAACAAGATCATCATCGGCTCGGTGTTCTCGATCGGCGGCATGCTGTGCCTGTACATGGCCGCGGTCACCCAGGGCCCCGGCGAAAAGATCGGTCTCGCCTGGCCGGTCGCCTTTCACGTCGTCAACAGCATCGGCTTCGCCCATATTCTGCCGGTCAGCCTGGCGCTGTTCGCCAAGGCGGCGCCGAAGGCGATCAACGCCATGATGCTCGGCATCTACTTCCTGGCATTTTTCATCGGCAACGCCCTGGTCGGCTGGGTCGGCGGCTTTTACGCGAGCATGCCGACGACCGCTTTCTGGCTGATGCATGCCGGGTTTGCGGCCTTTGCGGGGCTCTGTTTCCTGCTGTTCAAGTGGTTGGTGGGAAACCGCCTGGACGGACCGCCGGAAAACCGGCCTGACCGCGCATTTTGACCCGCCCACCGCCGTTCCATTCCTGCACTGAGATCCGCCACCCCGGCATTCATTCAGGAAGCGAGTTCGGCGCGGACGACACCGGCCAGTTCCGAGGCCAGTTGCTCGACCTGGTCAGCGTCGGCGCCTTCCAGCGTCACCCGCACCAGCGGCTCGGTACCGGAAGGACGCAGGATGACACGGCCGCTGTCGCCGAGGCGCTGTTGCACCGATTCGACCGCTTCCCTGATCCTGGCGGAATCGGCCAGCAGCGGCGCTCCGTTCAGCGGCACCGGCACATTGATCATCGTCTGCGGCAGACGTTGCACGCCGGCGACCAGTTCGGCCAGGCCGCGGCCCCCGTTGACCATGATTTCGAGCACCTGCAGGGCGCTGACGATGCCGTCGCCGGTACTGGTCCGGTCCAGGCACAGCAAGTGGCCAGAGGTTTCGCCGCCAAGGGTCCAGCCGTGCTTCACCAATGCGCGGTGGACGTGGCGGTCACCGACGGGCGTGCGCATAAAAGGGATCCCCCGGTCTTTCAGCGCGAGTTCCAGCCCGAGGTTGGTCATCACGGTTCCGACGACGCCGCCTTGCAGCACGCCCCGGTCCTGCCGGGCGGCGGCGATGGCGTAAAGCAGCTCGTCGCCATTGACGATACTGCCGTCGGCAGCGGCCATGATGACGCGGTCACCGTCGCCGTCGAGCGCAATTCCCACGTCCGCTGAATGTTCCAGCACGGCCGCGCTGACGAATTCGGGAGAGGTCGAACCACAGCCGGCGTTGATATTCAGGCCGTCAGGCTGGTTGGCGATGGCGATGACCTCGGCGCCGAGTTCCCTCAGAACGGCTGGTGCGACGCGATAGGTGGAGCCGTTGGCGCAATCGACCACGACTTTCAGCCCGGCAAAGTCGGTGCCGAAAGGAACTGTACCCTTGCAAAATTCGATATAGCGCCCGGCCGCATCCTCGATCCGGACCGCCTTGCCCATGTCGGCGGAACTGACCGTCGCGAACGGCTGTTCCAACTCGGCCTCGATGGCCTTTTCCACTTCGTCGGGCAGCTTTTCTCCCTGCGCGGAAAAGAACTTGATACCGTTATCCTGGAAGGGGTTGTGCGAAGCGCTGATGACGATGCCGGCGCAGGCATAGAGCGTGCGTGTCAGGTACGCCACCGCCGGCGTGGGCATCGGTCCCAGCAGGGCCACGTTGGCGCCGGCTGCCGCCAGCCCGGCCTCCAGCGCCGATTCGAACATGTAGCCTGAAATGCGGGTGTCCTTGCCGATCACGACCGAGCGCGGGTCACCCGCGGCCAATACCGTGCCGGCCGCCCGGCCCAGGCGCAACATGAAGTCCGCTGTCACCGGCGCCTCGCCGACGTGGCCGCGTATACCGTCCGTGCCGAAATATTTGTTGGAAGCCATCTCAAGAACCCGCCTGCGTCGTGCTGTCAAATCATTTTACGCGTTCAACGATCCAAGTGCAGTGGCGACGCGCAACGCGTCGCGGGAAGCCGCCACGTCATGTACCCGCAATATCGCCGCACCGCCCAGCGCCGCCAATGCGGCGGCCGTGACCGAGCCCGGCAGACGCGCGCCGACGTCGCGGCCGGTCAGGTGCCCGATCATGGTCTTGCGGGACACCCCAACCAGCAGCGGATAGCCACACGCCGCCAGTTCCGGTAGCGCCCGAAACAAGGCGATGTTGTGCTGCAGCGTCTTGCCGAAGCCGAAACCCGGATCCAGTACGATGTTCTCCGGTCTTATCCCGTGCTGCCTGCAGGCGTCCGCGCGCCGCAGCAAGAATGCCTTGACTTCAGCGACGACATCCTCGTAAGCCGGTTCGTCCTGCATCTCCCGCGGCCTGCCCTGCATGTGCATCAGACAAACCGGCACACCGAGTTCCGCGGCCGCGGCCAGGGCGCCGTCGTGACGCAGGGCGTAGACGTCGTTGATCAGGGCAGCGCCGGCCGCTACGGCCGCCCGCATGACTTCGGGCTTGCCGGTGTCGATCGAAACCGGTACGGACAGCTTGGGGACAATGGCTTCGATGACGGGCATGACCCGCTGCAGTTCCTCCGTTGCCCCGAGCGCCTCGGCCCCGGGGCGGGTCGATTCACCGCCCACGTCGATGATGTCCGCGCCCGCATCCTGCATCCGCAGCGCGCGGGCGACGGCATCGGCCGGTTGCAGAAAACGTCCGCCGTCGGAGAATGAGTCCGGCGTGACGTTGAGGACCCCCATAAGCCGCGGCCGGTCGAGCTTGATAGTATGCCCGCCGCAGACCAATTGCCTGCAACCCGCTGTCATCACAGATGCTCCCCGGGCAATGCCACAAGAAAAAACAGCGCCCGCGCGGCGCTGCTCAATTCATGGGCGTTTGAGTTTCAATGCTGTTCGATCGGACCGCCGATGGATGCGTTGTCATCCTCTTCGGCTTCACCGGTGGTCTTCTGCTGCCCGTCCGCGCCGGGGTCGTCCCAATCCTTCGGCGGATCCGGGACCTTCCCGTCCATGATCTGGTCGATCTGCTCGGAGTTGATGGTTTCGTACTTCAACAACGCCTCCGCCATGATCTCCAGTTTTGCACGGTTTTCTTCCAGCAGGGTTCGCGCGGTCGCGTGCGCATTTTCAACGATGGAACGGACCTCGATATCGATTTTGCGCGCCGTTTCATCGGAGACGTGCTTGTGCTGCGTCACCGAGCGGCCGAGGAAGACCTCCTCCTCGTCTTCGGCGTAGGCCAGCGGGCCGAGCGCCGTGGTCAAACCCCAGCGGGTCACCATGTTGCGCGCGATCTGGGTCGCCCGCTCGATGTCGTTGGACGCACCGGTGGTGACGTTGTCCTCACCAAACGTCAGTTCCTCCGCTACCCGGCCGCCGAACAGGCTGGCCATCTGCGAGTTCAGTTGCCTGAGGGAAATGCTGTACTTGTCCTGCTCCGGGAGGAACATCGTCACGCCCAGGGCCCGGCCTCGCGGAATGATGGTTACCTTGTACACCGGGTCATGGTCGGGTACCAGCCGGCCGACGATGGCGTGACCGGCCTCGTGGTACGCGGTCAGCTTCTTCTCCTTGTCGGACATGACCATCGAGCGCCGCTCCGAACCCATCATGATCTTGTCCTTGGCGCGTTCGAAGTGATCCATCGACACGTCCCTGGCGCTGTCCCTGGCGGCAAACAGCGCCGCCTCGTTGACGAGATTGGCCAGGTCGGCCCCGGAAAAGCCGGGGGTTCCGCGCGCGATCGTGCGCGGTTTAACGTCCGTGGCCAGTGGGACCTTGCGCATGTGCACCTTGAGGATCGCTTCGCGGCCGCGGATGTCGGGCAGCGGCACCACCACCTGCCGGTCAAAGCGTCCCGGGCGCAGCAGCGCCGGGTCGAGCACGTCGGGGCGGTTGGTCGCGGCGATGACTATGACGCCCTCGCCGCCTTCAAAGCCATCCATCTCCACCAGCAACTGGTTGAGCGTCTGTTCGCGTTCATCGTGGCCACCACCCAGGCCGGCCCCGCGATGGCGCCCTACCGCATCGATTTCATCGATGAAAATGATGCACGGTGCGTGCTTCTTGGCCTGGTCGAACATGTCGCGGACGCGTGATGCGCCGACGCCGACGAACATTTCGACGAAATCGGAACCGGATATGGAAAAGAACGGCACCTTGGCTTCACCGGCGATCGCCCGGGCCAGCAGTGTCTTGCCGGTGCCCGGCGAGCCCACCATCAACACGCCGCGGGGTATGTGCCCGCCCAATTTCTGAAATTTACCGGGGTTACGCAGGAACTCGACCAGTTCCTCGACCTCGTCCTTGGCCTCCTCGACGCCCGCCACATCCGCGAACGTCACCTTGATCTGGTCCTCACCTTGCAACTTGGCCTTGCTTTTGCCGAACGACATGGCCCCGCGGCCGCCGCCGCCGCCCTGCATCTGGCGCATGAAATAGACCCACAGGCCCACCAGCAGCAATACCGGAATGATGTTGATGATCAGGTCGAGGATAACCGAACGCTGTTCGGGTGGCTGGGCCGTAATTTCCACGTTGTGCTTGATCAGGTCATTGACCAGATCGGGGTCGGGCATGCCGAAGGTATGAAAGTCCTTGCCGTTTACGTCCTTGCCGACGATGGTGTTGCCGTCGGCGCTGCTCCTGATATTCACCTGGGCAACGGTGCCGTTACGCACACTGTTGAGAAAATCGGTGTAGGTCATCTCCTTGGCGGTGTTGCCCACGTTACCGTAGTGATTAAAAATGGACATCAGCACAAGCAGGATGATGCCCCAGGTGATCACGTTTTTTAACATATCATTCAATCGGTTACCCTCGATCTCGTGGTAGCGTTCAAGGCCGGGCGCGGCCATCCGCGCCCGGTTTCATTGTAGCTTGCGCCGCTGCCCGAGTACATAAACCTCCCGGCTGCGCGGTCGGGATGCCGAGGGCTTGCAAATCGCGGTCTTCTCAAATACAGACCGGGTTTGCCTGACAAAGTTGTCAAAACCTTCGCCCTGAAAGGCCTTGACGAGAAAATCCCCGCCCGCAGCCAGCCACGTTTCCGCAAAGGCCAGCGCCAGTTCGGCAAGGTACATGGACCGCGCCTGGTCGACCACGGCCATACCACTCATATTGGGTGCCATGTCGGACAACACAAGCCCGACCTTCTCGCCCTCGAGGCGCTGCTCCAGGACTTTGAGCGGCTCGTCCTCGGTGAAGTCGCCCTGGATAAAAGTAACGCCCTCGAGGGGTTCCATCGGCAACACGTCCAGGGCGATGACGCGGCCGCTACCGCGCAGCACGCGTTGCACCGCCTGGCTCCATCCCCCGGGCGCCGCGCCCAGGTCGACAACCCGCAGGCCGGGGCGCAGCAAGCTGTACTTTTCGTCCAACTCGAGCAATTTGAACGCCGCCCGCGAGCGCAACCCGGACTCGTGTGCCCGCTTTACGTACGGATCGTCAAAATGTTCAGCCAACCAGCGGCGGCTGCTCTTGCTTCTCGCCATGTCGTCGATAGTCCATCCGTCCCGGGGGACGCCGTTTGCTGCGCGGCCGCCGATGATAGCCGCCAACCGGCGCCTGGCGCCCGCCAATGTTAAACTATCAGGGCCAATGTCATTAAAAGCAACCCAGAAAAAGCGCCTGCGCGCGCTCGCGCACCATCTCAAGCCGCTGGTGACCGTCGCGGGCAAGGGCTTGAGTGATTCGGTCCTTGCGGAAATCGAACGCGCGCTCAACGACCACGAACTGGTCAAGATCAAGCTCCGCTCCGAGCGTGCGCAACGCAACGCCTGGCAACTCGCCATCAGCGAAAAATGCGGTGCGGAACTGGTGCAGAGCATTGGCCAGGTCGCTTGCTTTTACCGTAGAAACCAGGACGACCCGGTCATTGATCCGGGTTAAAGAACGCCGATGGAACTGAGTCTCGAATTACCCCGCGATCACCATTACATACGCTCGGTCGGGCCCGAAGGCATCCGTATCGACGAAGATTATTACCATGGCCCACTGATCGTATCGGCCAGCCAGATCATCCCCGAATGGGACGTGCGCCGCTTCAGTGACCTGGACGCGCAAAAGCTGGAGATCATTTTCGACCTCGACCCGGAACTGGTGCTGATCGGTTGCGGCAAGACCCAGGCATTCCTGCCGCCGCCCCTGCAGATGCAGTTCCTGGAGCGAAACATCGGGATCGAGGTGATGGTCACCGACGCCGCGTGCAGGACCTTCAACCTGCTGGCCGGTGATGGCCGCCGCGTGGTCGCCGCCTTGATCTGGGATCACTAGCCGTGAGCCCGAAGGGCGCCGGCTACCTGCCCTGGCAGTCGATTTAACGCGCTGCGCGCAGCGCAAAGGCCGGCCGGACGCCCGGCACGCGAATTGCCATTTCCATGACGGATGAGGATATCCGTCGACGACTTATTTCGGATAGGTGCGCAGACCCGCCTGCGCTAGCTAGCTAGCCCGGATATTGCACCAGCATCCCGGATGCTGCTGCAGAACAGGTGTGCCTGGACAAGGCAGGGCCGGGATAGATCGCTGGCCGGTTACAAAATGTACCCTGGAATAAATTTGATAAATCGTCATTTTACTTTGTAAATTCACCAGTTTATGGTGAGGCCAGTGGCCGGCTGGTGCAATATCCGGGCTAGTCCATGAACGGCGTTTCCAGCACGCCCTCGCGACGCGAGATTTCACGCAGCTTCGTCAGCGCAGCCAACTGCACCTGGCGCACGCGTTCGCGCGTCACGCCCAGCAACTGGCCCACCTCTTCCAGCGTGCGCCGGCCCTTGCCGTGCAAGCCGAAACGGTGTTCGACAACAACGCGCTGCTGGCTCGGCAGCAGGTCAAGCCACTGCCCGAGCATATCGCCCGCGGCCTGTTCCGCGTATTCGCTCTCCGGGTTTCTGGTGCTGTCATCGGCAATGGTTTCGATCACCGCATTGCTGCCTTTGCCGGTCGTGCTGTCGCTGCTCGCGGGCATGTCGTTGAACCCGAACATCTGGTATACGGACCGCGTGCTCTTGTTCAGTTTGCCGGCAACTTCCTCGATGCCGGGCCGCCGCCCGAGCGTCTGCTCCAGCTCACGGGTAGTGCGCAGATAGCTGGTCAGTTCCCGCACCACGTGAATCGGTAAACGCACCGTTCGGCACTGGTTCATGATGGCGCGCTCAACGGATTGGCGTATCCACCAGGTGGCGTAAGTGGAAAAGCGAAAGCCGCGGTCCGGATCAAATTTCTCGACCGCCCTGATCAAGCCCAGGTTGCCCTCCTCGATCAGGTCCAGCAGCGGCAGCCCCCGGTTGATGTAAGCTCGCGCCACCTTGACCACGAGTCGGAGGTTGCATTCGATCATGCGCTGCCGGGAGACCATGCAACCCTTGTGCGCTGCCCGCGAGAGCGCCTTTTCCTGCTCGGCGTCGAGCAGTTTCGCCCGCCCGATCTCGCTCAGGTAGATTCGGGTAACATCGCCATAGTGCTGGGGCTTGCCCTTGTCGCGGGAGACGGTGTTGCCGCGCTTGAGGCGCTTGGGGCTGGCATGCGTAGCGCCGGGTTCGGTCTTTGCCTGTTTCATTTCGTCCTCACCCGCAACGCTTTCACCATGGTTATACGCTCACCCGGTCACTCGGCGCACCTGCCGGCACCGTCAATCATTATTGAATACAATCGAACGAATAACAACAAATTCGATACATCAATCGGACTGGCCTCGCAACGCCAGGCATGTCTGCACAAATTCGGCATTGAATATATTCCCAGTTTGCAGCGGCTGCAATGACGCCAGCCGGCGGTCGGGCGGTATCGCACAACACTTATTTGCCGGGCAGGTAGCGCAGCGGGTCGACCGGTTTGCCGCGGACCCGGATTTCGAAATGCAACAACGGTATGTTCTCGTTATTCCGGCCCATCTCGGCAATCTTCTGGCCCGCTTTAACCTGTGCGCCCTCCTGCACCAGGCGGACACGGTTGTGCGCATAGGCGCTGAGCATCCGCTCGCTGTGCTTGATGATGATCAGTTCCCCGTATCCGATCAGCCCGTTACCACTGTACACGACCTTTCCGGGCGCTGTCGCGATGACCGGCTGCCCCTGCCGCCCGGTAATGTCCAGGCCATTGCGGGCAGGATTGCCGGCAACGTAACCGCGAAGGATCTTGCCCTGACTCGGCCACAGCCAGGATTTCGGGTCCGACGGCGATGCCGGAACGGCCGCGGGCCGCGGCGGTTGGGCCTGGACGGACGGCGCGCGCGCGGTTTTCCCACCGGGCGCGGTGGCGGGGGGGGGCGTTGGCGGTGGCTGTTTCGCGGCGGCGCGGTGACGCGTCCGGCGATGCGGCGGCGGCGACAGGCGTAATTTTTGTCCCGGATATATCACGTAGGGACTGGGTATGCCGTTCCACCTGGCCACGGTGCGGTGATCCAACCCGTAACTGAACGCGATCGCGTACAGGGTGTCGCCGCGTCGCACCCGGTAGTAACCGCCACTGGTCAGCTTGCGCTTGACGTGTGAAGCCGAATAATCCTCGACCCGGGCCGGCGTGTGGTGACAGCCCGACAGGCACGCCAAAACAATGCATCCCACGAAGGCCCTGCAATATGCGTTCATGCCGATGTGCCGGAGACCCTGAACACGGCGAATACGATAGCGGCGATGGCCAGGACTGTCCAGCCGATCAGGTCGATATGCGCGCGCATGCGCCTGGCCAGTTTCTCACCGCCCAGGCTGATCAGTCCGGCAACCAGCATAAAGCGGCCGCCCCGGCCGAGCGCGGAACCAGCGACGAAGACCGGCAGCGGCATACCGACAACGCCCGCGCTGATCGTGAACACCTTGTATGGAATCGGCGTGAATCCGGCCAACAGGATATACCAGAAACCCCATTTCCTGAACGCGGCCACCGCGGCGTCAAAAGTGTCCGCATAGGCGGAGGACAACAGCCACGGTTCGACCCAGTCAAAAGCGAGTCTGCCCAGGAAGTAACCGGCCATTCCGCCGAGCACCGAAAACGCCGTACACAAGACCGCGTGGCGCCAGCCATCCCTGGGCCGCGCCAGGCACATCGGCACGAGCATCACATCCGGAGGTACCGGAAAAACGCTGGACTCGGTAAAACTCAGGATCGACAGGAAAACCGGCGCCCTGCGGTGCGACGCCAGTTCGATGACCCGGTCGTACAGCCGCTGCAACAAGATTCAGGCCAGCCCACTCAACATCGGTACGAAAACGACTCCACCGAGGTCGGATTTCTCAAAGCCCTCCTCGGTACGGCGCATCGAGATCAGCCTTTGACCGCCTGGTCCCTCGAGCGGCATGACCAACACCCCCCCAACACATAATTGCTGCAGCAACTCCGGCGGTACCGAGCGCGCGGCCGCCGTCACCATGATACCGTCGAACGGCGCCTGGCTGGGCCAACCGAGGTGACCATCGGCGTGGCGCACATAGATATTGTGCAAGTGCAGGTTGTGGAATCTGCGGCGCGCGAGTTTCAGCAGCTTGTCGATGCGCTCGACCGTGAACACTTTTGCCACCAGGTGGGAAAGAACGGCCGCCTGGTAACCGGATCCGGTGCCGACTTCCAGCACTTTTTCCGGTTCACCGCCGTCCAGCAGCGCTTCGGTCATGCGGGCCACGATCCACGGCTGCGAGATCGTCTGGCTCTGCCCGATCGGCAGCGCCGTGTTTTCATAGGCGCGGCTCGAAAGTGCTTCGTCGACAAACTTGTGGCGCGGTGTCTGGGTCATGGCCCTGAGCACGCGCTCATCCTTGATGCCTTCCTCGCGAAGCCTTTGCACCAGGCGGTTGCGAGTCCCCTGCGAGGTCATTCCGATACCCTGGTGCTGGAACGGCTGTTTGTTTCTGTGCATCATGCCTCACCTGCCTCGGGCTCAGCGCCGGTGGCGATCGCGGTAACCCAACCCGCCACCTGGTCCAATGCCTGGTAACGCGTCAGGTCGACATGAATCGGCGTGATCGAAATGAACCGGCGTCTGACCGCGTCGAAATCCGTACCGGGGCCGGCGTCCTGCTCCGCTCCCGCCGGGCCAATCCAGTACATGTCCCGGCCGCGCGGATCCGTGGTCTTGATTACCGGCTCGGCCCGGTGCCTGTGCCCCAGCCGGGTGACCTCGATCCCCCTGATGTCGGACCAGGGGCAGTCGGGCACGTTGACATTGAGGATCGTGTCGGCCGGCAGCGGGTCGTGCTTCAATTGCCTGACCAGCCGCAGCGCGACTTCCGCCGCCGTCTGGAAATGATGCGGCTTCTCTGCCAGCACCAGTGACATCGCGATGGCCGGAAAGCCGAGAAACCGCCCCTCCATTGCCGCCGCCACCGTGCCGGAATAGATCACGTCGTCTCCCAGGTTGGCGCCGGCATTGATACCGGACACGACGATATCCGGATCGCTGTCGAGTAAGCCGGTCAGGGCGATGTGCACGCAATCGGTCGGCGTACCGTTGACCCGGTAAACCCGCTGGCCGGTCTCCTCGATGCGAACGGGCGCGTCCAGTGTCAGCGAATTGCTGGCGCCGCTGCGGTTCTTGTCCGGCGCGACGATGGTGACCTCGCCAAGGCCGTGCAGGTTCTCGGCGAGCACCCTTAACCCTTTTGCCTCGATGCCATCGTCATTACTGACCAGCAATTTTATTCTCACGCCTCACATCCAGCCATGGAACCAAAAGCCCGCCGGGGCGGCCCGCCGGGGGAAATGATATGGTATGTATTGTACGTATTTGGCACAGCTTTCGATATGTGGAAACGGGAACCCGGTGGATAAAAAGACGACAGGCGATCCGGCTGACGCCGACCTCTTCCGGCGGACGCTGCAAGACGTGGTGCCGCTCAAGAAAGCGGCGCGCACGGTGCCGGCAACCGCTCCCGGCAAGGCATCGGCGGCACCCGGTCGAAACACAGGAAGACGTGCGCGGGGAGACAGCGGCGCCCAATTCGAGCATGGCGCGCCGAGCGGCGGGTACCCGCCTGCCGCTTTCTGCAGGGCCGGGATACAAAAGCGTTTTTTGCAGAAGCTGCGCCGCGGCCACTATCCGCCCGCGGACCAACTCGACCTGCACACGATGGACAGCACGGCCTGCCGGCGGGCCCTGACGAGATTCCTGGCTCGCGCAATCGACAGGCGAATGCGCTGTGTCAGGATCATCCACGGCAAGGGCCTGCACTCGGAAGGCCCGCCCAGGCTGCAGATCGCGACGCGGCAACTGCTGCGGCAGCACGCCCAGGTCCTGGCTTACGCGCCGTGCAAGCCGGCGCAGGGTGGCGACGGCGCCACCGATGTGCTCCTGAAGCAGCTTTGAGGCGCTCGTGAGCCAGCTGCTGATGATCCTGCTGGCTGTCGCCGCCATCAGCGCCTGGTGGCAGCTGATGCAGGGCCGACAACGGGCGCGCGCCGCGGCCGGGTCCGTATGCGCAAACAACGGCGTTCAATTGCTGGATGACACGGTCTCGCTCAGTTCCGTGACATGGGAGCGTTCCGGCCGGCGCTCGCACGTAATTCTGCGCTATGGCTTCGAATTCACCACCAACGGCGCGCGCCGGCGTCGCGGTTCAGTGAAGATCACGGCCCGCAACGCGATGAACGTGACACTGGAACTGGATGACGGGCGGCTGATCCAGGAGTTGCCCTCGCGGCACGGGCCCGCCCACTGAGCAGCAGACAAGACCGCGTCTACTTGACGACCTTCAGGTGCGGCCGGTCGGACGAGCCGTCAGGGTCGTCCTGCGGCGGCGGCTCATCCCCGTCCTGGGCAAACATCATTCCCTGGCCATTCTCGCGGGCATAGATGGCAATAACGGCATCCATCGGGATTTCGATCGGGTAAGGACGGCCCGCAAAGCGGGCCTTGAAGCCGATCTGTTCGTTATCCATGACCAGTTGCTGGGTTGCCGCCTCGGCGATATTCAAAACGACCTTGCCCTTCTGCACGGCCTCCGCGGGAACGTCGACGCCGTGCGCCTGGGCATCCACCAGGATGTAAGGCGTCAGGCCGTTATCGGTGATCCATGCATACAGCGCGCGCAGCAGATAGGGCCTGTTGGAGCTCATTGTTCCGGCGTCAGTTTGCATCGGCAATCAATCCAGTGCGGCGCGCCGACTGAACGCATGGCGGCGCGCTGGCGGCAATCCGCAAGGAAACGGCTGAACCGGGATGGATTTTCCGCAGCGGGCCATGCAGAATTCGCTGGCGGCGGTCAGGAGATGTCGAGGATCATTTCCCGTTCTGCACGGGTCAGGCTCGCCTTGAACGACGGACGGGATATCAGGCGTTTGATATAGGCCTGCACCGCGACACCCGGTTTGCCGAGATCGATGCCGTAAGCGGGCAAACGCCAGAACAGCGGGCCCAGCGTACAATCGACCAGGCTCAGTTCGTCACTGACCACGAACTCGGCCTGCTTGAACAGGTCGTTGGCGGAAATGATGCCTTCCTTCAGTTGCTGCCGCGCCTTTTCGGCTTTCTTGCCGGTCAGCTTTTCCAGGTCGGCCGCCAATGGGTACCAGTCGCGCAGGATGCGGTGGTGTACGAGCCGCAGGCGGGCGCGGGAAACCGGATCGACCGGCATCAGCGGCGGGTGCGGATAACGTTCGTCGAGATAATCGTTGATGACCCCGGCGTCGTGCAGCAGAAGGTCACGGTCGACCAGCATCGGCGTTTCGTTGTAGGGATTGAGCTCCGCCAGGTCCGCCGCCGCGGATTCATCACTGTTGACGTCGATGATTTCCACATTGATGCCTTTTTCCGCAAGCACGAAGCGCACCCGGTGGCTGTGAATATTACGGTCGGAAGAGTACAGCGCCATGATGGAGCGGCCTTTAATATTCACTGTCAATACATGTCTCCTGTCGGTTGATGATCACAACCCCGCCGCCGGTGCACGGGCGGGCGGCAAATGGCTGCCTAGTGTACGTCGCGCCAGTATTCCGCCTTGAGCAAATAAGCCAGCAAGGCGAACAGCACGAGGTACAGCAACACCCACACACCCACGTCCTTGCGCTTCACCTTGGCCGGCTCACTGACGTAGTAGAGAAACGCGGCCAGGTCACGCGCCGTTTCCTCGAAGGCCTCGGCTGACTCCTTGCCCGGGGCAGCCATGACGAAATGGTCGATCTCCCGGTGCTTGTAGCCTGCCTCGTCCTTGCTTTCCCGGTAAACGGGGGTCTGGATTCCCTGCAGCTGCCAGAGGACATTGGGCATGGCCGCATTGGGCAACATCGTGTTGTTCCACCTGCCCTTGTCATCCTTGTAGAAGCCCCTGAGGTAGGCGAACAACCAGTCCGGGCCGCGTGAACGGCCCACCAGCGAAAGATCCGGCGGTGTCTTACCGAACCACTGCTTGGACTGGGCCGGGTCCATCGCGATCGACATCGTGTCGCCGATCTTGGCATCCGAAAACACCAGGTTCTGCGTCACCAGCTCCTCGCTCATGTCGAGGTCTTCGGCCAGCCGGTTGTAACGCATGAATTTGGCGCTGTGGCAGCCCATGCAATAATTGACAAACAGCTTGGCGCCGCGCTGCAGCGATGCCATGTCGCGCAGGTTGACGCCGGAAGGCTCGAGGCCTTCTTCCTCCGCAGCCAACGCGGTCAAGTTCGATGCGGCCAGCAGCATGACCCCGAAAATCAGACGTAGCGTGATCTTGTTCATCAGTGAGTTAACCGCTCGGGCAGGGCTTTTGTCTTCATCCTCGGGCTGAGGAAGAAGAGCGTTACGTAGAACATGAAGTAGACCAGCGTCCAGAGCCGCATCTCCCAGACCTGCGCGGGCGTGCCTGCGGCCATGCCGAGCATGCCGAGGCGCACGAACGCCGCGGCGAACAGGCCCAGCGCGATCTTGTACCAAAGCGGCTTGTAACGGATCGATTTCACGGGCGACCGGTCCAGCCACGGCAGGAAGAACATGATGAGTATGGAACTGCCCATCAGGAGCACGCCGAGCAACTTGTCGGGCACCGCTTTCAGGATGGCGTAGAAGGGCGTGAAGTACCACACCGGCTTGATGTGCTGGGGTGTCACCAGCGGGTTGGCCGGCGTGAAGTTGTCCGGCTCCAGGAACAGGCCGCCCACGCTGGGCCAGAAAAACAGGACAAAGCAAAACAGCACCAGGAATACGGCGACGCCGAAAATATCCTTGACCGTGTAGTACGGATGAAACGGAATGCCATCGAGCGGTACGCCGTCCGGCCCCTTGTTCTTCTTGATCTCGATCCCGTCGGGGTTGTTCGAGCCGGTCTGGTGCAGCGCGGTAAGGTGCAACACCACCACGATCAACAGCCCCAGCGGTATCGCGATGACGTGCAGCGCGAAAAAGCGGTTCAGGGTTGCGTCTGAAATAAAGTAGTCGCCGCGTATCCACTGGGTCAGCGGCTCACCGATCTTCGGAATCGCGCCGAAGAGATTGATGATGACCTGCGCACCCCAGTAGGACATCTGCCCCCAGGGAAGCACGTAGCCCATGAACGCTTCCGCCATCAGCATCACGTAGAGGAGCATTCCCAGTACCCACAGCAGTTCCCGCGGTTTGCGGTGCGAGCCGTAAAGCAGGCTGCGGAACATGTGCAGGTAGATCAGGATGAAGAAGAACGACGCCCCGGTCGTATGCATGTAGCGGATCAGCCAGCCCCAGTCCACGTCGCGCATGATGTACTCGACCGAGGCAAAGGCTTCGGTTGCCGACGGCTTATAGTGCATCGTCAGCATGATCCCGGAGAAAATCTGCATGACCAGGACCAACAGGGCCAGCGAGCCCATGTAATACCAGAAATTGAAATTCTTCGGCGCGTAGTACCTGGCCAGTTGGTTATTCCAGAATTCCGTCACCGGCAGGCGCTCGTCCAGCCAGTTCAAAAAGGCGTTGGCGCGTTTGCCGACAGTGCTCGCAGACTTGGCCATCATGCCGCTCCGTGGGGATTGACACCGATGACGACGGTGTGGTCATCGAGAAAGCTGTAGGGCGGTATGTGCAGATTTGAGGGAGCCGGCACACCCTTGTATACCCGACCTGAAATATCGTATTTGGATTTGTGGCAAGGGCAGAAGAAACCTCCGTACCAGTGCTGCTCGAAGGGCTGGGGACCGACCTCGGGCACCAACCTCGGGATGCAACCCAGGTGCGTACAATGCATGTTGAGGACCAGGTACTCCGGGCGCTCGGCGCGGGCTTCACCATGGATGTAGGGGGGCTGGACCGCGTCCTTGGATTGCGGATCGAGCAACCAGGGATCATTCTTCGGCAACAGGTCCAGCATTTCCTGCGTGCGCCTGAGGACGCCGATCGTCCGGCCGCGCCACTGGACTTTCAACAGCTGACCCTTTTCCAGCTTGGATATATTGACTTCGACCGGCGCGCCGACTGCCTTTGCCTTGGCGCTCGGTAACCATGACTTGATGAAGGGTACGGCCGCCAGCCCCACGCCGACTGCGCCCACCACTGAAGTGGTCGCGACCAGGAACCGCCGCCGCCCCTTGTTCACGTCATCAGATGACATTCGGTACTCCAAAGAAAAAGCGTCCCGGGGACGGCTCTTCAAAATCAGAAAATTGTATTCGGCAGAAAATGTATCGTCGCGAAGGTGGCTTGCATCCTGACCGCTGAAAACGCTTCCCACTTCCCACGTTAATCCCTTATTTTATCCGAAACTTTGCGTGTGAGACAATGCATTTGCCGCTAGAATTGCGGCTCGAACTGAAAATCCGGTGACCAATGAGCAGCGAACAGCGACGAAACCCGGCCAATGCCAAGCGAACACGAACCCGCGCGGTTATTGCATTTATCACTCGCTCCGCCATCGCCGGGCTGGCCCTGGCATTTATCGTCGTGTACCTGTGGCCGGCCGTCGCCCAGCGCCTGCAACACAACCTGGCGCCCCAGGATCTCCCCGTAAAGCGTGACTTCGAGGCACCGGTATCCTATGCGGATGCCGTCGACCGCACGGCCCCCTCGGTCGTCAGCATTTACACGCAATCCGTGGAGTTTCAACAGGTCAGCCCGCGCTTGCGGAAGATACTGGGCACCTCCTACGTGGCCCGTTCGCGCCAGGACATGGGTTCGGGTGTGCTGGTGAGCCAAGACGGCTACATCCTCACCAACAACCATGTCATCAGCCAGGTGCAGAACATCAGCGTGGGGCTCTGGGATGGGCGCTTCGCCGCCGCACAAGTCGTCGGCAGCGACCCGGAAACGGACCTGGCGGTGCTGAAAATCGACCTGGACGGGCTGCCGGTCGCACCGCTGGCCAAAAACCCCAAGGTTCGGGTCGGCGACGTCGTCCTCGCGATCGGCAACGCCTTCGGGCTGAGCCACACGGTCACGATGGGCATCATCAGCGCAACCGGCCGTAACGATTTGGGCTCCGTGCTGTACGAGGACTTTATCCAGACCGACGCGGCCATCAACGCCGGCAACAGCGGCGGCGCGTTGATCAACTACAAGGGCGAAGTGATCGGCATCAACACGCGCAACATCGGCCAGGCCCAGGGGGCGCAGAATATCGGCTTCGCGATCCCCATATCGATGGCCAGGAACGTCATGCAGCAAATTGTCGAAAACGGCACGGTAAAACGCGGCTGGCTCGGGGCTCTTTTCGCCGACCTGCCGCTGTCAATGCAGAACGACGGCAGCGCCGCCCGCCACGGCATCCAGGTCAGAAGCGTGACGCCCGGAGGCCCCGCCTGGACCGCCGGCATCCGCCCGGGAGACATCCTGCTCTCCGTCGATGGTGTCAAGGTCGATGACGCCCGCGCCCTGTTGCTGATGATTTCGCAGCGCGACCCGGGCAGCCGCGTCGACATCGTCGTGCAGCGCAACAACGAAAAATTCGAAACCTACGCCACGCTGATACAGCAACCGCCGCTGCGCTGAGGTTCTTGCCGCGCCCCGGGCCAATGCGGCTCAGGCTTTCGGCAGCGTCACGCCCCTTTGGCCCTGGTACTTGCCTTTACGGTCGAGGTAGGATGTCTCGCAGTCCTCGTCCGACTCGAAAAACAGGAACTGGGCAACGCCCTCGTGCGCATAGATACGCGCCGGCAACGGGGTCGTGTTGGAAAACTCCAGCGTGACGTGGCCCTCCCATTCCGGCTCCAGCGGCGTCACGTTGACGATGATGCCGCAACGCGCATAGGTCGACTTTCCCAGGCAAATGGTCAGGACGTTGCGGGGAATGCGCAGGTATTCCACGGTGTGGGCCAGCGCGAACGAATTCGGCGGAATGATGCAGACGTCTCCATGGAAGTCGACGAAACTGTTCTCGTCAAAATTCTTCGGATCGACCACGGCCGAGTTGATATTGGTGAAGATCTTGAAGTCACTGGCGCAGCGCACGTCGTAGCCGTAACTCGACGTGCCGTATGAAATCTGCCGGCCGCCGCCGGCATTACGGTTGATCTGGCCAGCTTCGAAAGGCTCGATCATCCCGTGCTCGAGGGCCATGCGCCGAATCCACCGGTCGGACTTGATGCTCACGGCCGCATACTCCCTGGCAAGCGTTGTTTTCGAGGCGACATCTGCATGTTGAAGGGCCCGGCACTGGCCTGCAAGCTGCACCAGGGGGCTGGTGCAGGCGGCAGGCTAATTGTTCTGGATCACGATTTCCGGCAACTTGACCGTCAGGTTCCGCGGCATGACCGCCAGTGCGCCGGCCGTGCGCAGGGCAAAATCGCGGTAACGCCGTCCCAGCTCCGAATCCGGCGCGGCCGCCACCGTCGGCTTGCCCTCGTCCAAAGCGGTGCGGATCTCCATGGCCAGCGGCAGCTGGCCCAGCAGCGGGATATCGAAATCCGCGGCGATCTTCGAGCCACCCCCTTGGCCGAAAATGGGTTCTTCATGACCACAGGCGGAACAGATATGGGTGCTCATGTTTTCGATGACCCCAAGCACGGGAACATCCACTTTATTAAACATATTCAATGCCTTACGAGCATCCAGCAAAGCGATATCCTGCGGCGTCGTCACAATGATCGCGCCCGCCGTGGGAATTCTCTGGGCCAGGGTCAGCTGGATGTCGCCGGTTCCCGGCGGCAAGTCTATGATCAGGTAGTCCAATTGCCCCCAATCGGTATCGTTCAGCAGTTGCTGCAGGGCCGAAGTGACCATCGGCCCGCGCCAGATCATCGGCGTGTCTTCTTCGACCAAAAAGCCGATCGACATGACCGGCAGCCCGTGGGCGCGTTTGGGTATGATGTGTTTACCGTCCGTTTCGGGTTGCCCCCTGACCCCCAGCATGGCCGGTATGCTCGGGCCGTAGATGTCGGCGTCCAGCAGCCCCACCCGCGCGCCTTCACGCACCAGCGCCAGCGCCAGGTTGATCGCTGTCGTCGACTTGCCGACACCGCCCTTGCCGGACCCCACCGCGATCACATTGGCGATGCCTGACAGCGGCTCCAGCTCGCCCTGCACCTTGTGGGCCACGATTTTGATTTCGACGTGCACGTTGGCCTCGTTGATGGCTGGTTCCTTTTCGAGACGGGCCTTGACCGCCGCCGCGAGCCCCGCACCGGCGTCCGCCACCGGGTAACCCAGGCGGATGTCCACGTTGACACGGTCGTCGTGGACACCGACCGAGCGCACGCTGTCCGCCGCCACCAGGTCGCGGCCGCAGTGTTCGTCTTCGATCTCCGCCAGCAGCGCCATTACAGAATCTTTGTTCATAGAGTACTTCGCCTTGAATTCCGGTGTGTTTCTGGAAAGTGACACATTGTAACGATTCGCCGGCGGCATGGTAACCGTCCGTGCCGGGCGCAATGCGGTTTTTCGGCCACCGCTCAGCCGTCCAGCGTCGCTCTGAGCTGCGCCAGCTGGAGATGGCTGGTGCGGACATCGTCACGTTCCACGGCCATGCGCAGGTCCCGCAGCTTTTCCAGCGCCCGTAAAAGCACCGGCAGCGGCGGCCCGCTGGCGGTCAGCGTATCCATGTGTTCGTCGCTGATGCCGCGCGAGGGCTCTTCGATGAAGCGCTTGACCAACTGGTCATGGTGCTGCGCCGCAATACGGCCGTGCATGCCGCAGACCTCCAGGAACAGGCGCGCGCAATGCCGGTACGTATCTCCGGCCCGCCGCCGCTTCGGCACCGCCAGCAGTTCCTGCAGGAAGCTGCCGCGGCGCATGCAGTCCTTCAACAGCAGTTGATCTTCGGGCAGCATGTAGAGCAGCTTGTCGACCAGCAACTGCGAATAGTAGGCTTCGTCCGCGCGGCACAGGCCCAACAACAGATCGATCACGTTGATGCCGGCGAAATCACCGGCATTGGCGCCACGATAGACATGCAGACCGACACGGTAGGGCTTGAAGTACGGGCGCACGCAGAGAAAAAAGCGGTCGACATCCAGTTTCTCGTTGAGGATCGCGTTGTTCGCGAACACCTCCTCCAGCGCTGCCTTGGCAGCCGTCAGAAGGTCCGCCGCCAACGGGCTCGTCACGCCGACCGGCAGGATCCGGAACAAGGCGTCGGCGGCCCGTTTGAAGCCGAGGATCGAGCGGGTGTTGTACTCGTTGAAGATCCTTTCGTCCTCGAGCCTCGTAAAACTCTTGCTGATACCGTCAACGGCGCGGTTATGCGTGCTCAGGTGCGCGGTCACGAAGCGGGGCGCGACACCCAGCGAGGCGCCGAGTTGCAGCGCCAGCGCCGAGGCCTCGCGCAACGGCGAGGTCGTTTCCCGGGACGGCTCGGTGATGTCGTGACGGCGGCAGGCGGCCATGTAGAAACCGACGTTGCCCAGCAAGTCGAAACCGGCCTCGAAACCCTCGTCGGTGTTGCCCTCCTGCAGCAGCCGGAGGATATGGCCGCGGCCCTCGCTGACCAAAGCGGACTTGATGTCGTCGCCGATGCCGGCCACGTTGACGCGGTCATCGGTTTGCGCGAAATAGCGTGATTCCAGCGCGGTATTCATCGCGACGAAATCGTTGCGGATCCAGCGATCGAATTGTTCGGTGTTGGTCGTCATCGGCGGCCCCGGAGAGAAAATCTCAACTGCGTTTCTGCATCTCTGCGTCGATGATAGCGCAAGCTGCCCCGGCCGCGGATACCGGCGGAACCTGCGGCGTCATGTCGACCGGGTTATTCATGGCGGTGTTTCTCTTTGCAGCTACGCGCAAGCCGGCGCAGGCCGAACTATCCGGCGGCCGTTACGATATGTCAAGATAGCCGCTCCTGGGCGGCGGCGGGGGTGAAATGCCAAACCGTATGCCGGCCTTACGACTCACCAACCGGCATGTCATAATGAGTTTTCGGATGAGGCCGCGCCAGCGGCGACACGGTACCAAGGCCGCGCACTCGGGTAGCGGCGCTGCGCCACGCTCGCTCCGCCGCGCCAAACCAAGAGAGGGCCGGCGTCAGAACCGGTTCAGATCGTGTTGACAGGCCCCAACAAACATGGACAAGCTGCAAATTCAATGAGCACGCAAAAGAGAAAAATCCTCGTTACCAGCGCCCTGCCATACGCGAACGGGGCCATTCACCTCGGCCATATGCTGGAGTATATCCAGACCGATATCTGGGCACGTTTTCAACGCGCCCAGGGACACGAGTGCTATTTTGCCTGGGCGGACGACGCGCACGGCACACCCGTCATGTTACGCGCCGAGGCGGAAGGCGTTTCCGCGGAAGACCTGATCGAACGCCTGCACGCCGAACACCTGCGGGATTTCGACGACTTCGGCCTGAGTTACGACAACTATGCCACGACCAACGGCGCCGCCAACCGCGAGTGCGTGGAAACGATCTTCGGGCGCCTGCAGGCGGGCGGGTACATCGAGCAGCGCACCATCACGCAGTTCTACGACGAACAAAAGGGCATGTTTCTGCCTGACCGGTTTATCCGCGGCACCTGCCCGCGCTGCAAGACGCCGGATCAGTACGGCGACAGTTGTGAAGCCTGCGGTGGCACCTACCGGCCGACCGACCTGCTCGACGCGCGCTCGGTGATCAGCGGCAGTGAGCCTGTCATGCGCGAGTCAGAGCATTATTTCGTGCGTCTGTCCGCCTTCAGTGACCGCCTGCAGGAATGGATGGCGAGCGGCAGGCTGCAACCGGAGGTGGTCAACAAGATGCAGGAATGGTTCGAAGACGGGCTGCGCGACTGGGACATCACCCGCGACGAACCGTACTTCGGATTCAAGATTCCGGGCACCGATGACAAGTATTTCTATGTCTGGGTCGACGCACCGATCGGTTACATGGCCAGTTTCAAGGAACTCGCAGATCGTTTGGGGCTGGATTTCGATGCCTGGTGGAATGCCGACACCACGACCGAGATGTACAATTTCATCGGCAAGGACATTGTCTATTTCCATACGCTGTTCTGGCCGGCGATGCTGATGGGAGCGGATTTCCGCACGCCCACCGCGGTCTACGCACATGGTTTTCTTACCGTCGACGGCGCCAAGATGTCCAAGTCGCGCGGCACCTTCATCCAGGCCCGCACCTACCTCGACCACTTGAACCCGGACTACCTTCGCTATTACTTCTGCGCGCGCCTCGGTCCCAGCATGGCCGACCTCGACCTGAGCCTCGACGATTTCGTGGCCCGGGTCAACTCGGACATGGTGGGCAAAGTCGTCAATATCGCCAGCCGCTGCGCCGGATTCATCAACCGCAATTTCGACGGTCGACTCGCGTCCGCGCTGCCGGACCCGGATCTTTACCGCCGCTTCATTGACGAACGCATGGCCATAAAGGAGGACTTCGAGCAGCGCAATTACCAGTCCGCGATTCGGCGCATCATGGCGCTGGCCGACGAAGGCAACCGCTACATCGATGAACACAAACCCTGGCAGATGATCAAGCAGGCGGATCAGGCGGAGCGGGTGCGGGCCATCTGCACCCAGGGCCTCAACCTGTTTCGCGTTCTGATGACCTACCTGGCGCCGGTCACACCCTTCACGGCGGCCAAGGCAGCCGGGTTTCTGGGCGTGGCGCTGGAGCGCTGGTCGGAACTGGACGATGCGCTCACGGGGGTGGAGATCAACGTGTTCAAGCCACTGATGACGCGGGTGGACCCGGTCAAGGTCGAAGCGATGATCGAAGATTCGAAAGAGAACCTGGAGGCTCGTGAAAAGGCGGCTGCGCCGGCACTGGAGCTCGAGCCCGAAATCAGTATCGAGGAGTTCCGAAAAATCGACCTGCGCGTGGCCAGGATCACCCACGCCGAAGCGGTCGAGGGGGCCGATAAACTGCTGCGCCTGACGCTCGACCTGGGGGCGGGGACGCGGCAGGTGTTCGCCGGCATCAAATCGGCCTATGAACCGGCCGACCTGGTTGGCCGGCATACGGTCATGGTCGCCAATTTGAAACCGCGAAAAATGCGCTTCGGCGTATCGGAAGGCATGGTTTTGGCCGCCGGCAGCGGCGGTGACGAGTTGTTTCTGTTGAGTCCCGACGAGGGGGCCAAAGCGGGCAGCCGGGTGACCTGATTCATGTAATCGAAATGGCCAAGTACATCCTCATTCTGGTCAGCACGGTTCTCGCCAATAATTTCGTACTGGCGAGGTTCCTCGGCCTGTGTCCGTTCATGGGCGTTTCCAACAAGCTCGAAGGCGCCATCGGCATGGCACTTGCCACCGCTTTCGTGCTGACGCTGTCGTCAAGCTCGAGCTACCTGCTGTACCGTTACCTGTTGATACCGCTCGGCTTGCAGTACCTGGCGACGCTCGGCTTCATTCTCGTGATCGCGGTCACCGTGCAGTTGACCGAGATGTACATGCGCAAGAACAACCCCGTGATTTACCGGGTGCTGGGCATTTTTCTGCCGCTGATCACGACCAATTGCGCCGTTCTCGGTGTCGCGCTATTGAACATCAGGGAACAGCACGACCTGCTGGAATCGGCGTTGTACGGCTTTGGCGCCGCGACCGGTTTCGGGCTGGTGCTGATTCTGTTCACGGCCATGCGCGAACGGGTCGCCCTGCTGGATGTGCCCGCGCCGTTCAAGGGCGTGCCGATCGGCCTGCTCACCGCCGGCATGATGGCGTTGGCCTTCATGGGTTTCAAGGGTCTCGCGAACCTCTGATCGGGCCATGCAGGAGAAGCGATGCTGACCGCCACCGCCACACTGACGTTCCTGGGCCTGTTGTCCGGCTTCGGCCTGGGTATCGCCGCCATCCGCTACAAGGTGGAGACCGATCCGCTGATCGACCGTATCGACGCATTGTTGCCGCAGACGCAGTGCGCCCAGTGCGGTTTTCCGGGTTGCCGCCCGTACGCCGCCGCCGTTGCCAGCGGGGAGGCCGACATCAACCAGTGCCCGCCGGGCGGCCGCGATACGATCCGCGCGCTGGCGGACCTGCTCGGCCGCGAGCCCAAGCCGCTGAACCCGGAAAACGGCGTTGAAAGACCGGCGCGGGTCGCGCTCATCGACGAACAGCGCTGCATTGGCTGCACCCTTTGTATCCAGGCGTGCCCGGTCGACGCCATCGTCGGCGCCGCACAGTTGATGCACACCGTCATTGCAGCCGAGTGCACCGGCTGCGACCTGTGCCTGCCGCCCTGTCCGGTCGACTGCATCGACATGGTCGAGCCGGCAGCGCGGCCACGGGCCGCCGACGCAGCGCGCCTGTTGCCGATCGCACCTGCGCCGGTACCGTCGTGAACCGCGGCGAAGCCTTTGAACGGGCCAAGGCTGCGGGGCAGCGCACCTACCATTTTGACGGCGGGCTCAAGCTGCGTCACCACAAGAAAGTTTCATGCCAGTTGAGTGTCGAGCGGCCGCCCTTGCCGGCGCAACTGACCGTGCCGCTCATCCAGCACGCCGGCGAAGTGAGCGAAGCGGCCGTGCACCCGGGCGACCACGTACTCAAGGGCCAGGTGATCGGACGGTGCCCTTCCTGCGCGCTGATACACTCGCCGGCCTCGGGCACGGTCGAAGCCGTGCGGGACGCTCCCGTAGCGACCGCGGCCGGCGGGCGCGCGACGGCGGTCGTGATACGGCCCGACGGCCTCGATGAATGGGTGCAGCGCGAACCCGTCGCCGACTGGCGCGAGGCCGGTGCGCGAGAACTGTGCGAACGGATTCGCGCCGGCGGCATCGCCGGTCTTGGCGGCGCCGTATTTCCGAGCCATGTCAAGGCCGAGGCGGCTCGCCAGCGACAGGTGCACACGTTGATCCTCAATGGCGCAGAGTGCGAGCCCTACATCTCCTGCGATGAGATGCTGATGCGTGAACAGCCGGCGCAGATCGTACTCGGGGCGCGCATCCTGCGCCGGGCGATCGGTGCGGAACGGGTTGTGATCGCGATCGAAGACCAGATGGGCGCGGTCAAACGGCGCTGGAACAAGCCGTCGCAAGGCGGCTCGGCGAGTCGGTCTGCCGTGACCAGGGTCCGTACGCATCTATCCCGAGGGCGGGGAACGGCAACTGATCCAGGTGTTGACCGGCCTCGAAGTCCCGGCCGGCGGGCTGCCCGCCGACATCGGCCTGGTGTGCTATAACGTGGCCACCGCCGCGCTCGTGGCGGTGGCGGTGACCGAAGGGCACACCGCTGATCGAGCGCTATGTCACGGTCACGGGCAGCGGCGTTTCCAGCCCGCGCAACCTGCTCGCCCTGATCGGCACACCGCTGGCGCACCTGATCGACGCCTGCGGCGGCTACCGGCCGGACGCGGCCCGCCTGATCGTGGGCGGGCCGATGATGGGTTTCCCGGTCGCCAGCGACGCCGTGCCGGTATCCAAGGCCGTCAATTGCGTGCTGGTGCCGACGCAGCAAGAGATCAAAGCGCCGCAGGCGGAAATGCCATGTATCCGCTGCGGCGAGTGCGCCCGTGTCTGCCCGGCCCGCCTATTGCCGCAGCAACTGCACTGGCACTGGTCCAGAACGGCCTCTGGGAACGAGGCGCGGGACCACGGCCTTTCGGCATGTATCGAGTGTGGATGCTGCGATTATGTCTGCCCCAGTCATATACCGCTGGCCAGCCGGTTCCACGCGCGGCAAGGCGGAACTTGCGAGCTCGCGCCGAAAAAGCGCTGGCGGCCGAGCGGGCGCGGCGCCGTTTCGAATCCCGCCAGGCCGTCTGTCAAGGGAACGAGAGGAGCAGGAGGAAGCCCTGCGCCGCCGCAAGAAACAGCTGCTGGACAAGGCGAAGCGGCAACGGGATGTAGCAGGCGGCCATCGCTCGCGCCGGCCAGCGCCGGCAAAGGCGCGGGGAATCCGATGACACGTGAATTTCCGCTGGGCACGGCGACCGCATATACCGTCGCAATTAACCGTTGCCAGGGTCATGTCGCAAGTCCTGTTGGCCCTGTTGCCGGGCATCCTTGCATACGCCTGGTATTTCGGCGTGGGCATCTTCGTTCAGATCGTACTGGCAGTGGCCTTCGCGCTGTTATTCGAATCTCTGTTCCTGCGGCTCAGGAAGCGCCCGCTGAAACCCTATATCAACGACTACAGCGCCGTCGTGACCGCGGTGCTGTTCGCACTGTGCATACCGCCGCTTGCGCCCTGGTGGATCGCATGCGTCGGGATGCTCTTCGCGATCGGTTTTGCCAAGCACCTGTACGGCGGGCTGGGTCACAACCCGTTCAACCCCGCGATGGCCGGCTACGTGGTCGTCTTGATCAGCTTTCCGCAGCCGATGACCGCATGGCTGCCGCCGCTGCCGCTGGCCGAAAACGCACCTGGGCTGGCGCATAGCCTGTCGGCCATATTCACCGGGAATATACCCGGAGGCTGGGACGCCATTACCCAGGCGACCCCGCTGGACATGCTCAAGAACGGCATCGAGCAGGGCCGGATGGTGCCCGAAATTCGACACTCGCCGTTGTTCGGCGATTACGGCGGCCTCGGCTGGGAATGGATTGCGAACTGGTTCTTCATCGGCGGCTTCTTCCTGCTCTACCGGCGCATCATCAGTTGGCATGTGCCGCTGGCCGTGATCGGCAGCGTCGTGTTGCTGACCCTGCCATTCTGGCTCTCGGACCCGGACAGCAACCCCCTGCCGCTGCAACATGTTTTCTCAGGCGCCATCGTGCTGGCGGCTTTTTTCATCGCCACCGACCCGGTCAGCGGCTGTGCCAGCGGCAAGGGCCGTGTGATATTCGGAATCGGCGTGGGCGTGATCACGCTGGCCATACGCCGCTGGGGCGGCTACCCAGACGGGGTCGCTTTTGCGGTGTTGCTGATGAACATGGCCGCACCGCTGATCGACCGCTATACGCGGCCGCAGGATTTACGGCGAATGAACGATGACCGCCGCGCCCGTTTTTCGCAGCGGTATACTGCTGGGCCTGATCGCTTTGCTCGGTACGGTGGTACTGGCGTTTGTGCACGGGCAGACGCGCGAGGCGATCGCTTTGCAGGAACAGCAGCGGGTGCTGCGGCAACTCAACGAGATCGTGCCCCACTCCATTACGACAATGATCTTGCACACGGACAGGATCGAGGTCTCGGACCCGGCGGTTTTCAAGGGATCCCCGGCCAGTCACCGTCTATCGCGCGCGCAAGGGTAATCAGCCGGTTGCCGTGATCATGCGCATGACGGCGCCGGACGGCTACAATGGTGACATCCACCTGCTGGTCGGCGTCGACGCCAGCGGCACCGTCCTCGGCGTACGGGTCACTGCACACCGCGAAACACCCGGCCTGGGCGATCTGATCGAGATCGGGAAAAGTCCGCTGGATTACACACTTCGAAGGCACATCGCTGAGCCACCCGAACGAACGGGGCTGGGCGGTCAAGAGAGACGGCGGTCGATTTCGACCAGTTCACCGGCGCCACGATCTCGCCGCGCGCCGTTGTCAAGGCCGTGCACGCGGCGCTGAAGTATTTCCAGGCGCACCGGCGCAGCCTCTTCGAGACCCCAGCAAAAAAGGCGGTAAAACATGACTGAACAGGCGATGAGATCCACCCTCGGACGGATCGGCAATACACTGCTCGAAGGCTGCTGGCGGCAGAACACCGGCATGGTCGTCCTGCTAGGCCTGTGCCCCTTGCTGGCGGTGACGACGACCTTGGTCAACGGCCTCGCCCTCGGGCTCGCAACCACGCTGACACTGGTTTTTTCGAACCTGTCCGTATCCCTATTGCGGGGTCTGCTGAGACCGGAAATCCGGATTCCCGGCCTATGTGCTGATTATCGCCTCGCTGGTCACGGTAATCGAATTGCTGATGCACGCCTTCTTTTCCGACCTTTATCGGGCGCTGGGCATTTTCATCCCGCTGATCGTAACCAACTGCGCCATCATCGGCCGCGCCGAAGCTTTTGCCTCGCGCAACCGGCCGCTGGTATCCGCACTGGACGGGCTCGCCACCGGTCTGGGGTTCTGCCTGACGCTGGTGCTGCTCGGCGCTTTCCGGGAACTGGCCGGGCGCGGCAGCCTGTTCAGCGGGGCCGAAATGCTGCTCGGAGCATGGGGCCGGCACCTGGAAATTACCCTGATTCCCGGGTACGCGGGCTTCTTGCTGGCCGTGCTGCCGCCCGGTGCGTTCATTGGCCTGGCCCTGCTGATCGCGGCCCGCAACGCCTGGCAGTCCCGCGCCGGAACGGCGCCATCGAAATCACCATCGGAACCCATTGCAGGCACCCATGAAACTTGAAGACCGCAAAGAATTTTTCCGCCGCCTGGAAGTGCTCAACCCCGAACCGGCTTCGGAACTCGAATACCGTTCGGCGTTTGAACTGCTGATCTCGGTTATCCTTTCGGCCCAGGCCACCGACGTCAGCGTCAACCAGGCCACGCGAAAGCTCTACCAAGTCGCCAATACACCCCGAGCCATGCTGGAACTGGGCGAGGAGGGCCTGAAGGAATACATCAGGCATATTGGCCTGTTCAATGCAAAAGCGGCCAATATCATCGCTACCTGCAAGCTGCTGCTGGAAAAGCACGGTGGCGAAGTCCCGGACGAGCGGCAGGCGCTCGAGGCCTTGCCGGGGGTCGGGCGAAAGACCGCCAATGTCATCCTGAACACGGCGTTCGGGCAACCGACCCTGGCGGTCGACACGCATATATTCCGGGTCGCGAACCGCACCGGGCTGGCGCTTGGGAAAACCCCGTTGGAGGTCGAGCGCAAACTGCTCAGGAGCGTACCCGGCGAGTACCTGCAAAAGGCGCACCACTGGCTGATCCTGCACGGGCGCTATGTGTGCAAAGCACGCAAGCCGCTGTGCGCGGAGTGCGTGGTGCGGGACCTGTGCAGAACCGGCAAAAGCAAGGGTTACTGAACCGGTGCGGGCATTGCTTTTCACTTCAACCTTTCAACCGAATAATCCGGCCGTCAGGCGGACCCCGGAGCAACGCCGGGGCGGCTACTTAAAAAAACCATGAATAATTTTCTTCTTACCGAAAATTTAGATCGTTTTATCCTTTTGAAAAATAAAAACAAAAATTCCTTGTAATAATCTCCTCAGAGTTTCGGTCTAATGGCCCAAGTGCGTGATTTTTCTTGGCTTTGGGCGATCTTATTGATAGTCTGTCAGTCCGAACCCGATGAAAAACGCGCCCTGAGGCACTGCCGAAGGACTACGTAAATAACTCTTGAACGGGTTGTTGAGGAGGCGCCCAAGGCGCTGTTGATAATGAGCCCGCGCCATTGTTGCCGGGATTTTTTAACTGTGGAGGTTCTATTTAAATGGCTAAAAGATCAATGATTATTAAACCTGTCGCTGCCGCCATTGGCGTGGCGTTCGTTTCTTCCATGTTCGTTTCGACAGCGGCCGTTGCCAATGACAACCCGTTTGCGACCGCCGACCTGAATGCAGGCTACATGCTCGCGGGCGACGACAAGGACAAGGAAGGCAAATGCGGCGAAGGCAAATGCGGCGCCGACAAGAAGGCTGCGAAGGACGCTGAAGGCTCCTGCGGCGCCAGCAAGGGCGAAGAAGGCTCCTGTGGCGAGAGCAAGGGCGAAGAAGGCTCCTGCGGCGGCGACAAGGCCGCAGGCGACAAGGCCGAAGGCGACAAGGGCGAGGAAGGCTCTTGCGGCGGCAACGCCTGAGTTAAACCCATGAGTGACAGGACACACCCGGTAACGGGTGCCGGTCTTGGTTTGAGGCGGACCCTTTTGGGTCCGCTTCAGGATTGCGGCCTCGAAAGTATCGACTTCATGGAGGTTGCACCCGAGAACTGGATCAACGTGGGCGGCCGGCGCAAGCGGGATTTCGCATACTTCACCGAACGTATCCCCTTCGTCTGCCACGGGCTCTCCCTGTCCATCGGCGGCCCGGCGCCGCTGGACATGACCTTTATCCGCAAACTGCGGCAGTTTATAGACCAGCTGCAGGTCCGCATTTACAGCGAACACCTGAGTTATTGCAGCGACGACGGCCACCTTTACGATTTGATGCCGATACCGTTTACGGAGGATGCCGTCCGCTATGTCGCCGGCCGCATCCGCCAGGTGCAGGACATGCTCGGGCGGCGCATGGCGATCGAGAATGTCTCCTACTATGCCGCGCCGGGCGCGGAGCTCAGCGAGATCGAATTCATCAACGCCGTTTTGATGGAGGCGGACTGCGACCTGCTGCTCGATGTCAACAATATCTACGTCAACAGCATCAACCACGGCTACGATGCCGTCGAGTTTCTCAAGGCCCTGCCCGGGGAGCGCATTGCTTACGGTCACATCGCCGGGCATTACCAGGAAGCAGAGGATCTTTTGATCGATACGCACGGCGCCAGCGTGATTACCGACGTTTGGGCCTTGCTCGACCAGGCATATGCCACTTTCGGTGTCTTTCCCACCCTGCTCGAACGCGATTTCAACATTCCCCCGGTGACCGAACTGCTCGCGGAGGTGGGTCGGATCAAGTCGATCCAGGACCAATGGACACGGCAGAATGAAGCGCCGGACCAGCAACAGCGGCGTGCCTGACTCCCTGTCCGACCTCCAGACCCGATTTGCGGGCCATATCCGTGATCCGCGAAACGTCGCGGCACCGGGCGACGTCGAAGACCGCCGCATGGAGGTCTACCGCAGCCTGTTCCTGAACAACATCAAGAGTTTCCTGTCCGGCAACTTTCCGGTACTCCGGTCCCTCTACGACGAGGCCGCATGGACGCGGCTTTGCCGGGAATTCTACAGTGAACATCGTTGCCATACGCCGCTGTTCCCGGAATTGCCGCGCGAATTCCTCAAGTACCTGCAGGAACAGCGCGAACAGCGGGCAGGCGATCCGCCGTTCATGCTGGAACTGGCCCACTACGAGTGGGTGGAACTGGCGCTGGCGCTCGATGAAACCGAACCCGGCGATATCGAAGCCGATCCCGAGGGCGACCTGCTGCACGGCGTACCGGTGCTTTCGCCGCTGGCCTGGCCGCTCAGCTATCGATACCCCGTACACCGGATCAACGCGGATTTCCGACCTGACAGCGAACCCGCCGAAGCCACCCATCTCCTGGTCTGGCGCCGACGCGACTACTCGATCAAGTTCATGCAACTGAACGGGGTTGCGCGCCTGGCCTTGCAGGAGATGAAAGAAAAGCCAAACAGAACGGGTCTTGAATTGCTGACGTCCATTGCCAAGACCATCGACCACCCCGAGCCGCAGGTGGTGATAGCAGGCGGGACCGGGCTTTTGCAGGACCTGCGGAGCAAACAGGTGATACTCGGGACGCGGCCCTGATCTTGGCCCGCGGGTACTGTCGGTGGCCGATGTATTCACTTGCCGCCGTGAGGCCCGCACGTCAGCCAATTCGAAAAAGGGAACTACATTATGACTGCCATTCATTTTTACGACGACCTGACGGCGCGCCTGCGCGCATCCGGCGACCATGTCTGGCCGCTGTTCCTGAGACTCATACTGGCCTGGGAGTTCTGGGAATCCGGCATCACCAAGCTCAACGGCGAAAACTGGTTTGCCGACATCCCGTGGGCCGACTGGCAGAAGGGTTTTCCTTTTCCTTTCGACCGGCTGTCGGTCGATCTCAACTGGACGCTCGCAACCTGGGGTGAACTCGGTTTCGCCGTCTTGCTGGTGCTGGGGCTTTTTACCCGTTTCGCCGCCTTTGCGCTGATCGTGGTAACGGCAGTGGCGACCGCGGCCGTGCACTGGCCGGCGCACTGGGACAACCTGGGGCAATTGTGGGACGGTTACGTGATCACGCCAGACGGGGCCGGCAACTTCAAGTTGCCGCTGCTGTTCATGGTCATGCTGCTGCCGCTGGTATTTTACGGTGCGGGCAAGTTCTCCCTGGACCGTCTGCTGCTCATCATGAGCGACCGCGCGGGTCGCGTGAACGAACGCACCGCTGGTTTGCAGTCCGCCGCGCTGGCCCTGCTGGTGCTGGCGTTGACCGTCGTCTGGCTGGAGCCGTTATGGGGTTTGCCGTTGTTCGCTGCAGCCGTGCTGACGAGCGTGACCTCCGGGCTGACGGGCCGGCCCTGACGCGCCCACCCGCAGGGCGGGCAACGGGTGTAACAACCGCTTAGCCGTCCACCGGCGCGCTGGCGGCGGCCGTGGTCATGAGCGGCATCGCGAGTGGCCGCAGCTCGAATCCTGCCCCTCGCAGCAGCGTGAGCAAGCCTTCCCTGCCCGGCAAGTGCAAGGCGCCGACCGCCACGAATACGCGTTGTTTTGCCAGCAGCGGCAACAAGGCCCGAAACATGCGGTGGTTTCTGGCATCGATCCCGAGGCGCTCGAAATAATGACCCGCGCAGGCGTCCGCCGAATTGAACTCCCGCTTGGAGAGCGCCTGCAATTGCTGCAGGTCGTTTTCGAGATAAGCCTCGACCATCCTGTCATGCACGGCTGCAACCTGGTCCGTATCGGCAACGGCCTGATCGAGCAAGGACAACTGCATGGCCAACGGCATCTCGTCCAGAAACGACAGCTGCTCATCGAGCGTCTCCAGCCCCACGACCTTCAAGCCCATGCCCTCGGCCCGCAATGACAACGACATATCCATGAAAAAACCGGTGACCGGCGGCGGTGTACTCAGCGTCATCATCACGGCCCAGGGCTTCAGATGTCCGATGGCTTCCGGGTCCACCTTGTACCTGGCCAGCGCCGCGGCCGCCGCTGCGTAGCGTTCGGGCCCTATCACCGATTCCAGCGTCGTGCCCGGCGGCAGGCTCATGTACCGCTGGAGGCGTGACTGTGTCGCGGCATCGGGCACCAGTTCCATGGCGAAAACCTGGTTCTCTTTCAGGCGGGAGATGACATCCGCCGAGAAATCCACCACCCGCGGGTCTTCGCTGTGGATCGTGCCAAGCAGGTACCCCGCGGGCCGTCCGTCCTTTTCAATGGCCCAGAAAATCGCATGGTCGACCGCCTGTGTCTGCGGCGTCGCGGCCCGGGCGCCGCCGATGGCCAGGAAAATGCACAGCCCAAAGCCCGCCGCCGACAAGAGACGGGCAAATTGGCGTGGAAATTCAGTACGCATTCACTTATTCTCGCTGCCTTTGTTGATGGAATCCAATATGCCCAAAATCTCTGAACGGTTCAGAGGCTTCTTGCCCGTCGCCGTTGACGTCGAAACCGGCGGTTTCAACGCGAAGACGGACGCCCTTCTGGAGATCGCCGCCTGCATTCTGCGCATGGACCACTTTGGCCGTCTCAAGATCGCGCAGACCATCGACGTGCAGGTCGAGCCGTTCAAAGGTTCCCGTGTGGAGCCGCGCTCACTGGAATTCACCGGCATTGACCTGGATGACCCCGAACGCCGCCCCGTTGGTGAAAAAGAAGCGTTGCGCCAGATCTTTCTTCCCGTCCGCAAGGAGTTGCGCGGTACCGGCTGCAACCGGGCCGTGCTGGTCGGGCACAACCCCGCATTCGATCTGTCATTTCTCAACGCCGCCGTGGAAAGAACGGAGTACAAGCGCAACCCGTTTCACCCGTTCAGTTCCTTCGACACGGCGACGCTGGGAGGCCTCGCCTTCGGGCAAACCGTGCTGGCCCGGGCGGTGCAGGCGGCCGGCATCGACTGGAACGAAGCCGAGGCGCATTCCGCCCGCTACGACGCCATCAAGACGGCGGAGCTTTTCTGCAACATCGTCAACCGCTGGAAAATCCTGGCCGGCTTCTGAATCAAGCGCCACGGCCGTCCGGCGCTGGCGAGCCGTAACCACCGCCTCCGGGCGTGAAGAGGGTCAAAACCTGGCCCGCGCGGGCCTTGAACTGCCCTTTCGCCGCAACCACCGCCGTGTCCAGTTCGTCACGTCCGCAAAGGCCCGGAGCGCCACCGGCGAGTCCCCAAGGGGGATGCCTGCGCCGCTCACCCAGAAGCGAGACCTCGGTGTCTTCGAGAAAATGGTAGGCTCTGACGACCCCATCGCCGCCGCGGTATCGCCCGGCCCCGCCGGAGCCCCGCCTGACCGCATAGCGCACGATCCGCAACGGGTAATTGAGTTCCAGCACCTCCACCGGGGTATTCAGCGTGTTCGTCATGTGGCTGTGTGTTGCCGAACGGCCATCGCAATCATGCGCGGCGCCCATGCCGCCCGCCAGCGTTTCGTAGTAATCCCAACCCGCAGGTCCGCGGCTGCCCATCGCGAGGTTGTTCATCGTGCCCTGGCTGGCCGCCGGTATGCAAGGTCCCGCCCCGTCAGCGGCAAGCGCCTTGGCCAGTGCGCCGCAGACCACGTCCACGATCCTGCTGCTGGTCTCCACGTTGCCCGCCGCAACCGCGGCCGGGGGCCGCGCGTTGACCAGGCTGCCCTCGGGCGCCTCCACGCGGATGCCCTGCATGGCGCCGTGGCAGGCGGGGGTATGCGCGGGCAGCAGGCAGCGGAAAACGTAAAACACGGCCGCCGCCGTCACCGGCCACGGACAATTGAGATTGCCGGTGACCTGTTGCGCGGTACCCGAAAAATCGATCCTGACCCCGCCTTTGTCGATATCGACCGTCACCGCCACCGGGATGTCGTCGTTGCCGAAGCCGTCGCCGTCCAGGTAGTCCGAAAAGCGGTAACGCCCGGCCGGCAAGGCGGCCAGGCTGGTTTTCACCAAGGCCTGGGCCCATTGCTGCAGGGCCGCCTCGAGCGCCGCGAACGGCTCCGCGCCCATGGCGCCGATCAGCGCCTGCAGGCGTTTTACGCCCAACAGGTTGGCCGCTACCTGGGCATTGATATCTCCCCTCGAAGTCTCCACGCTGGTCAGGCCCTGCAGGATCGACTGCAGCAAAGCCTCGTCGACCTCACCGTCCCGCATCAGCCACGACGGCTCGATCAGCTTGCCCTCTTCCGCCAGCGACCGGCTCAAAGGCATCGAACCCGGCGCTCGACAGCCGATATCCGCGTGGTGTGCCCTGTTGGCCACGTAACCCAGGCGTTCCCCGTCAACGAATACCGGCGCCACCAGCGTGACATCGGGCAGGTGGGTGCCTCCCTGGAACGGGTCGTTAAGGATGAGCATGTCACCGGGCCGCCAGTGCCTGTCGCCGACCAGGCCGGCCATGGCGCTGGCCATGCTGCCCAGGTGCACCGGGATGTGGGTCGCCTGGCCGAGTAACTGACCCCGGTGGTTGAAAAGCGCACAGGAATAGTCGAGGCGGTCGCGTATGTTTGGCGAGAAGGCCACGCGTCCCAGCAGCGCGCCCATTTCTTCGCAAATCGCCGCGACCCGGCTGGCAAACAAACCGAGCTCCACGCTCTTGACCTGCTGGTTGCGGAATTTCCCGTTATTCAATCGCCTCTCCCGCGCACCGGTTCAACCCAGTATGGCTTCGAGATCGAGTTCGGCGCCCACGCCCAGGAGCCCGGCCAGTTGCGCCGCCCTGGCCCTCAACCCGGCCTCGCTATTCGCGGTGACCGTTACATGCCCGAGTTTACACCCGGCGAGCGGCTCCATTCGATAGTCGTGCCAGGCTGTGTTCGCCGGCGAGTCCCGGCGCACCGATTCGCCGGGAGTCGATCCTGAAAGGTAAAAGGTCAACGAGCGGCGCACTTCGCCGGCCTCGCCGAGCGGCGTGCCGCACAGCGCGTTCAGGTGATTGTCGAACTGCGACAGCGGGGCGCCGTCGAGCGTCCAGTGGGCCGAATCGTGCGGGCCCGGAGCGAATTCGTTCACAAGCAGGTCGCCGCCGGCCGAGAACAGTTCCAGTACCAGGACACCGACATGATCCAGGTGATGGAGCAAACGAGCGGCCAGCCTCTCGCCCCTGGCTTGCAGATGTGCGTTCATGACCGGCGCCATCGTCACCGCCAACGCACCGTTGCGATGCAGCTTGCGGGTCAACGGCCAGCAAACGCGCTTGCCGTCGCGGCCGCGCGCCGCAATGAGCGCGTATTCGGCATCACAGCGGACGAAGCGCTCGCAAATCAAGTCATATTCGCCCAACCGCTGCCACGCCCTTTCCAGGTCTTCGCGAAACCTCAGCACCGCCTGCAGTTTGCCGTCCGTGACCCATCGCCTCGTTTTCAGCACGCACGGGAGCCCGAGTCGCTCCACCGCCTCCAGCAATTGCGGACGCGACCCAACCGCAAGGAACGGCGCCTGCGGAATTTGCAGCGTTTGCAGCAACTGCCTGACCCGCAACCGGTCCTGGCTGAGGCCGAGCGTGTCGGCGGGGGGGTAGACCGGGCAGGCGGTTGACAAGGCATGGGCTGCCTCGGCCGGCACGGTCTCCGACTCGACGCTGACAAGGTCCGCCCGCCGCCCCAGTTCCTGCAGCGCCGCCTGATCGTCCCAGCCGGCGATGATCTGGCGCCCCATTGCCCTGGTGCCGGCATCGGCCGTCGGATCGAGGACCAGGATATTCAAGCCGCGGCGGCGCGCGGCCAGCGCCAGCAACCTGGCTGTCTGGCCGGCGCCGAGCAAAGCGAGCGTCTTAATCACCCACCGAGGCTTTCAGGCGTCGGGCCGCGGGTCCGGGTTGTCCAGGACCGCCTGCGTGCGCGCCTGGCGATAGTCTTCCAGCGCGCGGCGTATCTGCGGATACTTGCCCGCGAGGATTGCCGCGGCCAGCAATGCGGCGTTGGTGGCGCCGGCATTGCCGATGGCGAGTGTCGCAACCGGAATGCCCGCCGGCATCTGCACGATCGACAGCAGGGAATCCATACCGTTGAGCGCCTTGGACTGTATCGGCACACCGAGTACGGGCAAGGTCGTCTTGGCCGCCATGACCCCGGCCAGGTGAGCCGCGCCGCCGGCACCGGCGATGATCACTTCGAGGCCGCGCCCGGCGGCCGTTGCCGAATATTCAAACGCCATGTCGGGAGTGCGGTGCGCTGAAACCACCCGGGTTTCAAAGGGTATCGCCAGTTTTTCCAGGGTCTCCGCGGTGTTCTTCATCGTTTCCCAGTCGGACTTCGAACCCATGATTACGCCTACCAGGGCTGGTTCATTCGACGACATCAGTTTCTCCTTTGCCAGAAAAAAAGGGGGTATTGTAACAGCGCGGCGGTTCTGCAAACAGGATACCGCTGCTACAATTACCGGCACACGAATCAGCGGAAGTTGCGACCATGCCCATCGCCGGCGAATTATTGGAAATTCTTTGCTGCCCCGTCAGCAAGACACCCCTGCAAATGCTCGGCAAGGAAAGGCTGGATAAGCTGAATGCGGCGATCGAGGCCGGTGATGCCTTGTTCGTGGACGGCAGCAGGGTCACCGAACCACTCGCTGAGGCGTTGGTGACCAAGGACCTGAAAGTCATCTACCCGGTCGAGGACTCGATCCCGATCCTGCTCGAGGAACGCGGCATCGGCACCACCCAATTCGAGAACTTCTAGCCCGGGCTGGGGAACCGGGGCAACCGAGCGGGCGGACGCACCGCTCTGTCAGAACTGACAGTGGACTTTTAAGCTACCGCGAGGTACTGTCATATCAGGCTTCTGGGGGGAAGCTACACTGGACCGCGGCTGACGGCACAAAACCACCCTCCGAACGGATGCACGAGAAGTAACGGGTCGCCCGGCTCGTAACTCATTGCGCCACACGCGCTGGGTTGAGCCGGCGAATTCCAACAGACGTTCGGCCAGTTCGACGTTGTGGCCGCAGGATACCGGTCGTGTACAGCATCAAACGTTCATTGCAGCTGAAGGTCCTTACGATTTTTCTGCTGATGGGCGCTTTATTGCTGACCGGCACCTACTTTACCCTGCGCCTGTTTGTCCTGCCCGCGTTTCAGCATCTGGAGTTGACGCAGAGCCAGTCGCAGCTTGCCGGCGTAGAGCAAGCCATTGACGGCCAGTTGCAAAGCCTGCGAGCGCTCGACCTCGAGTACGCCTGGTGGGACGGCAGCTATGCCTTTATCCAGGATCCGGGCAGCCACCCGGATTTCATCAGGAACAACGGCCTGGATCCGAGCTACTGGAGCCAGATCGACATTGACATGATGTTGTTCTTTGACCTCGACGGCAAACTCGTCTGGGGCAATATCATCGACGCGACCGACGGTCACCCGCTGTCTCTGGCCGAGAACCTGCAACCCTGGGCCGGGCCGGATCACCCGTTGGTGGTCCCGCGCAACGGACAGGGCGGCACGATGGGGTTCCTGCGCCTGCCCGCCGGCCTGATGCTGGTTGCCGCCTTCCCGATACTCAGAAACGACCAGAGCGGACCGCCCGCAGGCAGCGTGGTCGTGGGCCGTTTTGTCACGCCGGAGCAAATCGCCGGCCTCGGTAATGCAACTCTGGAAAGCGTGACCCTTTATCCGCTTTCCGGGACTGTTCTGCCGACACCGGTGCAGCGAACTGCCAGCACGCTGCTCGCGGCGCCGGCCTCGGTTATGACCGAGCAGACCAACAGTCACACCTACGTGCGTGAACTGATCAGGGACGTGACTGAAAAGCCGGTGGCGGTCCTCGAGGTCGTGGCGCCCAGGAAAGTCAGTCTGCTCGGTTTCAGCACCGGCGTAAGAGCGCTGCAATTCCTGGCGGCGGCCACGTTGCTATTCATTTTTACGGGCTGGTTACTGTTTCGGCGCTGGATGCTGTCACCGGTTCTGACGCTGCAGCAGCAAATCAGCGAGATGCACGAGCAGCGCAAACTGGCCCAGGTCCGTATCGACAGCGAAGACGAGATCGGCGCGCTGGCGCAACACTTCAACCACCTCGTCAAAGAACTCGGACAGGCCTGGCGGGACCTCGAAAAAAGCCGCGACGAGGCCTTGCGGCTGGCCACGGCCAAAGGCGAGTTTTTGGCTGCCATGAGTCATGAAATCCGCACACCGATGAACGGCGTACTGGGGATGACCGAGTTGCTGGGCGCAACGGAACTGGATGCACGGCAACGGGATTTCGTGCGCGGCATCAAGAATTCGGGAGAATTACTGCTCTCGGTGATCAATGACATTCTGGATTTCTCCAGAATGGAGTCCGGCAAACTGGAACTCGAAACAACGAGCTTCGACCTGCTCGCACTGCTGGAAAACACCATTGACCTGCTGGCGGTCCAGGCACATTCGAAGGGCCTGGAATTGTTGCTGCTGCTGCCGCCGGAGGTCGAGCACGAGTTTGTCGGCGATCCCAACCGCCTGCGCCAGATACTGATCAACCTCATCAGTAACGCGATCAAGTTCACGCACGAGGGCCAGGTGCTGCTGAAGGTCAGCGTCACCCAGAAGGCGCCGAACACCATGGATGTGCTCTTCGAGGTGTCCGACACCGGGATCGGAATCGACCGGGCTCACCGGGAAAAGATTTTCGAAGCCTTTGCGCAGGCCGACACGAGCCTGGCGCGCCGATACGGCGGTACCGGACTCGGCCTTTCGATCTGCCGGCAACTGGTCGCTTTGATGGGCGGTAAAATCAATCTTAAAAGCGAACCGGGTAAAGGCTCAGTTTTCTGGTTCAGGCTGCGGCTGCCGACCTCCGGCAAGATCATTCCGGCGCCGCAGCTGCCGCCAGGGGCCGAGGGTATCAGGGTCCTGGTCGTCGACGGCAACGAGGCCTGCCGCGACATACTCAATCGTCGCTTGGGCACTTGGAACATAAGCCCTGACCTCGCTGCCAGCGGTGAGGAGGCCCTGGAGTTGCTGCAGGCCGCCTCGGAGCAAAAACGGGCTTACACGGTGTTGTTGCTGGATTGGCAGATGAACCCGACGCAAGGTGCGGAACTGGTCAAGCGCATTAACGCCAGCACATCCATCAGCCGGCCTCATATCATTGTCATGGGTTCTGCCGTGAGCAACGACGATAGCTTTAAGGCCGACCAACTTGGCATCGATATCTACCTGAGCAAGCCGGTACACAGGGCAAAACTCCATGCCAGTTTGCAGCAGCTGCTTTCGGGTTTAAAAAGGAAAAAGACCGCGCCCGAGCCCGCCAGCCCGCCGGCCGCGGAAACCCCGCCGTTGCAGGCAAAGGTATTGCTGGTCGAAGACAATGTCGTCAACCAGGACGTCGCCCGCTTCATGCTCGAGGCGTGCGGCTGCGAAGTGACGGTGTGCGACAACGGCGCCGACGCCGTGCTGTCACTTCGCAAGGAGGGCTTTGACCTGGTCCTGATGGACTGCTCGATGCCCGGAATGGACGGCTTCGAGGCCACGCGCCGAATCCGTGACAACGAGGCGGAAAACGGTCAGCATACGCCTATCATTGCGTTGACCGCCAATGTCCTGGAGGGTGTCCGCGAGCACTGCCTCAAGGCTGGCATGGACGATTACCTGCCCAAGCCGTTTTCAAAATCGGAATTGCTGGCGATCATGCGGGAATGGCTGCCGCAGGAGTAGGACCTGATAAACGGCCTGTGCCGCTCAGGCGGATTCCGGCAACGACCAGCCTGCCGGCAGCGGACCCTGGTCCATGATAATTTCACGGTGACCGCTCCAGGTCGAGATAATCGCTTCCGCCGTACCGATGCCCGCCGCCCGCGGATCGCCACAGGGCCCGAACCAATGGTTTTGCGGCGCGCCCGTGGTGCGCGCCCGCATCCCGCAATAGGTCGTGCCGTTGAGGCTCGCTGCCAGCACGCGATTCTGGAATTCCACGTCGGCGCTCACCACCGCGGCGGTCAGGTGCTGCGGCACGGACTCGATGATCCCGAGCACATCCGGGAGTTCGGCATCGCCATAGGGCACCACCACCTGGAAGGGCCCGAACAATTCCCGCGTCACCAACTCGAATTGATCTCCCGCAATCGCCCCGAGCGGCACCTGCACGGCCGTTGCCTCGTAGGCGCCGTAACAATCGGGTATGGCGTGGTTTTCAAGCGGGCGGCCGCCGAACAGCAGGCGCGCGCCGGGGATGGATTGCACCGCGTCGACGTGTTCCTGGATGCGCGCGTTGTTCCAGGTAAGCACCGGCCCCAACGACAGGTTGTCCAGGCTTCGCCGCGACGCCAGATCGGCGAGCTTCGGCAAAAGGGCCTGCGTCCAGTTTTCATGCACGAACAGGATACTTTGCGCGGAACATTTCTGACCCGTCGCGTTGTAGGCGTCCTCGTCGCATTGCCAGGCGACATAATCGAGCCAACCGGGATCGTAGTCGGGGCCGATGATCTTCCAGTCGAAGCCCGCATCCTCGAGCCGCACGCGGCCGTTGACGGTGCTCGCAACCCACTCCGCGACGCTACTGGAACCGGTGAACTGGACCATGCGCAAGTCATCGCGGGCGGCTTCCAGCAGGCGCCCCATTTGCCGGCCGCGGCAGTGGATCAGGTCCACGTCCTCCGCGGGCAGGCCCGCGTGGATCAGCAGGCGCAGGAATTGCTCGAAAACGATACTGACCTTCGAGTCCACCTTGACCAGCGGCTTGTTGCCCATGAACAGTGCGCCCATCACCTGCAGCGCCGGTATTTCCAGTGGAAAGTTAAACGGCGCCACCACGGCCACCGGACCGTAGGGCCAGCGGTAACCGCGCGATTCCTGGCCCGGATGATTGCCGGGGTTGGAGAAACCGCGGGCCAGGAAACGCACGCCGTCACCGGCGAAGTTTTCCAGAAACACGCGCGTTACCGTGACCTCGTTCAGGCATTGCAGCCAGCTCTTGGGCATGACCCGCTGGATCAGCCCGGTAAAAAAATCACGGATCTCGCCTTGCGCCAGCATCGCAGCCGCGCGCGCGCACACATCGCCGAGCATCAGGTAGCGCTGCTGGTTCTTGTACGGATTGTGCAAACCCGTCCTGGGGCAAGCCCGCAGGTTGTCGATAAAGGGGGCGAAGTCGCGGGTAAGGGGCACCCTGAGAAAATCCGCACCGGTCATCGGGTCGGGGATATCGTCCCGCCAGGCCGAACCTTCGTGCCACTCGCCGCCGACGAGATTGCGGGCGATGCCCGGTTTTTCCGGGGTCATGCCCGCCGTGGGATCGATGGTTGCAAAAGCGTTGAGCTGAGACATGGTGGTTTCCGTTGCCGTCTTTCGTGTCAAACATTGAATTTTAGCATTCAACGGCACCCCGAGGCACCGCCGGCCCGTCGTCGGCCCCGACCGTCATGCGAAATTAGGCTTGTCGATCAAATCCGGCCATGGACATCGACGGACCGAGTCTATAGTATCGATGGTGTCCGCCCACCTGCCAATTTGTCGCCTTGGCGTGAAGGGTGAGCGGATACTGGAAAGCGGAGTGCCCGCGCGTTCTACCTGAATGGAAAAATCGGGATTGCGCGCAGCACGTTGAAAGTTTCTGGTTCAAAAAGAGGTTAATAAAATCCAAACCGGGCAGGCAACATTCTTGCGCCAGCTCTGGAAGGACCCCGTCGTGCGGGTCTTTCTGGTGTTGTATCTCCTTTCCCAGATTCCCTATCTCTTGCCATCGCTGAGCGGCGAGGAGATCCGGACCTACGACTGGTTCGTGTCGGCCGCATTTTATCTGCCTTTTCTAACCTGCGTGCTCTGGCCTGCGAGAAAACAGACCATGCCGGACAACGAGCGCAACTTCTGGAAGGCGCTTGCGCTGGCGTACACGCTGTGGTGGGCCGTCAGCGTGATCAACGTCTTCTGGCTGACCGGCGCCTCGGGATCGTCGTTTGACACCACCACGGACGGGCTCTTCCTCGGCTTTTACGTCTACTGGTTCGTCGCCTTGAGCTTCAGACCGCACGCGCCCCAGGCTCGCCCGGTCGAAGAATCGGACCGCTGGCTGCGCGGAGCCGCCGCAGTGACGCTGGCCATGTTTCTTTTTTTCTATTTCATCCTGGTGCCCTACCGCCACGCACCCGAACGCTTTGCCCTGTGGATCCCGTCGCTGTTTTTCTTCAGCGTTCTGGATTCCGTGCTGCTGATATTGCTGGTCCGATTGGCGTTAAGGCTGAAGGTTGTTCGCTGGCGGGTGCTGTATGGAACGCTGGCCGTTGCGATGTTCATGTACGCGGCGCTCGACCTGCTGGAAGCGGCATCCTATCTGAACCGGCTCAGGTGGACGCAGGCCGAAGTCTCCAGCGCAATATGGAGCCTTCCGTTTCTGCTCATGGTGCTGGCCGGACGCAGCCGCAATCTCGGCTTTCCTGTACAGCCCCAGCAGACGGTCGCGCAAGGCGAGCGGTTTGACCGGCGGTTCTCACCAATCAGCCCCATCATCCTGATGTCGTTCGTATTGCCCCTGCTGCACATCGGATTGGAGCAATTGGGCTGGGGACGTGAAAACCTGCGGACGGCGCAAGGCGCCGTGGTCCTCGCCAGTCTGGGCGTCTTCTGGGCCCTGGCGCTGCTGGAGAACCGTGTGCTGCGAAAATCCAGCCGCCTGGCCCAGGCCAAAACCATCGAAAACGAACGTCTGCTGCTGGAGAAGAAAGTCGCCGAGGCGTCGGGTCAGGCGAAGGACCGGTTTCTCGCCAACATCAGTCATGAAATCCGCACGCCGATGAACGGGATTCTCGGCATGTCCGAGCTCATCCTGCGCGGTGACCTCAGCCGCGAGCAGCGGGGCCAACTCGAATTGATACGCTCGTCGGCCCAGGGCTTGCTGGGCGTGATCGATGACATACTCGCCCACGCCAGGATCGAGGCCGGCGAACTGAGCTTCATGCACCGCCCGTTCAATCTCAAGACGATCGGCGAACAAGTCATTGACCTTTTCGGGGTGGTGCCCAGTGAAAAGAACATTGAGTTGCACCTCGAGTTCGAAGACGATATGCCCCTCGCCCTCGAAGGCGATCCGGCGCGGCTGCGCCAGGTGCTGGTCAGCCTGGTCGGCAATGCGCTCAAGTTCACTGACGAAGGCGAGATCCGCGTCAGCTTCTCCGCCAGGAACGATGCGGATTCCGGGCTTCTCATCCGCTGCGAAATCACGGACAGCGGCATCGGCATCGACCCGAAGACCGCCGACCGGATCTTTCTGCCATTCTCACAGGAGGACGAGAGCACATCCCGCAAATACGGCGGCAGCGGCCTCGGCCTGACCATCGCGAAGCGGATCGTCGAGGCCCAGTCGGGAAAGATCGGCTTCAGCAGCCAGCCTGAGCGCGGAACGACCTTCTGGTTCGAGATCCCGTTCACTGCCGGTGCCAGCGGCGCGCCGGAACCCACGGCCCAAACGGCCCGTGATTTCAAGCTGGACTCGGGTAAGAAAATCTTGCTGGCGGAAGATAACGAGATCAACCAGATGGTCGCCGTCAAGCAACTGGAAACGCTGGGAAACACGGTCGATGTGGTCGCCAATGGCGAAGAAGCCCTGGCGGCCATCGAGGCGAATGACTACGCGCTCGTACTGATGGATTGCCAAATGCCGGGTCTGGACGGTATCGAGGCAACCCGGCGCATCCGGGCGCGGGGATTCGACCGGGACGGATTGCCGATCATCGCCCTGACGGCACACGTGTTCGAGCAGGACCGCGAGCGCTGCCTCGAGGCCGGTATGAACGATTTTCTCTCCAAGCCCTTGTCGCTGGAACGTCTCGGCAGCGTATTGTCACGATACCTCTGAGCAGGACATCGCGTTCGGGGCTATCATTCCCCCAAGCAATAATGAATAGCGAGCACATGACGCCGATTCGCATGCAGGCCCTGATGCCCGGCTTCGCCGTTACCCTGCTGGCGGCGCTGATGGGGCTGGCCATCGTTCTCGCCAGGGCCCCGTACCTGCACGATTTCGCAGAATGGCTGTACCAGGCCCAGATCGTCAAACAGTTTGTCGTCGAGCCGGCCAGTGTGTCCGGGTTCACGTTGGCCACCTACCCGGTGCCCAATTCGCTGGTCACCGCCACGCTCACCGTTCTGAGCCTGGCCTTCGAACCCATCCTTGCGGGAAAGGTCTTTCTGCTGCTGATGTTGCTGGCATGGGCCGCGGTTATCAGGTTGTTTACCGCGCGTTATGTTCCGGCAACGTGGCGCGGGACGGCCACCCTGGTGCTTTGGCCGACGCTCGCGCTGTCTACCTTTTTCTGGTACGGCTTTGCCAGTTATCAACTGGCCCTGCTGTTCTTCACCTGGTTTCTCTCCGCCTACCGCGGTGGCACCTCGGCAAAGACCATCGCCCTGTTCAGCCTGGCCATTTTTTTCTCGCACGCGATGGTGTTCCTGGTCTTCGGGCTGTTCCTCGGCATCCGCTACCTGCTCACGCGAAACCGTGCCATCCTCGTCGGCTTACTGCCGGCCACTGCTTGCTCGTTGTGGTTCCTGGCGGGCCGTTACCTGGCCAACGTCGAACCGCAGCGGATCGACGCCCAATGGAGCAGCCTGCGCGAGGCCCTCATCTATAAGGCCGGCTATCCCGCGATGCTGGGCCCGTTCAAGAACTTCCTGCTGCCCGATGGGTCCGGCCCGCTGGATAAGCACGCGTGGCTGTACTGGCTGGGGCTGACGGCCAATTTTGCCGTCGCCGCCGTGCTCGGCGTCCTGCTGGCGGCGGCGCTGTTGCCATTTCTCAAGAGCGACCGTTCCAAGGACCGCGATGACCCGTCGCTGCAAACCACCTGCGCATTGTCGATGCTGGCGATCGTTGTGTTCTACCTTATCGCGCCCTATCACTTTTTCGGCCTGGTCAATCCGGGAGGACGAGTGTTGCTGCCGTTGCTGTTGCTCGCTTTCGTGCTGAACGCAGACGCGGTGCGCCGCTACGTGACCCTGTTGTCGTGGCCCGTCGCGCTGTTCAGCCTGCTGACCGTTGGCACTTATCTCTACCTGATGATCGAGAGCCGCCAGGCGGGATTTCCGGCGGCGGCAACCCTGGCGACGCACCAGGTTGCGCCGGCCGCGTCGGTTCTCGACTTCAACCGGCGCCTATACGCCGATGCGCGTTTCAGGTATTTCAACTACCGCGTGTTCAATTTCTCGAGACGCTTTGAACAAATAGAGGATCGGCGCTACGAGGGTTTGACGTTCCGCCACGGCATGGTGATCAGGTACGAAGCGGAACGGCCGTGACCTTCACCGCCCGGAGAGCGGGCGGCTGCGCACCCTCGGGCATGGCGGGTCAAACCCGCAGGTTGTACTTGAGGATACACCAGATGGCCCAAAAACCATCTTTCCAGCCAATTTTCTTGCCTTCCGCGTAAGTCCGCCCATGGTAGCCGATGCCGACCTCGTATACGCGGTAGCGGCCCCTGGCGACTTTGGCCGTAATCTCCGGTTCAAAGCCGAAACGGTCTTCCTCGATACGGATGGATTGTATGACTTCGCGGCGAAAGGCCTTGTAGCCGGTCTCCATGTCCGTCAGATTCAAATTGGTCAGCATGTTGGACAGGAACGTCAGCAGACCATTGCCCAGGCGGTGCCAGAAAAAAAGCACCCGGTGCGGGCGGTCACCGCTGAAGCGCGATCCGTAGACAACATCGGCCTGACCGTCGATGATGGGCTGGATCAGGTGTTCGTAGTCACAGGGCTCATACTCCAAATCCGCGTCCTGGACGATGACGATATCGTTGTGCGCCTCTTTGATTCCGGCCCTCAGCGCGGCACCCTTGCCCCGGTTGCGCGGCAAGTAGATCACGCGCGCCAGTTTGCCCTCGATTTTGTCTTCGAGCAGTTCCCGGGTTCCGTCTGAAGAACCGTCATCCACAATGATGATTTCCCGCTCCGGACCCGCCGCGTCCAGGACGGCATTCACCACCTGCTCGATTGAACCCGCCTCGTTGTAGCAGGGAATGATGACGGACAAAGTCATCGTGCGCCGACGGCTGCAGGTTGCTCCCGGCAGGCAATGAAGTTGACCGCCTCCATGCGCAGGACCACGGCGCCTTGCCGGTCAAAGACTTCTGTCCGGGTTCGCACCAGCCCGCGGTCGGGCTTGCTGCCCGAACGGCGGGTCGAAAGCACCGTGGCGCGCACACTGTAAGCCTCGGCCGGTCTGACCGGCGCCAGCCAGCGCAATTCGTCGAGACCGGGTGATCCCAGGCTGGACTCATTGCTCAGGTAGTTGTCGGCGTAAAGCCGCATGACGGAGGCCGCCGTCTGCCAGCCGCTCGCGATCAGCCCGCCGAAAGGGCCGTTTGCCGCCTTTTCCGGGTCAACGTGTATATCCTGGGGATCATACTTTTTTGCAAACTCGATAATCTCGGCCTCATCGAGGCTGAACGTGCCGAGTTCATGCGCCGTGCCGGCAACGTAGTCTTCGAAATACCTGGCCTCGCTGCTCACCGGTATGGCCCTCTTTCTATCTGCCAGCGCGAGAGCATAAGGCCTATCCACACGAATTACCACAGACTGGCCAGGGCCTCCCCCCGATGTGGCATAATGTTGCCAAGTCACTGAGATGGGCTTTGGTTGTCAGTGCTTCCGTCCGCTGGTTGCGGAACCTGGCAATCGATCTGCCAACCAGCGTCTGAGAAGGGAGACCGGGGATGAAGAAGAAGGGTCTTTTCCACCGCATCGATGTTTGCCTGTTGCCATTCTGCTTGCTGCTGGCATATTCGCCAATGCTCGCCATGGCCGCCGAAGGCGAAACAACCGATGCCGCGCCAATCGCCGCCAGTCACGGGAACGGCGGGGAACTCACCGCCGTACTGGAACTGAAATCCGAGACCGAACGCACCGCCGCGCTCTACGCGTTGTTGGCGAAGACCGATACGACAGGTCTTGCCCGCTACGCCGAAGAGGCCGCGGCGATCGAAGACCAGGCGACCCGCCTGCAAATACTCGGTGCCGTCTATACCCGCTTCGCGGAACTCGACGTCAAGGCCGCCGTCAGGAACGTGGTCGGTTCCAAGTTGGATCTGCGCCTCAACTTTGTCTTGGGTCTTTTCAACTACTGGGCCCGGCAGGACCTCGAAACGTCCATCAAGGAGATGTCCTCGCTCCAGGGCATGACACGCTACGCGGCCATGCAAGGCATCGCCCTCGCGGTCCCTGATTTGAAAATCGAGGATCCGGACGCCGTGCTCGACCGGCTGAACAAGCTGGCACCGCCACCCCCCGAGGTCAAAGCCCGCCAGCAGGCACAAAAGCCGCCCGACCCGGAAACGCTCTGGAAAGATGCCGTGGCCGAGAAGGACCCGCAGCTGCGTCGTGGAAAAATCGACAGGGTCGTCCATATCTGGGCAAGCTCGGAGCCGATGACAGCGATAGAACACGTGGATCGGCTGCCATCGCTCAGCGAGCGGCGCAACTTTCGGTACCAGGTTTTCGACGTCGCCTCGCGCACTTTTCCCGAACTGATGCCGGACCTGCTGGCATTGACCAGTGACAGCAACGAGCGCCATACCATTCTCGAAGGGGCGCTGCGCACAATCGTGGTCGTGCAAAAAGACGGCGAACGCGGGCTGGAACTGGTGCGGCAATTGCCGACCTCGGAACTCCGGCGCCAGGGCTACAATTCGCTGTTGGGCTGGTGGGGGAGCGTCGAACCGCGCGCCGCCGCCCGTGCCTACGGCGAGATGGAAGACCGGGAGAAACTCCAGAATATGGGCGCTGCCGCCGTCAGCGGATACGTCAAGCTGGACGCGAAGGAGGCCCTTCAATGGGCGGAAGATCTCGATGGCGTCGGCGGCCTGACCTGGAACATGGCCGTGCGGGCCATGGCCCGGGAAAAGCCCGAATGGGCGCTGCAGGTCGTCAGCGACCTGCCGGAATCCGCGGAGCGAACCAAGACGCTGAAGGCGGTGCTCGACAGCGTTGCCGATTCGAACCCGCCGCTGGCCGCACAATATTCGTCTGCACTGCCAGAGGGACCCTTGAGAAACCGGATTGCCACACGCGCCCTGGGCAACTGGGCCCGATGGGGCGACCACCTGGCGGCCATGGAGTGGCTGACCACGCAGCCGCTGTCGGTCCAGGCGGGAGGGTATCCGACACTGGCTGCTTATTTGGCCGACAAGGACATGGAATTCGTGCTCAGCTATCCGGTCAAGCTGATACCGGAAAATGCACGCGCCGGGTGGGTATCGGCCGTCTTGAGGAAATACATGCAAGACGACCCGCATGCCGCGGCCGTCTGGCTGGACCAGTTCAAGGACCAATCGCAGTACAGCCAATGGCTGGAGCAGGTCGCCTCCGTGATGGCCCGCAAGGACCCATATGGCGCGTTGGACCTGATCAACGGACTGACCGATAGGGACAAACGGCTATCGGCAGAGTCTTCGGTCATCAATTCCTGGGCACAAACGCAGGGCCAGGCCGCGGCTGGCTGGGTCATGACCCAGCCAGCGGGTGAAAGCCGACGTAAAATGGTGCGCTCCGTCGCGGTCTCGTGGGGGCATGAGCAACCGGAGGCGGCGCGTCAATGGGTATTGGGTCTCACGGACCCCGATGAGCGCGAAAACGCCATTGTCGGCCTCATCAATGGGCTGTGGCCAGAATATATCGGCGCAGAGGATCTGTTGCTCATGCTCAAGACCGATGACCGCAAATCAGACGCCCTCGGAATTGTCCTGCCGGTAATGGTCCACCGCGACCCCGACGCTGCGCGGGCCCTGGTGGACCGGATGGGTATGACCGGGCGGGTTCACGACGCCATGAACGAGTTCATCGACCACTTGTTGGAGCAAAACCAATGGCAGCAGCAACACTGAAGCGACGGCAAGCGGCCAAGACGCTATAGAACGGCTCCAGGGACGACCAGGTCCCGGATAGCCGTTCAGCTCAGTGCATCTTGCAGCTGCTTCAAGATCGGCAGTTTGCGGATGCGCACGCCCGAGGCGTGGAAGATTGCATTGCACAGCGCCGGCGCCAGTGTCGGCACACCCATTTCCCCCATCCCGGTGGGCTTGCCGCCCCGCGGCAGGACGTGGCATTCGAGGGCCCTGGGTACCCCGGCCAGGCGCAACAGCGGATAGTCGTGGAAATTGCTCTGCTCGATACGGCCGTTCTTTACCGTAATCTCGAGGTTCAGCGCGGTGCTCAGGGCGTCGACCGTGCCGCCCTGCAACTGCGCCTCGACCCCGCGCGGATTGACCGCAAATCCGCAGTCGACCGCGGCCACGATACGCTCGATGGTCAACTCGCCGTCAGCAGCGACACTGACCTCGACCGCGTGCGCGGCATAGCCGCCGAAAGTGAAGTGCGAGGCCAGACCCACGCCGCGTCCCTTGGGTCGCGCATTCCGGTAACCGATACGCCCGGCCACGAATTTGAGCAGGCGCGACAGGCGATACGGGTTGAAAGTCGGTCCACCGTGATTGCCGTAGGGCAATTCGCGGTCGGCGCCGTACAGGTCCAGGCGCAGTTGCAGCGGATCCAAACCGCCGGCGTGGGCGATTTCGTCGACAAAGGACTGCACGACGAAGGCATTGGCCGTGTGCGCCGGCGCACGCCAGGAACCGCGCGGCACGCCGGATTCGGCCGCAAACCATTCGAGCCGCAGGTTATCGACGATAGCGGCCGGAAAATCGTCGATGTACAGCTCGGATTTATACATCTCGTCCTCGGCGACGCCGGCCCGCCGGTAATACTTGCTGGCGCTGGCCAGTCGCTGCGTCCAGGCCGTGACCCTGCCTTCGGCGTCGAGCCCGGCGGTCATTTCGTGCACGCCCGAGGGCCGGTAAAAGTCGTGTTGCACATCGTCTTCGCGTGTCCAGACCAGTTGGATCGGCCAGCCGGTTTTCCTGGACACGATCGCGGCTTCGGCCACGTAATCGTTCGTCAGGCGACGGCCGAAGCCACCGCCGACCCGCGTCATGTCGACGCGGATATTCTCACGCTCCAGCCCGGTCACGGCGGCCACGGCGCGGTTGGCGCCGGCCGGGCTCTGTGTCGGCGCGATGATATGCGCATCGCGTTCGCGCACGTGCGCGAAGCAGTTTTGCGGCTCCATCGGCGCATGGTTGACGAACGGCTCCTGGTAGCGCGCCGTCACGGTCTTGTCGGCGTTGGCGAGGGCGCGCTCAAAATCGCCGTCGTCACGCACCACCTGGCCACGGCCTTCGAGCAGCTTGTTGCACTGCGCTATGAAAGTGGCCGAACTTTCGCCGGCGTGCGGCCCGCGGTTCCATTCGACCTTCAGCGCCTTGCGGCCGCTGAACGCGGCCCAGGTCGATCTCGCCACGACCGCCACGCCGGTGGCCAGGATAAAGTAGGGTTCACCGCGCTTGGGCCCCTCGACGACGAAAACGTCGAGCACGCCGGGCACGGCACGGGCAGCGGCGTCATCGAATGACCGGATACCGCCGTCGAGGTACGGACAGCGCTCGATGGATGCATAACGCATACCAGATACGAAGGTGTCCAGGCCGTAACGCGCCTCGCCAGTCACGATATCGCGGCCATCGATGACATTCTGTGGTTTGCCGATGATCTGAAATTCGTCCGCGTTCTTGAGCGTCGGCGCGGCCTCGGGCACCGGCAGCCGCGCCGCGTCCTGCACCAAATCGGCGTAGGCCAAGCGCCGGTCCAGCCGGGTGCATACGACCTCGCCGGCATGCGTGCTGCATTCCTCCGGCCTGGCCTGCCAACGCGCGGCTGCCGCGGCGATCAGTAACTGCCGGGCGCGGGCGCCGACCTCGCGCAGGTACTGCCAGTTGTCCGTAATGCTGGTGCTGCCGCCGGCCCCCTGGCCGCCGTATTTCCAGGTGTAACCGTCCGCCGTGCGCACGATCCCCAGCGGCATCTGCTCGATGCTGACGGCGGACCACGGCACGTCCAGTTCCTCGGCAACGAGCATCGGCAGCGAGGTGCGCACGCCCTGCCCGATCTCCGGCTGGGCGACGCCGATAACGACACGCCCGTCCGCGTGGATCGTGACGAAATAGCCGATCCGGTTTGCAGCGGCCGGCGTTGATGCGGAACCTTCGGCGAACAGGCTGGTAGCCGGCACGCCCACCAGCAGCGCACCGCCCGCGCTCAGCCCGGCCACGAGAAAGCGCCTGCGCCCCGGGTCGGTGCAACCGTTGGCTCTGACTTCGCGGTTACGCACCGCCGGCCTTGAGTTGAGCCGCTTGATGGATGGCTTTGCGAATGCGTACATAGGTGCCGCAACGGCAAATGTTGGTCATGTGCTTGTCGATATCCTCGTCACTGGGTTGTGGCACGCGCCGCAACAGGTCGGCAGCCGCCATCAGCTGCCCGGCCTGGCAGTAGCCGCACTGCGGTACGTCGTTCTCGAGCCAGGCGATCTGTACCGGATGGAGTTTGTCGGGCCCGGCTGCGAGGCCCTCAATCGTCGTGACGGATTTTCCGTTGACGCCGGACACGGGCTTGATGCAGGAGCGTTTCAGTTCACCGTCGATATGCACCGAGCAGGCGCCGCACTGGCCGATGCCGCAACCGAACTTGGTGCCCGTGAGGTGCAGGTGATCCCTGAGCACCCACAGCAAGGGTGTCTTTGGGTCCCCGTCGAAACTTGCACTTGTGCCGTTGACCTTGAATGTGATCATGCCGAGTCCTGATTGATCCTGCGTTGGCGCCAACCGATTCCGCCGGGATTTCCAGGCACTCGGCAGGTCGATTTTGCAGCCGCCTGTCTAGCCTGCATATTTCACCAGAATCCCGGATGATGGCGCCGGACAGATATGGCTGGACGCTGAGCTGGACTGAGAGTCATAGCTGTAGCTATGGCTCGAGGGAAGCTCAAGCCCAGGTGTATCCGGACAAGCCAGGGCCGGGATAGGTAGCGGGCCGAAGACAAAGTGTCCCTCGATGTTCGTTCGAAAATAGTCCATTTAATTGAGCTGATTCATTTGCTTATAAGTGAGGACCGGCGCCGACTGGTGGAATATGCAGGTTAGCTTATGGCAATGGCCGCTGAGAACGCCAGCCGTGCGGGACTAATTGAGATAAAGACAGGACGAGCAGAATGGACCCTGACCGCTACGGCACACGGCAGGACCGGTGTCCCTCGCAGCGATGCAAACCCGGAATCACGTTTTCCATTGTTTCTCCCGGGCGCCCGGGTAGAATTCACGCTTGCGGGCCGATCACCGTCCGAAACGGAGATTTCCTCATGAGCCACACCATCGACGGCCACAAGCAGCACCGGTATTCAGTCCACGTGAAGTGGACCGGTAACACGGGAAACGGGACAAAAGACTATCGCGCCTACGAACGCGCGCACGAAGTGACGGCCGAGGGGAAGCCGCCGCTCGCCGGTTCGGCCGACCCGGCTTTCCGCGGCGACGCGTCCCGGTACAATCCCGAGGAACTGCTCGTCGCCTCGCTATCCGCCTGTCACATGCTCTGGTATTTGCACCTGTGCGCCGACGCCGGCATCAGCGTGCTCTCATATACGGACGCGGCCGCCGGCACGATGGTGGAGACCCCGGACGGCGGCGGCCGCTTTGCCGAGGTGGTACTGCACCCCAAGGTCACGGTCGCGGCGGGGGACGATGCCGAAGCCGCGGTGAAACTCCACGACAAGGCCCACGAACTGTGTTTTATCGCCAATTCGGTCAGCTTCCCGGTTCGTTGCGAGGCCGCTGTCGGCATCGCGGGCACGGCCTGAACCCAACGCCAGCCATGGCGCCAGTCGGGGCCGTGCCGCCAGGTCAGAACGTATCGGAACCCTGGTTGCCGACCCGGTCGTCCAACAGCGGTGATTGCGCGTAGATCACGAGCAAGCGGGCAACGCAGGCGAGGCTGTCGCTGTGCGTGCGCTCGTAACCGTGGGTCGCGTCGGTGCCGAAGGTCACCAGTGCGTGACGCACATCGTGGCCGGCAATGATGGCCGAATTGGCATCGGAGTAGTAGTAGCGGAAGACGTCGGTCTGACAGGTGACGCCGTGCTCCCGGCACAGCCGCCGCAGATAGCGGGTCAGGTCGTGGTCGAACGGGCCGCTGGTGTCCTGGGCGCACAACGTGACGCCGGTCTCCCGCGCGTTCTGGCCCGGCGCCACCGGCCCGATATCGATGCCGACGAATTCAGAGACCCGCTCATCCAGCGCCGCCCCGGCGCCGGTGCCGACTTCCTCCGTGACCGTGAACATGACCTGCAGGTCGGCTGCCAGTTCCGCCTCCGAATCGACCAGCGCCTTCAGGGCACAGAGGTTGGCGGCCGCGCCTGCCTTGTTGTCGAGGTGCCGCGCGGTGATATAGCCCGAGGCGTCCCACTCGGCGTCGGCATCGAAGTCCACGAAATCCCCCGGGCGGATGCCGAGTTCGTGGACATCGGCGGCACTGTCCACGCGCTCGTTCAGACGCACCTCGACCTGCTCCCAGCCCACCGGCAGTTCGTCGACCTTCTCGTTGAAAGCGTGGCCTGACGCCAGCAACGGCAGAACCTGGCCGCGATAGGCGCCGTCCTGCGAAAACACGGTCACTCGCCCCCCTTCGGCGAAACGGCTGGACCAGAGCCCGACCGGCTTCAACGACAGGCGACCATTTGCACCGATCCCGGTCACGACCGCGCCGATCGTGTCGACGTGGTTGGCCACGGCGCGCGCCCGGTCCTGGGCGTGGCCGCGCATTACCGCCTTGATCGTGCCGCGCCGGCTGAGCGTGTAGTCGACGCCCAGGCGCTCGAGTTGCCGGCATACGTAGCGAATGACCTCGTCGGTGAAGCCGGTCGGGCTGGGAATGGCCAGCAGTTCGCGCAGACATTCGTGCAGGTACGCCTCGTCTACGGACAGATCGCGGACGCGCTCGTTCATTGATTGCGCCGGATCACTTCGGCCGCATCGGGCCGTTCCACGCTCTGCTCGGGCAGGCTCTCGGTATCGATCTGGTGACTGAACTTCGACACGGTGGTGGTCGAGGTGTCGCCCCTGAACGTCGGCTCGCTGCGCATGTAGGCAAGCAACAGTTTGACGATGTTTTCCAGGCTGTTGAAATGGGTGCGCTCGATGCTGTGGGAGGCATCGCCCGCGTAGGTGATGACGGCGGTCCTGACGTCGTGTCCCGCAGCCAGCGCCGAGGCGGCGTCGTTGTGCGAGGCCGCCAGCACACGCCGCCGACAGGGTATGTCGTTGTCCACCGCGAGCTGGTGAAGGTGCGCGGTCAGGTGATAGTCGTATGGCCCTGCCGCATCGCCCGAGGCGATCGTAATTCGCTCGAAGGCGACCTCCTCCCCGGCAGGAACGGAGGCGAAATCGACCGTCACCAGTTCGCTGACACTGGGCAGGATCGCACTGCCGGCGCCGGAGCCAACCGTCTCGGTCACGGTGAACAGGAAATAGGTGTCGCGCGGCAGCTCCACGCCGTTATCCACGATATGGCGCATGGTTGCCAATACCGCCGCCGCCCCGGCCTTGTTGTCGAGATTGCGGCCGACGATAAAGCCGTCCTCCAGCACCTCGGGCGCGCTGTCCAGGGCGATGAAATCCCCCACCTCGACGCCGAGGTCGGCGACCTCCTCCGCATCCCGCGCGAGGACGTCCAGACGCAACTCGAGGTGGTCCCACTCCAGTGGTACCTCGTTGACGCCCCTGTCGTGGCTGACACCCCAGCGCACGATCGGCAGCAGCGTACCCCGGTAGGCCTTCTTTTCGCTGAAAAGCGTCACCCGCACGCCTTCGGCGAAGCGGCTGCTCCAGAAGCCAATGGGGGCAACCGCGAGGCGGCCGTTGGGTTTGACCGCCCGCACCATGGCGCCGATGGTATCGACGTGGTTGACGATCGCCTGCGCCGGGTCCTTGTCGGTACCGGCGCCGGGAAAACGGGCCCGTATCGTGCCACGGCGGGTGATGTCGTACTCCACGCCCATGGACTCCAGTTGCGAGGCGATATAGCGAACCACTTCGTTGGTAAAGCCGCTGGGGCTGGGTATGGCCAGCAACTCGAGCAGCGTCGACTGCAACAACGGTCGGTCAACCACGTTTCACCTCCTCCTCGTTGCCTTCGCGGACGCTCACCGACAACGGGAACAACAGGTCGATGAAGCGCTGGGCCGTCGGTTGCGGCTCATGGTTGGCCAAACCGACCCGTTCATTGGCCTCGATGATGACATACTCCGGCTGCCCCGGGGATTCGACCACGAAGTCCAGCCCCACCACCGGGATGTCCAGTTGGCGCGCCGCCGTCACCGCGGCCTCGGCCAGGGCAGGATGCAGCTCGTCGGTGACGTCGTGAATGGTGCCCCCGGTGTGAAAATTGGCGGTCTTGCGCACCGTGACACACTCGCCCGCGGGCAGCACACTCGTAAGCGACAGGTCCTGCTCTGCCAGGCATTGACGCGTGTCCGTATCGATCGGGATCGCGCTTTCACCCCGGGTCGACGCGCGCCGCCGGCGGCTGAGCTTCTCGATCAGCCGTTGAATCGTCAGCTTGCCGTCGCCGACGACTTCCGGCGGCTTGCGCACCGCCGCCGCCACCACCTTGAAACCAATCACGACCACGCGCAGATCCAGGCCGGGGTACCAGCGCTCGAGCAATACGCGGTCATGGTGGCGGCGCGCCTCCGCCAGCGCGTCCTCCAGCGCGGGAGGGCTGCTGACGCCCACGGTAATACCCTTGCCCTGCTCGCCGACCGAGGGTTTGACCACGATCCGCTCGTACTCTTCGAGGAAAGCGACGTTCGCGTCGGTCCGCCCGGCGATACGGTACTCGGGTGTTTTGAGGTTCGCGCGGCGCAGCCAGCGGTGTGTCACGAGCTTGTCCTGGCACCGGCTCATGGCCACGGCGGAAGTGAGTTCGGACAGGGATTCCCGGCAATCGATCTGCTTACCGCCGCGGCCGAGACGGAAGTAGCCTTCCTCCGCGTCGAGTATTTCGACGCTGATACCGCGCGAGCGTGCCTCGTCAACGATGATACGGGCGTACGGGTTGAGCTGCTCGTCCAGTTCCGGTCCGAGGAAAAGGGTCTCGTTGAAGGCGTTCTTGTTCTTGATGGCGAAGGTATGCACCTGGCGAAACCCCAGTTTCTTGTAAAGCGCCTTGGCCTGCTCGTTGTTGTGCAGGACACTGAGGTCCATGTAGGCGCAACCGCGCTCGAAAAAATAATCGGCCAGCAGGCGCACCAGCAGTTCGCCGATGCCCGGGCGAGCCGCCTGCGGGTCGACCGCCAGGCACCACAGGCTGGAACCGCGCGACGGGTCGTCGAACAGGGCCAGGTGGTTGATGCCCATCACGGTACCGACGACGGCGCCGGAGCTGTCGTCGCGGACCACCAGGTAAATCAGCTCTTCCGAATCGCGGTGTTCCCAGATGTAGTCCGGGTCCGTCGGCACCATTTCCCGTTTCAGGTAAAGACTGTTGATCGCCTGCGCCTCCTCCGGCGACTGCACCCGCCCGCAGTTCAGCCCCTTCATCATGGCGGGGTCGAGCAGCGGGCTTTTCAGGTCGAGCCGGTAGGTGTCGGACGGGTCCAAAAACAGCGTCTGCGGCGCAGCCGCGAGAACCACGTGCGGGTCTGCCACGTACAGGGCGATATCGCGCTTGCCGGGCGATTCCCGCAGCAATTGGGCGGTGATGTCATCCGGGTTTTTGAACGTGTGGCCCATGATGACCCGCCCCCAGCCGCACTGGATACTGACGTCCTCGTGCAGCGGGACGTGGGGCCGTTTCTTCTTGCGCACCGCGTCCAGGTGCTGGTAGGACGGCGGTTGATCGGTGAAACGCATCGTGTCTTCGTCATCCGGAGGGTTCATTGTCATACTCCCTGGCTCTGCAGCCACAGTTCCAGCAGGCCTACCTGCCACAGCTTCGACCCGCGCAGCGGGGTGATGTGGGCTTCCGGCGCATCGAGCAACTTGCCGATGTAATCCATATCGTAAAGATTTCTCTGTTTTGCCGTCTCGCCGAGCAAGGCGTCACGCACGTAGTCCAGCAGCGGGCCCCTGAGGTACTTCAGCGCCGGCACGGGAAAATAGCCTTTGGGCCGGTCGATGACGGCGGCGGGAATGACCGAACGCGCGGCTTCCTTGAGGATCTTCTTGCCGCCGTCGCCGAGCTTGTGCCGCGAAGGGATGCGGGCCGCGTATTCCACCAGTCTGTGGTCCAGGAAAGGCACCCTGGCTTCCAGGCCCCAGGCCATCGTCATGTTGTCAACGCGCTTGACCGGATCATCCACCAGCATCACCCCGGTGTCGAGACGCAGGGCCTTGTCGACGGGATCGTCGGCGCCCGGCCGGGCAAAGTGTTCGCGCACGAAATCGCCGGCAAAATCGCCCGCCTGGAAATCCTCGCTCACGGTTTCACAATACTCGCGGTAATCGCGGTCAAAAAAGGCCTCGCGGTAATCGTCGAAAGGCTCGGTGCTGCCGGCCAGCGGCGGGTACCAATGGTAACCGGCAAAAACCTCGTCAGCACCCTGGCCGCTCTGGACGGCCTTGCAGTGCTTGGCCACCTCGCGCGAAAGCAGGTAGAAGCCGATGCAGTCGTGGCTCACCATCGGTTCGGACATGGCGGCGATCGCCGCCGGCAGTTCCCGCAGCAATTCGCTCGAAGCCACGTGAATCTTGTGGTGCGCGGTGCCGAATTCGGCGGCCACGATATCCGAATACTGGAATTCGTCACCCTGCTCGCCGTTGATCGCTTCGAACCCTACCGAAAACGTATGCAGACCCTCGGTGCCGGCGTCGGCGAGCAGGCCGACGAGCAGGCTGGAATCGACCCCGCCCGAAAGCAGGACGCCGACATCGACCGCCGCCAACTGGCGTTTTTGCACCGCCAGGCGCAGTTCGTCCAGCAAGCCGTCGCGCCAGTCGTCGAAGCTGCGCTCCTCATCCTCGGGTGAGCGCTTATAGCTCAGCTCCCAGTAACGCTTGCGGGCTATCGTGCCGTCCGCCTCCAGCAGCATGGTGGTGCCAGGCGCCAATTTTCTGACGGCCTCGAGCATCGTGTACTCCGGTGGCACGACGGCGTGAAAACTCATGTAGAAATTGAGCGCCCGCGGATCGATGGCCTTGTCCACGTCACCGCCGGCCAGCAGTGCCGGCAGAGTGGAGGCAAAGCGGAAACGACGCTTGTCGGCCGTGTAATACAACGGCTTGATGCCGAGCCGGTCACGCGCCAGGAAAGTGCGACCGCTGTCTCGCTCCCAGACGGCAAAGGCGAACATGCCCTCGAGCCGGTCGACGCAGTCGGGCCCCCAGGCGTGGTAGGCTTTCAAAACCACCTCGGTATCGCCCGCGGAGTAGAACGAATAGCCCTCGCGCTGCAAAGCTTCCCGCAAGTCCGGGTAGTTGTAGACCGCACCGTTAAAGACGATTCCAAGGCCGAGCGCCGGGTCCGCCATCGGCTGCTGCGAGGCGGAACCGAGATCCATGATGCGAAGGCGGCGGTGACCAAAGCCCCTGCGCCCCTGCAGGTTGATGCCTTGATCGTCAGGACCGCGCGAGGTCATGCTCGCGGTCATTGCCTCCAGCCGCTCGAGGCTCACCTGCCCCGAATCGAAACGAATCTCGCCACAAATACCGCACATAGTTTTTTTTGACTACTCCTTTCCTGGTTTTGCTGCACGCGCGCCGTAATACCCTGTGCCAGGATAAAGAACGCCAACAGCGCCTGGTGAAAGCCGGTGCAAAGGACTCGGCAAGCGATTAGCAAAGCAAAACATCACGCGGCAAGGCAATCGGGGATCACAAATAGCATGTTAGTCTGATAATTTTATCAAGTTATTGATTAAATTGAAAATTTGATTTGACGTGAAGTTGAATTCCTGACCGCTATCCATAGACATGGGTTTGAACGCCCCCGAATCAACCCGGGATTCCAGGTTGCCCGGGCGGCAACGGCGTCCGCAGCCGCTTCGTGCTCGTTGGATCGCCCGGGCATGAACTACGGTAACGGGCACGGGTCAGAAGAGGGGTGAGCGCCCGGGCGATTGCGGCCAAGCCGTCATAATTGGCCACGGGGGTCTGCGCGGAGTGCGCGAACAAGCAACCATGTTGGCCATTTCTTCAGGACAAGGTATAACGAGTGTGTCGTACTTGGCGAATATGAACGAAAGTGCGATGGCGCGCAGCTCGCATCGCTTTGCCAGGCCCTAACCCAACACACAGGATACGATTCGATGAAACTCTACATGCACCCCGTATCGACCGTTTGCCGGCCGATCCTGCTGTTCATCCTGGAAAACGACATCCCGGTCAAGAAGGAAGTCGTCGACCTCTTGAGCGGAGCCCAGATGCAACCGCCCTATGCCAACCTGAACCCCAATTGCCTGGTGCCGATGCTGGTCGACGGCGATCTGCAACTGACCGAAGGTTCAGCCATACTCAAATACCTAGCCGACAAAATCCACTCCCCGGCCTACCCGAAGGACCTGAAAAAGCGCGCCAAGGTCAACGAGATGATGGACTGGCTGAACACCAATTTTTACCGTGATTTCGGTTATAACTTCTGCTATCCGCAGCTTTTTCCCCACCACAAACGGCGCAGTGACGAGGGTCAGGCGGCAACGATCCAATGGGGTAAGGAAAAGGCCAGGCGCTGGCTGACCCTGCTGAACGACCACTGGCTCGGGCCGGACAAACCCTACCTGTGCGGCGATCAGATCACGATCGCCGATTATTTCGGCGCCGCCCTGGTCACCGTCGGCGAGATCGTGCACATCGATTTCTCGTCCTACCCGAACATCGAACGCTGGCTCGGCAACGTCAAGCGCCTGCCGCACTGGGCCGAGGTCAATGCCCCGTTCCAGGGCTACGTCGACGCCATGAAAGCGCAGGAGTTCGTCGCCCTGGCCTGAACGCCCGGTCAGTCGAAGACGCCGTGCAGCACGTCGGTGACGACGAGGGTGCCCGCTACGACCAGCACCAGGTCGGTGCCCGCGCGCCGCCACTCGTAACCCTCGTGACGGGGCAGGCGCTCGATGAAGGCGGCCGGCATGCGTGTTTTTTGTATGCCCGGCGGCAACGGCTTGCCGCGGGCCAGGTTCTTGCGTATGCCTGGCGGCAGCGGCTTGCCGCCCGTGAGCCCATAGCGGCTGGCCAGGGCGCGGGCATCGCCGACGCTGATGCCGGCGCTCAGTGTGAGCGCGAGGTGGGAACCAGACTCCTTCTCCTGCGCCTGGTGGGCCTTGCCATGGGCCTCGTTGCCCTTGCCCGGGTCCGCCTGCGCTACCAAAGCGACGAGGCAGATCGCGAGAATCAATACGCGAAAACCAGTGTGAGAACCAAGCATAATGCTAACCTCCTTGCCTGCATCAAGCAGTTTTCGGACCTTTCCCGGCGATCATAGCAAACCGGATATCCCGCACGCCACTTGGCGCCTGTCGGCCACGGCCGGCGACGCCCCTGCTAAAACCTCGATAATGCCCGGTTTGCCAGTTTCTTCATGGTGGCGAATCTGGGCGAGTCCTCGCTGTCGATGCCCTTCGCCCTGACGGTAACGGACCACTTGTCGTTGTTGGCGATCAGCATGCGGAACCTGTCACTTGTGTAATCAGCAGAAAACAGGGCCGCGGCGGAGTTGCCCACACCCGGCACCGTTACAACCGAATTCTCTCCCTCCATGTAGGCGGCGTAGGTCTGCAGGATGACCGTCGGCACATTCTTGGTAGCCGTGCCGATGGAAAGGAAAAACACTTCCTCGTTACCACGGGTGGTGTAAATGCAATAACGCGTCGGCGCATTCTTGCCACGAACCTCCACCTTGCTGGCGACGACGTCAGGATTGAACGTCGCCACCTCCTCGACGCTTAACAACGAACAAAAGTCCGGGTCGGCACCGTCGCAACCGCTGCCGAGAAAACACACAAGAGCCAGTAAACCAACTCGATACATCATTAACTTCCCTCATCGCCAACACAACGGAGTGAACGCAATCACCTGCCCTGGCTGCACGCGCGAAGGCGGTCGAGTCTTACCGCCTTTTCTCGTAGGTGCCGACCAGTTCCGCCCGCGCCAGCACGTGGCCCTCGATGGCGTCGAGCAATTGCGCCTTGTCAGGCCGGCCGAGGTCAGGCAGCACGCTGTCCAGCGCATACAGTTTGAAGAAATAGCGATGCCGGCCGATCGGCGGGCAGGGGCCGCCGTAGCCGGGCCGCTTCCAGTCGTTGAGTCCCGACAGCGTACCGTCCGGCAAGTCCGTGACGCCTTCCGCAAGGCCGGCGGCGGCGGCCGGCAGGTTGTAGAGCACCCAATGCACCCAGGTCATTTGCGGCGCCTGCGGGTCGGGCGCATCCGGGTCGTCGACGATCAGGGCGAGGCTCCGGGTGCCGTCCGGGGCGCCGGCAAAGGCAAGCGCGGGCGACGTGTCGCTGCCTTCGCAGGTGAATCGCGCGGGGATGGCGCCCCTATTCGAAAACTCGGGCGAGGTGATGGAAAACTGCGCGGCCTGATCCGCCTGAGCGGACGCTGCCAACAAAAGCAACAGCAGCGAACATCGGCTGAGCTTTCCCATTGACTTCGTTGCGTACATGGCCTGATTCCTCCACGGCGGATTCAAGCGCGTAACCCGCCTTTGCGCACATTGACACATTTGCAGCTCGCTCAAGCTTGAATCATATCCTGCCATGGCTGTCTATATAAACAGTTAAGCAGTCTGTTGTTCAGTCTGTATCGAGGATGTGCATTTCGCCATGATCCTGCGAGGGACACTGAAATGGACAGCGTCATGAAAAAATTTATCGTTCTATTGCTGACACTGGGGCTGGTCAGCGGCACGGCTCTGGCAAAGGATACACAAGCACTCAAAGCCAGGTACCGCTTCGACAACCTGCCGACTGTCGATCACTTCCAGAACTGGAACATCGACGGCTGGAACGTTATCGACCAGCGCTCCCTGATCGTTTATACATCACCGTCCCGGTCCTATCTCCTGATTCTCGACCGGCGCCTGCCGGAACTGCCCTTTGCCGAGAGAATCGCCGTGACGTCAACGGGTTCGACGATTTACTCGCGTTTCGACAAAGTGCGTGTGCTCGACCGCGTGGGCATCAACATCCCGGCCAACATCGTCAGGATCTATCGACTCGATGGCCGGCAACAGCGCCAGTTCGTCGAGCACCAGATCCTGCACTCAGGGGTCTGACACCCGATCGACCCGCAAACGGGACCGCATGCCAGGCAGCGCATGCGGCCGCCCGGGCGCGGTTCGGGTACCGCCATGTAGCCGAACAGCGGCGCCGTCACCGGCAAGGCAAACGTCTTGTTGCGTGAACTTTCAGGCCGAAAAGAAAACTAATACGAGGCATTGAGTATGGTAAACTCTCAATGTCCCGCATTCCGATGGGGCTATGCCCTCACGGGATGTGGGGCAACCACACTTTCATCAAGATAAGGAGATCCAGGATGAAGAAATCACCTATCGCTTTTGTATTAGTTGCCGCGCTGTCAAGCGCCCCGCTGGCACTGGCAAAGAACGCCCCGGACCCACTCGCAACGATCACTCCGGAAGGCTGCTCTTACGTGCAAATCGCCCCGTTCGGCACCAGCCTGCTCGCCAGCTGGAGCTGGGACAACACCGCGGACGCGGGCGGCCAAACGAAATTCGGCGGCGACGCGGAATTCGCCGTGTCCCTCTCCCCTGACGGCGGAACCACTTGGTATGACTACGAAATCGAGTTCGAACTGGTCCAGTACGTACCGGGAACCCTCGCCAGCGATTACCCGGGCGAGCTGGTATACCGTTGCTCCAACGACCAGACGCTGGATACCGGCAGCTGCAACGGCTCCGTGCTGGGCCTGCGCGATGCGGTCATGAACGCGGCGCTCGAAGCCTTGAACGCGGATTTGCAACCTGAAACTGACTACACCGCGGAGGACATCGGCGCGAATATCCAGGCGACACGCGAGGGCGTGAACGTCAAGGCCATGAACCCGGGCAAGGGCAACGGCCGCCAGAACTACCCGCTGGTCAATGTATGTGATGTGCCTCTGTAACAACCAGGCTTAACTCACAAGCACAAGGAAACGCCCCGTTTCGATGGGGCGTTTTCTTATTCACGGCGATGTTCGGGCAGTGGCCGAAGCGCCCGGCTGCAGCAGCTGCCGTGGATACTCCATCCTTTTTTTGTCTCCGCCTGCCGCATAAAGGTCAATCCGCGTTTCAGTCTTATGCCATCCTGTGCCGATAAACACAACAGACAGGTCGAGAGCATGAAAATCACCGCGATATTACTAACGGCACTACTGGCGAGCGCCAAGCTGGCGGCGGCCGAACCGCAGACCGGCATGGACTGGTACGCCGAGGGCCGGGCGCAGCAGGACGCCGGGCACTACGATGCGGCCCTGGAGGCCTTCCGGCACGCCGCGGATATGAAGTTCCAGCCAGCCGGCGCCATGATGCGGATGGCCCAGATTGCCGCTGCCCAGGGCCGGACCGACGATGCCCTGGAGTTTCTGCGGCGCGCCTATGCCTTCAATCCAAAGGCGGTCGCGTTGCTGCCGAAAATCGGCGGCATTCCGCAACTCGCCGACAACGCCGAATTCAAGTCACTACTGGCCAAGGCGGATCTCGCAAAACACCCCTGCAGGGCCAGCGAGGAAGCGGCGCAGTTCGACTTCTGGCTGGGCGACTGGCAGGTCACCAACCCACAGGGACAGTTCGTCGGCGAGAACCACATTCGCCATGACCTGGCCAATTGCGTCGTCAGGGAATCCTGGACCAACGCCTACGGAGACCGCGGCACCAGCGTCAATTTCTTCGACCCGGCAACGGGCCACTGGCACCAGGTATGGACCTCCGACAACGGCACCGTCACGCACTACGAAGGCGAGTTCCGCGACGGGGCCATGCGCTTCGAGGCCAACGGCTTCGGTGACAGGGACGGCAAGACGGCCTTCCGCCGGATGACCTTTACGCCGAACGCCGACGGCAGCGTGCGCCAGTTGATCGAAGACTCAAACGACGGCAAGACCTGGATGACCAGCTTCGACGGCACCTACCGCCATCCGGATGCAGGTCGCCCGGAAAAGTAAGCCGACCTCGCGACCCCCGTGCGTTAGCCCGGACAAAATGCTATCCAGGTGACCGCCAAGCGCCCATGATCTTATGGAGGGCGGTGCGGAATGATCGCACGCGCCCTCCCCTTCGTCGCCGAGGGAACCGGCCAACCGATAAACGGTCGATTCAACTGTTTGCACGAGACATAATCTCAAAGCACCGGAAGTCGGCGGGCTGTGGCCAGGGAGAAACTGAAATGGAACAACGCAGGTTGGGAAAAAGCGGGCTCGAGGTCTCGGCGCTGGGCCTCGGCTGCATGGGCATGAGTTCCGGCTACGGGCCGTCCGCGGACAAGGACGCGGCGATCGCCGTCATCCGCGGCGCGGTCGAGCGCGGGGTGACGTTCTTCGACACGGCCGAGGTCTACGGTCCCTTTATCAACGAGGAACTGGTGGGCGAGGCGCTGGCGCCATTCAGGGACGAGGTGGTCATCGCGACCAAGTTCGGCTTTAAAATGGGCCAGGACAGCGAGCGCCCCGCCGGCGTGGACAGCCGGCCGGCGCATATCAGGGCGGTGGCCGAAGCGTCGCTGCGGCGCCTCGGTGTCGAGGCCATCGATCTCTTCTACCAGCACCGGGTCGACCCGGCCGTGCCGATCGAAGACGTCGCCGGCGCGGTAAAAGAGCTGATCGGGCAAGGCAAGGTCAAACACTTCGGGCTCTCCGAAGCGGGGGCGACAACCATTCGGCGGGCGCACGCCGTGCAGCCCGTGACCGCGCTGCAGAGCGAATATTCGCTGTGGTGGCGCGAGCCGGAAGCCGAGATCCTGCCGGCGCTCGAAGAACTTGGTATCGGCTTCGTGCCCTACGCACCGCTCGGCAGGGGCTTTCTCACCGGCCGCATCGACGCCGGTACCGAGTTCGGCGCCGACGACATCCGCAGCATCGTGCCGCGTTTCAGCGCAGCGGCACGCGAGGCGAACCGGGGCCTCGTCGATCGCCTGGCGCAGATCGCGGCCGACAAGCAGGCGACCCCGGCACAAATTGCGCTGGCGTGGCTGCTGGCGCAAAAGCCATGGATCGTGCCGATTCCGGGCACGACCAAGCTCTCACGGCTCGAGGAAAACATCGGCGCCCTGGACATTGAACTCAGCGCCGAAGACCTGGCCGCGATCGATGCCGCGCTGGCCAGTATCGACGTTAAAGGCGCGCGCTATCCCGAGCACCTGCAGAAGCTGATTTACCGGTAAGCGGCGCGAGACAAACGCCGGGCCCGCCATGGCGGCAGCGTGACGTGGGACCCGGCCTTGGCGGGCGTGGCGCGGGCGCCGATCTCAGGCCGCTTGCCGCCCCGCAATGTCGTACTGATCCAGGCCGCGATGTTATAATCGTGCGGTCCCAAGAGCCGCCGGGCCCACAGACGGGGCCCGGCCGGTGTACACCGCTTGAAGCGCAACTGACGGACCGCTTCGGAGCGTCAAACCCAACAGGAGTCCCATCCGATGTCCACCAATCTAGACCTGTCCGAGCTCAGCCTGATGGACGCCCTCGACCTCGCGATCCTGATCGAAGAGGAAGCGCTCCAGCGCTACAAGATGTTCGCCTCGCAGCTCGGCGGTTATGACGCCGGAGCGTTCTTCGCCTCGATGGTCGAGAACGAAGCCAAGCACGGAAATGAGTTGCTCAAACGCCGCATGGCCCTGTTCGGCAAGGCGTCCATGAAGCTGAAACTGACCGATCTCTACGACGTCGAGGCGCCGGAAGTGGGGGCGCCGCACCGCGGCATGTCCGCGCTGCAGGCGTTCGAGGTGGGGCTCGCCGCCGAGAAGAAGGCCTATGACTTTTACGACATGGCCTTGCCCGGCATCACCGATCCCGACGTCAAGAAATTGTTCGCCGAGCTTCGGGACGAGGAGTCCGAACACGTCAAGATGCTGCGCCGGGAAATGGAAAAACTGCCCCCAAGCGCCAGCGTCGAGACCGAAACCGACCTCGACGACGTCCCCTTCCTGTAGGACGTGCCTAACAATCGAGTCGGTTGTTATCGAATACGGGTAAGCCGCTGACGGACGAAAGCGGGCAGAGTGTTAACCATGTGTCCGGAATAGACCTGTCTGAATTACTTGTGCTTGCCTTTGATCGTTTTGATTTCGTCTTCTGTAAGATCAGGTAAGGTTTCACTGTCCGTGATTCCGAGCGCTTTGCGTTGGGCGTGACGCCAGCGTTCGAGGCGGTCGGCGATATCCGCCTCGTAGCCCTGGTCGGAGGGCGTGTAGAAATAGGTGCCGAGCACTTCGTTTGGCAAGTACTGCTGCGGTGCGTAGTGTTCCGGTGCGTTGTGAGGGTAAACATACCCCTCGCCATGGCCGAGCGCCTCGGCGTCGCGGTTGGCGTCCTGCAAATGTTGTGGAACCTGCACTTTGCCTTCGTCTTCGATTTTTTGGTAGGCCTTGAAATAGTGAGTGGCCGTATTGGATTTTGGCGCTGTGGACAGATAAAGCGTGGCGTGCACGAGCGGGTACACGCCTTCGGGGAGGCCGACGTAATCAAACGCCTGGGCCGCCGCGTTGGCGATGACCAAACCCATGGGGTCGGCCATTCCGACGTCTTCCCCTGCGAGGATCAGTAGCCTGCGTATGATGAAGCGGGCATCCTCCCCGGCGTACAGCATTTTAGCGAGCCAGTAGAGTGCGGCGTCGGGATCTGAGCCACGCACGGATTTTATGAAAGCAGAGATCGTGTCGTAATGCGCATCGCCGTCTTTGTCGTACAGCACGGCGCGGCGCTGGATCGACTCCTGTGCAACCCCGAGCGTTATGTGGATCGTTTCGTCCGCGCCCAGCGGAGTGGATTCGACCGCAAGTTCGAGGGCGTTCAGGGCGTTGCGCGCGTCCCCTCCAGAGACTTGGATCAGGTGGGTGTACGCTTCCTCTTCAATCCGAATCTTGCGGTTTCCGTACCCTCTTTCGGGGTCAGTGACTGCCCGGTCAAGTAGGTGCCGCACATCTTCATCCCCGAGCGGATTGAGCTGGAAAATCCGGGAGCGCGAAACGAGGGCGCCGATGACCTCGAAGTAGGGGTTCTCGGTCGTTGCGCCGATCAGCGTGAAAGTGCCATTTTCGACGTGGGGGAGGAGTGCGTCTTGCTGGGCCTTGTTCCAGCGATGAACCTCATCGACGAAGAGAATAGTTTTCTGCTGGTGGAATTTGCGACGTTCCTGGGCCTGTTTGATGGCTTCCCTGAGCGCGGCCACGCCCGAGAGCACAGCCGAGATCGTTTCAAAGTGTGAAGCCGTCCTGCGCGCGATGATCTGGGCGAGGGTGGTTTTCCCGGTCCCAGGCGGCCCCCAAAAGAGGATCGAGGAGAACAGGCGGTCGGATTCGATGGCACGCCGGAGCAGGCGACCCTCGCCGATGATATGGTCCTGGCCGACATACTCATCGAGCGTGCGCGGGCGCATCCGGGCTGCAAGCGGCGCCTCGTCGTCGAGCCGTTGGTTCATCGCGTGGTCGAAAAGGTCCATATGGCAATTTTATCATTCAGGGATTTCAAGCTCGATGATCGGGTCAACAAGTATCTCAATCTCCCGAGTGACCTCAAGATGATCGGAGTTCCGGCTGACCACCGTCGGACTTTGCCTGAACAATAAATTGTCAGTGTCCGCTTTCAGCCAATAGCGAAACGCGGCCAACCCCTGTTGTCGCCTAACCGCCAAACGGACCGTTTGACGGAACCTTGAGCACGGGCGCGAGTCGAACGCCGATAAGGGGCAGGAAATCTCTTGATTTAAGCGAGTATGCTGAAAATGACAAGGGGTAATTCGCAAATTGGAAATGCGATGTTAAAGCGACACGGATGTTCGCCCTTAGACACTTCTATCGTTCAATCGAACGGTCTGTTGGTCCATTGGATCTATTTCGCTGAATCTCGAAGACTTGATCTAACCAGTGAATCGTTTCACTTGGTTAAACCGCAGCCTCCTTAGGTAGTTAGAGGTGCCGCAATGCATGGCATTTCTCTTTTCGGCACGAATACCGATTTTCTAATCCTGGGAGCCTTTGGTTATGAAATCATCGCAACCTCATTTCACATGGAATTTCCAAGGAGACAGACCATGAAATATCCGCAGTTGTTAATTGCATCTCTGTTACTAATCGCCTTCACCGCATCAGCACAAGCAAAGCCGGGCCCTGTCAACAATCCACCAATTAAAGTCCAAGAGCAAAATTTGGATGGCAATGGTTGGATCAAAGTTCACGAGCAAGGTGTTGTAGGCGCTGAAATTACCAATGCCTCCGACCAAAACGGCGTGATCCCACTGGTGGTCGACGTGAACGATATGGCCGGAAAACAACCGGTCGCCTGGACGTGTGGAAATCCCGTTCCAGATGACTCGTACGTTACTGGGTGTTTGACAAATGGCGAACCTTGGGTTGTCCCTGAGGGCAAGAGGCTAATTATCGAAACGGTCTCAGTTAATCTTTCTATAGATTCCAGCATCCCGGCTTGGGTAGACATTTCCACCAATGTTGATGGAAACGAAGCCACGTCTTGGATTCCGATGCAATCCGCTGGCACGAATGCGGAATCCCAAGACGTATATGTATCGCTGAATAACATCAAACTCTATGCTGATCATGACGACAGTTCTCCGATCATTCGAGTCAGGAAGGAGAGCAATACAGTTGGAGGCTATGTCGAGGCTTCGATTTCTGGCTATTTAGTTGACAAATAGTCACAGGTCTTGCCTGTCAATTTTCGAGCGGAAGTTTGCGGTTCCGTAAGCTTCCGCTTCTACTACACGGTTCAGAACCAAGGGGATCTGGCTCCACGATCACTGTTTTCGGCCAGGAGCGGATACCTGATTAATGGATTAATTCTCATCCGAGTGGCACATTTCTGACCTTTCCCCCTCAGCGGACACACCCCCAGTGCGAGGTTTGGGTTTGATTTTTTAATGACCACCTGGTCGTGATTTTCCGCTGTTTAGCCGCCCATTTGGCCTTGTTTCCAAGCGAGTTGTTGAGTGACCTGTGAGGCCGACTCTCGTTGTATTCCCGTTTCCAAGCTTGCAACTTGTCTCGGGCATCTGTCAAATCCCGGAACCAGTGCACAGTAGAATTCATCCCGCCGTCCTTGCCGCGATTCTACAAATCATTATCCGTGTCTTACCCGGCCGGCTAACTCCAGTGTAACCTCGTTACCGTAGGCCCACAGATCAACCAGGCGACCGGAAAATTCGCTGCCGTTGTCGCAGTAAATCCGTCTCGGCGATCTGCGTTGAGCTGCAACCCTGGTCAGCGTGTTCACAACATCCGCGGCGCCAAGACTGTTGTCCCGGCTCAATGGCAAGACATTCCCGCGTGAATACATCAACCACTGTTAGCGCCCGGAAACGCCGACCACACTGAGTCTGGTCGGAAACAAAATCCATGCTCCAGGCCACATCCGGGGCTGATGCCCATACTCTCGGCGGTTGGCGGTGCGATGCACTGACGTGCCGCCTTGGGCGCTTGGCCTTGATCTGCAAGCCTTCCAGGCAATACAGGCGATGCACACGTTTATGGTTGACGTGAATGCCCTCCCGCTTGAGCAATACTTGAATCCGTTTTTCTCCGTAACGCACACGGCTACGTGCCAGATCACGGATCTTCAAACGCAATGCTTCGTCTTTACGGCCCCGTTGGGGTTCACGATAGTAAGCCGCCCGAGAAAACCGACTCAGCTGGCAGGCTTGACGAATCGATACGGGGTAATGAGCCGTCAGGTAGCGCGCCATCATTCCGGCTCTGTGGCGCGCTCACCACTTTTTTGCAACGACATCCTGGAGCATAGCCTTATCGAGGCTCAAATCTGCAATCTAGCGTCTTTAACTTGACGATTTTGTCGCGGAGCTGCTTCAACTCACGCGCCTGGTCTGGCTCCAGCCCCCCGTATATCTTCTTCCAGCGATACACCGTCTGCTCGGCAACGCCGAGTTTACGGGCAATGTCCGGCACGGGCGTGCCCAGTTCATTTTGCTTCACGGCGGCAATGATCTGCTCTACCGAATAACGCTTTCTCTTCATAGCAAGCTCCTTCCTCCATGGTTGAATCTTGCCAGAAAATCACATTCCAAATGGTTCAGGTTTTTTGGGAGCCCCTCGGTGAGCTCTCATGGGTCTGGTGGGACTGCGGTCCGAACCACAACTTCTGAACCCTCAATCATGGCCACCGTACGGCACCGAGTATTTTGTGGGCGCCAATGGGCGCCAGGGACCGAACTCAGCAATGATCGGTCTTGATCCTGATGGGTGACTGGTGCGGATGATCGCTGACACCGGCGCAAGGAAAAATCTAACGCGAATGAAGCGAACGATGGCGATTATAATATCCGACTTACATCGGAGGGTGACTTCTACCCTCTTGACCTTGGCTGGCTAATGGGTGACCTTGGCTGGCTAATGGGTGACCCCATAACTTGCCTTGTTACTTGAGGGCGGACAGCATTGGATTACCGGCCAACGCAAAAAGTTGTTTTCATGCTGTTATACTCCACTTGCTCGTTGCAGTTTTGGATTCGTGCGGGTCGTGTAACAGATATTGGATTTAAGCGGAAACTGCAGGGCCGGGTCAAGTGCCGGCATAAGGTTTAGCGTGTCAACTTCATTGTCTTTTGTGCATTTTTTGTTTGTTTGCCTATACTTAGCGGTAAGAAAGTACTTTTCCATGAACGGCGGAGGAGAACGAATCCCATGAATCCGAAATGCATCTTGTCATTCTTGGTGTTCTTTGGAACAAGCAATCCAGGGATCGCTGAAACGAATCTTGACTGCGAAGTCAGTGCAAATTTCATGATGGCTTACACAAGCGGAGCACTTGTTTCGGTAACTGCCAGCGATAACGATGGCACAGAGTGGTTAACGTGGATGCACTCCGAACCAGGGGTTACTTACGAATTCGACGGAGACCCGAATGGCGCCGCGGACGGTGTATCTTGCAATATGGACGAATATCCTGATGCCCACTTTATTAGTGAAGGCGACATCATGGTGAATGGAGTTGCAGGATACTCGGCAGTCATCGATTTGGAGGATACCAGGAAACTTCAAACCACCGACACTCACATTTGTGCTTCACTTGCACAAAGACCTCGAACACAGAACGACGGCAGTGAAGTTTATGACCCTCCACGAACGGTAACCATTCCATACGTCTTGCCTGTGCTGGTAGGGTCTGCTGGAACCGGTTTGGTTAAGCTACAGATGGATGACATCAGATGCCGTTATCGGGGCGATGGTACGAACTACGTCTTTGTGGGATGTGGAGGGCCTGGTGGAGTCGAAATGTTTCCGGGTGAAAAGGTGGACGTCAGCCAACTCGGCTTGCGCGTGCAAACCGCTGACAGAAGCTATCCCGTTACGTCGGTTAGGGCACAGTTGGGAATTGATAGTCCTGGGCCAGCGACTACTATCGGGTTGAAGTGTTCGACGCTTCAGGAAGTTCTTTCTTCTCTGCTGCAGGTTCCGTGAGCTGCGGTGACATAGACGTTCGCATACTACCCTGAACTCTTTGCTGTCCGAGTCTTTACGCGGTTTGGTTCCCTGCTGCCACTTTTTCGCTGGAAACTTAGCCCGGGAAGCATGGGATCCGAGGAAAATGCCAGCATAAACTTTGAGACCCGTTCGAACAAAGCTATGGGTGTCCTGACCTGACTAACCGAATCACCTAAGACCGCTAAGCTGAAGTCACGATTTTGCGCTTTACGACCCCGGGAGAAGCGGGCCCTGCATCATTGGGCACTCGAAGTTTTGGTGGTGGTCGTTGGCGTACTTCTTGCTCTATTGGCGGCGGAATGGGACGAGACCCATCGTGCCAGAGCTGAAGCCGAACAAGCGGTCGACGCGATGGCTCGTGTATTCAGACTATCAGCGATGTTATGGACCGCAAACGGCCAAAGGCAGTCATAGAGAAGTATCAAAAATAAAGAGCCGCCAGTGATTGACGGCTCCAGTGTTAAGATTATTTCGAGTTACAACTCCAGCTACCGTTGTAACAGAGCAGGGTTGTGTCAGTATAATTAAAAGCACATAGGAATGGTATCGGTCACCATCATCCTCCTCAGTAGCGATCTTCAGTAGCTGACGCTGGGCCAATGCATGTCGCTTCTAAACACTGGTACTGATTCGGACGGCGGAGTGAACCTGTAGCTGCTCAAACCGATCCATCACCTTTTCGCAGGCAATATCAAGCTTAGGATCGTCGATCTCACAATCCATTGCCTCACAGTAGGCGTTGCAGAGTTCGAACGCTCACGCGACTTGACCTATGCAGGTATTTGCTTCCTGTCGCTGATGGTGAAGACAGCCCGCATCAAGCTAATCAGGTTGTTAAAGTGGTTGGTAAATACTTCATACTCTTAGTCCCTCAGTTATTAATAGCTAACCATGCAGGAGCTCTGAGTACTTTCAGATAGTGGATACCCTATACAGCTGTGGAATTACCGGATAGGGTCTCGACAACCGTATCGCGGTTATGAGTACACTTGGAAAAGCGTCTCGCTGACATTAGTATAGTTGGGATTGAGAATTAAACTCTTTTATATTAAAAATCCAATATATTTTAAAAAGCCGGTTTCTTCGCACATGATCAGTGCATCCAATATCTGGTAAGTTGGTTACACAACAAAGGGGGTTTGCCGGATTTTTCGGATAAAGCTCAGGAGAAAGGAGCTCCCCCCACCATATTAGTGTTTGTTTTATATTTGACGAATGTCTCTCATTGGTCGAAAGCTGACATTCAAACTCACCGTGAACTGCGGCACAAACGTGCACATGAGTTGTAAAGCGAGGCTTGTTATTAATTACGCGTTACTGGTTTTACTGAGATATTGGCTAGCCAGGATAAAAAGCCAGTCCGGTTAAAAGATTAATTTTTATACACTTTTCGGCCAGTAACCGCTATTCAGGCTCTGCGCTGGAAGTTAATAGAGCAATGAGCTGAATCGAACCTAGATAGCGGAATGCCGTATCCAAAACGGAGCCACGCATGGCATCTAAACGCCACAGCTCGAAAAACGTTTCCGCACCCACAAAGAATCCGCCGAACAACATGATCGCAGCGAGTCCACATCCCGCGAGCGCCAGAGTCTTAGCAACAGCAACTGGCGAACTTGCATAGCGTGCACTCCACATCCGCATCACGCCTATTGCGCAGAGCATAGCATAGCCCAGATCCAGAGCCACGATCCAAGCAGCGCCAAACCAATTAAGAGGTGCGCTGTTTACAGCCTGCCAACTGGAGACGCCACCATCCCAGCTGGACATGGAGGTTACCATTGCCACTGCCGCCACGGTGTCATCCCAATAGAAATATCGAAAAGCCGCTAACTAATCCGAATGCGCCTACTCCAGCTGCAGTAGAATTTTGATGATGCGCAGCATGTTCACCCTCAGGTATACGAAGTTTGCATTGGGTCAATACCAGTCATCGTACTTAGTCTCAGGTGAAGAGACTTTCGATTTCCGCTTCTGGTCGAAAGCAGAAGTTCAGAAAATTGAATTGTCGTTAATTCGATTGTGCCAGGTTTGTGCCACACAAGCCGTCATGTACCGCGGTTTACTGGCGTTAACTGGCACATTAATAATTGACAAATACCGCAAGTATCCGATTAATAACAATAAAAATATCAGAAGGTCAACTATAGACAAAATAACCTGGAATTTGCTAGACATAAAAACTAAAAATGATAAAACAGAATAACCTAGAAATCGCAACAAATAAACTTGGAGAAAGAGCAAAACCAGCATGGGAAGACCCCAGGAAAAATAGCAATCCCTCAAAGCTCTACGAGAGCTGCAAGAAAAAGGGGGCGTAGCGGTAAGGTCTCGGGACCTAAGCAGAACTGACGCGAGCGCCTTCAGCGTCACGGCTTCCTGAAAAAAGTCATGAAAGGCTGGTATATCCCATCGCACCCAGGCGAGACCTCTGGCGATAGTACTGCTTGGTATGCCTCATTTTGGGACTCTTGTGCCGCCTACCTGAAAGAAAGATTTGATACGGACTGGTGCCTGTCGCCGCAACAATCGATTTCGCTGCATACAGGCAACCGAACCGTCCCAACCCAACTACTGGTGCCGTTCACCAAAAGGTGGCAATAAACCGACTGCACTTCCTCATGCAACGTATTTCTTTGACCTGCGCTTGGCTTTGCCTAAAGAAGACTGCATCGTCAAGAAGCACGGATTGCGTCTCTACTCCGTGCCTGCTGCCCTGGTAGCTCTCCAGCGGGATTCTTTCGCAACCCCCGCACCCCCGCAGCCTTGAGATATTTGACGATTCTTCATGATGAGCTGTACATTGTCCAGCCCGGCAACAGTCTCGAAGCTCTCCTTGATAATGGGCTGATTCGAGTCATAGATGAACTATGGTCAATACCCACAACGTCTCTAAACAGACAGCCGTAGCGCAAAATCATGTGTTTCTCGAGATCTCCGTAGTAAACCGTCTCGGCGAGGGAGCGAGAGGAGCCCGTGCCGCAACCGACATCGAGCATATCTAGGCATGTCGAAGAGATCTATTACAGATACCTATCATCGTTTGGATAGAATGCACGTGGTTCGACCACAACCTCATGATATTCCCGGCCCGATCGCATCGTGGTATGAAATGTCTTTTCGCTTGTGAGCGTCCACAGATGTCATTTGATCTGTTTTGCAGAAATTAACAATATATAGCTTGCATTATCGTTTGGACAAATTCGTTGGTCCGGTGTCAAGCATTTAAAAAACTCAAACCTGCTCTATGGCTGGAATCAAGGCGTAACCCATGTGGCCGGAATACACCGTCGTAAAATGGTGGGCCGTGAAGGATTCGAACCTACGACCATCGGATTAAAAGTCCGGTGCTCTACCAACTGAGCTAACGGCCCTCAGGATCATGCGGGGAGCGCGGCATTTTATTTGAATTCAAGGCCGCACTCAAGGAAAAACGGTCAGTCTGCCGGCTGGTAGCGGGTCGGGTCATCGATGCCGGCCGCCTCGAAACCGGCGGCACGGATACGGCAGGAATCACACACTCCGCAAGCCCTGCCCACTTCGTCGGCCTGGTAGCAGGAAACGGTTATCGCGTAATCTACGTCCAGTTCCGTGCCCTTGCGGATGATGTCGGCCTTGCTCATGTCGATCAGCGGTGTGTGAACGACCAGCCGATGACCCACCACCCCCGCCTTGGTGGCGAGGTTCGCCAGCTCTTCGAAGGCGTTGACGAACTCGGGCCGGCAGTCCGGGTAGCCGGAATAGTCCACCGCGTTGACACCGATGAAAAGGTCCACCGCGCCAAGCACCTCGGCCCAGGCCAGCGCCAGCGACAGCATGATCGTGTTGCGCGCCGGCACGTAGGTCACCGGGATGCCTTCGCTTTCCTCGACCGGCACGTCGATATCGTCGGTCAGGGCGGAGCCGCCGATGCTGCGTAAATCGAGATCGATAATCTTGTGCTCTGCCGAATACTTTCGCGCGATGCGTTTCGCGGCCTCGAGCTCGGAGCCGTGCCGCTGACCGTAGTTAACGGATAGCGCATAGCAGCGGTAGCCGAGACTGTCGGCAATCGCGAGGCAGGTGGCGGAATCGAGCCCGCCGGATAACAGGACAACGGCGGTTTTGCCTTCCGTGGTATTCATTTTCCGGGTACGTCTCCCCACAATATTTTGTGCAATTGCAATTGCAGCCTGACGGCCAGGCGGTCCTCGAGCACCCAGCCGGCGAGTTCCGCGGCGTCCTGCTGCTGCCATGAGGGCGAAAACAGGATTTCGTGCTGGTGTTCCAGGCCACGCTCCCGGACTTGCTCCCGTGCCCACTCGTAGTCACTCCGTGAACAGATCACGAACTTGACCTGGTCGTGGGCGGTCAGCACGCCGATATTGTCCCACAGGTTGCGCGCCACCTCACCCGAATCCGGTGTCTTGATGTCGACCACGCGGCTGACGCGCTCGTCGACCGCACTGACATCCATGGCCCCGCTGGTTTCGAGCGATACGTCGAAGCCCGCATCGCACAGCCGCTCGAGTAACCTCAGGCAGCGCTTCTGCGCCAGCGGCTCGCCGCCGGTGACGCAAACGTGGCGCGCGCCATAGCCCGAGGCCTTTTCGACGATGTCGTCGATCCGCATCCACTCGCCGCCATGAAAAGCGTAAGCCGTGTCGCAGTATACGCAGCGCAGCGGGCAGCCGGTCAGGCGGATGAAAACGGTAGGTTTGCCCGCATCACGTGCCTCGCCCTGCAGCGAGTGGAAGATCTCGGTGATCCTGAGCCTGTCCTGCCGGCTTTCGGGCACGGCGCGGCCGGTGGATTCTGCGCTGGAAGACATGGGTGTATTTTACCGCAGCGCGAGCCCCGGCAGGTCCCCGCTTGCGCGGGAATGACGTTCAGGGCAAAAAGCTCAAGCAGAGCCGTGCCTGAACAAGTCAGGAACGGCGAGCGGGGGTACAGCCCTTACGTTGCCCCCGTAAGCCGGATGCTGACGCCGGGCAGGTGCGGCCGTGCGCCGGGCTGGACTGAGGCCAATAGCCCGAGCTATTGGTCGAAGGAAGCTCAAGCAGAGCCGTGCCTGGACAAGTCAGGAACGGCGAGCGGGGGTACAGCCCTTACGTTGCCCCCGTAAGCCGGATGCTGACGCCGGGCAGGTGCGGCCGTGCGCCGGGCTGGACTGAGGCCAATAGCCCGAGCTATTGGTCGAAGGAAGCTCAAGCAGAGCCGTGCCTGAACAAGTCAGGAACGGCGAGCGGGGGTAACGTAAGGGCTATGGCTATGGCTAAGGCTAATAGTGCCCCTCGAGCTTCATGCTCCGCAGGCGGCTTTCCGCCAAACGGGCCAGGGTCGAGTTCGGATATTGCTGCTGCACCTGCTCCAACGCGGCGCGCGCCTGGTCCCATTGCTTGAGTTCGTAATACGTGTAGCCGATTTTCAGCAGGCTGTCCGGCACCTTCGGGCTCTGCGGGAACTTGTTCAAAACGTTCTGGAATGCCTCCAGTGCGATATCGTAATTGCGTGTCACGTAATACGACTCGCCAAGCCAATACTGCGCGTTGTCGGCAAATTCGCTGTCGGGGTACTGCTGGAGAAACGCCTTGAACTGTTGCGCGGCGTCTGCGTACTTGAGTTCCTTCAGGGACTGGAATGCCTGGTCATATGCTTCTTTTTCGGTCTCCGGCGTGGGCGCTGTCTCTCGCGAGGCCGTATCCGGCGTCGGCAGCCCCTTCACGGCGGTTTGCGCGTCGACGGGCTTACTGACCTCGGGCTTGTCCTTGGCCGGCGCGGGCTGCGGCGGCGCACGCCTCTGGGTTGTGGCCGGGGCGGCGCGGGAGGACATCGCAGCGACCGGCCCGCTCGCATTACCGCGCAGTTCGTTGATGCGCTGATCGAGGTCGAGGAACTGGTCCCGCTGCCGGTTGGACAAATTCTCGATTTCGGCACCCTGGTCTTCCAGCATGCCCCTCAAGGTGCGAACCTCGTCCTGCAATTGCTGGATCTGGATCACCATGTTGACCATGGCCTTGTTGTCCTGCTCCTGCGCGGCCAGCGGCGCAGAAATGCAAATGGCCAGAACGAGGCTGGCCATCCGCATTGGTTTCAAAAGCGTTGTTTGCATACTCATCTCGCGGTGTAGACAATCTCCACGCGGCGGTTCTGCCACCAGCAGTCTTCATCGCTGACACGGCATACAGGACGCTCTTCGCCGTAACTCACGACCTTTACCTGGTCGTTCTGGACGCCTGCTGCAAACATCAAGTCGGCAACGGCGTTGGCGCGGCGTTCACCGAGACCAAGATTGTATTCACGCGTACCGCGCTCGTCGGCGTGGCCTTCCAGCGTAATCCTGGCGCTGGGATTGGCGGCGGCGTAGGCGGCGTGGGCGGCAACGATGTCGCGATATTCCGACTTGACCTCAGACTTGTCGAAGTCAAAGTAAACCACTCGCTTGGACAGCAGGCTTTCGCTGTTGTCAAAGTTCCTGACATCGGTATAGTCGTGCGGATCCGGGGCCGCGACCGGTTGGGCTTCCTGTTCCTCGACCGGTGCTGGCTGGGCGGGTTCGGCTGCTTCTTCAGATACAGGTTTTGTCGTCTTGCAGGCCGTGATCGAGAACGCGACGGCCAGGGCAAGCAACAGACGCCAGGTAGTATTCATGTCTCTCCTCCAAATTATTCAAAAACCACTAAAACAGATCAGCTACCAAGTTTACCTGATAACGGGAGACCATGCGGGTTCTCTCACGTCACCTTCGGTCAAAATCAAGCGCTGACGCACATTGCCGTCAGCGGAGACCGCGGCCAGAACGCCCCTGTCGCCCTCGCGGGTCGCATACAGGATCATGCTGCCGTTGGGCGCGAAACTGGGCGATTCATCCAGCACACCCGGCGTCAGTATGCGCATACGCCCGGTGTCGAGATCCACTAGCGCTATACGATACTCGTTTCCCACCCCGTGCGCTACCGCAATTCGCTTGCCATCGGGGGATACGGTGGCCCTGGCGTTGTAGTCGCCTTCGCGCGTTATGCGCTCCGGCTTTCCGCCGCCCACCGGCATCCGGTAAATCTGCGGCTTTCCACCCCGGTCGGAAGTGAAATAGATCCACTTACCGTCCGGCGACCAGGCGGCTTCGGTGTCGATGGCCCAGTGATGGGTCAACTGCCGGTTGCGGCCCGTCGCCAGGTCCTTGATGTAGATTTCGGGATTACCTGTCCTGGACAGCGTCAACGCGAGGTAACGGTCATCGGGTGAAAAGGCCGGAGCGCCGTTGATGCCGCGGCCCGTGGATACGAGTTCGCGGGACCCGGTGGCGACATTCTGGATATAGATCGCGGAATTGCCCTTTTCGAACGAAACGTAAGCCAGGCGCTTGCCGTCGTGCGACCAGTTCGGTGACAGCAACGGTTCCGGCGAACCCACCACCGGTTGCGGGTTGTAACCGTCGGCGTCGGCCACGAACAATTCGTACTTGGTATGCGCCTGCGCGCCGGTGGCCGACACGTAGGCGATGCGTGTCGAGAAGGCGCCCGGGACGCCGGTCAGTTTTTCGTAAATCGCGTCGGCGACACGGTGCGCGCCGAAACGCAGGTCGCCCAGGCCGACGCTGGCGATTTGTGACAGCAGCCGTTCCTGCGTGTGCACGTCGAAAAGCTGGAATACGATGTCGTAACCGTTGCCGCCCGGGCTGTCCTTGACCCAGCCGAGCACGATGTAATCCACCTTGAGCAGGCGCCAGGTGCCGAAGCGGATGGACTCGGCATCCGCCGGCCGGTCCACCATGTCCTTTTCAGCGAGCGGCGCGAACAGGCCCGAGCGGTACAGGTCGGACGACACCACTTCGCTCACGCGCGTCGCCGGCGGCGGCCCGCTGGCCTGCCACTTCATCGGGATGATCGCGATCGGCAACGCGCTGGCGTTGCCCTTGATAATTTCAATTTCGAGTTTGGCCTGCGCAGCCTGCGCGAACAGGAGCAACAACAGCACGTAAAGTATTTTTCGCATCGAGTCAGTTACCGTCATACTTAAATATAAAAACAATTTCACGATCGAACACATCTTTAAATTCACGGTAGGGCAAAGTGCCCGCCCTTTCAACCGCGGCGACCAGCGACCGGCGCGTGGCCTCGTCGGCATTGCACTGGCCGGCGATGGCCGCCGAAATGACTTCGCCGCCCGGGATCTGAATGACCTTCAGCGTGCAGCGCAGCCCGGGGCGGGCCGTGGGCGGGCGCAGCCAGTTGTTGGTCACCTGCGCCTGGATCGCGGCAATGTACTGATCCCGCAGTGTACCGAGCCGCTGCGCCTGCTGCTGGCTTTGTTCCGCCGCCATCTGGCGCTGCAGGTCGGCCTCCGCCTTCAGCCGTTCCTGCTTGTCCTTTTCCGCCTGCCGAAGCTGTTCGAGCTGCTTCAGCTTTTCTTCCTCGATCTTGCGCTCGCGCTCGGCCTGTTCGCGCTGCTTGCGGACCTTCGCCAGTTCCTCCTGCTGTTTCTTCAGGCGCGCCTGGCGAATCGCCTCCTGTTTTTTCCGCAGTTGCTGCAGCCGCAGCTCCGCTTCGCGCTTCTTGCGCGCTTCGCGTTCCTGCCTTTCCTTCAGCTCTTTTGCGCGCCGCGCCTTCTCGGCCTTGCGCTGTTGCGCCAGGCGCGCTTGTTTGGCTTCCTCCTCGCGGCGGCGCTCGATGGCCTTGGTGTCCACCATCACGGCCTCGATGGTCATCCCGGTCAGCACCGGCGGCCGGAACGGCTTCCAGTCCATGGTGCCGAACAATACGATGACGGCCGCCAGGAGATGCACCGCAACGGCCAGCGCAAATGCCCGGGTTTGCGCCCACAGGTCGTGCACGCGGCCGTCAACCCCCATCCACGCCTTCGATCTTGTCCAGCGGGTCGCTCATCAGACCGACCTTCTTGACACCGGCTTTTTGCAGCAACACCATGGCCGCATAGATGTGGCCGTAACCCACGGCCCGGTCACCGCCCACCAGCACCTGCACATCCGGATTACGCCGCACGATCGCCGCAACCGTCTTCACCAGGGTCTGCGGGTCGATCAGACCCGAGGTGGCGGCGCTTTTCTCGCCGCCCGCGTTCAGGTACAAATCACCGTTCTTCAGCACCGTTACCACCATCGGCTCCTCGTTCTGGCGGCTTTCCAGCGGCTCGGCGTCCGCCTTGGGCAAATCGACCTCGACGCCGAGGTTCAAAAGCGGCGCGGTGATCATGAAGATAACCAGGAGCACCAGCATGACGTCGATGTACGGCACCACGTTGATCTCCGCCATCGGCTTGCGTTTGTTGCGCTGTGTACCGTTCAAGGCGCGCTCCTCAGGCGTCGGCCAGCGCGTGCGCCTGGCGCTGCAGGATGGTGGAGAACTCCTCCTTGAAATTGTCGTAGCGGACTTCGAGGCGCTCGACCCGGTTGGAGTAACGGTTGTAGGCGATCACCGCGGGGATAGCGGCAAACAGGCCCATGGCGGTGGCGACCAGGGCCTCGGAAATGCCAGGCGCCACCATGGCGATGGTGGCCTGGTTGACGTTGGCCAGCTGGTGAAATGAAGTCATGATGCCCCAGACGGTGCCGAACAGGCCGATGTAGGGGCTGGTCGAGCCGACCGTCGCCAGGAAACTCAGGTGCTGCTCGAGCCGGCCGGTCTCCCGCGCCAGCGCGATGCGCATGCCGCGCTCGGCCGCTTCCACCAGCACGCCAGGGGTCATGCGGCCCTGCTCGCGCATGCGCGAGAACTCCTTGAAGCCGGCTTCGAATATCTGCCGCAGACCCTCGGTGCTCTTGTTGCGGGCGGAGGCCTCGTAAAGCCGCGTCATGTCGGTACCGGACCAGAACTGTTCTTCGAACGTCTGCGCGCTCTTCTCCGCGGCCGCCAGCATCTGGCGTTTGCGAAAAATGATCATCCAGGACGAGATCGACGCCACCAGTAGTACCAGCAGCACCATCTTCACCATCCAGCTTGCTTGCAGGATCAATTCCCAGACCAGTAAATCGTTATGCATCGTTAATCTCCGCCCGGACCCATCCGGGAATGCGGGTTGGCTTGAACTGGTCCGCCCTGAGACAGGCAGCAGTCACATGGGTTCGGGCAATGGTGTGCCCGTCACTGACGCGGTTCATGTCCTGCCCGAACGTCATTTTGGCGCCGCTGGCGTGCGCGGAATGCACGGTTACCGCCAGCTCATCGTCGAGCCGGGCGGCGCGTACGAAATCGATGTTCATGTGAGTGATCGTAAAAATCCGGTTGTCCTTTTCCGCCATTTGTTGCTGGTGCACGCCGAGGCTTCGCAGCCATTCGGTGCGCGCGCGCTCGAAGAAATGCAGGTAGCGCGCATGGTAGACCACGCCGCCGGCGTCCGTATCTTCCCAATACACTCTCACATTCCAGACAAAAGTCTGCATAGTTCGTTCTAAATTAATACGTTTTTAATGTAAAAAAGGGTTCAATCGACCGAAAACAACTCGCCCTCGCCACCCGGCTTGTTCAGGCCGAAATGCTGGTAGGCCTTCGCCGTCACCATGCGCCCGCGCGCGGTGCGCGCGATATAGCCCTGCTGGATCAGGTAGGGCTCCAGCACGTCCTCGACCGTACCGCGTTCTTCCGACAGCGCCGCGGCGATACTCTCCACCCCCACCGGCCCGCCGTCGAAGCTCTCGATGATCAGACGCAGCAGGCGGCGGTCCATCGTATCGAAACCGAGGGCGTCGACCTGGAGCATGTCCATGGCGCCGCTGGCAATGCCCTCGTCGATCAGGCCGTCGCCCTTGACCTCGGCGAAATCGCGCACCCGCCTGAGCAGGCGGTTGGCGATCCGCGGCGTGCCGCGCGCCCGGCTGGCGATGCCCATGGAACCGCGCTCGTCGCATTCTATATTGAGGATTCCGGCCGAGCGCTGCACGATCTGCTGCAGTTCCTGCGGGCTGTAGAACTCCAGCCGCTCGACGATACCGAAACGATCCCTCAGCGGGGATGTCAGCAGGCCCGCGCGGGTCGTCGCGCCGACCAGCGTGAACCGCGGCAGGTCCAGCTTGATGGAGCGCGCGGCCGGGCCTTCGCCGATCATGATGTCGATCTGGAAATCCTCCAGCGCCGGATACAGGACTTCCTCGACCACCGGCGAGAGGCGGTGGATTTCATCGACGAACAGCACGTCACCGGGCTGCAGGTTGGTCAACAGCGCAGCCAGGTCGCCGGCCCGTTCGAGGACGGGCCCGGACGTCTGGCGCAGGTTGACGCCCATCTCGTTGGCGATGACGTGCGCCAGCGTGGTCTTGCCGAGCCCGGGCGGGCCAAAAATCAGCACGTGGTCCAGCGCTTCCTGGCGGCGCCTCGCGGCTTCCAGGAAGATCGCCAGCTTTTCACGCATGGCCGGCTGGCCAACGTACTCGTCCAGCGTCTTCGGACGCAGGCTCGCCTCCACCAGGCGGTCGGACGGGGTATCCAGCGGGCTGACCACGCGTTCTTCCGATTCGCTCACGTTCGCAGCCCCTCATCGGGTAATTGTCTGTCAGTCATGCGGCTTCACCTGGCTGCTCAGCGCCTTGCGGATGATGGTTTCGGCATCCATGTCGGCCTCGGCCACCGCGTTGATCATACGACTGATTTCGGCCGGTTTATAGCCCAGCGCCGCCAATGCGTGACGCGCCTCCGCCGTTGCGTCGGCGCCCCCGGGCGCACCCGCGGCCGCGCTCGCCGGCCCGGCGCCGACGCCGTCGAGCTTATCACGCAGTTCCATGATGATGCGCTCGGCGGTTTTGCGGCCGATACCCGGCATCCGCGTCAGCGCGGCGACATCGCCGCTCGTAACGTAGTGGGCCAACTCGTCGCCGCTGGCGCCCGAGAGGATCGTCAGCGCCAGCTTGGCGCCGATGCCGCTGATTTTAAGCAGTTGCCGGAAAAGCTCGCGCTGCCCGCGCGTGGCGAAGCCGTAGAGCGTCTGGTTGTCCTGGGAAAAATGATGGTGAATCAACAAGGTAACCGCCTCACCATTGGCGGGCAAAGCGCTGAACACGCCCAGCGGCGCCTCGACTTCATAACCGACCCCGGCGACGTCGATGACGAGGTACGGCGGTGACTTGTCCAGTAATGTGCCGGCGAGCCTCGCGATCATGGGCTTATCCCGCGGGACCCGTTAACACGCCCTGGTCCCTTGCATGCGCGCCAGCGTCTGCTGCGTGTGCTGGTGGCACAGCGCGACCGCCAGCGCATCGGCCGCATCGTTCTGGATCGGTCCCTGGATACCCAGCAAAACCCCGACCATGTGCTGCACCTGGCCCTTGTCGGCGCCGCCGCGGCCGACGATGGCCTGCTTGACCGACCGCGGGCTGTATTCCGCAACCGCCACGTCACAGGCGATCGCGGCGCAGACGGCCGCGCCCCGTGCCTGTCCGAGTTTTATCGCCGAAGCGGCATTGTGGGCGACGAAGACGGTTTCGATCGCGGCCTGGTCCGGCCGGTACTGCCGGATCAGGTCGCTGAGTTGATGGAAAATGACGCCCAGGCGTTCGCAGAACTCGCCGGAGCCGGCCTTGATGACGTCGAAATACAACGGGCTGGCGCGATCGCCATCGACTTCGATGATGCCGACGCCGGTCATGCGCGATCCTGGATCAACCCCGATAATTCTCATACTAGTCGTAAGCCTCGTCCGGTATGGCGGCGTTCGAATACACGTTTTGGGTGTCGTCCAGATCTTCCAGCGCATCCAGGAAGCTCAACATCTTGCGGCCACTGTCCGCATCCAGGTCGACCTCGACGCTGGCACGCATGGTGACCTCGGAATTCTCGGGCTTGAGACCGGCCGCTCGCATGGCCGCGAGCACGTCGGAGTACACTTCGGGCGTGGTGATGACCTCGATGGAGCCGTCGTCCGCCGCGACCACGTCTTCGGCGCCGGCTTCGAGCGCCACTTCCATGACTTTTTCCTCCGAGGTTCCGGGCGCGAAATTGAGCACACCCAGCTTGGCAAAGAGATAGGCGACCGAGCCGTCGGTGCCCAGGTTACCGCCGTGCTTGGAGAAGGCGTGCCGCACCTCGGCGACGGTGCGGTTGCGGTTGTCGGTCAGGCACTCGACCAGTATCGCCACGCCGCCGGGCGCGTAGCCCTCGTAGGTCAGTTCTTCGTAGGTCACGCCTTCGAGGTCGCCGGTGGCCTTCTTGATGGCGCGCTCGATGTTGTCCTTGGGCATGTTGACCGCATTGGCTTTTTCAATCGCCAGGCGCAGCCGCGGGTTCGTATCCGGGTCACCCCCGCCCTCGCGCGCCGCCACCGATATTTCCCGGTTGATCCGCGTAAAAACCTTGCCCCGCTTGGCGTCTACCGCCTTTTTACGGTGCTGGATATTTGCCCACTTGGAATGACCTGCCATGTAACGGGTACCCTGGATTGGATTGGATAGACTGCGGCGATTTTATCACGAAACCCTGCCGCTCCGGTGGCGGAAAGCGGGCAGCGCGGCGCACGGTCGCGGCCAACTTACGCCCGCGTAATGAGTTCCGCCCTGGCGCAAGGATGGCGGCCGCCATCCCCTCTCTAGTGTTTAAAGCTTCCGTTAAGTACGAAATGTTCCAGTTGGTCGACGACCGCGCGCGAGACCAGCATCTGGGTGTGGGTCACGTGCAAATCGATGCGATCGCTGAGCCCGTCCAGTTCCGTCTCGCTGACCGCGACGCTGCCGTCGTTCGGCTCGTCGAATCGACCGGTGATGCATCCCAGGCCGAGCGAGCGCGTGCCGCGGATCATGCCCGTCTCGCGCCGCCGCGGTGCTTGCCGGCAGCCCGCGAGCAACCCATCGGCGGCCCTGCCGAACAACAGCGCCCTGCCCGGCCCCTTTACCAGGCGCCGGACCACGCCGCTGCCCCGCACCGGGGTCCCCATCAGCACCACGCGCCCCGGCGGCAGGCTTTCGTGGCGGCCCAACAGGTTCAGAATCACCAGCCCGCCCATGCTGTGCCCGGCGAGGTGCAGTTCGCTCACTGGCTGCCGGGTGATGAATTCATGCAAGGCATCCGCGTGGCCGTCCAGATCACGCTGCCGGGTCGGGTAGCTGAAAACGCGCACGCGGTGCCCGCGGGCGCGCAAACGCGCAGCCATCAGGGCCAGGTTCCAGCCACGGTTCCACAGACCGTGCACGAGAACGATTTCAGCCCGCATGATGCACGCTAACCCCGCAGCCGCTTCCTGGCGCGTTGAAACGGCTCGATCGAGACCAGCACCAGCCCCAGCCAGATACCGGCGAAGGCGACGGCGTGCCCGAAGGTGAAGGCTTCGCCATACAGGAAGACGGCCAGCATGAAGCTGATGCTCGGTGAAAAATACTGGAAAAACCCGAGGATACTGAGCGGCAGGCGCCGGGCCGCCATGTTGAACCAGATCAACGGCAGAATCGTCGGCAGGCCGGACGCGACCAGCAACAGGTTGACGTGGTCGGTGAGCGGCAACAGCAGCAACTGCCCGTGAGCGGACAACCACAGCAGGTAGAGCGCGGCCGGCACGCCCATCAACAACGTCTCCCACAAAAGCCCCGTGAGCGGGCCGACGTCCAGGCGTTTGCGCATCAGCCCGTAAAAGCCGAAAGACAACGCCAGCGCCACCGAGATCCACGGCGCGCCGCCGAGGTACCAGGCGAAGTAGAGCGTGCCGGCCGCGGCCGAGATCACCGCCAGCGTCTGGTAGCGCGTGAGGCGCTCCTGCAGGAACGCAAAACCCAGGATGACGTTGATCAACGGGGTCATGAAATAGCCAAGGCTGGTATCGAGCACGTGGTCGTGCACGATCGCCCAGACGTACACGCCCCAGTTGATCGCGATCATCAGGCCGGTCAGCGTCAGCCAGCCAAGGGCCGCCGCGGAAATCTTCAGCCGGGTCAGGATGCGCCGGCCGTCGCGAACCGCCAACACGGTCAAAAGGACCGGGATCGCCCAGACGATGCGGTGGGCGAGCACCTGCCACGCATCGACGCTCTGCAATTCCTTGTAATAGATCGGCACCAGGCCCCAGAAGCCGAAGGCGAACATCGCGGCGGTGACGCCACGGCGATCGAGGGGCTGCGGCTGGCCGGTTGGCATGCGCGGCCGGCTCAGGTTTCTTCAGGGCCGGTCAACACGATGCAAACGCCCGGCGGTGGCGCTCCATGGCGTCAAGAGGTCCCGGTCTTCACCGCAATGTGCAGGTCGTCCAGTTGTTGCGCGGAGATCGTCGACGGAGCGTCGGTCAACGGGCACTGCGCAGTCGTGGTTTTCGGAAAGGCGATGACGTCGCGGATGGATTCCGTGCCTGCCATCAGCGCGGCCACGCGGTCCAGGCCGAAGGCGATGCCGCCGTGCGGCGGGCAGCCGTATTTCAGCGCTTCGAGCAGAAACCCGAATTTCAGTTTCGCCTCATCCTCGCCGATGCCGAGCAGGTCGAAGGCGGCCTGTTGCATATCCGGCCGGTGGATACGGATCGAGCCGCCACCGATTTCGGCGCCGTTGAGCACGACGTCGTAACCGCGCGACAACGCCTGGGCCGGATCGGCCTTGAGCGCCTCGGGCGTGGCCGCCTGGGGCGCCGTGAACGGATGATGCATGGCCATGTAACGGCCGCTGTCGTCGTCCCATTCGAACATCGGGAAATCCGTCACCCACAACGGCGCCCAGTCTCCCTGCGCCAGCGCCAGGTCGCGGCCGACGCGCACCAGCAATTGACCCATGAAAGTGCTGGCGGTGAGCCACTCGCCGGCACCGACGAAAATCAGGTCACCGGCGGCGGCGCCGGTTTGCTCGCGGATGCCCTGCCAGCTGTCATCGTCGAGGAACTTGGCGACCGGCGAGGCCAGGCCGCCGACCCCAGCCCCGGGGTCATTGACCTTGATCCAGGCCAGGCCGCGGGCGCCGTAGCGGCCGACATATTTCGCGTACTCGTCGAGCTGCTTGCGCGACAGCACCGCACCGCCCGGCACCCGCAGGGCCGCGACCCGCTGGCCGTCTGCGTTCGCCGGCTCGGAAAAGACCCGAAAGTCGAGTTGCTGCACGTGCTCATCGATGCTCTCGAGACGCATCGGGTAACGCAGATCGGGCTTGTCGGAGCCATAATTCTCGAACGCCTCGTGCCAGCTCATGCGTGGGAACGGATTGACCAGTTCGACCCCCAGCACATCCGTGAAGACCTGCCTGACCAGGGCCTCGGCAACCGCCTGCACACCCGCTTCGTCGACAAATGACATCTCCATGTCGAGCTGGGTGAATTCAGGCTGGCGGTCGGCGCGCAGGTCCTCGTCGCGAAAGCAACGGGCGATCTGGTAATAACGGTCCATCCCGGCCATCATCAGCAGTTGCTTGAACAGCTGCGGCGACTGCGGCAGGGCAAAAAAATGCCCGGCGTGCTCGCGGCTCGGAACCAGGTAATCGCGAGCGCCTTCGGGCGTGGCCCGGGTCAGTATCGGGGTTTCGAATTCCACGAAACCCTCGCCGTCGAGAAAGCGCCGGATCGATTGGTTGAGTTTGGCCCGGATGCGCATGTTGCGCTGCATCCGCGGCCGGCGCAGGTCCAGGTAGCGATAGCGCAGACGCACCTCCTCGCCGTCCTCGTCCGTCATCAGCAGCGGTATCGGCGCCGATGCGTTCAAGAGCTCGATCGACTCGGCCACGCACTCGATCTTGCCGCTTGCCATGGCCTCGTTCCACTGGCTCTCGGGGCGCATGCGCACGGTGGCCGTGACGCGCACGCAATACTCATTGCGCAGCTCCTCGGCGGCCTTGAAAGCGCTGCTGTCCGGTTCGACCACGACCTGCACGATGCCGGCGTGGTCCCTCAGGCCAATAAAAATCAGGCCGCCCAGGTCCCGCCGGCGGTCAACCCAGCCGCACAACGTGACGCGCTTACCGTCCAGTTTTTCGTTGACCTCACCGCATAAGTGGCTACGCATGACTTCTGTTTCCTGATTTGCCTGTGTTTGGTTTGGGGCCGTGCCCGCGGGCAGCTTGACGGCCCTGCTCGATTGATCCCGGGCCGGGCCTTTCAGGCCGCTCCCGATTTGCCCTCGCTCGCCGGGGCTTTAGCGCTGTCCTTGGCGCCATCGCCAGCCGGGGCCGGCTCGGCCTTTTTCTTGCCGCCCTCGTCACCCTCTTTTTTCTTGCCATTGTCCTTGTCGGCGCCTTCCGCGAGGTTGCGCTTACCGGCCTGCTTGAAGTCCGTTTCGTACCAGCCGCTGCCCTTCAGCCTGAACGCGGCGGCAGACACCAGGCGTTTCAACGCCGGCTCGCCGCAGGCCGGGCAATCGACCAGCTTGGGCTCGCTGATTCGCTGCAGCTTTTCCAGTTCTTGGCCACAGGACTGGCAACGATATTCATAGATCGGCATGTCGCAACTCTCCGTTGTGTTACAGGTGCGCGTGTCCCGTTTGCCCGGCGGGGCTGGCAATTATAGCCGCAGACGGCAATCGCCAACAGCAGCGCCCGCGAGGCTGGGCCGACAGCGGATACATGGGGACACCGTCCTGCTATTTACAGCTTACGCTGGCGGCGCCGTGTTTGTTATAGTGATTGCCCGGATTTCAAACACAAAGATACCACTATGAAACTGAAGTTATCGATGACGTTGGTGTTGTTGACGACACTGCTCTGCGCCTGCGACAAGGACGACGGGACCAAGACCGCCAAGACTCAGCCGGAGAAACCCGCCGCGGCGCCAGCGGCAGAGGTGGAACCGCCTTCCCAGTTCGGGATCTATGCGCCGGTGCGTCTGAGCGCCGACCTCAGTCGCCTCAGCGAGGCACAGAAGCGGATGCTCGGGCTGCTGATCGACGCGGCCAGGATCAGTGACGATATCTTCTGGCGGCAGGTATGGGGTGACAGGGACGCGCTGCTCAACGGCATCAAGGACCCGGAGATCAAAAAGTTCGCCCACATCAACTACGGCCCATGGGACCATCTCGCCGCAGACCGTCCCTTCATCAAGGGTTACGGCCCGCGCCCGCCCGGTGCGCGTTTTTACCCGCAGGACATGACCAAGGCGGAATTCGAAGCCTGGAACATGCCGGGTAAGGACGGTCAGTATTCAATCGTCCGGCGCGGACCCGGGGGACTGATCCTGGTTCCTTACAGCGTCGCTTACGGCGATGAGATCAATGACATGGCCCGTCTCCTCATACAGGCCGGCTCACTGGCCGAAGACGCGGAATTTGGCGATTATCTGAAACTGCGCGCCGCGGCGCTGCAAAGCAACCAATACCGGCTCTCGGACATGGCGTGGATGGATATGAAGCAGAATCCGATCGAGCTCGTCATCGGTCCGATCGAATCCTACCAGGACCAGCTTTTTGGCTACCGCACCGCATTTGAAGCCTTCGTCCTGCTCAAGGACCAGGCGTGGAGTGAAAAACTGGCCCGCTTCGCCAAATTCATGCCGGACCTGCAGCGCGGCTTGCCGGTCCCGCCCGAGTACAAGGCGGAGATGCCCGGCTCGAATGCCGACCTGAACGCCTACGACCTGTTGTATTGCGCCGGTGACTGCAACTACGGCGCCAAGACGATCGCCATCAACCTGCCCAACGACGAGAAGGTGCAGTTGGCCAAGGGAACGCGGCGCCTGCAACTGAAGAACGTCATGCTCGCCAAGTTCAACAAGATCATGCTGCCGATCACGAATGCGCTGATCGTCGCGGACCAGCGCAAGTACGTCACCTTCGACGCGTTTTTCCAAAACACGATGTTCCACGAAGTCGCACACGGGCTCGGTATCGCCAACACCCTCAACGGCAGTGGCACCGTACGCCAGGCGCTGAAAGAACATTACTCGGCGCTGGAAGAAGGCAAGGCCGACATCCTCGGCCTCTACATGGTCCAGCGCCTGCGCAAAATGGATGAAATCAAACAGGGTGAACTGCTGGACAACTACGTCACCTTTCTCGCCGGCATATTCCGCTCGGTGCGATTCGGCGCCAGCGATGCGCATGGCCGCGCCAACATGATCCGGTTCAATTACTTCAAGGACGCCGGCGCGTTTTCACGCGATGCCGACAGCGGCACCTACCGGATCAACGTACCGGCTTTCAACAAGGCCATCGACGGATTGAGCCACGACCTGCTGGTGCTGCAGGGCAATGGCGACTATGACGCCGTGGATAAATTCGTGGCCAAATGGGGCCAGGCGGATGAGCAGCTCAAGGCCGACCTGAAACACCTGGACGGCATCAATATACCCGTCGACATCGTCTATCAACAGGGCAAGAAAGTACTGGGCCTCGAGTGACGGCTCGCTGAACGGGAATGTGCAAGCGCATCGTCGTCAAGATCGGCAGCCAGGTTCTTTGCGATGCGAACGGCGCGCTGAACCACGAGGTACTGACCCGGCTGGTCGAGCAATTCTCGGCGCTGAGCAAGGCCGGCTGGCAGGTGCTTTTGGTCACCTCCGGCGCGGTGGCCGCCGGCATCGGTCTGAACACCCTGCAACTGCAGCGTCTGCCTGACCCCGTCACCCGCAAGCAGGTGCTGGCCGCCACCGGCCAGGTGCTGCTGATGGAGTCCTACCGCGCACTGTTCGCCCAAGCCGGGCTGGCCATTGCCCAGGTCCTGGCCAGCAAGAGCGATTTCCAGACGCGCCGGCACTACCTGAACATGCGGGCCTGCATCGAAGCGCTGCTGAGCGCCGAGATCGTGCCGATCGTCAACGAAAACGACGTGGTCTCCATTACCGAGCTGATGTTCACCGACAACGACGAACTGGCCGGCCTGCTGGCGGGTATGGTCAAGGCCGACCTGCTGTGCCTGCTGAGCACGGTGGCCGGCGTCTACGATGGCGACCCCGACGATCCGGCGACACGGCGCATAAGCTGCTGGGATGAGGCGCGTTACCAGGTCGAGGACATCGTCAAGCGGGGAACATCGGCACTGGGCCGCGGCGGCATGCACAGCAAGCTCAGCGTGGCCCGCAAGGTCGCCAGGCTGGGCACCGAGGTGGTTATTGCCGACGGCACGGCAGCGGGTGTCATGCAGAGGATCGTCGCCGGCGAGGACGCCGGTACCCGATTCCCGGCCGAAGCCGGCGCCTCGTCGGCCAAACGCTGGCTGGCGGTGGCTGACGGTCACGCCACCGGCTCGGTGACCGTTAACGCCGGCGCGGAAGCCGCGTTACTCGACCACAGTCGCCTCACCAGCCTGTTGCCGGTTGGGATCGAAGCGGTCAGCGGCCGCTTCCAGCGCGGTGACGTGATCCGTATCATCGGCCCGTCGGGCCGCGTGCTCGGCTGCGGGCGGGCGCGCTACGACCACGAGCAGGCGGCGCGCGTCGTCGGCAAGCATGGCCAGAAGGCGCTGGTACACTACGACTACCTTTATGTCGTAAATTGACGGTACTGGAAGGAAATGGACACGAAGGGACAGGCGCTTGAACAGGCGCTGATCGGCACACGCAACGCGGCGCGCAAGCTGGCGCGCTGTGACGACGGCGTCATCCGCAGCGTGCTGGAGTCGCTGGCCGAGCGGGCGCTCGGGGCGCAGGCGCAAATATTGGCCGCCAACCGCGAGGACCTCGCGCGGATGCCGGCATCCGACCCGAAATACGACCGTCTGCTGCTGAACCCGGAGCGCCTCGCCGAGATTGCCCGCGACCTGCGCAATGTCGCTGCCCTGCCTTCGCCGGTCGGGGAAATACTGGAACAAAGACAACTGGATAACGGCCTGCAACTGCGCAAGGTGCGGGTCCCCATGGGCGTCATCGCGGTCATTTTCGAGTCCCGCCCGAACGTCACTTTCGACGTATTCGCGCTCTGCCTGAAGACCCGGAACGCTTGCGTGCTCAAGGGCAGCAGCGACGCCCACGCGACCAACGTCACGATCGTCGGGTTGATCCACGCAGTACTGGCCGAACACGGCATCGACCCCGCGGTCGCACTGCTGGCCCCGCCGCAACGCGAATGCCTGGCGCAAATCCTGACGGCCACCGACCTGATCGACCTCGCGATCCCGCGCGGCTCCAAGGGCCTGATCGATTTCGTGCGCGACAATGCCCGCATTCCGGTCATCGAAACCGGCGCCGGCATCGTCCACACCTATGTCGACCGCAGCGCCGACACCGGCCAGGCCGCCCGCATCATCACCAATGCCAAAACCCGGCGGCCCAGCGTCTGCAACGCGCTGGACACGCTGATACTGCACCGTGACCTGCTTGCCGAACTGCCCGCCATGGTGCAATCGCTGGGCGCTGACCACGGCGTCCTGGTCTATGCCGACGAGGCCGCCTACGGGGCACTCGAGGGCAATTACGCGGCCACGCTCGAGCGCGCCGCGAAAGAGCACTTCGGCACGGAATTCCTGTCGTTGAAAATGTCGATCAAAACCGTCGAGACGCTCGACGAGGCGCTCGACCACATCGACCGCTACAGTTCAAAACACTCGGAAGCCGTCATAGCCGAAGACCGGGCCGTCATCGGGCGCTTCCTCGACGAGGTCGACGCGGCAGCGGTCTACGCCAACGCCTCCACCGCCTTCACCGACGGTGCGCAGTTCGGCATGGGCGCCGAGATCGGCATCAGCACGCAGAAACTGCACGCCCGCGGGCCGATGGCGCTGCCCGAACTGACCAGCTACAAGTGGGTCGTGGAAGGCTCCGGCCAGACACGGCCTTAACCCGGATATTGCACCAGCCGGCCACTGGCCTCACCATAAACTGATGAATTTACAAAATAAAATGACGATTTATCAAATTTATTCCAAGGTACACTTTGTAACCGGCCAGCGATCTATTCCGGCCCTGCCTTGTCCAGGCACACCTGGGCTTGGGCTTCCCTCCAACAGGGCCAGAAAAGGTTTGCCAGGTCACCGCGTTGCCGCCCCAAATGGTTCCAGGCAAGATGCCCGGAGTGTCGTTTGGTGGTTCCAAATAAACGACGGGCAACGACGCATGGGGCCATTTGGAGCCGCAACCCGCAGGGACGGGTCCCATTTTGTCCACTACCGCGTCTCTCTTCACTTTGGTATTCATAATACCAGTCGTTCATCGTTCCTTGTCGTGGGCAAAATGTGTTCCCGGCGCGGCGATCTGGCAAACCTTTTCTGGCCCTATAGCTTTGGCTATAGCTCTCAGTCCAGCCCGGCGCCCAGCCGCACCTGTTCTGCAGCAGCATCCGGGATGCTGGTGCAATATCCGGGTTAACCCCCCAACCTTCCCGCAGAGCGGCGCACAGCGCCTCGCGCCAGTCGCGCCGTCATGGCTATCGGCAACGTCGGCCGATCTCCGCCTCGGCGGGGATGGCGTTCCTATTTGAATACGAACGCCCCGTCGGCCACATCGATGTGTACGGTCTGATCAGGGCCGAAATCGCCCGCGAGGATTTTCTGCGCCAGCGGGTTTTCGATCTGCTGCTGGATCGCGCGCTTCAGCGGCCGGGCCCCGTAAACCGGGTCGAAGCCGGCCTTGGCCAGCAGATCGAGGCCGGCGTCCGTTATTTCGAGCTTCAAATTCGCGCTCTCCAGGCGCTGCCGCAAATGCTCCAGCTGGATACCGGCGATCTGGCGTATCTGCGCCTGGTCCAGCGGATGGAAGACCACGAGGTCGTCGACGCGGTTGATGAATTCGGGACGGAAATGCTGCGTCACGATTTCCATGACCGCGCTCTTCATGGCCTCGTAACCTTCGCCCTCGAGTTCCTGGATACGGCCGGAGCCCAGGTTGGACGTCATGACGACGACGGTGTTGCGAAAGTCCACCGTGCGGCCGTGCCCGTCGGTCAGGCGGCCGTCGTCGAGCACCTGCAGCAGGATGTTGAAGACGTCTGAATGCGCCTTTTCGACCTCATCGAGCAGGATGACGGAATACGGCCGGCGGCGCACCGCCTCGGTCAGGTAACCGCCCTCCTCGTAGCCGACGTAACCCGGGGGCGCGCCGATCAGGCGGGCCACCGAATGCTTTTCCATGAACTCCGACATGTCGATGCGCACCATCGCTTCCTCGGTGTCGAACATGAACTCGGCCAGCGATTTGCACAACTCGGTCTTGCCGACACCGGTCGGCCCCAGGAACAGGAACGAACCGATCGGGCGGTTCGCGTCGGAAAGGCCCGCGCGCGAGCGGCGGATCGCGTCGGCCACGGCCGTGACCGCCTCGTCCTGGCCCACCACGCGCTGGTGCAGGGCGGTTTCCATCCTCAGCAGCTTCTCACGCTCCCCTTCGAGCATGCGCGAGACCGGGATCCCGGTCCAGCGTGAGACCACCTCGGCAATTTCTTCTTCCGTCACGCTGTTGCGCAGCAGTTGAAAATCGGTCTGTTCGCTTTTTTCCGCCTGCTTCAGCTGCTTCTCCAGTTCCGGGATGCGCCCGTACTGCAGTTCCGACATGCGGGTCAGGTCGTTGGCGCGGCGGGCGGTTTCGAACTCGGCGCGGGTGCGTTCAAGCTCCTCCTTGATATGGCTGGCGCCCTGCACGGCGGCCTTCTCCGCTTTCCAGATTTCCTCCAGGTCGGAGTATTCGCGCTCGAGTTCGGCGATCGTTTCTTCCAGTTCGGCCAGGCGTTGCCTGGAAGCCTTGTCCTTTTCCTTCTTCAACGCCACGCGCTGAATTTTCTGCTGGATCAGGCGCCGCTCCAGCCGGTCGAGTTTCTCCGGCTTGGAATCGATCTCCATGCGGATACGCGAAGCCGCCTCGTCGACGAGGTCGATGGCCTTGTCCGGTAATTGGCGGTCCGATATGTAACGGTGCGACAGCGTCGCCGCCGCCACCAGCGCCGGGTCGGTGATGTCAACGCCGTGGTGCACCTCGTAACGCTCCTGCAAACCGCGCAGGATCGCGATCGTGTCCTCGACCGACGGCTCGCCGACGTAAACTTTCTGGAAACGCCGTTCCAGGGCGGCGTCCTTTTCCAGGTATTGCCGGTATTCGTCCAGCGTGGTCGCGCCGATGCAATGCAACTCGCCCCGCGCCAGCGCGGGCTTGAGCATGTTGCCCGCGTCCATCGAGCCTTCGGCCTTGCCGGCGCCGACCACGGTATGCAGTTCGTCGATGAAGAGGATGACGTTACCCTCCTGCTTGGCGAGATCGCTCAGAACCGCTTTCATTCGTTCCTCGAACTCGCCGCGGAACTTGGCGCCCGCGATCAGGGCGCCCATGTCGAGCGACAGCACGCGCTTGTTCTTCAATCCTTCCGGCACTTCGTGGTTGACGATGCGCTGCGCCAGGCCTTCGACAATGGCGGTTTTGCCGACACCGGGCTCACCGATCAAAACGGGATTGTTCTTGGTGCGGCGTTGCAATACCTGGATGCAGCGGCGGATTTCCTCGTCACGCCCGATCACCGGGTCGAGCTTGGACTGCTCGGCCTTCTCGGTCAGGTCGATGGTGTACTTGTCCAGGGCCTGGCGCGTGTCCTCGGCGTTGGGGTCGTTGACCTGCTCGCCGCCGCGCATGTCGTCGATCGCCCTTTCGATCGACTCGCGGGTGGCGCCGGTCTGCTTCAGGATATCCGCCACCGCACCCTTGACGTCCATCGCCGCGAGTATGAACAACTCGCTGGCGATGTACTGGTCGTCGCGTTTCTGCGCCAGCTTGTCGGTCACGGTCAGAATCTTGATCGTGTCATTGGACAGGTTGACTTCGCCGGCGGCGCCGGAGACCTTCGGCAGCTTGTCGAGACGCTCACCCAGTTGCGAGCGCAAGGCATTGACACTGACGCCGGCCCGCGTGAGCAGGTGGCGGATCGACCCGCCTTCCTGGTCCAGCAGCGCCACCATGACGTGCTCCGGCTCGATCATCTGGTGGTCCTGCCCCACGGCGAGACTCTGCGCGTCGCCCAGCGCCAACTGGAACTTGCTGGTTAGTTTGTCCATTCGCATGTTGAAATCCTCCGGGAATATTGGCACCGCGAGCCATGATGACCCGTGGGCGGCGTCCGCCGCAGGGCACCATCGCCGAGAGTGCGTATCTGAGGATTATCTGCGGCCGCGTGGACCGTTTATCAAGCAGTTGGAATCGGGTATTCCGCCCCAATGTGGACCGCGTTCCGGCCCCCATACGGCGCGCCGTTCAAGCGCCCAGCAGGCGTTCCATGATGCGCCGGTAGACCTTAGACAGGGCCGCGAGGTCGGCGACCGGTACATTTTCATCGACCTTGTGAATGCTGCCGTTCAAAAGACCAAGTTCGATCACCTCGCTGCCCAGCGGAGCGATGAAACGGCCGTCCGAGGTACCGCCGCCGGTGTTGAGTTCCGGCTCGATACCCAGCTCCGCCTGCAAAGCCTCGAGCGCGGCGCGGCGCAACTCGCCGGCGGGCGAGCGGAACGGTTCGCCGGAAACGCGCCAGCCCAGCTCGTAGTCACGAATCCCGTGCTGCTCCAGCATCGCCTCGATCCGGGCCCTGATGGCCGCGGCCGGGGACGCCGGCGAATTGCGGAAATTGAACCACGCCTGCACGTGGCCGGGCGTGACGTTCTCCGCTCCGGTGCCGGCGTGCACGTTGGTCAGCTGGCAATGGGTCGGCGGAAACCGGCCATCGCCCTGGTCCCAGCGCTCCGCCAGCAGGGCTTGCAGGAACGGCAGCAGGCGGTGGACCGGGTTGTCCAGCGCTTCGGGGAAAGCGCTGTGTCCCTGCACGCCATGCACCTGCAGGCGGGCGTGAACGGAACCACGGCGGCCGATACGGACCGTGTCACCCAGTTTCTCACGGCTGCTCGGTTCGCCGACGAGGCAATACTGCGGGGCGCGGCCCGCTCGCTGCAGCATGTCCGCGACCCGGGCCGTACCGTCGACCGCTTCCCCCTCCTCGTCGGACGTCAGAACGATGCCGAGCTGGCCGGGGTGCCCGGGATTGTCTCTTACAAACGCCTCCGCCGCGGTCGCCATGGCCGCGACGGCGCCCTTCATGTCGGCAGCGCCGCGGCCGTAAAGACGCTCGCCCCTCACCTCAGCCGAAAACGGCGGCGAAGACCAGTCTTCGGCCGGCCCGGGCGGCACGACGTCGGTATGGCCGAGAAACCACAATGACGGCGTATCGCGGCCGTGACTGAAGATGACATTGCTGACGGCGCCGCAATAGAGCCACTCGACGTCGAAGCCCAGCGGCAGCAGGCGCGCCGCCAGCAGCCGCTGGCAACCTGCGTCATCGGGCGTCTGCGACGGCAGCTCGATCAGTTGCCGGGTCAGTTCGAGTGTTGGCTCCATCGTCAGCGGCCGACGCTGCTTCTGAGCAGTTCGTTGACGCTGGTCCTGGCGCGGGTGCGTTCGTCGACACGCTTGACGATAACGGCGGCGTAGAGTGAATGACTGCCGTTAGCGGCCGGCAACGAGCCCGGCACCACGACCGCGCCGGGCGGCACGCTGCCATAGCTGATCTCGCCGCTCTCGCGGTCGTAGATGCGCGTGCTCTTGCCGAGATAGACGCCCATGGACAGGACGCTGCCCTGGCCGACGATCACGCCTTCGACCACCTCCGAGCGGGCGCCGATAAAGCAACCGTCCTCGATGATGGTCGGCGCCGCCTGCAAGGGTTCCAGCACGCCGCCGATGCCGACGCCGCCGGACAAATGCACACGCTCACCGATCTGCGCACAGGACCCGACCGTGGCCCAGGTGTCGACCATGGTGCCGGCGCCCACATGGGCGCCGATATTGACATAGGAGGGCATCAGGACCGCGTCGTGGCCAATAAAGGCGCCGCGCCTGACCGTGGCGGGCGGCACGATGCGCGCGCCGCAACGGCGGATATCATCGCCGGAGCCCGGCGCCCAACGCAACGGGACCTTGTCGTAGCAGGCGCTGCCCGCGGTCTCGCACACCTCGTTGTCGTGAATGCGGAAGTACAGCAACACCGCTTTTTTCAGCCACTCGTTGACGCGCCAGCCCTGCGGGCCGGGTTCGGCCACGCGCATCCGACCGCTTTCCAGGGCGCCGATCGCAGCCTCCACGGCCTCGACGAGTTCCGCCGCGGCATTGTCGGCATTGATTTTCTCGCGTGCCTCGAAAGCGGTTTCGACCCGCTCGCGTATTTTTTTCAGTTCACCGTCCATCCGTTCAAATCTCTTTTTGCTGCAGCATCTCCAGCAGGGCCTTTCGCAGCTCCGCGCGCAGTTTTCGATCCAGGGGAGCATTGTACCGGTCGCTGATGATAAATGCGTCCTCGACCCGGTCGCCGAAGGTCGCGATCTTGGCGTCGTGGATCCGCACGGCCTTGCCCAGCAACACGGCCGATATCTGCGACAACAAGCCTGGCCGGTCAGTGCATTCCACGTCCATCAGGGTCATGCTGCCGCCGAGTGCCGCCGAAAACCGGATGCGGGCCCGCCCCGTGAACGGGCGCAATCGCCGCGGCAGCTTGCGCACGACCGGGACCGGCACCGCCGCCTTGCCGAGCACCTCCTGCAAGCGCGCCCGCAAACGCTGGCTGTCGACGTCATTGAGCATCTGGCCGTGCCGGTCCATCAACTGGAACAAGTCGAAGCTCCATCCGGCCGTGGTGCTCAACACGCGGGCGGAGAGTACATCGATACCGATTTCGTCGATGACCGCGGTAACCGCCGCGAACAGGCCGTCATAATCCCTGGCGTGGACCAGCAACTCGCTGACGCCCTGGGCCTCGACCTCGCGCACCGCCACCAGCGGGGCGCCCGCCTCCGGTGCTTCGAGCACTGCCGCGGTCGCCCATTCCAGTTGGTCGATCGAAAGACGCAGGAAGGTGCTCTTCGGCAGGCTGTCCAGCAGCGCGGCAACCACGTCCGCGTCGAAGCCGTCGCGCTGCAGTTTTTCGCGTGCGTGAGCACGCGCTTCCTGGATACGGTGCCCGCGGTCGAGGATATTCGAGCTGCCTTCGCTCAACGCCTCCGAAGCCGCCGAGTACAGTTCCCACAACAGGCTGTCTTTCCAGTTGTTCCAAAGCTTGGGGCTGGTGGCGGCGATATCGGCGATGGTCAGCAGGTAGAGGTAATCGAGCCGGGTCTGGTTGCCGACAACCTGGCAGAATTTGCTCAGGGTCTCGGGATCGGCGATGTCGCGCCGCTGCGCGGTCTGCGACATCACCAGGTGCTGCTCCACCAGCCAGGCGACACGCCGGCGGTGGGCGTCCTTCAGCGGCAGCCGCCGGCAGAAAGCCAGCGCGTCCTTGGCGCCGAGGAGCGAATGGTCCCCGTCCCGGCCCTTGGCGATGTCGTGAAACAACGCAGCCAGGTACAACAGCTCCGGGTGATCGACCTGTTGGAAGATATCCGCGCCGTGGGCGAAGTCCGCGCTGTACTTGCCGTAGGCGAAGCGCCGCAGATTCCTGACCACGAACAGGATGTGCTGATCCACCGTGTAGGCGTGAAACAGGTCGAACTGCATGCGCCCGACGATTTTCGCGAATGCCGGGATAAAGGCCGCGAGGATGCCGTAACGGTTCATGCGCTGCAGCTGCGTATACACACCGCTGGGCTGGCACAGCAACTCGAAAAAGCAGCCGATGGCTTCCGGGTCGGCGCGAAAATCGTCGTCGATCAGGTAGAGGTGGTCCCGAACCAGCCGTATCGTGGCCGCGCGTACGCCCGGTATGTCCTCGTTCTTGGCGAGCAGCAGCGACATTTCCAGCAGCGCCACGGGCCTGCGCTTGAACAGGTTCTTGTCCGCGACCTCCAGATAGCCGTGGGTGATACGGAAATCCTCGCCGAGGTCCTTGAGGTATTTTGTCTTCGACGGCAGCAGTTGCTCGCGAAACAACTGCAGCAACATTTCGTTCAGGCGCTCCAACTGCATCACGGTGCGGTAGTAGCGCTGCATGAACGCTTCTACCGCCGCATTGGGGTTTTTCGTCTCATCGCTGATGAAGTGCCTGGCCACCCGCTGCTGGTACTCGAACAGGAGCCGGTCCTCGCCGCGGCCGGACAACAGGTGCAGCGCATAACGAATTTCCCACAGGAAAGTGCGGCCTTTTTTCAGCTGCTGGAGTTCGTTCTTGTTCAAAAAGCCGCGAGAGACCAGCGTGTGCAATGACTGCGTGTGATACCGTCTTTTCGCGACCCAGCCGATCATCTGGATATCGCGCAACCCGCCCGGGCCCTCCTTGATATTGGGCTCCAGGTTGTAGGCCGTGTCGTTGTATTGCTCGTGGCGCGTGATCTGCTCGTGGAACTTGGCGTCGAAGAAGTCGGCGGCGGACCAGACCTCGTCCGTCGAAGTGGCATCGAGCATGTTCCGGAGCATCTGCGGGCGGCCGCTCAGGAGGTGGCTCTCCATCAGGCTGGTGGCGGTGGCGATATCCTTTTTCGCCTCGGTCACACACAAATCCAGGTCGCGCACGCTGTGTCCCAGGTAAAAGCCGGCGTCCCAGAGCACGGTAACGAACGCTTCGATCGCCTCGCGCAAGGCTTCGTCGGGGGGCAACTGGTCGAGCAGCAGCAGCAGGTCGACGTCGGAGTGGGGGTGCAGTTCGCCGCGGCCGAACCCGCCAATGGCGATCAGCGCGACGTCATCGCGCTCGCCGATCAGTGCGTTCCATGCCTCGAGGATCAACTGCTCCACGACCCACGCACGCGCCTTGACCAAGCGGTTCACGTCCGCGCCGGCGTTGAATTTCTCCGCCAGGCGGGTATCCGCCTGGGCCAGCGAGCGCTTGAGGATTTTCGCCAGTTGCAGGGGGCCGGGGCTGACCTCGCCGCCCATCTGCTCGCGGTCCAGGCAACCGGCGGCGATGGCGGGTTTGGGGAGCCGGCCCCGTAACCTGATTTTCATCGCCCGGACAGCGGCCGGCTCAGGACGTCAAAGTTCATCACCGGGCAGGCGTGTCAGCACCTCGTGGCCGCTCTCGGTCACCGCGATGGTGTGCTCCCATTGCGCCGACAGGCTGCGGTCCTTGGTGATGACGGTCCAGCCGTCCCCCAGAAGGCGGGTTTCGCGCCGGCCGACGTTGATCATCGGCTCGATCGTGAAGACCATGCCCGGAACCAGCAATTCGCCAACGCCCGGGCGCCCGTAGTGCAGCACCTGGGGGTCCTCGTGGAAAACCTTGCCGATGCCGTGACCGCAGTATTCACGGACCACGGAACAGCCTTCGCCCTCGGCATAGCGCTGGATCGCGTGGCCGATGTCGCCGAGTCGCAGACCCGGCCGCACCAGTTCGATGCCGGTGATCATCGCCTGGTGGGCCACGTCGCAAATCCAGCGGGCGCGCGGCGTCGGGTCACCGACCAGGAACATCTTGCTGGTGTCGCCGTGCCAGCCGTCCTTGATGACCGTGACGTCGATATTGAGGATGTCGCCGTCCTTGAGCTTTTTCTCGCCGGGAATGCCGTGACAGACGACGTGGTTGACCGATGTGCAAATGGACTTGGGAAAGCCGCGGTAGTTCAGCGGAGCCGGTATCGCCTGCTGCTCCTGAGTAATGTAGTCGTGGCAGATCCGGTCCAGCTCACCGGTGGTCACGCCGACCCGGACGTGTTCGCGGATCATGCGCAGCAATTCGCCCGCCAACTGGCCGGCGACGCGCATGGCCTCGATCTCTTCCGGTGTCTTGAGCACTATGCCCATACCGCTACTTCCATCCTGCTTGCGTGGCCTGACAAATTCGTATAGCTGTTTCATGCGAACCTCATTGTACCCGTTGATAGCCTGTCGATTTCAATCTTTTGACTTCAGGCAACCGCGGCTGCTTCCCCGTCGACCCAGCCAGGGGCCGTCCCTGACCGCACCTGACTGGTAAATGCCGCCCGCCACCCCAACTAATGCCCTATGACGCTCACCCCGGCAAAGGGGATAATCAGCAGTCATTGTCCGCCGGGCTGAAAAAATCGCGCGCCAACAATAAAAGGTATTGTCAAATGGGGAAGTTTTTCAAGTTCATACTGCCTCTGCTGCTGATCCTGGTCTCGATCGTCATCGTGATCGGACTGGTGATCCATGCAAAGTCCAGGCAGGCCGCGCGCAAGCCCCAGGGCGAACAGGCCGTGCTGGTCGACGTCGTCAAGGCCAGGGTGCAATCGCTGAATTTCACGGTTGCCTCGCAGGGCACGGTCAAGCCGCGCACCGAAACGACCCTGGTCGCGGAGGTCTCCGGCAAAATCATTTCCGTGTCGCCCGAATTTGTCGCCGGCGGCTTTTTCCGCAAGGACCAGGTGCTGCTGCAAATCGACCCGAGCGACTACCAGACCGCGCTCAAGCAAGCCGAGGCGAACCTGGCATCGAGGCGCGCAAAGCTGGCGGACGAACAGGCGCGTTCCGACCAGGCGCTGAAGGACTGGCGAAACCTGGGCAAGACGGGTGAGCCCTCCCCGCTGGTGCTGCGCAAGCCGCAACTGGCGGACGCCAAGGCCAACGTCAAGGCGGCCGAGGCTGACGTCGCCAAGGCGCAGCGCAACCTGGAGCGCACCCGCATCACGGTGCCTTACGCCGGCCTGGTCCGGCAGAAACTGGTCGACATCGGCCAGTACGTCACACCCGGCACGCGGCTGGGCGTCAGTTTCGCCATCGACAGCGCCGAGGTCAGGCTGCCGCTGACCCAGAACGACCTGGCTTACCTCGACCTGCCTTCCGAAGTCGAGATCGAGAAGGAGGAAAGGATGGCCATACCCGTCACGCTGAGCGCCCGCAAGGATGGCAAGCTCGAACACTGGCAGGCACGGATTATCCGCACCGAGGGCGTCGTCGACGAAACCAGCCGCGTCGTCTACGCGGTCGCGCAAGTCATCGACCCCTACGGCGTGCTGGGCAAAAGCCGGCAGAAGGAACTGCGCATCGGCACGTTCGTGAACGCCGCAATCCGTGGAATACGCGCCAATGACGTCGTCGTGCTGCCGCGCCACGTGCTGCGCCAGGATGGCACCGTCCTGGTCGCCAACAAGGACGACAAGCTGGAAATCCGGCCGGTCGAGGTCGCCAGGGCCGAGCCGAAAAAGGTCTATATCAGCGAAGGGGTCCGTGACGGCGACCGGGTCGTGACGACCACGCTGGACGCGCCGGTCCCGGGCACCCTGCTGGCCGTCAATTCCCAGGATCAAGAGAGGGAAACCGCTGCGGCCAGCGGAGAGGAATGACGGTGTCGCGCAAGTCCAACCACGGCATCATCCGCTGGTTCGCCACCAACCCGGTCGCGGCCAACCTGCTGATGGTCATCCTGATCGTCGGCGGCCTGTACTCGGTTTTCACGATCAAGAAGGAATCCCAGCCGCCGATAGAGCAAAACATCATCACGGTTTCGATGCCGTATCTCGGCGCCAGCCCGGAAGACGTCGAGGAAGGCGTACTGATCAAGATCGAGGAAGCCGTGCAGGATATCGACGGCATCCACGAGATTGAATCGACCGCGCGCCGCGGCATGGGCACGGTCAGCATCGAGGTCACCGCCGGCTACGACGTTCTCGAGGTCATGAACGAGGTCAAGAACCGCGTCGACGCCATTTCCACCTTCCCGGTCAATACCGAAAAACCGACCATCTCGCGCAGCCGTTTCCAGCAACAGGTCGACCTGGTCTCCGTCTACGGCGACGTCGACGAGCGCACCCTGAAGGAGTACGCCAAGCAGGTCCGGAACGAGATCGTCACGCTGCCGGGCGTCACCCGCGCGGACTTGCTGGGTTCCCGGCCCTACGAAATCAGCATCGAGGTCAGCGAATATACGCTGGAGCGCTACAACCTGAGCCTGGCCGAGGTCGCGCAGGCGGTGCGCAGCAGTTCACTCGACCTGCCGGCGGGTTCCATACGCTCGGATTCCGGCGACATCCAGGTGCGCACCAAGGGCCAGGCCTACACCGGCCTCGACTTCGAGAACCTGGTGGTTCGCACCAACCCCGATGGCACGCGTGTCCTGTTGAAGGATATCGCCGACGTCAGGGACGCCTTTGCCGAGACCGGCCGTTTCTCGGAGTTCAACGGCAAACCGGCATTCACGATCCGGGTGCTGTCGGTCGGTGACCAGAACGAACTCGACATGTCCCAGGCCGTGCGTGACTACGTCAGGCACAAGCAGGCCAAAAGTCCCTCGGGTGTCAACGTGAAGGCCTGGGCCGACGTCACCTATTATCTCAAGGGCCGTCTCGACATGATGGTCAAGAACATGATCTTCGGCGCGATCCTGGTGTTCCTGTCGCTGGCCTTGTTCCTGCGCCTGAAGCTGGCGTTCTGGGTCATGATGGGCCTGCCGGTCGCGTTCCTGGGGACCCTGCTGCTGATGCCGGCCTTCGATATCTCGATCAACCTGATCAGCCTGTTCGGTTTCATCCTGGTGCTGGGTATCGTCGTCGACGACGCCATCGTCATCGGCGAAAGCGCGTATACGAACATGCGCGCCAAGGGACACTCGGTCGAAAATGTCATCGAGGGCGTGCTCAGGGTCGCCATGCCGGCCACCTACGGTGTACTGACGACGATCGCGGCCTTCATACCGATCCTGATGATCTCCGGCGTGATGGGCAAGTTCCTGGCGGCGATCGGCTGGGTGGTCGCGCTATGCCTGGTGTTTTCGCTGATCGAATCCAAGCTGATCCTGCCGGCCCACCTGGCGCATATGCAGGTCAGGCAGTACGGCGCCGAAACGCATAACGCCCTGGTGCGTTTCCAGCGGTATTTCAGCGAAGGCCTGCACACCTTCGTCGACAACTACTACATTCCCTTCCTCGACAAATGCCTGCGCCGCCGCTACCTGACCATGTCGGTGTTCGTCTCCATGCTGATCCTGTCGGTTGGCCTGCTCGCCGGCGGCATACTGCGTTCGGAGTTTTTCCCCGACATCAAGGCGGACTTCCTCCAGGTCGATATCCAGATGAACGAAGGCACGCCGGCGGCGGCCACGCAAGCGGTGCTCAGGCGCGTACAGGATGCCCTGTGGCAGGTCGACAAGGATGTCAGCGCTGAGCACGGCAAGCAGCCCGGGGCGGTGGTTTCCAGCGTACTTTCATTCGCACAGGGCGACACGGCGGGGCAAATCATCACCGAGTTGGTGAAGGAAGACAAAGCCGTCATCAAGGGTGACGAGGTGCTGCGCCGCTGGCGCGAGAAGGTCGGCACACTGCCGGGCGTCAAGCAACTCGGCTTCTCCGGCGCCACCGGCCCCGGAGGCGGCGCCGCCATCTCGATCCAGTTGATCGGCGCCAATATCAAGGAAGTCGGCCGGGCCTCGCAGGAACTGGCCCGGCGCATGGCGACCTACGAGGGCGTCTACGATATCCGCAACACTTACGAGCGCGGCCGGCCGGAAATCAAGCTGAACATCAAGCCCGAAGCGGAGGCGCTCGGCATCACGCTGCAGAACCTCGCCAGCCAGGTCAGGGCCGGCTTCTACGGCACCGAAGTGCAGCGGATTCAGCGCGGCCAGGACGAAGTCAAGGTGATGGTGCGTTTCCCCCGCGATGAACGCGATTCGGTCGGTTACCTGGATGACATGAAAATTCTCACGCCATCGGGCGGGCGCGTGCCTTTCCGCCAGGTCGCCGAGGTGCAGATGACCGAAAGCCCGCTGCTGATCCAGCGCTTCGACCGGCAACGGGCGGTCCGCGTGACGGCCGAAGTCGACAAGGAAAAATACGAGTCCGGGAAGATCCAGGATGAAATCCTGCGCAAGGAACTGCCGCAAATCCTGTCGCATTTCCCGGGTGTGCGCTACAGGCTCAGCGGCAGTAGTCAGCAGACCATCGAAGTCCAGCATGACCTGGTTCGCGGCGCGCTCTTTGCCGTCATGCTGATTTATGCGCTGATGGCCATCCCGCTCAAGTCTTACGGTCAGCCGCTGATCATCATGACGGTGATCCCGTTCGGCACCATCGGCGCCCTGCTGGGCCACCTGATACTGGGAATCCCGGTCAGCATGACCAGCTACATCGGCATCATCGCGCTGGCCGGCGTGGTCGTCAACGACAGCCTGATCCTGGTGGATTTCATCAACCACGAACGCGCCGAGGGCGTGCCGCTGGCGCAGGCCATCAAGGACGCGGCGCGAGCCCGCTTCCGCGCCATCCTGCTGACCTCGCTGACGACTTTCCTCGGCCTGGCGCCGATCGCCCTGTTCGAGAACAGCCTGCAGGCGCAACTGGTGGTGCCGATGGCGGCGTCGCTGGCCTTCGGCATCCTCTTTGCTACCGTCATCACGCTGATCATGATTCCGGCCCTTTACCTGATGCTGGATGATTTCAGGCAATGGTGGAAAGAAGCCTGGGGGCACCTCATACCGGGGCGCTTCAGAAAACGGCCCGCTGCCGGAGCGGCGGCGCAATCGGAGTCTGGCTAGGAGGCAGCCCGCTGGCGCTGAGTATCAAACAGCTGTTGACTTGTGGCCGTGAGAAGCTGGCCGGCAGCCCGGCCGCGCGCCTGGAGGTGGAGATCCTGCTGGCGCACGCGCTTGAAACGACCCGTTCCTTTCTCTACGCCAACCCGGAACTGGAACTGCCGCGCAAGCGCGCCGAGCAGTTCAAGGATCTACTGAAAAGGCGCGCCGGCGGTGAACCGATCGCCTACCTGACGGGCAAGACGGAATTCTGGTCATTGCCGCTCCGGGTCAGCCCCGATGTGCTGATTCCGCGGCCCGAAACCGAGTCGGTGGTCGCGACGGCGTTGGATAAAATCCCGCCGGCGGCCGACTGGCGTATCGCCGATCTCGGCACCGGCAGCGGCGCCATCGCGCTGGCGCTGGCCTCGGAGCGCCCGCGCTGCGAGGCGCACGGCACCGACATCAGCAGCAAGGCCATCGATATCGCGCGTGAGAACGCCGCCCGCCTGGGGCTCGACGGGGTTTCGTTCCATAGCGGCCACTGGGGCGGGCCGCTCGAGGGAAAGTTCCACGTGCTGGTCAGCAACCCCCCCTACGTCGAGGCCGGCGACCCGCACCTGGAGCAAGGCGACCTGCGTTTCGAGCCGGCCACGGCGCTATCGCCGGGCGGCGACGGCCTCGCCGCCATCCGCGAAATCAGCGCGCTGGCCGGCTCGCTGCTCCAAGCCGGCGGCTGGCTGATCCTCGAGCACGGCTTTGAGCAGGGGCGCGCGGTCCGGCACATCCTCGAAAGCGATGGCTTCGTGAACATCGAAACCCGCAAGGACCTCGCCGGCCACGAGCGCGTAGCGGCGGGCCAACGGCCCAGTGCACCCATGGCCGATTGATTGCATTGAAAATGCCTGTCTTGCCTGGCCTGTCTTGCCTGGCTCGGATGTCGGTTGCCTGCAGACGGGACCGTGCATCCGCCGGGAGCGGATGCCGAGCGCCCAGGACGGCTTGAGCGTGTCCCGTACTCAGGCAACCGACATCCGGGCCATCGAGATCACAGCCACATCGCCTCGAGCGAAGAAAGCACTGAGCGACCAGGGGGGTGCATGCGACTGGAACTCACCCCTGGTTCCAAGCTTCGTGCAATTTAAAGCGGGCGCCTCACTCGTCCGGCTGTTCCACCAGCGTCGAGTCCTCGCCCTCTTCCTCCGGCTCGTGTTCGAGCGCCTTGTCTACCAGCCCGGTATCGAGCTGGCGGGCATGGCGGGCGCCGAGCTTGCTCAGCTTCTCGACCTGGCCGACCAGGTTGCCGGCGCCGGTGGAGAGCTGCGCGTAAGCGTTCTTGAATGACCGCCGCGCCTGCTCAAGACGGTTGCCGACGTCGTTCAGGTTATCGACGAAGCCGGTGAACTTGTCATAAAGATAACCGGCGCGTTCGGCGATGTCGCGGGCGTTGGTGTTCTGCTTGTGGATCTGCCAGAGCGAAGCCACCGTGCGCACCGTGGCCAGGAAATTGGCCGGGGACAGCAGGGCAACGCGATTTTTCAGCGCGAACTCCGGCAGTGTCGGGTCGGTTTGCAGCGCCGCGATCAGGGCCGCCTCGATCGGCACGAACAGCAGCACGAAGTCCAGTGCGTTCAGTTCTTCGACATCCGGGTAATTTTTCCTGCCCAGCGCGCTGATGTGGTTCCTGATGGACTGGACGTGGGCGGAGAGGAACTCTTCCCGCTGCAACGCGTCTTCGCTGGCCTGCAGCCGTGTCCAGGCCGTCAGCGATACCTTCGAATCGAGGATGATGGAGCGGTTTTCGGGCAGGTGCAGAACGAAATCCGGCTGCAGGCGTTCGCCGCCCTTGCCGCTGACCGAAACCTGGGTCGCGAAGTGTTCCCCCTTTCTCAGCCCGGCGAGTTCCAACAGGCGCTCGAGCTGTTGTTCACCCCAGTTGCCCTGGGTCTTGACGTCGTGGGTGAGCGCCTTGGTCAAGCTCTGGGCTTCCTTGTGCAGGCGCTCGTTGAGACCCTCCATCTGTTTCAGTTTTTCCTGCAGCGCGGCGTGCTGGCGGATGTCCTCGCGGCTGTTTTTGTCGACCGTCTCGCGGAAGCTCTCGAGATCCTTGCTGAGCGGCTTCAGCAAGCCCGACAGCTGTTTTTCGCTGAGTTCGGTGAAACGCCGCGAACGCTCGTCGAAGACCCTGCCCGCGAGACGCTCGAAAGCCTCGGTAAGACGCTTTTCAGCCTCTGCCAGCGAGGCCTTCTCCGCCTGGTGGTGCTGCCGCTGCTCGTCCAGCCGGGTTTCCGCGACGGCCAGGTCGTGGCGAACGCCGGCCAGCGCCTGCTCGCGCTCCTGCAGCCTGGCTTCCAACTCGTCCCTGAGCGGCAACAACTCGGCCTCGCGCTCGCTGGCGCCCTTGCGGCGCGCCCGGCCGGCAACGGCCGCAAGCGCCACGAGCCCGAGCAACAAACCAGCAAGGAGACCGGCGACCGCACTCGGCAGATCCCACTGCGCCAGCCACGCGCTCACGGGCCGCTGCCCCCGGGCGCGGTTTTTTTGACGTCCTGCCACAGCGCTTCCATCTCATCCAGGTCCATGGCCGCGAGCGCGGCGTCGCCGCCGGCGCGCTGCTCCATGGCCCTGAACCGGTGTTCGAACTTGGCATTGGCGTGGCGCAGACAGCGGGCCGGGTCCAGTTTCAGTTTGCGGGCCAGGTTAGTCGCGGCGAACAGCAGGTCACCCAATTCGTCCTCCATGGCACGGGCATCCCCGCTCGCGACCGCTTCACGCATCTCATCCAGTTCCTCGTCGAACTTCTCCAGCACGGGCGCCGCCGAGTCCCAGTCGAAACCGGCCTTCGCCGCGCGGTTCTGCAGTTTCACGGCGCGCTGCAGTTCCGCCATGCCGGCCGCAATGCCGTCCATCAGGCTCTGATCGCCCCGGGCTTTCCGCTCCCGCGTCTTGTGTTCCTCCCACAACCGGCTCTGCTGCGCGGCGCCGCTGACGGCCTCGCCGGCAAAGACGTGCGGGTGGCGGCGGCGCATCTTGTCGCAGACCGTGTCGTGTACCGCCGCGAAATCGAAACTGCCCTGTTCCTCAGCCATTTGTGCGTGGAAGACCACCTGGAACAGCAGGTCGCCCAGTTCGTCTTTGAGGTCGTCCATGTCGCCGCGCTCGATGGCGTCGGCGACCTCGTAGGCTTCCTCGATCGTGTACGGCGCGATGGTCGAGAAATCCTGCTCGATATCCCACGGGCAGCCGTGTTCCGGGTCGCGCAATCGTTGCATGATGTCGAGCAATTGACGCATTCGTTCGTTCAGCCTCCCTATTGCGTTTTCAATACGACCTTGACCCGGGCCCCGCCCAGTTCGCTGTCGTCGATCCCGATCTCGCCATTGTAGGCGCTGACGATCTCGAGCACGATAGCCAGCCCCAATCCGTGCCCGTCGACGCGTTCATCCCCGCGCACGCCCCGTTTGAGCAAAGTCCGGCGGGCCTCCTGCGCGATCCCCGGGCCATTGTCGGCGACGCTGAGACGGATTCCCGCCCGCGGCGTCTTCGGATCCAGCGAGCGGGCCCGCACACGAACCTTGCCGTGGCCGTACTTGCAGGCATTGTCGAGCAGGTTGCCGAGCAACTCCAGCAGGTCGCGCTGCTCGCCGTAAAACGCCAAACCCGGCTCGATATTGGCATCGATGTCTATCATTTTGTGAGAATAGACCCGGCTCAATGACTGGCACAGCCGCTCGGCCTGGTGCTGGACATCGACCGCCCGGGCCATGGAACTGCGTGCAGACGCCGCGGCGCGCTGCAGGCGGGTGGCGATCAGGTGTTGCATGTCGGTGACGGCGGTCTCGACCGCCTTCGCTTTCGCAGGCGTGTCCGCCGGCATGCTGGAGCGGATCACGGACAGCGGTGTTTTCAAGCTGTGCGCCAGCGAATCGAGCGCATTGCGGTAACGGGTCTGGTTGGCCTTCTCCGTTTCCAGCAGGTGGTTGAGGTTGCGGGTCAGCGGTTCCAGTTCACGGGGGTAGTTCCCTTCGAGTTGCTCGATCCGCCCGGACTCGATGCCGGCGATATCATGCGTCAGACGCCGCAACGGCCGTAACCCCAGCGTCAGGAACAGCAACTGGGCCAGCAGCAGGATGATGCCGACCGCGCCCAGCGACTTGCCCAGCCCGGCGCGAAAAGCGCTGACCTCCTCCCGCATTTCTCTGGGGTCGATAAAGATGCTGACGGTGATCGGCAGGCGGCTGCCGTCCGCCAGTTCCCAGGCGACACCGTAGCGGAAGACAAAATAGTTCCGACCGTCCCCGGGCTGCAGGAACAGGCTTTCCCCCGGCTTGACCGCCGGCAGTTCCGGCAGATCCTGGTTCAGGCTCGAAGGCGAAGACCAATGGTCGCGCCGGCCATGCACATGCGCATAGAGACCCGAGCCGGGCTGGCCCAGGCGGGGGTCGCCGAGGTCCTTGTCGACCTTGAGCGAGCCGTCGGCATCGATCTCGGTGGCGGCCAGCACCAGGTAGGCCGTCGATTCCATGCGTGATTGCAGGCCCGTGACGCTGCTGCGGTAGAAGGCGGCGTCCAGCGCCACGCCCACCAGGCCCAGCGAGACCGCCATCACCAGCGCCGCCAGCAGGACCAGCCGCATCCGCAGAGACACCGGTGTCTTCCTGGTGTTCACGCTGGCCGGTACATCCTGGCGGAAGCCGGCTCAGCCCGATCGTTGCGGTATGTTCAGGCGGTACCCGCGACCCCGCAACGTCTCGATCGGATTCATCTTGCCCCGAGGATCGATTTTCCTGCGCAGCCGGCCGACGAAGACCTCGATGACGTTGCTGTCTCGGTCCGCGTCTTCCTCGTAAAGGTGTTCCGACAGGTCGGTCTTGGTCACGACCTCGTCAGGGTGCATCAGCAAGTATTCGAATACCTTGTATTCGTAGGTTGTCAGGTCGATCTCCTCGTCGTCGCGCCGGACCCGCTGGCTGGCCAGGTCGACACTGAACGGCCCGAACTCGATGACGGACTGCGTGTGACCGGCGGCCCGCCGGATCAGCGCGCCAACCCGGGCCTTGAGCTCTTCCGGGTGGAAAGGCTTCGTCAGGTAGTCGTCGGCGCCGGCCTCCAGGCCCTCGACCTTGTCCTGCCACTCCGACCGGGCCGTCAGGATCAGCACCGGAAAGCGACGCTCCTGCGCGCGCAGTTTGCGGATCAGTTCGAGACCCGACATTCCGGGCAGACCCAGGTCGATGATGGCCAGGTCCAGTGCGTATTCCTCGGCGAAAAACAGGCCCTCGATGCCGTCACCGCTGACATCGACGGCGTAGCCGGCGTCACGCAGAATTTCCGCGAGCGACGTTTGCAAATCCTCATCGTCTTCAACCAACAGGATGCGCATAAGCCTCCGTCCCACTCCGTAGCCGGCTGACTACTGATGCAATCTGCGGGCTAGCGATCTTTCTTCTTACGCTCATTGTCCGGCACCCGGACCGTCTTGACCACGCCCTTGTCGGTCAGAAGCTTGATTTCGTGCTGTCGGCCATGGCGGGTCTTGACCGTCTTGGCCGACAAAACCTTTGCCTTGTTCTGCCGTGCCGCCTGCTTGGCGGCTTCTTCCAGGGAGACACCGAACGCCTGGGGCGGCAACACCAGTGCGAGCACCAGGCCCAGGATGCACGCGAATTTGAATGGACTGCCCTGCATGGCGCTTATTCTAAACCAATCGTCTGAATCGCACCTGAATAAGCATACCTCGCATGCTGGGCACTGGCCAGAGGCTACAACGTGCCAGAAAATGGCGTAGTCCAACCCTGGGGGCTAACAGGCAGGGCCTCGGGACACGCTCGAACCATCCATGGGCGCTCGGCATCCGTTCCCGACGGATGCACGGTCCCGAAGTCCTGCCTGTCACCCCCTTGGTTGACGGCGTGCTGCTCTTGCTCTTTGGTCCCCTTTGAAGATGCCGAGGAACAACGTGGCGACTGCCAGGAATGAACAGGGATGTTCATTCCAGCGAGGCCCGGCTCCGGACGGGCCGTGCCGAGCGGTGGCACCAAGCAAGGCGTGACGAGGGCAGCCGCGTAGCGGCCATCTGATGGGGGCGCCCTTTCTTTTGGTTACTTTTCTTTGGGCGCGCAAAGAAAAGTAACGAAGTAAGAGCGGCGGGGTCGCCCCGCTAAAATATCTCCGCCACCATACAGCGCAGGCTGCCACCGGCCTTTTCGATCTCGTCGAGTTCGGTCGCATGCAGCGTGAAACCCCAGCTTTCAAGAGCGCGCAGGCTGGCCGGGCGCAGTGCATCGGCGGCGCGTTGGCTCATGAACAGGTCGTTTTCGGTCAGCGCGATGCAGTTGCCGGCAAAGGCGTCCTTCTCGGCCTGGTCCAGCCACAGCGTGCGCGCCGGGAAAGCCTCGGCGATGGCCGCGGGCGCCGCGGGGTCGGCAAAAGCACCGGGATGAACGACGCAGGCGCGGCCGGCCAGCACCGCCATCACGACGTTGGTGTGATATTCCTCCGGCTGCAAATCGAATCTGAATGTCAGGCCCAGGCCGAAGGCAGCGTGCATGGCTTCCAGGCCCGCTGCGTCGACACGCCCGGTCATGCCGCAGAACCCGATGCGGCGCGCATGGTCGATCACCAGCGGCCCGGTCAGCTCGGCGATGCAGTCCCGCCGGCTCAGGTCCACGGTGGCGTGACCGCGGCTCCGAAACCAGGCGCGGATGTCTTCCCGCTCCGCCTCCCGCCGCCGGCTCGGGTGCAGCATGCGGCCGATGATCAAGCGTCCCGGTGCAGTCGCGAATACGTTGTTGGGGAAAACGTCGTCTGGCGTCTCCGCGCGGCCCGGGAATACCACCACGCCGATCCCGTGGCTCATGATCAGCTGCGCCAGTGCGCGTGACTGCGCCCGCGCACGTTCCGGGTCGGTCACCGCCCCGGCGTCCATGTAGGGGTTGTCGGCAGCCGTCTCGGTGCTGATGGAAAACGCCGCCGGCTCGATTAGCATCACCTGGCGCGGGCAGACCGCGGCGGCCGTCTCAAAGCGCGACCGGTGCAGGCGCTTCACAAATTCACCGGCGCTGCCGACGATCATCCGATGCAGGCCCGCATATCGGCCCTCGCCTGCTGCAGCAAGCCGGCATTGGCGTCGTCGCGCCAGGCGTTTTCGCTCAGGTAGCGGCGCCATATCCTGCCGCCCGGCTCGCCGTGGAAAAGGCCCAGCAGGTGCCTGGCGACGTGTTTCACCGGTACGCCCTTGAGGGCCTCCCGTTCGATGTAGGCCGCCATCGCATCCACCGCGGCGCCTCGATCGGAAAGCGCCGGCCCGCCCAGGAATTGTTGCTGGCACTCGGCCAGCAGCCACGGTCTCTGGTAGGCCGCGCGCCCCAGCATCACGCCGTCCACGTGTTCGAGGTGGCCGGCGATTCCGCCGGCTGAGGCGATGCCGCCGTTGATGACGATGGTCAGCGCCGGCATTTCCTGTTTCAGGCGGTACACCCAGTCGTGGTGCAGCACCGGCACATCGCGGTTCTGCTTGGGGCTGAGGCCTTCGAGGACCGCCTTGCGCGCATGCAGGATAAACACCCGGCACCCGGATTCCGCCACGCGGCCGACGAAATCACGCACAAAATCATAGCTCTCATGTTCATCCACGCCGAGCCGGGTCTTGACCGTCACCGGTATGTCGACTGCATCGAGCATGGCCGCGGTGCAGTCCCTGACCAGGTCCGGCTCCAGCATCAGGCAGGCGCCGAAACGGCCGCGCTGAACGCGGTCGGACGGGCAACCGACATTCAGGTTCACTTCGTCGAAGCCGCGCGCCTGCGCCGTCCGCGCACAGCGCACGAGTTCACCGGCATCGCTGCCGCCAAGCTGCAGGGCCAGCGGGTGCTCCTCCGGGTTAAAGGCCAGCAACCGGTCCTGATCACCGTGGATCAGCGCACCGGTGGTCACCATCTCGGTGTATAGCAGCGCGCCCGGCGCCAGCAGGCGATGAAAATAGCGGCAGTGCCGGTCGGTCCAGTCCATCATCGGCGCTACCGACAGTATCCGGCTGAGTTCGCTTGGGCCGTTGCCTTTCATAATGCGGATATTAACGTCTGACAGGCATGCATCCATAGTTTCGGTAAAAATTGTTTGTATTTAATTAATCGATTAATTAATATAATGGCATGGACACCAAAACCGATAAAGCAACCAAGCCCATGCGGCGGCGCGGGCGGCCCGTCGACAACGACCAGCAGAGCCTGAAGGGGGACATCCTCGCCATCGCCGAACGCCTGTTCGCCGAACAGGGCTACGCCGCGGTATCGATACGCCAGATCGCGGAGTCGGCCGGCGTCAACCCGGCCCTGGTGCACTATTACTTCGGCAACAAGCACGCCCTGCTGCAGGCGGTGGCGGTGCACGCCCTGAAGCCGTTCATGGACGCGCTTGCCACGCTGCGGGAAGGTCCGGCGGCCCCGGTCCAGGAGGTGGTCCGCCTGCTGCTCGAGATGGCGGCGGAACACCCCAACATCCCCCGGCTACTGACGCGCGAAGTGTTGCTGCCGGGGGGCGAAATGTACGACTACTTCATCGAAAACATGGCGCCTCACCTGGGCGGCGCCCTGCCCGTCATGCTGGCGCGGGAGCAGGCGGCCGGCCGGCTGCGCAAGGACTTCGACCCGGCGATCGCGGCGCTGCTGCTGATCGCCCTGAGCGTGTTCCCGTTCATCGCGCGGACACTGGCAGAGCCGGGTCTCGGAATATCTTACGGCGCCGGAGGCATCGACAAACTCATTCGGCACGTTACTGAATTAATTGACAGTGGAATGACGAAATGACATCGAAGCATTGGATCGCAACGCTGCTGCTGATAGTGCTCAGCGCCTGCAACACCACCGAGAAAACCTACATGCTCGGTACGCTCGAACGCGACCGCGTCGAGGTCAGTACCGAGAGCAATGAGCCCATCATCGGCATCGCCGTGAGCGACGGACAGATGCTGAAAAAGGGCGATTTGATCCTTGAGCAGGACCCGAGCCGCCTCAGGGACGTGCTGGCGCAACAAACCGCCCTGCGCGACCAGGCGGCCGCCCGCCTGGCCGAATTGCAGCGCGGACCGCGGCCGGAACTGATCAGGATAGCCCGCGCGCAACTGCAATCCAGCCAGGCCCAGAGCCGCAACGCGGCCGCCGAACTGCAACGCGCCCGGAAAGTGTTCGATCGCGGCCTTTCCAACCAGTCGGCGCTGGATGCCGCGCAAACCCGGTGGAAAACGGCCGCCGCCGCGGAAAAGGCCGCGGCCGACAAGCTCGAACAACTCCTCAACGGAACCACGGTGGAAGAACTGGAGCAGGCAAGCGCGGCCCTGGACGCGCTCAACGCGAAAGTCAGCCAGATCAAACTGGACATTGATCGGCTCAAGGTACGCGCACCCGTCAGCGGCATGCTCGACAAACGCCTGTACCAGGTCGGCGAGCGCCCCGCCCCGGGCGCGACCATCGCCGTCATACTGGACGATTCCCGGACTTACGCACGTTTCTACGTGCCCGAATACCTGCGCGCCTCGATCCAGCCCGGCACGCAACTCGTCGTGCGCATCGACGGCGTCGAGGGCAGCATGCAGGGCACCGTGCGCTGGGTCTCGTCCGACGCCAGTTTCACTCCCTATTTCGCACTGACCGAGCACGACCGCTCCAGGCTCAGTTACCTGGCCGAAGCCGACCTGCCGCAAGCAGCCCAGCTGCCGTCCGGCGTGCCGCTGGAAGTCGATTTCCCACGGCCGGAAAACGCCGATGACTGACCTCGCCATCAAGACCCGCAACCTGGGCAAGACCTTCGGCAAGGTCAAAGCGGTGCAGGCCCTCGACCTGGACGTGCCGCGCTCGAAGATCTACGGCTTCCTGGGTCCCAACGGCTCCGGCAAGTCGACGACGATACGCATGCTCTGCGGCCTGCTGACGCCGACGACCGGTGAGATCACGGTGCTGGGCCTGTCGATCCCCGATCAGGCCGAGTCCTTACGCCTGAAAGTGGGTTACATGACGCAAAAGTTCTCCCTGTTCGAGGACCTGACGGTCTTCGAAAACCTGCAGTTCATGGCCGATATTTACACGATGCCCTACCGCCGACAGCGCCAACGTATCGGCCGCGCGCTCGAGCGCTACGAGCTGACGAGCCTGGTGCAGCAAAGGGCAGCCACGCTCAGCGGCGGACAGAAACAGCGCCTCGCGCTGGCGGCCGCGACCCTGCACGATCCCGAGCTGCTGTTCCTGGACGAGCCGACCAGTGCGGTCGACCCCGAGAACCGGCGCTCGTTCTGGGAATCGCTGTTCGACCTGGTCGCCGAAGGCACGACCATACTGGTCTCCACGCACTACATGGACGAGGCAGAGCGCTGTCACTCACTGGCGATCCTCGATGAGGGCGTGCTGGTCGCGCAAGGCAGCCCGGCGGAACTGGAAAAGCGCATCGACGCCAGCATCGTCATCGTCGAGGCCGCGCACCCGCGCCAGGTCGGCAAACTGCTTGACGAGCAGCCGTTCGTGCAGAGCACGGCGCAGATCGGCAATCAGCTGCGCGTGATGGTGAACAGCGACCAGGCGGAGCCGGAGCGGGCCATCCGCGCCGCCGTCGAAAAAGGCGGTCTCGGGTTGGACAAGTGCGATGTCACCGACGCCGGTCTCGAAGACGTGTTCGTGGCCGCCACGCGTTCACGCCGGAACGCCGCATGAAATCGCTGCAGCGCATCTTCGCGATCATCAAGAAGGAAGTCAGGCAACTGAGCCGCGACCGCCTGACCTTCGGCATGATCGTCGGCATACCGGTGTTTCAGCTACTGATGTTCGGTTACGCGATCAACATGGACGTGCGCAACCTCGACGCCGCGGTGGTCGACCTGTCCGGCAGCGCGGCAGCGCGGCGCCTCGTCATGGACTTGTCGCAATCGCAGGTCATCCACGTGATCACGCAGGCCCCCGACACGAAAGCGATGGAGCGCCTGATGCGGCAGGGCGAGATCAGCGTCGGTATCTTCATACCCAGGGACTTCGAGCGGCGCCTGGCGCAGGCGGACCGCGCGGCCATGCAGCTTTTCGTCGACGGCTCCGACACGGTCGTGCAGGGCGCCGCCGCGCAACTGGCCCAGATCGCGCAGCACGCCAGGACCTCGCCGTACAACGACCGCCCGCCCGTGGTCGAGATACGCACCTTCTACAACCCGGAACGGCGCTCGCCGGTGAACACCGTGCCCGGCCTGGTCGGCGTCATCCTGACCATGACGATGATCCTGTTCACCGCCGTGGCGATCGTGCGCGAGCGTGAGCGCGGCAACCTCGAACTGCTCATCAACACGCCGCTGAAAACCCCGGAACTGATGCTGGCCAAGATCACGCCGTATGTCCTGATCGGGCTGATCCAGGTCACGCTGGTGCTGGCGCTGGGACACTTTCTGTTCCACGTGCCGATGCGCGGCAGCCTGTTGGATGCCTATTTCGTCGCGCTGGTGTTCATCATCGCCAACCTGGCCCTCGGCCTGGTCATTTCCACCTTCGTCAGCACGCAGTTCCAGGCCATGCAGTTGTCGATGTTCGTGTTGCTGCCCTCGATCCTGCTGTCGGGCTTCATGTTCCCGTTCGCCGGCATGCCGCGGCCCGCGCAGATGATCGCCGAGGCCCTGCCGCTGACGCATTTCATACGCCTGATCCGGGGCATCGTCCTGCGCGGTGCCAGCATCGGCGATATGGGCGGCGAACTGCTGGTCCTGCTCGGCTTTATCAGCGCCTTGATGACCGCGGCTATCCTGCGCTTCAGCAAGCGGTTGGATTGATGGCGCGCAAGCCCCTGTATCCTCATTCACGCAATCGCGGGAATGGCTGGGAATAAACCATTTGCCGAGCTTCCGCCGACCCGGTTTCCCGTACATCTCAACTACATGTGAGAACCGGCCTCTTGAGGTTCCTCAGCTGTTATTCGAATGGGCCATCATTGGCCCGTCAATTCCGCGGGCTGTCTGAGATCGGCATACGGCACACCCAGCTCGATCCCAAATTCATTGCTCAGAACATCCAGGTAGTCTTGCCCGGGTGCGATTTCCCGGCTCGATTTTTGCCCGTCCTGAATCTCTGTCAGGGTGAAATTGAAGAGGCTCACTCGACCGCGGGGACGAGGCGCGCTCGCGACCCTCGCCTGGGTGAATTCGATGCCGGGTGCAGTGGAGGTGTAATGATTACTCACGGCGATATCCTCCGCAGTGACATGACCCAGGTCAAAACTGTAAGAGTCCCGCCATTGGCCGTCCACCAAAGTCTGCAAAAGCCAACCCCAAGGTTCGCGACGTTCCAGCCGGTAAGCCCACCCGGGACCTTCTCCAGCACAGCCTTGTTGAAGCGGCAGGGGCCGCCGCGGCCCACCGGCGCCGAAACCCACGTCCACGAGCCACAGCCTGTCACCCATTTCGACGCAATTCACTTGATGGGTGCGCCCGCTTGGCGGCGTTTGAAGATGAACCCTGGCCAGCAGGGGTCTTGCCTTGAAACCAAATTCGCGCAGGGCCATCAGCATCAATCCATTGAGCTCGAAACAGTAGCCGCCCCTGGCCTGGCCGACCAGTTTGCGAACGAGGTGTGCGGCAGCCAGATTGATGCCCCGGCCCAGCTGAATATCCAGGTTCTCGAAGGGAATGGAGAAGAATTGCGCATTATGAAGCTGGCGCAGGCCGTCTTCACTGGTCTGGGGTGCGGCGGAAAGCCCGACGCGGGCCAGATACGTATCGGTATCGAACACGCCATTGGATTTACGCTTCGCTTGGGCCATCTCAACCTCTCCAGGGCCGGGTTTCATTGTCTTCAGCCTGTTAACCCCAGACTGCGACCGTCCCGTTGTTCAGATAAGTACCGGGAAACGGCCCGGGGCGGGTATCGGCGGATTATAAGCTCTGCGCTGCGCAACACAAAAAAGCGTTCCCGGTCGCCGCAAAAGCGCTTGTTAAAGGCTGGAGTGACCGCGCAAAGTTGTAATCGATTCCCCGGGTTTTGCGGTTTGAGCCCCCTGACGTCTGAACTCGGCCGCCGGCCAACGCCCCACCGGTCCTGATGACGGCGGCGATCCCGCGCATCAGCAAGCGTTTGCATTAAGGGTTTGCAAAGAGGCCAGGTTGAACCAAATCCATGCGATTGATTCAACCTGGCCCCGCAAGTGCAGGTTGATTTTCCTGTTAGCCGCTTTTGGACTAGGCCTTTTTTATCAGGCCGATGATGTACAACAATATGACAGCGCCTATAACCGCCATAATGACGGAGCCCAGGAACCCGCCCGTTGTTATGCCCAGCAAGCCAAACAGAAAGCCGCCGAGCAATGCGCCAACAATGCCGACGACAATATTGCCCACGACGCCGAACCCCCTTCCCTTCACTATGAGGCCAGCCAGCCAGCCGACCAGCGCGCCAACCGCCAGAAATATTAACAAGCTGATGATATCCATGTTGCCTCCCGTGTTAGTTATTGACGGGCAGGACAATACCCGTCATTTTCATTGTAATACCTGGAGCCGCTGCCGTGTTGAATAAGCGCCGGAGTTTGCAGTAAAGCGGCTGACGTTCAGGCTAACCAGCGCCAATGCAATGCTTGGCCTGGTAATCAAATGCGCCGCCGGCATCCAGGCAGCGGTCGATGGCCACTTGCTGCATTAACCAGGGCCGCAACAGGCCTGCGGCCAAGACCAGGGCAATGAACGCCAGCAAGATCCATATCATGGGTTTTGCCTCGGCCTTAAAGCGTATTGGTTTCACAGTCGATCCGTATGGCGCCCCGCCGACAAACTGCTGCAGAGGCGTGCTCCCGCCGGTTGCAGCAGCCGATCAGGCCGCCCGGCTGCAATCCGGGGCAGGGCCGCATCGCAATGACATCCTCACTGGCGGCTCGCTGCCGGCGGCGGAAATAGCCCGAGCTGCGACAACGCGGCCAGATTGTCCCAGCCGATCCAGGTCTCGGCGATCAGCCCCGCGTCGATCCGCTGCACGGCAAAGTTGACGATCTTCATCTTCTTCCCCGTGGGCGGGATGTCACCCAGCGCACCGGTATGCGTGCCGGTGCCGGTGGTGATGTACGCTACCTTGTCACCCTCCGCGAGCATGAGCTCGATCCTCTCGTGGTAATCCGGAAAAGCAGCGAATTGCGCCCGCAGAAAGCCCAGCATCTCGTCGATGCCGCGTATCTCCGGCATCTCGGTCGTGGCCTGGCTGTGCCTCGAATAGTCGGCGGCGAGCATGTCCCGGAAAACCTCGAGATCGCCTTTGTTGACTCCCTCGGTGATGACGCGCCGGACGATCGCCTTGTTTTCATCAGGCGTCGTCATCGTGCCTCTGTCCGCACACGGCCATGACCGCGCGGAACGACTCGCAGCCGAATGGGCCAAAACCGGTGAAATGAAGATTTCATATATTCACTTCCCTTATTAATCAAAATGTTACTCCTTTGGAGCCGACGGAACAAATGGACACTTGCGTTGCATATATCTGGCGGGATTTCAGCATCCATTGGAATTGAATTGTCAATTCGCCCCGGCGGCTCCAATGCAAAAGCGGGGTGCGCCGTTTCCTCTCCCCGAGCGTCTTGTTATCATGGCCCCGCGCCGATTTGATATTCAGCTTGCGGGCGCGTTAGAAGTTCAGCTAAAGCGGTTTTTTTGTTTTATTGCTTGTTAACACCCGCTCTGGCGCAAGCTGAGCGGGTTTTTTCATGGGCTGCCGCTGCCCGTCTCGCTGACCAATGCGGCACGGCCTATTTGTCGACCCGCTTGTGCGCCGTGGACATCGGGCCCGAAGCACTAAAAGGAGCGTTGTCGTGGACATGAAAGCGACACTGGAAAGACTCAAAGCGCAGGGCCTCGAGTTTCTTGACCCGGACGACTCGATCTACCAACGGGGAAGGATGATATTTTTTGTGAACGAGCCTGCTCGCAAGGCAGAGAAGGACAAGACCGCGGCGGAGCAATCTCCGCCGAAGCGGCCTTCGGATTCTGGCTGAATGGGGTGCGGGGTCAGGTTGAATCAAGTTTGAATTCAACCTGACCCATTAAGGGACCAGGTCCAGGTAAAGCGCGATCAGGTTGAGAACCACACACAATATGCCAACCACCCCCATTACCCATTTCGAGGTCTGAGTTTTCGCCCATCTGGGGGTTACAGCGCTTGATTTGAATGGTCCCTTGTTAAATGATCCCGCCACGCCAAAGGCGCCAAGCAAAATAAACGACGCGTTGGTGGCGACGTGGAGGTAGATCGCGTATGGCTGGTATACCGGATAATGCATCTAACGCCAAAGCTCAGACGCGCCGCTTTTTAGCGTCACCTGAAGCGACATGTTCGGTGTTTTCATCTCTCGTTTTCTTCCCACCAGCGGATATTTTTGATTTCCGGGTCCGATTTCAGAATCTTATCCAGGACCGTTACCACCTGGCCGACTTTTCCAGTCGTATCGATCTTTTTAAATAGCTTTCGAATGACCGGCTTGCTGGGTTCGACAAAGCAGAGATATCCATTGGGATATTCCTGGTAATGCCCGCAACCTATCCACATAGAGAATGCTTCATTCTCTATGGGCAAACACCAGCCCCAATCTTTTGGCATGAGTTCCTCAGTTTGTATTCCTTCGGCTTGCAGTTTTTCCTTCAGGTACTCACCAAGGCGTTTACCCCAGAGACCCGGGTTGATCTCTTCCTCTTCCCCTGCGTACGGCGGAAATTTATCTGACCGAAATTCGACGTGTGTTTTCATTTTCCTGTCACCGAACTTTTTAGTAATGCGGCGCAGCGTAGATGCGTCCGGTGGGGGGCCGCAGGCCCGGAACGCACCTGCACGCTTTGTTATATTTCATTCTTACCAACTGCCTTGTGGTTCTTGCGGCATGGCCTACAGCGCGTCGCTACAGCCCAAATGTGGCCTTTGGCTTCTTCGTAATACCATTTTTGCTGCTCGGCTGTCCAAACTTGCTCGATGCCGCAGTCAACGCACTGAAAGGAATAGTCAACGTAAAAGTTGGGTATGTCGCCGTACGTATTGATGTGGGAGAGTTTTTCCTTGTCGGCAGGCACTGCTCCAGGAGGAGCTTCCCCTGGTGGCATATGTGGCGGCAATAAAGTTGGATTCCTCACAAGTAAATATAACGTTCGAATTAACCGGCGCGCTTTAGCGCGTCCGGGTTTGATCACTTGTTATATGCCCGCCTTGTGCGCGCGTATAGGCATCCAACAACCGGCGGATCATCTGCTGGTACTTGGTGTCATGCTTCTTCGCCTCTCGCTTGAAAAATTCAACGCTGGACTTACTCAGCGCGATGGTGACTTTTACCGTGTCTTCCTTAAACGCCAATTCTTCGGGCGAGGGTAAGAAATCCTGAATGACCTCAACCTCACCTATAGGCTCATCGCTGTACCTGATTTTCGCGCTCATAGATTCTCTTACCTTTACGCCAATAGCCGGCTCCGTAAATACGAATGACACCTTTGCGATAAGTGAATCTCACCGTGGCAATGCCATCGTTCAGTCGGCCAAAACAATAAAACCGCTCTTCACTCTTGCTGTGTTCCAAGTCGCGGGCGACTACACGATTGGGATCTGCGAATGCGAACTGCGCTTCAAAAAACGAAAGCCCATGCTTTTTCTGATTAGCTCGATCTTTCGCATCGTCCCATTCGAACCGCCCCTTACGCATAACGTGATAATACCAAAAGTATGTCTATTTAGCCATATAATAATATGCACTCTGATCAAATGAAGCCAGGTATTGTATGCATATAACGTTCGAATTAACCGGCGCCGGCGTCACCGGCGTCCGTGTTCAATGAATTGTTATGAGATTTCTTTGACCTGATATGTCTTATAGCAAGATGCTGCCAAAAAAGAATAATAATGCGTTAATGCGGGCAAGGCATCGCCCCAAAACTCTGATATAGCATTCCCCAACGCTGACATTGTATCCATGGTAAATATAGGCACCAAGCAAATGAGCATTCGTTCAGGAGTGGTTTTAGTGTTCTTGAAAATGCTCGTAAACTTGAGGATATCCAAAGTTGCAATCATTGCGATTACCATTCCCACAATGAACAGTCCAATACTAATGAGCTGTTCCCGCACTAAGCGTTTGAAGATCAATTACAACGTCCATAGGTGATACCTCATAACGTCTTAGCTAAGCGGCGTCTGCGCAGCAGGCGTCCGGTGAAGGCTGCAAGCCGGAACGGACTTTAGCGCTTTGTTATGCTGCCTTGGACACCGCATCCTGCGTTTCTTTGGGGAGGTTGGCATCTACAAAGCATGAAGCGGGATACAGATAGTCTTCTCCGGACTCGTCTATTACTCGAACAAGCTCGATCTTTTCCGCATCATCGTCTGGCAATGCTTCGTATATCTTCCGCTTCTCAAGTGAAGCTGGGTAATCTGAGTTGTCAATGCATATGACAAATTTCATGTCTTTCATTGCTTAATCCACAAAACGCTTGATTTTATATTCCTTCCGGCCGATCCCTGTGGCCTCGTACCAGTGTAACTCCACTGTTCGGATAGCACCATCCAGGAACTCAACCTCGGCAATACCCTTCCTTTTTCTCCACCTGCCTTTACCATAAACTTTCCGCAGCCTTGCAATCTCGCGAATCCCGCTACCAGTAGCGAAGGTCTTTTCTTGCCTGATTTTGCCAACGATCTTAAATTTCACTGACAAATTCTCATGACAGCATAACGTTTGAATTAAGCGGCGCCGTTTACGGCGTCCGGCTTTAATGATTTGTTATGTGACTGATGATTGCTACTCATCGCCGATGTCGAAGAAATTGGGCTGATTGCCACTCTCCAGTTCCCTTTTCCAATTGTGCAATATCCCGCAGAGATACTTGAAATACGCTTGACGGCCTGTTGAAGTTGCAATGTACATGGCGCCTTTAATCTGATGAGGTGTAAATATCTCCAAGAATTTAATTAATGACTCCTCATTCAGATGGCTGGAGCATCGGGGGCACTCAAGCCAATAAACAATAACCTCATCTAACTCTGCTTTGCTGGTTTGGCGTCTTGTGACAGTCACTGCACGAATAGACACATAACTAGCAATTAGGTGGAAATAGGCGCTGTAAGACGCCAAGACTGGTGAACTGATTTCATCGGATTTACTTCCCTTCTCCATCGATATGCTACTCCCATCAATGGCGGTGAACAAATGGAAGCCTGTTCTCTGTGAAGTTCCCGTTCTCGTAGCAAGGGAACTGCGTTTTACCGCTGTTTTCCGCGATTACCGGCTCAATTCGTGCGGGATCTGTAAAAATTTAGGTAAATTTAATCAAACACTCAAGATTCTTTTCTTGTTTCGAATGGATAATGCAGACGGAGCTACAAGTCTCTCAATTCTCGAATGTTGTAAGGGGGTGGATCTATGAATTTGACCAGAGCAATACTGCTTGTAGCGGTGATTGTCTTGGTGTCGGGCTGCGCCACGCGAAGCTACGTCGATGATAGGGTGGCCAAGCTGGAGACACGGCTGGACGAACAGGATGGGAGAATAAACGCACTGACGGATACCAGCCGCCAGGCCCTGGAGCGGGCGAATGACGCAGGTGTGCTTGCACAGGGCAAATTCCTTTACACGGTCGTTCTCACCGATGACGGCATTAACTTCGATACGGACAAGTCGACTTTATCCGATGCTGCGAAGTCGCGGCTGACCGCGCTGGCTGACAAGCTGAAGGCCGATAACCAGAACGTGTACCTGGAAATCCAGGGCCACACCGATTCGACCGGGCCGGCAGAGTACAACCTTAAACTCGGTTTGCAACGCGCACAAGCCGTGCGCCGTCACCTGTATGCGCAGGGCGTGGCTCTGGACCGGATGTCCACCATTTCGTACGGTGAGGACGCGCCCGCAGCGACCAACAGCACCGCCGAGGGCCGTGCCACCAACCGACGCGTGGAGATTGTCGTACTGAAATAGATAGGTCGCTGCGCGCTTTGGGTTTTCATTCCGCCCCGCAAATACAAAACCCGCCGGATGGCGGGTTTTGTATTTGGCGGAGAGGGTGGGATTTACTCGCGCCGTCCCTGGCGCTCGCCCCTGCGGGGTCGCTCCGCTGCACTGCGCGCGTCCAAAACGGCTGTCCTGCCGTTTTGTCGAACCCGATCGCTGCGCGATTTGGCTTCTCATCCCACACTCGAGCGGAAAATGAAAAGACCGCCCGGAGGCGGTCTTTCATTTTTGGCGGAGAGGGTGGGATTTACTCGCGCCGTCCCTGGCGCTCGCCCCTGCGGGGTCGCTCCGCTGCACTGCGCGCGTCCAAAACGGCTGTCCTGCCGTTTTGTCGAACCCGATCGCTGCGCGATTTGGCTTCTCATCCCACACTCGAGCGGAAAATGAAAAGACCGCCCGGAGGCGGTCTTTCATTTTTGGCGGAGAGGGTGGGATTCGAACCCACGGTACGGAAAACCGTACACTTGATTTCGAGTCAAGCCCGTTCGACCACTCCGGCACCTCTCCATCGAACGCAAGGCGCAATATTATACCGGAAGACCAAGCACAGGTACTTGCGCCAATAGGCTAAGGCAATTGTGGTCCTTGGTAATCGTTTAGCGCGGAGAGGGTGGGATTTACTCGCGCCTTCCCTGGCGCTCGCCCCTGCGGGGTCGCTCCGCTCCGCTGCGCTGCGCGCGTCCAAAACGGCAATCCTGCCGTTTTGTCGAACCCACGGTACGGAAAACCGTACACTTGATTTCGAGTCAAGCCCGTTCGACCACTCCGGCACCTCTCCATCGAACGCAAGGCGCAATATTATACCGAAAGCGCCACCCAGACCCAGCATCGGCCAGCGCGGCCTCCGCAGATATCTGAGATCATGATATTCGCTTGGCGCGGAGAGGGTGGGATTTACTCGCGCCTTCCCTAGCGCTCGCCCCTGCGGGGTCGCTCCATTCACGGCCAATGCCGATCGACGACGACAACCACGGGGAACAACGAGGTTTTTCCATCCGCCAAATCAGCCCGTTGGCAGTTTCGGACCGGTCACTCCTTTGGCCTTGTTGCGAGCGGCGGTTCGTCAGCGCCGCAGTCCTGCCGCTTATGCTTGATAAATTATATGATTTAACATATTGTAACGGGCTCCGGTGTATTGTCTGACCGCGGCCAGGAAAATACCGCACTGGCACGAAAACCCGGGAATTCCGCAGCTTGCAAGCCCCTGCGGATGGCACGCACTCGCTGTTCGGTTGGCGGGTGCGTGTTTTTTTATCCCGCGCAAAACCTGCGCCCAGACCCAGGTATCCGCTCCGGGGGATCGACTCCCGCCGGCGACGGCCCGTTCCGAGTCCCGCTCCGAGCAAGGGCCGAGAAGCCTCGACGCGCCCGCGCCGCTGACCAGCCCCGATGTCGATCGCGCACGGTTCGGTTCGAACACGCGCGGTCTGCCCCGGTTGACCGCAGCCAAACCGGTCCGGCCCACGGCTCCGGTGTTCGCTTCGCCGACGGCAGGCAACCGGTTACCGCATTACGTGACCTTTGTCACAACCCTCGGCGTCATCCGCACTCTAAGGTCCCACGGAATGAAGGGTAACCGGGTAACGATCGCGGCGCTCCGGACGTCTTAACCTTACAAGCGCGGAGTTGAACGCGGGGGGAAACAATAAGGCCATGAGTGTTACTGAAAGAGCGGTCAAGAACCCAGCCGGTGTGGCGGTGGCCGTGGCCATCATCACGCTGTTCGGGCTGTTTGCACTGAACCGCTTGCCGGTCCAGCTTTTTCCCGACATCGACCTGCCCCAGGTCACGGTCCAGGCCGGTTGGCGCGCAGCCTCGCCGCAGGAGGTCGAATCGGAAATCCTCGAGCCGATGGAAGAAGTCCTGAAGGGCATTCCGGGCATGGAGGAGATGCAGTCCAATGCCTTCAACGGCGGCGCCTGGATCAACATGCAGTTCACGCTGGGCACGGATATGCAGGCGACGCTGATGGAGGTCATCGCCCGCCTCAACCGCCTGCCGGCCATGCCGGCCGATTCCGACCCGCCGGTCGTCAACCTCGGCGGCGGCGGTGGCGGCAACGCCAACCAGGCGCTGAGCTGGTTTTTCGTGCAATTGCTCCCCGGCACCGAGGGGCCGATCGAAAACTACGGCCAGTTCGTCGAAGACACGGTCAAGCCGAAACTGGAAGCCATTGACGGCGTGGCGGGCGTGCAGGTCAACGCCGGCGCCCCGGAGGAACTGCAGATCACCGTCGACCCCTACCGGGCGGCGGAACTGGGCGTCGAGATGAACACGATCGCCAATCGCATGCGCCGCACCGCGGATGTCTCCGGCGGCTTCGTCGATGTCGGCCGGCGCCAGTACACGCTGCGCTTCGAGGGCCGCTACGACCCCGGGCAGTTCAACAACATGATCCTCGAATGGCGCGATGGGCGGCCGATCCGGCTCGGCGACGTCGCCGACGTCAGGGTGGCGCGCGGCAAGAAAAACCAGATCGCCATCCAGAACGGCAACCCGGCCATGAGCCTCAGGGTCGACCGCGCCAACGGCGCCAACGTGCTCGGCACGCTGAACCGGGTCAAGGCGGCCGTCGACGAACTGCGCCAGGGGCCGCTGGCCGACGCCGGGCTCGACATCCAGCAGTCCTTCGACGCCTCGGTCTTCATCAACCGCGCCGTCAACATGGTGACCAGCAACCTGTTCCTCGGCGTGCTCCTGGCCGTCGGTGTGCTCTGGTGGTTCCTGCGCAACATGCGTGCGACGCTGCTGATCGCGACCGCCATTCCGATTTCATTGCTGTCCACTTTCGTCGTGTTGCAACTGACCGGGCGCAGCCTCAACGTGATCTCGCTGGCGGGCCTGGCTTTTGCCGTGGGCATGGTGCTGGACGCGGCCATCGTGGTATCGGAGAACATCGTGCGTTTGCGCGAGCGCGGCGAGATCCCGACCGTGGCCGCGCTCGCCGGCACACGCCAGGTCAAGGGCGCGCTGCTCGCCTCCACCGCCACCACCGTGGCTATCTTCCTGCCGGTGCTGTTCCTGAAGGATGTCGAGGGCCAGCTGTTCGCCGACCTGGCCCTGACCATATCGATCTCGGTGGTGATCTCGCTGGTGGTCGCGCTGACGGTCCTGCCGACCGTCGCCGGCAACTGGCTAAAGCCCAAGAAACTGGCCAGCGAGCGTTCGCAGGGCTGGTCCCGCCTGGCGGGCCTTTTGATGCAAGCGAGCGCCACGCGCAAGCGGCGCGTGGCATTGATCGCCGGCCTTCTGACCGCGCCGCTTATCGCCAGTTGGCTGATGTTCCCGCAACTCGACTACCTGCCGCCCGTCAAGCGCGACGCCGTCGATGCCTTCCTGCAGTTCCCACCCGGCTCCAACGTCGAGACCAACGAGCGCGAGATCATCAGCAAGCTGGTGGCGCGGCTCCAACCCTACATGGACGGTGACAAGCAGCCGGCACTGAAAAACTACTACATCCTGACCTGGCCGGGCGGCGGCACGATCGGCGCCCGCGTGCTCGACCAGGACCGCGTCGGCGAATTGCTCGATGTCGTCCGCAACGAGGTCATGGTCGGTATCCCCGATTTCACCGGCTTCGCCATGCAGGGCAACCTGTTCGGCGGTTTCGGCGGCGGCCGCGACATCTCCATGCACATCCAGTCCGCCGACCAGGCGGGGCTTTACGCCGCCGCCGGCCGCGCGCAGGACAAGCTGCGGGAAGTGTTTCCGGGCGCCAATGTCCAGACCAACCCCGGCATCGAACTGGCGGCGCCGGAACTGCGCATCATCCCCAACGACGCCCGCATCAGCGAGGTCGGCATGGACCGGCAGGGCATGGCGACGCTGGTGCGGACCCTCGGCAACGGCCTCTGGCTCGGCGAGTACTTCAACGGCGAAAGCCGCATGGACATCATCATGCGGGCCGACGGCTGGCAGACACCCGAACAACTCGCGACCACGCCGATTATCACGCCGGGCGGTGAAATGGTGCCGCTGGGCGAACTGGTTTCGATCCAGCGGGCAACCGGGCCCGGCCAGATCCGACGCTTCAACGGCAGGCGCACCGTCAGCGTCAACCTGAGCCCGCCGGACGACGTTTCGCTGGAAACGGCGGTCGCCCGGATCAAGGCGGACGTCGAGCCCGGCCTGCGCGCCGCCCTGCCCGCCGACGGCGCCATCCAGTATGGCGGCAGCGCCGACAGCCTGAGCAAGGCCATCACGACGATGAGCCGCAATTTTATCCTCGCGGTCTTCATCCTCTTCATGCTGATGGCGGGCCTGTTCCGTTCGCTCAAGGACAGCGCGCTGGTGGTGCTGACGATACCGCTGGCGGGGGTGGGCGGCATCGCCGCGCTCAGGGTCCTGAACCTGTTCACGTTCCAGCCGATGGACCTGCTGACGATGATCGGATTCATCATCCTGCTCGGCCTGGTCGTCAACAACGCGATCCTGCTGGTCGACCAGACGCGGCAGGCCGAACGCCGGGGCATGGAGCGCCATGCCGCCGTTGAAAACGCCTTGCGGATTCGACTGCGGCCCATTTTCATGAGCACGCTGACCAGCATATTCGGCATGCTGCCGCTGCTGCTGTTGCCGGGCGAAGGCAGCGTCATTTACCGCGGTCTGGCCGCGTCCATCGTCGGCGGCATGACCTGCAGCCTGTTTTTCACCTTGCTGCTCCTGCCCTGCATGCTGCGTCTCGGCAAGGCCCAACAGCCCGCCGGGGCCAGCCAGCAGCCGGCAAGCGGCGAAACGCTGGAATCAGTTGCATGATCCAGGGAGCCCCCATGAATCGCTACACGCTTATCGCACTAACGACAATCCTGCTACCGACCCTGGCCGCGGCCAGCAACGCAACCCCGCGGCCGCCGGCTGCGCCGGTCGTCGTCGAGCAGGCGAAACGCGACACGTACTCGGCAACCCTGTGGGTGTCCGGTACCGTGATCAGCAAAAACGACGCCCGCATCGCCGCCGAAACCGACGGCCGCCTCACCTGGGTAGCCGAGGTCGGCGCACGGATCGAAAAGGGCGGGGCCATCGCCCGCATCGACGCGGGAGACCTGCGCCTGGACCTCGCCGACAGCGAGGCCCGCCTGGCCAGCCTGAAAGCGCAACTCAAGTATCGCGGCAGCAGCCTCGAGCGGCTGCAAAAACTCGCTGCCGGCAACAACGCGTCTGCCACCCAGATCGACGAGGCGCAATCGCAGCTGGACATGATCCGCCAGGATATCAAGCGCGCCAACGTCGCCATCGAACAGATCAAGCGCCGCATCGGCCAGACCGAGGTGATCGCGCCCTTCCCGGGCATCGTCGCGGAAAGACTGCTGCAGGTCGGTGAATTCGTCAGCCGCGGCGCCCAGGTCGCGCGGCTCGTCGATACCGAACACCGGGAAATCAGGGCACAGGCGCCGCTGTCGGTCGCGGGCTGGATCAGGGAGGGCATGCAGGTTCCAGTGCAGCACGGCCAAGGCGAGTCGCAAAGTACCGTCAGCCGCGTGATTCCCGTCGGCGACAACCGTTCGCGCATGTTCGAGGTGCGCATCGCCGCCGACGACCCGCGCTGGGTGGTCGGCAGCCCGGTACGGGTGGCCCTGCCCAACAGCGCCCCGCGGGAACTGATCGCGATACCGCGCGACGGCCTGGTGCTGCGCGGCGCCAATATCTTCGTCATGCGGGTCAACGCCGACAACACCGTTGAAAAGGTGCCGGTCAAAACGGGCATCGGGCTGGGCGGATTTGTCGAGGTGATCGGCGACATCAACCAGGGCGACCGCATCGTTACGCGCGGCGGTGAACGCTTGCAGCCCGGTCAGCCGGTGAAGATTTCGAGAGGCTAGCGCCTAAGCCCGGTGCCGTCACCCGGTCACGTCGAGGGTAACACCGCTCCGATACCCGATTCCGCCACGGTCGTGGCTGACACATCCCTCTGCGGACTGGCCCCGACTCGCCATTGCGCTTCCATTCCACGACAAGCGCGCTCCCGTGGAATCGAAACTCCACTGTCTATATTATACTTTGGGTGCGGGTTCTCGCAGTGGCGGCGAATAGCATGAATCAGGTTTCGACAAATTGGGAAGGGAGGGAAATGCAAGCGGTTAGGCTGACGGATTCTCCCGAACATTTCCAGCAAGAGAGCCTGAAGCTGATCGACAGCTTTCTGAATCTTAAATCCTCGGCATTTTACCTGGTCGATACCAATATGCGGCACCACAGCCTGGTGACCCATAACCTCGCCATGGAAGCGGACGATCTGTACCAGAGCCGTTATATGCGATCGGACCCCCTCAACCCCAGTTTGCATGAAAAAAGCAACGCCACTGTACTCAATCTGGACTCGATGCTGAGCGCCCACGAGATCCAGCGGTTACCGTTCTATCGGGACTTCCTCAAGCCAATGAACTTCCGCTACGTGACCGACATGTTCCTGCGCGCGAACGGCAGGATCATTGCTGTAATTACAATGCTCCGCGCTGAAAACCAGGGCCGGTTCGCGACCAGGGAACGGAAGATACTGCAGAAGCTTCAACCCTTCCTGGAATATTCGTTCATGAACGCGTATTTGCCCTGGCCCATCGTCGGCAGAGAAAACTTCGGCCATCGTTACAAGCTGACAGGACGCGAACTGGATATCCTGGCGCTGGTGTCATCCGGTGCGAGCAATAAAACCATCGCAAAAGAACTCATGCTCGGAGTCCCCACCATCAAGACTCATCTGCAGCATATTTACCGCAAGACCGGTGTTGCTACCCGCGCCGAATTGCTCGCGAAAGTATTCACCGAGCAAAAGACCCGCCCCGGTACCGCACGCCCCTTAATGTCAACATACCCGCGGCGGTAAGTAGCCGCTTGTCATCCTTTTGGCTGATACAAGCATCGCGAGTATTAAGATAGTCTTTCCCGACGCGTCAGGAACGCTCTCATAAGCAGCCGTATGCCGCGCGGGCGCGCAGGTTCCTGAACGCAGGAGGAGTTCGTCCACATTTGAATGAAGATTGACCTCAGTGACAAGATAGCGCTGGTTACTGGTGCGGCGGGCGGCATTGGCGCCGCCGTCGCCAGAACCCTGGCAGCCGCCGGGGCGAACGTGGTTGTGACCGACCTGGAAGCGTGTTCCGATGAGGCCCAATCTGTCGTGGAAAGCATTGTCCGCGCCAACGGCCGCGCCGAGTCGCGTGTGCTGGATGTCAGTGAAGAACAGCACTGGCGCGCCGCGATGGACGCCGTCGAAAAACGCTATGGTGGCCTCGACATCCTCGTAAATAATGCCGGCGTGGTTCTGGTCAAACCGGTCGAGGACATTTCGCTGGCAGAAATGCGACAAATATGCCAGGTCAATATCGAAGGAATGTTTCTGGGCGTCAAGTACGCCCTGCCCTTGTTGAAGGCCAGGGCCGCCACCAACCCGGCGGGCGCGTCGATTATCAATTTTTCCTCCGCCATGGGCATCAAGGGCTATCCGTTCGGCTCCCTTTACAGCATGACCAAAGGCGCCATACGTTTGTTCAGCAAGTCCATCGCACTGGAGTTTGCGCAACTCGAATACAACATACGGGTCAACTCGGTGCATCCGGGGCTGGTGGATACCGCCATGGTCGATGAGGAATGTGGCAGGCTGGCTCGACTCGGAGCCATGGGTGCCTCGACGCCGGCGCAGGCGCGGCAGGCGCTGCGGGACCTGAACCCTTTGCACAGGTTTGGCAAGCCGGAGGAAATCGCAAACGCCGTGCTGTTTCTGGCTTCCGATTTAAGTTCTTTCATAACGGGTTCAGAAATGACCGTCGATGGCGGTGAAACCGCCGGCTAGTCACGCAAAAAAACGAAGTGGGAGTAAGTCAATGATAACGGATGGATTAAAACGCCTGATGGCAATTTGGACCGTCGCTGCAATAGCGGCGCCCGCCCTGACACAGGCATCGGTACTCGAAGAAGTCGTGGTGACCGCGCAGAAGCGGGAACAGAACCTGCAGGATGTCGGTGTTTCGGTGACCGCTTTTACCGGTGACCAGATCAAGGAACTGGGGTTCACCAATTCGATCGACGTGATCGCCCAGACCCCCGGGCTCAGTTACGGCACGCCGACAGCGGAGGGCAACAACGCTTCACTGACTCTGCGCGGCGTGGGTCTGTCTGATTTCAACGACAACAACGAAGGCCCGGTGGCCGTATATGTCGATGATGTTTATGTCAGTGCACTGTCCGGTGTCACCTTCCAATTGTTCGACCTGCAGCGTGTCGAGGTTCTGCGCGGCCCCCAGGGCACCCTCTATGGACGCAATACCACCGGCGGCCTGGTGCATTTTGTCAGCCAAAGACCAACTGACGAGAACGGCGGCTACGTCGACGTGACGGCGGGCGAACACGAGGAACTCAAGGCCGAAGCGGTTATCAACGGCGCTTTCAGCGATAGCGTTCAGGGCCGCATATCTTATGCCCACAATGAACACGCCGGTTATGTCAAAAACCGCGGCCCCGGCCAGCAAAACCCGAACAACACCGACAACAACGCCGTGCGGGTGCAGTTGGCGGTGCAGGCGGCGGATAACCTCGATCTTCTCTTCAACGTTCACGGCTCGAAAAATGACGCGCACATGGGCGCCTGGCAGCACGAGTCGACCTATTCGCCCGACGGCGGCATCACCTCCCTGGCGCTGCCGGCCGACGTGAACTACTACGGCACCTGCCCCGGATGCGATGCGTTCGGCTACCGCGATAACGACCACGATCCCTGGGCCGGCGCCTACGATCGTGACGGCGCCTTGGTGATCAAGAACGGCGGCGGCTCGATGCATATCGAATGGACCCGGCAGGACGTCACTTTGACATCCATTACCGCCTATGAAAACTTCAAACGGCTCTACCAGGAAGATACGGACGCTTCTCCCTACAAGATTGTCCACAACACTTACACTGCGGACATTGACCAATTCACGCAGGAGCTGCGCCTCGCCGGCAATGGACCCAGGCTGCACTGGCTCACCGGCGCCTATTATTACGACCAGAAAACGGATGGCGGTTTCCAGATCGATGCCAGCGGCATCGGTTACATCATCGGCGATGCCAATTACATTCAAAGAACAAAATCATGGTCTTTGTTCGGGCATGCCGAATACGGTCTGACGGATCGTGTCACGGTTTTGGGCGGATTGCGCTACACCAAGGAAAGGCGGAACATGAATTACCTGAGTGTCGACCTGGGCGGCCTGTTACCGCCCGCCGACAACACCATGTTCGCCTACCGGCATATTCTCAATACCGATAACGTAACCGGCAAACTGGAGCTGGATTGGCGGCCCGCGGACAACAGGCTGTTTTACGCTTCTGTGTCGCTGGGCGCCAAATCCGCGGGATTCAATACCGGCATGCTGGATGAAACCGGCTTGTTCGGCATGACGGTCAGAAGCGACGTGCCCTACAAACAGGAAAAGCTGACCAGTTATGAAATCGGCATGAAAAACGAACTGTTCGGTGGTACGACGCGCCTGAATGCCTCCGCTTTTCACTATGACTACAATGACTTTCAGGCGTTTGCCTTCGTCAACCTGAATCAGGTCATTTTCAATACGGACGCGACCATCGACGGCATGGAAGCGGAACTGACCACGAGTCCCGTCGACGGGCTCGATATCCTCCTCGGTGCCGCCTACCTCGACGCAAAAGCGAAAGACATACCGCTCAACGACGGTTCGGGCGTCACCCGGAACCGGAAGATGACGCTGGCGCCCGACTTCGCGCTCAATGGCATGGTGCGTTACCAGTGGCCGCTCGCCTCGGGGCATCTCGCCGCCCAGGTGGACTTCAATTACCAGACAGAAACCTATTTCGACATCCAGGATCACCCGATCTCCAGGCAAGGGGCCTATTCCGTCTGGAATACGCGGCTCTCCTACGTGGGCAGGGACGGCAAGTGGTCCGTAACGGCCTACGTCAACAACGTATTCGAGAAGAAATACCGTGTTTACACCTTCGACGTGACCAATTTGTTCGGCTTTAACCAGGTCGCGTACGGGAGACCGAGGTGGGCGGGGATAAGCTTCCGCTACAATTATTGAACCGGGCATAGGCCTGGCCGGTAACCGCAGCATGTACGAGCAGGGCTTGCACCAGGAAGCGCATCATAAGAACGTTTGACCACAAGCTGTCGACGACATTCCTGATATCGACGGTTTACCCGCTCGGTCCGGCCGCGATCATTTTGATGCCGATGTTGGTCGGTGGCCTCATTGACGACCTCGGCTTTACCGAACAACAGGCCGGTTATGTCGCATCGCTGGAAGGGCTGGGGCTGGTGCTCGCGTCGTTGGTTGCCGCGCTGTGGGTCCGCAAGGCATCTTGGACGGTGATGCTGGCCATTGGCTGCATCGCCACGGCGCTGCTCAATGTCATCAGCGCCAACCTGAGCCTTTTCGCTCCATTCCTGATCGTGCGCTTCCTGGCGGGCTTTACCGCCGGCTCGATCTTTGCGCTGACCATCGCGGGCCTGGGGGACAACAGACATCCGGACCGGGCTTTCGGTATTGCCCAGGTAATGCAAGGCGCCGTGATGTTCTGCGCGTTCGCGGCCGCGGCGCGTATCCTCGTGTCGTGGAGTGTCAGCGGACTCTATTACATGCTGGCGCTGGCGTCCTTGCTAACGCTGTTGGCCTTGTTTCGCTATCCCGCTGCGGGAGCCCAGAGAAGGGCGGACCCCGACACCAGCAGCGAGGCAATGAGCCATGCATGGCTGATCTGGATCGGCCTGATCGCCAGCCTACTCTTTTTCGCCAATGTATTCGGTTTCTGGACCTACATTGAGCGCGTGGGTCAGACGGCGGGCCTGTCCACGCAAACCATCGGCCTGGCGCTGGGGATGTCACAGTTTGCCGCCATCGTTGGCGCCGGAGCCACCGCCATTGCCAGCGACCGCTTTGGCCGAACGCTGCCCCTGGTGCTGGTTCTGGTCGGCCAACTGCTGGTGTTGTGGCTGTTGCTGGGACGCTTTTCGACGGCCGAGTTCTATATCGGCGCAGCTCTTTTCCAGGCGCTATTCGTCATTGCGAATTCCTACCAGCTCGGGGTCATCGCCAAAATCGACTACAGGGGCAACTTCCTGGTGCTGGTCACGGGTTTTCAGGGGCTGGGTGCGGCCGCCGGCCCCGCCGCCGCCGCGGCGCTGGTCGGAGGCGGTAACTACGGCCGCATCAACTTGCTGGCGGCGGTTTTCTGCCTCAGCAGCATCCTGATGTTCCTGTTCATCATTTACCGCACCCGACATATCGCGAGCCCGGTGGTATCGACTGAACTCCCACTGTACGACGAGACGAGCCCATGACTGATTTTTCGACGACAAAAACCGACTCGATTGCACCCTATATGGCCCTCGGCCTGTCCACGATCGTTCACGGCATCGCTGAACGGCGGCACATCGGGCACAACCTCGCGACCATCGAGGACGCGATCCATGCGGCCGTCTCCATTGTCGGCATTAATATGCCCGTCAAAATCATCGCGTTGGCCGAGGGTGCGTTGACCGGTTTTACCGATGAAATCTTCGATCTGCCGCACACACTGGCGGCCGAAGAACTGTTTATCGATATACCGGGAGAAGAAACCGAGTTCCTGGGACGCCTGGCAAAAATGTACGACACCTACATCATAGGACAGTGCAAGGCGCGCTGGCCGGAGGTGATACGTGACCGTTTCTTCAACTCCCTGTTCGTAATCGCACCCAGCGGCGAGGTGGTTCACAAATCCGCAAAGAACCACCTGTGGTGCCGCGAGCGCTCCTGTACGCCGCACGACGTTTACGATCGCTGGGTGGAGTTGTACGGCGATGGTACGGATGCGTTCTACCCGGTATTGAAGACCGATGACATCGGCAATATCGGTACTATCTGCTGTTCGGACGGCGAGTACCCGGAGGCTGTGCGCGCGCTGGCGTTCAACGGCGCCGAAGTGGTATATCGTCCCTCAGAAGCCGTGCCCATGACCAACATCGGGGGAACTCCCGGCGGCAGCTGGATGGTGCAGAACCGCGGGCACGCGGAATTCAACAGCCTGTACATGCTGTGCCCCAATGTCGGGCCGGTTTATCTTTCGGCATCGTCTCGCCACCCCATCGATATCGCCGGTGGTAACAGTCATATTATCGGCTATCGCGGCGAAATACTCAGCCATTCCGTATCGAGCAGCAACACGATCGTATCAGCCATCATCGATATCGAGGCACTGCGGCAATACCGGGCGATGAACCTGAACAGCAACTGGATGAAGGACTTGCGCACCGAGCTGTTCCGCGACATGTATGCGCAACCCATTCATCCACGGAACCTGTGGTTGGAACAGACGCCATATCACCACGGCGATGTGGATGAGATCTATCGACAGAATATCGAGCGGCTCTACGAACGAAATGCCTGGACCCGGCCGCACCACCAGCATCCCGGTGCACGGCTCTTGCCGCGAGGTTCGGAAGGCACGTCTGCCGAAGAATGGTTGGAACTCAAGAAAATGTGGCATTGCTGGGACTGACCGATACCCGCCAAGCGCGTGCCGGTTCACCGCGCGGTTTGTCGGGACCTGCGGCCGAGCGCGAACTTTGCCCGCTACTCGATACCGGCCAGCTTGCGGTACAACAAAGGCATCACGATCACGACCAGGGGGATCTGCACCAATAAGCCGGAAATAATGGCCACGGCGAGCGGTTGCTGCATGCTGGCTCCCTGCCCCAGCGCCAGCGCCAGCGGCAACAAGGCGAAAATGGCGGCCAGCGTCGTCATGACAATGGGGCGCAGGCGATTGCGGCCGGCCTGCACCAGTGCGTCCTTGTTCCCCGCCCCTCCGCGCAGCAAGTCGTGGTACTCCGAAAAGTAGAAAATCGAAACTTCGGTGACGATGCCGACGATCATCGTCATGCCCATCATCGCCGTGATGTTCAGCTCGATGCCGGTCAGCCAAAGACCGGTGAACACCGCGGCCATGGCAAGCAACGGCGTGACCATGATGGCGATGGCCGCGGGGAATTCCTCGTACAGGTACAGCAACAACAGGAACACCAGCCCCAGCGCGGCGGCGAATACGGCCAGCAGCCCGCGGAACGCAATCTGCTGCTGGCGGTAAAGACCGCCGAGCTCATAGTACATCTTGCCGGGTAATAGCCCCTTGCGCTGCAAAGCCTGCTTGACGTCACGAATCGTCGAACCCAGGTCGCGTCCGCTGATCCGGCCGGTCACCGCCACCATCCGCTTCAGGTTTTCGCGGCTGATCTGCGGCTGCCCCGTTTCCGTCGATACGGTGGCGATGCGTTTGAGCGGAAAACGGTGACCGTCGGGCGCACGCAGCCAGATGTTGCCGATATCGCCGACCCTGTCCCGGCCCTTCGGAGCCACCCAGACCCGCACACCGACGAATTTCAGGTTCTCCTGCACTTGCGTGGTCACGAGGCCACTGAACCAGGCTTGCAATTGCCGTGTAACGAGGTCGGGGTCGATGCCCTCGAGCGCGGCCTTGTCGCGATCGACAACGACATTGGTCGCATCTCCGGCCAACAGTACGCCATCCTGCACATCGACCACGCCGGGTATGGCCGAAATGGCGGCCGCGACCCGGGGTGCGGTGGTCAGCAAGGCACCGGGATCATCACCAAAAAGCTTGATTTCAATGGGCTGTGGAACGGCGGTTAAATCGCCGATGACGTCTTCCATCAGCAGCATCATCTCAATTTTCAGCCCGGGTACTTCCTGTCTGACGCGGCTGCGGACGGTGTCCATGACCTGGTCAATCGGCTGCCGTGGCAAAGGTTTGAGCCGAACGAAAAAATCGCCTTCGTTGGCCTCGGTAAGCCCCCCGCCAAGCTGCAGGCCCGTGCGCCGCGAATAAGTCTCCACGGCGGGGTTGGAGCGCAGGATTTGCTCGACCTGCCGCAACAGGCGATCGGTTTCCGACAGCGAAGTACCCGGCGGCGAGCGGTAATCGAGGATGAAACCGCCCTCGTCCATGTGCGGCATGAAACCGGAGCCGACCTGGTGGTAAGCGACGGCCCCGAGCAGCAGCAGCGGCACGAGCCCGGCGGAAACCAGCCACGGTTTGTGCAGCAGTCGTTGCATCAGCTGGCGATAGCGGTCCTGCAGACCCCTGAATGCCGGCCCGACGTCTTCGCGGGCCGCGTCCTTGCTGTCGAGCAGGTGTTCCGCCAGCAGCGGCACGGCCAGCCAGGCCAGCAAGAAGGAGATAAAAAGGCTGCTGGCCATGGTCAGCGACAGGGCTTTGAAAAAGGCGCCGGTCACGCCCCCGAGGAAGGCCAGCGGTGCAAAGATGACGATGGTGGCGGCCGAAGAACCGGCCAGCGGGGGCGTGAACTCGATCGCGGCTTCACGGATGGTTACCGCCGCTGTCCGGCTGCTTTGCCGCAGGCGACGAATGATGTGTTCGACCATGACGATGGCGTCGTCGACGATCAGTCCAACCGCCGCGGCCATGCCCCCCAGTGTCATGATGTTGAAGCTCATGTGCAATACGTGCAGCAGCAGGATCGCGCTGGCCAGTACCGAAGGCACGACCAGGATGGAAATCAGCGTAATTTTCGTGCTGCGCAAAAACGCGAACAGCACCAACGCCGCCAGCACCACGCCAACGGCGATGGCGTCTCGCACGCTTTTGGCGGATTCGGTGATCAACTGGCTCTGGTCATACCAGTTGGCAATTCTGGCGCCTTGCGGCAACTTGTCGTGGTAATCACGCAGCCGCTGCTTGACATCGGCAACGATCTTGACCGTGTTGCCGCCCGGTTGCTGGTAAACCTGGACCAGTACCGCGTCGTGACCGTCGGCCGTTACACGGTGCCACTGCGGGGCGGTCGTGGCATAAACCCGGGCGATGTCCTCGAGCCGTACAAGGCCTTCCGGCCCGCTGCGCAAAACCGTGTTCTCGATCGTCGCCAATGAGCGAACCCGGGTATCGGACAGCAGCAGGTAGAGCTTGTAATGGTCTTCGAGCCGGCCCACGGCCTGCAGCACATTGCTGGCCGACAGGGCCTTGGCGACGTCACTGAAAGTCAAACCGAAAGCCGCCAGCTTCTCAGGGTCGATCTCGATCCGGTATTCGGCCTGCTCCCCGCCCATGACCGTGACCTTGGCGACGCCGTCGATGGCCGATAGCAACGGCACCAACTGGAAACTGGCCAGGTCCCGGAGCCGCACCAGCGACAGCTTGTCCGACGTCAGGCTGTAAGCGGCCACCGGAAACACGGTCGGGTCCATGCGGCGGACCGTAAAGCGGGTACCGGCCGGCAGGCTGGGCAAGACCTGGTTGATGGCGGAATTGACCTGCAGCATCGCCAGTACCATGTCATCTCCCCAGCGGAAGTTGACGGACAGTTCGGCACTGCCGCGGCTGGTCGTCGAGCGCAAGTCGACCACCCCCTGCACCGACCTTACCGCCTGCTCCACCGGCCGGGTGATGGCGATGACCATCTGGTCCGCCGGACGATCGCCGGCTTCGATCGATATGACCACTCGCGGGAAATCCACATGCGGGAACAGCGCGACCGGCAAGCGGATGGCTGCCGCCAGACCGGCCAGTGCCATCATGGCGACGAGGAACAGGATGGAGCGTCGGTGACCCGCAGCCCAGTGCGCGACGTCCATCAGGGCCGTGACCTGACGGCCATACCGTCCGCCAGTTCGTAGTTTCCGGAAACCACGATCGCGTCACCCGGGTGCAGCGGTCCCTGGACCTCTATCATCTCGCCGGCGGCGGCCCCGGCTTTGACGTTGATGCGGTGAGCGATACCATGCTCGACCCTGTAGACATAGGTGCCGGACGGGCCGCCCAGAACCGCGCTGTATGGCACCACCAGCGCCGTGCGGGATGCCAGCCGGATCTGTCCGCGGACCCGGCTGCCCAGCACCAGGTGGTCCGCCTGCTTTTCCGGGACCGGCACCAGCACCTCGACCAGGTGGGTTTTCGGGTCGACCATCGCGTGGACCTCCTGGACGGCGCTATCGACCCTCACGCCGGGGACAAAGACCGAGGTGATGGTCACGGGGGTCCCGGCCTTTACCCTGTCGAGGTCCTCGGGCTCGACACCCAGCCGTGCGACCAGGTGTTTCTCGGACGCGACCAGCAGCGCGGTGGTTTCGGCCTGCACGCGCTGGCCCTGGGACACGTCGAGACGGGTCACGATGCCGTCCACCGGCGCCCGAAGCGTGTCACGGGCGTTGCCCATGCCTTGCTTGCGCAGGGCGTCGAGCCGGGTCTGCGCGTCCTTCAGGGATTTCTTAGCGGCATCCAGTTGCGCCTTGGTGGCGAGTTGCTCGCCCAGCAGGCGTTGTTGCCGGTCCACCTCCCGGCGGGCGTAGTTCACGGCGCTTTGTGCCTGCAGATACTGCATGCGCGCGTCAGGCGCCGTCTCCACCTCCAGCAGCTTGTCGCCGCTCCTGACCCGCTGGCCCAGACGCACCCAGACGCGGTTGATCAGGCCCGCGTGCGGCAACGACAGGCTCAATACGCGATCCGGCTCGGGGTCCAGCACGCCGAAAGCCGCCAGCGTGTCGCTGACATCCTGCTTGACGACCGGCCGGGTTTCGACCAGTACGCTGGAGGCTCCGGCCTGGTCGGCATGTGCGCTGACCAGGCAGCCCGTCAAGAGCCACAGCAAGCCGCTCAGCCAACGTGAATGGCGATTCATGGCCCGCTGCCGTCCATGCCCGCCGGCAACAATTGCTCCGGGGCGCCGGGCTGATCCGGCAACGCCAGCAGTGCTTCCAGGGCGATGCGGTTTTCCCATGCGTATTGCTCCAGGTCGATCTGTTCGAGCCGCTTGTTGGCCCATGTGGATTCCATGTTCAAGAACGTCAGCGCGTCGATGTCGCCATGCCGGTACGCCTTGCGGGCGCGCCCAACCAGGACTTTGAGGCGCGGCAGGTACGCGGAAAGGTCGGCCTGCTGACGCGTCAGCAGGGTCTGGCGCTGCAACAACTCGTCCACTTCCACGCGGGTTTGCGCCAGGCGCAGGCGATATTCCTCGCGCAAACGATTTCTTGTCGCCCGCTCAACCGCGATCTGGCCGCGGTTGCCGCTGAAGAGCGGCAGATTCAGACTGATGCTGATGCCATTGGTGACCACGTCGCCGGTATCGCGGGCACGATTGAAACCAATGCCGATCGATGGGAACTGGGCGAGAACGGCGGACCGCACGCGCGCCTCCTGAGCCGAGTAACCGGCGCGCAGGGCCAGCAGGTCCGGGCGTATCCGGGCAAGTTCGTCAACCCGGGTCCGCGTCGACACGGTGTCCAGCGGCGGCGGCGGCGGCAGCGCCGACAACGTAATTTCAACCTGCGGCTTGAGGCCCAACAGCAGGTTGAGGCTGTGACGGGTTTTGTTGTGGGTCAGTTCGAGCTGGCCGATTTGACTGAGCACGTCGAGCAGCGCGGTCAGGTCGGTACCGTTGACGTCCAGCGTGATATCACCCTCTTTCAGGGCTTGTTCGGAACGCTGGTAGCGCCTCTTGTAAAGGTTCTGCATGGATCGCAGCAAGGACAGGCGCTGTTCCTCGAGGTCCAGTTGGACGGCCAGGGAACGCGCACGCTGTATGGTCTGCCACTCCTGCCAAAGCAGGTCCAGGCGTACTTCTTCCCTGTTGCGGTGACTCGCGTCGACCCGCGCCTGCCGGGTGATCAACGGGACAAGGTCGTAACCCACGTCCAGCAGCCAGCCATTGACGAGACCGGCGGTATTGCCGGTTGGCTTGTCCAGCCCCGCGGAGATCTGCGGGTCGGGCAGCAGGCCGGCGGAAAAAACCTGCGCGCCGGCAACGCCGAGTTGCGAGCGCCGGGCCTTCAGGGCGGGATTGTTCAGCACCGCCAGCACCGCAACCTCGACCAGGTCGAGACCGTCACCCGGATCGACAGCGTGACTTGACAGCGGCTTGCCTGCATTGAACTGACCCGACGGCATAACCAGGCCGCTCATGCCTGCCGCCAGTCGGCTCCGTTCATCCAGGGACTGCGGCCTATAGGTGGCACAACCGCCGAGTATCGCAAGCATTCCGATGCTTAGGCCAAGGAACGGTCCGGGTCCTCTCATACGGGGAATTTTCTCAAACGTAAGCCTGCTTTATTTTAAACGGTGTGGCTGCGGGCGGGTTATCCCCGCGACCCGTCCTGCGGAAAGCGAATGAAATTGGTGCTTACCGTATAGTCCGAATACATCGTCAGAAGTTCAGTGCGAGCCCCTGCTGGATCCCATGGCTCTCCCGCCTCCGGCCATTATAGCGGCGAACCGGCACAGTCCGGCAGCGACCGTCCTGAAGCCACTTCATAGCTGCGGCGGCAGCCGTGGGCATCATCCAGTTCCAGCACCACGTCGGCGAGTTCGGGCAACATTTTCAGGTTGGCCCGGGTCAGGCGTTCGTAATGCTGCATGAACCGGTCCAGTTGTTGTTGGTCCATGAGGCCGGGGGCGCCCGCGGACGCCGTCTCGCGCAGTTTTTCTTCCTGCTCGAAACGCCAGCGGCGCACCGCCTCGAGGCCTGGCGCCTGCAGGACGATCAGCACATCCAGCAGCCTGAAGAGACGCCGATAGGGGCCGTTGAGCTGGCCGTTGACGTACCGCCGCCAGCGGCCATCGCTGTCTTCCTCCTCTTCCAGTGCGTTGACCGGCTCGGTGAGGGCCTCATCGGGCTGCGGCCGGCTGCCGATGCACCAGCCCTCGAGAACCACGAGGTCGAGCGGCCCACGGATAAGCGGCCATTCAGCGGGAGCCGCGCGGTCGTCGGCGGACTTGTCGAATCGCGGCACGGCCCACTCGTCGCCGGGGCCCAGTTGCCGCAGGTCCTCGATGCAATCCAGCAGCAGGCCGACGTCGTGCGTGCCCGGCACACCCCGCGTCGCCAGCAGCGGGTGAACGCGCTCCGCCAATAAAAGGCGCTCGGCCCGGGTCAGGTAAAAGTCATCGAGCGACAACACGGCGACACGCCAGCCGTGCGCTCGTGCCAGCACCGCTTGCAAAAAGACGGCCAGCGTCGACTTGCCCGTTCCCTGAGCGCCGCTGATACCGGCCAATAGCGTCTTTCCGGCCTGGCGGCGCCGCTCGATCCAGGCCGCCAAAGGCAGGTAGTGCCGTTTTGCGAGGCTGCGAAAACTGTCCGGCAGCCTTTCGGCGCCGATGAATTGCTCGATCTGCTCGTCGCTCAGGAGCATTTCACTGCGACCCTGGAGCGGTGCGAGGGAGGAAAGTCGCCCTCAGTGGCAGGGACCCTGTATAAGTCTTTTTCGACGTCGCCATTTTTCAATCGTCCGGCCCGTGATCATCCTACATGACACACGCCCCTGTCGAGCCGGGAAAATGTCCGGACCCACAAGGCCAAACCCGCATGTTGCACCGGTATCCCGGATGCTGGCGCCGGACAGACAGGAGTGGACGCCGGGCTGGACCGAAGGTCATAGCCAGCGCTATGGCCTGAGGGAAGCTCAAGTCGAGTCCTGTCTGCACAAGCCAGGGCCGGGATAGGTCTCGGGCCGGGTACCCAATGGGATGTAAGCTCAATGCGCAAACAGGTCACTTGTTGCACCGGCTTCATGTTCTCGTCGCCAGGCCCGATACCGACGGGTGCAATATGCGGGTCAACCCGCATGTTGCACCGGTATCCCGGATGCTGGCGCCGGACAGACAGGAGTGGACGCCGGGCTGGACCGAAGGTCATAGCCAGCGCTATGGCCTGAGGGAAGCTCAAGTCGAGTCCTGTCTGCACAAGCCAGGGCCGGGATAGGTCTCGGGCCGGGTACCCAATGGGATGTAAGCTCAATGCGCAAACAGGTCACTTGTTGCACCGGCTTCATGTTCTCGTCGCCAGGCCCGATACCGACGGGTGCAATATGCGGGTCAACCCGCATGTTGCGCCGGTATCCCGGATGCTGGCGCCGGACAGACAGGAGTGGACGCCGGGCTGGACCGAAGGTCATAGCCAGCGCTATGGCCTGAGGGAAGCTCAAGTCGAGTCCTGTCTGCACAAGCCAGGGCCGGGAGAGTCCTCGGGCCGGGTACCCAATGGGATGTAAGCTCAATGCGCAAACAGGTCACTTGTTGCACAGGCTTCATGTTCTCGTCGCCAGGCCCGATACCGACGGGTGCAATATGCGGGCTAACCCGCATGTTGCACCGGTATCCCGGATGCTGGCGCCGGACAGACAGGAGTGGACGCCGGGCTGGACCGAAGGTCATAGCCAGCGCTATGGCCTGAGGGAAGCTCAAGTCGAGTCCTGTCTGCACAAGCCAGGGCCGGGAGAGGCCTCGGGCCGGGTACCCAATGGGATGTAAACTCAATGCGCAAACAGGTCACTTGTTGCACCGGCTTCATGTTCTCGTCGCCAGGCCCGATACCGACGGGTGCAATATGCGGGTTAGGCATTCAATGTGCTGGTCATTGCCGATATAATCTGTTGAAACCCCGCAGCTTTCGGACGACCGGATGAACGAAACAGACAACGCGCGTGAAGTCATGGAGTACGACGTGATCATCGTCGGGGCCGGACCGGCCGGTTTGGCCTGCGCCATCCGTCTGAAACAGCTCAAAGCCGACCTGACGGTCGCCGTCATCGAGAAGGGCGCCGAAGTCGGTGCCCACATCCTCTCCGGGGCCGTCATCGAGCCTGACCCGCTGGACGAGTTGCTGCCGGGCTGGCGCGAGCAGCCGCCGCCCATCTGCATCCCGGTCGAGGGCGACGAGTTGTCGTTCCTGACGAAGTCCGGGCGCTATCGGATGCCGACACCGCCACAACAGAAAAACCATGGCAACTTCATCGTCTCACTGGGTGCGATGTGCGCCTGGCTGGCGCCGCAGGCCGAGGCCCTGGGCGTGGACATCTTCCCCGGCTACGCCGCCGCGGACATGCACTACACCGACAGCGGTGAAGTCGGCGGGGTCGTCATCGGCGACATGGGCGTCGGCCGTGACGGTGAGCCCAAGGACACCTACATGCAGGGCATCGAGATTCATGCGCCGCTGACGGTGCTGGCGGAAGGTGCGCGCGGCCATCTGAGCAAACGTCTTATCCGCAGATACCAGCTCGACAGCGATTCCGACCCGCAATGCTACGGCATCGGCATGAAGGAACTGTGGCGCGTGGCGCCCGAAAAATGCCAGCCGGGACGGGTGCAACACTCGATCGGCTGGCCACTGGACAAGTCGGTCTACGGCGGCAGTTTCATCTACCACATGGACAAGGACCGGGTGGCGGTCGGCTTCGTCTGCGCGCTCGATTATGCCGACCCGGAGTTTTCACCGTTCGAGGCCTTCCAGCAATTCAAACACCATCCCTCGATCAAACCCTTGTTCGAAGGCGGCGAGATCCTTTCGTCCGGCGCCCGCACCATCGTCGAAGGCGGCGCCCAGTCCCTGCCCAGAGTGGAAATGCCCGGTGCGCTGCTGATCGGCGACGCCGCCGGGCTGCTGAACCTGCCCAAGATCAAGGGCACGCACCAGGCCTTGCGTTCGGGCATGCTGGCCGCCGAACACATCGTGGACAACCCTCGCGGCGAAGGCTTCGACGCCGCGCTGCGGGCATCGAAGATCGTGGCCGAGTTGCACAAGGTCCGTAACATCCGCCCGGGCTTCAACAACGGCCTGTGGCGCGGTCTGCTGACCGCGGCCATCGAAACGGTGACAGCGGGCAAGCTGCCGCGCACGCTGCACAACCACGCTGATTTCGCGGCGACCGACAAGGTGAAGGAATCAACGCCGCCGGACCGGCACTGGGTCAAACGCGACCTGCCGCCGCGCGACCGCCTGGCCTCCGTCTATTTCGCGGCGACCGAGCACGACGAGGACCAGCCGATTCACCTGCAAATCCTAGAACCGGATATCTGCACCACGCGCTGCGGCGAGGAATACGATTTTCCCTGCACGCGTTTTTGCCCTGCCAACGTGTACGAAATGGTGGATGACGAAGCCGGCGGCGGCCTGCGCCTGCAAATCAACGCGGCCAACTGCGTACACTGCAAAACCTGCGATATCAAGGACCCCTACGAGATCATCAACTGGGTCACCCCCGAAGGCGGCAGCGGACCGAATTACCAGAACCTTTAAACCTTTTGACTTAACGCCCGATCAAGCAGAATCGGCAAGGATGAACTATGAAAATACTGGTTGGCATCAAGCGCGTCGTTGACTATAACGTCCGCGTCCGCGTCAAGCCCGATGGCACCGGCGTCGATATCGAAGGCGCCAAGATGAGCATCAACCCGTTCGACGAGATCGCCCTCGAAGAGGCCCTGCGCATACGTGAAGCCGGCCTGGCCGAGGAGGTGATCGTGCTTTCCATCGGTGGCAGCGAGTGCCAGCAGCAATTGCGCACCGGCCTGGCCATGGGCGCCGACCGCGCCATCCAGGTCGACACCGACACCCATTTGCAGCCGCTCGCCATCGCCCGCGCCTTTCTCAAGATCATCGAAAAGGAGCAGCCCGGGCTGGTGCTGCTGGGCAAGCAGGCCATCGACGACGACAACTCGCAAACCGGGCAAATGCTGGCGGCGCTGTGGGACCGCCCGCAGGCGACGTTCGCCTCCGAGGTGAAACTGGATGGAGACACCGCCACGGTAACCCGGGAAGTGGACGCCGGGCTCGAAACCATCGAGGTGGACCTGCCCGCGGTCATCACGGTCGACCTGAGGCTGAACGAACCGCGTTTCGTCAAGCTGCCCGACATCATGAAGGCCAAGCGCAAGCCGCTGGAGGCCATACCGTTGGCCGACCTGGACGTGGCCGCCGGCACGCCCGTCGAGATCACCAACTACGCGCCGCCGCCGGCACGGCAGAAAGGCATCATCGTCGAAGACACGGAACAACTGGTCGCCGAACTGAAGAACCGAGGACTGTTAGCATGAGCAAGACACTAATCATCGCCGAGCACGACGGAAACACGCTCAACCCGGCCACGGCCAAGTGCGTCAGTTGCGCCGCGGCCATCGGCCATGACTGCGACATTCTCGTCATGGGTTCCGCTATCACTGCCGTCGCCGAACAGGCAGCCGCCATCGACGGCGTCAGCACGGTCGTCACGGTGGAAGCCGAACACCTGGCCGCGCCGCTGGCCGTCAACCTGGCGGCCGAGGCCGTAGCGGCGGCGGACGCGTACAGCCATATCCTCGGACCGTCGACCACTTTTGGCAAAGACCTGATGCCGCGAATCGCCGCGCTGCTGGGTGTCAACCAGGTCAGCGACATCGCGGCCGTGGCCGGTGAACGCCAGTTCACGCGGCCGATATACGCCGGTAACGCCATCATCGACGTCGAGACCGCCGCCGACGTGAAAGTCGTCGCCACCGTTCGCATTGCCTCGTGGCAGGCCGCCGGCAGCGGCGGCGGCGCGGCCATCGAGGCGCGCCCGGCCGCCGCCAGCGCCAGCGCGCATACCCGTTACGTCGGCATCAAGACCGAGGGCGGTGAACGACCCGATCTGCAGACCGCGGCCCGCGTGGTCTCCGGTGGGCGGGCCCTGGGCAGCGAGGAAAACTTCAAAATGATCTATGACCTGGCGGACCTGATCGAAGCCGGCGCCGGCGCTTCCAGGGCCGCGGTCGACGCCGGTTACTGCCCCAACGACATGCAGGTCGGCCAGACCGGCAAGATCATCGCCCCCGACCTGTACATGGCATTCGGCATTTCCGGCGCCATCCAGCACATCACGGGAATCAAGGACGCCGGCACCATCGTCGCGGTCAACAAGGACGCGGACGCACCGATCTTCGAATTGGCGGATATCGGCCTGGTCGGCGACTTGTTCAAGGTGATCCCGGAACTGATGGAACGACTGGGGTAGCGACCACCCCGGGCGGCGTGCGTCCACATCGAAATAGCGGCGGGGACCCGCGGGCATGAGCGAGCCGCTCTGGTCGCCCTCCGCCGCACGGGTTCGCCAGGCCAACCTCAGCCGCTTCATGCAGGCGCTGGGCAGCGAACTCGACCCGCACATCAGGGATTTTCCGAGCCTTTACCGCTTTTCACTCGATTCACCGGCGGAATTCTGGCGCGCGCTGTGGGAATTCGGTGACGTCATCGGCAGTCCCGGACGGCGCACCCTCGAGCATCCCGAACGGATGCCGGGCGCACGCTGGTTTCCGGACGCCACGTTGAATTTCGCCGAAAACCTGCTGCGTTACCGCGATGACGGCACGGCGTTGCTGTTCCGTTCCGAGACCGGCGCCGAGCAGCGGCTCACTTACGGCCAGCTGTACCAGCGGGTGGCCGGATTGGCTGCGAGTCTGCGCAAGCTCGGTGTCGCGCCGGGTGACCGGGTCGCAGGCTACCTGCCGAACCTGCCTGAAACCGTCATTGCGATGCTGGCGACGACCAGCATCGGCGCCATCTGGTCCTCGGTGTCGCCCGACTTCGGTATCAACGGCGTGGTCGACCGGCTCGGCCAGATCGATCCGAAAGTGCTCTTTTGCGCCGCCGCCTACACCTATAACGGCAAGCAATACGATTGCCTGGGCCGGGTGGCCGAGGTCCAGGCGCGCATCGGCAGTATCCGCAAAACCGTGGTGGTACCCTATGCCGACCCCGACCCGGACCTCTCCGGGCTTCGCCACGCCGAAACCCTGGCCGACTTCAGTGACGCCAGCGCGGCCGAGATCGAATTTACGCGCCTGCCGTTCGATCACCCGGTCTATATCCTCTATTCCTCCGGCACCACCGGCGTGCCCAAGTGCATTACCCACGGGGCCGGCGGCACGTTGCTGCAGCACCTGAAGGAATTGCTGCTCCACACCGACCTGAAGCGCAGCGACCGTTTTTGCTATTTCACGACCTGCGGCTGGATGATGTGGAACTGGCTCGTTAGCGGGCTGGCGGCGGGCGCCACACTGGTCCTCTATGAAGGCTCGCCGTTCCACCCCGCACCGGCGGCCATGTTCGATTTGATCGACCGTCTCGGAATCACGATTTTCGGCACCGGCGCCAAGGCCATTTCGGCATGGCAGAAGGCCGGTCTGAAGCCGCGCAGCAGCCACTCCCTGGAATCTTTGCGGACCCTGCTGTCCACGGGCTCGCCACTGGCGCCCGAAAGCTTCGACTACGTCTACCGGGATATCAAGCGGGACCTATGTCTGTCATCGATCGCCGGCGGCACCGACATCGTTTCCTGTTTCGCCCCGGGCTGCCCGATCCTCCCGGTATACCGCGGTGAGTTACAGTGCATCGGCCTCGGCATGGCCGTCGTGATCCTGCGCGAGGACGGCACGGAAGCCGAGGTCGGCGAAACGGGAGAACTTTGCTGCCGCGCGCCCTTCCCGTCCATGCCGGTATGCTTTTGGGGTGACGAGGACGGCAGTAAATACCACGCCGCCTACTTCGAACGCTTTCCCGGCGTCTGGGCACACGGCGATTTCGCCAGGATCACCGAACACGGCGGCATGGTCATCTTCGGCCGCTCGGACGCGACCTTGAATCCCGGCGGCGTGCGTATCGGCACGGCCGAGATCTATCGCCAGGCAGAAAGCCTGGACGAGGTGATCGAGAGCATCTGTGTCGGTCAGGACTGGCAGGACGACGTGCGGGTGGTGTTGTTCGTACGCCTGCGTGACGGCCTCAGGCTCGATGAGACGCTAAAGGACCGCATCCGCGGCGTCATCCGCGCCAACGCGACCCCGCGGCATGTGCCGGCGGTGATCATCCAGGTCGACGACATTCCCCGCACCGTCAGCGGCAAGATCGTCGAACTGGCCGTCCGCAACGTCATCCATGGCAAACCGGTCAAAAACGTGGACGCGCTGGCCAATCCCGAGGCCCTCGATCTTTACAAGGATTTGCCGGAACTGCAGGCCTAGCCCGGATATTGCACCAGCCGGCCACTGGCCGCACCATAAACTGATGAATTTATAAAATAAAATGAAGATCTATCAAATTCATTCCAGGGTACACTTTGTAACCGGCCAGCGATCTATCCCGGCCCTGCCTTGTCCAGGCACGCGGACCCGATGGCGCATGACCCCGCTCGCGAGGGGGCTGCCGATGCTCTGCGCGCCCATCGATACGCCGCCGCACCCGGGCCCCGGGGAACTCCTGCAGCGTGCGCCACGTCAGTGGTTTGCTTTGCGCCGCAGGTAGTTCAGAAGATCCACGCGGGTGATCAGGCCGACAAAGCGTTCCCCGTCCCTGACGATGGCGACAAAGTCTTCGTTGAAAATCGGCAACAGATCGGCCACCGGTGCATTGACCTCGATATAGGCCAGGTCGGTCACCATGGCCGTGCTGACCGGGTCGTCGAAATTCTCGGCCGAACCGGTCAGGGCCAGCAACAGGTCCGATTCATCGATGAATCCGACGATGTTCTGGCCTTCAATGACGGGCAACTGCGAGACGTCGTAAAGTTTCATGCGGCTGTAGGCGTTGGCCAGCGGCTCATCCGGACCCACGGTAATCGTGTCGTGTGTCTCGAACGGGCGTGCGATCAGGTCCCGCAGGTCACCGTGCTGTTCGGGTTGAATGAAGCCCTGGTCCCGCATCCAGAAGTCGTTGTACATCTTCGACAGGTACCGGTTGCCGGTGTCGGCAGCGAACGTCAGGACTTTCCTGGGTTCGGTTTGCTCCCGGCAGTAGCGCAACGCGGCGGCCACCAGCGTACCGGTCGAAGAACCCGCGAGGACGCCTTCCTTCTTCAGCAGTTCACGGCCCGTCAACATGCTTTCCCGGTCGCTGATCGAATAGGCCCGGGTGACATGCGTAAAATCGCTGATCGTGGGCAGAAAGTCTTCGCCGATGCCCTCGACCAGCCAGCTAGAACTTTTCTCTGAAAGGACGCCTTCGTTGATGTATTGCGCGAGGATCGAGCCTTCGGGATCGGCCATGACCAGTTCGAGATTCGGCGCGACCTTTGCAAAATAATGTGACAGGCCGGTCACCGTGCCGCTCGAACCCACGCCCAGCACGATGGCGTCCAGGTCGTGCTCCATCTGCGCCCAGATTTCCGGTCCGGTGACTTCCTCGTGGGCCTTCGGATTGGAAGGGTTGCCGAACTGGTTGATGAAATAGGCGCCGTCAATTTCATCGGCCAGGCGCTGCGCCATGTCCTGGTAGTACTCGGGATGCCCCTTGGCGACGTCCGAACGCGTCAATACCACCTCGGCCCCCATCGCTTTGAGGTTGGAAATTTTTTCCCGGCTCATCTTGTCCGGAATCACCAGGATCAGCTTGTAGCCCTTCTGGGCGGCGACCAGCGCCAACCCCAGGCCGGTGTTGCCGGCCGTCCCTTCCACCAGCGTGGCGCCGGGTCCGATCAACCCGGCCTTTTCGGCATCTTCGATCATTTTCAGGCCGATCCGGTCTTTGATCGACCCCCCCGGGTTCTGGCTCTCCAGCTTGATAAACAGCGAGCACGGGCCCGTATCCAGGTGATTGACACGTACGACCGGCGTCTCGCCGATCAGATCCAGTACCGAGTCATAGACTTGCATTGAAAAATGCTCCAGGTAAAAAAAACGGCCGGGACAGTTCCCGGCCGTACTTTATTTCATTTCAGGGACGTTGTCAGGCCGGAACCGTATCCATCAGGTTCGCCAACTGGTCCTTGATCCACAATTTTTCCTTCTTCAGCTTCATGAGCGATAAATCGTCGAGTGGTTGTGTGCCGAGTTCTGCCGCAGTTACACGCTTGTCCAGTTCCTGGTGGCGATTGTAAATGCGGCGAAAATCGTCGTTTTCTTGCATCAGCTTTTCCATCTTCTTCTGACGGTGTTCGAACATGACATTACTCCTGTAGCAAATAGGCGGTTGGGCCACGCGCGCGCGCCGGGCGACCGGGTGCGACCGGTGTGCGGGTGACATAAAGGGGGGATATATATACAGATTACAAAGTCTTTGGGGTGTGTACAGCACAGAGCGAATCGCCTGCGCCGCCATCAGTCGCAAATTCCTTGTTTAAATACGAGAATCACCATAGCGATGGCCTAACATTAGCGCAAAGATTGCTCACTGGCAAGTCCCGGCGCAAGTCATGCGCGATGGTTGCAGACCCTCGTGCGGGGCCCGCGCCCGAGGCGCCGCGCAGTCTAATTATCCAGCAAAATGACATCGACGCGGCGGTTGCGGGCCCGTCCCTCCGCGGTTTCATTGCTTGCGATCGGGAAGTCTTCGCCCATGCCGACGGCCTTGATGCGGTCCGCGGCCACGCCCATCTTGACCAGGGCGTCACGAACCGACTGGGCGCGTTGTTGCGACAACTTCATGTTCGCGGCCGCGTCACCGCTCGAATCGGTGTGCCCTTCGACCCGGATTTTCTTTTCGGGCTCGGTCTGCAGCAGGTCCACGACCTCCTGCAGGCTGGATCGGGCGCTGTCCACAAGTGTGGCCTTGCCCGCATCGAAAAGGACGTCACCGAGCGTGACGACCACGCCTTTCTCGGTCTGGCGCAGTTGCAGGTTCTGGAGTTGCCGTGTCAACGAATCCACTTGCTGGCTGGCGATATCGGCCTCTTTGCGCGCATATTCGGCCTCGGACGCCCGGGTCTTCGCCAACCGGCGCGCCTGTTGCGCCTCCTCGCTCGCCAGTTTCGCGGCGCGCGCCGATTCCGCCTCCTTCTTCAGAGCCGCTTCCTTCTCGGCGCGGGCCCGCTCGGCGTCCTCGGCCGTGGTGGCTACCAGCAGCCTGGCGCGCTCCGCTTCGTCCCGCGCCTGTTTCGCCTCCAGCTTGCTGGCGCGTATCAGCATGGCACTGCGCTCCTTTTCGAGCTTGTCGTAGAGCTTTTGCTGTTGTTCCCGCTCGGCCATCGCCTGCGCGATCTTGATCCGATGATCGGCCATGTAGACGAGGTGGATGCGGTAGTACTCATTGCCGCTGGATTGCTCCGCCGTGCGCAGTGCCCGTTCCGCCTCACCCAACGCCAGCGGCGCATAGCCCGCCAGTTCAGGGTTGGCTTTGAGTTGCTTAAGATCGTTCTTGACGCGCTCCAGGGCGAGATCCTTCCTGGGCGCGGTGGCACAGGCCGCGAGCAGCGCCATCGACAGCACCAGCGCCATACTTTGCAGTGGCCGCTTCATTTGAAATCGTCCCCGAACGTTGAGCGCAGGTCCGCCAGCAGTTCCTCGTTGCTCTTGCGCAACTCGTTGACCTGCCGCCGTATCTTCGCAGCCCGTGCTTTTTCGATCGCCAGTTCCGAATTGATCTCCGACTCTTCCAGCAGGTACAGGGCCACTTCGTACTTCTTGTTCTCCAGGCCGAGCTTGGCGTTTTCCAGTTTCTCCCTGGCAAAGCGCATTTCCGTCGGTGCAAATTCGTCCCCGCCGACCTGCTCCGCGGCGGCAACCGCCTGCTCCGCCGACGCCACGACGTCCGGGCCGGGACGCGGGCTCGCACACGCCGCGAGCAGCAGTAAAAAGAGTGCTATTACGGTGGGTTTCATCTGTGACTGACCGTTTGCTGTTTAACCGAAAGGCTGAATTATGACCCAAGCGGGCCGCGGAACAAACCCTATTCAGCATCCGGCTGGTTCTCGGGAGCCGCGGCGATAAACGCCGGCAACGCCCGGCACCGGCTCACGATGTCCCTGATGCGGGGGTACGGATCGAGGTCGGTGTCGAAACGCTCCGCGTTGTAGACCTGCGGCACCAGCAGGCATTCGAAGAGCCCGGGTTCGTCGTGCAGAAAGCCCCCGGAATGCCCCATGCTGGCGCCGAGCCGCTGCTCGATCGCGGCAAAACCGACCTGCATCCAGTGCGCCATCCAGGCCAGCGTATCAAACGCTTCACCGCATTGTGCTTGCAGGTAGTTCTGCACACGCAGGTTGTTCAACGGATGGATCTCGCAGGCGACCTGCAAAGCCAGCGAACGAACCAGGGCGCGGGCCGCCGCGGCCGCCGGCAACAGGGCCGGTGCGGGAAATACCTCTTCGAGGTATTCGCAGATGGCCAGCGACTGCGTGATGACCTTGCCATCGTGCACCAGCACCGGCACCAACCCCTGCGGGTTGAGTGCCGTGAAGGCCGCGCCGTGTTGCTCACCGCCCCGCCTGACCAGGTGCACGGGCGCCTGTTGGTAATCGAGCCCTTTCAGGTTCAGGGCAATCCTCACCCGGTAGGCCGCTGAACTGCGCCAATAACTGTAAAGTTTCAGCGTTTTGTCAGCTTTCATGGGCGACGATACGTTGTTCTATCGCGCCGAATATGGAATCACCCGCGGCGTCGAACATTTCGATCCTGATGGTGTCGCCAAACCGCATGAATGGCGTCGACGGCTCGCCGTCGGCAATGATTTCCAGCATGCGGATCTCGGCCAGGCACGAAGCGCCCCTGGAGGTGTCCTCGTTGGCGATGGTGCCGGAACCGACGATGGTGCCGGCTGCCAGCGGACGGGTTTTGGCAGCGTGCGCGATAAGGCGGGCAAAATCGAACTGCATGTCCACGCCGGCCTCCGGCTCACCGAAGAACTCACCGTTCAGCGTGCTGTGCAGCGGCAAATGCACCTTGCACTCGCGCCAACTCTCACCCAGTTCATCCGGGGTCACGAACACCGGCGACAGGCTGGAACGCGGTTTGGACTGCAAAAAGCCAAAACCCTTGGCCAACTCCGCCGGAATCAAATTGCGCAGGCTGACGTCGTTGATGAGGCCGAGCAACTGGATGTGCCTGGCGGCGTCTTCCGCCGTCACCGCCATCGGCACGTCATCGGTCACGACGACGATCTCGGACTCGAAATCGATGCCGTAATCCTCGCTGACGACGGCAACCGGGTCACACGGGCCGAGGAAACCGGCGGAAGTCGCCTGGTACATCAGCGGATCGACGTAAAAGGTCTCGGGAACCTCGGCTCCGCGCGCGCGCCGCACGCGCTCGACGTGCGGCAAATAGGCGCTGCCATCGACGAACTCGTAGGCGCGCGGCAACGGCGCGCTGAGTGCGTTCACGTCCAGTTTTTGCGCACCGGAGCATTCTCCCCGGTTCAGTTTCTCGTACAGTGCATTGAGGCGCGGCGCCGCCTGTTGCCAGTTGTCCAGGGCCGCCTGCATAGTCGGCGCGACTTCCGCCGCCGGCACGAATTGCCCCAGGTCCCGGCTGACGACGATCAGGCTGCCGTCGCGGCCGCCTGTTTTCAAAGAAGCGAGTTTCATGGTCTGACTTACTCCATTCACATAGCAGTGACAGGCTCCAAAGGAACCCGGCCCGTCACGGGCGGTCACATTGTGGTCCCCGGAACGGACGCGCGCTCGTTTCATTGTACGGGATTTCAAACAACCCGGGCGCCCGGGCGACCGTCTCTCGAGGCGGTTTTTTTAACAATGCCCGAACAGCGATTCGATTACAATCTCCGGGTCAGCCAGTAACGGTATCACGGTATGCATTCGAGCCCAAGACCATGTCACCCTGCGGATTCCCGCTACTGGGTAACACATTTCTGGTGGCCGCTGTTGGTCATGGCCCTGGTGCTGACGCTGTTCGAAGCGACGCCGCTGGACGTTAAGCTGGCAGGTTTCTGGTACAAAATGGAAGGCGGCGAATGGGCCCTGCGCAATCACTGGTTCACGTACGAGGTCATGCACCATTGGGGTAAGCGTCTGATCATCGGCTTTGGCCTGACGCTGCTTTTTCTGTCTGCCGCGAGCTGGAAAATAGAGAGACTGCGCCGCTGGCGCTGGTCACTGCTGTTTTCGCTCAGCGCGATGATCCTCGTCCCGTCCTGTGTCGCCATCCTGAAACGGCTCAGCGGCGTGCCCTGCCCCTGGTCCGTCGAGAACTTCGGCGGCAACCTGCCTTACCTGCACAGTGTTCAGTACCTGACAGCGCCGGCCGCCGGACATTGCTTTCCGGCTGCGCATGCCAGCAGCGGATTTGGCCTGTTTGCGCTGTATTTCGGGTTCGCGCCCTTCCTGGCGAAAAACCGCTGCCTGTTACTGCTGCCCGGGCTGATTGTCGGATTTTCCTTTGGTCTGGCCCAGCAATTGCGCGGTGCGCACTATCTCTCCCATGACCTTTGGTCGGCCACGATCGCGTGGCTGGGCCTGGTACTGATGTCGGCGCTGGCCTGGCGCTTCGCGCCGCCCGCGCGCTCGCCGTGGCGGGGGCCGGAAGCATGAAGTACCTGCGCTCGCTGACCGCACCCGCCAGGGTGCTGGCCTTGCTGCTGGCCGTGCTGACGCTTTCGCGGCTGACGTTGATGGCCTGGTACTGGCACCGGGTCGCAGCCACCGGCGGCAATGCGTTTATCCTGCTGCAGGGCATCCGTTTCGACTTCGTCCTGCTGGGCATGTTGCTGGGCCCGGCTTTCCTGTTCGCGCCGTGGCTTTCAGGGCGCAGGTTCGGCGGCCTCCTGTTGCGCGCCTACCTGCTCGCGGTCGTCGTCTTTTGCGTCTTCGTGGAAGCCGGAACGATCCCGTTCATCAACGAGTATGATGCGCGCCCGAATTACCTCTACGTCGAATACCTGCAATACGCCCATGAGGTTTTCGCGACGCTGATCGGCGCCTACAAGGCCTGGATTGCAGCCGCGCTCGCCGCCACCGCGGCCGCCGGCATGATCAGCTGGCGCCTGAGCCGCCCGGCGTCGCTGGCCGCGTACCGGACGCCGCTGCCGGCGGCCCTGTTGCTGACGCCGCTCATCGCCTTTCTGACCCTGGTCGCGGTGCGGTCGACAACGGCCCACCGCCCGGTTAACCCGAGCACGGTCGCCTTTTCCAGTGATTCGATGGTCAACCAGCTGCCGCTGAACTCACCTTACTCGCTGCTCTACGCCATCTATGAGGAGCACCGCGACAACAGCACCGGCAAGGCCAGCTATGGCCAAATGGCCGCGAGCAAGGTGCTGGACACGGTCGTCGCCGATGCCGGTCTCGAAAACGCCGTCGACCGTAACACCGGCGCGCCGACCATGCACATGCACAAGGCCACCCGGCACTACAAGCGGCCGCTCAACCTGGTCATCGTTCTCGAGGAAAGCCTCGGTGCGGAATTCGTCGGCAGCCTCGGCGGCAAGAATCTGACCCCGCGGTTGGATGCGCTGGCAAGCGAGGGCATCTGGCTGGAGCAGATGTATGCGACCGGTACCCGATCGGTGCGCGGCATCGAGGCGGTCATCGCGGGATTTCCGCCCACCGTCAAACGCAGTGTCGTCAAGCTGGCCGAGACCCAAACCCACTTCTTCACGGTTGCCGACCTGCTGAGAAGCCGGGGTTACGCAACCAGTTTCATCTACGGCGGCGAAGCCCATTTCGACAATATGAGGCGCTTCTTCGTGAACAACGGCTTCGAGACCGTCATCGATGAGAATGATTACCCGGACCCGCAATACCGCGGCTCCTGGGGCGTGTCGGACGAAGACCTGTTCGCGCGCGCCCAGCAGGTATTCAGCCAGGCGGGAGACACGCCGTTTTTCAGCCTCGTTTTCACCTCCAGCAATCACGAACCGTTCGATATCCCCGCCGGCAAGGTCGAAACCGAGGCCGGGCCGGACGGGCGGCGCGACACGGCGGTCAGGTATGCGGACTATGCGCTGGGCAAATTCTTCGACGCGGCGCGGGCTTCGGACTATTACGCCGATACCGTGTTCCTGGTCGTCGCCGACCACAATTCCCGGGTTTACGGAAACCAGCTGGTCCCGATCGAGCGTTTCCATATTCCCGCACTGATCCTCGGCGGCAGCATCCAACCCCGCCGCATCAGTGGCATCAGCAGTCAAATGGACCTGCTGCCGACACTGCTGTCATTGATCGGTGTCAGCGGCCGCATTCCCGCCATCGGCTACGACCTCACCCGCCCCGAATATGCGCAAGGGGCGGGCCGGGCGCAGATGCAGTTCAATTCGATCCAGGCCTGGATGGTGCCCGGGAAGGTCGTCGTTCTGCAACCCAACCTGCCGCCGCAGTCGTTCCTGTACCGGCCCGGGGGAAAGCTGCGGCCGGACCCGAAGCCGGACAGGGCCCTGCAGCGTGATGCGCTGGCTCACGCCCTGTGGCCGTCGCTGATGATCAAGAACAAGGCCTATCATCCTTAGCCTCAAATTACGCCGGTCGAGCCTGGTCCCAGCCAAACTCCGCCGGTCCCTGTCGGGCTTCGGCTCAAATTCCAGCTTTGTTTGCAAGAGGTGCGATGCCCGAGGTGGTTTTTGTTACCCGGCTGCCGTCGAACACCCCTGCTCGGGGTTACCGCTCGGCCCGTTTCGACCGGGATTGGCCGTCGACAAAGCGTTCGATATCGCCGGCCTTGACCGGCCCCATGTAAGTCTTGCGCGGCCGGCCGGCGGGATCGAGGATGATCGTCGTCGGCAGGACCTTGGGTGCGCCGAAGGGCTGCGGCGGCGCATAGACATCGACGAGCAGCAGCGGGTAAGCGGGCTTGAGGTCCTTCAGGAAAGCGTCGAAATTGCCCGCATCGGTGTCTTCGAAGGCCAAACCTAGGACGACGATGTCGTCCCGGGCCTCGTGCAGGGCCGACAGCTCGGGCATTTCCCTGCGGCAGGGCGCGCACCACGTGGCCCAGTAGTTGAGCACGACCCATTTGCCCCGGTAATCGCTGAGCTCGATCATGCCGCCGTGCAATTGCCGCAGGCTGAAGTCCACCGGCGCCCCCGGTTCCACCGCCGGCAGGCTGCCGGCCAGCAGCCCCGAACACAGCACCCAGCCCGCGATCAGTCTCCGCATTCCGCGCCCCCGCCCCCGGTCTCCCCGCTGTACAGCGCCTTCAGCGGCTGATCCATGTCGATACCCGTGGTTGACAGGGATTGAAAAAAGGCGGAATCCCATTCGCCCTCGCTGGGAATGTCGAAATTTTCATTGACGGGCAGATAGAAATTCCCGGCACGGTACAGGTCCAGCAGGCTGACGGAATCCAGGTCCCGGCACAACAGCCAATCCCCTTCTTCGTTGCGCGTGACCAACCCGGCGTCATAAAACAGCGTGAGCAGGCCCACCAGTTCGGCCTCCGTGGCGCCCTCGGCATCGGCCATCAGGTCCTCGGTGGCGAGCGTCCTGCCTTCCATCTGGGCTTTGAAAAGAAAACCCACCACCCGGTAGGCGAGCAGGAAACGCCATTTCACCGGCCAGCCCCAGGTGACCGTGCGCTCCTTGAAGGTCGTCAGTGAAGCCGCCAGCGAGGCTCCGAGGAGCACCACCACCCAGACCAGGTAGAGCCAGAACAGGAAAATCGGAATGGTCGCCAGGGTGCCGTAGATGACATTGAAGCTGGCTTTGCTGACGAAAACGACGAAGCCTTTCTTTGCCAGGCTGAACAGAAGCGCCGACAGCAGCCCGCCCACGGCCGCGTGCGAGATTTGCACCCGCCGGTTGGGGACGAGCAGAAACACGAGGGTGAATGCCAGCCACGACAGTACGAACACGCCCAGCAACCGCCACGGACCGCTGCCGCCCGTTCCCCTGGCCAGGGTTTCGAACAGCGGTTGTGCCCCGAGGGCCGCAGCGGCGCCCAGCGCCAGCGGCCCGAGCGTGAGGACGGCCCAGTACATCGCGATCCGGTTGCGGAAGCTGCGCGCCGAGGGCACCCGCCAGATCAGGTTGAACGCCCTTTCGATCCGCACCATCAGCAACAGGGCGGTCACGATCAACAACACCGTGCCCGGCAGCGTCAGCCGCCCGACGCTGTCGAGGAAGCCCGCCAGGTAGGCCTGCACCTGCTCGCCCGAGGCCGGCACGAAATTGCTGAGGACAAAGGTGCGGATTTGATCGCTCCATTGCTCGAACACCGGAAACGCCGAGGCCACACCGAAAACCACGGCCAAAAGCGGCACCATCGATAGCAGGCTGGTATAACTCATCGACGCCGCCTCGTCGAACAATCGGTCCTCGCCGAAATGCTGCCAGACGTGTGCCGCCAATTGCCGTATGCGTGGAACACTGTTGAAGTTCTGTAAAACGTTCATCAGGATATGCCCTCAGTGGCTCGCTTGTGTTAACTTTAGTGCTTGCTCGTTCTTGCTCACAGAGGAAAGGTTAACAGTTTGAAAGTACAAATTCTGCACAACCCGCGTTGCTCCAAGTCCCGCGCAACGCTGCAACTGCTAAGGGACAAGGGTATCGATCCGGAAGTGATCCTGTACCTGGAAAACCCGCCGTCGAAGGCGCAGATCCGTGACATCCTGGACAGGCTGGAAATGAAGCCCAGGGACCTGATGCGCAAGGGCCAGTCCGAATACAAGAAGCTGCAACTCGACGATGCATCGCTCAGCGACGAAAAGCTGATCGCGGCGATGCACGATACCCCCATCCTGATCGAACGGCCGATCGTACTGGCCAATAACCGCGCCGCCATCGGCCGGCCGCCGGAATCCGTGCTGGAAATTCTTTAACCTGGCCGCTCAGCTTCCTTTGGGCTCACCGGCTTTCGCAGCGGCATCGATCGTCTTACCGACGGCTTCCGGCAATTCCGCGGGCAATGTGAAAAACTGCCGATAGAGGCTGTTGAGACGGGTCAGCGCGTAGGCGAGGCTGGCCGGTATCGAGCCGTTCCGTCGTAATGCGCCGGGCTGGTCGAGCCATGCCTTTTCCAATTGCTGCAGGCGGAACTGGGCGTTTTGTTCGACCGCCGCCGGCGAGACGTTATCCGCCTTGAACCGCCTCATCAGGCGTATATCAAGCAGCCCGGCGTCGCCGGCTACGGCGGAACGGATAGCGTCATTGGCGGTCAGCGATGCGGGGTAGAACAACATCATCTGCATACGCAGCATTTCCTTTGCGGTAGAAACCGTGGATATGTCAGCGTACAGGGACACGTCCTCACCACTGGCATCCTGCGCGTTGGGCGATAATACGCGACGGTAAATCTCAGCCTGTTCGGCCTGGTACAACACCTGCAGATGCTGATTCAGCTGGTTGCTGATGTCGGGTGGCGCGGGCATGGTCAGCGGTTTGACCCCGATCCCCGTGACGAACCAGTCCCGCCATTCCTCACCCCGGTCCCAGTTGCTTTGCAGCAGCCGCGACGGCAATGTGCGCGCCGCCGCCAGGTAGGTCAGGCGATTGGGGACGACACCGCCCCGCGTTTCCCGCAACGGTGTTACCACGCGTGTGCCGACCCATTCCGTCGGGCACTTGTCCGCCAGCACTTCCGGCGATGCCTGGGCAAACAGGTAGAGGTGTTCTCGCGGGCTCTCGAACCGGAACCCGAAGATGTTGCGGGACTGCCCGTTTTCGACGTAGCGGCCAACCAGATCGAAACCCAGGTGGCCGTAGTAATTCGCAACATCCTCGTCCTCGGGCCTTACCAACTCGGAGCGCCGGCGCACCCAGCCCATGTCCCGATAACAAATCTGCACCTTGCCCATGCGTGTCTGATCAGCGAGCAAATAGGCTTCGGGGAACAGCCCGATGAGCGCCCGCGTGGTACTGAGGCTGGCCGCCATCTCGCAGATCTTGCGCCTGTCGCAAGGGCCGATCAGCAAGCCATCCGGCCGGTAGCCGGTATGCTGGCCGGTGCCGCGGTCCAGTTGCACATCCGCACCGGGCCTCAAATTATTACGCCGAAAATCCGCCTCCGCGTTCTCTATGCCGGCGTTCAGTTCGCGCAGCGCCGTTTCATAAACCGCCAGATTGCGGTTGACCGGATCATTGCCGCCGCCACCGGAATCGGCAAAACACCTGGCCTGCAAAGCCATGGCCTGGATCGCCCGTTCGCCGGCGCTTCGCATGCTGGCCAGTCTTGACTCGTTGTCAGGCGTGGAGAAGAACTCCGGCTTGTATTCCGCGAACCAGGCCATGCTGGTCGCCAGCACCGCCCATTCCAGCGGGTTGGGCAATGGTCGCGCCGGCGGCGGGCAGTCCGTCGGAAAACGGTCATGCAGGAAACCAATGCCATAGTTGATGCGCTGCGGCGGCGTGACCGCGAGTTCGCGCTGCAGGGCGTCGGCGCTGAACGGCCCCCGGGTGTCGCCCGACAGCTCCGGCGAGCGTGTTTCGGTATTCGCCAACCTGAGGAAATTCTCCACGCAGCCATCGAACTGTTTACGGGTCATCGTCGGGTAGCCGTCGGCGTCGCGGCTGGCCGCGATGCTGGTACAGATGTTGATCTCCTCGATAATCCGTGCCCGCACCGGCGTATTGAAGTAAAACCCCATGTCGGGAATCATCAGGTCCAGGCGTGCCACCGCGTCCGCCAGTTCAAGCCGCGGTGAACGGATGGTCATGGCGCTGCTGTCGGACGTCTCGATGTCCTGCAGCACCGCGCGGGCCATCGTCAGTACCGTGTTCAGGTTAGGGTCCACGGCCGCGAAATCAGCACTGAAGCGGGCCAGGACCGGCGGCAACTCTCTGACCAGCCAGTGCGTGGTCGCCGACACGTCGGGGGGGGTGTCGCGCGCGCGGTCGACTTGCTCTGAGACCAGCGCCAGTATGCCGCTGGTGAAGTCTGTGTAGCGCCCGTCCTGGAGACCGTCGATCAAACTGGCGATATAAAGGCGGTCCCGGTATACGGGCTTTTGCGCGGCGGCAAGGCCGGCATATTGCTGCAGCGAAGCGAACCGCAACCGGGTCAGCAGCAGCGGGTCCGAGGGCCCCGTTCCGACCACGCCCGCGCTCAACTGGGACAGCAGCCTGGCCGTATCGACCGCGCCGCCGACAGCGGCCCCGCCGCGGCTCTTCGCGTACGCCGGCCAGGACCTGATGAAAGCCGCGACCGCCGGCCAGCTGCGGCTCGCAAACCATTCGCTGGCAACCGGTTTCCAGGCCGCCTGCGGTGTCTTGTCCGCGCTGGTCAACTCAAGAAACCGGTCCCAGGTTCCGACCGCCCCCGCCTCGAGATCGAGCAGCAACGCCGGCAGGTTGGCCGCCGCCAGGCGTTCGTCCGCACGCTGAAACACCTGGTAGAGCGAGGCTGATTGCGGCATCCGGCCGGGATACTCCAGCGCCTTGACCGGCAATTCGTGCTGTTGCAGCTCCGCTTGCACCAGCCAGGCCGCAGGGTCGAGAACGGTGCCGTGGGGCTCCCGCCAGCCATAGCGTTCCACCAGCCGTGCCAGCCAGCCGCGGTCGTCCAGAAACTGGCGCGCGAGCGCCTCGTCGTCCTCTGGCTCGTCAACCGCAGCGCGGTCCAGCACGTGCGCGGCGGCCGCGATATCCAGCAGCGCCGCGTTGCGCAGGGCCGGCCTGGACAGCGCCAGGGCCATCTGTGCGCTGCCAGGGAACGTTACCGGCGCGTTGGCGGCCGGGCCTTCCTGCGGCCCTGCCGCCACGGCTGTGGAAGCGGGCGCGGCGGCGGGCTGCTGCGCCGGGGCCGGGCCGGCGCAAATGAGCAGCGCAAACAGCAACAGACGGCACAACCTGCTCGATTCGATGCTGCTTCCTGAGGCCTTTGGTGTCACAATAATCAACGGGTCACCCTGCGTGATTTTACCACTGCGGGTTATATTACCCGCAGCCACACAAAATCGGTATCGGAACCAAAGCGGCAGCGCAAGCGGCGGCCGGCCTTTTCTTATTTGAGCGGACCAGAACAATGGATGAATTGCTTATCGTTACGACCGGTGGAACCATCGACAAGATCTACTTCGACGACCTCAGTGACTACCAGATCGGTGAACCGCAGATCGGTCAGATTCTCAGGCAGTTGCAGGTGGGGTTCGAGTTCACGGTCAAGCCGTTGATGCGCAAGGACAGCCTCGACATGTCCGAGACCGACCGCCGCCTGATCAAAAGCTACATCGCCGCCAGCGATCACTCGCATGTGCTCGTCACGCACGGAACGGACACGATGATCCGCACTTCGCTGTTGCTCGACGAAATCAAGGACAAGGTCATCGTGCTGACCGGCGCGCTGAATCCGGCACGGTTTCGGGACTCGGACGCAGTCTTCAACATCGGTTGCGCGGTGGGCGCCGTCCAGACCTTGCCCGCCGGTGCGTGGATTGCCATGAACGGCTGTGTCTGGAACCCCCACAAGGTGCAGAAAAACCGCGAGAAGAATCGTTTCGAAGACGCCGAATGAGTCCGCAATATCGGGCCGGTTGATCCTCAAATACCGAGAAAACCGAGCGTGACGGCGTGGATCAACAGGCCGACCAGGCCGCCCACCAGCGTGCCGTTGATGCGGATGAACTGCAGGTCGCTGCCGATGGCGAGTTCGACCCGGCGGCTGGCGTCCGCAGCGTCCCACGAGTCGACCGTGTCACTGATCAGGCTGGCGATCTGGCCGCGGTTGCGCGCCACGATCGACGTCAGCGCATCGACCAGCCAGGCGTTGACCCAGGACTGCATGGCTTTATCGTCCTGCAGTTCCGTGGCAACGGTGCCCAGCCAGTTACCGATGCGGCGGTGCAGCGCCGGCGACGGCTGTTTAAGGTCCGCTTCGATGTTTTCCACCAGTTCAAGCCACAGCCCGTACAGGTAATCCTGTAACGCCTCGTTGTCCTGCAACTGCTGCTTGAAGGCTTCGCCCCAGCGCCGGTGCTCGCGGGAGTGCTTCAGGCTGTGCGCCAGGTTCTGCGCCCACTGGTTGAATTGCGCCCGCATTTCATGGTCCGGGTCCAGCGCCATCTGGAACAGCTGGTTCTCGACGCGCTCGAGCACCTGCTGCATGATGCGGTCGTCGATGAAGCCCGGCAACCACCAGGGGCTTTCCTGCTGTACCCGCGCCCGGATGCCGTCCCGGTTGTCATGCAACAGTACGATCGACTGGCGCAGCACCTGCGTCAGTATCTGCTGGTGCCGGTCCCCGTGCACCAGCCATTCGAGGACGCTCCCGAGCAGCGGGGCCACGTCGAGCGACTGCATCTGCCTGGCGGACAGTTTCCTGATGAAGCGACGCACGCGCTTTTCATGCAACGCGCCCAGCGCCCAGCGCACGACGACTGCCGACAGGTCACCGGCCTTGCGGCGGCCTGCCTCGCTGCGCAGCCAGGTGCTGACATAGGCCGCCAGGTCGGCCGACTCGAGCTTCCTGCGCACCACTTCGGGTTGCAGGAAATGATCCGCGACAAAGCGCGACAGGCTCATACCGAGTTCGTTCTTGCGCCGCGGAACGATCGCCGTGTGGGGAATGGGCAGTCCGAGCGGGTGGCGAAACAACGCCACGACGGCGAACCAGTCGGCCAGCGCGCCGACCATGCCCGCCTCCGCAAAGGCGTGCAGCCACCCGGCCCAGGCAGCCGGATGGCGCAATGTTAAAAAGAACACGGCGGCCATCAGCAGCAACAACAGCAGCGGCAGCCGTTTTACCCGGCGCAGGCGCAGGGCCTGCTCGCCGCTTGCCGATGCCGAGACGGGATTCACGGCCGCTGAGCGCCGCTGGCCGGAAGACGGCGCGGGGGCCTGGTATGGGTCGAGTCAGCTTGCATCAGACCTTCATCAAGTGTTCCTTTTCCTGCTCCGTTTCCTGGTTCCACTGGAACACGTTCAATTCGATGAAGACGAATGCGACCAGCCACAGGAACGCATCCCAGAAGTCCAGGAACGTGCTCTCGAGCCCCCAGTAGACCGCGCATATCAACAGGATGGTGTACAAAAAGCCCTTGACGTACTTAAAGGCCGTCATCAGCCGCCGGGTCAACCGGTCCCGCAACTGCAGGTACACCTCGATCTCGAGCAGGGCCACGATGACGAGCCAGTCGGCCGCATTGACGATATCCACGATGGCCAGGCGGGTGGCTTCGACGAATGCCTGCGGCACGCCGATAATGCTGGTCCCGATCATTCTCATCAATTCCTTGCCTTGCATGGCCGTGCAGGCCGCCTGGTCGAACGGCAGATAGTCATCCAGGCTGTTGACATAGGTGAAATCGGTCCCGATCAGGCGGCACACGTCGTTGATCGCAAAGGCCTCGCGCTCGGTCAGCACGACGTACTTGGCGCAATAGCCGTAAAATGCGTAGACGATGAAAATGTAGGCGATCACGCTCAAACCCGTAATGATCCAGTTGAGCCAGCCCTTGAGCAGGTGATCGGGTATGACGGCCGTTTCCAGTTCGAACAAGAACAGCAACAACACCCACGCGGCGTCATCGATGGTCGCAGCGTAAGCCTCGATGAAGTTACCCCAGGTCACCGTGTCCCCGTAGGTCTGGGCGCTGGCTGCGAGGTCGCCCTCGAAAAACAGGAACGCGTTGTAGCTCAGAAGGGCGTAGACCAGGTATTTGAAGAAATGAAAGAGATTCTGCGCGTTGATGATGCCGCCCGCATTGTCTGTATCGCGCGGCAAGGAGCTCACCTGCGACCGCCGTCGTGCTGCTTCAGCTCAAAAGCCCGGCACGCGCGGCCAAAGGCGGCGAAGATGGCTCGTGAGACCGGGCTTTCGAGGACCTGCCATTCCGGGTGCCATTGCACCGCCAGGGTAAACCCGGGAGCGTCTTTCACCACCATGGCTTCGATCAGCCCGTCTTCCGCGACCGCCTCCACGGCCAGACCCGGGGCCAGGGCGTCGATGCCCTGCGAATGCAGGGAGTTGACCATGGCGGAGCGCTCACCGGTGATGCGCTGCAGCAGACCGTCCGCGGTAAAATCGACGCGGTGGGACGGCCCGTACTGTAAGTCCATTGACTGCGAGGCGTCTTCCTTGTGCACCCGGTAGCCCGGCACCTCGTGCACCTGTTGGTGCAGACTCCCGCCCAGCGCCACGTTCAGTTCCTGGAATCCCCGGCACACCGCGAGCAGCGGCAACCCGGCCTCGAGGGCGATGGGAATCAGCCCCAGCGCGGTCTCGTCGCGTTCCGGGTCGTGCAGCGTGCCCTGCCTGCTGGGCTCGCCGGCATAGCGGTGCGGCTCGACATTCGACGGGCTGCCGGTCAGGCAAAGACCGTCCAGGCGCCGTAGTAAGCCGGCGCCGTGCTTTACGCCGGGCAGCACCGGCAGCGCCACGGGCTCCGTGTCGGCGGCCTGCGCCAAGGCGAGCAGGTATTTTTCGCCGGCCAGGTGGTAGTAGTGACCGGACTGCAGGCGCCGGTCCATGACCACGCCCACCCATGGCCGGCCGCCCTTCAACCCGCACCCGCGCGGCCGGCCGCGAACAGGCATAGGAATTCCGCTGCCAGGGTGGCCGCGGCGATCGCCGTTATCTCGCCGACGTCGTAGGCGGGCGCCACTTCCATGACGTCCATGCCGACCAGGTTGATTCCGGCCAGCCCGCGCACGGTTTCGAGCGCCTGCCAGCTGCTCAGCCCGCCGCACACGGGCGTGCCGGTGCCCGGTGCGCAGGCCGGGTCCAGGCAATCGATATCAAAGGTCAGGTAAACCGCGTTGTCGCCGACGACTTCCCTGATCCTGGCGGCAACCGCCTCGGGCCCGTGCCGGTGCACCCAGCGGGCGTCGAGGATATTGAAACCCAGCGGTTCGTCATTGGTCGTGCGCAAACCGATCTGGACCGAGCGCGCATCATCGACCAGTCCCGATTTGACCGCGTGGTAGAACATCGTGCCGTGATCCAAACGCTGCGTTTCCTCGCTCCAGGTGTCGGAGTGGGCGTCGAAGTGGACCAGCGACAGCGGTCCATACCGACTGGCATAGGCCTGCAGAACGGGATAGGTGGCAAAATGGTCACCCCCGAGCACCAGCGTCGCCACGCCACGATCGAGTATGGCTCCGATGTACCTTTCGATGAAAGCTGCGATGGACCCGGGATCGCCATGATCGAACTCACAATCGCCGTAGTCGATGACCGCGAGGCGGTCGAAAGGATCGAAATCCCAGGGCCAGGGCCGGGCCCAGCTCAGACCGGGCGTCGCCGCGCGGATCGCGCGCGGGCCGAAGCGGGCACCCGGTCGGTTGGTGGTCGCCAGATCCAGCGGAACGCCGGTGACGGCGACGTCTACACCACTGAGGTCGCGGGTATATTTCCGGCGCATGAAGCTGAGGGCGCCGGCATAGGAAGGCGAGTGCTGGACCGTGCCCTTCAGGTCCCCGGCGGTAAAGGCGTTGTCCCAGTCCTTGCGCCCCGCCATCAGGCGGCTCCCAGCGCCTTCGCCGTCAGGTCCAGGCAGCGCCACGCCTTCTCGCAGAGTTCGTCGATGTGCTCGTGCCGCATGATGAGCGGCGGCGACACGATCATCGTATCGCCCACCGCGCGCATGACCAGGCCGTTGTCGAAACAAAAGTCCCGGCAGGTGTTGCCGGCAGCCGAGTCTTTTGGAAAACGTTCGCGGCTGGCCTTGTCGGCCACCAGTTCAATCGCACCCACCAATCCGATGCAACGCGCTTCGCCCACCAGCGGGTGTTGCGCCAGGCCGCTCCAGCGCTGCGCGAAATAGGGCGCGGTGTCGTTGCGGACGCGGTCGATAATGCCCTCGTCTCTCAGAATGCGGATATTTTCCAGCGCCACCGCGCAGGCGGCCGGGTGACCCGAGTAGGTGTAACCGTGCGCGAATTCACCGCCCCTGGAAGTCACCACGTCCGCCACACGGTCCGACACCAGCACCCCACCCAGCGGCAGATAGCCGGAAGTCACGCCCTTGGCAAAGGGCATCAGGTCGGGCTCGATGCCCAGGCGCTGACTACCGAACCACTCGCCGAGACGGCCGAAACCCGTGATGACTTCGTCGGCGATCAGCAAAATGCCGTATTGCCTGCAGATACGCTGGATTTCAGGCCAGTATGTATCCGGCGGAATAATCACGCCGCCGGCGCCCTGCACCGGCTCGCCGATGAATGCAGCCACGCGATCCGCACCCACCTCGAGGATTTTCTGCTCCAGCAACCGCGCCTGCCGCAGACCGAATTCCGCCTCCGGCATGCCCGCGCCGAGCTCGAAATAATACGGCTGCTCGATGTGCTCTATTCCCGGCAACAAGATGGCGGTTTGCTTGTGCATCGGCTCCATGCCGCCCAGGGAACCGGCGGCCACCGTGCTGCCGTGGTAAGCGTTCTTGCGGCTGATGATGACCGTTTTCTGCGGCGCGTCCATCAGCGCCCAGTAACGTCTCACCAGCTTGATGACCGTGTCATTGGCCTCGGAGCCCGAACCGGTGAAAAAAGTGTGTTCGAAATGCGCCGGGGCGATACCTGCGAGCACGGTCGACAATTCGATCGCGGGCGGGTGCGCGGTCTGGAAAAAGCTGTTGTAGTACGGCAACTCACGCATCTGCGCCGCCGCCGCGTCGATCAGTTCGCTGCGGCCATAACCGAGGTTGACACACCACAGTCCCGCCATGCCGTCGAGTATCTTCTGGCCGTTGGAGTCGAAGATGTAGACCCCCTCGGCGTGCGTGATGACGCGGCTGCCCCTGGCGCCGAGCGCCTTGTGGTCCGTGAACGGATGCAGATAATGCCGGTGATCACGATCCTGCCAGTCACGGGTTTTTGCCTGTCCGCGCGTTTCGCTGTCTGTGGTATTCATGGTCTGGCCCGCTGCAATTTAAGCCGTAGCTTCCAACAGTTGGAACGAATTGTCCACTGCCCGAACTCCCCCCTCGGGCGGATGTTTGCCTTGCGCCGCAACCCGCGATTCAAGTATTTTGGGGCCACGTGAACTCAACGGCAGCCATCCATGAGCATTATCGACAGGCACTATAACGGTCTTACAAGCGTGCAGCCGACCTTACCGGCCAACTGGTACTTCGACGCCCAACACCACGAGCGGGAACTGCAGCGGATCTGGTATGACAACTGGGTTTACGTATGCCACGAGGAGGCCTTATCCGACAAGGGCGCCTATCGCACTATTGCAATCGGCAGCCAGAATGTTCTCGTCGTGCGCGACGGCGGCGGCACCTTGCACGCATTCCACAACACCTGCAGGCACCGCGGCTCCATTTTGTGCACCGAGGCGGAAGGGCGTTTTCGCTCCGGCGCCATCGTCTGCCCCTACCACCGCTGGCGTTACTCGCTCGGCGGCGAGTTGCTGCGCGTGTCTTCCCGGCATTGCCCGGACGGTTTCGACAAGGCCGATTACCCGCTCTACGAGGTGGCCGTCGGGCAGTGGCGCGGGTTCGTCTTCGTCAATCTCGCCGGCAGCCGGGCCACCCCCCTCGAGGCGTCCTTCGACCCGAGTTCAGCCAATCTCGAACACTGGCCCCTGGAGTCTTTGAAAACAGGGCACAGGTACCGCAAAACGATGGCGTGTAACTGGAAGATATTCTGGGAGAACTTCAACGAGTGTCTGCATTGCCCGGGCGTGCACCCGCAATTGTGCAAAATGGTGCCGATCTACAAACGGGGGTACATGGAGCCGCAGGACGACCCCGAGTTCGGCGGCGGGGACCAACCCGATCGACCTGAATTCACCGGCGGCATGCGCGCAGGCGCCATGACCTGGACCCTGGACGGCCAACCGGTCGGCAGGCCATTTCCTGACCTGACCGAGAAGGAACGCAAAACCGGCTACCACTACGTCGTCAACCGCCCGTCGATTTTTATCGCCGCGCACGTGGACTATGTGCGCAGCGTGCGGCTGTTGCCGCTCGGACCCGAAAAAACGGAACTGCAGGTCGAGTGGCTGTTTCCGGCTGCAACACTGGCGGACGAGAACGCCAATATCCAAAGCGCGATCGATTTCACCCAAACGGTCATGGACGAGGACGCCATGGTGGCCGAACTCAACCAGCGGGGATTGCGCTCACGCAGCCACCGGCACGGCGTGCTGATGGCGGAAGAATACGACGTTCACGACTTCCAGAACTGGGTCCGCGCCCAATTGGATGGCTGAGAGCAGACCCTGTCCGGGGGCCATAACCTCACGGTTCGTGCGCGTCGCCGGTCATGCCCTGGAGTACCAACGCCACCCCGCCCGGCATGTCGACAAGCCAACGCTGGTTCTGCTCCACGAGGGCCTCGGGTCGATCGCGATGTGGCGTGATTTCCCGGCACGTGTCGCTGCTGCCACAGGCTGCGAAACGCTGGTGTATTCGCGCTATGGCCATGGCCAGTCGGATGTGCCCCAGGCACCGTTCACTCCGCGTTACCTGCATGAAGAGGCACTCAAGGTCCTGCCGGAACTGCTGCAACGGCTGCACATCCTTCGCCCCGTATTGGTCGGCCACTCCGACGGCGGCTCCATTGCCCTCATCTACGCGGGTGACGGCCGCCGGGAATGCGCGGGACTCGTGTTGATGGCGCCCCACGTCTTCGTTGAAGATGTCTCCATCACGAGCATCGAGCAAGCCGCCGTGGACTTCGAGACCACCGATCTGCCACAGAAGCTTGGACGTTATCACCGGGATGCCGGCAAAACCTTTCGCCGCTGGAACGCCATCTGGCTGCATCCCGAATTTCGCGCCTGGAACATCACCGAGTACCTGCCGCACATCGAATGCCCGGTGCTCGCAATCCAGGGCGAGGACGACGAATACGGCAGCATGGCCCAGATCGAAACAATCGCCCAGGCAGCGCCCGCCGTGGAGTTGCTCAAGCTTGCCGATTGCCGCCACTCGGCTTACAGGGATCAACCCGAGAAAACGTTGAACGCCATAAAGCGTTTCGTTGGGGAGCTTTAACTGTCAATTCCAGCAACGTTGTATACATGCGACATCTGTTTGGATAAGGCTTTATTTGATTTGGAACCTTTGCTCGTATCAAGGGCACGGCGGTAGCCTGTATACGGGACACGTTCAAGCCATCCATGGCCACTCGGCATCCGTTCCCGACGGATGCACGGTCCCGTATACAGGCTACCGCCATCCCCTCCAGCCAGCCTGCGACTTTCATCGCCTGAGCCGATGGAAGCACCTGCCGGCAGTTCATTTCGGGTGACCTGGAAGCGCCGCGCTGGTGGGCCGTTCAGGGGCGTAATGGGTCGGAAGCCCATTACAGGCCGCCCAGGGCAGGACGTCCTGTGAGGCCGGCCCCGTCAGAACGGGGCGCCTGTGCGGGCAGCCCGCAGGGCCGCTGAATCGGGAACACGAAATGAACCGCCGGCAAGTGGGCAGGTTGAAACTTACCCATTGTCAACAACGTTGCTGGAATTGACAGTTACGCGGCCGGCGGCTGGATGGTCTTGAGGTACCAGGCCAGGAATTTCCCGGTATAGTCCTCCATCGTTGACAGCGGTCCGGGCCGGTAGAAGCGCGAACTGACGCCCCGCGCGTTGTTCTCGATGATGCGCTTGTCAGCCGCCGTGGTGATGTCCCACAACCACACCAAGCGTTCCTTGTCATAGTCTTTGCCTTCCTCGGCATCGCCGTTGACCAGCCAGGTAATGTCGCATTCCGACCGGTCCGGCGCCGTGGGCGTGAATCGGTAGATGACGACGTGATCGCAATACGCCAGCCCGAACGTGACCGGGCCGACCTGGAAGTCGGTGGTGCCGCCGTCGTAACCGGTGATATCACCCATGAGCGGGGCCACCGGCTGGCCGTCGTCACTGCCGGTCACGTGGCCGTGCCACAGCGGGTAGCGCTCGTAGGCATAATCGGCGCCCTGGCCTTCGGCCTCGAGATAGATCCGGGCGACCGACTGGTCGCTGAGGCCGCAGGCCGCCGCCCGCGACATGACTTCTTCCATCAGGTGGGTCGAACGCGCCTCCGGCTTGGCCAGGCTGTGGCCGCGGCTGTATTCGGGATGCGCGGGCGCGCAGTGGTAGCACTCGGTGTAATTCTCAACTGACAGTTTCCAGTTGGCCCGGATCGGGTAAGCCTGGCGGTGCGCGACCCTGGCGTTTTCCAGGCGGTACGGCCGCAGGCAATCTTCCAGTGCGCCGCGCACCGGTCCGAACGGGGCGGGTTGCGCGGCAAAATTGACGTAGATCATGCCGGCCAGCACCTCGACGTGGACCTTTCTCAGGGAGTAGGCGGACTTGTCGAAGTCCGCCTGCATGTGGGGGGCGCCGCACAAGGCGCCGTCGAGATCGTAGTTCCAGGCGTGATAACGGCAGACCAGGCGCTTGGAGCGACCGCGGTTCTCGAGGCAGATGCGGGAGCCCCGGTGACGGCAAACGTTCAAAAATGCATTGATCTCGCTTTCCGATTTACGCGCAACCACGAGCGACTCTCCGGCGAACTCGAACAGGAACCAGTCACCCGCCGTCGGTATTTCACTGACGTGGCCGGCGTAGATCCAGCAATTCAGAAACACCTCGCTGATGTCCAGCGCGTAGATGTCGGCGTCGGTATAAAAGGCCTGCTCCAGGGCGACGCCTGCCTGGTGAGATTCGATCAGTTGTCTGATGGCCTCTTTCCGCATATGCCTTACCTCGTCATCGGCGCGGCCGATTGTCTTCGTTGCAAAAGGGCCGCCGTCAGCACGCCGGCCGATACCAGTAAAATGATAACCGTCGCGAGCGCGTTGATGTCCGGTGTCACACCCAGCCGCACCTTGGAAAAGATCAGCATCGGCAACGTGGTCGAACCCGGGCCGGAGACGAAGCTCGCGATGACGACGTCGTCCAGCGACAGCGTGAACGACAACAGCCAGCCGGCGACCATGGCGGGCGCGATGTTCGGCACCGTGATATCCAGGAATACCCGCAGCGGCCGCGCGCCCAGGTCCATGGCGGCTTCCTCCAGCGCGGGATCGAGACTGTGCAGACGCGAGCGCACGACCACGGCGACGTAGCACAGCGAAAAGGTGACATGCGCGATGGTTATCGTCATGGCCCCGCGGTTGGCCGGCCAGCCGATCCAGTCGGACAGGGAAATAAACAGGAACAACAACGAGATGCCGGTGATGATTTCGGGCATGACCAGCGGCGCCGTGATCATGGCGGTCAGCAGCGTGCGTCCCTTGAAACGCCCGAGGCGGTTCAGCGCCAGCGCCGCCAGCGTGCCGAGCGCCGTCGCCAGCGTGGCGCTGACGACCGCGATCTTCAGGCTCAGCAAGGCGGCATCGAGGACGGCCTGGTTGGTCAGCAGCGAACGGTACCAGCGCAGTGAAAAGCCGCCCCACAACGTGACCAGGCGGGAGGCGTTGAACGAATAGAACATGACCGACAGGATCGGTACGTACAAAAACGCGTAGCCAAAGGCTACGATGCTCAGCAACAGCGTGCTGCTCCGGTTTTTGCCGCCTTTCTTCTTCATGGCTTGTCCGCCCTCGCCGTCTGGGTCTTCTGGAACCAGATCATCGGCGCCAGCAGGATCAGGAGCAGCACCACCGACACCGCCGAGGCCACCGGCCAGTCACGGTTGATGAAGAACTCGTCCCACAAGGCGCGGCCGATCATCAGTGTTTCCGAACTGCCCAAAAGGGCCGGGATGATGAACTCGCCGATCGCCGGGATGAACACCAGCAGGCAGCCGGCGACGATGCCCGGCAGCGACAGGGGCAGGGTGATACTGACGAATACCTGCCGGGGTTTCGCCCCGAGGTCCGCGGCCGCATCGCGCAGATCCGCATCGAGATTCTCCAGCGTGCTGTAAAGCGGCAGGATCATGAACGGCAGGTACGAGTACACGATACCGAGATAGACGGAAAAATTGTTGTAGATCATGTGGATCGGCTGGTCGATCAGGCCGGCCCACTGCAGCACTTGATTGATGACGCCGTGTTGGTTCAAAAGACCGATCCAGGCGTAAACGCGCAACAGGAACGAGATCCAGAACGGCAGGATCACGGCCAGCAGCAGGCGGCTGCGGCGGCGCTCCGGCTGCTGCGCGATGTAGTACGCCATCGGGTAACCCAGCAGCAGGCACAGCAGCGTCGATATCGCCGCCATCTTGATCGAGTTCAGGTAGATCGTCGCGTAGTAGCGGTCCTCGAACAGGAACAGGTAATTGTCCAGCGTGACGTGTACGCGGTGCAGGCCGTGGGCCGCCCAGTCGAAAAACGGCGTGAACGGCGGCAGCGCCACCAGCGGGTCCGCCAGGCTGATCTTGAGGATGATGACGAACGGAACCAGGAAAAACAGCAGCAGCCAGGCATAGGGCATGACCAGCGCGCGCCGGATCCAGCGCAGGCGGCCGTCGCCCTGCCCGCTTTCAGCCGTCCGTGCCATCATCGCCTGCCGATTCGTGGCCGTTGAGCAGTATGGCGCTGCCCAGGTGCCAGGAGACATAGACCTGGTCGTCCCATTCGACGCTGTGAGAGGCCCTGCGCTCCCGGTTCTGGCCGCTGACCTGCAGGATGGCGCCGGAAGCCAGTTCGACGCGAAACACGGAGAGGTTGCCGAAATAGCCGAATTCCCGCACCTTTCCGGGCACGACCGCCATGCCGTCATCCTGTGGCCGTGCTTTGCTGATGAATATTTTCTCCGGCCGCACCGCCAGCCACAGCTTCTCACCGACTGCAAAGCCGCCGTCGTTCATGGATTCGAACGGTATTCCGAGCGCGGGGCAATCAACGCTGACCCGGTCTCCGGCCGTACCGGTCACCGTGGCCTCGAGCAGGTTGATGTTGCCGACGAAATCGGCCACGAAGTGATTCACCGGGTACTCGTATATCTCGGCCGGCGTGCCGACCTGTTCGAATCGGCCCCGGTTCATCACGACGATCCGGCTCGACAGCGTCATCGCCTCCTCCTGGTCGTGGGTCACGACGACGAAGGTCACACCAAGCTCGTCCTGGATGTTCATCAGTTCGAACTGCGTGTGCTCGCGCAGTTTCTTGTCCAGGGCCGCCAGCGGCTCGTCCAGCAACAGCAACTTCGGCTGCTTGATCAGCGCCCGCGCCAGCGCAACCCGCTGGCGCTCGCCGCCCGATAACTGCTGCGGCTTCCTGTCTCCCATGCGCTCCAGCTTGACCAACTTCAGCATTTCCAGGGCACGCCGCTTGGCCAGCGGCGTTTTTACACCTTGCTTTTTCAGTCCGTAGGCGACGTTGTCCACGACGCTCATGTGGGGGAACAGGGCGTAAGACTGGAACATGATGTTGACCGGCCGCGCATACGGCGGAACACCACTCATATCCACGCCGTCGATCCGTATTACGCCCGCCGACGGCTCTTCGAAGCCTGCCAGCATTCTGAGCAATGTCGTCTTGCCGGAACCTGACGCGCCCAGGATCGTGAACAGTTCCCCGGCGTAAATGTCGAGATCGACATTGTCGACCGCCGTCAAATCGCCGAAGGATTTACTGACCGAGCGGATTTCCACCAGGGGCTTGGCAGCGGGATCCAGCCAGGGCGTATAGGTGTAGTCTTCCGTCACGTCTTTTAAGTCCCCCTCTAAGGGCCAATGTGGGTGGGCATGCGCATGGAGTTAACGGGCTCTCACCTAAAGACCCGTCTTGATGCGCGACCAGGTGCGTGTGCGGCGGCGCTCGAGCTTGGGTCCGAATATCAGGCCGACGGCAAACCGGGAGCGCTCCGACATCGGCGGATAGATGTCGGTGTTGTGGGCGATCTCCGGCCGCATGTATTTCTCAGCCTTGGTGTTGGCGTTGGCGTAGGCGGTCGTATTGCTGATGGCGCCGATGACGTCGGGGCGCAACAGGTAGTTGATGAACAGGTGCGCATTGTGCGGGTGCGGCGCGTCCGCCGGTATCAGCAGACCGTCGAACCACAGCATCGAGCCTTCCTTGGGCGCGGTGTAGGCGAGCTTGATGTCGGAACCGACCTCGCGGGCCCGGTTCATGGCCTGGGCATAGTCGCCGGACCAGCTCATGGCCAGGCAGATCTCGCCCGAGGGCATGTCGTTGATCATCTTGGCGGAACTGAAATAGCGTATGTACGGCCTGACCTTCTTCATCTGCGCCTCGACTTTCGCCAAATCGGCAGGGTCCAGGCTATTCGGATCCAGGCCCAGGTAGAGCAACACCATCGAAATGACGTCGGTGGGCTCGTCCAGCAGGCTGACGCCGCAGTCCGCAAATTTCGAGACCACGCCCGGGTCGAACAACATGCGCATGCTGTCGACGGGTGCGTCCGGCATGCGCTGGCGGATCATGTCGACATTGTAGGCGAAGCCGGTCGTGCCCCACATGTACGGCACGGCGTAACGATTGCCCGGGTCGGAAGCCGCCAGCATCTTCATGACCCACGGATCGAGGTTTTTGAGCAGCGGCAGACGGCTCTTGTCGAGCGGCTGGAAGACACCGATCGGTATCATGCGCCCGGCGTACCGGGTGCTGTCCACGACGACGTCGTAGCCGGTCTTTCCGGCCAGCAAACGCGCCTCGACCACTTCGGTGGAGTCGTAGACGTCGTAATTGACCTTGATGCCGTATTCCGCCTCGAAATTCTTGAGCGTGTCGGGTGCGATGTAATCCGCCCAGTTGTAGACGTTGAGTACCTTTTCTTCGTCCGCAAAAACAGCGGTGCAAAGCAACCAGACCGCCAACGCCGCAAGCACAGCGCGCAACACCCTCGAGTCAACCAGGGACGGCATCAGCTGGTCGCTTCGAAATGTGCGGGAAACACGTCATGGAGATAGGACATACTGATCTCAAGTGCATGCTGCGGGTCGATTTCGCCCGGGTTGAGCAAGAGATCCAGCCACAGCCCTTCACTCATCGCCGAGAGGCCATAGGCCACCGGTTCAGCATGGCTCGGGTAGCCGCCTTCAACGATAATCTCCTGGCACAACCTTGTCAAAACCCGCCGGTATTCGCTGTCGCGCTGCGCGCAAATCTTGCGGTAGGTCGGCCGTGAGCGGCTCTCGCCCCAGAAGGCGAACCAGACGGCCAGCTTGTTGCGCTGACAGATTCGCCGGTCGAAATCCACCGCGACCAGTGCGCGGAGTTTGTCGGCCGCGGCATCCCCGCTGTTGCGCAGGGCCTTGTCCCACGCCGTCCGGTATTCGTCCACGACATACAGCAGTGTTTCTTCGAGCAACCTGTCCTTGCTCTTGAAATGCAGGTTGATGATGCCCTGGCTGAGCCCTGCTTCCCTGGCCACGGTCGCCATCGTCGTGACCGGAAGACCGTGCTTGGCGATGGACCGTATGGTCGCTTTGATCAGTTGGGTTTGGCGTTCCTGCTTGGGCGCCGTGCGCCGCTTGGGTCGGGAATTTTCAGCCAACGGTGTCAAAGCCGTTCTCGTCCATCGATGCAAGCCATCTTTATACTCAAGGCCAGCAGCATATCCACTTGCCGTGCGGATTTCAATGCATAAGTGAATGAATGATCATTCATTCAGTATAGACAGGCAGGCGCAGGTGTGAGAACCTATGCACTCACCCATCCGTAACCGAAATGACCATGTCACGCACGCTGACCCGCTCCAACCAGCACTTCCGCCGAGCCATTACCCGCCTGCCGCTGGGCGTGTGCTCCAATTTCCGCTACTGGGGCGAAGACAAAACCATCTACGTCGATCACGGGAAAGGATCGCGACTGTGGGATCTGGACGGCAACGAGTATGTCGACTACCGCATGGGCTACGGACCCGCCATCCTTGGCTATGCGGACCCGCGCGTCGACAAGGCCGCCGTCGAAGGCATGCAGCGAGGCGGTGTCTTCGCGCTTTCGACCGAGCTCGAATACACGCTGGCCGGGCGTATTTCGAAAATGGTGCCGGCCGCGGAACTGGTGCGGTTCTCGAACTCCGGCACCGAGGCCGTGATGACGGCATTGCGCCTGGCGCGCGCCCACACCGGCAAGGACTCGCATATCATCGTCGAAGGCGGTTATCACGGCCTCCACGACCAGGTGCTGTGGTACGCGGACATCAAGAACTGGACACCCGGCGAGGAGGACCCGGCCATCTACGCAGACAGCGAGGGGGTGCCCGCGGTGCTCGGCCGCCTGACCTACTTCACGCCGCTGAACGACGCCAATCACCTCGAGGACCTGTTGAAAAGACACGGTGAGCGGATCGGCGCCTTTCTGATCGAGCCCATCATGGGCAACTGCTGTTCCATCACGGCAACCCGCCAGTACATACAAGATGCACAGGCGCTGTGCGATAAGTACGGCGTCGTCATGATCGTCGACGAAGTCAAGACCGGGTTCAGGGTCGCAAAGGGCGGCGTACAGGAATTGCTGGGCTTCGAGGCCGACCTGTGTACCTTCGCCAAGGCCATGGGCAACGGCTACCCGATTTCGGCCGTGGCCGGGCGTGCGGACATCATGCGCAGAATCGGCGACGGTGTCGCTCACGGCGGTACTTACACCTGTCATTCGGTCGCGCTTGCGGCGGCCAACCGCACCCTGCAGATTCTCGATGAAACCGAAACGCTGCTGCAGGTCGAGCGTTACGGCCAAGAGCTGTGCAAGGGTATGGGGGAAATCCTGGATGATTTCGGCATACCGTATTCCTTCACCGGGCACCCGTCCATGTTCGGCCTGTTCTTCAGTGATGAGGCTCCTGACAATTACCGTGACTGGAAAGACGCCGACTACGCCTTCTACAATGCGATGGCGCCGGAACTGCATGAACGGGGCATCCTGTGCGAGCCCGATTCGCGCGAGCCGTGGTTCATCAGCGCCGCCCACAGCCGCGACGACAGCCTCGAGGTGACCCTGGAGGCCTTCGCCGGGGCCATCACCGCAACGCTCAGGAGAAAAGACAAAAAAGCCGCATCGGGGAGCCGATGACAGTGGCCGGCCGTAAACCCTCAAAGCGGAGCTGAAACGTTGAAAAAGTATGACGCCATCGTGATTGGCGCGGGTCATAACGGCCTCGCCAACGCAGCCTTTCTCGCCAAGGCGGGCCTGGACGTACTCGTCGTCGAGCAAAACGAATACATCGGCGGGGCCACGGTCAGCCGGAATCTTTACAAGGACTGGATATACTCCAACTGCTCCTACGTCTGCAGCCTGTTGCGCCCGGAAGTCTATCGCGCCCTGGACCTCGCAAAGTACGGTCTGCAGGTCGTGCCCTACGGCGGCAGCGTGACGCTGGCGGAGAACGGTGACTACATCGCCAACTATATCGATCACGATGTCTCGCGGCGTGAACTGCAGCGCCACAGCCACCGCGATGCTGACGCCGCGGTCCGCTTCGACCGGGACATCATGCGCCAGTGCCGGTACATCCGGAAATTCCTGCTGCGCATGGCGCCGGACCCGACATCGTTCAAACCGCGCGACCTGATGGAGATGCTCTACATGGGCAAGGAACTCCTGAACCTGGGTGAGGACGTGATCTACGACATGCTGCGGTTCTACACGATGAGTATCGCGGAATTCCTCGACGAGTACTTCGAAAACCCGCTATTGAAGGCCTCGTTATGCGGCAGCGGCATCATCGGTTCGGCCATGGGCGTGATGTCGCCCGGCACCGCCTACGTGCTGTTGCACCACGCCATGGGCGAGGTCGACGGCAGCATGGGCGCGTGGGGTTACGCGCGCGGCGGCATGGGCGCGATCTCAAAGGCCATGGCGGACTGTTTCAGCGATCACGGCGGCGAGGTGATCGCCGGCTCCGGAGTCGAGCAGATCCTCGTCAAGAGCGGCAGGGTTCGCGGCGTCGCGCTGGAAAACGGCAACGAGTACAACGCCGATGTCGTCGTTTCCAACATGACATTCCCGCGCACCTTCCTCGAATGCATGGACCCGAAGGACCTCAAGCCGGAATTTCTCAGGAAGGTGAGGAATTTCAAGATTCGCGGCTCCTCCGGCAAATTGAACATCGCGCTGGACGGCCTGCCCACGTTCACCGCCCTGCGCGGCAACCCGGAACCGGTGCACGGCGACATGCACATGATCGATTCCGTCGAACGGCTGGAACGCGCCTACGACGACTGGAAAAACGGGACCTGGTCGCAGGATCCGTATATCGACATGATGATCCCGAGCATGACCGACCCGACCATGGCGCCGCCCGGCAAGCACTTCATGTCGGTGTTCGTGCAGTACGTACCGCCAAAGGTCCACGGCAGGGACTGGACGGACACCGAGCGCGACCAGTTCGGTCAAACCGTCATCAACCAGATCGAGGATTACGCACCGGGATTCAAGGACCTGATCCTGCACGCCGAGGTGCGGACACCGCGGGAGCTGGAAAACGAAGTCGGTCTCACCGAAGGCAATATATTCCAGGGTGAGCTGACCATGGACCAGTTGCTGTTCAACCGGCCGATACCCGGTTTCGCCCAATACCGCGGCCCGACCCGCGGGCTTTACATGTGCGGCTCGTCCAATCACCCCGGCGGCGGCGTGATGGCGGCGCCCGGGGCCAACGCCGCGCGTGAGATCCTGCGCGACCTGCGCAAACCCAACACGGTGCCGGAGGGCTGGCTCGATGACTAGAAGCCATCTCAAGAACCCTCGTATGCCGCGTTATCGGCCAGTTGGTTCGAGTGCAAGGCGGCGCGTGGGTCACAGTAGCACGGTCTACGGGGGCCACGCGACAACGCCGCAATCGGACCAACTGGCCATAACCCTGTGGGCTGCCAATGATTTTCCGCCCGGACGTCACCATCGCTCCTTGAAGTACCATCAAGGTACATCGTCGTCGCGCTGGTACCACCGGATCGAAAAATCATTCGGCAGCGCGACGCACGGGGGTTTTTGAGATGGCTTCCTGCATCATCATCGGCGGCGGGCACAATGGGCTCGTCTGTGCGGCCTATCTGGCCAAAGCGGGCCGCAAGGTCACGGTCCTGGAAGCATCGGACCAGGTCGGCGGCGCGGCCGTCACACGCGAATTCGCACCCGGATTCAGGGTGCCGGCCGGCGCACACCTGCTCAACCTGCTCGATGAGCGGATCCGCGACGAGTTGGACCTGGCCGGCAACGGCCTGGAACTGGCGCACGAGAACATGTGCAGCGTGGCCCTGGCCGAAGACGGCAGACACGTCACCATCGCCGGCGAGAGTGTCAGCGGTGAGGGCGTCGGCGACCGGGACCGCGCAGCCATGGTTGAATACCACCGCTTCATGCGCCGTTTCGCCGGGGTGCTCGGCGACCTGCACAACCAGATACCGCCGAGAATACGAACCGGCGACCGCAGAGACCTGCTGGGCCTGGCGCGAATCGGCTGGAAAATCCGCTCGCTCGGAAAGACCGACATGCGTGAATTCCTGCGCATCGCCGGCATCAACGTCTACGACGTGCTGGAGGAGAACTTCGAACACCCGCTCATCAAGGGCGCCCTGTGCCTTGACGGTGTGCTCGGCAGCTTTCTCGGGCCGCGCTCCAATAACAGCGTGTTTTGTGCGCTGCATCGGCTCAGCGGTGCCGGCGGCACCGCCATCGCCAGGGGCGGCATGGGCGCGGTCACCGAAGCGCTGGCCTCGGCCGCGCGCGGGCTCGGCGTGGAAATTCGCACCAGCAGCCCGGTCACGCGTATCCTGACGGAGGCCGGGCGCGTCAACGGCGTGGAACTCGAGGATGGCGAAACGATCCAGGCGGCCCGCGTCGTGTCCAACGCCGATGCGAAAACGACCTTCTTCGAGCTGCTCGGTGCGCGCCACCTGGAAGCCGGTTTCGTGCGCAAAATCCAGAACCTGCGCACGCGCGGCAATGCGTCCAAGCTGCACCTGGCGCTCAACGGCCTGCCGCGGTTCAACGGGCTGGACGAAACACTGCTGGGCGAAAGGTTGCTGATAGCACCGGACATGGAGTACGTCGAACGCGCCTTCAATCACGCCAAGTACGGCGAATACTCGAGCCAGGCGGTGGCGGAAATCAATATTCCAAGCGTGCACGATGACACCCTGGCCGCGGCCGGCCAGCATGTACTCTCGGCGGTCGTACAATACACACCTTATGCATTGAAAGCCGGCTGGAGCGGCGCCCGGGAAGCCTTTACCCGGCAGGTGCTGGGCCTGCTGGAAAAATATGCGCCGGGCATCGAAGGCCAGGTGCTGCACGCCGAACTGCTGACACCGGCCGACATCGAGCGGGAGTTTCGCATCGAGGGGGGGCACTGGCACCACGCGGAACTCGCGCTCGACCAGTTCCTGATGATGCGGCCGGTACCCGGCACGGCGCGCTACCGCACGCCCGTTGATGGCCTGTACCTGTGCGGGGCGGGCTGTCACCCGGGCGGCGGGGTCATGGGCAGCGCCGGGCGCAATGCCGCCCGGGTCGTGTTGGACGTGGAGCGGAGGGCACAAGCATGAGATCGACCGCAATCACCGCGAAGGACCATTTCAAGACCACCGCTTTCCCGACGCCGTTCCACTCCCGCGCTGATAAGCTCAACAAGCTGAAGGAATGGGTCCGCTGGGGCGACTACCTGTCGGCGCCTGCGTATTTCGACCCATCGATGGAATATTTTGCCTGCCGCAGCACCTGTGGTGTTTTCGATTTGACACCGATGGTCAAGCATCGCATCAGCGGCCCGGACGCGCTTGCCTACCTGAACCGGTTGATGACGCGCGAAGTCAGCAAGATACGGCCGGGCCGCGTCGGCTACACGGTTTGGTGCGGCGACGACGGCCGCGTGATCGACGATGGCACCCTCTTCCACCTGCACGAGGGGAACTACCGGCTGTGCTCGCAGGAGCGTCACATCGACTGGCTGCTGACCAATGCCTTCGGCTTTGACGTCACCGTGGTCGAAGAAACCCACGACGTGGCCGCGCTGGCGCTGCAGGGCCCCACCTCCTGCGCCACGCTGAAAGCGCTGGGCCTGGCGGGCATCGAGAACATGAAGCCGTTCGGCCTGGAGCACTACCCGTTCGAAGGCGCCGAGGTGATGGTTTCACGGACCGGTTTTACCGGCGACCTCGGCTATGAACTCTGGATCGACCCGGATCACGCCGAGGCGCTTTGGGACCGCTTATTCGAAGCCGGCGCGGACCGCGGCATCCGGCCCATCGGCGAGACCGCCCTCGGCTTGTTGCGAATCGAGGCGGGATTTATCCAGGCGGGAATCGATTTCATGCCCGCCCACGAAACCGTGCGCGCGACACACACGCGCTCACCGTTCGAATTGGGCCTCGGCTGGCTGGTCGATTTCAACAAGCCGGTCTTCAACGGCCGGCGCGCGCTGCGCAAGGAGCTACACCGCGGCTCGCGTTACCGGCTGGTCAAACTGGATATCGAAGGCAACAAGCCGGCCCGGGATTCGTTCGTTTTCAAAGGCGGAAAGAATATCGGCACGGTCACCTCGGCCATGTGGTCGCCGTCCGCCAAGGCCAGTATCGCGCTGGCTTCGCTGTGCATGCCGCACGGCGAGACCGGCGAGGAAGTTGAAGTCGAAATCTACTACCAACGTGAACTGAAGTGGAGCCGGGTCATGGCGAAAGCCCGCGTCATCGACGGCGTTTTCTTCGAGCCGGCGCGGAAACGCCAGACCCCGGCGCCGGACTACTGATCGGTCCGCGGCAGAGTGAGGTGAAGCAAATGAAACTGGCAGAACTCGAACGACTCGATACGGGTCAATGGCAGGCCCTGGCGGCGGACGTCAGCCGGAAACTGGAAACCCGTCTTTTCATCGACGGCAAGCACGTCGACGCCATCGGCGGCGGGCGTTTTGCAACCGTCAATCCGCGCAACGGCGAAACCCTGGCGCAAATGTCGGAAGGCATGCCCGCCGACATCGACCTGGCGGTCGGCGCCGCCCTGCGCGCATACCGCTCCGGCGCCTGGTCGAAGATGGCGCCGCGCGAACGCATGGCGATCCTCTACCGCTTCGCCGGGCTCATCGACGAGCATGCCGGCGAACTCGCTGTGCTCGACACGCTGGATATGGGCAAGCCCATTGCCGACATGGTCAATGAAGACCTGCCGGCGGTGATCGAAACCATCCAGTTCATGAGTGAGTGCATCGACAAGCTGGAAGGCGCGGTCACCAATACCGACGACGACGCCGTGCACATGATCCTGCGCGAGCCGCTGGGCGTGGTCGGCTGCATTTCACCGTGGAATTACCCGCTGTTGATGGCAACCTGGAAATTTGCACCGGCATTGGCGGCGGGCAACACGGTGGTGCTCAAACCGGCCGAACAATCCCCGCTCAGCGCCGTCCGGCTGGCGGAGCTGTTCATGGAAGCCGGCGGGCCCGCCGGCGTATTCAACGTGGTCAACGGCTACGGCGAAACCGCCGGCAAGGCGCTGGCGCTGCACAACGACGTGGCCAAGATCAGTTTTACCGGCTCGACCGAAGTCGGCAAGCTGATCATGCAGTATGCCGGGCAATCCAACATGAAACGGGTCGGCCTCGAATGCGGCGGCAAGTCACCGCAGATCTTCATGGCCGACCTGCCGGATATCGAACACGCCGTCGATTCGGCCATCGAGGGCGTTTTCGCCAACATGGGCGAGGTTTGCAGCGCGGGCTCGCGGCTGCTCGTGGAACGGCCCATATACGAAGACTTCGTCAACCGGTTCATCGACCGGGGCCGCAACGCCTTCACGCCCGGAGAGCCGCTGGACCCGTCAACGACCATGGGGCCATTAGTGGATTTTGAAGCGCAGCAAAGGGTGCTCGGCATGATCGAGTCCGGTAAACGCGAGGGCGCGACGCTGCATTTCGGCGGCGACACGCCCGCGGGCCTGGAGGACGGCGCCTATGTCAACGCGACCCTGTTCGGCGACGTGAGCAACGACATGGAAATCGCCCGCAAGGAAATCTTCGGGCCGGTGGCCAGTGTCGTTCCCTTCGACGGCGCCGGCGAGGGCATCCGCATCGCCAACGACACGATTTATGGCCTGGCCGCCGGTATCTGGACCCGTGACATCGACCGGGCCTTCCGCCTGATCAAGGACATCGAGGCCGGTGTGGTCTGGGTCAACAACTACGAGGACGGCGACATGACGCAGCCTTTCGGCGGTTACAAGCAGTCCGGCCACGCCCGTGACAAGTGCATGGAAAGCCTCCGCAGCTATACGCAGACAAAATCCGCCTGGATCAGGCTGTCGAGCTAGCCTGCAAATTGCACACTGGCGCCGCCCGTCACAGGCCAACACATACCTGGTAGAACCTTATGAGCAGGCAATCACTGAAAAAGGAACTCGAGGCCTTCATGGCCGCGTACCCGGAGACGCGGTTCATCGACGCGTTTGCGCCCGATATCAACGGCATTCCCAGAGGCAAACGCCTCCAGGTCGACGAATTCGACAAGCTTTTCTCAAAAGGCGCCAACTTTTGCGCCGCCTCGGAACTGATGAACAGCAAGGGTGAGAGCAGCGACAACGTCACCTATGGCGCGCACGACGGCGACCCCGATGTCAAGAGCGTGGCCGTGAGCGGTTCGCTGGCGCCCGTGCCCTGGGCCAGCCTGCCCACCGCGCAATGCCTGCTGGAATTGACCGAGTTCGACGGCACGCCTTATTTTCTCGACCCGCGCAACGTGTTGCGCCGGGCCATGAAGCCGCTGCTGGATATGGGCCTCAGACCCGTCATGGCCACTGAACTGGAGTTTTACCTGATCGAGCACGACGGTGACAGTTTCATTCCCCGGTTGCCCAAACTGCCCGGCTCGGAACTGTCGCAGGACGGCATCCAGTTTGCGTCCTTCGAAGACCTCGATGACGTCGAGCCTTTCCTGGTCGACCTCGACACCTATTGCACCGAGCAGAACATCCCGGCCGGCGCCGCGCTGTCCGAATACTCACCGGGGCAGTTCGAGGTCAACCTGGCCCATATCGACGACCCGGTGCTGGCCTGCGACCAGGCCCTGCTGCTGAAACGCGCGGTCAAGGCGGCAGCACGCAAGAACGCGCTGGCGGCGACGTTCATGGCCAAGCCGTTCGCCGAGCACGCCGGCAACGGCCTGCACGTTCACGTCAGCCTGCTGGATAAGAAGGGTCACAATGTTTTTTCGGGAAAATGCCGCGACGGCGAGTTCTCCGACACGCTGCGCCACGCCATTGGCGGCCTGGCCGAAACGATGCCGGAATCGATGGCGATCTTCGCGCCCAATGCCAACTCCTACCGCCGTTACGCACCGCATTTCTATGTGCCGGCGACGCCGAACTGGGGTCTGAATCATCGCGACCTGGCCATGCGCATCCCGATCTCCGCACAGAAGAACCGGCGCGTGGAAAACCGCGTGGCCGGCGCGGACGCCAACCCCTACCTGGTCGTGGCGGCGATACTGGCGGCGATCCACCACGGCATCGCCAACCGCTGCGATCCCGGGCCGATGACGCCGGAGAAAGCCGATATCGACTACGAGACCACATTGCCGGTACGCTGGTCACAAGCGCTCGATGCGTTCGAGGCCGGCCGGATCCTGCCGGGGTACCTTGGCGAGGAATATCACCGCGTATTCGGAGTCTGCCGGCGCGAGGAAGAACACAAGTTCCACACCGAGGTGGGCAACAAGGACTACGAGTGGTATTTGCGGGCAGTCTGACCTGATTCCCGTCGTCGCCCCCGCACGACTCACCCGCCGCAAGGCGAACCACTTTTTCGGGCGACGGGCATTTGCCCCCGGGACACGCTCCAGCCATCCATGGCCGCTCGGCATCCGTTCCCGACGGATGCACGGTCCCGGTTGCAAATGCCCGCCCCCCGTTCCGTTACCGACGTGCCGCTTTTGTGTGTCAAGCCCCTTTGGGAGATGCCCAAAGTGCCCGCAGCGGCTGGCAGGAATGAACAGGGATATTCGTTCCAGCGAGGCCCGGCCCAGAGGTACATGGATGTGCCGATATCAATGCTGCACAGGAGGTGCAAGCATTGATGGCCGCGGGCCTGGAAGCTTACATTGATGCACAAGAGAGGGCAGCCACGAAGTGGCCGTCGGACAGGGGCGAGCGACAAAGATGTACCGATATCAATGCTGCACAGGAGGTGCAAGCATTGATGGCCGAAGGCTCAAAATGCCTATCCAGATTGCGCGACTTTGGGGGCGTGCAAAGAAAAACAACGAACTCGAAGCGGCGATCACGCAAGGAACCGTAACAAACCAGAAGCCGGCGACATGAAGCAGGAAAGGGGCCCGAAGGCCCCTTCCCCGCTCCCCGGCATCCCTGGGGAGGCCCCTGTGCGTGACATTACGGGATCAGTCCTCGAAACTTGTCCCGAGGCTGTGGCAGAGGTCGCAGGAAACCACGTCCCCCGCGGACAGGGTGGCCCTGACCACGCCGTCGGCGTCTTTCAGGACCCGGTCCACCGGCGTGCGCGACAGGCGCGTGCCAAGATGGTCGGCGCCGTGGCAGGCCGCACACTGGTCCTGGCCGTTGCTGTAGACGAAATCCTCGTGAAAGTGATCACCCTTGCTCTTGATCCAGTTCGGGTCGTTGACCGGGTGCATACCGTGCGGCCCGTCAAGGGTTCCCGTGGGAAAACTGTTGGCCTCGTGGCAGACGCTGCATTCGGTGATCGGGCCCGTATGCCCCTGTAACTGCGTCGCGGTGACATTGTCGTTGGCCTCCGGGTTACGGTTGGGCCAGATCGCGTGCGGGCTGCCGTGACAGGATTCGCAGGCGATTCCGGCATGGTTGTCCAGGCTGTTCCTGTACAGCGTCCCGGGATTCTCGGCAAAGCGCGAGGTGGCCGTCTCGATGGGGGTGGCGGCCGGGTCCGTGGGGTCGTAGGCCAGTGTGCCGACCGGGTCCGCACCGTCACCGGTGTGACAGGCGCTGCACTTGGGCTCATCCACCCAAGGGTCGCGCACACCGCCGCCGGCCAGTTCGAATTCGCCGCCAATCGCCATCAGGCTGCCATGACAATCGGAACATTTCCGCCCGGCCGTGAACATGGCGCCGCGGAAACACTGCGTGATCTTGCCGGGGTGACAGCTGAAGCAATTCTGCTCCATCGGCACATCCGGGCCGGTGGCGAGCAGCGGCATTTCGCTGCCGGAGATGGAAACCGGGTCGATGAGTACAGGTTCACCACCCGAATCCCTCAACAAATCACCTGAGGCATCGACCTGTAACTGGCCGTGAAAACCGTGCATCGCGTTGGACATGCTGTCCACGCCGGCTACACCGGCCGGTCCGCCGACATCCGCCAGCGCGTTGGAACGGTGGCATGACGCGCACAGCACCGGCTGGTCATCGGCGATGAATGTCGTGCCCTGCTCGAAATCATGCAGCGCCAGGATGTTGTGCTTGGCGGCCGCCTCGACGTCGGCCCGGTCCGCACTGGACGGGGCCACGAAGGCGGGCCCGGAGGCACGCGCCGCCGGGTCTGCCCCGACCTTGCCCAGCGTATGGCAATCGCGGCAATCGACTTCGGTGGAAACCGGAACCACGGCATCGGTGGTCGCCACGACCGCGCCACTGGCGTTATCCACCGCCTGCACGCGCATCAGCGGGTACGAGTTGAAACGCCCCCGGTCGTCCACCGACGTCATCGGGATGCCCTGTGCCGTAAACCAGTCGTGGGCCGTGTCGAAGCCGCTGAAATCCTGTGGCACGTTGGCGTAGTAAGGGTCGGATATACCCGGCATATAACGGCCGTGATCGGCATTGGCGAGCGTCTGCAAGCCTTCGTCGGGCTGTGGGTGCAGCCCCGGAAACAACAGCTCGGCGATCGAATTGACGCCATCGAACAGATCCCAGAAATCGGTCTTGCGAATCACCGCGACGGCAGCGGCGGACCCGGGCGGATAGTTCTGGCTGGTCGAGTTGATCGAGCCGGGCGCGACCGGGTCAGTGGCGCTGGAGGCCGCGGAGTACCGCAAGGCCACGACGGCGTCGTCCAGTATCAACGGGCGGTTGCCGCCCGTGCTGCCCCTGCGGACCACTTGCGCGTTGAGCACGTTGAATGGCGGCAATATGCTGAACGGATAGGAACCCAGGTCGGCGCAGTGCATGCCGAGGTCGTTGTATGGCAATACCACGTGGGCGCCGTCGCCGGCAGCGGCACTGCCCGGCGCGGGCTGCTCGGCGACCTTCGGCGGCAAGCCGCCGGGCGGAACCCCGACCTGGACCTGGCGCTGGTCGGTGCAGCGCGCCCCGCCCGTATCGGTCACGATAAAGGAAACGGCAAAGGTGCCGCTGCTGACATCGAAGGTGACGTCACCGGGCACGGCCACCAGCGGCCGCGTGTCGGCGCCGCCGCTGAAATCCCACTCAAACGACAGTGCGTCGCCATCCGGGTCGCTGGCCTCGCCGGCGAAATAGACACTGTCGCCAAGACTGATGGTCACATCGCCGGTCGGCGCCGTGATCGAGCAGGTCGGCGGATTGTTGCCGCCCGGGGGCGGTGGCGGTGGCGGCGGTTCGCCATCACAATTTGCGGGCCTTCCGGCAACAGGACTGACAGCCGACTGACCGCCGGCTTCGGCCCGCACTTCGCAGGGCGCCTTCTCAGCGCTCAGTCCCCCGATACGGAAGCGAACCTCCTGGCCGTGCGCTTCCTTCTGCGCCAGTAATTCATCGGTCCTGTCATTGTAAAGGGACACGGTCCACTTGCCCCTGGCGCCCAGGGAGACTTCGACCTTCAACTGTTGCTTGCCGGCATCGTATTCCGCCGTCTTGATCGACAACTGCAGCGGCGCCTGCACCCCAGCGCTTTCACCGCCGTTGCGGTCGCCGCCGTCACCGTTGCGGTGCCCGTCGGCCCGGGCCGATGTCGCGGAGAGCAGCATCGCCGCGAGCAGCAACGCGGCTGCACTTGAGCAAACTACCGGCTTGAGCGCCGACCTCCATCCTGTATCCATGATCCTCATCATCTGGGGCCTGTTAACACTATCTGCGTCGGTTCTGACGCTTGCCATTTTTTGTCTGGCAAGGCGGAGCGAGCGTGATGTAGCCCAGCTACCTGCGCAAGCGCCAACACAGCCAGGCGAAAAAATGGGTGCGTCCCTACGGGTTGTGGCCGCAACCGCCCCATCCTGCGTTTCTCGTCGTTCATTTGAATTCATCAAACTTCTCTCCTCGCGCCTTGACCGGGACGGTTGCAATCACAACAGCACCGACTCAGATAGTGTTAACAGGCCCTGGCCTCCTTGACGTTGCCGGGGCATTCCGACACGGAATCGATTCTACGGACGGCTTATTAAGGCGGGGTTAAGCAGGACTAAAGGGAGATTAAAAATGCAATTAAGATGCTGTTTAATGATGTGACGCGGCGAAGGAATGCAAAAAAAAGGCCCGGCAGTTGCCGGGCCTTTTCATTATGTCAGCGGATCAACGCTGTCAGGAACGCCTGCGTCTGAAGTACAGGCCTGTGGCCATGACAGTCAATGTCAGCAGCAGCAGCGCCCACAATCCCGAGGCCGGGATAGGTACTTCGGGCGGGGCCTCGGTCACGGTCACGTTGGCAGTATCACTGTCGTTGACGCTGTTACCGCCGCCCACCGGGTCGGCCGTGACATTGGCCGAATTGGTGAAGCCCGCTTGCACATTTGCGGTCGAACAGGTGTAGTACCAGGTCTCGCCCATGCCCAGTACACCGTCAGCACCGCTGTCGCCGGACTGGTACGCCGGGCTGGCGTCACACAGCGCGTCGGTCACGACCACGTTGTCGAGATCGACATCACCCGGGTTCGACACGGTCAGCGTGAAGTTGGCCGTACCGCCTGAGGTGACATTCTGGTCGGGGCCCTTGACGATCTGCACCGCCGGGGCCGCCATCGTCACATTGGCTGTATCGCTGTCGTTGACGCTGTCGCCGCCGCCCACCGGGTCAGCCGTAACGCTGCCGCTGTTGGTAAATGCGGACTGCACGTTTGCCGTCGAGCAGGTGTAAATCCAAGTTTCGGACGTGCCCAGCACGCCATCGACGCCGATATCACCGGACTGGAGCATCGGGTTGGCGTCACACATCGCATCAGTCACGACCACGTTGTTGAGATCGACATCGCCCGGATTGGTCACGGTCAGCGTGAAGCTGGCCGTACCGCCCGGGGCAACGGACTGGTCCGGTGTCTTGACGATCTGCACGGCCGGCGAGGTCGTGGTGACGTCAGCGCTGTCATTACCGCTAACTTGATCACCGCCTTCAACGGGAATGGCCGTTACACCCGTGTTATTTGTGAAACCTGACTGGACATTTGCAGTCGAGCACGTATAGACCCAACTCTCTCCCGTGCCCAAAACATTGTCACTTCCGGTATCACCGGACTGGTAGACCGGGCTGGAATCGCAATCGTTATCCGTCACGACGACAGTATCCAGGTCCACATTACCCGTGTTATTCACGGTCAAGGTAAAGCTCGCCGTACCCCCGGGGTTAACGGTCTGGGTGGCCGGCGTCTTTACGATCTCGATACTTGGCGCATTCAGGCTGACGGCTGCGGTATCGCTGTCGCTGACCTGGTTGGCCGTGCCCGTCTCCAGGGCCGTCACGTCCCCCTGGTTGGTAAAACCGGCCTGGACGTTCGTCGTGGAGCAGGTATAGACCCAACTCTCGCCCTGGCCCAGCACGTTATCGCTGCCGGTGTCACCGGACTGATAGACCGGTGCAGAATCGCACATGGCATCCGTCACGTTGACGGTGTCGAGGTCGACGTCACCGATATTGTTCACCGTCAGCGTAAAGTCCGCTTGGCCCCCCGGGGAGACGGACTGGGTGGCCGGCGTCTTGACGATCTGGATCGAGGGATTCGTAATGATCTGGATATTCAGACCCAGCAGCAGCGACACGTCGCACTTCGGGTTGACGCCGGGTTCCATGGACTGGCCGGCGCCGGTGCCGCAGTTCAGCGTGTTGTTCTGGAACCACGTGACCAGCGCGAAAACGTCGGCCTCGCCGTCGGGGACATTGACGACATCGCCGTTGGCATCCAGCGACTTGAGATCCTGGCAGGTGTACGGCACCTGCTTCATGTACTGCGTCACCGGGTTCGGCGAGCTGTTCACGTCGAGGCAGGCGTCGGCACCGGCTTCCAGATCGAGAATGAACGCGCTGGCCGGATCATTCGGCAGCGAAGTGACATAACAATTGCCGGTGGTCGCATCGCGCGGGTCGTTGCCCTGGGTGCCAAACCAGGTTAGCACGTCGTAACGCCCGGTGGCGTTCAGCTGCGTAGTCAGCTTGATGTCCACCAGACCGGTATCGCCCTCGTTGCAGGTCGCGATCGGCTGCTGGCCGCCCTCGGCCACGGTCATCTGCGAGACATCGTTGATCTTGATGTCATTCGAGGTACAGCTCAGGTTCGGATTGAACGTGCCGGCGCAATCCGACGGGTTGAGAATTTCGACCGCCCAGGTTGGCATTGCGGAAACCAGGCCGGTAATCAATAACAATATGGTAATCAAAGAGTTAAGACTGCGATGGGCAATCTTCGCTGGAATAATGAAACTGACGGATCGCATAGAAATCTCCCCAACTAAAGATACGGTTTGGACCAACGACAAAGTGCCCCTGATCATGCTGCCAGCCTTATGGCGACCGCGGACCCACAAGTCCGCGCCCATTGGCCGGGTCTGTCAAAAACCGGTCCAATCCGTGGAACCCGCCGTCCGCCATCGCATAATATTTCTGGCAATCAAGCGCCAGATTATTGATTTTACTGCGGACAGCAGACCTCTCTTCCATGGAGGCCAAGACCTACTTTGCTACTTTTTAGCGGTAATTGTCAACCATTCGGGCAAATTTCCCCTCATTTTTAAACGCCCCGTCTGCAGGACAAAACCAGGGCTCCCCGGCCCGGTTCCGACAAAGCCACAGCCGCTTCAGGTTCCGTATTTAGTCGCATTCGGGACATGAGCGCGCCGGATTACCGGGGGCCAAGGGGGTCCGCGGAACCGCTTCCTGCTCAAACGAACCCCGCCAGCATGGCAGCGCTTTCAAGCACCGCCCGGAACGAACCACGACAAACGCTCCCGCAGCGTCACCACGCTGCCGATGATGATCAACGCGGGACTCTTGAGGCCGGCATCCGCGCTCCTGCGGGCCAGGTCCGCGAGCGTTCCGGTGAGCACGCGCTGGTCAGGGCGGGTGCCGTTTTCGATGACGGCGGCCGGCGTTCGCGGGTCGGCGCCATGGCGGATGAAGCCCTTCGTAATGGCCGCCAGGGACGCGAGCCCCATGTAGACCACGACCGTCTGCCGCGGCCGGATCAGGCTTTCCCAGTCAAGCCTGAGTTGGCCATCCTTTTCGTGGCCTGTGACGAACACGCAGGACTGCGCATGCTCGCGGTGGGTCAGCGGTATGCCGGCGTAAGCCGCGCAACCGGCCGCCGCCGTCACGCCGGGGATGACCTGGAAGGCGATGCCCTGTTCTGACAGCGCCGCGATTTCCTCGCCGCCGCGGCCGAAAATGAACGGATCGCCGCCCTTGAGCCGCAACACGCGCTTGCCGGATTTTGCCAGGCGGATCATTATCTCCGCGATCTCGGCCTGCGGGACCACGTGTTCCCTGGGCAGTTTGCCGACGTAAATCCGCTCCGCGTCCCTGCGCACGAGATTCAGTATGCCGTCACCGATCAGGCGGTCGTACAGCACCACGTCGGCCTGCTGCATCAGGCGCAGTGCGCGGAAGGTCAGCAGGTCGGGGTCGCCCGGGCCGGTACCGACCAGGTAGACCTCGCCGGGCGGACACTCGTCAGCATCGGCGCCGGCGCGCTGCAAGGCCTCGTCCAACAACGTCTCGGCCTTCTCCGCCTGGCCCGAAAACAGGCACTCCGCGACCGGCCCTGCAATGACTTTCTCCCACACCCGCCGCCGGCGGGTGGCGTCGGGCACCAGCGCCTTGATCCGGTCGCGGTGGCGGCCGGCGAATTCCGCCAGCCGCCCGTAGGCCGCCGGTATGCCGGTTTCCAGGCGGGCCTTGAGCGACCTGACCAGCAACGGCGAAGCCCCGCCGCTCGAAATGGCGATCAGCAAAGGCGAACGGTCGACCACGGCCGGCATGATGAAATCGCACTGCGCGGCGCTGTCGGCGATGTTGACCATGACACCCGCCTCGCGGGCCATTTCATACAGGGCGTGGTTGGTGGCCGCATCGGCGCAGCCGAAAGCCAGCACACAGCCATCGATGTCAGTACTTCGCAACCCGCCCTCTTTGTGCGTGAAGCCATCGTTCGCCGCCAGCGGCGCCAGCTCGGCGCTCATCTCAGCGGCAACCACGGTTACCCTGGCGCCGGCCCTGAGCAACAGGTCAGCCTTGCGCGCGGCCTGCACACCGCCGCCGACGACCAAGGTGCGCTGTCCCCTGACATCGATAAAAACCGGTAGTTGATCCATTGTCCTGCACCGTGCTGCGCTGCCTTGGCGGCCGCGGCCAGACGGCTGTTCGTCGCCGCCAGGCCAACACCGCCCCTCCACGCGATTCTACTCCATATGGTAATGGGCCCGCGCACGATATAATCCGGACATGAACTTCACCATCCTGGTCAAAGAGGGGCCGCATACGCACCAGTCGTCCATGAGCGCGTACCGGTTCGCACAGGCGGCCCTGGAGACGGGCCACCAGGTGACGCGGGTGTTTTTCTACAATGACGGCGTCTACAACGCCAACCGCTTATCCGAACCCCCCAGCGACGAGACCGACATCGTCGGCTTGTGGTCGGAAATCGCGCGGCGGCACGGCATCGACCTGGTGGTCTGCGTCGCCGCCGCCCTGCGCCGGGGCGTCAGCGACGCGATTCTCGCCGGCGGATTCCGGATCGCCGGACTGGGCCAGCTGGTCGAAGCGGCCGTCGCTGCCGACCGCACCATCGTGTTCGGCCGCTGAGGGAGCGAGCGGTGGCGCAGCGGGAAAGGGTCAAGGGCGACGTCGGCAAACGCTTCATGTACATCAACCGCCGGCCGCCGCACGGGTCAATATTCGCCCACGAGTGCCTGGAGCTGGTGCTGGTCACCGCCGCCTTCGGGCAGGACCAGAGCGTCGTCTTCATGGACGACGGCGTTTTCCTGCTGAAAAAGAACCAGGACCCGTCCGCCATTGGCATGAAAAACTTCTCCAGAACCTACCGCGCGCTGGCCGACCATGACGTCGAGAATATTTTTGTCGAAAGGGAATCGCTGCTGGCGCGGGGGCTGACCGAGGCAGACCTCATCATACCGGTCAGCGTGGTTACGAGCGCGCAACTGCGTGAAATCATGGACGTACAGGACGTGGTGATCGGCTCATGACCCGGGTGTTGCATGTCGTCAACCGGAGCCCGGCGGAAGGGAACTCCCTGGCCACATGCCTGCGTCTGGCGCGGCCCGGAGACGCGGTGCTCATGATCCAAGACGGCGTTTGCGCCGCGCTCGGCGGTGCCGCGTTGGCGCCGCGCATAGCCGCCCGCGCGGCGGAGCTGGACTTTTACGTACTCGGACCCGATATCGTTGCCCGGGGCCTTGCTGATCAGGCGCTGATCGGCGGCGTGGAACGGGTCGACTACCAGGGCTTCGTGGAACTGGCGGCCGGGTGCGGCCTCACGCTGTCGTGGTGAGGCCCGAACGGATCGGACTGGAAACGTTATGCAATATGAAGTCGAAGGCAAGGTGATCGACGCCGACGAGCAGGGCTATATCCGCGACGTGTCCGCATGGAGCCCTGAACTCGCGCTTCAGATCGCAGCGCGGGAGGCCGTCGAAATGGACGAGGAGAGGTGGGAAGTCGTCAACTTCCTGCGCGACTACTACGAGGAATACCGGATCGCGCCGGCCGCGCGGGTACTGGCCAAGGCCATTGCGAAGTCCCTGGGGCCGGAAAAGGCCACCAGCCACTACCTGTATGAACTATTTCCGCATGGTCCTGCCAAACAAGGCTGTAAAATTGCCGGCCTGCCGAAACCGACCAGTTGCGTCTGATCACGGCTGCCGGCCGCACGGGCGGATGCTGGCCGCGGGCGCGATGGGCCGCATTCGATGCCTTACGCCGGTTTTTGCGCGATAATCAAATGCAGGGCTTGTATGCGGCACAATCAGCCTAATATTGAGTAAATGCGACACAGTGACTTGTGACGGTTTGCTTTTAGCTTTTTTTCACAAAGGCATCACCACCTGAAGAGACAATGAATCAGCCGGCTCAAAATCTGCACGATCCGCTGGAAGCCGAGGCTCTGCGCCTGCTGCGCTCGCTGATGCACGTCGACTGTACCCCCGGGCGCCAGTGGAACCTGGACACCTGCCGCAAAATCGCGCCGCTGACGCTGGAAATCAATCGTCTGAAAAAGGCAAAGAACGCGGTCATCCTGACACACTCCTACGTCGAGCCGGAGATCATCTACGGGGTCGGTGATTTCAAGGGCGATTCCTACTACCTCGCCGACCAGGCCAGGCGTTCGAAGGCCGACGTGATCGTCTTCGCCGGCGTGGTGTTCATGGCGGAGACGGCCAAGATCCTGTCGCCGGACGCGCTGGTGGTCGTTCCGGACCGCCAATCCGGATGCTCTCTGGCCGACTCGATCAGCGCCGAAGAGGTGCGCCGGCTCAAGGGCCTGTACCCGGACGCGGCGGTGGTCTGCTACATCAACAGCACCGCCGAGGTCAAGGCCGAAGCGGACGTCTGCGTCACTTCCAGCAACGTTTACGACATCGTCGCCGGCCTGCCGGAGAAGCGCATTCTGTTCGTGCCCGACCGCCTGATGGCGGACAACATCCGCAAGGAGTTGGCGCGACGCGGCAGCGACAAGGAGGTCATTTCCTCCGACGGCACCTGCGTCGTGCACGAAGAGTTCACGCCGGCGCAGATTGAAGAAGCGCGCAAGGGCTTTCCCGGCCTGAAAGTCGTGGCACACCCCGAGTGCACACCGGAAGTCGCCGCGCTGGCCGATTTCCTCGGCAGCACCGGCGCGATGATGAAGTACGTCAAATCCACGCAGGCGCCGTATTACCTGATGCTGACCGAGTGCGGTTTGGTCGGCCGCCTGGCCGTCGAGGAACCGGCAAAGAATTTTATCGGCGGCTGCCGCCTCTGTCCCTACATGAAGATGAATTCGCTGCAAAAAATCCGCGATGCGCTGGCCAACCCGCAACCGGAGCAGATCATCACGCTGGACGACAAGCTGCGTTTGCGCGCGTCACGCTGCATCGAGAGGATGTTCGAACTTGCACCCTGATGCCGACAGGCTGATCGACATGGCTCTGCGCGAAGACGCGGCCTACAACGATATAACCAGTCGCTCCATCTTCAGCCTCGGCCAGATTTCCACGGCGCACATTATCTCGCGTACGGACCAGGTGCTCTGCGGCCTCAATGTCGCCCGCCGTGTCATCACCCGCTTCGACAGCAGTAATTACGTGACACTGACCGCCAGGGACGGGGACCGCGTATCCAGCGGCGCCGTCGTGCTGCAGGCGGAGGGCCCGACGATCTCGCTGCTTGGCGCCGAGCGCACGGCATTGAACTTTCTCCAGCACCTCAGCGGCGTCGCCACGCTCGCCAACCGCTACGCCGAGGCTGCCCGCAAAATCGGTACCGGCGTGCGCATCGTCGATACCCGCAAGACCACGCCCGGCTGGCGCACGCTGGAAAAATACGCGGTCCGTTGCGGCGGCTGTTTCAACCATCGCTCATCACTGGGAGAGCACGTCCTGATCAAGGAGAACCACATCGCGGCGGCCGGTTCGTTGCAAAAAGCCGTGCAATTGACGCGGGCCTTCGCACCGCACACGGCGAAAATCGAGGTGGAGGCCGAATCACTGGTGGAGGCCGGCCAGGCGGTCGACTGCGGCGCGGACGTCATTCTGCTCGATAACATGCCGCCCGACCTGATCCGTGAATGTGTGGCGCTGATCGGCGGTAAAGCCATCGTCGAGGTCTCCGGCGGCATCAACCTCGACAACCTGGCGGATTACGCACTGCCAGGCGTCGATGTCATCAGTATCGGGGCCTTGACGCATTCCGCCCCGGCCGGAAATTTCAGCATGATCCTGGGTGACAGACCAGGGGCATAGCGAGGGGCCGACCGCGGGTGGACGTGATACAAACCGATTGTCTGGTCATCGGCGCCGGCCTGGCCGGTTCAGCCTATGCCCTGCACGCCGCCCGGGCCGGTTTGGATGTGCGCCTGCTCTCGCTGGGCGCACCGATCGAGGCCAACAGCGACCGCGCCCAGGGCGGCATCATATTCGACACGTCGCCGGATCCGGAACTGCTGGCCCGCGACATCATGACGGCCAGCGACGGCACGGCCAACCCCGCGGCCGTGCAGCAACTGGTGCAGGAAGGTCCGGCGGCAGTTCGCGAGTTGCTGCTCGATGAACTCCATGTCGACTTCGACCGCGAAACCGGGGGCGGGCTCGAACTGACGCGCGAGGGCGGGCACAGCGCCCGCCGCATCATCCACAGCAAGGACCTGACGGGCCATGCGATCCTCACGGCCGTCGCGGCCCGCGTGGACGCAACACCGCACATCACCCGTCACAGCGGCAGTGCCGCCATCGATCTTCTGACCCTCTCACACAACACCGATACGCCCGCAGACCGCTACCAGCCCCTCACCTGTTTCGGCGCCTACGTCCTGGACCCGGACCACGAGCGGCCGATCGCCGTCGTCGCCAGGAAAACCATCCTCGCGACCGGCGGCCTGGGGCAAATTTTCCAGCACACCACCAACCGCCCCGGCACGGTCGGCCACGGTATGGCGATGGCCTACCGGGTCGGCGCGCGCCTGATCGACCTCGAATACGTGCAGTTTCACCCGACGGTCTTTTTTGCCGACGACGCGCCCCGTTTCCTGGTCACCGAGGCGCTGCGCGGCGAAGGCGCGGTGTTGGTCAACCGCCGCGGTGAACGTTTCATGGAGGGCCAGCACCCGCGAGCCTCGCTGGCTCCCCGCGATATTGTCGCGCGCGCGATCCACCGTGAAATGGCCGCCAGCGGCGAGGCCTGCGTCTACCTCGACCCAGCTGCGCTCGAGGCAGATTTCATTCGCGACCGCTTCCCTTCGGTCTACGAACACTGTCTCGCGTACGGCGTCGACATCACCCGCGAGCCCATTCCCGTCGTGCCGGCCGCGCATTACGCCTGCGGCGGCGTGCACACCGACCTCGACGGCCGTTCGAACGTTCGCCACCTCAACGCCATCGGCGAGACCGCCTGCACCGGCCTGCACGGCGCCAATCGCCTGGCCAGCACCTCGCTGCTGGAATGTCTGACGGGCGCCAAGGCCGCCGCCACAGCCGACGTGCGCGATTTCAACAACGAAGAATTCCATTTGCCCGAGCCGCGGGAATGGCGCAGCCCCCGACGCGAAGCCGACCCGACGTTGATCCGCCAGGATCTCGGCCTGGTGCAGCAAACCATGTGGAACTACGCCGGTATCGTCCGTTCACAGCGGCGCCTGACACGGGCCCGGCGCATCCTGCTGGAACTGCGCGAGGAAGTGCAGTCCTTCTACCGCGACTGCCGTCTTTCCCGCGAACTGATCGAACTCAGGAACGCGGTGGAGACAGCCCTGCTCGTGGTCCACGCCGCCGCCCTGAACCCGGTCAGCAAGGGCTGTCACTACGTGGTCAAGGACGACTGACCAGGCCGGTCTTGCGCCCGACCCCGGTCATGGCCGGGTCGGATTCGGATTCGGGTTTTCGCTTGCGCCGGGCATGCCGCGATGATCTTTGTTAGAGTGTGCCGCAGCCACCGGCAAGCGTCAGAACAACTCAGAAAGCATTAACAGGCCCCAGGAGGAAACTGTGGATCACCCCGAACGCGGGCACTCGAAAGCCGTCAAATTCGGCCCCCTGAAACTGCATATGCACCCGACGGTTTTCGGGATTTCCGCGCTCATCATCATCGGCTTCATATTCCTCACGCTGTTCAACCTGGATTCGGCGCAACACCTGTTTCTTGGCGCCAAACTGTGGCTGACGAGATACTTCGGCTGGCTGCTGATCCTGATCGTCCAGGCCTTTGTGCTGTTCGCCGTCTACCTGGCGCTGAGCCGCTTTGGCCACATCCGGATCGGCGGCTCGGACGCACGGCCCGATTTTTCCCGGCCGACCTGGTTCGCCATGCTATTCAGCGCCGGCATGGGCATCGGCCTGATGTTCTACGGTGTCGCCGAACCGGTGCTGCACTACCTCCATTCACCCAGCATACCCGGCGATAACGTGGATGCCGCCACGCGCGCCATGGACCTGACTTTTCTCCACTGGGGTTTCCACGCGTGGAGCATCTATGCGCTGATGGGCCTGGCGCTGGCCTATTTTTCCTATAACCGCGGTCAGCCACTGACGATCCGCAGCGCCTTTTACCCATTGCTCGGCGAACGCGTCAACGGTCCGCTGGGCACCGTCATCGACGTGATGGCCGTGGTCGCAACGCTGTTCGGCGTGGCCACCTCGCTGGGCTTCGGCGCCACCCAGATCAACACGGGCCTGAATTATTTGTTCGGCGTCCCGGTCGACTCGGAAGTACAAATTCTGCTGATTTTCGGTATTACCATGGTGGCCACCGCATCGGTCGTCTCCGGCGTGGATCGCGGTATTCGCCGCCTCAGCGAACTGAACCTGGTCGCCGCCCTGCTGATGCTGACCTTCCTTTTGATCGGCGGCCCCACGCTGTTTCTGCTGAAGTCGTTCGTGCAGAACACAGGGCATTACCTGCAGAACCTGCTGTACCTGGGTTCGTGGACCGCAACCTATCAGCGCGACTCGACCTGGCAGTCCAACTGGACCTTGTTTTACTGGACCTGGTGGGTGGCCTGGTCGCCGTTCGTCGGTATGTTCATCGCCCGCATATCACGGGGGCGAACGATTCGCGAATTCCTCGGCGGCGTGCTGCTGGTCCCGCCCCTGCTTACCTTCCTCTGGTTCAGCGTGTTCGGCGGCGCCGCGATCTACCTGCAACTCGGCGGGTCCGATGCCATGGCGCAGGCGGTGAACCAGGACATCTCGACGGCGTTGTTCACGCTGCTGCACAACTATCCGCTGGCGCAGGTGACTTCCTTCATCGGCATCCTGCTGGTGTTCGTGTTTTTCATCACCTCCTCGGATTCCGGCTCGTTGGTTATCGATATCATCACCGCGGGCGGACACCTGGACCCGCCGGTGCCCCAGCGCATATTCTGGGCCCTGACAGAAGGCGTCGTCGCGGCGGTCTTGCTGTCGGGAGGCGGGTTGCTGGCGCTGCAGACGGCCGCGATCACCACCGGCCTGCCCTTTGCCGTCATCATGGTCTTCATGTGCGTGGGCTTGTACCGCGCGCTCAACCAGGAAATGCCGAAACTCACCCCCGCTCAGCTGCGGCCAACCGCACCGCCAACCGATAAAGAACGCGAAGCCGGGGATTGACGGCCGGCTGCCGCGCGGCCTCGGCATCACGGCCCTTATCGTTTCGGCGGGAGCGCTTCCAGGGTGGGCTCCGCCGGGGCCGTAAATTCCCCAACCTGCAGAATGGGCGCGGCGGGCACGTCCTCGGCATTCATGATGGCGGCGATGCGTTCCACCGCTGAAATCAACATCTTCTGCTCCCACGAATCGAGTTGTTCGAAGCGTTCCGTAAATTTTTCCTGGAACAATTCCGGGGAGGCTGCCAGCTTGCTCTTGCCCCGGGCGGTGAGGGCGACCATCACCATGCGCCGGTCCGAGCTGGAACCCTGCTTGCTGACCAGACCCTTGGCGACCAGGCGCTGGACGATGCTGGTGGCGGTGCCCTGACTCAGGTTCACGGCATTGGCGATCTCGCTGACGTTGAGCCGATCGGCTTCGTTCAGCACCTGCAGGACCAGTAACTGCGGAACGGTCAACCCCACCTGTTTCTCGAGCGCCTTCGAGCGCAAGTCAATCGCGCGCATGATGCGCCGCAGCGCAACCAGGATTTCGTTCGAACTCATCATTCCATCATAACCCTTGGCGCGCCGGACGGCACCTGTTTCCGAGCCCGTTTCTCTTTTTGGCATGCACGCGGTCGGTCCAGCAAATTGCTTTCTAAACTAAGCATATTTGCCAACTCAATAGTGATGACAATTCAGATAGTTGCCTTGTTTATAGCAATGGCAGACTTATCCATTTACATTGTGTACAATACATCCGTTTAGCTATAACGCATTGAGGAGAGACCATTGAACAGAAAACCGCTGACGGCGGCCATTCTCTGCAGCCTGGCCGCCACCGTGGCCAGTTCCGCCGCGCGTGCCGACCGGCGACTCGAAGAGGTGGTCGTGACGGCCACCAAGCGCGCACAGTCCACCCAGGATATCGCGGTTTCCGTGCAGGCGATGACCGGCGCCGCCATCAAGAAACTGGGCGTGAACAACTTCAACCAGTACGTGCAGTACCTGCCCAACGTGACCTATTCCGGCCGCGGCCCGGGCCAGGCCGAGATCTATATTAGGGGCGCCGCGACCGAGCAAAGCGCGCTGACGCTGACCTCGGTGCAAGCCGCCGCGCCCTCCGTGGCCCTCTACGTGGATGAACAACCGGTTTACTTTGCCGGCCGCAACCTGGACGTGTATGCGGCCGACCTCGAACGCATCGAGGTGCTGCCCGGGCCGCAGGGCACCCTGTTCGGAGCGAGCTCCCAGGCCGGCACCGTACGCCTGATCACCAACAAGCCGCAACACGACGCTTTTGCCGCCGGCTTCGACATGAAATACGCGGTCACCAAGGACGGCGACCCCAGCACCGCTGTCCAGGGCTACGCCAACATTCCCATAACACGCCAGCTCGCGGTCAGGCTGACCGCCTACACCGACAAGGCCGGAGGCTGGATCGACAACGTTTACGGCACCTACTCCGGCGACATAGAGGTCATGAACCGCAACCAGATCTCGTCCGCGGCCCACATCTGCACCGGCAAACCCGGCGTCGACGACCCGATCGGCGGCAATTGCAACGGTGTGCGAGCGACCATGCACGTCGCCAACAACAGCGACCTGGTGGAAAACAACTATAACGACGCCACTTACAACGGCGGGCGGCTGGGCGTTTCCTGGCTGATCAACGACAGGCTGGACCTGCTGGTGCAGCACACCGGCCAGACACTGGAAACGGACGGCGCCTTCGAATACGACCCTAACCTGCCCGGCAAGCAATCGGTCAACCGGTTCGCGCCGACCCGCAACCATGACGAGTTCGGTCTGACGACCTGGACACTGAAAGGACGCTTCGAAGCCCTCAATGCGCTTTATACCGGCGGTTACCTGGATCGCGACGTTTTCTACCTGCAGGACTACACCGGTTACACCAATGGCGGCGGTTACCAGGCCTATTACCTGTGCACCGGGGGTTATTCCAATTACACCGAGTGCTTCGACCCCACCAAGCAGTACCTGGGCAACACGCACAACAAGCGCGAAACGCACGAATTCAGGATCGAGACCGACGATACGAACCGGATCAGGGTCACGGCGGGCGTCTTTTTCGACAGGCAGAAGACGACCTCCGACGGCCAGTTCCAATACTTCGGCGCCACCGAGGCCGGCTTCAACCAGGCCAGCGCGCCGGGCACGATTACGGATCCGCCCAATCATCCGCCGACCGACGACAACATCGTCAGCACGGTGCCGGGCGTCACCAACCCGTACAGCCGGGGCCCCGACACCACCTTCGTCAACAATTTCACCCGTGTGGAGGACCAGAAGGCGTATTTCGGCGAGCTCGAGTTCGACATCACCGACAAGTGGACGGCTACTTTCGGCGCGCGCTACTACGATCTCGACTACAAGTTTACCGGCTCCACCGGCTCTTCCTTCGGCTGCAAATTCGCGGGCTTCGAAGGCCCCTGCGACGGCCAGGCGTTCGACAACCGCGTCACCTACCGGCTGCGCGCGCTGGGCGCCTACAACGAATCCGGCGACATCAACGATCTGCTGACGTTTTTCAGCCCGGCCAACGCGCAAATCATCGCCGACAGCATTGCCGCCGGCACCTTCACGTTGAAGGGGCTGAACTCGGACGGCGTGATCAACGAGAGCGATACGATCTACCGCGGCACCCTCAGTTGGCACGTCAATGAAGACGTGATGATCTTCGGCGCCTTTTCCGAGGGCTACCGTCCGCAGACATCGAACCGCAACGCAGGGCAGCCGGCGGCCAACCAGACCGGTGTGTACAAGGGCTTCATAGTGCCCGCGGTAACCAAGACGGACACGCTCAAGAACTACGAAATCGGACTCAAGAGCGAGTTCTTCAACGGCCTGTTCCGTCTGAACGCCACGGCCTACAAGTCGAAAATCAACGACCTGCAAATGTCCCGGTTCGATCCGGCCAACGTGGCGTTTCTCGTTTTCCTCGAAAACGTCGGCGACGCCAAAGTCAACGGCATGGACGCCGATTTCGCCTGGCTGGCGACGGACCACCTCACGGTCGACGGCGCCTTCAGCGTGGTCGACAACAAGTTCACGCAGGTCAACCCGCAACTCGAGGGGGTCGTGGTGCCCGAGGGCAGCCGACTGCCGTGGACGTCGAAATTCTCCGGCAACCTGCGCGCCACCTACGATTTCCCCTTGGAATCGTTCAACGCCAGCGGTTTTGTGCGCGCAGCGGTATCCTACACGGGTGACAGCCGCGCGCTTTCGACCTGTAACGCTTATGCGATTGAAGACGTCACGTCCCAGGTCTACGGCACCGGCAGCGGTCTGAAGATCGCCGAGGAGGGCGGTTTCTGCGGCACCCCGCTGACCGGCGACGACCTGGCCTCGGTGGTCGACAAGAGCACGCTGGGCGTCGACGCCAACGGCGACACGCGCTTCAAGGCGGCCCGCTACGTGCAGAAAGCCTACACGCTGGTCAATCTCGCCTTCGGCGTCAACAAGGACCAGTGGCATGCCGAGCTTTTCGTCGACAATGTCTTCGACAAGCGCGCGATTCTCAACATCAATGCGGCCGACTACACGCCGAGCGTGGCGACCAATCGCCCGCGCACGATTGGTGTAAGATTCTCCTTCGATTACAAGTGAGCACGGCACCGGTACCGCGGGACGGCCTTTTCGGCCGTCCCGCGGCTTGGCCGCGCAACTGGGATTGGGCAGAACGTGACCGCGACCACAGAAGATTCCGCCAGGGCTTGGGCAGAACGGGCTGAGCGGGCCACCGAACTGATCAGGCGGGCCGACTTCGTCGGCGCCGTCAAATTGCTCGATGACGCCCTTGCAGGCCAGGAACCGGCCCGCGAACAGCGGGACGCCCTTTACGCGCTGGCGGTGGCGAACCGCTACCTGAACCAGCCCGGGGCCGCACTCGAGGCCCTCGACCGGCTGCAGGAACTCGCACCGGACTACGGCCGCGCCTGGCAGGAGCGCGGACACACGCTGCTGGCGATGGATGCCCCGGAACGGGCGCGCGCCGCCTACGAGCGTGCTTTGGCCCTGAACCCGGCGCTGCCCGCGAGCTGGGAGCGGCTGGCGCGGCTGCAGCGGCGGGCCGGGAACATCGAACGCGGTCAGGCCGCCCGGCAAAAGTACCTGGAACTCAAGGCCCTGCCGGAAGAGCTGGTCGGCGTCCGCAGCATGATCCACGAGAAGCGCTACTACCGGGCGGAACACCTGTGCCGGCATTACCTCCGCGAGCACCCCCACCACGTCGAGGCCATGCGCCTGCTGGCCGCGATCGGCAACGAGCTGGGGGTGCTGACCGACGCCGAATTCCTGCTCGACAGCTGCCTCGAATTCGAACCCGGTAATGTGCAGGCCCGTTACGATTACGCCAACCTGCTGCTGAAAATGCAGCGCTTCAAGAAGGCCCACGAACAAACCCGGCGGCTGCTCGAAGCCGACCCCGACAACCTGGCCTACCTGTCGCTGATGGCCAACGCGGAAGCGGGCATCGGCCGGCACCGCGAAGCTATCGAGCTCTATGACCGGGTGCTGAAGGCCAGCCCGCGCCAGGTCCGTCTGCTGGTGATGCGCGGGCACGCGCAGAAGACGATCGGCGAGGTCGAGGCCGCCATCCGTTCCTATCAGCGAGCCTACCAGTTAAAGCCCGATCACGGCGACGCCTACTGGTCGTTGGCCAACACCAAGACCTACCGCTTCACCGATGAGGAGATCCGGCAGATGCGTGAGCGGGAAGCCGACCCGGGAATCAGCAGGGAGGACCGCATCCATCTCTGCTTCGCGCTCGGCAAGGCCCTGGAGGACCGGCAGGACTGGGAGGCCTCCTTTGCGTACTACCGCCGCGGTAATGCCCTTAAACACGAAACCGTGGCCCACCGCCCGACCCACCTCAACGTTCGCACCAGCGCGCAGATCGAGGTCTGCAACAGCGAATTGTTCGAGCAAAAGGCCGGCGTCGGGCACCCGGCCAGGGATCCGATATTCATCGTCGGCATGCCGCGAGCCGGTTCCACGCTGCTGGAACAGATACTGGCTTCCCACTCCGATGTGGAAGGCACCTATGAATTGCCCAACATCATCGCCCTCGCGCACCGGCTCAGGGGTTCCTACCAGCTCGAACAGGAACCGGGGGCAGCGCCCCGTTACCCGCGCATCCTGCGCGAACTCGACGACGACTATTTCCGCCGCTTCGGCAAGCAATATATCGACGACACGAGGGTGTACCGCAGCGGCGCCGAGCGGTTTATCGACAAGAACCCGAACAACTTCTTTCACGTTGGCCTGATCCGGCTGATCCTGCCGAACGCGAAGGTCATCGACGCCCGCCGGCACCCGCTCTCGTGTTGCTTCAGCGGCTTCAAGCAGCTGTTCGGGCAAGGCCAGGAATTTTCCTACGACCTCGAAACGATCGGCAACTACTACCGCGAGTACGTGGAACTGATGGACCACTGGGACCGGGTCCTGCCGGGTTTCGTTCTGCGGGTCCGGTACGAGGACGTCGTGGCCGACCTGGAAGGCCAGGTGCGCCGCCTGCTGGACTTTTGCGAACTGCCTTTCGAGCATGGCTGCCTGCACTTTCACCGCACCGAGCGCAGCGTCCGTACCCCCAGCTCGGAGCAGGTGCGACAACCCATCTTCAAGACTGGGCTGGAATACTGGCGCCATTTCGAACCCTGGCTGGGCCCTTTGAAAGCAGCGCTGGGTGCCGAAGTGCGGCAGCGCTATGCAATCGACTGAGTAAGCCGGCCGGCCGCAACGGTAATGGCGCCGGCACGCGATGGACCCGGGCTGCCATTGCTGGCGCCAGTGACCGGCGCTGCAATCCGTGAGGAACTGTTTGCACCGTGTGCAGACCCGGCGTTGGCTCCGCTGGTGGCGCTCGCCGTGGCGCTGAACCCGGGCAGACGTGGTAGTCGTTACGCTGACGAAGACGGCTGAGGGTGCTGACAGGCGCCGACATGCCTTGCGGCGCAGGAAAGTTTGACCTTTTAAATCATCCTGCCCACAATCACTCTCCTCGAATTGATGCGGGCATGTTCAAGAGGATGCTCCGTTCACACTAAGAACCATTCCATCGGCGGAGACAGTCTGATAATGATGCGTGGTCCTGGCTCATTGCCCAGAAGCCTGTTCATCCTGCTGGCATTGGTAGCCCTTTCGATCGTTTTCAGCCAGCTGATTTTTTATCAGCTTGGTGGTCACGAGAAAGCGACCCTGTTGCAGCATTTAACGGCGACCGATCATGTCCTGGCGGAATTTCTTTTCGCCGCGGGAACCGCCGGATTGCTGGTCAACGGCGGGCTGGCTTGGCGCCTGATCGGCTACGGGCTTTTTTGCCTTTTCATATGGGTTTGCAGCCTGCAATACGCCGCGGTCTACTTGACCGGGGATTTCCTGACACCCACGGCGATAGACAACGCTCAACACATCGGCTTGATCATGAGCCCGGCGAAATACGCTATTGCCGGGGCGCTGGTCGTTTTCCCGTTGAGCTTCGTGCTCACCGCTGAGTTCTTCCTCGGGAACAGGGCCCGCAAGGTTCAACTGGTCACCCTGGTCGTCGGATGTTTTTCCCTCGGCGCGTTGCTGCGGTTCGACGGCTACTGGCTCAGCGCCGATTTATCGGCGGCAAGGGCGACGCTCTTTTATTCCAATGTCAACCTTGGAAACTACACCGCTCCCATTCAAGCGTTTGCAAAGTCATTGGGACAATTGAAACAAACCCACTTCAAGAATAAGCCCGTCACACAAGCCGAACAACACAGGCTGGCCGAGTTTGGCATCTCCTACGCCAGCAAGAGCAAATACCCCTTGATCAAGGACTTCATCTACAAGTCCGCGCTGCCCTTCGGCCACCGGGACAAGAATATTGCGCCCAACTCACGCTTGAATGTCATAGTCTTTTTCAGCGAAGGCTTGTCGGCCAGAACCATACAGCCGTACAACGACCAGTACCCAGGGCTGACCCCCAATATCGCCGATTTCTCCAGGTCCGCGATGAGGGTGGACAATTACTACAACCACACGTTTGCAACCTACCGCGGCCTGTTGGGGCAGTTGTGTTCGATTTTCCCGGTTTATGCAGGCGGCGAAATCAATGCCGGGACCACCTACTATTGCCTTCCTGATTTACTCAACGAAGAGGGTTACCGAACCTATTTCCTGTTCTCGCAGGAAAAAGAGACGACCAAACTTGACGAGGTATTGGCCAAATCCAATATCCAGCACATTTATGGAGAGGAAGATTTACAGAAATTGTACTTGAACGGCGAGTCCGAGAATCGCTCATCAGCACTCAGCGATCAACAATTTCTGCGGGCCGTTATCGCCCACCTGCAACATTTGGAAGACCTGCAACGTTCCGGTGATAAAACACCATTCTTTGTCGGCCTGTACAATATTGAAACCCATGCTTTCTACGACGCAGGCGACGATGGAATAGCTTACAAGGCCCATGACAGCTACATCCTGGATTCCATCCACAACTACGATAATGCCTTTGGGAAATTCTGGGAGTATTTTCAACGATCTGATTTATACACCAACACGATCGTGGTTTTTACGGCAGACCATGCCCATTTTCAGGGCAGGGACTTCGTCAAGTTAGTCAGCAACCAATCCGATTATCAATATTATTTTGTCGATAAGATCCCGTTGTTGATTTATCACCCCGGATTGAAGCTACCGCCAAGTTTTGACGCGGATTTTGCCAGTAGTATCGATCTCGCGCCGACCATTGCCCATTTGCTGCAACTTCCGAACCGGACGAACCCGTTTATCGGGCGATCGATATTCGATCGGTCCACGAATGAAAGCCTGGCATTCGGTGAAGGCCACGTTTTTCTCATCGACCCCGATGGAATCCAGGTACAGCACGAATACCGCATCGATCCAGTGGACGATAAGAAAATCAACCTCATGTACAAGGTAATTAGCCATATCAACGATCTTGAGAAACAAGACCGCATATGGAACGGACGAACCGGACAATAAATACCGGCAAGGAGGGAAATTGAAAAGATGGTGCCGGCACCAAGATTCGAACTCGGGACCTGAGGTTTACAAAACCCCTGCTCTACCAACTGAGCTATGCCGGCACGGTCTCGATCAGGGGCTGCGATTTTAGGGGCTGGCGACCGACAGCGCAATCATTTCGAATCACGTCTGGCCGCTCAATGCGGCGGCCCCTTCGTTATCTTGGGGCGTTCCGGGTCTGCCTCGTCCGCATCGTTCTCCGCTGCGCCCTGTGCCCCGGCGGCGGCAGCCTCACCGGCGTCTTCGCCACTGCCAGGGACGGCTGCCGGGTGCGCTTGCACTTCACCGCCGACCTCAGCGGCCGGAGCATCGGGCTCGGGGCCGCTTTTTCCAGCGCTTTCTCCCGAGTCGGCGCCGTCATCCTCCCGCGCCGCTCCGGCGCCCGGATCGACGGCATCCGGTTGGCCGCTGACTGCCGAGGCCGGTTCGGCGGAATCCGCCTGGTCGGTCGCAGCACGGGCATCGGTCGCGGTCCGCGCTGGCGCCTCCCGGAAACTGCACGGGATGGCTCGCTGCTCGAAATCGACGGGCAGGCGGTTGGCATCGAGCACCGGCAATTCGGCGCCTGGCGAGAGTTCGAAATCGAACCAGAAACGGGGCTCCGCCTGGCTCTGCGTCCGAATCTGTGGCCGGTAGCCTTTTGCTTCGAAGCTCTGCTTGCGCTTGACTGCATTCTTGCGGCGCAGGAAATAACCCAGCGAAATGCTGCGCGCGTGCTCGCCATCGTAGATCACGCCGACGTCGCTGAACCCCAGCAGCTTAAGGAAGTGCAACGTCTTGCTGGCCTCAGCCAGCGTCGCGTAGGGCGGCAGAAATACCCAGTAGCCCCTGTCCACCATGGCCTCGGTGCGGCGTTCGCTGACGCCGGCCGCGAGCGGCTCGATCCGGGCGCGGGCCGCATCCAGTTCCGCGTGCGAGTGAAACGGGCCCAGCGTGTAACAGCGGCGGCCACCGCTCATCGCGGCGGTATCGTCCCCGAGTTCGCTGTAAAGCCGGATACCCGGAATACCCGGGTCGGTGGCAGCCGCGGCGGCAGCGGGCGCCGCGGCCGCAGCCTGGGCCGGGTCGCCTGCCTCCGGCTTGCTGATGTCAAAAGCGAGCAGGATCAGGTTGGCGACGACCAGTGCGATGACAGCGACTCTCAACATGAGGATATTATAGGCCGGAGCACGGCAAAGGCCCATTGGCGGCCGCTTCCCGGGATGTGTCTGCCCAAAATCCGGTTCACATATCAGCCAGTCCACCCCCGCCGCACGCTGACATCGCCGGAGCGCAGGCTTTTGCGCCCACTCCCGGTATCCAGCAACAGCGAGCCGGTGACATCGATGCCGCGCGCCACGCCTTGCAGAGTGCCGTCAGCGGTCGTCAATTCGATCGTCCGCCCCCGCAGGATGTCATGTGTCTCCCACAGCGGCAGAAAGGGCGCAAAACCCAGGCTTTCGAAACGCGGCAGGTAAGAGAACAGCGCATCCAGCAACCAGGCCGCCAGCTGGTTGCGCGAACAGCCCGGCAGACTGCATTCGAGGTCGACCCAGGGCTGATCGACCGATGTCAGCGCAGCCGACATCGGCATGCGTACATTGACGCCGATCCCGAGCACGGCGCGGCAAGGCCCCCGGCCTTCGCCCTGCATCTCGACCAGGCAGCCGCACAACTTGCGCCCGTCCAAGACCAAATCATTGGGCCACTTGATGGCGTGCCCGTCGAGCCCGGCCCGGGTCAGCGCCTCGGCCGTGGCCAGCGCGGTCACCAACGGCAGGCAAGCCAGTTCCGCCAGCGGCTTGTCGAAGCGCCAGCCCAGCGACAGGTAAAGGTTGCCGCCGAACGGCGAATGCCACTTGCGGCCGCGCCGGCCGCGGCCCGCTCGCTGGTACTCCGCCAGCACGGCGGTCGCGTGCTGGCGTTCCGGCACCAGCCTCTGCACGGCGCCATTGGTCGAATCCAGCATACCCTCGACGATCAGGTCCGTGAGCGCCCGGCGTGTCTTTCGTCCGAGTTGAGCGAGGATGTGATCACGGTCCAACAGTTCCAGTTTATCCCGCGAGCGGTACCCACCCGCGGCAACGCTTTCGATGGCAAGGCCCATCGCGCGCAATTCCTCGATGTACGCCGGCACCTCGCCTTCACCGCAGCGCAATTCGGCCGCAATTTGATCCGTAACATGTGCTTCGGCATCCGCCAGCATGTGCGCAAGCCGCACGATCCGGTTGCTGCGATATTCGGCAACCACGATTCAGGATTTGCGAAAAAACCGCCGCGCCCGCTCGAAGCGGTACTCGGTGCCGGCGCGAAGATTGCGGATATTACCGCGGTGCGTGAACAGCAGGAACAGGGCTATCAGCAGCGCGAACAGCAGCAGCGCCCGGTCCTGCAGCCACCAGGCGCCAGGCACCAGGCTGAAACCGGCCAGCACGGTCGCCAGGCTCACGTAACCGCTCAGCGTCAGCACCGCCAGCCAGGTCACCGCCACCGGCAGCAGCAGCCAGGGCGCGATGACGATCAGGGCGCCGACGGCCGTGGCCGCGCCCTTGCCGCCGCGGAAACCGTGCCAGAGCGGGAAACAGTGGCCCAGTACGGCGGCGAAGCCGCAGACCATGCTGAGCACGCCAGGCGCCGGGGCCGTGCCGTCGGCAAGGTGAAGCGAGGCGACCCAACCCGCCGCCAGCACACCCTTGCCGACATCGATCAGCACGACGGGAAGTGCAAAGACCAGGCCCTGCGTCCTGAAAGCATTGGTGCCGCCGGCATTGCCGCTGCCCAGGCGGCGAATATCCACCCTTCTCAGCCTGCCCATCAGCAGGCTGCCGGAAACCGAGCCCAGCAGGTAGGCGAGCAATATTTTCAGAACCAGTGCCGTCATCATTAACCCGCGTTGCGCCGCCGTCCCAGTATATCGCTTTGCGGCCCTCGCGCGCCTGCTTTCCTGGCCCGGTTCTGAATGCGGCGTGCGACCGCTCACGATCGCAGGACCGCGAATCACGAGGGAGGCAAGGGCAAGCCGAAACGGTATACTTTCCGTCCGGACGACAACCGCGAAACCCCGATGCGCCAAAGCCGCAGAAAAGACTGGAACTACCCGCGAACGATGACGGGGCCGCACGTGTCGGCGACACGCCATTTCCACCTCTGCCGGCGGCGCGCGCCGTCATGAAAGGCCGCGAGCCCGAAACCAGCGCCGTCTGGTGGGGTTACCTGTTTGCGGTCGGCTCGACCTTGATCTGGTCCGGCAATTTCATCGTTGCCCGTGAACTCAAGGATACCGTACCGCCCGTCACCCTGGCCTTCTGGCGCTGGTTCGTCGCGGTCGCCGCGCTCTCCCCATTCGCCTTCCGCTCCCTGCTTGCCGAATGGCGGAGCATTCGGGAAAACCTCCTCTACCTGTCGGTAACCTCGTTTTTAGGTGTAACGGTGTTCAACACGCTGCTGTATATTGGCGGCCATACCACCAGCGCCCTGAATCTGTCGCTGATATCGATCACCTCGCCGATATTCATCATCGTACTGGCGCGCCTGTTTCTGGGTGAGCCGCTGACGCTGCGCAAACTCGCCGGCATCGCCCTGGTGGTTGCCGGCGTCGTCACGTTGATCACCCGCGGAGACCTGGCCAAGCTGTCGAGCCTGTCGTTTACCCACGGCGACCTGTGGATGCTGGCTGGCGCGATCGTTTTCGCCGTCTACAGCATCCTGATCGTGCGCAAACCGCCGCTCCTCGGCGTCATGGCGTTCCAGTTGAGCACGTTCATGCTGGGGCTGCTGTTCCTGGCGCCGTTCTATGCCTGGGAGCGGTGGGCCGGACCGCCCGCGGTGTTCGACCGGGCCGCCATTTTTTCATTTATCTACCTCGGGATATTCGCCTCCTTTTTCGCGTTCGTGCTGTGGCACAAGGCGGTATTGATCAGCGGGGCGTCGAGAGCCGGCATGATCTACTACGCCCTGCCCCTTTTCAGCGGAATCCTGGCCTGGGTCTACCTGCACGAACCGGTCGGCCTGGTACATCTCTTAAGCGGTCTGCTGATCATCTCGGGGATATTTACGGCAAACTTCGAGCGAAAAAGGTAAATTATGCCCACACAGGCACGATCGGCGGCGCCGCAGCGCAGTGACCGTGCGCACGCAGTGGAGATAATTTTGAAGTCTGACGCCAAAGCCCTGGAACCCATTTACGACCCGGTCCAATACGATGCCGGCGTGCCGTTCGACTTGCTGAAAAGCCTGCGCGCGCAGGAAGCCGTGGTCTGGGTGGATGAACACAAGCTGGACAACTGGCCGGGCGGCAGCGGTTTCTGGCTGGTGCTGCGCCACGCGGAAGTCGTCCAGGTGCTGAAGAAACCGCGCCTGTTCTCGTCAGCGCTGGGGGCCACCCAACTGATGGACCCGGCCACCGGCGCCGACCTCGAATACGTCCGCAAGATGATGCTCAACATGGACCCGCCGGAACACACGCGGCTGCGGCGCCTGCTGATGAATTCCTTTACCTCGCGCGCCATCGCGAAAATCGAAACGGCGATCAAAGGCCACGCCCGCGCCATCTTCGACCGCTTGCTCGACGGAAAGGAAAAAGGTGAATGTGATTTTGCCCGCGACATCGCCGCCGACATGCCCTTGCTGACACTGGCGGACATCCTCGGCATACCGCAGGAGGATCGCTACCTTATGTACGACTGGGCCAATCGCGTGATCGGTTTCCAGGACCCCGAGTACAAGTTCTCAAACGCCTTCGACCAGGAACGCGGGAGCGACATCGCGCGTGCGGCCATGCGTCTGCGGCCGCAGGCCGACGAGCACGGCAACATGCCCAACCCCAGGGCGCGCGACGGCATGCCGGACCTGTACCGATATGCCCACCTGCTGGCCGAGGAGAAGCGTCGCCGGCCCGCTGGCGACGTCATGTCCATTTTGCTGGCGCAGGTCGACGAGGAAGGCGGTAAAGTCTCTATCGAAGAATTCGAAAACATGTTCTGGCTGTTCGCCGTGGCCGGCAACGAAACCCTGCGCAACGGCATCCCGGGCGGGATGCTGGCACTGCTGCAACACCCGCAGGCCTTCGCCCGCCTGCGGTCCGAACCGGAACTGCTGCCACTGGCGGTCGATGAAATGCTGCGCTGGTGGACCCCGGTGCTGATCTTCCGGCGCACGGCGGCCGAAGACACCGAATTGGGTGGCAAACCCATTCGCGCCGGCGACAAGGTGGTCGTCTCCTTCGCCTCCGCCAACCGTGACGAACGCGTGTTCAACGATCCTGACGATTTCGTCATCGACCGGGCGCCGAATCCGCACCTGGCTTTCGGTCACGGTCCCCATTTTTGTCTCGGCGCGCATTTGGCCAGGGTCCAGATGCAGGCGATCTTCGGAGAATTGCTGAACCGCCTGCAGCACATCGAAGCGGCCGGCGAGGTCCGCTATCTGCGCTCCAACTTTCAGCGCGGCATGAAGGTTTTTCCGGTTAAATGGCGCAAGAGATAGCACACTGACGGCCGCTGTCTTATTATTTCCGGCAGCAACCCAATACGCTGATTACACGAATTGCGAATCCAGGAGTCCAAAATGGCAATCTTCCCAATGATCATCAACGGCCAGGCCGTCACGACGCAGGCAACCGCCGGTGTCATCAATCCTGCCACGGGCGAGGTGTTCGCCGAAGTGCCCGTCGGCACGCCGCAACACGTCGACGAAGCGGTCAAAGCGGCACGCGCCGCCTTCCCCGGATGGTCCGCGCTCGGTCACGGGGCGCGGCGGGACAAGTTGCTAGAACTCGCCGCGGCGCTGGAGGCGAACATGCCCGAACTGATGCAGTTGCTGACGCGGGAAACCGGCAAACCCATGGGCGGCTTCTCGGGGATCGGCTCGGGCATGGAGGTCGGCGGCTCGATGGCCTGGATGCAGGCGACGGCGGCGACCGAACTGCCGGTCGAGGTGATCCAGGACGACGACACGGCGCGCGTGGAAGTACACCACAAGCCGATCGGCGTGGTCGGCTCGATTACGCCGTGGAACTGGCCGCTGATGATCGCGGTCTGGCATTACGCGCCTGCCCTGCTCGCCGGCAATACCGTGGTTGCAAAGCCGTCGGAGTTCACGCCGGTGACGACGCTGCGGTTCGCGCAGATCGCCAGCGAAATCCTGCCGCCGGGCGTGCTCAACGTCGTCGCCGGTGACGGCAGCGTGGGCGCGGCCATCGCCGGCCACCCGGACATCAACAAGATCGTCTTTACCGGTTCCAGCCCGACGGGCAAAGCGGTGATGCAGGCCGCTTCCGGCAACCTCAAGCGGCTGACGCTGGAGTTGGGCGGCAACGACGCCGGCATCGTGCTGCCGGACGTCGACCCGAAGGCGGTCGCGCCCAAACTGTTCGCCGTCTGCTTCCACAACAACGGGCAAACCTGCCAGGCGCTCAAGCGCCTTTACGTGCACGCGGATATTTACGATGAATTGTGCGCCGAGATGGCCGCGATCGCCAACGGCGTCAAGACCGGCGACGGCCTCGAAGAAGATACCGACCTCGGCCCGCTGCAGAACGAGAAACAGCTCAACATCGTGCGTGACCTGGCCGCCGACGCCAGGGCCGCGGGCGCGACGTTTTTGACCGGCGGCGAGGAAGACGGCCGGCCGGGCTATTTTTACCCGCCGACGATCGTCACCAATATTTCCGACGGCACACGGCTGGTCGACGAGGAGCAGTTCGGCCCCATCGTTCCGGTGATCAAGTACACCGACATCGACGACGCGATTGCGCGTGCCAACGCCTCCTCCGCGGGCCTCGGCGGGTCGGTCTGGTCGAGCGACCTGGACAAGGCGGCGGAACTGGTGGAACGACTCGAGGCCGGCTCAGTCTGGGTCAACACGCACGCCGACATCCAGCCAAATGCGCCGATGGGCGGCATGAAGCAATCCGGTGTCGGCTGCGAGTTCGGTCACTGGGGCCTGGCGGAAAATACCGATATCCAGACCGTCAAGATCAGCAAGGGCTGAATCCCATGAGCGTCGCACACATGCCCCATCAGCGTGTCTGAGCGGATCGTTGCGTAAGGGTCGTCTGCCCGATCAGGGGGAGGGCGGTCACCTGTGAGCGGGACCGTGCATCCGTCGGGAACGGATGCCGCGCGACCATGAATGGCTTGAGCATGTCCCATACACAGATAACCGCCCTCCCAGCCATCCAGCGGGCGGGTAAGCAGGTTGAAACTCACCCATTGTTATCAACGTCGCTGGAATTTTCAGCGGGTTCGCCCGGTGCCTCAGTGCAATTGCACGGGCTGGGGCAGGAAGCCGACGACGAGGCCGCCGGGGCCGAGATGAACCCCCAGTGCGGGTCCCGCCTCGGTGATGCGGCAGGAATGTACGCGGCCGTGCCGGTGCAAAATGTAGCGGCGCAGTTCCTGTGCGCCCTCCGGATTCGCGCCGTGTGAAATCAACACCCGGTAGCTGACGTTCCTTCTCATGTTTCTGAGGGCTACCTTCCCCAGCGCGGCAGGCTTGGCGCCCTTGCCCGTGGCGACGCCGCCCAACGAAAAATTGCCCGCCTTCTCCGCCAGCACCGGCTTGACGTGCAAAAAGTCCGCCAGTGTCTTGATCCATGCCGGCAGGCGCCCGCCCATGACGATCCAGGACAGGTCCGCCGGGATCGCGAAGGTGCGGGTTTGCCGCCGCAAACCCTCCAGCAGGGCCTCTATCTCGTCCAACGCCATGCCCTGCCGGGCAGCTTCGGCAGCCATTATGGCCAGCAGGCCCTGGCCGGTGCTGGCGCTTTGCGAGTCGAACACGCGGACGCGTCCGCCGCCCACCGCCAGCGCCGCGGTGCGCGCGGCTTGCGTGGTGCCGCTGAGGAGTTCGGACAGCCCGACCGAAATAACGTCATAGCCGTGGCTGACCAGCATCTCGTACTGGCGGCTGAAGTCTCCGACCGGCGGTTGCGACGTCCTGGGCATTGCATCGCAATCCTGGAGCATGCGGTAGAGATCCGCGCTTTGCAGGGAGACATGATCGATGTATTCGCGGTCACCGAAATTCAACCGCACCGGGACCATGTGGATCGCGAGGCGCTCCTGTTCCTCGAACGGTATGTCGGCGCCCGTGTCCGCGACCACCGCCACCGTCCCGGGTTGGTTCATCAGGCCGTGCTGACGTTGCATGTCATCGGCCTTCTGCTGGTGAATCTCGCCGAACTCCCCGCAGGCCAGGAAAACCGCGCCGGGATTGTCGGTGTGGACATGGACCCTGACGCGGCGGAGCCCGCCGGCGACCATCAGGGAACTGCTGTCGAGCTGCTGCAGGCGCTCCATGATGGCGCTTCGGTCGAGGGCGTTGCCCTCGATCACGCACTCGGTGCAATAACGGTGGCTGCCGGTATCCATTGCCACATCGACGGCCGCGGGGGCCGAGAGCAGATCGGAAGCCAGCTGCGGCAGGCGCGCGGCGCCGTTTTGTATATAGGCCCAGACACCTTCCAGCAGATCGACGAAACCCTGGCCGCCGGCATCGACAACACCGGCGCGCTTCAGCGCCGGCAACTGCTCCGTGGTCCCGGCGAGCGATTGGCGGGCGCGCTTCAGGCCGTGCTCGAAGACCCCGCGGAAATCGTCGATGCCCTGCCGGACCTTGTCCTGCAGACCCTTGGAAAAGTCCTCCAGAACGGTCGGCAGCGTACCGGCCACGGGCTCGGACATGGCCGTCCAGGCCGCCTGCGCGCCGGCGTCGCTGGCTGCCGCAAACTCGCCGGCCGTCATGCGGCTCTTGTTGGGAAGCGCCTCGCTGAAGCCATGAAAATACTGCGCCATGATCGCGCCCGAATTGCCGCGGGAGCCGTCCAGAGAAGCACGTGCGATGCGGTTCATCAGTTGCTTGACCGACAAACCCCTGGTATCGCGAACTGCATTGTGTATGACCCTGAAGCTGAAAGCCATGTTGGTCCCGGTATCGCCATCCGGCACCGGGAATACGTTGATACGGTCGATGTATTCGCGGCGCCCGAACAATTGCGCAATGCCCGCGCTCAAACCCCGCACCATCCGGTCCGCGTCAATGTAGCTGATTGCCCTTGCCAACGATCGGAATCCCGCTTGAAAATCAGGGTGGGAAGTGTAGCATGGGGTTAGCGGGCCTGGCTGGTCAGATCACCCGCGATGTGGTCAAAATACGCACTCCGGGTGAGTGCCGGCGCGCGCAAACGCAAGCCGTGCCTTATGGCACATTTGGCACGAAAGCTGCATCTCTATACTTGTGTAACGCATACGTGGCTGGAGAGAAATCATGCAGGACAAGCCGTTTTTTACGAGCCTCAAGGACAACCTGAACGGGCAACCGGGACAGCCCATGGTTCTGGGCGTGTGCAAAACACTGGCGAAGCGCTTCGACCTGGAAGTCTGGTTCGTGCGCCTTGCGACGCTCGTCCTCGGCGCTTTCTTCACTTTCGCCACGCTGGTTGCCTACATTCTGCTGGGGCTTTTCATGGAAGAGACCGGGGCGCGAACCAAGAGCCTGTTCGAGGGCCTCGGTATCTGGTTCCGTGAACTGACCGAAAAGGCAGCCAACCTGTGCAGCCCGGCCGGCCGCGGCAACGGCCGGCGTTACGACCGCTACGATCACTGAGTCGCGTCACCGCTTGGGGAAGGCGGCCCGTTCACGGCCGCGAATTCCGCCAGTTCCTCGGCCCCGAACGGCCAGAGCAACTCCCGGCGGCTGTCCTCGCGCAGCAATACCGGCACCGAGAAACCATAGCGTTTGAGCAATTCCAGGTCGTTCTCGATATTCACCCGCTGCACCCGGCTGGCCAGGCCCAGTGAGCGCAGGAGCGTTTCCGCCTCATCGCACAGATGACACTCGGGCTGGTAAAACAGCGTCAGTCGGCACTGGGTCGTACTATCCATGCTCGTCTCCGTCGGCCGGCGGGCATTGTCGCATCCTGCCGCCCGCTCCTGCTATGCTGATCAGACCCTTACAGGGTCCGCATCAATCGAGGATAATGCCATGTTGATCAATACGCTAGTCTATCCCGGCATGACCATGCTGGACGCGCTGGGGCCGCACGAGGTCCTGAGCCGGCTGCCCGCGGCGCGCGTGCAGTTCGTCGCCGCCACCGACCAACCCATTACCTGCGACACCGGCTGTATGACGTTTCTGCCGAGCTGCGACTTCGCGGGCTCAGGGCAGGCCGACGTGCTGCTCGTGCCCGGCGGTCCGCCGGACACGGTCATGGCGGTCGGGCAAGACCCCGGCGTCCGGCAGTGGCTGCTCGAGCAACACGCTGGGTCCCGCTTCACGGCCTCGGTCTGTACCGGTTCGCTGATCCTGATCGCCGCTGGCATTATCACCGAGGGCGTGGTGTCCTCGCACTGGGCGGCGGCGGAAGCCATTGCCGACATGGGTCTCGAATACACGGGCCGGCGCATCACCCGTTGCGGCAAGGTGTTTACGGCCGCCGGCGTCTCCGCCGGCATCGACATGGCGCTGGCGCTGAGCGCGGAAATCGCCGGCCGGGAAACCGCCGAGGCCATCCAGGTGGGTATCGAGTACGACCCCCAACCGCCTTTCCCGTACGCGGGTGACGACCCGGAGGTGCGGCGCACGGCTATGGAAGCGATGCTCGCCAGCGCCCGCTGAAGCGCCGTATTCACGCCTGTCCGTGTTGGCGCGTTGGCTGGGCCATCGCGAGCAAAAAGGGAAGGCCTGGCCTTCCCACCGGCCTTAGGGCTGTGGCTGGTTGCAGGGCGCGTTACTGCAGACGGCGACGCTGTCCGCGCTGGCCACCAGCGCGATCAGCGCGACGAAACCCAGCAGCCCGAGAACGAATGCCAGCGTATTGCCTTCATGCGCGGGACGGCTGCGTACCTTGAGACTGTCCATGTCGGCATAGCGGATGAAGCCGCGGCTGCCGCCCAGCCCTTCCTGCGTTATCTCGGTGACACGAAATTTCAGCAGGCGTTTGTCCAGGGTCCTGACGGTGACCAGGCTGCCGTAATCAACGCCGGGCGGAGGCGAATGATGCATGGCGGACTCGACGCTGACCGCCTGCATCGACGAGCAGGCCGCCAGGTTGAAGACCAGCAGGGCCAGCAGATAGCGATTGATGAGGGATACGGCGGCCACGGTAAGAAGGATATTGCAAATACCCGTGGATAAAAAGCCCGACGGTTTGCAGCTCTATTGTTTCGCCGCCGCGGAAAATCATCACCTGACCGCGAAGTTTGCAGCCACACCCGGGCTGTGGCAGGTTAAAATCGGCGCCTCCGGAAATTCATCGTTGCAGATTAGCCATGGCCATCAGCGTTTTTGAACTGTTCAAGATCGGTATCGGTCCATCCAGCTCGCACACGGTCGGCCCGATGCGCGCCGCCTGCGACTTCGCCCGGCAACTCGACGCGGGCGGGCTGTTGCCGAAGGTAGAACGCGTCCAGGTCACACTATACGGTTCGCTGGCCCACACCGGCCGCGGGCACGGCACCGACAAGGCTGTTCTGCTGGGTCTTGCGGGCGAACTGCCCGACCGGATCGATCCGGACCGCATCGGCCAGATCGTGGACGCAATCCGCGAAAATGGCGGCGTCAGGCTTTGCGGCAGCCGGCGCATCGCCATCGATGAAAAAACCGACCTGGTTTTCAACAAGCGCGACAAGCTGCCGCACCATCCCAACGGCATGCGGTTCAAGGCTTTTGCAGCCAGCGGCGCAAGCCTGCTGGAGCGCGATTTCTATTCCGTTGGCGGCGGCTTCGTGGTCAACCAGGAGCAGGCCGCTGCCGACCGGATCGTCAGGGACGATACACCCCAACCCTATCCTTTCCAGAGTGCGGAGGAGCTGTTGCAACTATGCGGCTCGCACAGCATGAGCATCGCCGAAATCATGCTGGCCAATGAAGCTTGCTGGCGCTCCGACAAGGCAATCAAGGCGGGGCTGCTGCATATCTGGGAGGTCATGCAAGCCTGTATTCAGCGTGGTTGCGACCAGGATGGCGTGCTGCCGGGCGCACTCGGTGTGCCCAGACGCGCACCCTCGCTGTACCGTGAGTTGCGAGACCAGCCTGCTGGCAACCCTTTGGACCCGCTCAAGGCCATGGACTGGACCAATCTGTACGCACTGGCCGTGAACGAGGAAAACGCCGCCGGCGGACGCGTCGTCACGGCCCCGACCAACGGCGCCGCCGGTGTCATCCCGGCGGTGCTGGGCTATTACCGCTTTCACGTCCCCGGGAGCAGTGACGACGGCGTGCTGGATTTTCTGCTGACCGCCGGCGCGATCGGTATCCTCTACATGCTCAACGCGTCGATTTCCGGCGCGGAGGTCGGCTGCCAGGGCGAAGTGGGCGTTGCCTGCTCGATGGCGGCGGGCGGTTTGACCGCGGCTCTCGGCGGCAGCACGAACCAGGTCGAGAACGCGGCCGAGATCGGCATGGAGCACAACCTCGGACTGACCTGCGACCCGGTCGGCGGCCTGGTGCAGATACCGTGTATTGAACGCAACGCGATGGCGGCCGTCAAAGCCGTTAATGCCCAGCGCCTCGCCATGCGGGGAGAAGGCAAACACAAGGTGTCACTGGACAAGGTCATCAAGACCATGCGGGAAACGGGCGCCGACATGAAGAACCGTTACAAGGAAACCTCGCGGGGTGGTTTGGCGGTCAACGTAATCGAATGCTGAATCGGCTCAAAATTCTCGGCGCTGTCACGCTGGCGGTACTGGCCTTCGCGGTCACCGCGGGGGACCTGTACAAGTGGCAGGACAAGGACGGCGTCTGGCATTTCAGCTCGACGCCTCCGACCGACGACGAAAAATACGAAACGCTGGCGATGCCGGCGGACCCGCAACCGTTTGTGCGCATGCGCACGCTGGGAACCGAACACGCGCCGGAATATGCGTTCTTCAACCAGCTTTGGGGGCCGGTGGAGATCGAAATCGGGTTGACGGATGTGGAAAACGTCACCACCGAACCCCCGTTGCCGGCGCGCTTCGTTTTACAGGGCCAAACCGAGAAGCGCTTGGTGAAAGCCGGTCCCGCGGACCCCACGCGCGGGTTTCATTTCAAGCTGACCTACCGCTCGATGATCGGCCCGCCGCTTGCGGTCGTTCCGGCCGCGGTGGATTATTACCCGCCGTTTCCGCTGGGGCGTACCTTCATCATCAGCCAGGGCTTCGATGACGACACCACGCACCACGACCCCGCCAACCAGTACGCGGTCGATATCGCCATGCCCGTCGGCACCCCGGTGCTGGCCGCGCGTTCGGGGCGGGTCATGGATGCGCAGGACAATTTCCACGGCGCGGCGCAAAAGGAACACTACCTGCAGCGGGCCAACGAAATCCGGATACTCCACGACGACGGCACCATGGCCGTTTACGCGCACCTGGAGGCCAACAGCCTGCGCGTGCGCCCCGGCGGCCAGGTAAAACGCGGCCAGTGGATCGCCAACTCCGGCAATACCGGCTACAGCAACGGGCCGCACCTGCATTTTGCCGTGCAGATGAACGCCGGTATGTCGCTGGAATCCATGCCATTCAACTTCAAGGTACCCACCGGCGGCACCATGACACCGTCGCACCAGATGCCCATCGAGGGCGTGCTGCCGCGAAGTTGAACGGCAATCGCCGCCGCACGGCGGCAACGTACTTGCACGCGGCGCACCGGCCGCGGCATCCGCGCCGCGCCGGTTGCGAAAATTCAGCCGTGCCCCCGGGCCCATGTCTGCTAAAATCCGCGCTTCGATTATCGCGCCGGCCCAAGCCGTAAATTGCAACGGCGGGCCGCGAACCTGTTGAAATGCTTATAAACTCAGAGGTAACCCGGATATTTCGATGGTTCACCCAGGACTCCAGCCTAAACCATGACAGAGCTGCAACGACAAATCGCCCGCAGGCGTACATTTGCGATCATATCGCACCCCGACGCCGGCAAGACCACGTTGACCGAAAAGCTGCTGCTGTTCGGCGGCGCGATCAAGATGGCGGGTGCGGTCAAGGCGCGGAAAGCCGCCCGCCACACCACGTCCGATTGGATGAAGCTGGAAAAGGAACGCGGTATTTCCGTGACTTCCTCGGTCATGCAATTCACCTTCGACGACTGCATCGTCAACCTGCTCGACACGCCCGGTCACGCGGATTTTTCCGAGGATACGTACCGTACCCTGACCGCGGTCGATTCGGCGCTGATGGTCATCGACTGCGCCAAGGGCGTGGAGCAGCGCACGATCCGCCTGATGGAAATCTGCCGCCTGCGGCAAACGCCCATCTTCACATTCATCAACAAGCTGGACCGCGAGGGCCGCGACCCGGTGGAACTCCTGGATGAGGTCGAATCGGTGCTCGGCATCGAATGCGCGCCGGTGACCTGGCCGGTCGGCATGGGCAAGCGCCTCAAGGGCGTGTACCACCTGTTGGACGACGCGCTCTACCTGTATTCACCCGGCAGAAACTACGTCACGCAGCAGGCCGAAATCATCCCCGGCCTCGACAACCCGTTGCTGCCCGAGCGTCTCGGCCAACACCACGCGCTGGAACTGCGCGAAGAGATCGAACTGGTCAGGGGCGCCAGCCACGCATTCGACCCCGACAGGTACCTGGCCGGCGAGGCGACACCGGTGTTCTTCGGCTCGGCCATCAACAACTTCGGGGTTACGCCATTGCTGCAGTCGTTCGTCAGGCACGCGCCGCCGCCGGGGTCCAGGGCCACGGTGACGCGTCAAGTCGACAGCGATGAAACGGCCCTGACCGGTTTCGTCTTTAAAATCCAGGCCAACATGGACCCTGCCCACCGCGACCGTATCGCCTTCATGCGGATCTGCTCCGGCCAATTCACCCAGGGCATGAAAGTCAGGCACGTGCGCCTTGGCAAGGACATCAAGATCGCTAATGCCCTGACGTTCATGGCGCAGGACCGCGAACACGTTGATGTCGCCTGGCCGGGTGATATCATCGGCATTCACAATCACGGCACCATCGCCATCGGTGACAGTTTCAGCGAAGGCGAGACGCTGCAGTTCACCGGGATCCCCAACTTCGCCCCCGAACTGTTCCGGCGCGCGCGCCTGCGCGACCCGCTCAAGCTCAAGGCCCTGCAAAAAGGGCTGCTGCAACTGTCCGAGGAAGGCGCCACCCAGTTCTTCAGACCGCTGCAGGGTAACGACCTGATACTCGGCGCCATCGGCGTACTGCAATTCGACGTGGTCGCCTATCGGCTGAAGAACGAGTACAGTGTGGACGCGGGGTTTGAAAACGTGAAGGTCGAGACGGCACGCTGGGTCAGTTGTGAAGATGAGAAGATGCTCGAGGATTTCAGCAGACAACTAGCCGCCAACCTCGCCCGCGACGCCGCCGGGCAACTGGTGTACCTGGCGCCTTCCAGGGTCAACCTGCAACTGACCGAGGAACGCTGGCCGCGCATCCGCTTCGCCGCGACCCGTGAAACCCTGCAGTTCGCCGAGTGAGCGCGTCGACACCGAGCCGGCGAATACTGGCCCTGTTCCCTAGCCGGGAAAGACGCAAATCCATCTGGGCCATCGCCCTGCCCATCACGGGCGGCATGATGTCGCAAAACGTACTCAACCTCGTCGATATCGGCATGGTCGGGCGCCTCGGTGACGCGGCGCTGGCCGCCACCGGCATCGGCAGCTTTTCGAATTACATGGCGATCTCCTTCATCATCGGGCTGTCGGCCGGTGTCCAGGCTTTGGCGGCGCGCAGGCTCGGCCAGGAACGCCATGCCGAAACGGCGGTGCCGCTCAACGGCGGATTGATGCTCGCCTTGCTGATCGGCTTACCGCTGTGCCTCGTGCTCTACCTGCTGGTGCCGCAGGTCTACCACTTTCTCAGCGACGACCCGGACGTCGTTGCCCAGGGTGTGCCTTACCTGCAGGTGCGCATACTCAGCATGGTTGCAGTGGGCATGAACTTCTCCTTCCGCGGCTACTGGAGCGCCATCCACATGACCGGGGTATACCTGCGGACCCTGCTGGTCATGCACGCCATCAACATTTCCCTGAACTGGCTGCTGATTTTCGGGCACCTCGGCTTTCCGAAGATGGGCGTCTTCGGGGCCGGCCTGGCGACCACGATTTCACTTTATATCGGCACCGGGCTGTATTTTTTCTTCGCCCTGCGCCACGCGCGCGACAAGGGTTTTCTCGAGCGCATTCCGAGCCGCCAGACGCTGTGGCAGCAATTCCGGCTGTCCCTGCCTTCGAGCCTGCAGCAACTGTTCTTCTCGGCCGGGTTGGTTGCGCTCGTCTGGATCATCAGCCGGATCGGCACGGCCGAGGTCGCGGCGGTCAACGTGTTGATGACCTTCCACATTACCGCCATCCTGCCCGCCTACGGTATTTCGCTGGCGGCGACCACGCTGGTGGGCAACGCGCTCGGCAGGAACGACACCGAGGACGCGGCCCTGTGGGGCTGGAACGCCGCCGCCATCAACCTGCTCTACGGCTTACTGCTCGGCATCGTGCTGATCCCGCTGGCATGGCCCTTGCTGGGCGTCTTCCTGAGCAACCCGGCGACCCGGCAACTGGCGTACGCGCCGATGATCCTGTGGGCGTTGGTGATCGGGCTGGACACGATGGGCATGGTCTTGTTGAACGCCCTGATCGGCACCGGCGACACGCGCCGCAGCATGTGGATCAGCCTGGTCGCACAATGGGTGTTTTTCCTGCCGGCCGCATACCTGGCGGGGCCGGTTCTCGGCCTCGGACTGATCGGCGTGTGGTCGGTCAACATGCTGTACCGCGCCGGGCAGGCGCTCGTCTGCGCGCACCAATGGGCAGGCCGCGGCTGGGCGGGGATAAACCTGTGATTTGCCAGCCCCCGGCAAAGCCGATACATTGCACCATCTGGGCTCTCTGAACCGGCCCTGACAAGTAAAAAAATGCTCGCGGGAGTGTTCGATGACCAGCAGTGGGGATAAGCCATGATCAGCGGCATTGCATTCGGCCTGTTTGGCCTGGCTGTACTGGTTTCCATCGCCTACCTGTTTTCCAACAAGCGCCAGGCGGTCGACTGGCGGCAGGTCGGCGGCGGCATCGGCCTGCAGGTGTTGTTCGCCCTGATCGTCATCGTCGTGCCGGGCGGGCGCCAGTTTTTCAATGCCTTCGGTCACGTCTTTGTCAAGATTATCGATTTCGCGCTTGTCGGCGCCCAGTTCGTCTTTGGCGACCTCGCGAGGAGCCAGCAATTCGGCTTCATTTTTGCGTTCCAGGTATTACCCACGATCATCTTCTTCGCCTCGTTGATGAGCGTGCTTTACCACGTCGGCCTGATGCAGAAAATCGTGCAGGGCATGGCCTGGGTCATGTTGAAAGTCCTGCGTACCAGCGGCTCGGAATCGTTGTCGGTCGCCGCCAACGTATTCGTTGGCCAGACCGAAGCGCCGCTGGTCGTGCGTCCGTACATCGCCAAGATGACCGAATCCGAACTGTTCACGATGATGGTCGGCGGCATGGCGACGATCGCCGGCGCCGTGCTGGCCGCCTATGTCTCCATGCTGGGGGGAGCGGACCAGGCGCAGCGCCTGTTTTACGCGCGCCACCTGCTGGCCGCCAGCGTCATGGCCGCACCCGCGACCATCGTCATTGCCAAAATGCTGCGGCCCGAGACGGAGGAATCCCTGACCAGGGGCAAAGTCAGGCTGCACGTTGAAAAAACCGCGGTCAATATCATAGAAGCCGCCGCCAACGGCGCGGCCGACGGCGTCAGACTGGCGCTGAACGTCGGCGGCATGTTGCTCGCCTTCTTCGCCCTGATCACGATGCTCAACGCCCCGCTCGAGTGGCTTGGCCAGGTCACCGGGCTGCAGGCTGCCGCAGGTGAACCGCTGAGCCTGTCCCTGGTCCTGGGCTACCTGCTGTCGCCGCTGGCCTGGGTCATCGGCGTGCCCTGGCACGACGCCGTCGCCGTCGGCGGGCTCATTGGCGAAAAGGTGGTCATCAACGAGTTCGTGGCCTACGCGCACCTGGTCGAAATCAAGTCGACCTTGTCTGACCATTCCGTGCTGATTTCGACCTACGCGTTGTGCGGTTTTGCCAATTTTTCATCGATCGCGATCCAGCTTGGCGGCATCGGCGGGCTGGCGCCGAACCGGCGTTCCGACCTGGCCCGGCTCGGCCTGCTCGCGGTCCTGGGAGGCACGCTGGCTACGATGATGACGGCCACCATCGCCGGTGTGCTGACGGCGCTGGTCGCCTGAACGGCATGGCCGCGAGCCCGCCGCGGCGGCGCAGCAACGCCTGCTAGCGCATGCCGGCGCACTCTCAGTTCCGGTTATTCGGGCAGCGGCGTTTCCTGCCGTTTTTCATAACCCAGGCGCTCGGCGCTTTTAACGACAATGTCTTCAAGAACGGGCTGGCCGCCATGCTCGTGTTTCATGGCAGTCACCTCGCGGGCCTGAACACCAACCAGGTCATCAACCTGAGCGCGATGGTCTTTATCCTGCCATTTTTCCTGTTTTCCGCCCTTTTCGGCCAGTTTGCGGACAAGTACGAAAAATCCCGCCAGATACGCGCGATCAAGCTGTTCGAGGTGGTCATCATGTTGCTGGCCACCCTGGGATTCTGGCTGGACTGCCTGCCGCTCCTGCTCGCTGTCCTTTTTCTGCTCGGCTTCCAATCCACGATGTTCGGCCCGATCAAGTACGGCATCCTGCCGCAGATACTCGAAGCCAGGGAACTTGTCGGCGGCAACGCGTTGGTCGAAATGGGCACCTTCGTCGCGATCCTCGCCGGCACCATCGCCGGGCCGTTGCTGATGGGCGTCGAGGTGTCCTGGCCTTTCTGGCTCAGCAGCGTGGGGCTCGCTGTCGCCGCGGCCGGCTATTGGGCCAGCCGGCGTATACCGGCCGCCGCAGCCGTCGATCCGGCGCTCCGGATCAACTGGAATTTCGTCACCGAGACGCTGCGCAACCTGGGATTCATACGGGAGAACCGGGTTGTCCTCAACAGCGTCCTCGGCATCTCCTGGTTCTGGTTTTTTGGCGCCACCTTCCTGGTGCAGATTCCCAGCTATTCGCAGACCGTGCTGGGCGGGGACCAGTACCTGATGTCGACGCTGCTGGCGATGTTCATCATCGGCGTCAGCAGCGGCTCGCTCATGTGCGAACGCCTGTCAGGGAGCCAGGTCGAGATCGGGCTGGTGCCGTTTGGCGCGATCGGACTGACCGTCTTCGGCATCGACATGTATTTTGCCAGCCCGACCGCAACCACGGCCGCCACCACGCTGGGACAGTTCCTGGCCGCGGGCGCCAACTGGCGGATCATCCTCGACCTGCTGATGATCGGGGTTTTCAGCGGTTTCTACATCGTGCCGCTGTATGCGCTGGTGCAAGAGCGCACCCAACCGGGCCACCGTTCACGGGTCATCGCCGGCAACAACATCATCAATGCGCTGCTGATGGTCATATCGGCGGTTTTTTCGATGCTGTTGCTGGGCCGCGCCGGACTGACCATTCCCGAACTGTTCCTGGTCACCGCCGTGCTGAACCTGCTGGTGGCGATATACATATTTTCGCTGGTGCCGGAGTTCCTGCTGCGGTTCCTGATGTGGATACTGATACACATTTTTTACAAGGTAAAGGTCACGGGGATCGAGAACGTACCGGAGCGGGGCCCCGTCATTCTGGCCTGCAACCACGCCAGTTTTGTCGACCCGCTGATTATCGGCGGCAGCGTCAAACGCCCGGTTTGCTTTGTCGTGTACTATAAGATTTTCGGCCTGCCGGTGCTGAACTCCATATTCCGCCTGGGCAAGGCCATACCGATCGCCGGGCGGCACGAGGACCCGGTCGTTTTGCAGCGGGCATTCGAACGGATTCACGCGGTTCTGCAGGCCGGGGAGGTGTTGGGTATATTCCCGGAAGGCGGGATAACGCATGACGGTGAAATACACGCCTTCAAAACGGGTGTCGAGACAATCGTCCGCGCCAGGCCGGTCGCGGTCGTGCCGATGGCGTTATGCAATTTGTGGGGTTCGTTGTTCAGCCGCCGCGACCCCCTGCTCAGGCGCAGGCCCTACAAGTTCCGCGCCCTGGTAGAACTGCGTATCGGCGCACCGATACCCGCGGACGAACTGTCGGCCGCGGGACTGGAACGCGCGGTCCGGGAGTTGCGCGGCGCAGACCGCTGAGGCGGAAATGCCGAGGAGGAGGGAAGACCTTGAAAAAAGTGCTCGCCGTTTGGGCTTTTTCCGTCATCATCGCTTTGCCGGGCAAGGCGGCGGCCGGGGACGGCTGTCCGCCTCACGATTACACGCGGGGGCAGTTGCTCGATCTGAAACAGGCCGGCTTCGACGTCGGCAATGACGCGGCGCGCAATACGCTGGCGCTCGGCCTGGCCGCCTGCCTTTCCGATCCTGACCCGAAAATCCGCGACGGGGTTGCCTTCGAGGCGCTCGCGCGCTGGATGCGCAAGGGAGAACTGACCGAGCGAACCCGCCTGACCCTCTACCACGACCTGCTGGGGCAGATCCGCGGTGACAGCGGCGCCAATGGCTTCCGGCGACCATTCGCGGCCCTGGCGCTGGCGGAAGTCGCCCGCACCGACCGCATCCAGGCCTGGTTCACCCCGGCCATGCGCGCCAGGTTGGTCAATGCCGCCGCCCGCTACCTTGCCGGTGTTCGCGACTACCGCGGCTTTTCCGACAGCGAGGGCTGGCGCCATGGGGTAGCCCACGGCTCGGACCTGGTGCTGCAACTGGTACTGAATCCCAAAGTCGACGCCGCGCAGGTGCGGCAATTGATGGCGGCCGTTGCCAGCCAGATCGCACCGCAGGGGCCGGTTTTCTATGTTTTCGGCGAGCCGGAAAGACTGGCGCGCGCCACCTATTACGCGTACGGGAGGGGCGTGCTGGATGACGCTGAGTGGGCTGCCTGGTTCGATTCGGCAACCGATCCCAGGCCCCTTTCAGACTGGGCAGCCGCGTATGCAAGCCGGGCTGGCCTGGCCAAGCGGCACAATACCCTCGCCTTCCTGCTGGCGCTGTACCTGGATGCGAACGGTGATAGCGATAATCCGACCCCGGCGCTGGCGGATATGGTAAAACAGGCCATCGGCCGCGTCGCAGGCGGCTGAAGGTAGCAGACGGCTGTGTATTGCCGCCGAAGTTTGTTCTAATAACCCCATGGCAAAGCTAACCCGAAGGATATACCGATGAAAGACCAGACCCTCGCCATTCACGCCGGCTTCAAGTCAGACCCCGAAACCAAGTCGGTCTCGGTGCCGATTTACCAAACCGTCGCCTACGAATTCGACAATGCCCAGCACGGGGCCGACCTGTTCAACCTCGAAGTTCCCGGCAACATTTACACGCGCATCATGAACCCGACTACGGCCGTGCTCGAGGAACGCTGCGCGGAACTGGAAGGCGGCATCGCCGCCCTTTGCGTCAGCGCCGGCAGCGCGGCGATCAATTACTCGGTATTGAATATAGCGGAAGCGGGCAGCAACGTCGTCACGGTGCCGCAGCTTTACGGCGGCACCTACACGCTCTTCAAACACATGCTGCCGCGCCTCGGGATCGATGTCCGTTTTTCCGAGGATGACAGTCCAGCGAGCATGAAAAAGCTGGTGGACGAGAAAACGGCCGCGGTGTTCTGCGAGTCAATCGGCAACCCCGCCGGCAATATCGTCGATATCGAGGCGCTGGCCAAGATGGCGCATGCCGAGGGCGTGCCGCTGATCGTCGACAACACCGTCGCCACGCCCGCGCTGATCAAACCGATCCGCTATGGCGCCGACATCGTCGCCAACTCCCTGACCAAGTACATGGGGGGGCACGGCAATTCGCTGGGCGGGGTGATCGTCGACGGCGGGCATTTCCCGTGGGAGCAACACGCCGAACGGTTCCACATGCTCAATGAGCCCGAGGAATCCTATCACGGCGTCGTGTACACGGAGGCAATGGGCGAGGCCGCCTATATCGCACGGGCGCGGACCGTGGCGCTGCGCAATACCGGTTCGGCCATGAGCCCGATGAACGCCTTTCTCATCCTGCAGGGCATGGAGACCTTGCCGCTGCGCATGGAGCGCCACTGCGACAATGCCCTGGCCGTGGCCAAATACCTCGAGGCGCACCCGAAAGTCGCCTGGGTCAGTTTCGCCGGCCTGGAAGGCTCGCCCTATTTCGAGCTGGCCCAAAAATACACGAACGGCAGGCCCTCGGCCCTGCTGACCTTCGGCATCAAGGGCGGCTTCGATGCCGGTGTCAAATTTTACGATTCACTCGAGCTGTTTCTGCGCCTGGTCAACATCGGCGACGTGAAATCGCTGGCGGCGCATCCTGCCTCGACGACGCACCGGCAATTGTCCGAGACGGAACTGGCGACCGCGGGCGTCACGCCGGACATGATCCGGCTGTGCATCGGTATCGAGGACATCGAGGACATCATCGCGGACCTGGAGCAAGCGTTGGCTGCCGCCTAGCCGAGAAGTCCAGCAGTGCAGTTAAGGCAAGGTGAGTCTCAAGCTGCTTACTTGCTGGCAGTTTATTTCGGGTTCCCAACCCAGCGGCCCCATGGGCTGCCCGTACCGCGGCGATGCCTCAGCGGGCCATTCCTACAGCCGGAAGGTATCCGTCTTTTGCCAGGCGCGCGAACATGATTTGCCGGGCTTGGGCCACCGTCAGGTGCTCACGACATCCAAGCACGGAGCCCTCGAAGTCTTTTCTTTCATGCACGACCAGGCCCGGAGTCTTCAGGACGAAGGCCTGGTCGCACTTGATCAGGTACAGGCGCCCCAACGAATACCAGGGCGGGCTCTGGTTACTGCGCGGGCGGGAACCACTGTCGACCGGCTCGGCGAGACGATGTGAACCGGCAAAAATGGACCGGGCGCCAAGCGTTGCGTCGCTGGCGCTCAACAGCGAGGTCCCTTGCATCCAGCCGGGCGCATCGACGCCGATGGCTTCCAGCAGGGTCGGCGCGATGTCGATCTGCTGGGTGTTGCCGTTGACTCCGCCCGTACGGCCCGGGCCTGGCAGGCGCAGCATCAGCGGCACGCGTTCCAGTACGTGGTGATGGAAGCCGTGGTCGGAAGTGATGACAAAAATCGTGGTCTCCAGCAATCCGTTGCTCTTCAGCAGCTCATAGGTTTCCTCTACATAATGGTCAAAATCGAGGATCGAGTCGTCGTAGGCGTCCGGTGACCATTTCCCGAGGCTGCTTTGCGCGGTCGAAAACACGTGCCGGCTCGGCCTGAACCGGGACCCGTGCGTGCCCATCATGTGGACGTGCAAAAAAAACGGCCGGCGGTTTTCGGCGACAAAACGGCGGATGCCCGCCATGCGGTCAGCATCGGAAATATGTCGTTTGTCCGGGTTGTCAACGGCCGCCAGCGGATCGGCCATCGGCGCGCCAGTGGCGAGCAGCAGAAACCGCTCCGACAAGCGCTCGGTCATCCGCCCGATAAAGAGTCCGGCAAAATTGAGTCCCCGGAAATTCTGTATCCATCCCAAGACACGGTCGCCGCCCTGCTCTAGTTTGTGCAAATTGGCCTCGGCGAAGCCATTGCGCATGTTGCTGCCGTACGGGTCCGCATAAGGATGCATGCCGATGTCCCCGTTGTAATAGCCCAGCCTTTTGAGTATCCCCGGCAGGTGCTCAAAACTGTCCGTGCCGCGCAGAACGTCGGGAGGATAAATGACATGGGTCGTCGTCGGCAGTTTGCCGCTCAGCCTGGAGACGATCGAGCCGCCGGAATCGGACGCATTGGCAAAGCTGTTTTCGGCGATCAGGAACTCGCCCGCTCTGGACTTCAGAAAAGGCGTGGTGGAACGCGCGTAGCCATATGCCGACAGATGACTGACCGATAAGCCGTCTCCGGACAGGATCAGGATATTCGGTAACGGCTTGCCCGTGGCTGACGGGTTAAATCCTGCGACCGGCAACCTGAGTGCCGCCACCGCAACCAGGACGATGCCGATCGCCACCGCCACCGCCGCGCCGCGGGCGGCGTACCGCGGAACGGGCCCGAACGCCGGTCGGGTCAGCCACCACTGCAACTTACCCGCGCTGAAAGACGCCAAGAGGACGAACAGGACGCGGTACAGCCACACGCCCTCCGCCCGCGCGCCGCGCATTCCCCGGGCAAACAGCGTCAAGGTAAAATTGTCGATCAATAGCAGCAGAGCCGCGGCTAAAAGCAGCGCCGCCGGCAATACGGCCACAACCCCGGCCGCGATACGCGATTTTTCCCAGCCGTTAAGCAGGCGCCCCAGAAAATAAAAGGGCAGCGAAGTCAGCAACAGCGCCACGCAGACGATCGCCGCGGTTTCCGGCAGCAGGCTGAGCTTTTCCCACCATGGATAGACCGTCATGAAGGACGGCTTGGTGGCGAAAAACAACCATTCCGTGCCCACCCAGAAGAGGGCCACGGAGATAACCATGGCCGTTACACGGATCGGTGCTATCGGCGCCGGGAAATTCTTACCGCCTTGCCGCGGTGCGGATTCGCTGCTGTCATTCTTCCGCTTCGGCACGGTGCATCCTGCCGCCGGTATCTGCCTGCTCCTCCGCCTCGACGAGCTCCGGCATCTCCTGCTGCGAACCCCGCGGGTCCCGTAACTCAACCAACACCGAGACCGCGCGCGCCGCATCGGCATCATTCAGTACCCACAACTGAGGCACGGCTTCGAGAAAAGGAATCTCGCCGGCACCGGCCGTGAGGAAGCGGTTTTTCATGAACGTGGGGATACCCTCCGCTTCCAATACGGACTCATACAACCCGACCAGGGCGATGTCGAAGTCTTCGAATACCTTGATCACGGCTGCTTGGCAAAGATTTGCTGGTCGGCATCGAAAGCCTTGAATTCCAGCGTATTGCCGGACGGATCGGTGAAAAACATCGTCGCCTGCGCACCCGGCATGCCCTTGAACCGGATTCGGGGTTCGATATCGAAGTACACGTCCCTCTCGACCAGCCTCTGCCGTAACGCTTCCCAGTCTTTCATGGTCAGCACCACGCCGAAATGCGGGACCGGCACCGGGTCGCCATCGACCGCGTTACGCACTTTTTTCCCGGTCACCGCCCGGGTGGGATCGAGGTGGCACACCAACTGGTGGCCAAAGAAATTGAAGTCGACCCAGTGGGTGTCGCTGCGGCCTTCCTGGCATCCCAGCGCCTTGCCGTAAAATGCGCGCGCCGCGCCCAGGTCTTCCACCGGGATTGCAAGATGAAAGGGTCTCAAATCGGACATTGATCTTACTCCAGTCATGCCAGCGGCTGCTCGCAACAGCATGCCGTCACTAAATCCGAAGCATACATTACAATAGGCGAATTGCACATGCATTCAGCCGGCGAGGGAGTGATGAAGAAAATTTCCAAAGCAGCATCCGAATGGCAACGGCAGCTCGATCCGGAACAATACCGCGTCACGCGCGAGGCGGGCACCGAGGCGCCCTACAGCGGCCGCTACTGCGACCACTTCGAGCGCGGCGCGTACCATTGTGTCTGTTGCGGCCATGCCCTGTTCGGTTCCGACAGCAAATTCCACTCCGGCTGCGGCTGGCCGAGCTTCTGGGGCGAACTCGACAGCGCTGCGATCGCGCAGCGGCCTGACAGCAGCCATGGCATGCATCGCATCGAACTGCTGTGCCCGCAATGCGACGCCCACCTCGGCCATATTTTCGACGACGGGCCGCCGCCGACAGGACAGCGTTACTGCATCAATTCGGCAGCGCTGCAATTCGTGCCCGAGCAAGAAGACCCTTGACGAGCCGCGACCAGCGGAAAGACTGCCGTGCTGCCACGCGTTGAAGGAATGCTCGGCCGCCTCGCGCCGGCTGCGCTCCTGGCCGCCCTGCTCGGCGGCTGCGCGGGTCCCGGCTACTACCTGCAGGCTGCTTCGGGTCAGATGCGTTTGCTGCACGCCAGGCGGGACCTGGACAAGGTGCTTGCTGACCCGTCGACCGGCGCGCAACTCGCCGCGCGCCTTGAAGAAGCCCGGCAGATCCTGACATTTGCGCGCGGGAAACTCGACCTGCCGGCCCATGGCAGCTACTCGACTTACGTAGACACCGGTCGCGAAACACTGGTCTGGAACGTTGTCGCCGCCGGAGAATTTTCACTGCAGCCCAAGCGCTGGTGCTTCCTGGTTGCGGGTTGCCTGCCCTACCGGGGTTATTTCAACCGCCGCGGCGCTGAAAGATTCGCGGCAAAGCTGCGAAAAAAGGGTCTGGACGTGATCGTCTCGCCATCACCCGCGTACTCGTCCCTGGGCTGGTTCAAGGACCCGTTGCTCAACACGATGCTGAGCGGCTCGGATGTGCAACTGGCGGCCTACCTGTTTCACGAACTCGCGCACCAGCGGCTTTACGTCCAGGGAGACGGCCGCTTTAACGAAAGCTACGCCAGCTTCGTCGCCAACGTGGGAGTCACGATGTGGCTCCGATCCCTGCACAGGGACGACCAGCTGCGAAAATGGCGCCAGTTCAGGAATGCCGCCAGGGATTTCAACCGACTGGTACGCGGCGTGCGAACCCGGCTGGCGGAATTATACGGCTCCACTGCCGGGCCCGGGGCGAAGCGCCAAGGCAAAGCCGCAATCCTGGAGAACCTGGTTGCAACCACGGAGCACCTGGCCCGGACGCGCTGGGACGGCACCAATTATTTCGCCGCCTGGCTGGCGCCGCCGTTGAATAACGCCAGCCTGGCCCTCTACGACACCTACCAGGACCGGCAATGTGCATTTCAAAAATTGTACCGCCAAGCCGGAGGTCAGATGAGGGCTTTTCATGCGCTTGCGAAACAGCATGCGAAGCTGCCTGCGGCCCGGCGAAAAAATTGGCTTGACCAGGACTGTTCAGCGGCCGGCAATGCTACAATGATGCCGATAACACCGTCCAAAACTGGCACTGATTTGTGATCCCGATATTATCCAGATTCGAGGTCCGGTTACCGGCCCTGAGCGTTTTACTGATCGGTACCGTCCTGGCGGGATCTGCCGCAGCCGGCGACGAGCCGGCAATGGCCTGCCCCAAACCGAGCCTGGCGCCGTCATTCAAGCAGCACCCGGATCGGCAGGCTTCGCCGCTGATCGTCAAGGCGCGATCCTTCGACGCAGAGAAGGGACGCTACGGCAAAGCCACCGGCGCGGTGGAACTGGAACGCGCCGACCAGAAACTGTCGACCGACCTGATGCACTACGACCCGGACGGCAAAACCGTCACCGTGCCCGGCGAACTGCTTTACCGGGATGCGGTCATGCATATCAAGAGCAAGGGCGGCACCTTCAGTTTCCTCGACGACAGCGGTCACTTCACCGGCATCGACTATGGCCTGGTGGGGTCGAACGCCAACGGCCAGGCCGCAGACCTCGACATCGAATCGGCTGACCGCTCGGTATTGACGCAACTGAATTTTTCCACCTGTCCCGGGGATGAGCCGGCATGGGTGTTGTCGGCAAAGAAGATGACGCTCAAATTCGACAAGGGCACAGGCACGGCGCGGTCCGCCAAACTCCGCTTCTTCAAGGTACCGATCCTCTACCTGCCGTATATCTCGTTTCCGATTACGAACAAGCGAAAAAGCGGCTTTCTGTATCCCTACCTGAACACCGCCAACAACACGGGTGTCGAGATCGGCGTTCCCTATTACTGGAACATCGCGCCCAACCAGGACGCGACACTGACACCGCGGCTGTTTTCCAACCGCGGCGCCATGTTGACCAGCGAATACCGGTTTCTGACCCGACGCACGCGTGGAGAGCTGAACGCAGACTACCTTCCGAGCGACTCCATCGCGAACCGTGACCGTTACCACTACAAAGCCAATATGGGAGCCCTTTTCAGCAGCCGCTGGCGCAGCCGGGTGCTGGTCGAGCGGGTCAGCGACAAGCAGTACTTCCAGGATTTCGGCAGCAGCCTCGCGGAAACCTCGCGCCAATACCTCAGAAGCCGCGCCGGCATTTACGGTAGCGGCCGCACCTGGGCTCTCAACCTCGTCGCGGACGACTTTCAGGTCGTCGACGAGGCCGTCAGAGCCAGCCATGAACCCTACCGCAGGCTGCCACGCCTGACCTTCGACCTCGACCAACCGCTCGGCAGGAACGGGCTGCGTCTGCGGCTCGATTCGGAGGTGGTCAACTTTGATCGGGATGTCGGCGCGACCGGCGCCCGGCTCGATCTGTTGCCGCGACTCGAGTGGAACATCGAAAGCCCGTGGGGTTATATCAGGCCGAGCGCCGGCTACCGCTACACGTCCTATGACCTCAAGCTGCACGGGCTGCCGGGGGACTCGTCACCGGACCGGCGTACGGAGATTCTCAGTCTCGACGCCGGCCTGTTCATGGACCGCGAGCGCCCCAACGGCAACCTGCAGACCCTCGAGCCGCGGCTGTTTTATCTCTACGTGCCCTACAAGAACCAGGATGACCTGCCAGACTTTGACACGGCGCCTTTCACGTTCAGTTTCAGCCAGCTCTTTCACTCCAACCGTTTCACCGGCGCGGACCGCCAATCAGATGCCAACCAGGTCACGTTCGCGCTGACGACACGGACAATCAGCCAACGTCTCGGCCATGAACTGTGGAGTCTGAGCCTGGGGCAGATCGTCTACTTGCGAGAGCCCCGCCTGGTGCCGGACCTGAACCGGTCGGGCGACGAAGCGTCACCGTTCATCGCGGAGCTCGCGATCCAGCCCAGCCGGCGCTGGCGCGCCCACGTCGGCGCGCAGTGGAACTGGCAGACCAAGGAACTCGACGTTGCCGTATTCGGCGTCACACACAGGGCAGCCAACGGCCGGCATGTCGGCGCGGAGTACCGCTTCCGCCGCAACAGCCTCGACCAGTTCGACCTGCGCTATTGGCAACCCATCAACGAGCGCTGGCGGGTGCTGTCGCGGCTGAATTATTCTTTGCGTGAATCTGACCTGCTGACCGCTGAGGCGGGCTTCGAATACGATAGCTGTTGCTGGGCGCTGAGCCTGGTCACCAAGCGCTACCTGAGAAACCGTGCGGGTGATTTCCGCAACGCGATCTACCTGCAACTGCAACTGAAGGGGCTGGCGAGCCTGGGTCGCAGGGAAGAACCGTTGTTCTATGACCTGGCCCCGTGAATTTAGCTCGCTACCCCGGTCGGTGAATGCAAAATGGGTTAAAATCAAAAGTCGACCCTGGTCAATGCAACCAATTGGCGTCGCCGGGATCGAACACTGAGCGCAAGAAATTACCGTATCCGGAGAAACACCTATATGAGATATTTTCGTCACCCGGCAATATGGCTCGGCTGCATGGTCCTGGCTTCGCTGGGCATCACGGGCCACGTCAAGGCGGAAGAAACCAAACCGATCGATTCCATCGTGGCCCTGGTCGATGACGATGTCATCCTGCGTAGCGAACTCGATACCGCCATCAAGGGGGTCGTCGACAGAATCCAACAGCAAGGCGGTGAATTACCGCCAAAGCACTTGCTGGAGAAACAGGTGCTGGAACGCCTCATCATGCGTCAGCTGCAATTGCAACGGGCCCGGGAAACGGGCATCCACGTCAGCGACGCGGACATCGACCAGGCACTGATCAAGCTCGCCAAGCAGAACAAGCTGACGCTTTCCCAGTTACGTACCGTGATCGAATCGGAAGGTGAGGACTTCGCGGAGTTCCGCAAGAATATCGGCGAGGAACTGATGGCCGATCGTCTCAAACAGCGGGTCGTCAACAGCATGGCACCGGTGACCGAAACGGAGATCGACATTGCACTGGCGTCTGACAAGTTCAACGGCGGTGAATACAACATTTCGCATATTCTGATCGCCCTGCCGCAGGGCGCGACACCGGACCAGATCGCGGTCCAGGAGAGCAAGGCCGAAAACGTCTATCAGCAGTTGCAGGACGGGCTCGATTTCGCTTCCGCCGCCATCAGTTACTCGGACAGCGAGGAAGCCCTGGACGGCGGGCTGGTCGGCTGGCGGGATCTCAACTCGATACCGACCGCGTTCGCCGACGCCATCAAGACACTGAAGGTCGGGCAGTTTACGCAACCGATTCGCAGTCCTGTCGGTTTCCACATCATCAAGGTCAACGACTACCGCGACCACAGCCAGGTCATGGCAACGGAATACCATGCCCGGCACATCATGATCAAGACCAGCGAATTGGTCAGCGCCCGCGACGCGATGCAACGGATCCGCGATATTCGCAAGCAACTGGATGAGGGTGCTTCCTTCGAAGAACTGGCGAAGAAAAACTCGGACGATGTGACCAGCGCCAACCTCGGCGGCGACATGGGCTGGTTCTCGGCCCAGGCCTACGGCGAACGCATGCAGCAGACGCTGGCAGGGCTCAAGGACGGCGAGATCAGCGAACCGTTTCAAACCGAGGACGGCTGGCACATCGTGCAGCGCCTGGGCAAGCGAGAAAAGGACGTCACCGACCAGGCGATCCGCGCCGCGGCGAGAAACAACCTGATGCAACAGAAGGCGGACGTCGAATTACAGCGCTTCATGCAACAGATGCGTGACGAGGCCTTCGTGGAAATTCGTTTGCCCTCGTGAAATCATCTTCTGACCGCGGTTGATCCGCTGCAAAATGGCCGCGGCCGAACCGGTTCGCGGCCAACCGCGTGACAAACCGCCAGGCGCGATGCGTAAATCCGCGGAGGGACGTCGACATGATCGTGGATATACCGATACTCGCCGTGACGCCGGGCGAACCGGCCGGAATTGGGCCGGAGTGTGTCATCAGGCTGGTCACGGAGCATCCCGAGCTCCGCGTTCTTGCCGTTGCCGACCCGCACCTGCTCGAGAACGCGGCCAAGTCCCTCGGCCATGATCTGGAGATACGGCCGTGGCAACCCGACGAACCGGTCGCGGCCGGACGGCTGAATTGTTTCCCACTGACACTCGCAACGCAGCCCGTGGCCGGTCAGCCTGACCCGGCCAACGCCGCCTATGTCGTCGCCACGATCAAAGCGGCCGTCCGCCTCGTGCGTTCCGGGCACGCCGGGGCGCTGGTCACGGCACCGGTGCACAAGGGGGTCATCAACGAGGCCGGTATACCGTTCAGCGGTCACACGGAATTGCTGGCAAAGCTGGCCGGGGTAAAGAAGGTCGTCATGATGCTGGCGGCAGACAGCTTGCGTGTCGCCCTGGTGACGACGCATTTGCCTTTGCGCGATGTTGCCGACGCAATTACCGTCGACAACGTTTTCGAGACGATCCGCATCACCGCGGCTGAACTGCAGCAGCGCTTTGGCATCCGGCGTCCCGCGATCCAGGTGCTCGGGCTCAACCCGCACGCCGGTGAAGGCGGCCACCTCGGCCACGAAGACACGCAGTTCATACGAAAGGCCATCGACCGTTGTATTGCCCGGGGCATCGACGCCGTTGGCCCGGTACCCGCGGACAGCGCCTTTACCGCACCGCGCCTTGCGGCCTGTGACGCGGTCGTGGCCATGTACCATGACCAGGGCCTGCCGGTACTCAAGCACGCCGGTTTTGGCCGCGCCGTCAATATCACGCTGGGCCTGCCGTTCGTGCGCACGTCGGTCGACCACGGCACGGCGCTGGACATAGCGGGTCTGAATCGCGCCGACGCTTCGAGCCTCTACCGCGCCGCCCTGATGGCGCAGAACATGTGCCTGCAGTCCTGACCGGCAGGGCACGGCAGCATGCAACACCGTCCCCGCAAGCGCTTCGGCCAGAACTTCCTGCGCGACCGGCGCGTCATCGACCGGATCATCGACAGCATCGCGCCGGCGCCCACGGACCTGCTGCTGGAAATCGGGCCCGGCCGCGGCGCCTTGACCGAGCCGCTTGAAGAAAGCGGCGCCGAATTGCACCTCATCGAGATCGATCGCGACCTGGCTGCCGCACTGCGCCAGCGCTTCGGCCACAGCCGCGTTCACATTCATAACCGTGATGCATTGAAGTCCGACCTGGCGTCCATCGCCGGACCGCGGCCGTTCAGGCTGGTTGGCAACCTGCCCTACAACATCTCCACGCCGCTGATCTTTCACTGCCTGCGCTGGAGCGAACAAATCCGGGACATGCACTTCATGTTGCAAAAAGAGGTCGTCGACCGCCTGGCCGCGGAACCCGGCAGCCGCACCTACGGGCGCCTGAGCGTCATGGCCCGGTATCGCTGCCGCGTGGCGCCGCTGTTCGAGGTAATGCCGGAAAGCTTTACACCGGCGCCCAAGGTCAGCTCCGTATTCCTGCGCCTGCTGCCCCACGACCGGCCGCCGTTTGACGCAGGCGCAGAAGGCAGCCTCGACCGCGTTGTCGCCACGGCCTTCAACCAGCGGCGAAAAACCCTGCGCAACGCGCTCAAAGCGGTTCTGAGCGCGGAGCAAATCCAGGCAGCGGGGGTCGACCCGGGGCAGCGCGCGGAACAACTCGGCCTGGCGCAATTCTGCGCGCTTGCACGTTTGCTGCCGGATGGTGCAGACTGAATACGGCAGCTCCACGGTAGCGGTTATGAGTCCCAAATTTCCAGTCCAGGTCGTAGCACATCCGGAGTTCCTCGGGCGCCACGAGGACAAGTACGCCTTTTCCTATACGATTTATATCACCAACCGCTCCGATCACAGGATCACGCTGCGCAACCGGCACTGGATCATCACGCACGCGGACGGAGCGGTCGAAGAAGTGATCGGCGAAGGCGTGATCGGTGAGACGCCCGAGCTGGCGCCCGGCGGCTCGTACAACTACACCAGCGGTGCATTGATCCCCACCCGTGTGGGTTCGATGCGCGGCTCTTATGGGTTCGTTACCTCGGACGGTTGCGCCTTTCGCGCCGAGATTCCCGAATTTACCCTTTTTGTTCCCGACGCACTGCACTGAGCCTCGGGGTTGAGCCGGTGTCCACGTACCTGATCGGAGATATCCAGGGCTGCCATGAGTCGCTCCGGCGCCTGCTGGACAAGGTCACTTTTGACCCGGCGGCCGACCAGCTCTGGCTCTGCGGGGACCTGGTCAACCGCGGCGGCCGCTCGCTCGAGGTCCTGCGCCTGTTGCACGGAATCTCCGGCAGCGTCAGCGTTACCCTCGGCAACCACGACCTCGCACTGCTGGCCGAACACCAACGGCACCCCGGAGGGGGTTCTGACCATACGGAATTCGAACGCATCCTGACGGCCGCGGACGGAGACGGGCTCATCGAATGGCTGGCGCGCCAGCCCCTGGCCTGCTGGTCTGAAGACCACCGCCTGCTGCGCGTGCACGCGGGCGTGATCCCGCAGTGGACCTGGCAGGACACCGTCAGTGCGGCGCGGGAAGTCTCCACGGTCCTGCAATCCGATCGACGCGCCCGCTTCCTGGAAAAGCTGCATGGCAACCGCCCCCGCCGCTGGCGTGACGGGCGGACCGGCTGGAAACGCCTGCGCCTGATTACCAACATCCTGACCCGCATGCGCTTTTGCGACGCGCAAGGCCGGGGCGCATTCGACCTGTCGGGGCCGCCCGGAACGCAACCGAGCGGCTTCAAACCCTGGTTCAAGCACAAGCACCGCCGCACCCGTGACGTGACGGTCGCTTTCGGACATTGGGCGGCGCTGGGCCTGCGCCTGAAGAAGCGCTACATCGCGCTGGATTCGGGCTGCGTGTGGGGCGGGCGGCTAAGTGCCCTGCGCCTGGAAGACCGCGCCCTGTTCCAGGTCGAATGCAAGCCGAACCAGCCTTGACGGCCCCGCGTGCGTGGCGGCGGTTTCGGGGGTTTGCACAAACCCCTCGTGGAGGCCTGATGCCAACTGCTGCACTATGCGGGCTATGCAGCGATCCTTTCCAGCGTGACGATGCGGTAGGCGTGCTCCTGCCCTGTGCCTGCCGCGTAACGCTCCTCGCTGACTTCTCGCCAGTGCCGTTCGGACCAGCGCGGAAACCAGGTGTCGGCCTCCGGTGATATCTCGATCAGGGTCAGAATCATGCGCTGCGCCCGCGGCAGCGCCAGCGCGTAGATCTGGCCGCCGCCGATGACCATGATTTCCTCGCTGCGCGCGGCGCGAACGGCCGCATCGAGCGATTGGCAGACGTCGGCGCCCGCCGCCGTGAAAGCGGCGTTTTTGCTGACGACGATGTTCTGCCTTCCGGGCAGGGGCCGGCCGATCGCCTGCCAGGTCTTGCGGCCCATGACCAGCGCCTTGCCCATCGTGGCGCGCTTGAAGTGCTGCAATTCTTCGGGCAGGTGCCAGGGCATGCGGCCATTCAGGCCGATGGCGCGGTTTTCACCCATCGCCGCAATCAGCGTGAGAAATTTTTGCATCGCCTGCTGCTCAATCGGCCGTCGCCTCAAACGGAGATGGGAGCCCTGATGGCCGGGTGACAGCGGTAGTTCTGCAACTCGAAGTCCTCGTAGACGAATTCGAACAGGTCCGTCCGCTCCTTGTTGATACGCATGACCGGTAACGGAAACACCTCCCTGGACAGCTGCGTTTCGACCTGTTCGAGGTGGTTCAGGTAAATATGCGCGTCACCCAGCGTGTGCACGAAATCTCCGGGTTCGAGCCCCACGACCTGGGCGATCATCATCGTCAGTAAAGCATAGGAGGCGATGTTGAACGGCACGCCGAGAAAGGCGTCGGCGCTGCGCTGGTACAACTGGCAGCTCAGTTTGCCGCGTGCGACGTGGAACTGGAACAGGGAATGACACGGCGGCAGCGCCTGCAAGCCCGCCCGGGCGTTGTCCCGCGGGCTACGGGTCTCGTCCGGCAGCACCGCCGGGTTCCATGCCGAAACGATATGCCGGCGTGAATGCGGGCGCTCCCGCAAGTCCTGCAGCAACTGGCCGAGCTGGTCGATGTGCCGGCCGTCCGCGGTCGGCCACTTACGCCACTGCGCCCCGTAAACCGGCCCGAGATCGCCGTCTTCGTCCGCCCACTCGTCCCAGATCCTCACACCGTTGGCGTTCAGATAAGCGATGTTGGTGTCGCCTTTAAGGAACCATAGCAACTCGTGGATAATGGATTTCAGGTGCAGCTTCTTGGTCGTGACGCAGGGAAAGCCGCTCGCGAGATCGAAACGCATCTGGTAACCGAACAGGCTGATGGTGCCGGTGCCGGTGCGGTCACTGACCGGTGTTCCTTTCTCGAGGATGTCGCGCAGTAACTGCAGATAGATCTTCATCGCCTCTTACGCAGTGCCTTCGTTGGACCGGGTGCGGTAAGCGACCAGCATGATGACCAGGCCGGCAATGACCATCGGCACGGACAACAGCATGCCCATCGTGAGCCAGTGCATTGCCAGAAAGCCGAGTTGTACGTCCGGCTGGCGGAAAAACTCGGCGAAAATGCGAAAACAGCCGTAGCCGAGCAGAAACAACCCGGAAACCGCGCCCGGCGGCCGTGGCCGGGCAGAATACCACATCATGATAATGAACAGCGCCACCCCCTCGAGCCCGGCCTCGTAAAGCTGGCTGGGGTGTCTTGCCAGGTGGTCCAGGGAACCCGAACGCCAGGCCTCCTCCATGGCGGCGGTCTGGTTGGGGCCATAACCGGTGGTTCTGGCGAATATCATCGCCCAGGGCACGTCGGTTAACCGGCCCCACAACTCGCCGCCGATGAAATTGCCGAGCCTGCCAAAGGCGAGACCGATCGGAGCCAGCGGCGCGGCAAAATCGGCCACCTGCCAGAAACCAAAGCGCCTGCGGCGCGCAAACACGGCCATCGCCACGATCACGCCCACAAGGCCGCCGTGGAAAGACATGCCGCCATCCCATATCCTGAACAGGGACAACGGGTCCCGCAACAACAGGTCGCGCCCGTAAACCAGCATGTAACCGATGCGGCCGCCGAGTATGACGCCGAGCATGCCGTAAAACAGCACGTCGCCGACATCGTCCTTGTTCCAGCCGTACCACTTGCGCGTAACGGCGAGGCGGCTGCCGATCGCCCAAAAGGCCAGAAACGCCAGCAGGTACATGATGCCGTACCAGTGGATGTCCAGCGGACCGATGGAGATGGCGACGGGATCGAAATTGATCAGGGGGTACCTGGCCTGCATACCTCACCCGCCGGCTTCGATGCCGGTCGCCGATAAATGCCTGAATGGAATCAACTGCCTGTTTGCCATGTATGCCGAGCTGCGGTCGTACCCCACCCGCTACCTGTCCCGGCTCGGGTACAATGAGAATCGCAGGCAGCATAAGACAGACGCAGTGTACAGGCAAGCGCGAGGGAAATTTGTCCATGAACCGACTCTCCGGATGTTCCAGTCTCTATTTGCAACAGCACGCCGAAAACCCGGTGAGTTGGCAGCCCTGGGACGAGCAGGCGCTGGCGGAAGCGCGTTCCCGCAACGCCCCGATCCTGCTGTCCATCGGTTACAGCGCCTGCCACTGGTGTCATGTGATGGCACACGAATCGTTCGAGAACCCGGCCATCGCCCGCGTCATGAACGCCCTGTTCGTCAATATCAAAGTGGATCGCGAGGAGCGCCCGGACCTGGACAAGGTTTACCAGCTGTCGCACCAGCTGCTGACAGGCCGCGGCGGCGGCTGGCCATTGACCGTATTTCTCGAGCCCGCGGAGTTGACCCCGTTTTTTGCCGGAACCTACTTTCCGCCGGAAGCACGCCAGGGCATGCCGGCGTTCCCGGATGTATTGAGAAACCTGCGCCAATGGTACGACACGCACCAGCAGGAAATCGCGCGCCAGGGGGCCAGCCTGCGGCAGGCCGTGGGCGCCATGCAAGGCGTGGACCAGGACTCGGCCGAGCCCGGCGAGGACACCCTGAACAGCGCCGCTGCCGCGGTGCTGCGGCAACATGACGGGCAACACGGCGGTTTCGGCGGCGCCCCCAAGTTCCCGCAAGCGCCGCTGCTGAGTTTTGTCAACAGGCTGTGCGGGCACCGGGACGCTGACGGCGCTCTCGCCGCCGTTCTCCACCACAGCCTCAGAAAGATGGCCGTCAGTGGTTTGCGTGATCATCTGGACGGGGGCTTTTTCCGCTACACGGTGGACGGCCGCTGGTGCATCCCACATTTTGAAAAAATGCTTTACGACAATGCGCAACTGCTGCCGCTCTACGCCGAATCATCGGCGCGCCTGGCGAAGCAGGGTTTGCCCGATGCCGGCTTCGCCGATGTCGCCCGCGGCATCGTTCGCTGGCTGGACGGTTCCATGACCGCGGACGAGGGCGGCTATTGCGCCAGCATCGACGCCGATGCCGGCGGCATCGAAGGCGGGTTTCACGTCTGGGATGCCGGAGAGGTGGAACCGTTGCTCGGGCAAGACACATACCGCTTATTCAGCCGCGCCTACGGACTCGACCAGCCACCCAATTTCGAGGGCCGCGCGTGGCACCTGCTCAGGCGTTTCGATGACGATGAATTGGCGGCGGAGATGAAACTGGGCGCCGGCGAGGTCGCCGCCTCGCTGCAACAATCGGCGCGCGTGCTCGCGCGGCACCGCGAAAAGCGCGTGCATCCGACAACCGACCCCAAGCGCCTGACCGGCTGGAACGCGCTTGCCGTCGACGGCCTGGCGCGGGCCGGGGCCGCAATGCGGCAACCCGAGTGGATCGACAAGGCCGTGGCGGTCCTCGATTCGCTGCGGCAGCAGATGTGGTCGGACGGCGAGTTGTACGCGATTCGCGCGGCGGGCCAATCTCATACGGCGGCCTACCTGGACGATTACGCCTGGCTGCTGCAGTCGGTGTTGACGGTGCTGCGCCAACGCTGGCGAGACCGCCATTACCGCTTTGCCCTGCAGTTGGCCGACGCCATCACCGAGCGCTTCGCGGACCGGGAACACGGCGGTTTTTTCTATACTGCGGCCGACAAGCAGACACCACTGCACCGCATCCGCCCGCTGCAGGACGACGCCACGCCCGGCGCCAGTGGTTGCGCCGCGCTGGCCTTGCTCGAAATCGGGCACTTGCAGGGTGACCCCACCTGGCTGGAAACTGCACAGCGGGCCTTGCGCGCCAGCGCTACGCAGATACGTAAATATCCGCTGGCCCACGCCAGCCTGCTAATGGCGCTCGACGAATATCACCTGCAACCTCCCCAGGTCGTCATCATCGGCTCTGACGCCGGGAAAATTACACAGCTGCAGGCAGCCCTGCAGCCGCTGGATAAGGTACACTGCTACGCAATCGGGCCTGCTGAGACCGAACTGCCGGGGGCGCTGGGAACGATTGAAAAACGCACCGGGCTTACGGCATTCGTGTGTCACGCCGGGCGTTGCCTGCCGCCGGCCGGCTCGCTTGAAACGGTGCTCGAACAACTTCGGGAAGTGCAAACAAGTCATGGCTGAACTCACCTTGCCGAACATGCACGCCCTGGCGGTCATGCTCATGATCGTGGTCGCGCTCGTTTTGTTCGCACGCGACGACATTCCGCTGGAAACGACCAGCCTGGTGGTACTGGTGAGCCTCGCGATCGGTTTCCAGGTCTTCCCGTTCGAAGTGGACGGTCAGCGGCTCTTGCCGGAAGAGTTTTTCCTCGGTTTCGGCAACCGGGCGCTGATCGCGGTCTCGGCCCTGATGATCGTGGGACAGGGACTAATCAGCACCGGCGCGCTCGAGCCGGTCGGCCGCCTGCTGGCGCGGTTCTGGCGCCGCAGTCCAGCCATCTCCCTGCTGATGACGTTGCTCATCACCGCTTTTCTGAGCGCCTTCATCAACAACACGCCGATCGTGGTGTTGATGCTGCCGATCATGATCGGGGTCGCCGTCAAGACCGGCACGTCGTCCTCGCGGGCACTGATCCCGATGGGTTTCGCCAGTATCATGGGCGGGATGGCGACGACGATCGGCACATCGACGAACCTGCTGGTCGTGAATGTTGCCGCCGACATGGGTATGCAACGGTTCAACATGTTCGATTTCGCCGGGCCGGTGCTGCTCGCCGGTGTCGTTATCATTCCCTACCTGTGGCTCATCGCACCGCGATTGCTGCCGCACCGGGAACCCCCGATCAACCGGGGCGTTTCGAGGGTTTACACCGCACAGATCGGTCTCAACAGCAACAGTCCCGTCATCGGTCGGTCGCTGGCCGAGGTGATCTCGCGCACCGGCGAGAACATCAAGGTCGAGTCCGTTCAGCGTGGCCAAGGCGTGTTCATCAACCCTTTGCCGGACGTAATTCTGCGCGACGGTGACCGTATCGTCATCAGCGACAGTCAGGAGAACCTGCGTGATTTCGCCCGTTTGCTCGGCGGGACCCTGTATTCCGGGGAACACGCGGTCGACGCCAGTCACCCGCTCAGCACGGAAGGCCAGCAGATCGCCGAGGTAGCCATCACGCCTGCCTCGAGGCTCAACGGTGTCACCATCGGCAAGGCCGGGCTGATGTCCCGCTTCAATTTGCGGTTGCTGGCTTTCAACCGCTTCGAGGGGATGGAGGAGAGAAAGTCCCCCGGCCTCGATGAGATGCGACTGCGTGCCGGCGATGTACTGCTGGTGCAATCGACCTTGAGCAATCTCGCCGTGCTCAAGCAAAGTGCGGACTTCCTGATCCTGGATGGCAGCATCATGCTGCCGCACGCACGCAAGGCCCCGATCGCCATGGCCGTCATCATCGGCGTGGTGGCGCTGACGGCGACACGGGTCCTGCCGATCGAGATCAGCGCCACGCTCGGATGCCTGTTTCTGATCCTCACCGGTTGCCTGACCTGGAAAGATGCCATGAATGCGCTCAGCGTCAAGGTCATCCTGATCATCGTGGCCTCGCTCGCCATGGGTCTGGCGCTGCTGAAGACCGGCGGCGCCGACTATCTCGCCAACCTGTTCGTTTACATCACCTTTGGCGCCCCCCCGGCCATCGTATTGATGAGCCTGATGCTGATGATGGGCGTCCTGACCAACGTGGTTTCCAACAACGCCGCCGCGGTCATCGGCACGCCGATCGCGATCGGTATCGCGCAACGTCTCGGCCTGCCGCTGGAACCGTTCGTGCTGGCCGTGCTTTTCGGCGCCAATCTCAGTTTTTCGACGCCCATGGCCTATCAGACCAACGTCCTGATCATGAATGCCGGCGGCTACAAATTCGGTGATTTCGTACGCGTCGGCGTACCGCTGACGATCCTCACCTGGCTGTTGCTTTGCGGTGTGCTGATCTGGGCCTACGGCCTCTGGTAGGAGCCTCAGCGGCCTGACCGGGTCGGCGGCCGCCAGCGTCGATGGCCGGAAACACTCGCATAACGGGTCCTGGCCGGGCAAACGAGACGGCAGCCCACCGGCAACAGAACCGGTTTTTGAACCACGTTTAAATTTTCTTTTGAAAAAGGAGCGTTTAACAGGCAGAATTAGATGTTCTGACTGAGCGTCAGTGTGGTTTTGCGGAAAAGCGTTTTTGCTGACAGGAATGGAGCCTAATGATTGATGCAGGCTTGACCACGATGCCCCGCTTGGGCAACGCAAGCGCCGGCACGCGGCCTTTGCTGGAACGGGTGTGGCCGGCGTTGGCAGACGCTTACGCAGATGAAATTCAATGCAGTCCGCGACGGGCCCTGCAACGGTTCAGCCGCCGGTCTCGTGCCGGCACAACTGCGCGTCCGGCGCCCGTCGCGGCGGCCAACGCCCTGGATATATCCCTTCGTGATAAAAAAGGGTCGGTTTGCAGCGCCACGGGTACAATATGAATTGACTGAATGCTACTCTATATATAGAGTGTGCCAACCGATTTTACCGTTCAACACTTTTTAAGAGCCATTGAGACTAAGCATGTTAAATTTCAGAAAGATTATCTGCCTTTTGTCCTCGGTCTTCGTTGTGGCCATTGCAACCCTGTCTACACAGGCGTTCGCGGTGACCATCAATCAAGTCATGCAGGAAGGTGAAAAGCGCACGGACGAGAACGCCCAGGCGCAGAAACAGATCGATTCCGTCGCCGACCAGACCGAGAAAATCATCAATGATTACAGGACCGTATCCAAGGTCGTCGATGGACTGAAGGTCTACAACTCCCTGTTGCAGAGGCAATTGGACAATCAGCAGGATGAAATGCAGGCGCTGAACGAATCCATCGCCAACGTGGCAATGGTCGAGCGTCAGATCACGCCTTTGATGGAGCGCATGCTGGACGGACTGCAAGAGTTCATCAAACTGGACACGCCGTTCCTGCTGAAAGAACGCAACCAGCGCGTAGAACGTCTGCGTGAAATGATGGAGCGTTCCGATGTCACCGCGGCAGAGAAGTTCCGCAAAATCCTCGAGGCGTACCAGATCGAGAACGATTATGGCCGCACGATCGAAGCCTACAAGGGCTCACTTAACATCGAGGGCAAGGAAATGGAAGTCGATTTCCTGCGAATTGGCCGCGTAGCGCTGCTGTACCAGACCGTTGGCGGCCAGATCACCGGCGCCTGGGACAAGGCCACTAAAGCCTATGTCGAACTTCCGCCTGAGACCTACCAGGCACAGGCGAGAATGGGGCTGAAGATCGCACGTAAACAGGTTGCACCGGATCTGGTCGTGGTCCCGGTCCAGGCGCCGACGAGGGAAGCACAATGATGAATCTGATCAAGAGAATTGGCCTCGCGAGCGGCCTCATCCTGGCCTTCAGCCTGACGGCGCACGCCGCCACACCGGTGTCGCTGGACGAATTGCTCAAGGACGTTAAGGCCGGACGCGTGAAAGACGCGAAAGAGAACAAGGCCCGGCTCGACGCCTTCCGCGCAGACCGCGCCAGCCAGGCGTCCAAGCTGGCCGCCATGAAAGCCGAGAAGACGCGGCAGGAAGGAATTTCAGCGGCGCGGGAAAAGCAGTTCGAAGTCAATGATGCAAAAATCACTGACCTCGAGCGCGCTTTCCAGGAACGCCTCGGTGGCCTGAAGGAGTTGTTCGGCGTGCTGCAACAGGCTTCGGGCGACGCCCGTGCGCAGTTCGTGGCTTCGATGACCCAGGTGCAGTTCCCCGACAGGACCAAGTTCCTGCTGGATTTCGCCAAGAAGATGGGGCAGTCCAATCGCCTCGCGTCCATCGAGGAAATGGAGCGCCTGTGGTTCGAATTGCAGCGCGAAATGACCGAGAGCGGCAAGGTCGTCACTTTCAAGACCAAGGTCATTACCGCCGCTGGCGAGGAGAAGATGGAAGACGTCACGCGTATCGGCTCCTTTAACGTCGTCGCAGACGGCAAGTACCTGGAGTACGTGCCCGAGACCGGCCGCCTGGTCGAACTGCAGCGTCAGCCGCAGAGCCGTTACACCAGCCGCATCTCCGGCCTGACCAGCGCCGATTCCGGCATGCACCCAATTGGTATCGACCCGACCCGGGGCCAGTTGCTTGGTTTGCTGGTGCAGACACCGAGCCTGACCGAGCGCATCGCCCAGGGTAAAACCATTGGTTACGTCATTATCGTACTGGGCATCTTGGGCATACTGATCGCCATCTGGCGCGTGCTGGCACTGTCCCTGGTCAGCGGCGCGGTTCGCAAACAGATGAAGAATATCAAGCAGCCCAACAGCAACAACCCGCTGGGACGCGTGCTCAAGGTCTACGACACCAGCAAGCATGACGATATCGAAACCATGGAACTGAAGCTGGGTGAAGCGATTCTAAGAGAGACACCGAAGTTCAATTCCATGTTGCCGTTGTTGAAGATCATATCCGTCGTCGCGCCTCTGCTGGGTCTGCTCGGTACCGTAACCGGTATGATCGTGACCTTCCAGGCCATCACGCTGTACGGCGCCGGTGACCCGAAACTGATGGCCGGTGGTATTTCGCAGGCCCTCGTCACCACCGTGCTCGGCCTGGTCGTGGCCATCCCGACCGTATTCCTGCACACGCTCGTCTCCAGCCGCGCCAGGCGTCTGACGCAGATTCTGCAGGAAGAGGCCGCCGGCATCCTCGCCGAGCGCGCTGAAGAGAGCCAGGCCAACTGATAAGGCAGTTACGTTATGGATCTGATTTATTACTATCTGCCAGCACTCAAGACGATCCGGGACTTCCTGGAAGCCGGCGGGGGCGTGCTCTATGCGATCGGCTTCCTCACGGCGTTCATGTGGATCCTGATCGTCGAGCGGCTGGTCTATTTGCGAATCGGACACAAACGTCTGGCGATGGCCGCGATACAATTGTGGGAAGGCCGGCAAGACCACGGATCCTGGAATGCACACCAGATTCGTAATCGTATCATTTCCCAGGTGTCTGCCCAGGTGGAACGAAATATTCCACTGATCCAGACCTGCGTGGCCCTGTGTCCCCTGCTCGGATTGCTGGGGACCGTCACGGGTATGGTCGAGGTCTTCGAGGTGATGGCAGTTCAAGGTTCCGGAAACCCGCGGTCGATGGCCGCGGGCGTTTCCAAGGCGACGATACCGACCATGGCCGGTATGGTGGCGGCGCTTTCCGGTGTCGCGATGGCAACCTACCTGCAACGAAAAGCGGCCACGGAACGCGAGCTTCTCGCGGATAACCTGTTCGTGGAACACGGGTGACGTGTAGTCACTGGAGAAATTTGAATGAAGCAATTTTTTAACCAGGCCCCCGTTGAGGACGAGTCCGAGATCAACATCACACCGATGCTGGACGTGGTCTTCATCATGCTGATCTTCTTCATCGTCACGGCAACTTTCGTCAAGGAGTCGGGCATTTCCGTCAACCGCCCCGATGCGGCGACGGCCGTGAAGAAGGAAAACGCCAATATCCTGATCGCCATCGGCGCGAACAACGATATCTGGATTGACCGCCGGCAGATCGATATCCGCGCCGTCAGGCCCAACATCGAACGCCTGCATGCCGAGAACCCGCAGGGTTCCGTGGTCATCCAGGCCGACAAGGAATCCAAGACCGATACACTGATCCAGGTCATGGACGCATCCCGCCAGGCCGGGGTTTACAACGTTTCAATTGCGGCCCAAAAGCCCTGATGTTCCAATGACGACCAGTACCATCAATCAAAAACTTGCGGCAAATCAGACCCCCGGAGTGGGACGAATGGCCTTCGGGCTCATCATCGCGACGGTGGTTACGCTAAGCCTGTTCTGGGTGATGCAGTACCTGATTGCAACGGCAGACCGCACGCTCAACAAGGGCGACACCGGCAGCCTGGTGGATTTCGTCAGGGTCAAACGCGACGAAACCGTCCATCGCAGGCAACTGAAACCGGAAAAGCCCCCGCAGCCCGACAATCCTCCGCCGCAACCGCCGGCGCCAAAGATGGATGATCTGAACCCCAACGCGGAGAAAATCGCCATCAAGGCCGCGCCGGTAAAGACCGACATCAAGATGACCGGCGGTTTCAGCCTCGGCGTGGGCGAAGGCGACTACCTGCCCATCGTGAAGGTCGCGCCGATCTATCCCAACCGGGCCCTGCAGCGCGGTATCGAAGGTTACTGCGTGGTCGAGTACACCGTGACCAAACAAGGCACGACCAAGGACCCGCACGTCCTGGAAGACCAGTGTACGTCGACGCTGTTTTACCGTGCGTCCGTGAATGCAGCGCTGAAATTCAAATACAAGCCCAGAATCATCGATGGTGAAGCCGTGGAAGTGCCTGGCGTGCAAAACAAGTTCACTTATGAAATTACAGACTAATACACCGACCACCAGGCACCGCTGGCGCAATGGTTTGATTGGCGCGCTATGTGTCGCGCTGCTCGCAGTGCTCGTAACGACACCGTTGTACGCCCAGGAAGACAACGAGCGCAAGACCAAGCAGACGGTTGCCATGAGCCAACAGGTCTACGAAAAGCTGATGGACATCCAGAAGCAGGTGGAAGCCGAAGACTATGCGGGTGCGGAAAAGTCCATCAGGGAGATGCAGAACAGCAGAAAGAAGCTGTCACCCTACGAAACCGCCCAGATCTGGAACCTTTCGGGGTATCTTTACTACCTGGAGGAGAAATACGACGACGCCATTCGCTCCTATCAAAAAGTACTGCAACAGCCCGACCTGCCCGAGGCCCTGCAACAGAGCACGCTGAAAACGATGGCCCAGCTGTACTTTACGCAAGAGCAATACCAGCAGGCCCTGGATACCATCAAGCGCCTGATGGCGGTCGTGCCGGAACCGGCCGCGGACATTTACATGTTGATCGGCCAGGCCTATTACCAGCTGCAGCAGTACAAGAAGGCGCTCGAACCGGTCAAGAAAGCCGTGCAAATGGAGCACGATCAGGGCCGCGTGCCGCGGGAGAACTGGCTCTTGCTGCTGAGGGTAATTTATTTCGAACTGAAAGATTACCCCAATATGCTGAACGTTCTCAACGAACTGATCGAAAACTACCCGAAGGACACGTATATCCTGACGCTGGCGGGTGTCTACAGCGAAATGGGCGATACCAAGAAGCAGCTCGCCCTCACCGAAGCGCTGTATGAAAAAGGCTATATCGATCCCAAGCGACACGCTGTGAACCTCGCCAACCTGTATCTGCTGCACGGCGAACCCTACAAGGCGGCCAAAGTACTGCAAAAGGAAATGGCTGCGAAAAACGTCGATGAGAACTTGCGCAACCTGCGCTTGCTGTCACAGGCCTGGTACCAGGCCAGGGAAGACGAAAAGGCCATACCGCCGCTGAAGCGGGCGGCGGCCATGGCGGATAACGGTGAACTCTATATTCGCCTGGCCCAGTCCTACATCAACCTGGAGAAATGGTCCGAAGCCGCCGAGGCGGCCAGGAAGGGCCTGAAAATGGGCGGCCTGAGGCGCACCGACACCGCCAACATCATGTACGGCATGGCGCTACTCAACCAGAAGAAGCTGGAGCAGGCCAAGAGGGTGTTTGCGATCGCCGCCAAGGACAAGCGCAGCGCCCACACCGCCCAGCAGTGGATGAAGTATGTCGACAGCGAGATACGCCGGCGTGATACCCTGGAACAGAAGCTGCCGGAACGGCAAGTGCGTAAAGTCGACGTTATGATCAAGGCCAACGAGCCCGACGCAAACGAGCCGTAAAGACCGGCAACGGTTTTCCACCGAAACAAACAAGCGCCGGAGCCCATGAGGGTTCCGGCGTTTTGCTCTGAGCGCCTCATTCGGATTCCGGGTTGGCGCCACGCAGGTAGTGGATTACACGGATGTTTTCCAGCGTCACCAGGCCGCCGCAGCCGGCCTCTTCGAACATCTTCGAAAGCGTGCGCTTGAATGGTTCAATTTTCTCGTCCTCATCCACGATCTCGATGACCAGGGAGAGATCGGAGCTGAGATCGAGGATCTTGTGGGTGCGGATGCGCGCGGTGGCGCCAAAGCCCAGCACACCCTTGAGCACGGTCGCTCCTGCCAGACCCGCCTCCCGGGCGCTCTTGACGATGGCTTCGTACAAAGGCAGATGTCCAAGCTTGTCGCTCTCGCCGATGAATATTCGCAGCAGTACCGCCTGTCCCGTAATTTCCATACCTTACCTCACCAGCAACTCACTCAGAAGCAACCCCAGCAGAAAGGCCAGCCCGGCGCCCACCAGTGTGCCCACGAAGTAGGATGACGCATAGAAGTAGGCCTTGTCCTGAACCAGTTGGCCCAACTCGTACACGAAAGACGACATGGTCGTGAAACCACCGCAGAACCCGGTGGCCAGCAACAGGCGCATCTCCGTTGACAGCACTTCCGACCGGGCGCCTATACCCGCCACCAGGCCAATCACGAAACACCCCGCCAGGTTGGACAGCAGGGTCCCGAACGGAACGCTGAATAACGCGTAGTCCTGCGTGACCCTCGTCAGGCTGTAACGACTGACGCCACCCAGCATGCTGCCGACACCGACATACAGGTATGGTAAAAAGAAACTCATGTGTACTTGGTTCTCCTGCCGGACCGGAGCACTGCGGTCAGATTCTGATGGCACACCCGCAAACTATTATGCGGTAAGCCGGCGGCGAGTAAAACCGCCGCCGGGTCCTTAAGCCGCTGCAACGGCCTATCCCGTGTGCAGTACGACACAACCCCGCACGCTACCCTGTTCGATCAAGCCGTGGGCATCCGCGATCGCATCCAGCGGCAGCACCTGCGCGATCCGGTGCTGCAAACGGCCCTCGGACAAAGCGTCCAGGATATCATCGACAGCCGCCTGTTTGGCTGCCTCCGGCATGGCGTAGACGATGACCAGCCGGATCAGCAGATCGAGATACATCGCCCGGTAAAAGGGCAGGCGGGGCTCAGGGATGCGGGCGGAACCGTAGCTGACGATGGTGCCGCTGGTCGCGACCATGTCCAGCACCTCCGGCAGGTTGGCGCCGAACTCCAGATCGATGACGCGATCGACGCGCCGCCCTGCATTGGCCGCCACGGCCTGTGCGCCCCAGCCGGGCTGACGGTGATTGACCACCGCCGCCGCGCCCGCCCGACGGCACGCCTCCGCGTCCGCCTCGTTGCTGGCCGTGGCGATGACCCGGGCGCCGGCCTGCGCGGCCCATTGCACCGCGTAATGGCCGACCCGCCCGGCGGCGCCGGTCACGACGACGGTCTGGCCCTCGACCGGGCCGTCGGCGAAGACGCAGCGGTGCGAGGTCATGGCCGGTATCCCGAGACAGGCCCCGGTATCGAAATCCACGTGGTCCGGCAGTGGCACGGCACGCCGCGCATCCAGGGCGACATACCCGGCCGCGGTTCCGAATCGACGCTCGTGCTGCGCCTGGTAGACCCACACTCGTTCACCGCTGCGCGCGGACGGAACCCCCGCCCCCACTGCCTCGATGACGCCGGCGCCGTCACTGTGCGGGATGATAAAACCGTCATCCAGTAAACCCGGAAAGGCGCCGACCCGCTTCTTTACATCGGACGGGTTGACCGCACTGCTGGCCAGGCGGACGAGGACTTCCCCGCTGCCGGGTTGCGGCTCGTCCAGTTCGCGCAGGGTCAACACCGCTTCCGCCGGCCCGAACCTCTGGTAGCAGGCAGCTTTCACGCTTCAGGGCAAGATATGATCATGAGCGAATTATAAAAAGAAAAACCCCGGCCGGGAAACCCGGGTGCGGGTTTCAAATCGGACTGACGCCGAGCCGGCAAATGAAGTAAAGTTTGTCGGTAGAGCCGGACTGGTGACCGGCAAGGAAAGCGAGCGGAATGGTTGAATGAGTGCAGCAAAGAGAAAAGGGCAAAAACAGATATATGGCCAACGGCGGAATCTGAAACGGGGCCTGTATGACCCGCTGAACGAACATGATGCATGTGGCGTCGGCTTCATTGCGCACATCAGGAACCATGCCAGCCACGACATCATCCGACAGGGCCTGCAAATCCTGGATAACCTCGATCACCGCGGCGCAGTGGGCGCGGATCCCCTGTCCGGCGACGGTGCCGGCATCCTGATCCAGGTCCCGGACAGGCTGCTGCGCGAGGAATGCGCGGCCGGCGGCATAAGCTTGCCGCCGGCTGGCCACTACGCCGTTGCCATGGTGTTCCTGCCGCGCAACGGCGAATCAGCCTGCCGTTGCGTGGAAGCCCTCGAAACAGCGACCGCCAGAGAGGGCCAAACCGTTCTGGGCTGGCGCACCGTGCCGCGCGACGACAGCTGGCTGGACGAGGCCGTGAAGCCGCTGGCGCCGGATATTCGGCAGTTCTTCATCGGCCGCGGCGCCGACACGCCCGACCGGCTGGCCTTCGAGCGCAAGTTGTTCGTGATCCGCAAACAGGCCCACCACGCCGTCTGGGACCATGACTACGAGGACAACGACGATTTCTACATCGCCTCACTTTCCTCGCGTACGCTGGTTTACAAGGGGATGATGCTGGCGCCCAATCTTGCAAAATTCTACGCGGACCTGCGTGACCAGCGCACTGAATCGGCGCTGGCACTGGTACACCAGCGTTTCTCGACCAACACCTTCCCTTCCTGGAAGCTGGCTCAGCCGTTCCGCTACCTGTGCCACAACGGCGAGATCAACACGGTACGCGGCAACATCAACTGGATGGCGGCGCGCCGCCACAACATGTCCTCCCGCGTGCTGGGCGAGGACCTTGCCAAACTGTGGCCTCTGATCGGTGACGGCGCCTCGGACTCGGCAACGCTGGACAATGCGTTCGAACTGCTGGTGGCTGGCGGATACCCGCTTTCTCACGCGATGATGATGCTGATCCCGGAAGCGTGGATGGGCAACCCTCTGATGGACGAGGACAGGCGTGCATTCTACCAATTCCACGCTTCGCTGATGGAGCCCTGGGACGGCCCGGCCGCCATCGCCTTCACGAACGGCCGCCTGATCGGGGCCACGTTGGACCGGAACGGGCTGCGACCCGCGCGTTACGTCGTCACCAACGACGACATCGTCGTCATGGCGTCAGAGGTTGGCGTCTTGCCGATACCGGAAGAGAAGATCGTGACCAAGTGGCGCCTGCAGCCGGGCAAGATGTTCCTGATCGACCTCGAGGAAGGGCGCATCATCAGCGATGCTGAGATCAAGCGGCGCCTGTCCGCGGCCAAGCCGTATCAGCAGTGGCTGGACGACACACTGATCATGCTGGAGAACCTGCCCGGCGAAGTCGGCGCGATGGCGCCGGACGCCGGCACCCTGCTGCATCGCCAGCAGGCATTCGGCTACACCCAGGAAGACATCCGGCACTTCCTGGTGCCGATGGCGCTGACGGGTCAGGATCCCGTGGGTTCCATGGGCAGGGACACCCCGGTGGCGGCGCTGTCCGAGCGGCCTAAACTGCTCTATGACTACTTCTCCCAGTGCTTTGCCCAGGTCACCAACCCTCCGATCGACCCAATCCGCGAGGAGCTCGTGATGTCGCTGGCTTCCCAGATCGGGCCGCGGCCCAATCTGCTCGACCCGGACGACATCTGCACAAAAAAACGCCTCGAGGTCCGTCAGCCGATCCTTTCGAATACGGACCTGGAACGCATCCGCCAGATCGAGAATCACGTCGACAGGGCGTTTCGCACACGCACGATCTACACTACCTATCCTGTGGCCGAAGGCGCCAGCGGCATGGATCGTGCGCTCAGGAACGTGTTCCACCAGGCCGAAGAGGCCGTGAAGGGCAGCTACAACATCCTGATTTTGTCCGACCGCCCCGTCGACAAGGACTTCGTCGCAATACCGGCCCTGCTGGCCACGGCCGGCGTGCACCATCACTTGATACGCCGCGGTCTGCGTACCGAGGCCGGACTGGTCGTCGAGACCGGCGAGGCCCGCCGCGTGCACGATTTCTGCTTGTTGGCCGGGTTCGGCGCGGAAGCCATCAACCCCTACCTCGCCTTCGACAGCCTGGAGCACGAACGCCCCGGCCTCAAGGAACCCATCAGCGAGCGCGAACTACGGCAACGCTACATCAAGGCCGTCGACAAGGGCATCCTGAAGGTGATGTCCAAGATGGGCATTTCCACCTACCAGTCCTATTGCGGCGCACAAATCTTCGATGCCGTAGGTCTTTCAAAGGCGTTTCTGGATCGTCATTTCACCGGGACACGTTGCGCGGTGGGCGGCATTGGGCTGCATGATATTGCGACCGAAACGGTGCGGCGCCATCAGGCCGCCTACGCAAGGGGTGTGCTGAGGGCGGCCCTCGACCCGGGGGGTGATGTGGCCTTTCGCCTGCGCGGCGAAAAGCATTCCTGGACGCCCGACACCGTGTCGCTGCTGCAGCACGCGGTACGCTCGAATGACGAGAAGACCTACCGGGAATTCTCGCGGCGCCTGGACGACCAGAGCCGCGAGCTCAGAACCCTGCGCGGGCTCTTCGAGCTGAGGTTTGACGACAGCCCCTTGCCGCTGGAAGAGGTCGAGCCCGCGGAGGAGATCGTCAAGCGATTTTCAACCGGCGCGATGTCGTTCGGTTCGATTTCCTGGGAAGCCCATACGACGCTGGCCATTGCCATGAACCGCATCGGGGCGCGTTCCAACACGGGCGAAGGCGGAGAAGAGGCGAAGCGGTTCGAGCCTCTGCCGAACGGCGATTCGATGCGCTCGGCGATCAAGCAGGTGGCGTCGGGCCGCTTCGGCGTCACCGCCGAGTACCTGGTCAACGCCACCGACATCCAGATCAAGATGGCGCAGGGCGCCAAGCCCGGGGAGGGCGGACAACTGCCCGGGCACAAGGTCAACGAATGGATCGCGCGGGTACGCCATTCCACGCCAGGCGTCGGACTCATATCGCCCCCGCCGCACCACGATATCTACTCGATCGAAGACCTGGCGCAGCTCATCCACGATCTGAAGAATGTCAACCCGGCGGCACGCATCAGCGTGAAACTGGTCTCGGAACTCGGTGTCGGCACCATCGCTGCCGGCGTCTCCAAGGCCCACGCCGAGCACGTCACGATCTCGGGCGCTGACGGCGGCACCGGCGCCAGCCCCCTGACATCGATCCTGAACGCCGGCAGTCCATGGGAAATCGGGCTGGCCGAAACCCACCAGACACTGGTCATGAACCGCCTGCGCGGCCGCATCGCCGTGCAGGTCGACGGTGGCATACGCACCGGCCGCGACATCGTCGTCGGTGCGCTGCTGGGTGCCGACGAGGTCGGCATAGGCACGGGTGCGCTGATCGCCCTGGGCTGCATCATGATGCGCAAATGCCATCTCAATACTTGCCCGGTCGGGGTCGCGACCCAGGACCCGTCGCTGCGCGAACTGTTTCCGGGCCAACCGGAACACCTGGTCAATTACTTCATGTTCCTGGCCCGGGAAGTCCGCGAGCTGATGGCGCGACTGGGGTTCCGCAACTTCAACGAAATGGTCGGCCAGCGCGACCGCCTGGGCATGCGCCGGGCGATCGAGCAGTGGAAGGCGCAGGGCCTCGACCTTGGCGCCATCCTGTACCCGGTCGTTGCGAAACCGGGCGTCGCGACCCACCAATGCGAGCCACAGGACCACCGCCTCGACAGGGCCCTTGATCATCAGCTGATCGCGGCGGCGCTGCCTGCCCTCGAAAACCGCGAACCGGTGGAAATTTCATTTCCTGTCGCCAATACCAACCGCACGGTCGGTGCGATGCTGTCTGGCGAGATTGCCAGGCGTTACGGGCACGCGGGCCTGCCGGATGATACGATACGGATCAATCTCGAAGGCAGCGCGGGACAGAGTTTTGGCGCCTTCCTCAGCCGCGGCGTTACGCTGCGGCTCGACGGCGATGCCAACGACTACCTCGGCAAGGGCCTGTCCGGGGGGCGCCTGATCGTCCGGCCTTCGCGTGGCGCCCGTTTCCGCCCCGAGGAGAACATCATCGTCGGTAACACCGCGCTTTATGGCGCGATTGACGGGGAATGCTTCATTCGGGGCGTCGCGGGCGAGCGTTTCGGGGTTCGTAATTCCGGCGTGACCGCCGTCGTCGAAGGCCTGGGTGACCACGGCTGTGAATATATGACCGGCGGCATCGTGGTCGTGCTGGGCCAGACCGGGCGCAACTTCGCCGCCGGCATGAGCGGCGGTATCGCCTATGTCCTGGACTTGTCGGATGACTTCAAGCTGCGTTGCAACATGGCCATGGTCGAACTGGAGCCGATCGCGGACGAAGATCGGCGTCTGGAGGAATCCGAGCACCAGGGCGGCGACCTCGAATGCCACGGCAAGGTCGACCTGGTCCACGACATGACACGCTACGATAGCCAGCGGTTGCACGGCCTGATCGAACGCCACCGCGACTGCACCGGCAGCGAATGGGCGTCTGAAATCCTCGGCGACTGGGAAGCCTGGCTGCCAAAATTCGTCAAGGTGATGCCTGTCGAATATCGCAGGGTGCTCGAAGAAATGCAGGCGGCGACACAGGCTGCCGAGCGCAGTGGCGTCAACGTGGCGGTGGGAGAATGACCCGTGGGTAAGCCAACCGGCTTCAAGGATATCGAGCGCCGTGATCGTGCCTACGAGCCGGTGAGTGAGCGCACGCAGCACTGGAAGGAATTCTGGTTGCCGTTGTCCGAAAGCCAGCTCAGGGATCAAGGCGCGCGCTGCATGGACTGCGGCATACCTTTTTGTCACCAGGGTTGCCCGGTCAACAACATCATTCCGGACTGGAACGACCTCGTCTACCGGGGCGACTGGCGTTCCGCGCTGGACGCGTTGCATTCGACCAACAATTTCCCCGAATTCACCGGCCGCGTGTGCCCCGCTCCCTGCGAGGCAGCGTGCACCCTGCAGCTTTCCGATCGGCCGGTAACCATCAAGACCATCGAATTAGCCATCGTTGAACGCGGTTGGGAGGAGGGCTGGATCGGCCCGCAGATTCCCCAGCACCGGACCGGCAGACGCGTCGCCGTCGTCGGCTCCGGACCTGCGGGCCTGGCCTGTGCCCAGCAACTGGCCCGCGCAGGGCATACCGTAACAGTTTTCGAGAAACATGCTCGTATCGGCGGCTTGCTGCGCTACGGCATTCCCGATTTCAAGCTGGAAAAACACCTGATCGACCGGCGCATGGCGCAGATGCGCGCCGAAGGCATACGCTTTCGCCCCAATACGCATATCGGCGTTACGGTGCCGGTCGGCGAACTGGTGGAAGAATACGACGCCATCGTGCTGGCCGGCGGGTCCGAACAACCGCGTGACATGCCGGTGCCGGGACGCAAGCTCGATGGCGTGCACTTCGCGATGCCGTACCTCACCGGGCAGAACCGCCGAAATGCCGGCGAGGAACTCTCCGCTACGCGGCGCATCCTGGCCCGGGGCAAGCACGTGGTCGTGATCGGCGGCGGCGACACGGGTTCGGACTGCGTGGGTACCGCAATTCGCCAGGGCGCGAATTCGGTGACCCAGCTCGAGATCATGCCCAGGCCGCCGGAACACGAAGACAAGGCCCTGGTGTGGCCGGACTGGCCTTTGAAGCTGCGCACCTCGACTTCCCACGAAGAAGGCTGCGAACGCGACTGGTCAGTCAACACGAAGGCCATCGTCGGCAGCAAGGGCAGGGTTGAAGCGCTGCGGCTGGTCCGGGTTCAATGGGAGCCCGGCGACGGCGGCCGCATGGCCCTCAAGGAGGTGCCGGGCAGCGAGTTCGAACTCGAAGCCGATCTCGTACTGCTCGCCATGGGTTTCGAGCACCCGGTGCACGACGGCATGCTCACTTCACTGGGCGTCGAACTCGATACCCGCGGCAACGTCAGGGCCAATGTCGAGGACTATCGCAGTTCGGTGGAAAAGGTGTTCAGCGCCGGCGACATGCGCCGCGGACAGTCGCTGGTGGTCTGGGCCATACTCGAGGGCCGCCAGTGTGCGCATGCGGTCGACACCTTCCTGACCGGGGCTTCGGACCTGCCCCTCTGAACGCCAGGCGGGGGTCGACAAATCCCGCGCATAAAAGAACCCCGGCGCAGAAAACTGCACCGGGGTCCGGTATAAATGCCTGGCAGTGACCGTGCTGCGTGCCAGTGTGCACGCAAATCAAGCCGTCGCGAAGCGACACCTGATTGCAGCGATGCTGCTCCGCACGCAGCGGAGGCGGAGTGCGGATGACAGTGACCACTGCCAGGCCGGGGTCGACAAATCCCGCGCATAAAAGAACCCCGGCGCAGAGAACTGCACCGGGGTCCGGTATAAATGCCTGGCAGTGACCGTGTTGCGTGCCAGTGTGCACGCAAATCAAGCCGTCGCGAAGCGACACCTGATTGCAGCGAAGCTGCTCCGCACGCAGCGGAGGCGGAGTGCGGATGACAGTGACCACTGCCAGGCCGGGGTCGACAAATCCCGCGCATAAAAGAACCCCGGCGCAGAGAACTGCACCGGGGTCCGGTATAAATGCCTGGCAGTGACCTACTCTCACATGGGAAACCCCACACTACCATCGGCGATGTATCATTTCACTGCTGAGTTCGGGATGGGATCAGGTGGTTCTAATACTCTAATGCCGCCAGGCAAGCTGGTTTGAGGAATATCCTTCCTCAATCGGAAGCAAGCCGAAGCTCGCTCCCTACATTTGGTGATCCTGTCAAGAGCTTCTGTGTCCAGCGAAGAACCTGTTTGGCAAACTTATTTTTGCGAGGGCAAGGCATGATGTAGAGCGAATGAGGGAGTGGACTTGTAGTCCATGACCGAAATTCGCGATCATCATAACGCTGCCATTCGTGAAAATAAGGAAGTCAAAAAGGGATTTTGGTGTTATATGACCAAGCCACTCGGACAATTAGTACTGGTTAGCTTCACGCATTACTGCGCTTCCACACCCAGCCTATCAACCTCGTAGTCTACAAGGGTCCTTACAACATCAAGTGTTGAGAGATCTAATCTTGGGAGAGGCTTCCCGCTTAGATGCTTTCAGCGGTTATCCCTTCCGAACATAGCTACCCGGCAATGCCACTGGCGTGACAACCGGAACACCAGAGGTTCGTCCACTCCGGTCCTCTCGTACTAGGAGCAGCTTCCCTCAAATCTCTAACGCCCACGGCAGATAGGGACCGAACTGTCTCACGACGTTCTAAACCCAGCTCGCGTACCACTTTAAATGGCGAACAGCCATACCCTTGGGACCGGCTACAGCCCCAGGATGTGATGAGCCGACATCGAGGTGCCAAACACCGCCGTCGATATGAACTCTTGGGCGGTATCAGCCTGTTATCCCCGGCGTACCTTTTATCCGTTGAGCGATGGCCCTTCCATACAGAACCACCGGATCACTAAGACCTACTTTCGTACCTGCTCGATCCGTCGATCTCGCAGTCAAGCGGGCTTGTGCCTTTACACTAATCTCACGATGTCCGACCGTGATTAGCCCACCTTCGTGCTCCTCCGTTACTCTTTGGGAGGAGACCGCCCCAGTCAAACTACCCACCACACACGGTCCCCGACCCGGATAACGGGTCTGGGTTAGAACTCCAACTACATCAGGGTGGTATTTCAAGGTTGACTCCACCAGGACTGACGCCCTGGCTTCAAAGTCTCCCACCTATCCTACACAGACCTAGTCAAAGTTCAGTGTGAAGCTATAGTAAAGGTGCACGGGGTCTTTCCGTCTAGCCGCGGGTACACTGCATCTTAACAGCAATTTCAATTTCACTGAGTCTTGGGTGGAGACAGCGCCGCCATCGTTACGCCATTCGTGCAGGTCGGAACTTACCCGACAAGGAATTTCGCTACCTTAGGACCGTTATAGTTACGGCCGCCGTTTACCGGGGCTTCGATCAAGAGCTTCGCACGAATGCTAACCCCATCAATTAACCTTCCGGCACCGGGCAGGCGTCACACCCTATACGTCCACTTTCGTGTTTGCAGAGTGCTGTGTTTTTAATAAACAGTCGCAGCGGCCTGGTTACTGCGACCCCCACCAGCTCAAAGAGTAAATCTCGTCACCGGCAAGGGCGTACCTTCTCCCGAAGTTACGGTACTATTTTGCCTAGTTCCTTCACCCAAGTTCTCTCAAGCGCCTTGGTATTCTCTACCCACCCACCTGTGTCGGTTTACGGTACGGTCCTTTATTACCTATGCTTAGAAGCTTTTCCTGGAAGCCTGGCATCGATGCCTTCGTCTCTATGTTGAGACCCCACATCACGCCTCGGGATTAAGTGACCCCGGATTTACCTAAGATCACTCCCTACACGCTTGAACCTGGATAACCAACACCAGGCGCATCTAGCCTTCTCCGTCCCTCCATCGCAGTAATAAAAGGTGCAGGAATATTAACCTGCTTCCCATCGACTACGCGTTTCCGCCTCGCCTTAGGGGCCGACTCACCCTGCGCCGATTAACGTTGCGCTAGGAAACCTTGGGTTTTCGGCGTGCGGGTTTTTCACCCGCATTATCGTTACTCATGTCAGCATTCGCACTTCTGATACCTCCAGCAAACCTCTCGATTCACCTTCACAGGCCTACAGAACGCTCCTCTACCAACCGCAGGGTCCGAAGACCCTGCGATTCCACAGCTTCGGTATACTACTTAGCCCCGTTAAATCTTCCGCGCAGACCGACTCGACCAGTGAGCTATTACGCTTTCTTTAAAGGGTGGCTGCTTCTAAGCCAACCTCCTGGCTGTCTGGGCCTTTCCACATCGTTTCCCACTCAGTAGTAATTTTGGGACCTTAGCTGGTGGTCTGGGTTGTTTCCCTTTCCACTACGGACGTTAGCACCCGCAGTGTGTCTCCCGTGCTCATGCTCCTTGGTATTCGGAGTTTGCCATGGTTTGGTAAGTCGGTATGACCCCCTAGCCATAACAGTGCTCTACCCCCAAGGGCAATACACGAGGCGCTACCTAAATAGCTTTCGAGGAGAACCAGCTATCTCCGGGTTTGTTTAGCCTTTCACTCCTAGCCACAAGTCATCCCCTCATTTTTCAACATAAGTGGGTTCGGGCCTCCGGTGCATGTTACTGCACTTTCACCCTGCTCATGGATAGATCACCCGGTTTCGGGTCTACTCCCAGCAACTATACGCCCTGTTAAGACTCGGTTTCCCTTCGCCTACCCTAAACGGTTAAGCTTGCTACTGAAAGTAAGTCGCTGACCCATTATACAAAAGGTACGCCATCACCCCGTCACTAAAGCACCCTAATAACTGATGTTAGGGCGGTTTGCCATCACTGCGTGATGGCTAACAGTGTGCTCCAAAACACTGCTCGAAGGTGCTTTAGAGACGAGGCTCTGACTGCTTGTACGCACACGGTTTCAGGGTCTATTTCACTCCCCTCTCCGGGGTTCTTTTCGCCTTTCCCTCACGGTACTTGTTCACTATCGGTCGGCAGAGAGTACTTAGCCTTAGAGGATGGTCCCCCTATCTTCAGACAGAGTTTCACGTGCTCCGCCCTACTTGATACGTCGATGAGGTCATTTCGTGTACGGGGCTATCACCCGCTATGGCCAGACTTTCCAGACTGTTCCACTATTCACTCACCGATCGGCTGGTCCCCGTTCGCTCGTCGCTACTGAGGGAGTCTCAATTGATTTCCTTTCCTCCGGGTACTTAGATATTTCAGTTCCCCGGGTTCGCCTCGCTGCCCTATATATTCAGGCAGCGATACCGCCGAAGCGGTGGGTTTCCCCATTCGGATACCCCCGGATCGAAGCTTGTTTGTCAGCTCCCCGAGGCTTTTCGCAGACTTCCACGTCCTTCATCGCCTTCTGCCGCCAAGGCATCCACCGTGTGCGCTTAGTCACTTGGTCATATAACCCAAAACCCCCTCGCTCGATCTTTTTCCTCTACTCATCGTTGGATCGCTCATTCGCACCGGTCACGTAGTTCACTACGCTCCCGGCGTCTCATTCGCGCCCCGCCTTGATTAGAGAAAAAATCTCTTCGCGAGCACTCCGAACCAGCCGACCATATGTTGTATAAGCATATGTCCGGTCCTTTCGAAGCAAGTCTTCGGTTAACCAAAGGCGGAAGCGGCTAAGCTCCGCCTGACTAACACCAACGGAATCGAACACGACGATTCAATTCCGCTTCGCTGACACAGTCTTGTGTTCAGTCCAGCCTTGCGCGCGGTCATCACAATCGCGCTCAAAACCATCTTGAACCCAAGACGCTCTTGACAGAATCACCATATTGTTAAAGATCGAACCGCAGGTCCCGGGTATGTGCATTTCGCCAACACCCTCGATGGAACATGCGTTACATAAATCTTTTCAGCAACCCGTTGAGGCGATCC